>NZ_VITA01000005.1:228798-422754 GCF_007827695.1 Sinorhizobium medicae | reverse complement strand
GCTTTTAAGTCCCATGCTGACCAAATGAAGGAGGCAGGCAAGCCCTTCAAGGTCGTCATCATTGCGCTTGCCCGCAAATTGCTCGCCATCGCAAACGCCATCATCAGGGACAAAACAACCTTCCGACGAACCACCTGACAAACACAGTTGCCAGCCAGTCCAAGTCCCAGCGTTGAAAAAGACGCAGACACAGCGCTGCCGGAGTGCTGCACCAGCAAGCACTGGGAAGACGGTAACAAGCACCAGACACAGCGCTCAGGCCCGCAATGCTCCGGGGAATTTGACTGCCACTCGCATAATCTTGCTGTTATTCTTGACGAAACCATAATGCTATAGAATACGCGTAGGGATTTGAAACAGGGTGTTGCACATGTACCGCGCACTGACGCACGATATCGAGGTGACGGTCGAGCCGTATTACCTCGAAGAACAGTCTGATCCCGACGACAGCCGCTATGTCTGGGGCTATCGCATCATCATAGCGAACCATTCCGACGTCGCGGTCCGGCTGATGACCCGCTATTGGCACATTACCGACGAGAACGGGCAGGTAGACGAGGTGAGCGGGCCCGGCGTGATCGGCGAGCAGCCGCTGCTCAATCCGGGCGATACCTATGAATACTCCTCAGGCTGCCCGCTGGACACGCCATCCGGTGTGATGTTCGGACATTACAGCATGGAGGCGGAAGGCGGGGAGACCTTCAATGTCGCCATTCCCGCCTTCTCGCTTGATTCTCCGGGCCTTGTCCGCACCCTTAACTAGAAAAGCGCCCTCATGCGGCCTGCCGGCCTCCTTCTCCCCGCAAGCGACCGCCTGCCGGGCACGGGAGACTTGAAGCCTGGGCAGCTTCTCACTGGGTACGGACCTCACTCGCCTCGAAGCGGTAGGTCGTCGAACAGAACTCGCAGGTGACCTTGATCAGCCCGTCCTCGACACTGCTTTCGATATCTTCGTCGCCGAGCCCAGTCAGAACATCCCTGATTTTCTCGCGCGAGCAGCTGCAGCGGTCATAGACCGCCTGCGGTTCATAGACGCGAACACCGCGCTCGTGAAACAGCCGGTACAGCAGTCTTTCGGTTCCGACTGTGGGATCGGTGAGCTCATCGGTGTCGATCGTCTCGACCATCACCTTGGCTTCCGCCCATAGATCGTCCTCGTCAAAGATATCCTCGATGTCTGCCTCGCCGTCGCCGCCCGGCAGATCCGGCTGTCGCATCCGGTCGGGCGCATCGGGCAGGAACTGCGCGACCATGCCGCCGGCGCGCCAGCGATGCCGAGGCTTGCCGTTCTCGTCCTTGTCGAGAAGCTCGGCAACGGCGAGACGCACCCTGGTCGGTATCTGCTCCGATTGCCGGAAATAGGCGCCCGCGATCTCCTCGAGCGTCGCTCCGTCAAGCGCGACGATGCCCTGGTAGCGCTGCGTATGCGCACCCTGGTCGATGGTGAAGGCGAGAATGCCGTTACCCAGCAGCTCGTGAGGCTGGGACCGCCCGTTTTTCTCGGCAGCGGCAAGCGCCTCCTCATCGTAGCGGGCATAGGCGCGAACGCGGTCCGGCGTCGAGAAGTCCGCGACAACGAGGTCAACCGGCCCATCACCCTGTGTCTGGACGATCAGCTTGCCTTCGAATTTAAGGGACGTCCCGAGCAGCACTGTCAGCACCACGGTTTCGGCGACAAGCCGGGCTACCGGAAGCGGATAGCTGTGCCGCTCGAGAATTGCATCCAGCATCGGACCAAGTTGAACGGCGCGGCCGCGCACGTCGAGCCCCTCGACCTGGAAGGGCACGACCTGATCGTCACCGGCAAAATCGAACTCGCCGAGTCCCGGCGCTGTTTCTGTCATTGCTTGCTCCTTGCCTCGACCATGATCATCCGAATTGATCCAATCCGGGGATTGTGGCCATGGCCCTTTCAAACTCCATGCGGGCTCCGGACGGAAACTGCCCGCTTCATCTTCATGTCCGCGACCGCCCTATCGAGTGCACCGGCGCACAGCGGTACAACCGTCCGCCCTTCCATTTGATCCCGCCATGAACGAATTTCTCCGCCGGCGTGGCTCGGCGCCGAAGCGCCCTAGATCACCACGCTTTCAGGTCGACGCAAAATCATGAGCGTGATCCACAGCGCCAAGTGCGTGATGGCCGGCACGGGGCCGCTTGCCCGATTTGATGATAGGAAGCGACCGCTTCCCGCCCAAGATTGTGTCGCGCGGTACAGATTTCAAGAGAACGCCTCGCCCGCCCTTTGCGCCTCAGACCGCGCCCATGCACCAGGCAAGAATCGACTTCTGCGCGTGAAGGCGGTTTTCCGCTTCATCGAAGACCACCGACTGGGGGCCGTCGATGACTTCGTCGGTTACCTCCTCCCCGCGATGCGCCGGCAGGCAATGCATGAACACGGCGTCCGGCGCAGCATGCTTCATCAACGCGCCGTTGACCTGATAGGGCTGGAAGACGTTATGCCCGCGGGCGCGGTGCTCCTGGTTCATCGAGATCCAGGTGTCTGTGACGACGCAGTGGGCACCGGCGACCGCCTGCTCCGGCTCGTGGCTAAGCAGGACCTCGCCCCCGTTGTTGCGCGCCCAGTTCAGAAACTTGTCATGCGGTTCGGAGCCGAGCGGCACGGCCATGTTCATACGGTATCCAAAGCGGGCCGAGCCTTCGATCAGCGAGTGAAGCACATTGTTGCCGTCGCCGGTCCAGGCGATCGTCTTGCCCTTGACCGGCCCCCTGTGCTCCTCGAAGGTCAGGATATCGGCCATGATCTGGCACGGATGCGTGTCGTCAGTCAGTCCGTTGATTACAGGCACGGTCGCATGCTCCGCCATCTCCAGTAGCCGGCGGTGGTCGGTTGTGCGGATCATGATCGCATCGACGTAGCGTGAAAGGACCTTCGCCGTGTCCCCGATCGTTTCGGCCCGCCCAAGCTGCATTTCGGTGCCCGACAGAAACAGAGTCTCCCCGCCGAGCTGGCGCATGCCGACGTCGAAGGAAACGCGCGTGCGGGTGGACGGCTTCTCGAAGATCATCGCCAGCATCTTGCCGGCGAGCGGCTTCTCGGCGGTCCCCGCCTTGGTCGCCGACTTGCGGACACGGGCATCGTCGATGATTGTCCTGAGGTCGGTAGCCGCCATGGCCGAGAGATCGAGGAAGTGTCTGGTCATTCTGCCTTGGTTCCTGTCGTAAATCCGTTTGTCGTGGAGCTTAAGCCGCGGCGTGCCCGCTCTTGCCGGCCATCGTTTCCGCGGCGCGCTCGAGCCGCGCCAGCCCCTCGCGCGCCTCGGCCGGGGTGGTGATCAGCGGCGGCAACAGGCGCAGCACGTTTTCGCCGGCCGGAACGGCGAGCAGCTTCTCATCGCGGATTGCCTTCAGGAGATCCGCCGTAGGGACCTTCGCTTTGATGCCTAGCATAAGCCCGTCGCCTCGGATTTCCTCGATAACGTCGGGAAAACGATCCTTCAGGGAAGCGAGCCCCTGACGGAAGACTAGCGCCACCTCGCGCACGTGCTCGAGGAAGCCTTCCGCGAGAACGACGTCCAGCACTGCATTTCCGACCGCCATCGCAAGCGGATTGCCACCATAGGTCGAACCGTGCGTGCCTGCAGCCATACCGGCGGCAGCCGCTTCCGTCGCAAGGCAGGCGCCGAGCGGGAAGCCGCCGCCAATGCCTTTGGCGACGGCCATGATATCCGGCTTTATCCCCGCCCATTCATGGGCGAAGAGCTTGCCGGTGCGGCCGACCCCTGACTGGACCTCGTCTAGGATGAGAAGCAGACCGAACTCGTCACAGAGTTCGCGCAGCCCTTGCATGAACTCTTTCGGCGCCAGCCGAATGCCCCCCTCGCCCTGGATCGGTTCGACCAGGATCGCCGCCGTTTCGTCATTGATCGCGTCCTTGACCGCAGCGATATCTCCAAAGGGGACCTGATAGAAACCCGGCGCCTTCGGGCCGAAGCCTTCGATATACTTCTGCTGACCGCCGGCGGCGATCGTCGCGATCGTGCGGCCATGAAAAGCACCTTCGAAGGTGATGACGTGAAACTTCTCGACATGCCCCTTGGCGTAGTGGTAGCGCCGGGCCGTCTTGATCGCGCATTCGAGTGCTTCCGCACCCGAATTGGTGAAGAACACCCGGTCGGCGAACGTGACCTGGGTCAGCCGGCGTGCAAGGCTTTCCTGGCCCGGGATCTCGTAGAGATTGGACAGATGCCAGACTTTGTCGGCCTGCGCCTTCAATGCCTCGACGAGATGCGGGTGGGCATGACCGAGCGAATTCACGGCAACGCCGGCGGCGAAGTCGAGATAACGCGTGCCGTCTTCGGCAATCAGCCAAACGCCTTCACCTCGCTCGAAACGCAACGGCGCGCGCATATAGGTGTCGTAAAGCGGCGTGGTTGCGGCCATGTTGAACTCTCCTTCATCCCGGCGGCGCATCGGACATTCGGTCCGATAAAATTAAAAATGCCGCCTTGCGGCGGCGAGAGGCACTATTCCCATTTCGCACCGCAATGTCAACAAAACCAAGGTCTGCAGACGCCTCGCGATACCGATCGCGAAGCGTGAAAAAAAGCGCCGCATGGGACTTGCAAAAATGCAACGCTCCGACAGCAAGTTGGGGAAAACCGGAAAATCGATTCGGCGCGATTCCGGCGACTCTTGCCACGGAGTCACCCTGCCGGTAGGTTAATATTCAATTACTAGACGCATGCGGCGGACCTAGTCACCAAAAGTGTTATCGCGTTGAATCTCCGGGCATTTCCCGGGGAGCGGTGATGGATTCCGCCATCCCAACGCCGAGAACGGGGATTGCAGAGATGAACTGGACTGACGAGCGGGTTGAGAAGCTTAAGAAGCTATGGTCGGAGGGCCTGAGCGCCAGCCAAATTGCGGCACAACTGGGCGGCGTCAGTCGCAATGCTGTCATCGGCAAGGTTCACCGCCTGAGCCTGCCCGGGCGCGCCAAGGCCGGTGGGAACACGACCGCCGCCGCTCGGCCCAAGCGGGCGGCGTCCGCGCCTCGCGCACCGAATTATGCCGCGCGCTCCGTTACCCGGACCGTGACGCGGACGGCAGGCGCGACCGCGCTGAAGGAAGATGTGGCACTCGACTTCGCAGTGGACCAGGAGATCGTACGCGACACCAACGTCGTCGTGCCCATGTCGCGGCGGCTGGAGCTCACGGAACTCACCGAACGCACCTGCAAGTGGCCGATCGGCGACCCGCTCAAGGACGAGTTCCATTTCTGCGGCAACGAGTCTCCGGAAGCCTCTCCCTATTGCACCTACCACGCCCGGCTTGCCTACCAGCCCTCAGCCGAGCGCCGGCGCATGCGCTAGTCTTAAGCAGAGCGGGATGAGGAAAAGTCCGCGCGGCTCTCCGTCCGCATCCCGCTCCGAATACGCGATCGGATATGGCGCCGGAAAGCTCCAGCCCTGATATGGAATCGATTGAGATCGGGACTATAAAAGACGTTGAGCCATGGGCGCGGCTTCGGGCTGCACTATGGCCGCATCACTCGCTTGAAGATCATCGGGCTGAGTTGGGCCGGGCTTTTCTTTCGGGAAATGAAGAAGCCGTCGCGTTCATCGCTCGAAATGCTGCGCATGAAGCTATCGGGTTTGCTGAGGCCACTTTGCGGCATGATTATGTGAATGGATGCAGCAGCTCGCCCGTTCTGTTCCTCGAAGGGATTTACGTCCGGCCCGTTGACAGGCGAAAGGGCATCGCACGATTGCTTTGCAATGCCGTCGCCGATTGGGGCAGGTCGCTTGGGTGTGTTGAGTTTGGCTCTGACGCACTGCTTGAGAACTCAGCCAGCCATGCGCTCCATACCGCTTTAGGATTTGAGGAGACTCAGCGCGTCGTGTTCTTTCGAAAGCCCCTGTAGGCCGGTATTGGCCTTCCACGAGGATGGCCTGTCGCGAAACTCACTCGCAAAAGCTGGAGCTTCGCGACGGATGTTTGCTTCGGATAGTATTCTACCTCAGTTCGAGCCCTGGCCGGAAAGCCCCTCCGCAAGCGGTGCCTGCGTCGTCGGCCGTCAGCCTCAGCTTTCCAACGAGTAGCCCGCGCCGCGCACGGTGCGGATGACATCCGGCATATTGGAGAAGTTCAGCGCCTTGCGCAGACGCCCGACATGGACGTCGACGGTCCGTTCGTCGACATAGATGTCGTGCCCCCAGACACCGTCCAGAAGCTGGGAACGGGAGAAGACACGTCCCGGAGAGGACATGAGGAATTCCAGCAGCCGGAACTCCGTCGGGCCGAGGCGCACTTCGCGGCTGCGGCGATGCACCCGGTGCGTCTCCCGGTCGAGCTCGATATCGCCGCAGCGCAGGAGCGTCGACAGGACCTCGGGCTTGGCTCGCCTGAGCATCGCCTTGACCCTCGCCATCAGTTCCGGCGTCGAGAACGGTTTGACGACATAGTCGTCGGCGCCGGTCGCAAGGCCCCGCACGCGCTCGCTTTCCTCGCCGCGCGCCGTCAGCATGATGATCGGAAGGCGCTCCGTCTCGGGCCGCTGGCGCAGCCTGCGGCAGAGCTCGATGCCGGAAACCCCGGGCAGCATCCAGTCGAGAATGAGAAGGTCGGGCAGGCGCTCCTGCAGGCGGATTTCCGCCTCGTCGCCGCGAAGGATAGTGTCAACCTCGAAGCCTTCCGCCTCGAGATTATAGCGCAGGAGAACGCTCAGGGCTTCCTCGTCTTCGACTACGGCAATCTTCGGCAACATTCAGCAGGACTCCTTCCTACGCACGACAGCCGGCATGGCGCCGCGCACGGTCCAGATCACGATGAGTTCAGGCGGGGCGCGTGGCCGAACCTCAGTCCGTCACGGAACCCAATGTGGACGTCATGTCGTCCTTCGGCCGTTCGCCCTGCGGTTGGGCTCCGGTCGCCATGTAGTAGATCGTTTCGGCGATGTTGGTCGCGTGATCGCCGATGCGCTCGATATTCTTGGCGCAGAAGAGAAGATGCGTGCACGGCGTGATATTGCGCGGGTCTTCCATCATATAGGTCAACAGTTCCCGGAAGAGCGAGGTGTAGATCGCGTCGATCTCCTCATCGCGTTCGCGAATGCTGTTCGCCTTTTCCGGCGAACGCGAGGCATAGACGTCCAGCACTTCCTTCAGCTGAACGAGGGCGAGTTCGGCCAGATGCTCGAGACCGCGCGCAAGCTTGCGCGGTATGCCCGAACCGGCAACCGCAATCACGCGCTTGGCGGTGTTTTTTCCAAGATCGCCTACGCGCTCCAGGTCCGCCGCGATACGGATCGACCCCATGATCTCACGGAGATCCGACGCCATTGGCTGGCGTTTTGCGATGGTGATGATCGCCTTTTCGCCGATCTGCCGCTCCGCATCGTCCAGAATGGCGTCGTCGGAGATCACCTTCTGGGCCAGAGCGAGATCGGAATTGACGAGCGCGCGGACGGAATCGGCGACCATCTGCTCGGCAAGCCCTCCCATCTCGGAGATACGGCGCGTGAGATATTTCAACTCTTCGTCGAAGGCGGACATGATGTGTGCGTGAGACATATTCGTTTCCTCGGGACACGCGCTGCTCTGAACGGGCTCGGTCGGCCTCGCACCGAAAGGGACGGCAAACCGCCGCTCCTCTCCGCTCTCAGCCGAAGCGGCCCATGATGTAGTCCTGGGTGCGCTGATCGTCCGGGTTGGTGAACATTTTGTCGGTATCGTTCTCCTCGACAAGGTTGCCGAGATGGAACATGGCCGTACGCTGCGACACGCGCGCCGCCTGCTGCATCGAATGGGTGACTATGACGATCGTGAAATTCGCCCGCAATTCGTGGATAAGTTCCTCCACTTTCGCGGTCGCAATCGGATCGAGAGCCGAACAGGGTTCGTCCATCAATATGACTTCCGGACTGACTGCGACGGCGCGGGCGATGCAAAGGCGCTGCTGCTGCCCCCCGGAAAGGCCGGTGCCCGGCTCGTGAAGGCGGTCTTTGACCTCGTTCCAGAGGCCGGCCTTCTGCAGGCTCGTTTCCACGACCGCGTCGAGTTCGGCCTTGGTGCGCGCCAGGCCATGGATGCGCGGACCGTAGGAGACATTGTCATAGATCGATTTAGGGAAGGGATTGGGTTTCTGAAACACCATCCCGACGCGTGCGCGAAGTTCCACCACGTCGATCGACAGATCGTAGATATCGTCCTCGTCCAGCGTGATCTTGCCGGTGACGCGGCAGTTCTCGATCGTGTCGTTCATGCGGTTCAAAGTGCGCAGAAACGTCGATTTGCCGCAACCGGAGGGACCGATCAGCGCCGTAACGGTATTCTCGCGAACGTCGAGATTGACGTCGAAAAGCGCGCGCTTCTCGCCGTAATAGACCGACACGTCCCTGCCGACCATCTTGAAGGGCACCGTATTCATTTTCTGGTCAAGAGCCTTTTCGACTGCAGCTTCCGACATGATGTTCATTGTCCTTACCCCACTACCAGCGACGCTCAAAGCGACGCCGCAAGAGAATTGCGCCGAGGTTCATGAAGATGAGAAAGATCAAGAGTATGATGATCGCTCCCGACGTACGCTCGACGAAGGCACGCTCCGCCTCGTTCGCCCACATGTAGATTTGCACCGGCAGCGCCGTGGACGGCTCCAGCGGAGATCCCGGAAAGTCTACCACAAAGGCGACCATTCCGATCAGAAGCAAGGGCGCCGTTTCGCCGAGCGCATGGGCAAGACCGATGATCGTGCCGGTCAGGATACCGGGCATCGCAAGCGGCAGCACATGATGGAAGACGGTCTGCATCTTCGAAGCGCCAAGTCCGAGCGCCGCAGAGCGGATCGACGGAGGCACAGCCTTCAAAGCCGCCCGCGTAGCGATGATGATCGTCGGGAGCGTCATCAGCGTCAGCACGAACGCGCCGACAAGTGCCGCGGAGCGTGGCATGCCCCAGAAGTTGATGAAAACGGCAAGCCCAAGGAGACCGTAGACGATGGACGGTACGGCCGCCAGGTTGTTGATATTCACCTCGATCAGGTCCGTGAGCCGGTTTTTCGGCGCAAACTCCTCTAGATAAATGGAGGCGGCGACACCGATCGGCAACGATAGCACGAGCACGATCAGCATCATGTAGAGCGATCCGAGGAGGGCGACACCGACGCCCGCCGCTTCGGGACGGCTCGATGCGCCGAAGGTGAAGATGCCGGTGTTGAAGCTCTTCTTGAGCACGCCTTCTTCGGCAAGCGTGTTCATCCATGCGACCTGCTCGTCTTTCACCTTGCGCCTGGCTTCGTCGACGGTGAGGTCGATCTGACCCTTGAAAGCGGAGTCGATGTTCGCGTCGGCGAGCAGCGTGACGGGGATCGTCTTGCCGATGACCGTGGGATCGGCGACGACGATGTCGCGCAATTGCGACCGTGCGCTGGCGGAGACCATATCGGTCGCCTGCTTCACCAAGGGCCGCTTCGCCGGGTCGAGGCCGAGCTGCTTTACCAGAGCCTCGCGCACGAGGAGCGGGTAATTGGCCGTAAAGAGTTGCTTTGGATCCGTCGCCCGTTCGTTTTTCGGGTCGATCACCTTCTCGGAAAACTCGATAGGAAGCGTAATCGTCGTCTGCTGGAAGGCGGTATAGCCCTTCGAAACGACGCTCCAGAGGAGAACAGCGAGGAAGAACAGGCCGATGGCGATGGCACCGAATCCGAAGGCACGGAAGCGGCGCTCAGCGGCATAGCGGCGCTTGATACCGATATCGCGGCGGCTTGCAGCAGGTCGGGTGGAGACCCTTGCTGTCGGGGAGGCAAATTCGGTCATTCGTACTGTTCCCGATATTTGCGCACGATGTAGAGCGCGTAGATGTTGAGGCCCAGCGTGATAACGAAGAGCGTGATGCCGAGTGCGAAGGCGACCAGGGTCTGCGGCGAGGTGAACTCGAGGTCGCCCGTCAGCTGGTTCACGATCTTGACCGTCACGGTGGTCATCGGCTCGAGGGGGTTAAACTGCATTCGAGCTGCAACACCGGCAGCGAGCACGACGATCATCGTCTCGCCGACCGCCCGCGATGCCGTCAGCAGCAGCGCACCGACGATGCCAGGAAGTGCTGCCGGCAGGATCACCTTCTTCACCGTCTCCGACCGCGTCGCACCAAGGCCGAGCGAACCGTCACGCAATGCCCGCGGCACCTGGGTGATGATGTCGTCGGACAAAGACGAGACGAACGGAATGAGCATGATGCCCATGACGATGCCGGCGGTGATGACGCTCTGGGCCTGAATGAAGTTCTGGTAATTTCCGGTGAGGACGCCGTTCAGCTGCGTGGAGATGTCGCGCAGGAAAGGTCCCACTGTGACGAGCGCGAAAAAACCGTAGACGATTGTCGGGATACCGGCGAGCACCTCCAGCAGAGGCTTGGCTATGGAACGCAGCCGCGGGCTCGCATACTCCGCCATGTAAATAGCAGCGAAGAGTCCGATCGGCACGGCGAAAAGCATCGCTACGAATGCGATATACAGCGTGCCTGCAAGCAGCGGCAGCAGACCGAACTGGCCCGAAGCGCCGCCGCTTCCGGCCGCTGCGAAGCGCGGGTCCCAGACCGTGCCGAAGAAGAACTCCATGGGCGACACCATGGTGAAGAACCGACCCGCTTCCGAAAGCATGGAGGCGACGATTCCGACCGTCGTCAGAATGGCAATGGAGGAGGCCAGGATGAGGGAGCCGAGCATGACGCGCTCCACCCGGTTGCGGGCGCGGAAGCGGACGTCGATGTTGCGGAGTGCGTAGAAAGCGCCGGCAACGGAAACGAGCAGCACCGCGACACTCATCAGCCAGCGGCTATATTGCCGCATCGCGTTGAACTGCTGGGCGGCCTTGACCATGTAAGGCTCGCCCTCGCCGGCAAGTGCGACGCCCTTCGAGGCGAGCGTCTCGCGCATGTTGGCCGAACCGTTTTCGATCGCGGAGATCTCGCTCGCGTTCAGCCGCTCGAAGCCTGCGGCAACCGACTTGACCTGACCGAGCGCCAGCTGGAGGGTGGCTGCCCCCTGGCTTTGGACCGGTTCCGGAAGAGACGAACGAACCGTGTAATCGATATAGACCGGAGAGGTGATGAGCCATATGGCAAGAAGAAGAAGCGCTGGCAACGTCGCCCAGATTGCGACGTAGCTGCCGTGATAGCCGGGCAGGGAATGCAGGCTGGAGAGCTTGCCTCCGGACCGGGCGAACGAGCGGGAGCGGCCGGCAAGAAACGCAATGAAACCGATCAAGGCAATGATCAGGAGAAGGAGCGAAGTACTCATCGGCACGTCTCCGCGACAGGCTCGTCACAAGCCGCCAGTCAAGTTCGGAAGAATGCGGCTCCGGCGCAAGAGTGGCGCCGGAGCCCAGCCATGATCAGAGCAGGTTGCCTGCCTCGAAGGACTGGCGGATTTCTTCGCGCTCGGCGTCCGGAGCGGCGACGAGGCCGTATTCGGCGAGCGGGCTGTCGGGGCCGATCATCTGATCGTCAACGAAGAACTCGACATATTCCTTGAGGCCGGGAATAACGCCGATATGGGCCTTCTTGACGTAGAAGAAAAGCGGACGGGAAACCGGATACTCGCCGGAAGCGATCGTTTCCGTCGAAGGAACAACGCCGTTGACCGTCGCAACCTTCAGCTTGTCGGCGTTATTTTCGAAGAACGAAAGGCCGAAGACGCCGATGCCGTTCTTGTTCGAAGCGATGCGCGCCAGCGTCTCGGTGTAGTCGCCGTCGATGTCCACGGCCATGCCGTCCTTGCGTACGGCCACGCACTTGCTGTGCTGCTGCTTTTCATCGCTCACGGCCGCCTTGATGACGTCCTGAGCGCCGGAGTCCTTGCAGCCGGCAGCGAGGATCTTCTCTTCGAAGACTTCGCGCGTTCCATGCTTCTCGCCCGGAATATAGGCAGCAATTTCGGCGTCCGGCAGCGAAGCGTCGACTTCCGACCACTTCTTGTAGGGATTCGCGACGAGCTTCCCATCGACGACGATTTCGGCGGCAAGCGCCTTGTAGAGGTGCTCCGGCTTCAGAGTCAGGTCGGCATTGCCGGCATCGGTGGCGAAGACGATGCCGTCATAGCCGATCTTCACTTCCTGGATCTCGGTCACGCCGGCAGCTTTGCAGGCCTCGACTTCGCTGTCTTTGATCTTGCGCGACGAATTGGCGATATCGATCGTGTCTTCACCAACGCCCTTGCAGAATTCCTTCAGGCCGGCCGACGAACCGCCGGACTCGATTACGGGCGTTTTGAAGTCAGGGAATGTCTCGCCGAAGTTTTCGGCAACGATCTTTGCATAGGGAAGAACGGTCGAGGAGCCGGCCACCTGGATCTGGTCGCGAGCCGCTGCAACGCCCGCAAAAGCGGCGGAGGCAACCAACGCCGCTGCGGTAAATTTAAGAGCTTTCATAAGTGTTCTCCCGGAATGGGCTTGTGTTGGGTGCGCCAGGGTTCAGCGCTCTCTCGCCGTTTCTGCGGCGCCCCTAGTTAGCCGCCGATGGCTACAGCTTTTATGTCAGTTTGGTGAAACATTTATGACAGTCTAACGAGCTGAAAATGCTTGATAAAATTCTGCTGCAGCAGCAATGGACCGTCTTATGTGTCAGAAACGAACCGTAAAGACCGTACCCTTGCCCACTTCCGAATGGACGAGCAGGCGAGCCCGGTGGCGCGTGAGGATATGCTTGACGATCGCAAGACCCAATCCGGTGCCTTTCTTCGACCGGCTCGCCTCGACGTTGACCCGGTAAAAGCGCTCGGTAATGCGCGGGACGTGCTCGGCCGGGATTCCCGCGCCGTGGTCGGTGACCGTCACCTCCGCCTGGTTTCCTTCTCCACCGGTCAGCCGGACCTCCACCTTCTTGCCTTCCTGCCCGTATTTGCAGGCATTCTCGATCAGGTTTTCGAAAACCTCCACCAGTTCGTCACGGTCCCCCTGGACGAAAACAGGCGTATTCGGGACCTCCAGCGCGATCGTCACATCCAGTTCTCCGGCAAGCGGCGCCAGACTGTCGCGCACATGTCCGAGCAGCGGCCCCAGATCGACGGTGTCGTCGGGGGCGATGTGCGACTTCAACTCGAGCCTCGACAGTGACAGGAGGTCGTCCACGAGCCGACTCATGCGGGTGACCTGTTCGTGCATGATGCCGAAGAATTTCTCCTGTGCCTTCCGGTCTTCGCGGGCCGGCCCCTGCAGCGTCTCGATGAAGCCGCGCAGCGAAGCAAGCGGCGTGCGCAGCTCATGGCTGGCATTGGCGACGAAGTCGGAACGCATCCGATCGATGCGGCGGGCCTGCGAGATATCGCGATAGGTCAGCACGAAGATGCGCCGGCCGGAAACGTCGGAGCCGATGTCCACCGGCGCGACGCGAACGACATAGACCGCCTCCGAAGGCAGTCTTTCTGCATGTTCGATCTGGTTGACCTTGCCCGTCGCAATCGTCTCGCGAACCATGTCAAGGATGCCGGGCGAGCGGACGCGAGCGGAAAGATAGCTGTTCTGGGGAATGGTCCCGAATGCCTTCTCGGCGGCCGCGTTCTGGAAGACGACGGTTTCGTCGGCTGCCACGACCAGCACCGGCATGTCGAGTGCATCGAGCAAGGGAGCAAGCGGATCGAACTTGGTTTCGACGTCGACGCCGACATCTGCCGGCGCCGCCCTGACCGGTGGCGCGCCTCGGCTGAGAATGACCGCGGCGAGCATGACCCAGAAAGGCAGGACGGACATCGGATGGATCCCGGCAACTGCGGCGAGAACGGCAATCAGCACGGACAGGCAGAGAAGCCAGCGCTCCGCCGCCAGCCTTGGCGCCACAATACGCCACAACAGTTTGGCACGGTCGAACACCATACCCTCTTCCCTCAATTCGCGGCCTCCTGCATCTGAATGGCTTTACTGACCATGTCCATGGCCATAATTCGTGTCGGAGCGCGATGAGGAAATCGGCCCCACCTGCCTCCTACGCCTTAGCCCATAAGAGCGCAGAGATAACGTTGCTTCATGACATGATTTTCACGACGTGCTTGAATCCGCAATGCAATTATGGCCTGCTCCGGAGAAATCGAACGAGCGGGAGGAAAGCAGATGGCAATCGACGAAGCGACGGCCGCAGCGAAGCCGGGAAGCCGGGCGGTCGAACTGCAAATCCATGGGAAAAGCCGTATCTTCGACATCGATGATCCGGACTTGCCGAAGTGGATCGACGACGAGGCGTTCGGCTCGGACGATTATCCCTACAAGAAGAAACTCGATTCCGATGAATATCAGGAAACGCTAACGCGACTGCAGATTGAGCTCGTCAAGGTCCAGTTCTGGATGCAGGCGACCGGCAAGCGCGTGATGGCGGTGTTCGAGGGACGCGACGCCGCCGGCAAGGGCGGCGCGATCCATGCGACGATGGCCTATATGAACCCGCGCTCGGCGCGCGTCGTCGCACTGACGAAGCCCACGGAGACCGAACGTGGCCAGTGGTATTTCCAGCGCTATGTCGCAACCTTCCCGACCGCCGGCGAATTCGTCCTCTTCGACCGCTCCTGGTACAACCGCGCCGGCGTCGAACCGGTCATGGGCTTCTGCACGCCGAACCAGTACGAGCAATTCCTCAGGGAGACGCCCCGCTTCGAGGAGTTGATCGCGCACGAAGGCATCCACCTCTTCAAGTTCTGGATCAATATCGGCCGGGAAATGCAGCTGAAGCGCTTCCATGACCGGCGCCACGATCCCTTGAAGATCTGGAAGCTCTCGCCGATGGACATCGCAGCCCTCAACAAGTGGGACGATTATACCGCAAAGCGAGACCGCATGCTGAAGGAGACGCACACGGAGCACGGGCCATGGACGGTCATCCGTGGCAATGACAAGCGCCGTGCGCGGCTCAACGTGATCCGCCACATGCTTTCGCAGCTGGACTATGACGGCAAAGACGAGACGGCGATCGGCGCTGTCGACGAGAAGATCCTAGGCACGGGGCCCGGTTTTCTCAGCTAATAGTCGAAGCGGGCTATACGCATCCCGCATCTCAACGCACTGGACTATCATCCAACCTAACGGTCAGCCGCCCGGCTGCACGCGGATCGCGAAGAGATCGAGGCTGTTGCCGCCGCCGCCGACGTCGCTGTTGATCACCAGTTTTCCAGGGCCGCTCGGTGCGGCACCGCGATCGAAATTGATCTTGAACAACATATCGATCCGCTCGTCGTGTACGGTGAAACGATGACGGCCGCAGCCGCCGAGCGCCCCTAAATCGCATTCGACGGAGAATTCGGTCGCTTTGCCCGGGGCAGCCTGCACCGTCAGGGCGAATGTCGACGATTTGCCCGAAAGCTGGGCAAGAACATCGGCGGGTATCTCGATTTCCACGTCGCCATCCTTCGATGCCGCTTGCGAGATCAAACGCAGGCGCTCGCCGGCGTCGCCGTCGAAGGGTTCCGCACTCGCCCGCGGGCCCGGCTTGACCGCTGCAGCCTCACCGGGAGCAAAGACCTCTACCCAATCACCGGAAAAGCCTTCCTGGGCACCCAGGGTCTGCAAGCCGGCCGCGCCGTCGAAATCCTCTGCATCCACCGTCGCGGGCGGATTGGCAACGCCGGTGTCCGTCGGCGACCGCAGCAGATCGTTCGTCTGGATCCACCAGACGGCGACCCCGGCCGCTGCAGCAAGCGTCGCGACGATCATCGCATAGGAGAAGAAACGGCTGCGCCTGCGCCTGTGCTTGCGCGGCCGCCGGTCGGCAGGGCCTGGATCGGGTGCGGGCGGGACGGTGCTTCCGGTGGCTTCCGATCGACCGTCGCTCCCCTCCGCTCTCGTCGCAGCCAGCGGACCGTCGCGTTCGGGACGCAAGGCCCCAAGCCCCCCGTCCGTTTGCGCGGGACTACGTTCCTCCGGCTTCGTTTCCAACTCGGGCCTTCGGGTTGGCGCTTCGGGGCCGCGCTCGACCGCATGTCCCCTCGCCGTCACCTCGTCGAGATTGACCACCGGCGTCTGTGCGCGCTCCTTCAAGGCAGCGCGCTCTTCCATCTCGATCGCCCGAATGACCGCTTCCAGCCGGTGGCGCTGCACCGAGATGACCTCCGGGTCTTCGATCTGCTGCTTTTGCAGGCCGTTCTCAAGCGCCTGACGCGCCGACTGATAGATGCGCGCCCGGACCTCCGCACTGCTTCGATCCGATCTTTCCAGCGCATTTCTGATCGCTGTCTCAAGTCCGCTCACGTCAAATCCTTCTGCGCGAAATCTCCCGGTTGCCGCACTGCGTGACCGGATTTGCCTTTCTCGCGACGAGCCTCGCCCCTTCCCGTCACACGCCGTTGGTTTCATTAACGATTGGGTAACTGCTGCTTTCCGAATCTGCAAGTGCAGCCGTGCCTTCGGCTGGCGTTCCCAAAGGAAAACATGGACGGCCGTGGCCGAAATGCCGGAGCGGGCGCTGGCGGCATTATCGCAAGGCACCCGGAAACATGCTGTAGGCAAGCGGGTTCATTGCTGCTATCAGATTTGACGTTTACGAACACGTCAAAGTTTGGATGGAGATTTCGATGTCGTTGCCGCCAATCCTGTCCGGAAAAGTGAGACTGCCTGTCGTAGGGGCGCCGCTTTTCATCGTCTCTCATCCCAAGTTGACGATCGCGCAATGCAAGGCCGGGATTATCGGTGCCTTTCCGGCCCTCAACGCCCGCCCGCAATCGCAACTCGACGAATGGTTGTCGGAGATCACCGAAACGCTTGCGGCCCACGACGCCGACTATCCCGAACGCCCCGCCGCGCCTTTTGCGGTGAACCAGATCGTGCACAAGTCGAACGCCCGTCTCGAACAGGACCTGATGCTTTGCGTCAAGTACAAGGTGCCCGTCGTCATCTCCTCGCTCGGCGCCGTCCCTGAGGTGAATGCCGCGATCCATTCCTATGGGGGTATCGTGCTCCACGATGTCATCAACAACCGTCATGCAAATTCCGCCATCCGCAAGGGCGCCGACGGGCTCATCGCAGTCGCGGCAGGTGCCGGCGGCCATGCCGGAACTCTCTCGCCCTTCGCGCTCGTCCAGGAGATCCGCGCCTGGTTCGACGGGCCGCTGCTGCTTTCCGGCGCGATCGCCACCGGCGACGCGATCCTTGCAGCGCAGGCAATGGGCGCCGACATGGCCTATATCGGCTCTCCCTTCATCGCCACCGAGGAGGCTCGCGCGAGCGACGCCTACAAGCAGATGATCGTCGACAGCAATGCCGCAGATATCGTTTATTCCAATTTCTTCACCGGCATTCACGGCAACTATCTGAAGCCCTCGATCCTCGCCGCCGGAATGGACCCGTCCAATCTGCCCGAAGCAGACCCCTCCAAGATGGACTTCGGCCAGGCCGCCGAGGGCGCCAAGGCATGGAAGGACATCTGGGGCTGCGGCCAGGGGATAGGCGCCGTGCATGAAATCGGCACCGTCGCACGCCTGGTCGACCGGCTCGAACAGGAATACGACACCGCGCGCGCCCGCCTCGGCCTCGCCTCCGGCGCTGACATCCGGCGGGGTAAGGAATTTTCAACTTCTCGAAACTGATGGCTTGAATTCTTGCCGCTTTGCGTTTATCAGCGCCTCACATTCGTTTCGCGGCTTTCGCGGAACCGCCCCCAGGGCCGCTTTAGCTCAGTCGGTAGAGCACATCATTCGTAATGATGGGGTCACGTGTTCGAGTCACGTAAGCGGCACCAATTTTTTCTCCGTACTCAAAATCATTCCGCGCTCCAACGCACCGCCCGGCGACCCTCACGTATAAAAATATCGCGTCAGGTGAAAGAAAACCGGCGCCGCGAAGCTCAGTGAATCCATGCGGTCGAGCACGCCGCCGTGACCGCTGATCATGGAACCCCAGTCCTTCACGGCCATCGAGCGCTTCACGGCCGAAAGTGCGAGGCCGCCGAGGAAACCCATGGCAACGATGGCGAAAGCCATCGCCGCCGCCTCCAGGGGCGTGAAGGGCGTTATCCACCAGAGCGCGGCGCCGGCAGCCACGGCCGATAGGCCGCCGCCGACAAGTCCTTCGGCCGTTTTCGAGGGGCTGACGACGGGCGCGATCTTCGTCCGGCCGAACAGCTTGCCGAAGACGTACTGCATGACATCGCTGAACTGAGCGATGGTGATGAGAAAGAAGAGGAGCAGGAAGCCCTCGCCCGGGCGGCCGGGGATGTCGAGTGTCAGGAGCGCCGGCGCGTGGCTGATGCAATAGACGGTCAGCATCAGGCCCCACTGGATCCGCGAGACGCGCAGCAGGAACTGCTCCGTGTCGCCCTTGAGCGCGGCGAGGCTCGGCAGGAGCAGGAAGCCGTAGACCGGTATGAGAATGGTGAAAAGCGCATACCAGTCGATCGAGATCAGCCAGTACTGAAGCGGCAGCAGAACGTAGAATGCTGCAACGAGCGGCAGGTGATCGGCTGCACGCGTCGGCGTCAGCGAGACGAATTCGCGCAGCGTGTAGAAGGAGGTGAGCGCAAAAAGCACCATCGTCACCCCACGCCCGAGAGCGAAACTCACCGCGAAGATGGCGATCATCACCCACCATGCCCTGATACGGGCATTGAGATTGTCGATCGTCGCCCGCCCCGTTTCAGACGTCGCGCGGCGCGAAAGCACAAAGCCGATCAATGATGCCGCGCCGAGAAGGGCGCCTACGCCGCCAAAGAGGATAAGAAGTTTGTCGCTCAAGGACATGGCGTGCTCATCCGAGGGAGTCCGGCGCGAGTGCAGACACCGCTGCGCGGGCGCGTTCGAGGAATGCGTCCTTCTCTTCACCGGCGTGACGCACAAGCGGAGGGCCGAAACGCACGGTGCAACTGATGGGGACAGGCAAAAACGTGCCCTTCGGAAAAGCGCGCGAAGGATTGTCCAGATAGGTCGGGACCAGTTGCACATCGGGGAATTCTTGCGACAGCCAGTAAAGCCCGCTCTTGAAAGGCCCCGGCAGCCGCTCGCTGCCACGCGAGCCTTCGGGGAACAGGATGAGCGACTCGCCCTCGGAGAGCACGTTACGCAACGGAGCGAGCGCCGCTCCAGGCGGCCCCTGTGTCGAGCGCTCGATGAGGACGCCGTTCAGCACCTTGACACCTATATGACGCCTGACGATCCCCTTCCCCCAATAGTCCGCTGCGGCAATCGGATGCGTCGACGCACGCAGCCCGCGCGGCAACGCCGACCAGATCAGAAGGGTATCGAGATGGCTGGAGTGATTGGCGAAATAGATCCGCTGGCGCATCTCTGGCAACGAGCCCGTCCAACGCGCCTGCCCGCCGACGATGAACCGCGTGAGACCGATCAGCGCGAGGTCGATCACGGTTTCGTCTCTCCCCGGATGCGGGAAACGATGGCCCGCGTGCGGGCGAAACATGTCAGGAGCGAACCGGCAAGGATGATCCACGCCGTCGTATAGAGCACGAAGTGCTCCGTCATCAGAAATGCTTCCCCTAATGCCAGCACGCAAGCGAGGCTCATCAGCGCCATGCGGTGCTGTTTCGCCATGGGACCGCGGAAGTCCTGAGCCTGGCCGAGCGATCCGCCGAAGACGCGCACATAGGCCGTCAAGGCGGCCGCAAGCGCCCCCGCCCAGCCGAGCCATCCCGCGCCGGCGGCATAACCGAGTGCGACGATGAGCAAGGTGTCCGCGACCCGGTCGGGAAACTCGTTATAGAGCGCTCCAACCGGCGATCCGCGCCCGCCCTCGACCGCCACCATACCGTCGAGAAGGTTGCACAGGAGGCGCAGCTGGACAGCGGCGAGCACCGCGAGATACAGAACCGGCCAGCGGACCGCCCAAAACAGAGCCACCGCCCCAAGCGCGGCAAAGGCGACGCTGGCGAGCGATATCTGGTTCGGCGTGATCGCGGTCTTCAGGAGCACCGCCGTCAGTCGACGCGCAAAACCGCTGTCGCGCGCGGCGACGGGGCGCCGATCCGCGGCCGGGCCTTCTGCGTCTTCGCCGTTAGGTACGACACTCATGTGCGAGGAATACGACCTACGAATTAAAGATTGCAATTCGTCCTAAAACAACTTCAACGCAATGCCATACAGCCGCGTGGCCGTCAATTCCGCTCTCACTTGACGGAAAGATCCACCCTGGAGATCTTGTCGTCGGCCGGCTCCGGTTGGCTTGTCACCTCGCGCAGCCATTCGCGCCAGATGGCGACGAGCAGCGCCATCAGCACCGGACCGACGAAGAGGCCGAGGAAACCCATCGTCTTGACGCCCCCGACCAGGCCGAAAAAGGTCGGCAGGAAGGGAAGCTTGATCGGCCCGCCGACAAGCCTCGGGCGCAATGTCTTGTCTACGATGAAGAGCTCCGTCGTTCCCCAGGTGAACAGCGCGATCCCGTGGATAGGCGAACCGCTTGCGACGAGATAGACCGAAACGAGCGTGAAGCAGAGCGGTGCGCCGCCCGGCACAAGCGCCATGAGGCCGGTGATGATGCCGAGCGTGACGGGCGAGGGCACGCCGGCGAGCCAATAGGCGACGCCGAGCACGATCCCTTCGCCGATCGCGATGATGCCCATGCCGGTGACCGTCGAGCTGATCGTAAGGGGCACCACGCGGGACAGGCGTTCCCAGCGCATCGGAAAGATCCGCTCGCCAAGGTGATCGAGCTGCTTTGAAAAGGAATGGCCGTCCCGGTAGACGAAGAACAGCGTGATCAGCATGAACAGGAGCGTCAGAAAGGATTGGAAGGCAGAGGCGCCGACCACGAGCACGCCGCGATAAATATTGCCGATGTTGGAGCCACTGACGAGCTGCACCAATTCTCCGAGAGCGCCTGGATGCCCGACATTTTTGACCCATTGCTCGCCCAGCCACGCGCCTACCGCCGGGATCGTTGCGAGCCAGGCGGGCGCGGGAGCGCCGTTCGCGTTGGTCTCGACGGCCCAGACGAGCCCGCTGCGCACTTCGTCCACGGCATAGATCGCGGCAAGCGAAATCGGCACGACGATGAAGGCGACCACGCAAATGAGGGCGATCGTCGCGGCGAGCGTACGGTTGCCGTTCAGGGCCTGAAGCATCCGCCAGTAGATCGGCCAGCTCGCGAAGCCGATGACGACCGCCGCGAGGACCGGAACGAGGAAACCGTGAAAGAAATAGACGCCGGCAAGCAGAACGAGGACGAGCAACCACCGGGCGGCCGAGATCGGCACGACGAGGGCGGACCGTGAGTGTGCGGGCTGCCCGAAGAGCCGCGGCTCCACGGGAAGGTTTTCTCGTTCGCGATTGCCCAATTGCACCAGTACTCCTCCGTCTCTCACAACCTTACAGCAAACCCGAACCCTTGCCAGCTTTGTTTCCCTCCGCTGAACGCGGTTTCCGGCGCAATCATGGCGGCCCGCGCCGATTAGGTGCCTTACATCGAAATTGGTGCGCTTTCATAGAGATTACGATGCCTTCAGGTCGGATCGAAAGCCGGGAAATTCTTTCTATCCCGCATTAACAAGGCGACGTGACAGGGAGATTTAAGCCGCGATCGCGCTTTTCGAATTCCGTCAGCCTGCCCGCTCCGCAGCCCGGCAGCACCGAAGCATGGAAGATGCCTAAACCGGCAATCCCGAGAACGGCGCCGATGCCCCCGGCTAATCCCGCAGGCGTCGATAGCGGCCGATTGTTGACGTTTACGTCAAAGTTATATAATTCCGATTACGGCTTGAAGAGGCGAGCTAAAAGCAGCATCTTCGACGGAGAGGATGATCGGGAGGGATTTTTCTCCGCCGTCATGACGGCCGTTTATTTGGCGATCGGAGGGAGGAAGGTCATGGCGGAAGCAAGTACGCAGCAGGCAGGTTCCAGCACGGCGAAGATCTGGCTCGCATCATACCCGCCGGGCGTGCCTGCCGAGATCGGCCCTCTCACCTATCGTTCCATCGGAGAATTTTTCGATCATGCGGTCGCGCAACATTCCTGGCGGCCCGCATTCACCTGCATGGGAAAGGCGCTGACCTTCTCGGACCTCAATGCGTATTCGGCAAAGATCGGCGCCTGGCTGCAGTCGCTGGGTCTTGCGAAGGGCGACAGGGTCGCGGTGATGATGCCCAATGTCCTGCAAAATCCCGTCATCGTCTATGGAATCCTGCGAGCCGGCTTCACCGTCGTCAACGTCAATCCGCTCTATACGCCGCGCGAACTGGAGCATCAGCTGGTCGACTCCGGCGCCAA
Source organism: Sinorhizobium medicae (assembly GCF_007827695.1). GTDB lineage: Bacteria > Pseudomonadota > Alphaproteobacteria > Rhizobiales > Rhizobiaceae > Sinorhizobium > Sinorhizobium medicae. Next base: position 400,614 of record NZ_VITA01000005.1, on the reverse strand, counting down.
GGCGATCTTCGTGCTTGAGAACTTCGCGCATACTGTCGAGCAGGTTCTTGCCCGCACGGCGGTCAAGCATGTGGTGGTCGCCAGCATGGGCGACATGCTCGGCGCAAAAGGGTTGATCGTCAATCTGGTGGTGCGCCGCGTCAAGAAGCTCGTCCCCGCCTGGTCGATTCCCGGACATCTTTCGTTCGGGGCGGTTCTTGCCAGGGGAGCGAAACTCGGCTTCAAGCGGGCGAACGTGGCACCGTCGGATATCGCCTTCCTGCAATATACCGGTGGCACCACCGGCGTTTCCAAGGGCGCAACGCTGACGCACGCCAATCTTCTTTCCAACATGGCCCAGATGGAACTGTGGCTGAACACGGCCTTCCTGCGCAAGCCGCGCCCGGAAAGCCTCACCTTCATGTGCGCGCTGCCGCTCTATCACATCTTCGCGCTTACGGTGAATTCGCTGATGGGTCTTGCGACCGGCGGCAACAATATCTTGATACCGAATCCGCGCGACATTCCCGCCTTCGTCAAGGAACTCGGAAAGTACCGGACGAACATTTTCCCGGGCCTGAACACACTGTTCAATGCGTTGATGAACAATGCCGAGTTCCGCAAGGTGGACTTCTCGTCGCTGATCCTGACCTTCGGCGGCGGGATGGCAGTGCAGCGACCGGTCGCCGAACGCTGGCTGGAAATGACGGGCTGCCCTATCCACGAGGGCTACGGGCTTTCGGAGACATCGCCCGTCGCGACCGCCAATCGCCTCGATACCGACGACTTCACCGGCACGATCGGCATACCGCTGCCCTCGACGGAGGTGGAGATCCGCGACGAGGACGGAAATACCCTCCCCTTGGGTGAAGTCGGCGAAATATGCATCCGCGGGCCGCAGGTGATGGCAGGTTACTGGCAGCGCCCCGAGGAAACGGCGAAAGCCATTTCGCCGGACGGCTTCTTCCGGACCGGCGATGTCGGCTTCATGAACACCGAGGGGCTCACCAAGATCGTCGATCGCAAGAAGGATATGATTCTCGTCTCGGGGTTCAACGTGTTCCCGAACGAGATCGAAGAGGTGGCGGCGACCCATCCCGGCATTCTCGAATGTGCCGCAATCGGTATTGCCGATCCGCATTCCGGCGAAGCGGTCAAGCTCTTCGTCGTGCTTAAGGATCCGAATCTCACTGAAGAAGAGATCAAGCGCCACTGCGCAGCCAGTCTTACCAACTACAAGCGGCCGCGTTTCGTGGAAGTCCGCACCGAACTGCCGAAATCGAATGTCGGCAAGATCCTGCGCAAGGACTTGCGCGGCTAGCGCCGCAAGCCCCCACTGCTCTCTCCACCGTTGAAAGTATGGCGGCGGCCGGATGAGGGAGGAGCCATCCGCTTTTTTCGCTGCAGCGCAGCACCCGCCCTTGATTTGCCGCGGTTAAACCGACTAGCTATCGCAGCCAATTTCCGATGCCCGAATTCTATTGCCCCAGTTGCGATGCAAGGAGCCCTGCGATGAAAGCGCTTGTCGAAAATCTGAAAGCCACTGCACGCGAGACCGATGCGACCGATATCCGTGCCGCCTTCGCGGCCGATCCGAACCGCTTCTCGCGCTTCAGCACGGCGCTCGACGATCTCCTCTTCGACTATTCCAAATGCGCGGTGAACGACAGGATCATCGACGGTCTCGAAGCGCTCGCCAAGGCGGCGAAGGTCGAGGAAAAGCGGGATGCCATGTTCCGCGGCGATATCATCAACATCACCGAGGAGCGCGCGGTTCTGCATACGGCGCTCCGGAACAGGTCGAACCGGCCTGTCCTCGTGGACGGGAAGAACGTCGTGCCGGACGTCAAAGCCGTGCTTGAGGCTATGGGCAGGTTCGCTGACCACGTCCGCTCCGGAGACTTGAAGGGCGCCACCGGCAAGAAGATCACCGATGTCGTCAATATCGGCATCGGCGGCTCCGACCTCGGTCCGGTCATGGCCACGCTGGCGCTCGCCCCATTCCACGACGGGCCGCGGCTGCACTTCGTTTCCAACGTCGACGGCGCCCATATCGCCGACACGCTGAAACTCCTCGATGCCGAAACCTCTCTCTTCATCGTCGCCTCCAAAACCTTCACCACGATCGAGACGATGACCAATGCGGCGACCGCCCGTGCCTTCATTGCCGGCAAGCTCGGCGAGGCGGCGGTCGGCCATCATTTTGCGGCCGTCTCCACTGCCCTCGACAAGGTCGGTGCCTTCGGCATCAATGCCGCCCGCGTCTTCGGCTTCTGGGATTGGGTCGGCGGACGTTATTCCATCTGGTCGGCGATCGGGCTGCCGCTGATGATCGCAATCGGCAAAGAGAACTTCGGCCGCTTCCTCGACGGTGGCCATTCGATGGATGAGCATTTCCGCGCAGCGCCGCTTCGCCAGAACATACCCGTGCTGCTCGGGCTCATCGGTTTCTATAATCGAAATGTTCTCGGCTATCCGTCGCGGGCGATCCTGCCCTACGATCAGCGGCTGACGCGCTTTCCGGCCTATCTGCAGCAACTCGACATGGAATCGAACGGCAAGGGCGTGACGCTCGAGAGCCAGCCAGTCGAATTCTCGACGGGTCCCGTCGTCTGGGGCGAACCCGGCACCAACGGTCAGCATGCCTTTTATCAGCTGATTCATCAGGGAACCGACATTATCCCCGCCGAATTCATGATTGCAGCGAAGGGCCACGAGAAGGACCTTCGCCATCAGCACCAGCTCCTGATCGCAAACTGCCTGGCGCAATCGGAAGCGCTGATGAAAGGGCGCACTCTGGCGGAAGCCAAGGCGCAGCTGACATCGAAGGGCATGGACGAAGCGAAGGCCGACAAAATCGCGCCGCATCGCGTCTTCACCGGCAACCGGCCGTCGCTGACCATCGTATATGATCAGCTTGATCCCTTCGCGCTCGGTCGCCTGATAGCTCTTTACGAGCATCGCGTATTTGTCGAAGGCGCCCTCTTCAACATCAATTCCTTCGACCAGTGGGGCGTCGAGCTCGGCAAGGAACTGGCGACCGGCCTGCTGCCCGTCGTTGAAGGCAGGGAAAGCGCCGAGGGCCACGATTCCTCGACTGCCGGCCTCGTTGCCGCGCTCTTGAAAGCGGCCCGCTGATTGGAAAAATCGAGGCGCTGTTCCAGTCGGCGCCTCAACATTTCCTTCTCCCCATCATTCCCGTGCTTGTCACAGGAATCCAGCAGCCTCGCGTCGGCGGCGCGCGCGGAATTAAAGTCCGAGTTCGTGTCGCCACGGCGGGTTGGCGCCCGCGCGCGAGACGGTGACCGCCGCAGCTTTCGCTCCGAGCGCCACAGCCCGGTAAATGTCCTCGTCCCTCAAGCCTGCTATATTTTCCTTGGTCAGCAGGTTACCGAACTTCAGCGAGGCCAGAACGCCGGCATCGAAAGTGTCACCCGCGCCGACCGTGTCGACGACCTCGACGCGCTCGCTTTCGACTTCGACCTTATGGTCGTTCGTGTAACCCACGGCACCATCGGCGCCCCGGGTGATCAGCACCAGCTTCGGGCCACGCTTGAGCCATTCGGCTGCGAGTGCGTCATGGTCGCCCTCCATTCCGAACCAGGCGAGATCTTCGTCGGAGAACTTGACGATATCCGACATGGCCGCCATGCGGTTCATGCGGGCGACATGCGCGTTTCGGTCCTTGATGAAGCCGGGCCGGATATTGGGATCGAAGGAGATTACGCGCTTTTCGTGTTCCCGCGCCATCAGCGCCTCGTAAGTGGAGCCGCATGGCTCGGGAATGAGGCTGATCGCACCGAAATGCAGCGCCTCGCAGAAATCGCCGAGCGCCGGAAGGTGCTCGGTCGTTATCATCCGCCCCGCCGTGTTCTCATCGAAAAAGGCATAGCTTGCGTGCCCGTTGACGAGTTTCACGAAGGCGAGCGTCGTGTGCAGCGGCAGCGTCGCGCAGGGAGCGAAATCGACATTCGCGGCCTTGAGCGTCGCGCGCAGGATGTCGCCGAACATATCGTCCGAAAGGCCGGTGAAAAAGCCGGTGGGGACGCCGAGCCGGCCAAGCGCGATGGCCGTGTTGAAGATCGCGCCGCCCGCATAGGGCGCAAAGGCGCTCTCGCCCGCCGTCGTCTCCCGCGGCAGCATGTCGATCAGGGCCTCTCCGCAGCAAACGATCATGACCATTCCTCCCCAGACATTTTCAAACGAATCGAAAAATTGCGCGCACCCCGTTACCGGTCCGCGAGTGCGCCGACGCCGCCATTCTTCGCAGACCAGGCAAGCGGTGCGTCGAGGAAAGCCTCGACCTCGTTCAGGGTCTTGTCGTCGAACAGCGCCAGCTCGCGCGCGACGGAAAGGACGTTGCGCCAGGTGGCGATAAAGTGAAGGTCGACGCCCTTCGACTTCATGTCGCCACGGGCCTCCGGGAAGATATCGTAGTAGAAAAGGGCGATGCCGTGCTCGACCATGCCGCCGGCTGCGCGTATCGCATCGATGAACTTGAACATGGAGCCGCCAGCGGTCGTCAGATCCTCAATCACCAGGACACGCGCCCCCTCCGGCATATTGCCTTCGATCTGGGCGTTGCGGCCGTGGCCTTTCGGGGCCTTTCTGACATAGATCATCGGCAATCCGAGACGCTCGGCAAGCATCGCCGCAAAGGGAATGCCTGCGGTCTCCCCACCGGCCACCACGTCGAACTGCTCGAAGCCGGCTTCGCGAAGGATCGTCGCCGCTGCGAAATCCATGACGGCGGAGCGGATGCGCGGATAGGAGATCAGCTTGCGGCAGTCGATGTAGACCGGGCTCGCCATGCCGGAGGAGAGCTTGTAGGGCTCATCGGCGCGAAAATGAACCGCCTTGATCTCCCAGAGCATCTTGGCGACCAGTTCGGCCATCACGGCCTTCTCCGTGAACGCGTTCGAAAACATGAATTCTCCTTCCTGGCGTGACCCCGAAATATGCCAACCGCTTTTCGGGAGAGTCACGCGACAACACAAACCCTTAGGCTTCGATCACCGTCCAGTAGAGCGGGAACATCGGGTCGAAAACCGTCACCGGACCGGCTTCAGTCTCGATTTTGGCGGGATAGCCGACCGGCTCTTCCTGTTTGCGTAGCGTGATCGTCTCTTCGTTTGGCGGCAATCCGTACCAGGCGGGACCGTTCAGCGAGGTGAAGGCTTCCAGCCGGTCGAGCGCGCCCTCCTCCTCGAAGACATGGGCAAGGCAGCTCAATGAATTGATGGATGTGTAGATCCCGGCACAACCGCAGGCGCATTCCTTGAGCGGATCGACATGCGGAGCCGAGTCCGTTCCCAGGAAAAAGCGTACGTCGCCAGAGATCGCCGCTTCGCGCAGCGCCAACCGGTGCATCTCGCGTTTTGCCACCGGCAGGCAGTAGTAATGCGGCTTGATACCGCCGACGAGGATGGCGTTGCGATTGATGATCAGGTGATGAGTGGTGATCGACCCGGCAAGATTGACCGCATGTTCCCGGATGTAGTCGACGCCGTCCTTCGTCGTCACATGCTCCATGGTGATCCTGAGATCGGGCAATCGCCGGCGGAGCGGGTCGAGAACGGTTTCGATGAAAACAGCTTCGCGGTCGAAAATGTCTACGTCCGCCGTCGTCACCTCACCATGGACGCAGAGCGGCACGCCGACCTCGGCCATGCGCTCGAGCACTGGCATCGCCTTGTCGATATCGCGCACGCCGCTCGACGAGTTGGTGGTGGCGCCCGCCGGATAGAGCTTGACGGCCTTGACGAGGCCGCTCCTGAAGCCCTCTTCCACATCATCGGGATCGGTGCCCTCGGTGAGATAAAGCGTCATCAGGGGCTCGAACCGGTGCCCTGCGGGAATGGCGGCAAGGATACGCTCGCGATAGGTGGCCGCGTCGGCGGAGGTGACCACCGGTGGCACCAGATTGGGCATGATTATGGCGCGCGCGAAATGGCGGCTCGTATCGGCGATGACACCGCGCAGCATGCCGCCGTCGCGCAGGTGAAGGTGCCAATCGTCCGGGCGGCGGATGACGAGGTGTTGCATATCAGCATTCTCCCGATGCTCGCGCCCGTTCCGCGCGGCCGGTGTCAGGATGTACCGGTGCGCTCGATGGGCGGCAACTCATGTGGTGAAACCGAGCCTCGATACCATCATTGCTCCGCCGAAGACAATGGCGATTCGAAAGGTCCAGGGCGGCCAGCGGTCGGAGCCCGGGCGACCTTTAGCGCCCCTTCTAGAAGTCCCGGATCACGGTGTCCGCTGGTCTGCGCCTTTCGACGACCCGGCGTGCATTTGGTATATCGTTGCCATAGGCCTTGCTGCGCGCCGCTTCGTCGTCAAAGCCGTGATCGGACCAGCGCTGCAGCAGTCGCCGTTCGAGCACCTCCAGACCGGGATCGACGAAGATCGTATAGTCGAACGCGCCGTCGAGCCGGGTCCAGGGCGCCTCGTCGAGCAGCAGATAGTTGCCCTCGACAAGGACGATGCGCGTCTGAGGCGCGATGATCCGCGCAGAGGCGATCGCGAGTTCCCGGGAGCGGTCGAAGACCGGGACGAGAACTTCCCCGTCATCGGCGCGCACGGCCGCGAGCGTTGCGAGAAAGGATCGGACGTCGAAGGTCTCTGGCGCCCCCTTGCGGGCGAGCAGCCCTTTCTCGACGAGAACGGCGTTGTCCATGTGGAAGCCGTCCATCGGCAACACCGCCGCGCTCCCCCCCGCCTCGGCGATTGCGCCGGCAAGCGCTTCCGAAAGCGTGGACTTACCTGCGCCGGGCGGACCGGCTATGGCGGCAATGAAGCGGCCGGACTGAGCCGCCCGCTTCAGGATTTCATCCACAAGGGATTTGATGCTCATGCCGCAATCGCCTCGCGCGGCGGCTCCTTCGCGCCGGTCATGAAAGCCACCGCATCCGACATGGTGTAATCCTTCGGATTGATGATGCAGAGCCGGCGGCCGAGCCTATGGATGTGGATGCGGTCCGCGACTTCGAACACATGCGGCATGTTGTGAGAGATCAGCACGATCGGCAGGCCCCGGCCGCGCACGTCGAGGATCAGTTCCAGCACGCGCCGGCTTTCCTTGACGCCGAGCGCCGCCGTCGGCTCGTCCATGATGACGACCTTGGAGCCGAAGGCGGCAGCCCGCGCGACCGCGACGCCCTGCCGCTGCCCGCCGGAGAGCGTCTCGACGGCCTGGTTGATGTTCTGGATCGTCATCAGGCCGAGTTCGGTGAGCTTTTCCCGCGCCTGCTTCTCCATGGCCGCACGGTCCAATGAGCGGAACCACTTGCCCATGATCCCCGGCTTGCGGATTTCCCGGCCGAGAAACATGTTGTCGGCGATCGACAGCGCCGGAGACAGTGCGAGGTTCTGGTACACGGTTTCGATGCCGGCTTTCCTCGCTTCCATCGGCGAGCGGAAGTGGACGCGCTTGCCTTCGAGGCGAATTTCCCCCTGGTCGGGCGTCATCGCACCGGAGATCGCCTTGATCATTGAGGACTTGCCGGCGCCGTTGTCGCCGATCACCGCAAGGATTTCACCGGGATAGAGGTCGAAATCGGCGCGGTCGAGGGCGGTGACGCGGCCATAGCGCTTAACGAGGCCGCGGGCGGTGAGAATGGGTTCCTGTGCCATCAGGCTGCTACCTTTCTGATCCACTGATCGATTGCGACGGCGATGATGATCAGCAAGCCGATCAGGAGATAGGTCCATTGCGGGTCGGTGCCCATGAGGCGCAAGCCCAGCGAGAAGACGCCGACGATCAGCGCGCCGAAGAGCATGCCCATTATGGAACCGCGGCCGCCGAAGAGCGAGATGCCGCCGATCACCACCGCGGTGATCGATTCGATATTCGCGAACTGCCCGGCCGTCGGTGACACCGAGCCGATGCGGCCGATGAGAGCCCAACCGGCAAGGGCGCAGATCAGACCGGAGAGCGTATAGATGGAGATGAGCATGCGTTTGACGTTGACACCGGACAGCTGGGCGGCCTCGGGATCGTCGCCGACGGCATAGACATAGCGCCCCCACGCCGTGCGGTTCAGCGCGTACCAGAGGAGAGCGACGAGGAGCACCATGGCGACCACACCGTAGGTGAAGACGGCATTGCCGATGCGGAAGTTCTGGCCGAAGAACTGCAGGATCGGAGCGTCGGCGGCAATCGCCTGAGCCCGGATCGTCTCATTGGCCGAATAGAGGAAATTCGAAGCGAGCACGATCTGCCACATGCCCAGCGTCACAATGAAGGGCGGCAGCTTCATGCGTGCGACGAGGGTTCCGTTTATGTAGCCGCAGAGCGCTCCTACACCGAGGCCGCAGAGCACGGAAAGCACAGGCGGCACGCCATAGCGGAAGGCGAACTGCCCCATGACGACAGATGACAGCACCATGATCGCACCGACGGAAAGATCGATACCCGCGGTCAGAATCACCAGCGTCTGGGCCGCTCCGACGATGCCGACAATCGCCATCTGCTGCAGGATCAGCGTCATGGTGAAGGCGGAAAAGAATTTGCCACCGAGAAGAACGCCGAAAATGATCACCGACAGGATCAGCACGATCAACGGTACGGCGGCCGGGTTTGAATGCAGGAAATGCTGAAGATGCTGCAGTGGCGTCTTATGGTGTGAATCGAAAGACGCGACTTCTGTCGAACTGTCGACCAGAACCTTTTCGAAATCCTGGGATGGTTGCGCGGTTGTGGTTGAATCGCCCATGGAGACTCCTCCCGTGAACCCCGCTCTCAAGAGAGGGGCGCATTGCTACAGGATGCACAGTTGCCGATACATACGGCACGCCTCGGACGCTCTCGTCGATCCGGCTTGCGCCGCGACCGGTCCCGCGAAATCAGAACGGAACGCGAGCAGAAGCGCTTCGCGTCACCCTTGCCCCGCCCTGATGAAACTGCACAGGTTTCGTGCCTTGTCAAAGAACTCGGCGCTTGTGCGAAGGGCGGACGAGCCGCCGTTCGCATCCAATCCGGAACGGGCCGGTCAGCCCCAGCACTTCTCCAGGCCGGTCTTGGTGTCGATCGATTCCAGACCATCAACCGGCTTGTCGGTGACGAGCGAGACTCCCGTGTCCACGAAATCCTTGCCCTCTGTCGGCACCGGCTTTTCGCCGGTGTCAGCGAACTTCTTGATTGCCTCGATGCCGAGCGCCGCCATCATCAGCGGGTATTGCTGCGACGTCGCTCCGATTGCACCCTCGGCGACGTTCTTGACCCCCGGGCAACCGCCATCGACGGAAACGATCAGCACGTCCTGCTCGCGGCCGAGAGCCTTCAGCGCCTCGTAGGCGCCGGCGGCCGCCGGTTCGTTGATCGTGTGGACGACATTGATGGTCGGATCTTTCTGGAGGAGGTTCTCCATTGCAGACCGGCCGCCTTCTTCGTTGCCGTTGGTGATGTCATGGCCGACGATGCGCGGATCATCCTCGTCGCCGATCTTGTTCGGGTCCTTGGGGTCGATGCCGAAGCCGATCATGAAGCCCTGGTCGCGCAGCACGTCGACGGAAGGCTGAGACGGCGTAAGGTCGAGGAATGCCACCTTGGCGTCCTTGGCGGCGTCGCCGAGCGTTGCGGCAGCCCATTGCCCGATCAGCTTGCCGGCGAGCAGGTTGTCCGTTGCAAAGGTCGCGTCGGCGGAGTCGAGCGGCTCGAGCGGCGTATCGAGTGCGATGACCAGGAGACCGGCGTCCCGCGCCTTCTTGACGTGAGGCACGATGCCCTGGGTGTCGGAGGCGGCGATCAGAATACCTTTCGCACCGTCGGCGATGCATGTCTCGATCGCGGCAACCTGGCTCTCGGAATCTCCATCGATCTTACCGGCATAGGACTTCAGGGCCACGCCCAGTTCCTTGGCCTTGGCGGTCGCGCCTTCCTTCATTTTCGCAAAGAAAGGATTGGCGTCGGTTTTGGTGATGAGGCAGGCCGACACGTCGGCCGCCTGCGAAGGCGATGCGAAGGCCACGCCGAGTGCAAGCGCGCCGAATGCGGCAGAAAGAACAGTCTTCTTCATTAGATCCTCCCAAGGATGACAATGCCGGAGCGCCGACTTCATGCCCGCAGCATTCTCCTCAGCTGCCGACGACGCTTCCAAGAGCCAATCAAACATCAAACTTCCGGCCTGTCAATAAATAAATCAAATTGAATTATTATTTCTTTGTGGCATTCTGCACGTGGTGCTTTGTTCGGATACCATCCGGATTCACGGCGCCGACGGGGAGGAAGCGGCGGCATGTCTTTGACAGAAGGCCCTCATGCGGGGGTGAACCAGCCTGATGTGATCGACCCGAGCGGCGGGGCGAACCAGACGCGCGTGCGCGCTTATAATGAACGGCTCGTCATGTCGCTGGTGCGCCGTCACGGCAGTCTTTCCAAGGCCGAAATCGCGCGCCGCTCCGGCCTTTCGGCGCAGACCGTATCGGTCATCATGCGATCGCTCGAAGCCGACGGGCTGCTTGTCCGTGGTGCCCCGGTACGCGGCCGCGTCGGTCAGCCATCCATCCCCATGCGGCTCAATCCGGATGCGGTCTATTCGTTCGGGGTCAAGATCGGGCGGCGTAGCGCCGACCTGGTGCTGATGGATTTCCTCGGCACCATCCGGCTGCACCTGCATCAGATCCACACCTATCCGCTACCCGAGGATATCGTCAACTTCATCGTCAACGGCATCGACAAGCTCGAGAGAGAGCTTGGCCCCGGCGAGCGCGGGCGCATCGTCGGCGTCGGCGTCGCCACGCCGTTCGAGTTGTGGAACTGGGCGGAGGAAGTCGGCGCACCGCGGAACGAGATGGACAGGTGGCGCGACTTCGATCTGCAGGCGGCGGTCTCCTCGCGAATCTCACATCCCGTCTTTCTGCAGAATGACGGGACCAGCGCCTGCGGTGCCGAACTCGCCTTCGGCGTCGGCGCCAGCTATCCGGACTTTGTCTATTTCTACATAGGCTCCTTCATCGGCGGCGGTGTCGTCATCAATTCCGCGCTTTTCTCCGGCCGAACCGGAACCGCCGGTGCGGTCGGCCCGCTGCCCGTTGCAGGCAAGGACGGCAAGTCGACGCAATTGCTGAAGATCGCCTCGGTCTTCGTGCTGGAAAAACTCCTGCGAGAACGCGGGATGGACCCCCAGCCGCTCTGGTACTCCGCCGACGACTGGATCGATTTCGGCGAACCGCTGGAGGTCTGGATCCAGGATGCGGGCGCGGCGCTTGCGCAGGCCGTCGTTTCCGCCGTCTCGATCGTCGATTTTTCCGCGGTCGTGATCGACGGCGGCTTCCCGCCTTGGGTTCGTGTGCGCCTTCTTGCGGCAACGCGCAAGGCCCTCAATACGCTCGACCTGCAGGGCGTCACGCTTCCGGACCTCGTGGAAGGCACCGTCGGCAGCCACGCCCGTGCGATCGGCGGTGCCAGCCTGCCGCTCTTTTCCCGCTATCTGCTGGACACCAATGTCCTCTTCAAGGAGCTTTGAGCCGTTGTTGAAAGGAATAAACCCCGTTCTAAGTCCGGAGCTTCTCTCCACATTGAGGGCGATGGGACACGGCGACGAGATCGCCATCGTCGACGGAAACTATCCAGGACAGGAACACGCGCGCCGGCTTATCCGGCTGGACGGGCACGCCCTCATTCCCGTGCTCGATGCCATAATGAGCGTTCTGCCGATCGACGATGTCGTGCCGGAGGCGATCTTTCGGGCGACTGTGAAAGAACACCGCGACGCGCTTGACCCGGTGCATCGCGACATCATCGCATGCTGCCGGAAATACGAGCCGGCGCAGCCCGTCGTTCCATTGCTCGGCGCCGATTTCTATCCGCGCGTCATGGCTGCGCATGCGGTGGTACAGACCAGCGAGCCCCGGCTCTACGGCAACGTCATCCTGCGCAAGGGCGTGATCTATCCCTGACTGAAAGGCTTCGCATCCTGGAGCCAACGCAAAGGGGCCGGCCGGCGGTGCCGACGGGCCCCTCTGTCGCGGTTGATTGGACGGTCAGGCCGTGGCGGCCGTTCCGGCACGCGCGTCGAGCGATAGCGAGCCCGGACCGAAGCCCGCCAGCACGAGGAACGCGCCGGCAATGGTGACGTTCTTCATCATCATGATCTGGTTGAAGAGCGTCAGGAGACCGTTTGCCGCCGGCGGGAAATCCGGGACATTGATCGCGCCGCTGTGAAAGACAAACGCCGTCACAAGGCAGAAAGCGGCGAGCAGATAAGAGGCGATGCGCGTCTGAAAGCCGACGAGGATCGCAAGGCCGGCGACGAGCTCGAAGAGACCGGCGAGATATGCAAGCGCCGTGGCGGCGGGCCAGCCGGCATTGGTGATCATACCGGCCGTTCCGGACGGATCCGTAAGTTTTCCGAAGCCGGAAGTGATAAAGATGATCGAGAGAAGAATGCGCCCGATGAGCACGATGACGTTCTGAGACATGCGCGAGGCTCCTGTTGGGAAACGTGTTGGCAGCAGCGATATCACGTTCTTCGAAATCCTCCAGCCGCCCGCGCGGCGACAGATCGTTCACAATCTGGAAACGGAATCGATTGGTCGTCAACCGGATTTTTACGGCACCCGGTTCGCCCGCGCCCTAAAGGCGCTTTTCTGTTGCAAGATGGGCCGACAGGGTGAAAACTCCCCAGCGCGTATCAGGGGAAACGCAGGGGTAATAGCAATGGCCGAAGTCATCCGGAGTTCCGCTTTCTGGCGGTCCTTCCCTATTTTCGAAGAGTTCGATAACGAAGCCCTGTGCGAGCTCGCCGGCATCGCCAGCTACCGGAAATGGTCCGCGGGGACGGTCATCTTCCAACGCGGCGACCAGGGCGATTATATGATCGTGCTGGTTTCCGGACGCATCAAGCTTTCGCTGTTCACGCCGCAAGGCCGCGAACTCCTGTTGCGACAGCACGAGGGCGGAGCGCTCTTCGGCGAAATGGCGCTGCTTGACGGTCAGCCGCGATCGGCGGATGCGACCGCCGTCACCGCCGCCGACGGCTACGTGATCGGCCGGAAGGATTTCCTCGCGTTCATCACCCACAGGCCGAAAACCGCAGAGGCGGTCATCCGCTTCCTCTGCGCGCAATTGCGCGATACGACGGACAGGCTGGAAACCATCGCGCTCTACGACCTGAATGCCCGCGTCGCCCGCTTCTTCCTGGCAACGCTCCGCCAGATCCACGGCAGCGAACTGCCCGAAAGCGCCAATCTCCGTCTGACGCTCAGCCAGACGGATATCGCCTCGATCCTTGGAGCAAGCCGCCCAAAGGTGAACCGGGCCATCCTTTCACTGGAAGAGAGCGGCGCGATCAAGCGCGCGGACGGCATCATCTGCTGCAATGTCGGGCGTCTGCTCAGCATAGCCGACCCGGAAGAGGACTGATGCATGTCGCCCAAAAAAGCGCGGCGGTTTTGGGACGGCGACATTCGGCAAAACGAGGACCTGAAGCGCATCCCAAGAGGACGGCCGAATGCGACGCGTTCTAGGGCGGCTGCGCATAGAACCCAGGCTGCTTTACCGCGTCACCCCGCTCTGGGGCGGGGTCTTTGCCAGCCTCGCCGCGGCGGCGCTGCTTTTCTATGCTGCAACCATCCTCGGCACCCAGCGTGAACTTTTCTTCGACAATCTGACCCAATGGGTCCCTCCGCCAAGGTCGCCGGACATCATCGTCGTCGACGTCGATCGCGAGGCCTACGAAGCGAATGGCGGCAGTTGGAACAGGGCCGCAACCGCCGACCTCATTTCGCGCCTGGCCGCGGCCGCGCCGAAAATGCTTGCCGTTGATTTCGTCTTCAGTTCCGCCTGCGATCCGGCTTCATCCGCCAACGCCGCGCTTGCTGCGGCAATCGGCAAGGTGCCCGCAGCCCTCGGCTTCCTGGCGGCCGACCGCGTTATCGAACGGCCGCGCCCCGTCCCGCCCCTGGCCCGCAGGCGCCAGCTGGCCGTCCCAGCGCAATGGTTCATTGAAGGGGCGGAGACCTCCTGCCCCGGCTTCATGGACCGATCCGAGGCCGCGACTGCGGCTTTTCTCGTCGGCGACGAGGATGCGCGAGTCCGGCGCGTGCAGGCCTTCGCCATCCTGGGCAATGATGCCTACCCGTCCCTTGGTATCGAAGCGGGCCGGCTTGCCGCCGGCAGCAGCACGCCTGTTCTCGGCGGAGAGCCCGCCTGGTTGAGACTCGATCACGCGATCATCCCCCTCGACGAGAGCGGCAACCTGCGCTTCGCAGCAAGTTCTGAAGAGGCGATCGCCGCGCGCACGATCTCGGCCGCCGACGTTCTTGACGGACGCGTCGACGAAAGTCATCTGAAAGGAAGGGTAGTGTTGATAGGCAGCAGCATGCCGAGCCTCGGTGGCCTGCGGCCCACCGCATCCATGCCGCTCCAGCCATCTGTTCAGATCCACGCCGATGTCGCCAATGCGATCATGACCGGCTTCGTGCCCTACCGCGGCAGCCACCTGCCGCTTATCGAAGCTGTCTTCAGTTTGGCCGCGGGAGTCGCTGCCGCCTATGCGGCAACCAGGCTCCGCCCGCAATCGTCCCTTATACTGGGGGCCGCGGCGGTGCTCGCCTTCATCACCTTCTCCGGTGCGATCTATGCCTCCACCGGTTGGCTCTTCGACGCGGTCGGCACATCCTTGGCACTGATCGCGGTCCTCGTCGTCACCAGCGCATTACAGCTCGCGCGCACGCTTCGCGCCGAGGCGGCCGCCCGGCGGAAATTCTCGCAATACCTGCCGCAGTCCGTGGTGGCGCGCTACATAGACGGGCCCGATGGCGAACGCCTGGCCGGTGAGGAACGTCCGGTAACGGCGCTCTTCACCGATATCGAGGGTTTCTCGACGCTTTCGCAAAAGCTTGGTCCCCGCGAACTTGTCGCCCTGCTCGACATCTATTTCGCCGAGGTGAACGCGCTCGTCTCCGGATATGGTGGCATGGTCGACAAGGTCGTCGGCGATGCCGTCCATGCTCTCTTCAACGCTCCTGAGGACCTGCCCGGCCATGTAGACCAGGCGATCGACTGCGCCATGGCGATCCATCTTCTTACCGAGGAAATGCGCTGCCGCCCGCAATTCGCCGAACAGGGCTTCGGCAGGACCCGCATCGGCATCGAGACGGGCGCGGCGGTGCTGGGAGAAGTGGGCGCCGGCGGGAAGCTCGACTATACCGCCCACGGCGATGCGGTGAATCTCGCTGCGCGCCTTCAGGAGGCGAACAAGTTCCTCGGCACCGGCATCTGCATCGGCCCGGCAGCGGCCGCGCAGTCGAAAGCGGCGCTAACGGCGCTTGGGCGGCATGACATCAGGGGCTTCGGGCCGATCGAGCTTTTCACGGTAGCGGGTGACGGACTGAATAAGCACCTTCGAGCGGAATGACAGGCACACATCTACAGCAACCGCATCGCGGGATGCCAGCTGTCGCCCCTACCTCAACCCGACACTCGCATAGGCTTGGCGTATTCTTGCCTGCCCCCAGCGGATCGGTTCGCTTGGAGCGGCGCCGGGGCTGCTGAAATCGACGCCCTCGCCTGCTGCGACGGTCCGTGTAACGCCGCCGCCCCGGACCGAGACGACGCCACGTTCCACGAAGACCGCGAAAGCCGCGCGGCTCGGGCCGCAGAAGAACTTCGTTCCGCGAACGCCGATCATGCCGAAGGCGGTGCGCACTGCCATGTCCACCTTCGGCAAGCCCTCGGGCCGGTCGAACACCATCCGGCCCAGGCCGAGTTCCAGGGTTCCGCCCTGGCCGGCGATGTAGCTGTCGATCAGGAGTTCGGTTTGCGGACCCAGCAGAAGGCGCGTCTCGCTCAGCGCGAGATCGGCGAAGCTGTTGGTGCTCGTCAGGACGTAGTCCCTGTCGAGAACCGCGCCGCCGATCGCCAGCCGTTCTTCGTCCCCGCCCTGCCGGCGGCGGACATTACCGCGGATTTTCGCGGCCTTGCCGACGACGGGAGCGGCTGCCATCGAGCGACCGCCAAATGCGGTGGCAAGCAGCAGGCCGCCAAGAAAATTCCGTCTCCTCATCTCGAACTGCCGCATCGGCTTCTCCCCTGCATTTCGCAGCGCTCCCTGTTCGGCCACCGGCTCATTGCGAGGATAGACCGAGGCGTGCCCGATTCAAGATGCATCTTGGGGTTCAATCACCGGTTCAGCTCCATCATCGCTGTTTCCCTCGGAACAGCTGCCGGGTTGGGACGGCCCTAGGGTGGTGTCGGGTAGAGGGAGGGCACCATGAACAAGCACGTTAAATCGAGCCTTCGGATTGGCTTGGGCTATCCGCTCGCGGCCATCCTGCTCCTTGCTCTTGCCGCGATGGCGTCTTCCACGGCGCGCGCAGGCGATCTCACTGCCGCCGAGCAATGCGACCGGGAGGCGGGCAGCGAATCGGACGTCGAACGCAACCGGAATTTTCCGGCCGTCGCTACGAAAGACATCCGGATCGGCGTCGCGCTTTCGGCCTGCCGGGAAGCCTACAATCAAAATGGCGGTGGCCGAACGCAGTTCCAGCTGGCACGTGTTCTCGACAGGGCTGGCCAGAAGCTGCAGTCGGCCCAAATTCTCGAACAGGCCGCGCAGAACGGCCACGCTTCGGCGATGGTCAGCTATGCCGATCTGCTCGCCGGACGCGGCGATCTGGAGTCCGCGCGTCGCTATTATCAGCGCGCCGCGGGACAGGGAAATGCACTCGCCGCCCGCAGCCTCGCCGTCGCCCTCCGCGATACTGCCGACACGTCCTCAGGTGATGTAATGGCTGCCCGGCGCTTTGCTCAGGTAAGCGCCGACCCGTCGCGGTGACGAAAGGCGCCCGCGCCGCCCGATATGCCCAAGACCAGCCCGAAGATTCCGCTTGACGCCCATGAGCAGGCGCAGGAGCGTGGCGCGAGAGACATCACGCGGGACGCATATGACGAAACTTATCATTTTCTCCGACCTGCACATGGTTCCCGAAGGCGGGACCATCATCGGACTCGACCCCCACCGGCGGCTTGCCAACGGCATTGCCCATGTCAATCGCTTTCATGCGGATGCGGACCTGGTAATTTTTGCCGGCGATCTCGCGCATGCGGCGGATCGCGAATCCTATGAGCGGCTGCAGGCGCTTCTCCGCGAGTTGATGCCTCCGGCAGCACTCATGATCGGCAATCACGACAGGCGCGAGCTGTTTCTGGACGTCTTCGCCGAAGCGGTGACGGACGCCAACGGCTTCGTCCAGCAGGCGATCGATTTCCCCGATTGCCGCGCCATTCTCCTCGACACCTTGTTTGCGCCGCCCTACGACTATCCCGTGAGCCATGCCGGCCATCTCTGCCAAACGCGACTCGCCTGGCTCGACCGGCAGCTCGGCGAGGCCGGCGACCGGCCGGCGCTCATCTTTATGCACCACCCGCCGCATGCCAGCGGATTTGCCGGCATGGATATGATCCGCCTCGTCAATGAAGACGAATTCTATGCCCTGGTGAAGCGGCATGGCAATGTTCGCCATATCTTCGCCGGCCACGTTCACCGCACCATCAGCGGCTCAAGTCGAGGCATCCCCTTCTCGATTTTCAAAAGCCCGGTACATCAGCAGCCGATGCCCTTCGCCACGGCGGATGCGTCCCTTTCGGTTGACGAACCGGCAGCCTACGGGATCGCGCTGGTGACCCCGGACGGCGTGCTCGTACACACGGAAGACTACGAGATAGCGCGGCGCGACGCGATGGGCACGTGATCCGCCGGCGCAAGCTGAGGCATTCCCGCCGCCACCCGCTTCGTGATAGGCTTGCGCCATGAACCATGCTGTTGCCGCCAATCCGGATTTCGACTGCCAGAGTTGCGGCGCCTGCTGCGCTTATTCGGCCGACTGGCCTCGTTTCTCGCTGGAGACGGAGGAAGAGCTCGAACGCATTCCGGCAGCCTATGTGGCCGCGGATCTCGGCGGCATGCGCTGCGAGAACGATCGCTGCACGGCGCTCGAGGGCAAGCTCGGCCGCTCCGTAGGCTGCAAGGTGTACGAGATGCGCCCCATCGTCTGTCGCACCTGCATGCCAGGCGACGACGAGTGCCTGATGGCGCGGGAGCAATTCTTTGGAGTGGCGGCTGGCCTATGATCGTCCGGGCCATTCGCCCGCCCTCCGTATAAGTCTCTCTTTTTTCGTAGACCGATAGAGAGAGATTCGGCGCGATGGCTGATTTGCCGGATGGATGTTCGGTGGCAGCACGCGTATTTTCTGCCACGACATCAGGGCGTCGGAGCGCCCGCTACCGTTCCGTGGAGGACAGCATCAATGAGCCAGAGCCCGCTTCAGAAACCCGCTATCGATGCTGCACCCGCACCGTTCGCCGACTTCGCACCGCCGGTCCAGCCGCAAAGCACGCTGCGCCAGGCGATTACGGCCGCATACCGCCGCCCGGAAACGGAATGCCTGCCTCCGCTCGTCGAGGCGGCGACGCAATCGAAGGAAACACGGGAAGCCGCATCGAGGACCGCGCGCAAGCTGATCGAGGCGCTTCGCGGCAAGCACAGCGGCTCCGGCGTCGAAGGGCTCGTGCAGGAATATTCACTTTCGAGCCAGGAAGGCGTGGCGCTCATGTGCCTTGCGGAAGCGCTGCTGCGCATTCCCGATACCGCGACCCGTGACGCGCTCATCCGCGACAAGATTGCCGATGGGAACTGGAAATCGCATCTCGGCGGCAGCCGCTCGCTCTTCGTCAATGCGGCGACCTGGGGGCTTGTGGTCACCGGAAAGCTGACCTCCACGGTCAACGACCGCAGCCTCTCGGCGGCATTGACAAGGCTCATCTCGCGCTGCGGCGAGCCCGTGATCCGGCGCGGCGTCGACATGGCCATGCGGATGATGGGCGAACAGTTCGTCACCGGCGAGACGATCGAGGAGGCGCTGAAGCGTTCGAAGGAGCTCGAAGGCAAGGGCTTCCGCTACTCCTACGACATGCTCGGCGAGGCGGCGACCACCGCCGCCGATGCCGAGCGTTATTACAGGGATTATGAGAGTGCCATTCACGCCATCGGCAAGGCTTCCGCCGGACGGGGCATCTATGAGGGCCCCGGCATCTCGATCAAGCTCTCGGCGCTGCATCCCCGCTACACCCGTGCTCAGGCGGTGCGGGTCATGGGCGAATTGCTGCCCAAGGTGAAGGCGCTCGCCCTGCTCGCCAGGAAATACGATATCGGCCTCAACATCGACGCCGAGGAAGCGGACCGGCTGGAACTCTCGCTCGATCTCCTTGAGGAGCTCTGCCTCGACGCCGAGCTCTCCGGCTGGAACGGCATGGGCTTCGTCGTGCAGGCCTATGGCAAGCGCTGCCCCTTCGTGCTGGACTTCGTCATCGATCTGGCCCGCCGCTCCGGCCGGCGGATCATGGTCCGGCTCGTAAAGGGTGCCTATTGGGATGCCGAAATCAAACGCGCGCAGCTCGATGGGCTCGAGGATTTTCCGGTCTTCACGCGAAAGATCCATACCGACGTCTCCTATCTCGCCTGCGCAGCCAAGCTGCTTGCCGCGACAGACGTGATTTTCCCGCAATTCGCGACTCACAATGCCCAGACGCTCGCTGCCATCTACCACATGGCCGGCAAGGATTTTCAGGTGGGCAAATACGAGTTTCAGTGCCTGCACGGCATGGGCGAGCCGCTTTACGAAGAGGTCGTCGGCCTCGGAAATCTCGATCGTCCCTGCCGTATCTATGCTCCGGTCGGCACGCACGAAACACTGCTTGCCTATCTGGTCCGCCGCCTGCTCGAAAACGGCGCGAACTCTTCCTTCGTGCATCGCATCAACGACCCGAAGGTCTCGATCGACGAGCTGATCGCCGATCCCGTCGAAATCGTTCGTGGCATGCCGGTCGTCGGGGCCAGGCACGACAAGATCGCCCTGCCCGCCGAACTCTTCGGCGATTCCCGGACCAACTCCGCCGGGCTCGATCTTTCCAACGAGGAAACGCTTGCGTCCCTCACGGATGCGCTGAAGGCAAGCGCCGCAAATGGCTGGACTTGCGTTCCGCGGCTCGCAACCGGACCTGTTGCCGGCGAGACACTGCCTGTTCTGAACCCCGGCGATCATCGCGACGTCGTCGGTTCGGTGACGGAAACCTCGGAAGAGGACGCAAGGCGCGCCGCGCGTCTGGCCGCCGAAGCGGCGGCGGATTGGGCGGCGGTCTCACCCTCCGAGCGCGCCGCCTGCCTGGACCGCGCCGCCGGCCTCATGCAGGCACGCATGCCGACGCTCCTCGGACTGATTATCCGGGAAGCGGGCAAGTCGGCGCTGAACGCCATTGCCGAGGTGCGCGAAGCGATCGACTTCCTCCGCTACTATGCCGAACAGACGCGTCGTACCCTCGGTCCCGGCCACAGGCCTCTCGGTCCCGTCGTCTGCATCAGTCCATGGAACTTCCCGCTGGCGATCTTCACCGGCCAGATTGCCGCGGCACTGGTCGCCGGCAATCCGGTGCTCGCGAAACCCGCGGAAGAAACGCCCCTGATCGCCGCCGAGGGCGTCCGTATCCTTCAGGAAGCGGGTATTCCGGCGAGGGCGCTGCAGCTTCTTCCGGGCGACGGCCGCATCGGCGCTGCTCTGGTTGCCGCGCCCGAAACCGCAGGCGTGATGTTTACCGGATCGACGGAAGTCGCGCGGCTGATTCAGGCGCAGCTTGCCGACCGCCTCTCGCTAGCCGGCCGGCCGATTCCGCTGATCGCCGAAACGGGGGGCCAGAACGCCATGATCGTCGACTCCTCGGCGCTGGCCGAGCAGGTGGTCGGCGACGTGATCGCCTCCGCCTTCGACAGCGCCGGCCAGCGCTGCTCGGCGTTGCGCGTGCTGTGCCTGCAGGAAGACGTGGCCGAGCGCATCCTGACCATGCTGAAGGGAGCGCTGCACGAACTGCAGATCGGCCGCACCGATCGCCTTTCCGTGGACGTCGGACCCGTCATCACGTCAGAGGCGAAGGAGAATATAGAAAAGCATATCGCACGGATGCGCGAGCTCGGCCGCAAGGTCGAGCAGATCGGACTTGCCTCGGAGACGGACCAGGGCACCTTCGTCCCTCCGACGATCATCGAACTCGAAAAACTTTCCGATCTCGAACGCGAGGTCTTCGGACCGGTGCTGCACGTCATTCGCTACCGGCGCGATGGTCTCGACCGGCTGGTGGACGACATCAACGCGACCGGCTATGGCCTCACCTTCGGCCTGCACACCCGCCTGGACGAGACGATCGCGCATGTGACAAGCCGCATCAAGGCAGGCAACCTCTACATCAACCGAAACATCATCGGCGCGGTCGTGGGCGTGCAGCCCTTCGGCGGCCGCGGTCTTTCCGGCACCGGGCCGAAGGCGGGCGGTCCGCTTTATCTCGGCCGCCTTGTCGCCACCGCACCGGTCCCGCCGCAGCACAGCTCGGTGCACACGGACCCGGTCCTTCTCGACTTCACGAAATGGCTGGATGGCAAAGGCGCATGCGCGGAGGCCGAAGCGGCCCGCAATGCCGGGAGCAGCTCGGCTCTCGGCCTTGATCTCGAATTGCCCGGCCCGGTCGGCGAACGCAATCTCTATACCCTCCATGCGCGCGGCCGCATCCTCCTCGTGCCGGCAACGGCGAGTGGGCTCTATCACCAGCTTGCCGCCGCCCTTGCAACCGGCAACAGCGTGGTGATCGATGCTGCCTCCGGCCTGCAGCCTTCGCTGAAAGACCTGCCGCAAACCGTCGGCCTGCGTGTCTCCTGGTCCAAGGATTGGGCTGCCGACGGTCCGTTCGCCGGCGCCCTCGTCGAAGGCGATGGCGAGCGAATCCGCGCGGTCAATAAAGCGATCGCCGCACTGCCGGGGCCGCTGCTGCTCGTCCAGGCAGCATCGAGTGAAGAGATCGCCCGCAACCCCGACGCCTATTGCCTGAACTGGCTCGTGGAAGAGGTCTCCGCCTCGATCAACACGGCAGCAGCCGGGGGCAATGCGAGTCTTATGGCGATCGGGTGAGGGCCGGCCGGGAACATCGTTCTTGGCCTCTCGGCTGCAAATCCGCTATCGGATCGCAAACGGAAAAAAGCGGATGTTCACCCTTCAACGCATCGAGTCCTCGACACAGGAAATCAGGAAGAGCCGCTTCCTGGCGATCGCCGGGCCGGTTGAGGACGAGCAATCCGCCAAAGCTTTCCTTGCCGCCCACGCCGACCCTGCGGCCAATCACAATTGCTGGGCCTGGCGGGTCGGCCAGAACTATCGCTTCAGTGACGACGGCGAACCGGGCGGCACGGCGGGCAAGCCGATCCTTTCGGCGATAGACGGCCAGTCGCTGGACCGGGTGGCCGTCGTCGTCACGCGCTGGTTCGGGGGCATCCTGCTTGGCAGCGGCGGACTGGTTCGTGCCTATGGCGGCACTGCGGCGCTTTGCCTGCGGGCCGCGGAGAAGATTGAACTCGTGGAACGACAGCGCGCCGAGATTGCCTGCGACTTCGCCGATCTCGCGCTGATCAGGGCGCGGCTTGCGGCGCGCGGGGTGACGACTGCCGCAGAGACCTTCACCGACACGGGTTCGGTGCTTTCGGTCGAGATACCGCAGAATGCTGTGGACGAAGTGAGCGCTCTCGTAAGCGACCTCAGCCGCGGCAAGGCGCTCCTGAAGCTCTGCGACTGACCCGAGCCTTTCGTCTGCGGCAAGCACAGGCGCGCACCGGATGCGGTCGCCCGTCGCGCCTGATCGATGGAAATTTTTTGAAATCGAGCACGTTCATGTGTTAGGTCGAGACGACCTAAAAACATCGTGATCGAAGGTCTATGCTCCGCAGCACTGGAACGAGCACGGGCGGAGAATCCCTCATTCATGGCAGGCGCGGCTTTCGATCTCGAACGCTTTACCGCGGCGCAGGAAGGCAGTTATCCGGCCGCACTGGCGGAGCTTCGCGCCGGAGCCAAGCATACGCACTGGATGTGGTTCATCTTTCCGCAAATCGCCGGCCTCGGTCGCTCGCCGACGGCGATATATTATGCCCTGCCGGGTCTTCCCGAGGCGCGGGCCTATTTCGGGCACCCTCTCCTCGGCCGTCGCATCCTCGAATGCACCGAAGCGGTAAACGGCGTCAGAGGGCGTAGCGCTCTGGAGATTTTCGGCCGGCCGGACGACTTCAAATTCCGATCGTCGATGACGCTCTTCGAAGCCGCAGCGCCTGAGGCCGATGCATTCGCCCGCGCGCTGGACTTCTACTTCAACGGCGTTCGGGACCCGAAGACACTCGAAATTCTCGGCCGAAGCTGATCCGCACACTCAAAGAGACGCGGCCGCTCCCTGGGAGAGCACAAGCAGGAAGAGCACCGCACAGACCGTCAGGCCGGCGATGATGAGCATCAGTTCCTTCATCATATAGCGATACATCGCGTCCCTCCTTACGGGCGGCGATCTGCACTCAATTCATATGGGTTTCCGGCCAGCGCATTTCAGGCACCTGCCAAGCACAAGACCGTGAACGCCACATTTACAAAACACACGCGCCGTCGGGACGTTCCTTTCCTCGTTGACTCCGCGAATGATGAGAGGAAAATGCTGGTTTCCGCGCCACCACGAAGAAAAGGGGGCCTGCGATGACGATAGCCAGGAAACTTCAGGACTATATCGACAGCGAGGGCATCGACTACGACACGCTCGCTCATCACCGCACCGCGACCACCAGTCAGACTGCCGAAGCGGCCCATGTACCGGGCAACAGACTCGCCAAATCCGTGGTCGTTCACCACGAGACGGGCTATGTGCTTGCCGTCGTGCCGGCCTCGCACCGGGTCGAGCTGTCCACGCTGCAGGAGGTCATGAACCGCCGGCTGGGCCTCGCCTCCGAGGAAGAGGTCAGCGAGCTGTTCAGCGATTGCGAGACGGGCGCCGTTCCGCCCATCGGATCGGCCTACGGCGTTGCCGTTATTCTCGATGAAAGCCTAGACCGGGCGAGCGACGTCTATTTCGAAGGAGGCGACCACAGGACGCTCGTGCATATGAGTGGCCCGAATTTCCGCAACCTGACCAAGGACGCGCAGGTAGCCCGGTTCAGCCATCCGTCGTGATTTGGTGGTGCCGTCGATCTCGCAAATCATTGCGCAAGCGCTGTCGTCGAGACGGCGATGCAATGTGCATCGCCTACGGGAATGAGCATCGCCTGTCCCTGGCCATTACCGAGAGCGTAGGTCTGAACGCCCGAGAGATTATCGGCAGGCGCGCTGCCCTTCGGCAGGAGGGATACCATGTCCTTGCAGGACTTCGCAAAAGGCGCGATGCGAACCATGGCCCCCTCGCAGCCGCCATTCGGCAGGGGAGCTGCGAATATCAGGCCGCCTGCCGAACCCTGATAACCGGGTGTCCTGTAATCAAGGCCGACAAGTGTCTGCACCATGTGCGCATCCGCTTCTTCCGCGTTCCAGTAGGTGCGCGCGCTGTGGCGGGATCCGGCGACCAGCAGGTCGCCGAGGAGCGGAAACACTGTCGTACACTTCTTCATCCCCGCCTGGTGCATATGGCGGGCAAAAACGCTCGTCGATAGCCTGTCCTTCGTTTCCGCGGCCTGACCCGACCCGCCGGACGAAGCGCTCAAGCCGATCACACCTTGATAATACATCACGGCCGCCGCGGCGCTGCCGAGAACGAGAACGCCGGCAGCGCCATAGAAGAGCCTCCGCCAGATGTGCTCCCGGGAAGCCGGGCGCGGATCGGCCGTTTCGGCAGGGGCGCCATCGCGCAAGCTGCCGGCAGAAGACTGATCATTTCCGTCGATCTTGTTCATGTCGTCTGCATTTCTACTCTATCGCCTCCAATGCCTGAGGCAGCCCTTGGAAGGGCAGATTGAAACTGACGTCCCCCTGATCGGCGCCATAGGACAGGCGGACCGTCGACTGCCGAGCGATATGGGAGCGAAGGATCGGGCCTACCGGTACCGTTCCCAGGCATACAACGGAGTCACAGCTCTCCACCCGCACCTCGACCGGCTCCTTTCGGTCGGAGAAAGACAGACGGATGATCGAACCTTTTCCCGCCGCGGGGGGGACGCGCAGGATCATCACCGGCTTGCCTTGTGCGGTTGCGGCCAGCGACCAGCTGAAAACAGTGTTGCCGGCCTTATCGACGACGAGTTGAGACACGTTGCAGATTCTCTGTTTGGACTTGAGATTCTCGTCACAAATCAGAGTCCAGTTCTCGAAAGGACGGATGAGGCGGCGATACATGCCGATCGGCACGTCGGGCGGAATCGCGACCTCGGACGGCTTGATCCAGTAGCGGGGTTCCGGCGTCGCACCCTGCCCGACGGCGGGAGCGCCGCCGGACAGGACCATGCAAGCCGCGACGGGAAGCACGGTGGCGAGTTGCCTGGACATCTCAGTTCAAAGTGATGCTGAGCCCCGCGCCAACGCCGACGTGCCCCCCGGCCGCCGTTCCGGTGAGATTTGCCCGCATGCGGCCGTTCTCACTCGTGTAGCCGGCGCCGAATGCGAGTGCTGCTTCGCTCCTCCAGAACCCGCCTCCAAGCGCTACGCTTAGCTTGCCAGGCCGGTCGTCGAAACGCAGGGAGGATGCCGCGAGGCCGATTGCGGCGGCCTGGCGGGCTTCCCCGCGAACTTCCCCGAGCTCGCCCGACAGCTGCGAGAATTTCTGATCCGTGTAGTGGTTCGCCGCGCGGACCTTGGTGTCCGTGACGGTATCCGTATAGCTGGCCGACTGATCTATCGCCCAATTGGTCTTTTCGTCCGTGTAGTGCTTGGTTTCGGCGATCCCTTCCTTGACCTGACCGACATTGGCGGCATCGGTGTCCTTTACGCCTTTGGCGACATTGGCCACGAGAACCGGCTGGTTGGGGTCGCCACCCTTCAAGGTGATCGTGTTGAGCTTCTGGCCGGCGGCGTCGGTGTCATAGGATACGGCATTTTTCACGCCGCCTTCGAGGGCCTTGAGCTGTGAGACATTGACGGCATCGGAATCCGCCGTACCGGCGGCAAGCCCCGTGATCTGGCGATAGATTTCGGCACCGGGGGCATCATTGCCCACTGCCACGGCGCCGCTCGTGCTTTTCGTTTCGGCGATTGCGTTTCTGTCCGCTTCCGATGCACCAAACGGCACGTAGCCGTCCACCGCGCCGGTGTCGGAAACAGAGCTGGTACCGAGCGCGACGCCGCCCTCGACCGTGACGTCGGCCGTATTGCCGAGCACGAAAGCGTCCCCGACATCTATGTCGTTGCCGTTGCCTACGATGCGGCTGCCATCGGCCGTATTCGCCAGTTTGTTGTCGTTGCCGAACGTGCCGGCGTTGTCGGCGTCGATGGTGTTGTCGTTGCCGAGAGAATAGGAACCGGTGCCCGTAATGGTGGTCGGGTCGCCTATTGCACCACTGCTATCGCCCGAGACGGTATTGGCGTATCCGATGCCGACGCTTTTTTCACCTGTCACCGAATTGCCGGTACCGATACCGACACTGTCGATGCCTGAAACCTTGTTATCGTTACCGATGCCGACGCCATTTTTGGCCGACACTTTGCTGAGCGGACCGATGGCGACGCTTCCTTCACCGGTCGCCTCGGCTAATGAGCCGAAGCTCAGGGATTGTTCGCCATTGGCCTGCGCGCCGGATCCGATCGCTACGGCTGAGGTCGCGCCGTCCGGATCCGTTGCATCCCCGGCCCTCGTCTGCGCCCCAAAGCCCAAGGCGATCGAATTGCCGCCACCGGCATTCGATTGCAGACCGACGGCGGTGGCCTGACTTCCCGCGGCTTGCGCAGACGTGCCTAGAGCAATGCTGTTCTCCCCGGACGCTGACGAGCGTCCGCCGATCGCAATTGCTTTCGTTCCGGATGCCACGGCCTCGGAAGCAAGCGCGGTTGAAGCGACACCGCTTGCGTCGGCACCAGTGCCGATCGCAGTGGAGCAAAATCTCAGCTCCGAATCACATGCAGAGTTGGCGGTCGCGCCGTTTTCGCCGGTTCTGTTGGCCTCGGTCGCGAAGATCGAGGTCAGCGTGGCGGCCGAGACTGCCGGCGCGGAACCTGTCACCACGGCAGCTGCCAGCAAGACGGCCGTACCCGGCCCAATCAGCCGTCGTCTCCCCAGCGCAAGCCGAAACCAGCTTGAAGAGACACCTCGATCTCGCCTGCGATCAACAGAACGTGTGCAAGTCGCTACTACCAAGATAACCTCCTTCAAGAATGATCCTGCTCTCTCCAGCGCTCACCGTCGCTCGGGAATAAGTCCTGTTCGGTACCCAAGCCCGAGAAGAGCAGCCGTTCTGCTTCGCTCTCGCCCAAGTGTGGAACCTGGCACCACGACAACAGGCGCTCGGACGCATGATTCACCCAAAGGTTGAACGCATAGAAGTGATCGAATAGAAGGTTATGTGCAAATAAGTAGATGGGACGCCCAAGAACGGGCCGGTTTGCGTGAGCGGTCGGAAAAACTCGCTCTCTCGCGCTGGCCGCGGGCTAATCCGAATCATAGAGAAAGGCGCTCTATAACCCCTGATTGGAAATGGCCCGGCCCGATTTGGCCGGAACTCACCGATGGCGCGAGGCAATCGGCGCTCAAGGAGCAATTACCTGTGCCGCAATGGCCGGTCCGAACCCCTAAGAGCCAAAGATGCTCTTAAGCTTTTGCATGTTCGCAGGGAAAAAAAGAAAATGGCGCACCCGAAGAGATTCGAACTCCTGACCCCCAGATTCGTAGTCTGGTGCTCTATCCAGCTGAGCTACGGGTGCGTGCCTAAGCGGTGAACCGCTTGCGTGGCGATCCTCTAAAGGGTCCTTTCGGCGATTGCAAGCGCCTTTAGCCAAAAATTCTGTTTTTGCGACGGTATCCCTGCGTCTCCTCCGGTGCGGACGAGAACCTCATCAGGACCGTCCCTTGGCGCGGAAGGCATCGAGCCGTACCGGGCGGTCCGGCAGTTCTATGCGAAACAGCGTGCCGGGGGTGGGCTTTTCGACGAGGGCGATGGTTCCGCCATGGGCGAGCACCAGTTCGCGTGCGATTGCGAGACCCAGGCCCGTGCCGCCCGATCGGGCCGAGCCCCGGAAGGCGGCGAAGAGATTTTCGCGCGCTTTGGCCGGCATGCCAGGACCGGTGTCCTCGATCGAAATCGTAACAACGCTGCCGGTCCGCACCGCCGAAACGGAGATCCGTCTCTCGGAACCGTTCTCGGGCGTGTAGTTTGCAAGCGCCTCGACGGCATTGCGGCAGATATTGTGGACGACGCGAAAGAGCTGCTCGCTATCCGCATCCACCTCGATGTCTTCTCGCACCTGTATCTGGAAATCGATGCCGTCCTGCCGGTCGACGGAAAGCAGTTCGGCCACGTCCTCGACAAGCGGCCGGAGCGACACGAAGCGGCGATGGGGCTCCGCCTCCGTGGTGCGCCCGTAGGAGAGAACCTCGCGCGTGTAGCCGACGGCGCGATCGATGGCCCTGAGCAATGTCGGTGCGAAGCGCTTGACCACCGGATCGTCGACAGCGGCCAGGCGGTCGGAAATGAGCTGCGCGGAAGAGAGGATGTTGCGCATGTCGTGGTTGATCTTGGAAACGGCAAGGCCGAGCTCGGCAAGGCTCTTCTGCTGTTTCAAAGTTCTCTGCAATTCGCGCTGCATGCTGGCAAGGTGCTGCCCGGCCACCGCCAGTTCATCCTTGCCGTCCGGCGGCACGAGCACGCGTTCGGGGTTCGACGGCTCGTTCGAGAACTCCTGCATGCTTTTGGTCAGCCGTCGTATCGGAACGATCAGCATGCGATTGATTGCCAGGAAGATGAGGGCCGCGGTGATCAGCGATATGACGATCGACAGCAGGAAGACGTTGCGGGAATAGACGAGCATGGCCGTGCGCAGCTTGGCATCCTTCATCACCAGCTCGATCGTCGCATCGCCCTCGCCTAGCGGCCCATAGATTCGCACCACCCGGTGGCCCCCGAAAAGAAGCGTGTCGAAAGCGTCCCGGACTGCGCCGAGGGCCGTGAAGTCGGCAAGGTCGTACTCCCCGTCGATGGCCGGGGGCATATCGACGCTGGCGATCATCCGCGAGGCATCCTTTCGGCGGATGACGATGGCTTTCGTGCCGGTCGCCATCAGGGTCTCGCGCTGAACGGCGCGGGGCAGCTCGACATTCTGCAGGCCGTCGACGACGACAGCCGCCGCCGCCACGGTGTTCAGGCGGTCCTGCAGCCAGCGAATGCGCATATTGGCGACGGAGGGCACGAAGATCAGCACCTCGGCCAGCATGACGAAGGCAACCGTCAGCAGCAGCAATTTGCCGGAAAGGCCACCAAGATAGCCGGCCGCCGCTCGTGGCGCCGCACTCGGATCGGCCGGACGCGCATCTTCCACCATGACTCTCAATATTCCCTGCCGTCAGCCGAAATGTCTGAGGAACCGAAGCACGGTCCGCAGAAGGCGATTTCGCGCCATCGGGGAATAATAGGAGATCGCCGCCTGTTTTCCAATCTCCGAGAGGGTCGGATAGGGTGCGACATAAGTCTGGAAATGCTTGAGGGTCAGGCGATTGGCAACGGCGAAGGCCCAGAGATTGATCATCTCCCCGGCTCCGGAACCCGCAATGGCTGCACCGAGCACCCGGCCCCGCCTGCCGACGACCACCTTGATCAACCCTCGGCCAAGACCATCGGTACGGGAGCGGTCGTTCGCGGAATAATCCAGGCGAAGGATCGTCGCCCCCGGGGCTGCTTCGCGCGCACGCTCTTCCGTCAGCCCCACATGAGCCAGTTCGGGCTCGGTGAAGATCACCCGTGGAACGATGAACGGCTTCTCGCGCGCCGGCAGGCGGAAGAGTATCTGCTGCAGCACCAGGCGGGCATGATAGCTCGCCTGATGCGTGAATAGGCCACCCGCCGCATCGCCGATCGCATAGACCCGGCGGTTGCTGGTCCTTAGATTCGGACCGACCTCGATACGCTTCGGATCGTGTCTGATCCCTGCCGCATCGAGACCGAGAGATGCATGAACGGGCGCGCGGCCGGCGGCCACCAGCAGATCGCTTCCTTCGATCCCGAAAGGACCGTTCCCGTTTTCGCACCGCAGCCGGATACCACGCTCCGTCCGTTCGACCGCGTGGATCGCCGTGCGTTCATGGAGGTGCACGCCTTCCGCTCTCAGCCCGTCGAGCACAATCGCCGCCAGTTCCGGATCCTGCCCGGACAGGGCCTCCGTCTTGTCCACGACCGTCACCTCGACGCCCAGGCGGCGGTGAGCCCCAGCCATTTCGAGTCCGACCGGCCCCCCGCCGATGACGACAAGATGGCGCGGCAGGCGTTTCAGACTGAAGAGCGTTTCATTGGTGAGGAACGGCGTCTCCGCCAGCCCCGGGATCGGGGGAATTGCCGGCGATGAGCCGGTAGCGATCACGAAACGCCGGGCGCGGATGAGGCGGTCACCGGCAGCGATGGTGCGGTTATCGACGAAGCAAGCCTCATCCTTGATGACCTCGACCCCGAGGCTCGTGAAGCGCTCGACGGAATCATGCGGTGCAATGCCGACTATGACGGACTGGATGCGCGCCGTCAGGCGTTCCTGATCGATGACGGGCCCTGCTGCGGCGATGCCGAATTCCGCTGCAACCCTGATGGAATGCGCATGCCTTGACGCCGCGATCAGAGCCTTCGAAGGCACGCAGCCGTGATTCAGGCAGTCGCCGCCCATCGGCCCCTTTTCCACCAGCACGACGGGCACGCCGAAGGCGGCAGCTCCGGCGGCTACCGTGAGCCCGGCTGCACCGCCGCCAATTACGCAGATGTCCGGTGTCAATTGTTTCACCACGCCCTCTACCCTATCCGTATCTCCGTCACGCTTCTTTGCGGCGCGACTGTATAAGCCTGAATGCCAGGGGCAATGTAGCAATCAGCGCAAGGGCGATGAGCGCCAGCGATACGTCCCTGGTGACGAAATCGGAAAGGGCGAGCGAACGCCCGCTTGCAGCCGCCATGGCGAGCACGTCGCCGAGGCCGCAGCCGAGCCAGGCATAGGCGAGAGTGCCGGGCACGATGCCGATCAGCGTAGCGGTCGCGAAGGTGCGCAGTTTCACATCGAAAAAGGCGGGCGCGATGTTGATCACGAAAAACGGGAAGACCGGTGCCAGCCGCAGAACCAGGAGATAGAGGAAGGCGTTATCCCGAAATCCTACGGCGAACCGGTCCAGGAAACCGCCTGCGCGGCGCCTGAGGACATCCCTGAAGGCGCCGCGCGCGGCGAGGAACAACAGGCACGCACCGAGCGTGGCCGAAAGAACCGCAACGGCCGCACCGGCAAGCCAGCCGAAGAGGAAGCCTGCGAAGATCGTCAGCACTGATGCCGCCGGAATGGAGAAGACGACGACCGCGGCATAGACCGCGAAGAAGACGAGAGCCGACTGGATCGGATGGGCGGCGACCTGGGCGGCAAGTGCATCGCGCTGGTCGACGAGCGCGGAAAGCGAGACATAGTCCTGCAGACCAAGTGCATATGCCAGGACGCCACCGGCCAGGAGGATGGCAAGGGGCACGAACCGCACGGGGGAACGGCGCGGACCGGGTGTGGGAGCCCCCCGGCTCTTCCGGGATTTCGGAGCCGGACGTTCTTCCGTCCCGTTGCTGACACCATGACTCATGCGATTCGCTTCCGGTGAGATGACCCCTTGGGTTAGAAGGATTTCATATTCGGAACCAATAAAGAATGGTCGCGTCCGCAAAAGTCGGCGTGACCACGCCGCGGCCCCAATTCACGATAACGTGACAAAACCGCGGCACGCGCACGCCGGGAAATTCCCGCCCCGAAAGTTGCTCGCGGCGACTGTCCGGCCGCCGCGAGAAGCCCTATGCCGATACCCGAGGGGATCACAGCCGGAGCGGGATGAAGAATAGTGTGTGCACTTTCCTGGTTGAGCTCCGAGCCGTTCAGAATTCCTCCCAATCATCACGGGCGACCGCGGCGGAACCGTTGCCGAAAGCGCGCGCGACCGACCCCATCATACGGCGGGCGGGCGATGCAACGGGGCGGTTCGTTTCCCTTGCCGGCGTGATCGTACGCACCGGGTCGCGCTCGATCTTGAAATAGGCGATCAGGTTGGCAAGGTTGTCAGCTTCAGCGGATAGCTTATGCGTGGCAGCATTCGCCTCTTCCACCATGGCGGCATTGCGCTGGGTGACCTGATCCATCTGGTTGACGGCAGTGCTGACTTCGCCAAGGCCCGTCGATTGCTCACGCGCGGCCGTCGCGATCGAATGGATGTGATCGTTGATCTTGAGGACGCGCGTCTCGATCTGGCCGAGCGCCGCTCCCGTTGCCTGTACGAGCTTGACGCCGGTTGACACCTCGTCACCGGACTTGGAAATCAGCGATTTGATATCCTTGGCGGCGCTGGCGGCACGCTGGGCGAGTTCACGGACCTCCTGGGCGACGACGGCGAAACCCTTGCCGGCATCTCCGGCGCGTGCCGCCTCGACGCCTGCGTTCAGGGCCAGCAGGTTGGTCTGGAAGGCAATTTCGTCGATGACGTTGGTAATCTGGCCGATCTCGCTCGAAGCCTGTTCGATCCGGCCCATGGCATCGATGGCATTGCGGACGACCGATGCCGACTGCGCAGCACTGTCCTTCGCCTCCGTAACCATCACGGTCGCCTCATGAGCCCGTTCGGTCGAATTGCGGACTGCGGCGGTTATCTGGTCGAGCGCTGCCGAGGTTTCCTCAAGCGCCGCGGCCTGCTGTTCCGTCCGCTTGGAAAGGTCGTCGGCAGCACTGCGCAGCTCGGTAGAGTTTCCATTGATCGAGTCCGTCGTCGTGCGGACCTCGCGGAGCGTCTTCTGAAGCGTCTGCAAGGTGTCGTTGACGTTCGTCTGCAGCTCCGCGAATGCGCCCTGGAACTGACCCTTCATGCTCTGCGTTAGGTCGCCCGTTGCCAGGCTCGCAATGACCCTTCGGGTCTCGGCAATACCGGTATCGACACTGTTGACCAGTTCGTTGACGCTTGCCGCAAAACGGTTGAGATCGTCGTTGTCATAGTCCTTGCTGATGCGCTGGGTGAAATCGCCCGCCGCAGCCGCCGCGACGACCGTGGCGATGCTCGACTGCAGGTCCGCGCTCTTTCCACGCAGGACTTCTTCCTGGGCGTTGAGCTCTCGAACGGCAAGGCTGTTCTGTTTGAAGACTTCGACCGCTGCCGCCATATCGCCGATCTCGTCCTTGCGCCCGGCGAAGGGCACATCCGCCGTGAGGTCACCGCCGGCAAGCACCTTCATCTTGGCCGTCAGATCGAGAATCGGGCGGCTGAGGTGGTTGGTCGCAATGTAGAAGGCAGCGCCGATCCCGGCCAGCATGCCAAGAGCTGCGGTTGCAAGCACGATCAGCACGATCGAGCGCTTGTATTCGGCGATGTCGGCGGTAATCGTCTGAAGCAAGGCAAGGTTCGCGTCCACGACGACGTCGATCTCAGCTTGAAAAGCCTTGCGGTTGGCCCGATTGGCTTCATTGTTGCCCTGCTCGTTGGCCGCCTGCGGCGCAACTTCCGTGCCCAGGCGCGCCGTCTCACTTCGGAACACCTTGAATTCCTCCGCGCGCTTTACGAGGGTATCGAAGGCGGGCAGGACGTCGGCCGGCACCAGCGGCCGCCACTCCTCCAGCAGCGTATCTATCTTGCCGAGATTTTTGAGAATGCCCTCGGCAAATGGCTTTGCCTTTTCAACCGTCGGCGCCGCATAGATGCCCCGCGCCTCCATGACCACGGCCGTTACGAGACGATTGAGCCGCTCGCCTTTGAAGGCCCGGTCGGAAGCGTTCTGGTATTCACCGAGCCGCTGGTTGTACTCGCTCACGATAAGCAACGACATACCGGTGATCGCTATCGCCAGCAGACTCATGATGCCGACGATCAAGTTAATTTTCCCGCGTATTTTCATGTCCTGTTCCTGTCCCCCAGCCGCCCACTCGCCCCAGACGGGAACAACTCACGGCCTGCACGCAACTGAGTAAATGCTAAAATGCGCACGGTTAACAAAGCATCCATCAGGCAGCCTATTTTTAGGGGTGTTCTTCGTCGGGGGCTGGCGACGGTGAGCATGTCGCCGGCACTCGGGAATTGACTCGGCCGGACATTTATACCTATAAGCCGCGCACGTCCGGTCGATCCGCCCGTCGGCGGAGCCATGCCCGGCGCGTAAACGCTCTTGCAAGTCATGCAAACCCAAGAAGGGCCGCACACCGCGGTATTAAATAAATGAAGCGTACCTACCAACCGTCCAAGCTTGTTCGCAAGCGCCGTCACGGCTTCCGTGCACGTATGTCCACCAAGGGTGGGCGCAAGGTCCTGACAGCCCGCCGGGCTCGTGGCCGCAAGCGTCTTTCGGCGTAAGCCGGATCTGCCCGAAACCTTATGTCCGGGCAAATGACGACAGATAAAGACAAGATAGCTGTCGGGCGGCTGAAAAGCCGTCCGCAGTTTTTGGCGGTCCGGGCTGGCGAAAGCCGCAGAGGGCCGTTATTTCTTCTCGAGGTTCTTGACCGGAACGATCCGGAGGGTGAAGCCCGCGTGGGCTTCACCGTTACCAAGAAGCACGGCAATGCCGTCGAGCGAAATCGGATGCGCCGACGACTCAAGGAAGCGGTGCGGCTTTCGGCCGGGTTTGCAATGAAACCCGGACACGACTATGTGATTGTCGCCCGGCGCGATCTCCTGAATGCCCCATTCGACGCATTGACTCGGGCGCTTCGGGATCGCATCGAAATCAAGCCGAAACAGAAGCGGCCACCGGCCGGTTCCAGGAAATCATGATGGAAAACAACCGCAATTATTTCGTGGCGATCGCCCTTTCCGTGCTGATCCTCATCGCCTGGCAGTTCTTCTATGTCAGCCCGAAGATGGAGAAGGACCGCATTGCCGCGGAAAAAGCCCAGCAGGCCCAGTCGCAACCGGGTACGCAGCAGGCGGCACCCGGACAGGCTGCACCGGGACAAGCCTTGCCCGGCGGGGCAATCCCGAGCGCCGCCGAAAGCCGCGATCAGGCGATCGGCAAGTCGGCCCGCGTAGCGATCGACACGCCGGCGCTTTCCGGCTCCATCAACCTGACCGGCGCACGCTTCGACGACCTGAAGCTCAAGGGCTACCGCGAAACGGTGGATCCGAAGAGCCCTGTCATCACGCTCTTCAGCCCGGCGGAGACCGCCGACGGCTATTTCACCGAAATCGGGTATATCGGGTCGGATGCGACCGGGTCGGTTCCGGGCCCTCAAACGGTTTGGATGCTTTCGGGCGGCGACAAGCTCACGCCCTCGACGCCGGTGACGCTGAGCTACACGAACGACAAGGGCATTACCTTTACCCGGACCATCTCGGTTGACGACCGCTACATGTTCGAAGTGGTCGACAGCATCAAGAACGACGCCGCCGCCGCGGTTTCGCTTTCCTCCTATGGCCGCGTCACGCGCTTCAACAAGCCGAGCACACCGAGCATCTACGTGCTCCACGAAGGCTTTGTCGGAGTCGCGGGAGAGCATGGCCTCCAGGAAGTCGGCTACTCCGACGTCGAGGACGAGGAGCCGGTCGAACCGGGCAAATCGACCGGCGGGTGGCTGGGCATCACCGACAAATACTGGGCGGCGACCATCGTCCCTCCGCAGGACACACCCTTCGACATCCGCTTCTCGCATTTTGCCGACGGCCGCCCGCGCTACCAGAGCGACTATAAGAGCGATGCCGTCACGGTTGCGCCTGGTCAATCGGCAGAGGTGAAGAACCTCATCTTCGCCGGCGCCAAGGAAGTTCCGGTCGTCGACAATTACGAATTGACCTATTCCATCCCCAATTTCGACAAGCTGATCGACTGGGGCTGGTTCTACTTCATCACCAAGCCGATGTTCAAAATGATGGATTTCTTCTTCCGTCTCTTCGGCAATTTCGGCATCGCCATCCTGATCACCACCATTGTGGTGAAGCTCATCTTCTTCCCGCTCGCCAACAAGCAGTACGCTTCGATGGCGAACATGAAGAAGGTTCAGCCGAAGATGGAGGAACTGAAGAAGAAGTTCGGCGACGACCGCATGGGTCTGCAGCAGGCGATGATGCAGCTCTACAAGGAAGAAAAGATCAACCCTCTGGCGGGCTGCTGGCCTATCCTCATCCAGATCCCCGTTTTCTTCGCGCTATACAAGGTGATCTACGTCACCATCGAGATGCGGCATGCACCGTTCTTCGGCTGGATCCAGGATCTCTCCGCCCCGGATCCGACGACGATTATCAATCTTTTCGGTCTTCTGCCATTCGAGGGACCGGCATTCCTGCACCTCGGCATTTGGCCGATCGTCATGGGCGTCACCATGTTCCTGCAGATGCGCATGAACCCGACCCCGCCGGACCCGACCCAGGCGATGCTGTTCACCTGGATGCCGGTGGTCTTTACCTTCATGCTGGCGTCGTTCCCCGCCGGTCTGGTGATCTACTGGGCGTGGAACAACACGCTCTCGATCCTGCAGCAGGGCATCATTATGAAGCGTCAGGGCGTGAAGGTCGAACTCTTCGACAATCTGAAGTCGCTGTTCTCGAAGAAACCGAAACCGGCGGAATAGCCGGCAGATACGCTCGCATGGAGCCTCGGAGCGATGCGTTCCGGGGCTTTTCTTTTAGATCCTCGTCACCCGGCCGACAAGCTCTCTAAAGCTTGACAAGCCACCCTAAAAGCCGGATGCCGGCGAGGCAAAGAGGTACGCCAGATCATGTCCGCGACGAACAACCAGAATGCCGCAAGCGTCTTCGGCCGGCCTTGGATCTTCATCCGCGGCGTGCCCTCGATGAAGTTCCTGCCGCCGGAAGGGCCGACGGAGATCGCCTTTGCCGGCCGCTCCAACGTCGGCAAGTCGTCCCTGATCAACGCACTCGTGGGCCATAAAGGCCTTGCACGCACATCGAACACGCCGGGCCGCACTCAGGAACTCAACTATTTCGTGCCGGACGGTTATTCGGGAGAAGCCGACGACCTGCCGCCGATGGCGCTTGTGGATATGCCGGGCTACGGCTATGCCCAGGCGCCCAAGGAACAGGTCGATGCCTGGACAAAGCTGGTGTTCGACTATCTGCGCGGACGTTCCACGCTGAAGCGCGTCTATGTGCTGATCGACGCACGTCACGGTATCAAGAAGAACGACGAGGAGGTGCTGGCTCTCCTCGACAAGGCGGCGGTGTCCTACCAGATCGTGCTGACCAAGACGGACAAGATCAAGGCTGCCGGCGTGCCGAGGCTGCTCGCCGAAACGCTCGAGAAGATCAGGAAGCGGCCGGCCGCTTTTCCCGAGGTGCTATCTACATCGTCGGAAAAGGGCGAAGGCATCGAGGAGCTCCGCGCGGCGATCGAGCTTGCCGTGGCGCGCTGACACGACATCACGACAGCCACACCGGCTATATCGAGCGGCTTTCAGCGCGCGTGCTGACCCGCGTCACTACCCCGACATGAAAATCGCTTTATCTCTCTGCTTCGCGGCGTCAGATTGTCTGCCCGAAGATCAGGAGAGAGACATGTCCGATTTGATTGTAGTGGGATTCGATTCGACGGATGAGGCCGACAAGGTCCTCTTGAAGCTCAACAGCCTGCGGAAGGAATATCTGATCGACCTCGAAGATGCGGTGGTCGTCGTGCGCGACGCAGAAGGAAAGGTGCACCTGAAGCAGAGCCTGAACCTCACCGCCGTCGGCGCCACTTCCGGTCTTCTGTCCGGCTCGCTCTGGGGCGGGCTCGTCGGATTGCTCTTCCTCAATCCGATCGCCGGTTTTGCCATCGGCGGCGCTCTCGGAGCAGGTGCCGGCGCGCTTTCCGGGTCGCTTGCCGACTACGGCATAGACGACGAATTCATCAAGTCGCTCGGCAACACCATCCCGAACGGTTCTTCGGCGCTCTTCGTTCTGGTGCGCAAGGTGCAGCCCGAAAAGGTGCTCGCCGAGTTTTCGGGCCTTCGCGGCCGCGTGCTGAAGACGTCGCTCTCTCCGGAACAGGAGCAGAGGCTTCAGGCAGCGCTCTCACAAGCGCAGACACCATCGCCGCAGGCGGGGACGTTCTGAAGGCTGCGCGGCGCGGCAAGGGGCAGCCCTGGAGCGGGATGACAATCGCGTGCGGTTCCAATCGCATCCCCGCTGCTCCAACGCACCGTGATCTCGGCTCAGAAGACGCGCGCCATGCCTTGCGCGATGACCGCTCCGGTAGGCGCGCCTTTCGGCGATCCTCCCCGTGGTTCGACGCTTACGAAAAGCCTGGACCCCGGGGCTATTCGGCCACGCAATCGCGGCTCGAGCACGGTTGCGCCTTCACTCGGGGGCAGCAGCACGCCGAGCGAGACGGGTGCATCGTCGCCCTTGGTCAGCCAGAGTTCGAGCGATCTGTCTCTTACCGCGGCGGTCGGCGACAGCCACAGGCGTCCCGTATCCGGTTCGAAGTGCAGGACCAGGTTGACCGGGCCGCCAGACGATTCGAGGTTTGCCACAAGCGGAGTGCCGCCTGGGCGGCTGCTGAAAAGTCCGGCCATCGCGCCGGCCATTACGACGATTGCCGAAAGCGATGCGAGGGCGAGGCTGCGCCAGAGAGCAAGCGAGCCCCAGACACCGCGTTGGTCGTGCGCCCCTCGGCGTTCTTCGAAGGCTCCGCGCCCGACTGAGCCACCGTATCGGCGCCGTGGCGCGACCGTTTCATAGGGGTCGCCGAAGGCAGCAAGATTGTTTTGCCATCGAGCGACCATGGCCGCGAAATTGCGGTCCGTTGCCATGCGCGCTTCGGCCTTGCGGCGATCCTCGGCCGACAGGACGCCGAGCACGTACTCCCCCGCGATCACCTCGTCGCGGCGGGAATCCCCGCTTTCGGGCTTCTGCGTCGTCATGGATCCCTGCACTCTCTCAGATCACGATGGTCCTGGAACCGCAGCGCGCGTCAACGCATCCGCATCGCAATTAACGGAAACGCAATCATCTCGTTCCGCACCCCGCAGCTCATTTTCGAGCATGCGGCGGCGCGTATTCCGCCGAACGCGCGTAAGCTTCCCCGCACCTATGACATTCCGGCTCAACGCAGGATCAGCCAAATTACGGGGCTCGTCAATCGGCTTATCGGCTATGCGGCACCACCCTTCGCACAGCAGGCGACCGCCGTCACAATGGCTTTATGTTGCGGCCGGATCATTCCATCCGCCGGAAAGTTGCGCTAAACAGCAGCCGATAATTTCGAGGATCCGCCATGTCCGCATCAGAAAGTGAAATCCAGGCCCGTCTGCTCGCCCAGGCACTGCCTTATATGCAGCGCTACGAGAACAAGACGATCGTCGTCAAATATGGCGGCCACGCCATGGGAAATGCCGAGCTCGGGCGCGCTTTTGCAAGCGATGTCGCGCTTCTGAAACAGTCCGGCGTCAATCCGATCGTCGTGCATGGAGGCGGCCCTCAGATCGGCGCCATGCTCAACAAGATGGGCATCGAATCAAAGTTCGAAGGCGGGCTCCGCGTCACTGACGAGAAGACGGTCGAGATCGTGGAGATGGTGCTTGCCGGATCGATCAACAAGGAGATCGTCGCGCTGATCAATCAGACCGGCGAATGGGCGATCGGCCTTTGCGGCAAGGACGGCAACATGGTCTTTGCGGAAAAGGCGAAGAAGACGATCCGCGACCCGGATTCCAATAT
Source organism: Sinorhizobium medicae (assembly GCF_007827695.1). Classification (GTDB taxonomy): domain Bacteria; phylum Pseudomonadota; class Alphaproteobacteria; order Rhizobiales; family Rhizobiaceae; genus Sinorhizobium; species Sinorhizobium medicae. The sequence continues at coordinate 361,027 of NZ_VITA01000005.1, read as the reverse complement.
CGAGCGCGTACTCGACCTCGGCTTCGTCGGAGATGTGGTCGAGGTGGACCGCACGCTTCTCGATCTGCTTGCCCGCTCCGAGATGATACCCGTGATCGCTCCGGTCGCGCCGGGCCGGGACGGCCACACCTACAACATCAACGCCGACACCTTTGCCGGCGCGATCGCCGGCGCACTCAACGCGACGCGCCTCCTCTTCCTGACCGATGTCCCCGGCGTCCTGAACAAGAAGGGCGAGCTCATCAAGCAGCTCTCTGTCGCAGAGGCACGGGCGCTGATTGCCGACGGTACCATATCGGGCGGCATGATCCCGAAGGTGGAGACCTGCATCGAGGCCATCGGGGCCGGCGTGCAGGGCGTCGTCATCCTCAACGGCAAGACGGCACATGCAGTACTGCTCGAAATTTTCACCGAGCACGGTGCGGGCACACTCATCGTGCCGTGAGGCGCGCCTTAATTCGCGTCATTTCGCTCCTCTCCTCGGGTTCAACCCGAGGAGAGGAGCGAATCTCTTGTACATCAGCGCACCCTATCCCGCCCTTCGCTACTTCCCCGCGCTCGCATAGACTTTCTCGGCCTCGCCGCGCAGCCAAGCCATCATGCCCCGATAAGGGAACGGTCCATAGCTCACTCTCCCCACGCCGGCAGCGGAAAGCCTGGCGATATCCGGCGCTCCCGGCTTCATCATCACGTTGACAGGCAAAGGCGAAGCCGCGCAAAGCCTGGCGATGAGGGTCTCATCGGCGAGCCCCGGCGCGAAGAAACCACTCGCGCCCGCATCGGCATAGGCTTCGGCGCGGGCAATCGCGTCCTCCATCAGTGCCGTGTGGCGCTCCGCATCACCCTCTTGCAGGAAGAGGTCGGTGCGAGCGTTGATAAACAACCGAACGCCCCGTCGCTCGGCCATTTCGCGGATTGCGCGGACGCGAGCCGCCTGCCCGTCGATCGGATGGACACCGCCCTTTCCTATCACCTGGTCCTCGAAATTGATCCCGATGCACCCCGCATCCATAATTTGCGCGACGTTCGCCGCAGCCTGAGCCGGATCCTCCGAATAGGCACCCTCGAAATCCACCGAGAGCGGGAGGCCGGTTGCCGCGACGATCTCGCGCACGGTCTCGAGCAGCAGAGGCAGCGGCAGCTTCTGCCCGTCCGTATAGCCGTGTGCCGCAGCGACCGACCAGCTCCCGGTGGCAAGCGCCTTGGCGCCGGCCTCTGCCACGCAGCGGGCGCTGCCCGCATCCCAGATGTTGTACAGAATCACCGGATCGCCTTTCCGGTGCAGTGCCTCGAAGGCAAGCGCATTTTCTTCCTGGCTCATCGTGTCTTCTCCCAATCCAATGCGTTCATCGATCCTGTCAAACCGAAAGAGCGCCGGCCTGCACCGGCTCCTCCCCGTCCCAACCTTTGAACAGCTCCGCAGGATGCATTCTGCCCTCGTGGCGCAGCAGCCATCGCTTGCGCTGCAGCCCACCGCCATGGCCCGTCAAAGATCCGTCCGCACCGACGCAGCGGTGGCAAGGCACGAGAATTGCAAAGCAGTTGGCGCCATTGGCCCTGGCAACGGCCCGGACCGCCTGATGGCTGGCGATTTTCCGCGCGATGTCGCTGTAGGATCGCGTCTCCCCTGCGGGTATCGCCACCAGTTCTGCCCATACCTGGCGCTCGAAAGCACTGCCGTCCATCGCAAGGGGCGTGCGAAAATCGGCAGAGCGACCGGCAAAATAATTCTTGAGCTCACGCTCCGCCTGGTCGATGGGGGGCGTTCTACCGCGCACCACCGCCGAGAGCGTCTTGCGCTTGAGCTTTTCCATTTCCGCGGGAAGCGCGCGGCGGTCATGAAACTCGATCAGATGAAGATGCGTCCGGTCGGCAACGGCCACCATCGGACCGAGCGGCGTCTCTACCCAGTCGGCAAACAGCAGCACGCGGCCCTGCGATTTCGCAGGAGCCTCTCCGACCAGCCGCGCGAAGGCGGTGCGGAAACCGCTCGGAGACTCGTAGCCCGCGTCGATCTGCGCCTCGATGACGCTGGAGCCGACGGAGAGCTGGCGCGCGGCCTCACCCATTCGCCGCTGCCGGGCGAGATCGAGAAAGGTAACGCCAAGGCTGCGCTTGAAGGCGCGCCGCACGGTGGAGGGATCGAAGCCGCGCCGAACGAGATCGCCCTCGGTCCAGCGATGATCCGGACGGCTGTCGAGCAGTCGCAGGAGGTCTTTGACCAGCGGATCCTTACCGGACACCTGCTCCAGCGGTCGGCAGCGTTGGCACGGCCGGAAGCCGGAATTGACGCAGGCGGACACACTGTCGAAGAAAATGCTGTTTTCCCGCTTCGGCTTGCGCGCGGGACATGAGAGCCGGCAGAAGATGCCGGTGCTTTTGACGCAGACGAAGGCCTGGCCCTCATAATCGGAACTGCGGGCCAGCAGCGCATCGTAAAGGATATCATCATTCGGAAGATCGAAAAGCATATTGCTTTGTAGCATCCGTCAGGCGCGACGTCCGCCGAAATTCGGGCATCTATTTCGTGCAACCGCGCCGGTGATTCATATCACGAGCAGCATGACCACGCCGAGCACGATCAGCAGGCAGCCGAAGAGTTCGAGCCGGTTGATCCATTCCCGGAAGATGAAGAAAGACGAGGCGAAGGTGAAGATCATCTCCACCTGTGCAACCACCTTTACGATCGCCGCCTGCTGCAAAGTCATCGCTGCGAACCAGCCGAAGGAAGCGGACGCGCCGACGAAGCCTACGACGAAAGCCGGCTTCCAGGCGGCGCCTATGCGTTTCAGTTCGTCGCGTTCGCGCGCGACGATCCAGACGAGCATGATGATCGTCTGCAGCAGGATGACGAAGCCGAGCGTGAAGCTCGCCTGGATCAGATAGTCCGGCTGAGGCAGACTTGGCTCCAGTGCAAGCGAGGCCGAACGATAGGAAACGGCTGAGAGCCCGAAGAAAGTACCGGAGAGCAAGCCGATCCCGGCCGTAGGGCTGAGAACGGAGGTCACCAGGGAGCGCGCGCTGAGCGTCGTCCGCGCGACGGAGATCAGCATAACGCCGACGACTGAAATGGCGATCGCAATCAGCGCTCCCTGGCTCGCCTTTTCACCGAGGAAAATCAACCCGAAGAGCGCCGCCTGGGCGGGTTCGGTCCGGGAATAGGCGGTCCCGACCGCGAAGTTGCGGAAGGAGAAGAGATGCAGGAGCAGGAAAGTCGCCGCGATCTGCGCCAAACCTCCGACCACCGCCCAGAGATAGAATGTGCCGTTCGGCACGGGCAGCTGGTGCCCCCCGACACGCCAGAGCAGAACGAGGTAAAGAAGTGCGAAAGGTAGGCCGAAACCAAAGCGGACGAATGTCGCGCCGGTGGTGCCCATGACCCCTTTCAAGTGCTTCTGCATGGAGGAGCGGACATTTTGAAGGAAGGCCGCTGCGACGGTGATGAGAACCCAGGTTTCCATATTTACCTGCTAAAGTACTCCCAGGAAAACGTGTAACGACCTTCCGTCCGGAAGCGCTTACAGTTCAAGAGGTTAGTTGATTTTTTCAGCGTTCGAGCGAAACAGTGCGACGCTCTAACATGCAAGCGGGAAACAATCCATCGCCTATCGAGGCAGAGTTCGACAAACCGTTTTGCTTCGCAAGCCTCACCGTGTCATAAAGCCGGCCATGAAAAAGCTCGACCGTCAGCCGACCCGTGCCGAATTCGCCCACGTCACCGACTGGGTCTTCGACCTCGACAACACGCTCTATCCGCATCACGTCAATCTGTTCTCGCAGATCGACCGCAACATGACGGCCTATGTCGCCGAACTCCTGTCGCTTGAACCGGCGGAAGCGAAGAAGCTTCAGAAGGACTACTACCGCGACCACGGCACCACGCTGCAGGGCCTGATGCTCCACCACGGCATCGACCCGAACGATTTTCTCGAAAGAGCCCACGCCATCGATTACAGCGTCGTGCCGGCCGACCCGGCGCTCGGCGAGGCGATCAGGGCTTTACCCGGACGCAAGTTCATCTTCACCAATGGCAGCGTCGCCCATGCGGAGATGACGGCAAGGGCACTCGGTATCCTCGAGCACTTCGACGACATTTTCGACATCGTCGCGGCCGGTTTCATACCGAAGCCTGCCGGCGACACCTACGACAAATTCATGGGCCTTCACCGCATCGATACGCAGAACGCGGCCATGTTCGAGGATCTGCCGCGCAACCTGGTGGTCCCGAAGGCGCTCGGCATGAAAACGGTGCTGCTCGTACCGCGCAATCTCGAATACGAGTTCGCCGAGGCCTGGGAGACCTCGAGCGACGCCGACGATCAGATCGACTATGTCACGGAGGATCTCGCCGCTTTCCTGCGCTGCGTGGTCCCGGCCGTGTAGTTACCGCCGCCCGGAGGCCATCGGCACCGACTTGGGATCGACCTTCTCGTAAAAGGCGGCGATGATGTCCCAGGCCTCTTCGGCGGTCTCGACGAAATGCAAAAGGTCGATGTCGTCGGGCGCGATGGTGCCGAATTCGGCCAGTGCCTTGAAATTGATGATGCTGCGCCAGAACTTTTCGCCGAAGAGGATGAGTGGCACCAGGGCAAGGCGGCCGGTCTGCATCAGCGTCATGGTCTCGAAAAGCTCATCGAGCGTGCCGAAGCCGCCGGGAAATACCGTCACCGCCTTGGCCCGCAACAGGAAATGCATCTTGCGGATGGCGAAATAGTGGAAGTTGAAGGACAGTTCCGGCGTGACGAACTGGTTCGGCGCCTGCTCGTGCGGGAGCACGATGTTGAGGCCGATTGAGGGAGCGCCTACGTCTGCCGCTCCGCGATTGCCCGCCTCCATGACGCCGGGGCCGCCACCGGTGACGACCACATATTCCTTGTAGTCCAGCTTTGCGGACTGTTCCGAGCACAGCCGCGCGAACTTGCGCGCCTCATCATAATAGATCGAAGCGGCCTCGAGATTCTTGCGCTGGATGTCGTTCTTGGCCGCCCAGGCCTCGCCGCCGGGTTCCGGAATGCGGGCGCCGCCGAACATCACCACGGTTGAGTTTATGCCGCGCTCCTCGAGCATCATCTCGGTCTTGAGGAGCTCGAGCTGCAGGCGGACCGGCCTGAGTTCCTCGCGGCACAGGAAGTCATCGTCGACATAGGCGAGACGATAGGTCGGGGACGCCGACTGCGGCGTCAACGGCACGCCCGATGCGCGTTGTTTGCTCTGCGAGCTGTCTGCGAGCGGGTCCCAGACCCCATCCTTGCGCCGCAAAGTGCGCTTCTTCATGCGTGCCATACTTCGCTTCCCGTCGCGTTTCGAACACCGGAGACCTCGTCCGGACGCGTGCTTTCGTTCCATTCTCGACCACAGTCCGGTTCCTACTGCCGGAATTGCCGAGACTTGCCAAGTCCCATTAGCCGACCAAGCCCCGTTAGCAAGCGTGAGCCGAAAAACCATGCCGCCCCGAATCGCTGCAAAATCCGGCGAAGCCGGTTCCGATTCCGGGAATTATGCAGTAGAGCTTGCAGCACAAACCGCCGAACTCAAGGAATTCCGATGACGAACCACGACCTCGCCTCCCCGTCGCAGACGATCGAGACCGCCTTCGAAAATCGCGATGCCGTCAATACCGGCACCCGCGGCGCGGTTCGCGATGCCGTGGAAGCGGCACTGAACCTGCTCGACAGCGGCAAGGTACGTGTCGCCGAACGCGCTGCGGACGGGACCTGGACCGTCAACCAGTGGCTCAAGAAGGCGGTACTCCTCTCCTTTCGTCTCAATCCGATGGAACTCGTCAGAGGCGGGCCGGGCGAAGCCGTCTGGTGGGACAAGGTTGCCTCCAAGTTCGACGGCTGGAGCGTCAACGAGTTCGAGAAGGCCGGGTTCCGCGCCGTTCCGAACTGCGTTGTCCGCCGCTCGGCCTATATCGCGCCGAATGCGGTCCTAATGCCCTCCTTCGTCAATCTCGGCGCCTATGTCGGCGAGGGAACGATGGTCGACACCTGGGCGACCGTCGGCTCCTGCGCACAGATCGGCAAGAACGTGCATCTTTCGGGCGGCGTCGGCATCGGCGGCGTGCTTGAGCCGATGCAGGCCGGTCCGACCATCATCGAGGACAATTGCTTCATCGGTGCGCGCTCCGAGGTGGTCGAGGGCTGCATCGTGCGCGAGGGTTCGGTGCTCGGCATGGGCGTCTTCATCGGCAAGTCGACGAAGATCGTCGACCGGGCGACGGGTGAGGTGATGTACGGCGAGGTGCCGCCCTATTCCGTCGTCGTGGCAGGCTCCATGCCCTCCGGTTCCGCCATGGGCAACGGCCAGCCGGCTCCGAACCTCTATTGCGCCGTCATCGTCAAACGGGTCGACGAGAAGACCCGCTCCAAGACCGGCATCAACGAACTGCTCCGGGACTGACTATGGCCAAGGAGGGGCGTCAGCCGAGCATGACGTGGCTGTTCTTCAGCCCCTCCGGCCGTATCGGCCGCCTCCCCTTTTTCCTTGCCTGGCTGTTCTGGTTCGCCGTCGGCTCCATTTTTCTGGTGCAGATGATGAAGGACGAGGGGGACGATACGGCGCTCGCCCTCTGGACGCTGGCGCTGATCGTTTCCGGCGTAATTTCAACCGTCTCCATCGCCATGCTGGCAATCAAGCGCCTGCACGACATCGGTTATCCCGGGCCACTGGCGCTCTGCCTCTTCATCCCGGTTCTGAGCCCGATCGTTTTCATAGGTCTCTGCCTCTGGCCTGGCGCGAACCGGGCGAACGAATACGGGAGCCGGCGCAACGCTCCGGCCGGCGATTGATTCCGCCCTGTACATTTGCCTGCTCACCAAGTATGTAGCGCGGCAACTGAACAGGGCCGCGACCACGTTGGCCGCGGCAATCGACGCCTGATGACAACCTGCACCAAGGTTCGCTCTTCCGCCGGCGACGACCGAAATCCGAAAGAAGAGACATGACAGAACTAGCAGGGATCGCACCAGCGATCGCCGAGGCGTTGGCAAAACGCGGTTACGAAACGCTGACACCGGTTCAGCAGGCCATGCTGGACCCGGCGCTGGGCACCGCCGACGCGCTGGTTTCGGCCCAGACCGGTTCCGGCAAGACGGTGGCCTTCGGCCTGGCGCTGGCGCCCACACTCATCGGTTCGGCAAGACAATTCGCGCAGCCGGGCGCTCCGCTTGCACTCGTGATCGCGCCGACGCGCGAACTGGCGCTGCAGGTCAAGCGCGAGCTTGAATGGCTCTACGAGATTGCCGGAGCCACCATCGCCTCCTGCGTGGGCGGCATGGACATGCGCAGCGAGCGGCGCATGCTCGATCGCGGCGCCCATATCGTCGTCGGCACGCCGGGGCGGCTCTGCGACCACATCCGCCGGGGATCCCTCGACATATCGGAGCTGAAAGCCGTCGTGCTCGATGAAGCCGACGAGATGCTGGATCTCGGCTTCCGCGAGGATCTGGAGTTCATTCTCGAGGCGGCACCGGCGGATCGCCGCACGCTGATGTTCTCGGCCACCGTGCCGCGTTCGATCGCGACGCTTGCAAAGAACTACCAGCGCGATGCCGTGCGCATAGGGGTCACCTCCGAACAGAAGCAGCATGGCGATATCGAGTACCGCGCGCTGCTCGTCGCGCCGAGCGACCGCGAGAATGCCATCATCAACGTGCTGCGCTTTTACGAAGCGCGCAATGCGATCGTCTTCTGTTCGACGCGCGCTGCGGTCAACCATCTGACCGCGCGCTTCAACAATCGCGGATTTTCCGTCGTGGCGCTCTCCGGTGAACTCAGCCAGAACGAACGAACCCATGCGCTGCAGGCCATGCGCGACGGCCGCGCTCGCGTATGTATCGCGACCGACGTCGCGGCGCGCGGTATCGACCTTCCGGGCCTGGAGCTGGTGATCCATGCCGACCTGCCGACCAACTCCGACACGCTGCTGCATCGCAGCGGCCGGACCGGCCGCGCCGGCCAGAAAGGCGTGAGCGCGCTGATCGTCCCGGTGAATGCGCGTCGCAAGGCGGAACGGCTGCTCGAAAATGCACGAATCACCGCGGCCTGGGCAAAGCCCCCGTCCGCCGACGAGGTGGCGTTGCGCGACGACGAGCGAATCGCCGCCGACCCGGCGCTCGCCGAGCCTCCGCGCGAGGACGAACAGGCGATCGTGGAGACACTGATCGGCCTCTATGGTGCCGAGAAGATTGCCGCTGCCTTCGTACGGCAGTTCCGTTCGAACCGCTCCGCGCCAGAGGAGCTTGCCGAGGTCGCCGTTTACGACGACCGTAAGAAGGCCCGTCGCGAGAGCCCGGCCTTCTCAGGCGATAGCGATCCCGCCCCCCGCGCCGATTTCGCGGACGGCCGGTGGTTTTCCCTCTCGGTGGGGCGCAAGCAGAACGCCGAACCCCGCTGGCTCATCCCGATGCTTTGCCGTCACGGCAAGCTGAGCAAACGCGACATCGGAGCGATCCGCATGCAGCCCGAGGAAACCTACGTCGAGATGACGGCCGACGGGGCCGAACGCCTTCTTACCGCAATCGGCCCCGACCGGATGCTGGAAAGGGGCATTCGTGTCAAAGCGCTGCCAGGCGCTCCCGACGTCTCCAGATCGCGACAGGACAGACCGGATTTCGAAAAGAAACGGCCGGCGCCCGCATCGGAGCGCGAGCAAAAAGACTTCAAGCCGAAACGCAAGTTCGAAAAGCAGCCTTCCGTCGCGAACGATGCACCTTCGAACGAGAAGCCCTGGAGCAAGAAGAAGGGCAAGCCCGAGGCGCAGAAAACCGGCGACTTCAAATCCGGCGCCAAGCGCAATAATGCGAAGAATCGTCAGTCTTGAGGCGGGATTGTCCCGGATGGCAAGCACCCAGCCGGGACATTGTCCCTGAACCCCTCGGCTGATTAAGCCTCCAGAAGCCGCAAGCCTGCGACGGCGACGATCATGCCGATGCAGGCAAGCCTGAGCCAAGACACGGGATCGGTGCCGCCGCATGTCGGGTACCGGCTGAGCGAAGCGTTGATCGTACTCGGCCGCTGGGCGGAGATCCATTTCGGCGAGCTCGATCCCGCTCGCGAACGCTGCGACGCAGGTCGTTGAGAACGGTCGTCACGCGCCGTTCTGCGACTGCGCCATCACCTTCACAACCCAGTCGGCGAACACACGCAGGCGGCTGCTCAAGTGACGGTTCGGCGGATAGACGAGATAAACCGGCATCGGATCGACCTGCCAGTCGGGAAGAACCGGAAGCATCGTTCCGTTGCGAAGGTCCTCACGTACCATGAAGAGCGGCGCCTGGATGACCCCCAGCCCCGCCCGGGCGGCGGCGATGTAGCTGGTCGACTCGTTCGCGGCCACCGTATAGCGGCCACTGACCTCTATCTCCTCGTTTCCCCGCCGGAAATGGAACGGCATCTGCTGACCGGTTTTCGGCAGGAAGTAGCCGACGACATAGCAATTCTTCTCCAGGTCGGAAGGATGCTGCGGCACCGGATGCCGCTCGAGAAAGTCCCGGGAAGCGCAGGCGACGAACTGCATTTCGGTGATGCGCCGGGCGATCAGCGATTGATCGGTAAGGGTGCCGGCGCGGATAGCGCAATCGACATTCTCCGCAAGATAGTCGATCGTGCGATCGGACACGCCGAGATCGATCTGGATGTCAGGGTATTTGTTGTGGAACTCGGGAAGCGCCGGAATGATGACCAGATTGGCGAAGGCGCTCGCCGTCTCGACCCTCAGTCTTCCCTTCGGCAGGCTCTGGGCGGTCGAAAGGCTGCCGTCGAGTTCATCCAGGTCGGAAAGCAACCGTGCCGCGCGCTCGTAGTAGAGCGCGCCATCGGGCGTGACGAGGACGCGTCTCGTTGTGCGGTTGAGGAGTTTCGTCCGCAAATGCGCCTCCAGCCCCTGGATGAGATTGGTGACGGTCGCCTTCGGCATATTGAGAGAGACGGAAGCGCGGGTGAAATTCCCCGTCTCCACCACCCGAAGAAAAGCGCGCATGGCCGTAAGCTGGTCCATTTTCAATAACCGAATTGTTCGAAATACCGAATAGTGTAATCAGAACCCACAGACTATTCCAGACAGAAGACAATGTTATGCTGCAAACATCGCGAGTTGTCCCTCATCTAGGGATTCACCCGTGTAGGAGACAAGAGAGATGAACGCGCAATTTACGGAAGAGACGATGCAGACGAGCCAGGGCTCGTGCCGCGCGCGTGTCTACCGCGGCGCTTCGCTGTTGTCGCCGCCGCCGCTGGTGCTGCATCTCCACGGCGGTGGGTTCGTCGGAGACTCAGTGGCGGCGGGTGAAAAGGTGGCCGATGCGCTGGCGGCGGCCGGCGCGGTCGTCATCTCGCCCGAATACCCTTCCGCGTGCCTGAACCCCTTTCCTGCGGCACTCGACTGTGCCTATGCCATGCTTTCATCCATGCGCAGCCGCTGCCCGCAATTCGCACACAAGAAGTCGATGCTGTTCGTCGCCGGCGAGGAGGCGGGTGGCAATATCGCGGCCGGTCTGGCGCTGATGGCGCGTGACCAGTTCCTGACCGATCTCAAGGGCCAGATCCTGCTTTCGCCGCTGTTGGACCCATGCCTGGCAACCGCTTCGTTTCGCAAGTTCTGCCCGCAGAGCTCAGTGCAATCCATCGCAGACGGGTGGCAGCAATATCTCGGCGAACGCAGCGGACTGACGCACCCCTATGCCGCACCGGGCCATTGCAGCCGGCTTGGCGGCCTCGTTCCCGCCCTCGTCATCACCAGCGAGGAATGTCCGATGCGCGATGAGGCCGAAGCCTATGCCGAGCGCCTCCGCAAGGCCGGCGTTCCGGTGGAAACGCACATCCTGCCGGGGCGCACTTCGTGGCTGCCTGCCGGCGCCGCACAGGAAAACTGGCCGTCACACAAGGAAATTATATCCGACATTTTCTCCCGCTTCTTCAAGCAGGCGGGAGAGAAGCCGGGCAAAGAGTAAACACGTAAACAGTAAGCCATAAAGCACTAAGCATAGAGCCGGACTCCCAACCGGCGAGGAGAAAACATGACATCGACAGTAACCCGCCGGGTCCTGTGGGGCGCCGGTTTGAGCATTCTTTTGTCCGTCGGCGGCGGCGCAGCCGTCTTCTTCGGACTGCCTCAGCGCTTTCATGCGGACGCCGCGGTCGAGGCGCCCGCTGCCGCGGCTCCAGCCGTTCCGGTCTCCGTCGCCAAGGCCGAGTCGAGACGGATCACGACCTGGGAGAGCTTCTCCGGCCGTCTTGAAGCGATCGAGCGCGTCGAGGTCCGTCCCCGCGTCGGCGGCGCGATCCTGAGCGCTCACTTCCGCGAAGGGGCCCTGGTCGAAAAGGGAGATCTGCTGGTCACCATCGACCCCGAGCCCTTCGCCGCTGCAGTCGAGCGGGCCGAGGCGCAGGTTGCCGCCGCCGAAGCGCGTGTCGCGCTCGCTAAAACCGAGCTCGAACGCGGCCGCAAGCTGGTGACCACGAGCGCGATCCCGCAGAGCGGCGTCGACCAGAGGCTTAGCGTTTACGACGAGGCCCAGGCCAACCTCCGCTCTGCGAAGGCTGCCCTGCGGACCTCCAAACTCGACCTAGCCTACACCGAAGTGCGCGCGCCGATCAGAGGCCGTGTCGGAGGACTCAATGTGACGGCCGGCAATCTCGTCTCTGCCGGCTCCGCCTCGCCGGTCCTGACGACGCTCGTCTCGGTCGACCCCATCTATGCGAGCTTCAACGTCAGCGAGGAAGTCGTCGCGACCGCGCTGGCAGAACTTTCCGCCTCGGCCGGCAGCATCGAAGCGATCGAGCGCATCCCGGTCGAGATCGGCACGGCCGCCGACGAGGGGACGCCGATTACAGGCCACATTCAGCTCATCAACAACGAGGTGGACGCGGCAACCGGCACAATTCGGCTGCGGGCGGAACTCGCCAATGCCGACGGCCGCCTGATCCCGGGTCAATTCGTGCGTATCCGGATCGGAGATCCGCAGCCGGAGGAAAAGCTGGTGATCAGCGACCGCGCCATCAGTTCGGATCAGGACAAGAAATTCGTCCTGGTCGTCGGGGCTGACAACAAGGTGGAGTATCGCCAGGTCACCCTCGGACCCGTCGCCGACGGTCTTCGGATCGTGGAGAACGGGCTGAAGCCCGGCGAGAGCATCGTCGTCAACGGCCTGCAGCGCGTACGCCCCGGTGTAGTCGTCGCCCCGCAGCCGGTCGAACAGGCAACCGCCTCGATCGCCAAACCATAGATCAGATCCTGCCAGATCATAGAGGCAGGGCCGGACAGACTTTCCAACGGCATGCAGCGGTGCTCGCGGCGAACGTCTTCGCCGCAGATGCCCTTTTGCTTGCCTGAAGTTTCCCAAGGGGGATGCCATGAATTTCTCACGCTTCTTCGTCGACCGCCCGGTCTTCGCGGGCGTTCTCTCCGTGATCATCTTCGTCGCGGGCCTGATCGGCATGACTGGTCTGCCTATTTCCGAATATCCGGAAGTCGTGCCGCCGCAGATCGTGGTCAGGGCGCAATATCCGGGCGCCAATCCGGCCGTCATCGCCGAAACCGTCGCCACACCGCTGGAAGAGCAGATCAACGGCGTCGAGGGCATGCTCTACATGCAGAGCCAGGCGACCGCTGACGGCCTGATGACCCTGACCGTCACGTTCGAGCTCGGAACCGATCCGGACCAGGCCCAGCAGCTGGTGCAGAACCGCGTCTCGCAGGCTGAGCCGCGCCTGCCCGAAGAGGTCCGTCGGCTCGGCGTCACCACAGTCAAGAGCTCGCCCGACCTGACGCTCGTCGTGCACCTGATTTCGCCGAACGGACAGTATGACATCAATTATCTGCGCAACTACGGCGTCCTCAACGTCAAGGACCGGCTGGCGCGGGTGGACGGCGTGGGGCAAGTGCAGATCTTCGGCGGCGGCGACTATTCGATGCGCGTCTGGATCGACCCCGAAAAGGCGGCCGAGCGCGGCCTGGCCGCGAGCGACATTGCCAATGCTGTCCGGGGGCAGAACGTTCAGGCCGCCGCCGGCGTCATTGGCGCTTCGCCGTCTGTTCCGGGCCTCGATCTTCAGCTCTCCGTCAACGCCCAGGGGCGCCTCAAGACACCCGAAGATTTCGCCGACATCGTCGTCAAATCGGGCGAGGGCGGTGAGATCACGCGGCTCGGCGATGTCGCCCGCGTCGAGATGGGGGCGGCGGACTATTCGCTGCGCTCGCTTCTCGACAACAAGGCCGCCGTCGGCATGGGCGTCTTCCAGGCTCCCGGATCGAACGCCATCGAGATATCCGAAAACGTCCACAAGGTTATGGCCGAGCTGAAGCAGACCATGCCGGAAGGCGTCGACTACGAGATCGTCTACGACACGACGCAGTTCGTCCGTGCCTCGATCGAGTCGGTCATCCATACTCTGCTCGAAGCAATCGCGCTCGTAGTCATTGTCGTCATCGTCTTCCTGCAGACCTGGCGCGCCTCGATCATCCCGCTTGTCGCGGTACCCGTATCGATCGTCGGTACCTTCGCGGTGATGTATGTTTTCGGCTTTTCGATCAACGCGCTCAGCCTCTTCGGCCTGGTGCTGGCGATCGGCATCGTCGTCGACGACGCCATCGTCGTCGTGGAGAATGTCGAGCGTAACATCTCCCAGGGTCTCTCGCCGGTACAGGCAACCTACCGCGCCATGCAGGAGGTTTCCGGGCCCATCATCGCGATCGCGCTCGTGCTCGTCGCGGTATTCGTGCCGCTCGCCTTCATCACCGGGCTCACCGGCCAGTTCTATCGCCAGTTCGCGCTGACCATCGCGATTTCGACGGTGATTTCCGCACTCAACTCGCTGACGCTCTCGCCAGCGCTCGCTGCCCTTCTTCTGAAGGACCACCACGCGCCTAAGGACTGGCTGACGCGAGTCATGGACGGATTGTTCGGGTGGTTCTTCCGAGGCTTCAACCGCTTCTTCGGAGCGAGTTCCGAGGCCTATGGCCGCGGCGTTGGTGGTATTCTCACCCGCAAGTCGCTGGTCATGGGCGTCTATGTCGTCCTCCTCGGCGTCACCTTCGTGCTCTTCCGCGCCGTGCCCGGCGGCTTCGTGCCGGCCCAGGACAAGCAGTACCTCATCGGCTTTGCGCAGTTGCCGGACGCAGCGACGCTCGACCGGTCGGAAGACGTCATCCGGCGCATGAGCGAGATCGCGCTGAAGCACCCGGGCGTCGAGCACGCCATCGCATTCCCGGGACTGTCGATCAACGGCTTCACCAACTCGTCCAATTCGGGCATCGTCTTCGTCTCGCTGAAGCCGTTCGAGGAGCGCAAGACGGCCGAGCTTTCGGGCGGCGCCATCGCCATGCAGTTGAACCAGGAATTCGGTGCGATACAGGACGCCTTCATTGCCATGTTCCCGCCGCCGCCCGTGCAGGGTCTCGGTACGACCGGCGGATTCAAGCTGCAGATCGAAGACCGCAACGGCCTCGGCTACCGGGCGCTCGACGACGCGGCCAAGGCCGTCCTCGCCAAGGCAATGGCGGCCCCGGAACTGGCCGGACTCTATTCGAGCTTCCAGATCAACGTGCCGCAACTCTATGCCGATCTTGACCGCACCAAGGCGCGGCAGCTCGGCGTGGCGGTGACGGACGTTTTCGAAACGCTGCAGATCTATCTGGGCTCGCTCTATGTCAACGACTTCAATGCGTTCGGCCGGACCTACAGCGTGCGCATCCAGGCCGATGCGAGCTATCGCAGCCATGCCGACGACATCGGCAAGCTGAAGGTGCGTTCGCAGACGGGCGAGATGATCCCCCTATCGGCTCTGCTCAACATCGAGCAGACGGTCGGCGCCGAACGGGCGATCCGCTACAACGGCTTCCTGGCCGCGGATATCAACGGCGGGCCGGCACCCGGCTTCTCCTCCGGCCAGGCACAGGCAGCGATAGAGCGGATTGCGGCCGAGACGCTGCCGCCCGGCATTACATACGAGTGGACGGACCTGACCTATCAGCAGATCCTCGCCGGCAATTCGGGCATCCTCGTCTTCCCGCTGGCGCTGCTGCTCGTCTATCTCGTGCTTGCCGCCCAATACGAGAGCCTGCTGCTTCCCATCGCGATCATCCTGATTGTGCCGATGGGCATCATGGCGGCGCTGACGGGCGTCTGGCTGACAGGCGGCGACAACAACGTCTTCACCCAGATCGGTCTTATCGTTCTGGTGGGTCTATCGGCCAAGAATGCGATCCTGATCGTCGAATTCGCACGCGAATTGGAGTTGTCCGGCAGCAATGCCGTCAGCGCCGCGATCGAGGCAAGCCGGCTCCGCCTGCGGCCCATCCTGATGACCTCGATGGCCTTCATCATGGGCGTCGTTCCACTCGTCACCTCCACCGGCGCGGGTGCCGAGATGCGCTCGGCCATGGGCGTGGCGGTGTTTGCCGGCATGATCGGCGTCACGGCCTTCGGGATCTTCATGACGCCGGTGTTCTATGTGCTCATCCGCAAAGTGTCCGGCGAACGGCCGCTGAAGCATACCGGGGCGCATCTCGAAGCCCCGCATCTCGCTCCGGGCGAGTGACCTTCCCTTGCCCCACACGGCGCCATGAACGGGCCGGACATGCGTCCGGCCCGTTCACTTTCGGCCACACCCGCATACCCGTTGGCTGATCGGGCGTGACAGCAGCCGGCCTATCGGATAAACCGGCACTCTTTGTTTCCGGCTTCGTTTCCTGGCCCACCGGCTTCGCAGGCATACCCTCCATGTTCCCGACCGATCCCGTTTCCAATCTCGCCACCCTCATTCGCTGCCCCTCCGTCACTCCGGCCGAGGGAGGTGCGCTTACGGCACTCGAATCCATGCTGACGCCGATCGGCTTCAAGGCCGACCGCATCGTGGCGAGGGAGGCGGGCACACCCGATATCGAGAACCTTTACGCGCGGATCGGCGTCGGTGGCCCGCATCTAATGTTTGCCGGCCACACCGATGTGGTACCGGTAGGCGACGAGATTGCCTGGAGCCACCCGCCCTTTTCCGCCGCCATCGCCGAGGGCGAAATGTATGGACGCGGCGCCGTGGACATGAAGGGCGGCATCGCCTGTTTCGTAGCGGCGGTCGCCCGCCACATCGAAAAGCATGGTGCCCCGAAGGGATCCATCTCTTTCCTCATCACCGGCGATGAGGAGGGCCCGGCGATCAATGGCACTGTGAAGCTCCTCGAATGGGCGGCCGCGAAGGGAGAGCGCTGGGACGCGTGCCTCGTCGGAGAACCGACCAATCCGGGCGGCATCGGGGAGATGATCAAGATCGGCCGGCGCGGCTCGCTCTCCGGCCGGATTACCGTTCAAGGGGTCCAGGGCCACGCCGCCTATCCGCATCTCGCGGACAATCCCGTACGCAGTATCCTGCAGCTCGCCCACGCACTGATGGACCCGCCTTTTGACGACGGCACGGAGAATTTCCAGCCTTCGAATCTCGAAGTCACGACCATCGATGTCGGCAATGCTGCCGTAAACGTCATTCCCGCGAAGGCGAGCGCCGCATTCAACGTCCGGTTCAACGACCTCTGGACGGCCGAAAGCCTGATGACCGAGATCGTCGCACGCCTGGATCGCGCCGCAAGTGCCGGCGCGCTCAGACCCGGCCGCGCTCCGGTAAAATACGAAATCGTCTGGAACGAGCGTCCCAGCCATGTGTTTCTTACGCGCAACGATGCGCTCATCGAATCGCTTTCAGGCGCCGTCGAGGCCGTCACAGGCCAGCAGCCGCGGCTTTCGACCACCGGCGGCACCTCGGACGCGCGCTTCATCAAGGACTATTGCCCGGTCGTCGAATTCGGTCTCGTCGGCAAGACCATGCATATGGTCGACGAGCGCGTCGCGCTTGCCGATCTCGAAACCCTGACGGGTATCTACGAAACCTTCATCGCTCGCTGGTTCGATCATGCCGCTGCTTGATGAGGTCCTTGTCTATATCAAAGGACTGTGGCTGCTGATCCAGGGGAACCAGGAAGGCTATCATTGGCTGGACATCAGCGAGAGCGGTCTGTGGCGCTCCTTCACGGCGATCCTCTGGACGCTCCCGGCGCTTGCCGTGGGCTGGGCCTCGTGGCGGCTCTATTATCTCTCGGCATTGCCGACCGGCGCGACCGTCGGCATTGCATTCTTCGGGAAGCTTCTCATCGTCGATCTCGTGAGCTGGCTGCTGCCGATCGTGCTGATTGCGCTCCTCTCGCGCCCGCTCGGCTTCTCGGTGCTGGTTGTGCCGGTGATCGTCACGACCAATTGGCTCCAGGTCCCGCTGACCTATGCAATGGCGGTGCCGGCCGCGCTTCTGCTGGTCCTCCCCGGCAGCGTCGGCATGGCCGCCCTGCTGTGGCTCCTGCTGCTCGTCGCCTGCTCCGCGCTGCTCTTCCGCCTTTTGCGGACCGTTACCGCCAACCAGAATCTGCTCGCCGCCACGCTTGCCGCGATCTTTCTGCTGTCACCGCTGATGATCATGCAGTTCCTGCAGCGCCTGCTCGGACTGATGCCGGTTTGATTGGGCTGCATTCGTGATCATCATTCGCGATGGGCAGAAGGAATCCGCGCAATCTATTTCACCGCGAGGAGACAGATAAAGGAAAGCACTGTCACGAGCAGCCCGCGGAAGGCGAAGCTGACGCAGCGGTATTTTCCACAGGCGATCGCAGCAAGCGCATCCGCATTCTCGGCATATTGGCGGAAAAGATAGGCTGGTCGCCGCTTCCCGCCGCCCGGATAAAGCTGTCGCGGTGCTTGGACCAGGCGCCCCAGAACAATGTCGTCGAGGTTGCGCTCTTCCTGGGAAGCACCACGAGGATGGCCGATATGATCGAGAAGATAGACGCAAGCGCCAGCATAGCCGAGAATACCATCGAAATGCTGCTGGCCTCCATGTAGCGATGCCAGGCAAAGACGCTGCGCCCTTCTTGCGAAGTAACCAGAAAGGCGAACATGAAAGTGAAGATATAGGCCGCTTTCTGGTCGGACGTCTTTATCTGATCGGCAAAGACGTCGTTGATCTTCCTGATGTGGTCGTAATAGGCCCCCGACGCCACCTCGGGGCCCGCTCCTTCACTGGAAGGATCGAGTCTGTACAGATTTCCCCCTGCTTCCATGCACCGCTCCCCTTTATTCCGTCTCCTCTTTATTACACCACTCCAGTAAAGAGATAGGCCCAAAACTGGGCTCTTGACTTTTCCTCCCTATAAATACACTGGATCCAATATAGGTAGGGGTATCTCACGAATGCAGGTAATAAGAACGGGGGCATTGCTTGCCGCGGCGACTCTATTTGTGCCTTGGTCTGCGTTTGCCGAGCCCGTTCCACGCCCCTCACCCGCAGCCGGTTCCGTCATTGCCCGGAAATCCGGCGAAGAGGTGCGCTTCGTCGATGTTTCCAGCTGGCGGATCGTGGATCTCGCTCAGGACCTGCTTCCCGGCGATGTGCTGCGCACCAACGCGACCGGTGCGCTCGCCGTCCTCTTCAAAGATCACACGCAGATAAGGCTGGGGCGCAATACCGCGCTGCGCGTGAAGCAGATCGGCGCGGGCGACACGAAGCTCGGCCTGGAATCGGGTACGATCTGGGCACGTGCCGAACGTGGCGGCGACGGCCTTGTCATCGATACGCCGGCAGCAGCCGCGGCCATCCGCGGCACTGACTGGACGCTCTCTGTCGGCACAGACGGCAAGACGTCACTTGTCGTCCTCGAAGGGGTGGTCGAACTCAGCAATGCCCATGGCAGCGTCACGGTGAATCAGGGTGAAGGCGCGGTTGCCGCGATCGGCAGCGCGCCCACAAAAGTCGTGATCGTTACGCCGAAAGACCGTGAGCAGATGCTCTTCCATCTGTCGCTCCGCAACGCCTTCGTCTGGATGCCGGCCACCCCTTTCAGCGTTCCCGAGATGCGCCGCGAACGGGCGCGTATCGAGACCGAGCCGGCAGCGTCCCGCACGGCGGAGGAATGGCTGACACTTTCCGAGATCTATCTGTCGCTCGATGGCCGCCGCAAGGCACTGGCCGCGCTCGCGCAGGCAACGAGCCGGGGCCTTACCGGTGCGCAGGCGGCGCGTGCCGACCTCATCAGGGCATTGATCGCCGGTTCCTCCAATCAGTACCGCGAGGCGGCGCGCCTGTTCGCGAAGTCCGAACGCGGCCTCGACCCGAGCCGACGCACGATCGCGGCCTATGGCGGCTATTTTGCGCGCGGGCTGGCTAATCCCGACCGCGTGGAAAATCCGCCGCGCGATGCAAGCGGCCGCTATGCGGGCATGGCCCAGGCGTGGACGGCAGGTTTTCGGGAAGACATCCCCGCAGCGATCGCGGTGATCAAAAGGGCTGAGCGGCAATATCCTGATGATCCCACTTTGCCCGCTGCCCGCGCGCAGCTCGCGATGTTGCTGGACGACCGCGACGAGCTTCGCGACGGCGTCGAGCGGGCGCTTTCGATCGATCCCGAAGATCCGACTGCGCTCGAGGCGCGTGCCCATTACCGCTATCACATCGACAACGATCTCGAGGGCGCCCTTTCGGATCTGAACCGGGCGCTGCAGACCGCGCCCGGTTCCTCGTCCATCTGGAATGCGCTCGGTCTGGTCCAGGGCGCGCGCGGCGACAATCGGGCCGCGGAGGCCGCATTCAAGCAGGCGATCGCGCTCGATCCGCTGGATCCTGTCTCTCACGCAAACCTCGCAATACAATATCTGGATGAAATGCGAATGGCCGAGGCGAAGCGCGAGATCGATACCGCGCTTTCGGTCGATCCGTCCTTCGACGTCGCGCTTGTGGCGCGCGGCCGCTATCAAATGCAGAACGGCGATGTTGACAGGGCGGTCGAAGACCTTCTCGCCGGCTCGACGGCCAACCCGGCCTATTCGAACGCACAGCTCCTGCTTGCCGCCGCCCATTACGAAAAAGGCGACCGCATCCCGGCAGCTCAGGCGCTCGACAATGCCGACCGGCTCGACCCGAACGACCCCGTTGTAGCGACGGTCAGAACCGCGATAGCAATCGACGCCTATGATGCCGACGCGGCCATTCTCAACGCTCAGGAAGCCCTGCGCCGCACCCGCGCCAAGGGCGGCGACACGGCGGCACTCGGGGCCAATCAGGAGCAGGGCTCGACACTCAACGACGCCTTCCGCCTGCAGGGGCTCGATGCCTGGGGCCAGTATTACGGCGATGCCGTCTTCGATCCTTTCACCGGCGCGAGCTATGTAGACCAGGCGGTCCGCGGCAGCGTCAGTCCCTTCTTCAACAGTTATGATTTCGCCGCCAACGCCATCACCAACACGGTCAATACGACGAGCTTTTCCGCTCTCATCCAGGGACTTCTGATCGAGCCGCACATGCTCGCCAGCCGCGAGCGAACGGTCAACCTGCTGCGTTCGCCCTTTTTCGAAACAGAGATCGGGGGTGGATTCATTGCCAATGAGGACCATACCGGTTGGGTCGGCGAAGCCGCTGTTCGCGGTTTCACGGTTTCGCCGTTCCCGATCAGCGTCTATGGCACGTTTCAGTGGGAGGAGCCGCGGGATACGTTCGAGTCCGACGGCTTGCGCGTAGAACGCGAACTGCGGATTATAGGAGGCAATGGTTATGTTACGGCCAGCCCGACGCCCGACGACCGCGTCGTTGCTTTCACCAATTATTCGGACGTCGACGATGCCCGGGAGTTACTGCCGGTCCCGCTGCAAGTCGAGATTGGGGACGACTCTTCCGGTGTGACTTCGGGGCTCGCCTGGAGTCATACATTCGGCTACCGCAGCATCGGCAACGCCGCCTTGTTTTTCAAAGAGCTCCGGACCGGAGACAGTGAAATTCAGCGCGCTGGTGGGGCTGAGATCAGCGCTGATGTCGACGCAAAAGAACGAACCTACATTGCTGCCTTGAACCACATGTATGGAGAGGGCGACCTGACGTGGCGCTACGGCGCCGAAGCCGGGAAGATAAGGTCCGACATCAGGACGATCTTAAATATTAACGTACCGCCGCTCCCTTCCGAAACCGGAACAGATTACAGATCATCCACGCAAGCGGTGGCAAAGGCCTATGTCGACGGCCTTTACGAAATCACCCCCGACCTCAAGATCGAAGGCGCGCTGTTCGCCCGTTACATAGAGGACGCTAACGACAACAATATCCGACTTGAGCCGAAGCTCGGTATCGCGTGGGCACCGGCCGAGCGGCATTGGCTGCGCGCCGCCATCCAGCGCGAGGGCTACAATTTCGGCTCTGCTACGCTTGCGCCGATCGGCATCGTAGGGCTGCAGCCCAACCAGTTTTTGATCGGCACCGACGGCTATGCCGACACGCTGGCGCTGCGCTGGGACGCAGAATGGAACGACTGGCTCTTTACGGCCGTGGACTACCAGCATCAGGAGATCCTCAACGGTTCCATCGATCTCCCCTTCTCCTTGGCTGACTTCGACTTCGAAAAAGCAAGGGTCAACCGCGTTGCACTGACCGCAAACCTCGCGCTCGGCCACGGCTTCGGCCTTTCCGCCACAGTGGCCCGCACGGAAAGCGACGATCTGTCGACGGGCCGCAGCGGCGATCTGCCCTTCCTGCCGGAAAACTCGGGTCAGATAGCGCTGACCTATGTCAGCACCGCCAGTATCAAGACGACTGTCGCCGCCAACTATATCGGCAAACGCAATGACAGTTCCACGACGCTCGATGATTTCTGGACGCTCGACGCCGCCCTCCAATGGGAACCCTTCGACAAGCGGTTCGAGGTGGAACTCGCCGGCTTCAATCTGCTCGATGAGGAATTCGAGCTGCGGGACGGGCTGCCCGGCTGGGGTCCCACGGTCAAGGGCACAGTCAAAGTGCGGTTCTGATGAAGGCCTCTCGCCAGCTTCGCCTTTCCTCCCGGCGGGCAAAGCTTGCCGCCCTGGCGGCCTTGGTAGCCGCCCTCGTCTCGCTCGTCTCGCTGACCGGTTCCTGGTCGCTCGTTGACCTGCGCGCCTACGACTATCTCTCGATCCTCGGCCGGCCAAACCTTCCGGAGGACGGCCCCGTTATCGTCGCGATCGACGAACCGTCGATGGCCGAGATCGGCAGCCAATGGCCCTGGCCGCGCGCTCTGCACGCCCGGCTGATCCAGTCGCTGAGGGCCGCCGGCGCCAGAGCGGTCGCTCTCGACGTGATCTTCGCCGAACCGGCCGCCGCGCCGGAGAACGATCGCGCGCTCGCCGAAGTCCTGGGACCCGATGTGGTGCTTGCCGGCGACGAGACGCTGATCCGGACGCCTCAGGCCGAGCAGTTCGTCCGGACCGAGCCCCTGCCCGTTTTTCTGGAACGCGGCGCCAAGGTGGGCGTCGCTTCGGTCACTCTCAGCGGCGACGGCATACTCAGGCAGATCCCCTCCTATTCGGACGGCTTCGCGACGACGATTGCAAGTGTCGCCGGAGCGGATTTGGCGCGGCCGCCGGGAAGAGCCCTGATGCAGACCTTCGGACCGGCACGGACCTATCCGACCGTTTCCTATTACCAGGCGCTCGATCCCGAGGCTTTCCTTCCGGAAGGGACGTTTCGCGACCGGATCGTCATCGTCGGTCTCAGCCTGCAGAATGCGCCGTCCATCGCGGGCGGCGGCATCGATGCCTTCGCCACGTCCGATACGGTCTTCTCGCGCGGACGCGTCGCCGGTGCCGAAATTCATGCGACGATTTACGACAATCTCGTGCACCGGCTGTTCGTCGAACAGGCCGGAGTGACGGTTGCCATCGCAGCGATCATCCTTGCCACCCTCGCCGCATCGCTTGCCGTTTTGAGATCGACGAGCTGGAAGACGCTCGGTTACGGCGCTCTCGCTCTCGCCTCGATTTTCCTTGCAAGCTACGCACTCATGCGCCTCGGCCATGTCTTCGTCTCGCCGCTTGCCCCGGCGCTTGCTTTCGTCGGCGTAGCCGTCGGGCAGGCCGGCCTCGATTACGCGGAAGAAAGGCGCCGCCGCCGCGAGATCACGCGCGCCTTCTCGCAATATCTATCCCCCGCGCTGGTGGAGCGCCTGGCAAGCGACCCTTCGCAGCTGAAGCTGGGCGGCGAAAGGCGGACGCTCACGGTCCTATTCTGCGACGTTCGTGGCTTCACCACGATTTCGGAGGACATGAAGGATGATCCGGAGGGCCTGACAACGCTGATCAACCGGCTTCTGACACCCCTTTCGGAAGCCGTGCTCAACCGGCGCGGCACAATCGACAAATATATCGGCGACTGCCTGATGGCCTTCTGGAACGCACCTCTCGACGATCCGGACCATGCCGTCCATGCGGTTCAGGCGGCGCGCGACATGCTCGCCGCGCTCGCCAAGCTCAATGCCGAGCTGGAAGCCGAAGCGAAAGCGGCGGGACGCCCACCCAAGACGCTCAGGATCGGAATCGGCATCAACACAGGCGAGTGCGTCGTCGGCAATATGGGCTCGGCCCGCCGCTTCGATTATTCGGCGCTTGGCGACGCGGTCAATCTTGCCTCGCGCCTCGAGGGTGCTTCCAAGAATTACGGCGTGCCGCTGCTCTTGGGCGAGCGGACGGCAGCGCTCGCCGCCTCGGAATTTCCGGTGGCCGAACTCGACCGCATCACCGTCAAGGGGCGCAGCGCGGTCTCACCGGTCTTTACGGTCGTCGAAGGCGCTTCGGAAGCCGAGCTCGCACGCCACCGCACCTACCTCGCCCGGAAATATGACGGCGACCTCCCCGCCGATAACGACCTGTTGGACGAACTCAAATCGGCGCTGCCGCCGCTTCGGCGTTACTATGAGCGCGAGCGGGAGAAATTCAGAGCGGGATGAGGAAAACCGTCTGCGTTTTTCCGCCGCCTCCCGAAAATCATCGTGATCTCGGCGTCAGTAATCGACGCGCATGAAATAAAGTCCGTCCGGCGGGGCGACCGGACCGCAGGCTTTGCGGTCCCGCGCCTCGAGCGCGGCTTGGAGGTTGTCCGGCGTCCATTTGCTCTCGCCGACCAGCTTCAAGGAGCCCGCGAAAGAACGGATCTGGTTATGAAGGAAGCTTTGCGCGCTGGCGCGGATTTCGATCAGGTCGCCCGTGCGCGTGACGTCCAGCCGGTCCAGCGTGCGCATCGGGCTCGTCGCCTGGCAGTTGGCAGAGCGGAAGGTCGTGAAGTCGTGATGGCCCAAGAGGCGCTGCGCTGCCTCGTGCATTGCGTCATGATCAAGCGCCTTCGGCACCCACCAGGCACGGCGCGCCTCAAGCGCCAGCGGTGATCGGCGGGAAATGATCCGATAGAGATAGTGTCGGCGGATGGCCGAGAAACGCGCGTCGAAATCGGCGGCGGCTTCCTCGACCTCCAGGATCGAAACGCGCTCGCCGGCAAGCGACAGATGCGCGTTGAGGGCGTTTTGAAGCGTGTACGGCTTCCACGCGCGGGTTAGATCGAGATGAGCCACCTGACCCCTGGCGTGAACGCCGGAATCGGTTCGCCCTGCGCCGCGGACCCGGACCGTCTCGCCCGTAAGCGACAGGACCGCTTTTTCGATCGCTCCTTGAACAGAGGGGCCGTTGTCCTGCCGCTGCCAGCCGACATAATCGGTACCGTCATATTCGACGATCAGGCGAAAGCGGGGCATCAGCCAATCCCCGCGCTGGCAACAATCGGCGTGCCGCGCAGGAAATCGGCCGCGGGGAGCGCCTTGCCGCCGGCACGCTGCAATCTCGTCAGGCGTACCGCGCCCTCGCCGCAAGCGATCGCGAGCGAACCGTCCAGCACTTGCCCCGGAGCACCCTCCCCTTGCGATATCTCCGATCCCAGCACTTTGATGCGTTCGCGCCGTCCGGCGATATCAAGTTCGAACCAGGCGCCGGGAAAGGGCGACAGACCACGGATATGATTGTGCACCTCGGCCGCCGGACGGGAGAAATCGATCCGGGTCTCTTCCTTCGAGATCTTGGCGGCGTAGACGACGCCCTCTTGAGGTTGCGGCGTCAGTGGAAGCTCACCGGCTTCGAGCCGGGCCATCGCCTCCGTCATCAGTTTCGCTCCGACCTCACTCAGCCGGTCGTGCAGCTCGCCGGCCGTCATCGTAGCGTGGATCGGCACCGACCGGGCGAGAGCGACGGGACCGGTATCGAGCCCCTTGTCCATTTTCATCACCATCATGCCGGTCTCCCGGTCGCCGGCCATGATCGCCCGCTGGATCGGCGCCGCCCCCCGCCAGCGCGGCAGGAGCGAGGCATGACCGTTGTAACAGCCGCAGCGGGTGCCCGAGAGTATCTCCTCAGGCAGAAGCAGGCCGTAGGCGACCACGACCGCGGCATCGGCACCGAAATTCCGGAAGGTTCGGCGGTCCGCGGCTTCCTTGAAGTTGACGGGCGTCAGGACCGGAATGTCGAGACGCTCGGCAGCCTGGTGCACCGGCGATTTCTGGAGATCGAGGCCGCGCCGCCCGCCGGGCCGCGGCGGTTGTGTATACACGGCGGCAATCTCGTGACCCGCCCCGGCGAGCGCAAGAAGCGTCGGCACGGAAAATTCCGGTGTACCCATGAAGATGATGCGAAGCGGCAAGTGACGGCCTCCGTCTCTTTCGATTGCCCGCGAGCGAGCGGCGGCTCCAGCTGAATGCGGCCGCAACGCGAAGGATCAGATCGCCTTTGCGCCGCGCGTTTTCGCCGCCTTTGTGAACTTGCGAATCACCATATCGCGCTTGAGCTTTGAAATGTAATCGATGAACAGGACACCGTTCAGATGGTCGATCTCGTGCTGCAGGCAGGTAGCGAGCAAGCCATCGGCCTCAACTGCCTGTTCCTTGCCTTCACGGTCGACGTACTCGACAGTGATCGCGGCCGGCCGTTCGACCTCGGCGTAGTAGTCGGGGATCGAAAGGCAGCCCTCCTCATAGACCGAACGCTCCTCGGAAGAGCGAACGACCTTCGGATTGATGAAGACGAGCGGCTGCTTCTCCTCTCCCTCCTTCGTCACGTCGAGCACCAGGAGGCGCTTCGGCACGCCGATCTGTATCGCGGCGAGCCCGATACCGGGCGCATCGTACATGGTTTCCAGCATATCGTCGGCGAGCCGGCGAATATCGGCGTCAACGGTTTCCACGGGTGTCGACACCTGGCGCAGAACCGGATCGGGAAGAATGATGAGCGGCTTGATCGTCATGTCGATCCCCATAGCCGATCTTTCCGTCGACACGCAAGAAATTTGCCGTACCCCTGGTCTCCGGCCTGATTGTGGGCACAATCTTGTTTGTTCCCGTTTTGATCTGGCCTTGCAATGCGAATCCGTTTACGTTGCGGCCATGGAGCCCATAGCTTTTTCCTTCGATCAGCCTCTATTCGTCGTCGGGACCCAGCCTGTTACGGCCGGGTGGCTCGTCACTGCCGCCGCCCTGCTGGTGGCCTTGCTCTCGGCTATTTTCGCTCGCCGTGCCGCTTCGCGTCGAGCGGTCGAGCACGACGAGAGGATGTCGGCGCTCATCGTGGCGCAGACGGAAATGCAGGGACGCGTCGCGGCCATGGCCGAGGTGTTCGGCACCCGGCAGGCGGAGTTGAACCAGTCGCTCAGCCAGCGCATCGACGGAATGACGCACCGGATCGGCGCTTCCATCAACGAGCAGACGAAGGCGACGCACGAAAACCTGCGACGGCTTCAGGAGCGGCTCGCGGTGATCGACAACGCTCAGAACAACATACAGTTGCTGGCCAAGGACATGGCGGGGCTGCAAAGCATTCTCGCCAACAAGCAGACGCGCGGCGCCTTCGGCCAATCGCGCATGGAGGCGATCGTCGCCGACGGCCTGCCGATGGGCGCCTTCGCCTTCCAACCGACGCTTTCCAACGGAGCGCGCCCGGATTGCACCATCCGTATGCCGAAGGATCAGCCGCTATTGGTCATTGACGCAAAGTTTCCGCTCGAAGCCTGGAATTCGATGCGGGACGCGGAGAGCGCGGAACAGCGGCAACAGGCCGCGCAGGCCTTCCGTCGCGATATGGAAGTTCATATCCGTGACATCGCCAGCAAATATCTGCTTGCCGGAGAGACGCAGGACACGGCCTTCCTCTTCGTTCCCTCTGAATCGATATTCGCGGAGATCCACGAACATTTCGAGGCTATCGTCCAGAAGGCGCATCGACAGCGGATCATCATCGTTTCGCCGTCGCTCCTGCTTCTGTCGATTCAGGTGATCCAAGCTATCCTGAAGGACGCCCGGATGCGCGAGCAGGCGCATCTCATCCAAAGCGAGGTTGTGCGGCTGATGGAAGACCTCTCGCGCCTGGACGAGCGTGTACGCAAGCTCCAGGGCCATTTCGCCATGACCCAGAAGGACGTCGACGAAATCCTGATCTCCTCGGACAAGCTGACCCGGCGGGGTGCCAAGATCGAGGCGCTTGAATTGCAGGCGGAAGCCGATCCGGGCGCCAAGACGGGCGAAGCAGGCGGACGCTCTATGGACGGCCGCATGGGGCAGTTGAAGCTGAGAGTGGTTGACGAAGACTGATCCTCTCGGGCACTCTCCGGCAAAAGCGTCTCGCCCTGAAATCCACAGCGATTTCGGGATGACGACATGAACAAGAAGCAAGCCGACGGGATGCCTTCACATGATCACTGTTTTTGGGTCCATCAATATGGACCTGATCGCCACGACCGCTCGCCTTCCGAAGCCCGGCGAGACGGTCGCCGGAACAGGCTTTTCCACTGCGGCAGGCGGCAAGGGAGCAAACCAGGCGCTCGCCGCGCGCCGTGCCGGCGCCTCGGTACAGATGGCAGGTGCGGTCGGGTCCGACGCCTTCGCCGAGGGAGCGCTGGCGCTGCTGAGAGAGGCGGGCACCAATCTTGATCTGACGAAGACCGTCGCGGAGCCGACCGGTACGGCGCACATCATCGTCGGCGGCGATGGCGAAAACGTCATCGTCGTGGTTGCCAGCGCCAATGCGATCGTGAGCGAGGACGACGCTGCGAGCGCGGTCGAAAAGATGTCGCCCGGCGACACGCTGATGCTGCAGCTGGAAATCCCCGCAGCCTCGGTGGAAAAGGCCCTTGCTGAAGCAAAGCGGCGGAACGTTCGTTCGATCATCAATATAGCGCCGCTGACGCCCGATGCGGCCCGCCTCGGTCGCAGCGCCGATTTCGTCATCGCCAACGAAACGGAGTTCGAGCTGCTCGCTGGGAAATCGGGCATCACCGGCACCGAGCGGGAAGAGGCGATGAAGCAGCTGCATGCAGAGACAGGTCAGTCAGTCATCGTTACGCTCGGCGCCGAGGGCGTGGTGGCGTTCCACGAAGGCGACCTCCATCGTGCCAAAGGACTGACGATAGAGCCCGTCGACACCGTGGGTGCCGGCGATACGTTCTGCGGCTATCTCGCCGCCGGCCTCGACGCCGGCCTCGACTTCGCCGAGGCTCTGCGCCGCGCTGCGGTTGCGGGCTCGCTCGCCTGCCTCAAGCCCGGCGCCCAGCCCTCGATCCCGCTTGCCGCCGAGGTCGCTGCCCGGCTCCAGAGCAATTCCGCGATTGCGTAGCTGCGAAGGTTGAACAAGACTTCTTCAATTTCTGTCCTTGTCACAGGAGCGGAAACTGTAGAATCGGGGCCAGTGTTGGCCGGATTTTAATCTTTGATCGTTTAATCAGATCAGCGAGCAGGCCAGCTTCGGTTCGGCCGCTCCTCCATGCCGGTCGGCATCAGGTGCTCCATGACGGAGCTTCACCCACAGTTTCGAATATGTCGCGCCGCGGGCTCACACCTGCGGACCTCTCAGTACGTGAGGATATCATGTTCAAGTTTCGAGCCAGATCGCTGGCGACCAAGCTGATCGCGGTGACCGGGGGCACCATCGCCCTTGTGCTGCTCTCGTCCAATTTCGTTCTCATCTCCCAGACGCAGGACCGTGTGGAAACGCTGGTCTTCGACGGCGCGAAAACGGAAGCGCGCGCGATTGCCTCGGACATCGCGGGCAGCGTTGGCGAGCTCGCCGCCGCTGCGCGCACCATGTCGGGCGTGCTTGGACGCGGACATGGTGGGCAGTCGACCGACCGCGCCGGCGCCATCAACCTCCTCAAGGCCAATCTGGAGCAGCATGCCTTTGCCTTCGGCAGCTGGTTCGCCGAAGAGCCCAAGGCCTATGATGGAAAGGACATCGTCGGCAATAGGGAGCTCGGCGGCAATAACGAGGGCGCGTTCACGCCCTATTGGTCGAAGGACCGCAACGGCAATATACAGCTTTCAACCTTCAAGGCAGACTATTCGGCCGAATGGTACAGTCTTGCGGCGAAGAGCGGCAAAGGATCCATCACCCAGCCATATCTCGCCGAGGGCACCGATGTCCCAACCACGATGACGTCGATCGCCTATCCCGTCGTTTCGAACGGCAAGATGATCGGCGTCTCGGGCGTCGACATTTCGCTCGCCACCCTCGCCGACCGCCTCTCGGCGATCAAGCCGTTCGGCTCGGGCCGGGTCTATCTGCTATCGCAAAGCGGCAAGTGGCTCTCCGCGCCGATACCCGAGCTCTTGATGAAGGAATATGACGGCGAAGGCGCCGAGGTCGTGAAGAACGCCCTGTCGACGGGTGCCGCCGGCATGGTCGGGAATCTGCAATATGACGGCAATGAACCATTCGACCGCGTGGTGTTTCCGTTCAGTCTGCCCAATGTGAACGCAAACTGGGTCGTGCTTGTCGACGTGCCCCGCACAGCCATCAATGCGCCTGTACAGGACCAGACCTTTATGATGATCGTCGGCGGCCTGGTGGTCCTCGGCGCGGTTCTCGCCGGTCTTTATTTCGCTGTTCGCCGCTTCGTCCAGAAGCCGCTAGCCGGTCTGGTCCGCGATGTCGAGACGCTCAGTGATGGAGAATATGGCCAGCCGATTTCCGGTCAGGAACGTTCCGACGAAACCGGCGCCGTAGCCAGATCGCTCGAAGGGTTCCGTCACCAGCTGGCCGACAACAGGCGGCTCGAAAGCGAGGCCCGCCACGAGAGGGAACAGGCGGAGCTGGAACGCAGCCGGTCTGAAACCGAACGCAGCGAGGCCGGCGCGCTTCAGCGCGACATCGTCGCTCGTCTCGGCAAAGGCCTGTCGCACCTCGCCTCGGGCGACCTCGCCTTCCGCATTTCCGGCGACTTTCCCGGCGAATACGCGCAGTTGAAGCAAGATTTCAACGCGACGATGGACAGCCTTGAAGAGACGATCCGCACCGTCAATCACTCCGTCGTCAACATCGGCAGCGGCACCGGAGAGATCTCAAGTGCCGCCAACGACCTGTCGCATCGGACGGAACAGCAGGCGGCCAGCCTCGAGGAGACTGCAGCAGCCTTGGACGAGCTGACGTCGCAAGTGAACGCCAGCGCCGAAAACGCCAAGATCGCGGCGAAATCCGTCGAGGTGGCAAGCGGCGACGCCGAACAATCCGGCGAAGTGGTGCAGAAGGCGATCGCGGCCATGCACGGCATCGAGCAGTCCTCCCATGAAGTCAGCCGCATTATCGGCGTCATCGACGAAATCGCCTTCCAGACCAACCTTCTGGCGCTCAATGCCGGGGTGGAAGCGGCCCGCGCCGGCGAAGCCGGGAAGGGCTTCGCGGTCGTCGCACAGGAAGTCCGCGAACTCGCGCAGCGCTCGGCGAATGCAGCAAAGGAGATAAAGACGCTGATCAACACGTCAGCCGGACAGGTTCGCGAGGGGGTCGACCTCGTCGGGAAGGCGGGCGGCGCGCTCGAGAAGATCGCCGAGCAGGTGGTGCAGATCAATGGACTTATCCGCCAGATCTCCAGCTCAGCCTCTGAACAGGCAGTCGGCCTGAAGGAGATCAATTCTGCCGTAAACCAGATGGATCAGGTGACGCAGCAGAATGCGGCCATGGTGGAAGAAACGACCGCCGCGAGCATGGCGCTGAACGACGAGGCCCGCGCGCTCTCCGCCCTGGTCGCCCGCTTCCAGGTCGCTCCGCAAACAGCGCAGTCCCAGGCACCGGCCGAAATGCTGCGCGGGACGGCCGCGCGGATGCGTGCGGCGGAACCCCCTGCGCCGCGCCAGGCTTCTACGGCAGAGAACCGTTCGGCAACGGCGCCGCGCAATACCGCCTACTCGACTTCGACGCAACGCGGGCTTGCCAAGACTTCCGGATCCAGTGCACTCGCACAGGACAATTGGGAAGAATTCTGATCCCCAACGGCTTCGGACTTCCAAACGGCGCCTGAACTCATCGGGCGCCGTCATCATCTCCCAGACGGGCGTGCTTGCCTCTCAGATACGCGCGATGCGTTCGGTCAAAAGCTCGAAAAAACCCTCGTCGTCGATGTGCCGCATGACTTTGGCATTGTGCGCGCGGCCGGTGACCTGCCACCAGTCGACCACGGTCATACCGGTGGTGAGCGGCGACGCCGTTTCGATCTCGACATTGCAGTCCCGGCCGGTGAAAAGCTCGGGCCTCAGCAGATAGGCAATCACCGTCGGATCATGCAGCGGCCCGCCATCGGTGCCGTATTTTTCGATGTCGAACCGCTCGAAGAATTCGAGCATTTCCGCAAGGGCGACTGCCGCCGGGCTGCCGATGTCGCGAATCTTCTCAACGCGCGCCTTCCGTGTGAGAACGCGATGGGTAACGTCGAGAGGCATCATCACTATGGGGATGCCGGAGCGGAAGACGATCTCGGCTGCCTCCGGGTCGACATAGATGTTGAATTCCGCCGCCGGCGTTATGTTGCCGCCCTCGAAGAAGCCGCCGCCCATCATCACGAGCTCGCGAACCGCCGGCGCGATCTCCGGTGCCTTCGTCAAGGCCAGCGCGATGTTCGTAAGCGGACCGAGCGTACAAAGCGTGACGGCACCCGGTGCCTCCTCACGCAGCGTTTCGACGATGAAATCGACGGCGTGTTGCTCCTGAATCGGCATCGTCGGCTCGTCGAGTTGAGGACCGTCGAGCCCCGTCTTGCCGTGAACATGCTCGGCGGTGACAAGCGGGCGGGCGACCGGCCGCTCGGAGCCTGCGAAGATCCGGACGTCGGTCCGGTTGCAAAGCTCGCAGACTATCCGAGCATTGCGCGCCGTCAGCGTCAGCGGGACATTGCCGGCGACGGTGGTGATGCCGAGGACGTCGATTTCTTCCGGGCTGCCGAAAGCGAGCATGATTGCCGCTGCGTCGTCCTGACCCGGATCCGTGTCGATGATGATTTTTCTCGCGCTTGACACTTTTCATCTCCCTGCCGGACCATCGCTCTCGAGTGAGAGACTATGATTTGCGTGGGCGCCTAGGCAAGCGGCTTGCACTCATTGCACACAGCCACCATATTGCTGACAGGATGCTGCTGGGCAGGTCCGACATGGTCGCTTGAGCTGCAAGGGCTTGGATAATGAGCAGAATAACGCCTTTTACGAGCCCGCTTCTGGTGGGTTTCGACAGCATGGAGAAGACCCTTGAGCGCATTGCCAAGGGCAATGACGGTTACCCTCCCTACAACATCGAACGCATTCGCGGCGATTCCGCCGCTGGCGCACCCGAACGCTTGCGGATAACACTCGCCGTCGCGGGTTTCTCCGAGGAGGACCTGGACGTGACGACCGAGGAAAACCAACTCGTCATCCGCGGCCGCCAGATCGAGACGGGCGAAAAGGAATATCTCCATCGTGGCATCGCCGCCCGGCAGTTCCAGCGGACGTTCGTGCTGGCAGACGGGATGCAGGTGCTTGGCGCCGAATTGCGCAACGGCCTGCTTGCGGTGGACCTGGTGCGTCCCGAACCGGTCCGTATGGTAAAGAAAATTAATATTTCGGTCCCAGAATAGGATAACCGGCGGGATTTCTATCCTGCGGCCGGCGACCACGGAGCATGACCATGGGACTGAAAGCCATCAAGACATCGCTGTCGAAGAACGACCTTGCGCATCTTGGCGCAGGCGAGGTCGGCTATATCCGCAAGATGCGTTCTGAGGAAGTCTCCCGTTGCTTTCCGGAAGCGCCTGAAATGGGCCCTGGAATCGATCTATGGGCCCTGTTCGGCGCCGACGGCACGCCTATCCTGCTGACGGACAACCGTTCCAGCACCTTTTACAAGGCGGCCGAAGACGAACTTCGCACGGTCAGCCTGCATTGAGTGGATAAAAACTGCCCCTCTCCCCGCAAGCGGGGAGAGGGGGTGCTGCGCCCGCTCGGGTTCCGATGGCAACGCACGTGCCCTTCGCCCCTCCTGCGGGGTGAAAGTGGCCGCCAGACCGGATGAGGGGCCAAACTCCAGTGGCCAAGCTCAACTGCGCCGAAAGCTCAAATAGGCCGAACTGCGCCCTTCCCTGCGCGCCTTCGCTTCGTAGCGGGTGCTTGGCCATCCGGCAAAGGGTGCCAGCCAGTCCGCCGCTCCTGCCGCCGTCCATTCGAAGGCCGCGTGGTCACGGCAATGGATGAGCGTCCAATTGATATAGCTGTCGATGTCCGAGGCGAAGCAGAAGACACCGCCGGGCCTCAGGATGCGTGCGAAGCGGTCGAGGTTGACCTCGGAGACGAAACGCCGCTTCCAGTGCTTCCGTTTCGGCCAGGGGTCGGGATAAAGCAGATCGATCTGGTCGACGGATGCCGCCGGCAGCCAATCCAGCACCTGCGTCGCGTCGTCGTCATGGAGCCGGATGTTGCGAATAGCCTTCGCCTCGATCTGCCCGAGCAGTTTCGCCATCGAATTGACAAAGGGTTCCACGCCGATAAAGCCGGTGGCGGGATCTTCCGCGGCGCGATGGATCAGGTGCTCGCCGCCGCCAAAACCTATCTCCAGGCGAACGCGTTCGACGGACACGGGAAAGAGTTCCTTCAAATCGGCCGGAGCCGCGTGTTCGAGGTCGATCTTCAATTCAGGCAGCAGGTTTTCGAGATGTGCCGCCTGGCGTTCCCGCAGGGGTTTGCCCTTCCGGCGACCGAAGAAGGCCTCCGTCGCTCTGGCACCGCGCGTTTCGGTCATGTCGTTCTTCCCTGGGCACTTACCGGAACAGGGTGAACCATCCTTCGTTCGGAAGTGCGTCGTTTCAAAAGGGTGCTGCGTTACGGTGTTTTACCGGAAGCACAATGAAGGCGGACGTTCCTCCCGGAGCGCCCGCCCTGATCGATGCCGCGCCTGATAATGGCGGCTGCGCTATCTTCAACGGCCCTCTTTCCGAAGCTGCCTCACCCGCGGCCCTCAGGCTGCGCGGCTTGCCGCTCGTCCGTTGACGGCCGAAGAGTCGCTCTCGATTGCTTCTTTCAGCGGCTTGACCAGGTCGAGCTTTTCCCAAGAGAACGACCCGTCGCGGCCTGCCTTCCGTCCGAAGTGACCGTAGGCCGAGGTCTTTGCATAGATCGGCCGGTTGAGGTCGAGATGGCGTCGGATGCCGGTCGGCGACAGGTCCATCGTCTTGCGGATTGCGTTCTCCACCTGATCTTCCGAGACCTTGCCGGTGCCGTGCAGGTCGACGTAGATCGACAGCGGCTGGGCGACGCCGATTGCGTAAGAAAGCTGTATGGTGCAACGCTCGGCAAGACCCGCCGCCACGACGTTCTTGGCAAGATAGCGTGCGGCATAGGCCGCCGAGCGATCGACCTTGGTCGTGTCCTTGCCGGAGAATGCGCCGCCGCCATGCGGGGCAGCACCGCCATAGGTGTCCACGATGATCTTGCGACCGGTAAGACCCGCATCGCCGTCCGGGCCGCCGATGACGAATTTGCCGGTAGGATTGATGTACCAGGTGCAGTCGTCGGCGATCTTCAGGTCTCCCAGCGCTTCGTGAATATAGGGTTCAACGACGGAGCGAACCTTGGCGGAATCCCAGCTATCGTCGAGATGCTGCGTGGAAAGAACGATCGAGGTGACTTCGGCCGGCTTGCCGTCTATGTAGCGTACCGTCACCTGGCTCTTGGCGTCCGGACCCAACTTTGCGACCTCGCCTTCGCCCTTTTTGCGGGCTGCGGCAAGCAGGTTCAGAATGCGGTGCGAATAGTAGATCGGCGCCGGCATGAGCTCGGCGGTCTCGCGGCAGGCATAGCCGAACATGATGCCCTGGTCGCCGGCACCTTCCTCGCCCTGCTTGTCCGATGCGTTGTCCACGCCCTGTGCGATGTGCGCCGACTGGAAGTGCAGAAGAACGTCTATCTTCGCCGTCTTCCAATGGAAGCCGTCCTGCTCGTAGCCGATATCGCGAATCGCCTTGCGGGCGGCAGACTTGAACTTCGAGGGATTGATGACATCGTTGCCGTTCTTGTCTTTCTTCAAAAGACTCGGCGGCAGGCGGACCTCCCCGGCGATGACGACGCGATTGGTCGTCGCCAGCGTTTCACAGGCGATGCGCACAGTCCAAGGATCGACACCGGTCTTCGCCGCTTCGCGGTAGACCAGATCGACGATTTCGTCGGAGATACGGTCACACACTTTATCCGGATGACCTTCG
This sequence comes from Sinorhizobium medicae, assembly GCF_007827695.1. Taxonomy (GTDB): domain Bacteria; phylum Pseudomonadota; class Alphaproteobacteria; order Rhizobiales; family Rhizobiaceae; genus Sinorhizobium; species Sinorhizobium medicae. Next base: position 325,681 of record NZ_VITA01000005.1, on the reverse strand, counting down.
GCTACGGATTCACTCGTGAACAGGTAGTTTGCGCGCATGCGGGAAGTCCCCTCAATGAAAAGAAGCGGTCAAACGTTTAGTGGTTTTGCCGGCGAAAAACAAGCACACAACGACATAAATATATCTTTATATCGGCATCGCTGCGATGTTCCCCTTTCGGTAAACGCACGCTTGGCGGGAATCATCGCCCGGAATCAGCAGACCCACACACCGCACAGCCGTCGGATGAAGCATGCGCGTGTCTCGATCGAACGGGCGGGCGCCCCTTCTCGCAGGGCAGCATACGAAAGAAGCGGCTCGACGCCGCTTCTTTCGTGCCGGAGATCACGATGTTCCTGGGTCGGGCTGACTAAAACATGAACGTGATCGATTCCAAAGAGTTGAGACGCGGAGCACGGGCTGAAAGCCGCACGCACATCCCCTTTGGCGGCCTATTCGCTTTCCGCCTCGGCGGCCAGAGCCTTTACGAGGTCGACCAGCTTGCGACGAACCTTCGGGTCGGAAATCTTGACGAAGGCGCGGTTAAGCTGCAGACCTTCCGAGGATGAGAGGAAATCAACCACATAATTGGAGCTCGACGCCTCGGCCATCCCCGGCCCGGTGCCGCCGCCATCCCCCGGCGCATCCTCGAAGAAGAACGATACCGGCACATTGAGTATCTGCGATATGTTCTGCAACCGGCTCGCGCCGACGCGGTTCGTGCCTTTTTCGTACTTCTGGATCTGCTGGAAGGTAATCCCCAGACTCTCGCCGAGCTTCTCCTGGCTCATGCCAAGCATCGTCCGACGAAGGCGAATCCTGCTACCGACATGAATATCGATCGGGTTCGGCTTCTTTTTATTCTCAATCATATTCGCCTTCCTAAACACGCTGTTATTATTGTCCAACAACCTAGAATTGTCTTCTTTTGCGCCACAGCAACCCCGGCGCGCTCGGCGACAGATAAGGGTTGATGAAGCATTCACTATGCAATTTTGGGGGTTTTACGTCAATTCTTCCTAATATTGAAACCAAAACGCGAGAATGATGCAACTATAGATAGAATAGCCATCGACAACCAAAAAATCCGGCTGCGCGTCGGGACGTCCGTTAGCGTAGGCAGTTTTCCCGGCAGAATTGTGTCTAAAACACCCCTGTAATTGTAGCCTAATACTAACACTAAAACACCACGTGCATCAACAACTGCTGAAATACCAGTATTCGCAGCGCGGATCATGGGAATTCCGGTTTCAACCGCGCGGAGCTGCGCCTGATGGAAATGCTGGCGCGGACCTGGCGTGTCACCGAACCAGGCATCGTTGGTGACATTGAGGAGCACGTCGGCGAGGCGCGCATTGGCGTCCACCTCATCGGCAAAGATCGCCTCGTAACAGATCATCGGGTAAAGTCTTCTGCCGCCCGGCAAAGTGAGCACAGGGCGCATCCTGGCTGCCGAGAAGCCGCCCGGCATCGAAGCCGCGATGGAACTCAAGCCCCAGGACGTCAGCAGGTCCTCGTAGGGGAGATATTCACCGAACGGCACCAGATGCACCTTGTCCGCCGCGCCAATGATCTGGCCCCGGTCGTCAATAACATAGACAGAGTTATAGTAGCGCGACGGCAGCCCGGCGCCTGCATCCTCGGCCCTGACGGCGCCGGCGACGAGTATCTGCCCATCCTTGAGAACCTCCGCGATCCGCGCCAGCGCGTCGGGATTGTCGGTGAGGATGAAAGGGATCGACGTTTCCGGCCAAACGACGATGTCCGGACGCTTGCCGCCACCTTGAACCGGGGCGGCCGTCAATGAGAGGTGGTCCTCGAAGATCGAGGCGCGCTCGCGGTCGTCGAGCTTTTTGGCCTGGTCGATGACCGGCTGTACGACGCGTACCGCCATTTGCGGTGCAGCCGACGGCGGCGCCGGCTGAGCGAGCCGGTAGAAGCCGAATGCGATATGCGCCGTAAAGAGCGCTACCGCGATGGCAAGGCCGGTGCGCGCGCCCTTGCCCGTCCAGATCAAAGCAGGAGCGGCGAACACAAAGACGGCCAGCATGTTGATCGTTGAGAGATTGACGACGCTTGCCGACTGCATCATCAACGGCATCGGCATGGCCGCATAACCGATGGCATTCCACGGAAAGCCGGTAAAAACAAAACCGCGGAGCCATTCGGCGATGCCGAAGCCGAGCGCAAGGGCAGCGATCCGGCCCCAGCCGTCGGACCAAAGACAGCGGGCAATGACGACCGCCAGCGCGTAAAAAACCCCGAGAACGGCTGGAAGGCCGACGACGGCAAGGGGTATCGCCCAGGCGAACGCGTCCGCTTCGACCAGGAGCGCATTGCCCAGCCACCAGAGACCGCCCAGAAAATAGCCGAAGCCGAAGGACCAGCCGATTGCGGCGGGCTGCCTCAGCCGCCGGAATGCGCCGTCGGAGGGATCGGGCGCCACCCCGTCGATCAGCCAGACGAGGACTGGAAAAGAGACGAAAGCCGCCGCGAAAATGCCAAATGGCGGCTGGGCAAGCACCGCCAGGAGGCCGGCGAGAAAACCGACGAATGCCCGCGACACCCCGGAGAGAAGTATGATTCTGCCTGCCAGTCTTTCCATTGAACCTCCAGTCGGCGCCGGTCGTGGGCAAGGCATCGTGCGGACCCTGTCCTTGAAACGGCTGCGATTCAAGGACACACGCAGCCGACCGAATCAATCGGCGGCAGTCTTCCAAAAAAGTGGCTGCTTGTCCCGTCCTGAAGGAGGGCCGCCGATGCACCTCATCGCCCGTGCACTTCCCGACCGGGAAAAGGGCCGCGTCGCTCGGGATCAGCACGTCCGAAGGATGACGCATCTTTGACGCCGGCGGGCACTATTCCAACGAAGCCGGAGGCCGGACACCGGCGCCCGTGGCGCCGGTCGTGGCAAACGCCTCTGGCAGCGGCTCCTTCTCGACCTTCGGCGGGCGGCGGCGCGAAGACGGGCGCTTGCGCATGATCCTGACGCGTTTGACGCGACGTGGATCCGCATCGAGTATCTGGAACTCGAAACCGGGAATCGCCTGCACCACCTCGCCTCGAACGGGAATCCGGCCGAGCGATGCGAAAACGAGACCGCCAAGCGTATCGACGTCCTCGAGTTGCTCGCGTACATCGAAGTCCGGCCCGACCGCCTCGGCGATTTCCTCCAGCTCCACACGAGCGTCGGCGATGAAGACGTCGTCGGAGCTGCGCGCGAACATCACCTCCTCGTCGTCGTGCTCATCCTCGATATCGCCGACCACCATCTCGACGATGTCCTCGAGCGATACAAGACCGTCCGTCCCGCCGTATTCGTCGATGACGAGAGCCATCTGAATGCGCGCAGCGCGCATGCGCTGCATGAGATCCGAGGCAAGCATCGACGGCGGCACGAACAGCAGCTGACGGATGATTCCCGCCTCCTCGACCGTCTTGTCGAGGTCAACGCGAGAGAGATCGAAACCCGGCTTCTGCTGTCGGGGGGCCTTTTCGGGCTTGTCGCCATTCGTGGTCGTTGCGGTCGTCGGCGCCGTTGGAGCTTTGCCGTTGCGGCGCCGGTTGCGCGCCTGCTTGGCCACATAGGCAAGGAGATCGCGGATGTGGACCATGCCGCGGGGATCGTCGAGCCCTTCGCTGTAGACCGGCATACGCGAGCGACCAGACTCCTCGAAGAGGGCCATGAGTTCGCCGATGGTGATGTTCTGGTCCACCGCCTCTATGTCGGCTCGCGGAACCATCACGTCTTCAACACGAACCTCGCGAAAGCGGAGGATGTTGTTGAGCATCGCCCGCTCTTCGGGCGAGAAGGCCGCATTGCCTCCGGTGTCGGTCATCAGCGCGTCGGCAAGATCCTCGCGCAGGCTTGATGGACTCACACCGCGCAACAGGCGCGCGGCACGGCTCCAGAAGGATGATGTGGATTTGCTGCCCTCGGATCGGGCGGCGGTACTACTACCGGCCTCGGCGTCGCCGGAGGCTTCAGCCTCCTCGGTCGCGACAGCGGCCGGCTCTGTCTTGAAGTCGCTCATTGTTCCAAACTGTCAAACCGGGGGAAGGTCCCCGTAGGGATCAGATAGGCCAAGACGCGCCAAAATGCGAGTCTCCAACCGCTCCATTCTCTCCGCTTCGTCGTCTTCGATATGATCATACCCGAAAAGATGCAGGAATCCATGGACGAGAAGGTGCGTCAAATGCGCATCGAAAGGCTTTTCGAGCTCCGCCGCTTCGCGCCTCAAGGTCTCGTGGGCCACCACAATGTCGCCGAGCATCAGGCCCGGCATCTTGCCTGGCGTCACAGGAAATGCGGGAAACGACAGAACATTGGTCGGCTTGTCCTGGCCTCGCCATTCCGCATTGATTGCTTTGATCGATTGATCGTCCGTAAAGACAAGCGACAGCTCAGCCGCTTCCGCCGAAAGTGGCTGCCTCTCCTCACGCGCGAGAAAATCGGCGGCAGCCTCGAGAACGACCTCGGAAAAAGACTGAAGCTCGTCCTCGGGCGGCCAGTCGCCCGCCTCGACGCTGATCTGAATGTCCAATGCCGTCATCGTCGACCGCCCGCGATCCGAAAAGCGAGGCTCCTCTCCGGGTAAATCACGCAATAAACAAGATCAACGATCGCCCTGCTCGCTCTCGTCGTGAACCGCCGTCTGGCTGTCATAGGCTCTGACGATCCGCGCCACCAGCGGATGGCGGACGACGTCGGCGTCCTTGAAGCGGATCACCGAGACGCCCTCTACTCCCTTGAGTATCTGCAGCGCCTCCACCAGGCCCGACTTCACGCCGCGCGGCAGGTCGACCTGACTCGGATCACCCGTGATGATCATCCGGCCGTTTTCGCCCAGACGCGTCAGGAACATCTTCATCTGCATCGATGTCGTGTTCTGTGCCTCATCCAGGATAACGGCGGCATTGGCGAGCGTGCGCCCGCGCATGAAGGCAAGCGGCGCGATCTCGATTACACCTGCGGTGATTGCCCGCTCCACCTTGTCGCCCGGCATCATGTCATAGAGCGCGTCATAGAGAGGTCTGAGATAGGGATCGACCTTCTCCTTCATGTCGCCCGGCAAGAAGCCGAGACGCTCGCCCGCTTCGACCGCCGGCCTTGAGAGAATGATACGGTCGACTGCGCCACGCTCCAGCAGCTGGGCGGCATGAGCGACGGCAAGGTAGGTCTTGCCGGTGCCGGCCGGGCCGACGCCGAAGACGAGTTCCGACCGCTCCATCGCGCGGATATAGGCATCCTGCATCGGAGTGCGCGCAACGATGGTCTTCTTGCGCGTCGAAATCTGGGCCATTGTCAATTTGGCTTTGCGCTCCATCGTCGGCAACTGTAGCTGATCGTCGGCGGCGACCGCCATGCGGATCGCCCCTTCGACATCTGATGTATCGATCGAAGCGCCACTCTGCAGCCTTCCGTAGAGATAGTCGAGAGCGCGGCGCGCCTGATTGGTGGCAACCACGTCACCGGAGATTGCGACGGAGTTTCCCCGCGGTCGGGCATCGATGCGCAACCGCTCTTCAAGCAGCTTCAAATTCTGGTCGAACTGGCCGAAGAGTTCGCTCGCAAAGCGGTTGTTCTCGAAGGTGAGCACGAAGTGATTGGCGTCCGTCGCGGATGTCTTCGACTGGCGCGGTGAGGAAGAAATCAGTTCGTGTCCGTTCAAGCGGTCAGCTCCTTGCTTCCGTTTCCCCGATCATCTCGGCAAACAGGCTGTTCGGCCCGGCCTTGGTGATTCGCACTCTGATAATGTCACCGATTTGCGATGCTTTTGCATCAACATTCACGGGCTGCAGCCATGGCGAGCGACCGACGAGCTGCCCGGGCATGCGGCCCGGCTTCTCCAGCAGCAGGTCGATCTCGCGGCCGACGCAGGCTTCGGCGAAGCCGCGCTGCTGCTTGATGAGCAAAGCTTGCAATATTTCCAATCTCTTCGCCTTCACGTCCTCGGGAACCTGTTGCTCGAGTTCGGCGCCCGGCGTGCCGGGACGCGTCGAGTACTTAAACGAAAAAGCCTGTGCATAGTTCACGGCATCTACAAGGCGCAGCGTATCCTCGAAGTCCTCATCGGTCTCGCCGGGGAAGCCGACGATGAAGTCGCCCGAAAGCGCAAGGTCCGGCTGCACCGCTCGAATGCGCGCGACGAGCGCCAGATATTCGGCTGCCGTATGGCGCCGGTTCATCGCCTTCAGGATACGATCCGAGCCTGACTGCACCGGCAGATGCAGATAGGGCATCAGCTTCGCCATCGACCGATGCGCCTCGATCAGGCTGTCGTCCATGTCGCGGGGGTGGCTGGTGGTGTATCGCAGGCGCGCGAGCCCCTCGATCTCGCCGAGACGCCGCAAGAGATCGCCGAGCCCCCATTCGCGGCCGTGCGGACCGGCACCGTGCCAGGCGTTGACATTCTGACCGAGCAGGGTGATTTCGCGCACGCCGCCCTCAACGAGCTTCTCCGCCTCCGCGACGATCTGTGCCACGGGACGTGAGACTTCCGAGCCGCGTGTGTAGGGAACGACGCAGAAGGTACAGAACTTGTCGCAGCCTTCCTGTACCGTCAGGAAGGCCGTAACGCCGCGCGCACGAGTCTTGGCCTTGTCTGGCGCCGGCAAATGGACGAACTTGTCCTCGATGGCATAATCCGTTTCCACGATGCGCTCGCCGGTGCGGGCCCGCCTCAGCGCTTCCGGGAGGCGGTGGTAGGTCTGCGGCCCAATGACAAGATCGACTGCAGGCGCCCGGCGGAGAATCTCCTTGCCCTCGGCCTGGGCGACGCAACCGGCAACGCCGATCAGCATCTCGCGGCCCTCGCGCGCCTTCGCCTTCTTCAGGTCACGCAGGCGGCCGAGCTCCGAATAGACCTTCTCTGCGGCCTTTTCGCGAATATGGCAGGTATTGAGCAGGACAAAATCGGCCTCTTCCAAGACATCGGTCGCAACATAGCCGTCGCGCGACAGCGCATCCGACATGCGATCGGAGTCATAGACGTTCATCTGGCAGCCGTAAGTCTTGACGAAGACCTTGCGCGCCGGGACGTTCAGGTCGCCCGCTTCGGGCGACGTCGGCAAAAGAGCGGTTTCCTGGGTCATGCCGGCTCTTTAGTGCATAGCGCCCCAAATTTGAAGCATTTTCGGGCCGGTAGGGCGCCGGTCGATATCAACCGTCGTTTCAGGGTGATCCCTGAATGAGGCAATTGCGAGTGCTACCGCGACCTTTGCACGTCTGACGAGACGCCCGGCACGGCAGGGACTGCGGGAATCGGTTCGCCCTTCGCGGTGGATCGGGAGCGCCCCCGCAGCCGGTCCGACAGCATCCCGCGAATGCGCTGCTCGATGATGCGGCTCACCTCCTTGCGTTTGGTGTGCCGGTCAAAGTCCACCGCCTCGCCGAAATCGACGTCGACCTCAAGAGCGCCCTCTCTCAGCACGCCGAGAAGGTGCGGGAGCAGGCCGATGTCGCCCGGCCAGGCGGCGATCGGACGATAATAGCGGCCCATCGGCATTCCGTGGATGCCGGTATAGGAAATCGCAAGCGGCTGGACGTGGACCGCGCCCGTCGGCGATTGCGGGACGGCCGATGCGGCGGCGCCGAACAGCGAGGATTTGATGTCGAGCAGCCGGTTGCCGTCGGAAGTCGTTCCTTCGGGGAAGAGCACGACGATTTCCCCGTCGGCGAGCCGCCGTCCGATGTCGTTGACCTGATTGCCCGTGGTGCGCTTCTGCTCCCGTTCCACGAAAACCGATGCCTGAAGGCGGGCGAGAACCCCGAAAATCGGCCAGGACCTGACGTCCGACTTGGCGACGAAGACGACGTCCGCCACGGAGGAAAGCACCAGGATGTCCTTCCAGGACACGTGATTTGCGCTTAGGAGCAAGGGGCGGCGGCGATCGAGCTCGCCATGGACGCGCACGCGCAGTCCAAGCAACAGGCAGGCGACACGATGCCAGTAGCGCGGCAGCCAGCGTCGGGGCCTCAGATCGAGCCAAAGACAGAGGATCTGGACCGGCATCAGCACCAGCGAGATCATGACGAGCAGCATGCCGCAAAGCGCGACCCGCACCCAATTGATCATCCGCAGGCACCTTCCAGCTCTCGCGTTCAGTGGTGCGATCTATCGAAGATCGAGCCGCATGACAAGCGCCGCGCTGCGCTCGCCCGGCCGCGCCTGATAATAGGCCTTGCGCTCGCCTACCTTGTGAAAGCCGAGCTTTCCGTAGAGCCCGATCGCGGCTTGGTTCGTCTCGTCGACTTCCAGGAAGAGTGCCTCGGCCCCCTTCGAGGCGGCCTCCCGCATCGCCGCCTGCATCAGGCGCCAACCCAGACCGGAACGCGAAAATCGCGCATCGACCCCGATCGTCAGTATTTCGGCTTCGCCGGCAACCGCCCGCGACAGCACGAAGCCGCCGAAAGCGGGGCGGAACCTTCCATTGGCATTGGTCTGGCGCGCAACGAATCCGAATACCGTCTCCTGGCTCAGCAACCCGTGTATTTCGCCGTCGCTCCAGGCAGAGGCAAAGCGCTGGCGGTGCAGTGCCGCGGCGGCGCCCAGATCTGCCTCTTCAAGCGGGAAAATGTCGAATTCTGTGCGGCGGGTGAAGTAGTCGGTAAGGCTCATCAGGGCGCTTCTTGGACGTTTTAGGAGATATGATTGGCTGAAGATAACCGGGCGAATATGCTCGGCTTCTTCCGGTCAGGCGCGGACCACCGCGAAGCCAGCCTGGGGTTTGGCATCCGGCCCGCGCAGATAAAGCGGCTTCGCAGGCGCCGAGGCCGGATCGGCCATGGCGCCCAGCCGGGCGAGCGTCTCCATGTCGACCTCGTCAGGCTTTCCGCCCGCGGCACCGGTGACGGCATGAGCACCGGAGCCACAGATGATACCGGCAAATCCGGAAAAGCGCAGGCGCGCTTTCTCGACGGACAGGATTTCAGCCTCGCCTTGCGGCCGTCCCGAGGCATCGAAAGCCTGAAGGTAAACCTCTTCCCGCTTCGCGTCGATCACGGCGAGCACCGGCTGGCCATTCTGTTTCAGGCTTTCGCTTTCGGCAACGGCCCGAAGCGTGGTTATGCCGACTGCGGGCTTTGCGAGGGCCAGAGCGAGGCCGCGCGCAGCGGCAACGCCGACGCGGATTCCGGTGAACGATCCCGGACCTGTCGTCACGGCGATGCGGTCGATCTCGGCAAGTTCCCGACCCGAGGCGCTCAAGGCCTCATCAACGAATTCCATAAGGCGTTCGGCATGGCCACGCCCGATATCCGCGCCCGCACACGCAAGCAGCTTTCCTGCGCCACCGTCATAGACCGCAGCGAAACAGCCGGCCCCGGATGTATCTATGGCAAGAACAAACATTTCAGCCGCGGCCTCCTCCCCTGCACCCCAAGCGGTACGACTGCGTGGGCAGCCGCATTGCGTCACCAAATCGACGCGGCACTTCGGAATCACATTTGTGATTTTATCCCAAAAACCACACCGGTATAAGGAAAACGGAAAACCTATAAGGAAAATAACCCTAGGCTGACCGAGGGGCGCGGGCTGAAAGGCAGTTACCGCGCCTTGAACCGCTTCGGGTCAAACGGATTCGACCGATTCGACTTCCGGAACGAAGTGACGCAGCAGGTTCTGCACGCCATGTCGTAAGGTCGCGGTCGAGGAGGGGCAGCCGGAGCATGCACCTTTCATGTTGAGGAATACGGTTCCGTCCTTGAAGCCGCGGAAGGTGATATCGCCGCCGTCCTGGGCGACTGCCGGTCGTACGCGCGTCTCGAGCAGTTCCTTGATCGTCGCGACGATTGCCTCATCCCCCTCGTCGAAGAATTCCTCATCCTCGTCGAGCTGTTCCGCCCGACCGGCACCCGACATGATCGGTTGCCCCGACATGAAATGCTCCATGATCGAGCCCAGGATTGCAGGCTTCAGGTGCTGCCACTCCTGCGCTTCCTTGCTCACGGTGATAAAGTCATAGCCGAAATAGACCCCGGTAATGCCGGGGATCGAAAAGAGCCGGGCTGCAAGCGGCGATCCTGCAAGGGCCTCCTCTTCGCTGCGGAATTCAGCGGTGCCGTTCTCCATCACGACCTTGCCCGGCAGGAACTTCAAAGTGGCCGGGTTCGGCGTCGCTTCGGTCTGGATGAACATGTCTCACTCCATTCTGCCGGGAGCGCTCCTCGACCGGCTCTTTAGAATTGTTCCAAAAATATAGGAGCCTCGGGTGTGGCCCGCAAGGCGTAATAGCGCCGCATGTATGTTTCCTTTTATCGTTTTCCATCGATGGGCAAAACATGCGGCAAGTAAAGTGCTGCCGCGCACCATGCGCGGCGGACCGGAACGCCGGCAGGAGGTCAGGTCAGTGCGTCAATTTCCTCATCCGTCAAAAGGTCGGGAATGACGGTGACGGGGATCGGGAAGGCAGCAGCTTTTCCCGCGATGGACGAAACGAGGGGGCCCGGTCCCTCCTTGGCTGATCCCGCCGCAAGCACCAGAATGGCGATGTCCCGGTCCTCCTCGATGGCGGCGTGAATCTGCTCGGTGGCGATGCCCTCGCGAATGACGATCTCCGGTTCGATGCCGATCCGTTCGCGCACCGTCTGCGCGATTTTGGCCAGGGTCGATTCGGCTTCCTGGCGCGCTTCGGCCCGCATGATCTCCTCGACCCCCAGCCATTGCTGGAAGTCGCCGTCGGCAATTACGTAGAGCAGCACGAGGCCGCCATTGGAGTTCTTGGCCCGCATGCCGGCATAATGCACGGCGCGTTCGCATTCGGGCGTATCGTCGATCACCGCCATGAACTTGCGGCGATGACCTTCCAGTCGTGAGAGTCGCGTTGAAACCATGCGCCGAACATTACAACGCCGCGCGGCGCCCGCAAGGTCTCATTTTCACCAACTACTGCAAAAAGCCGATGATCTCGCGGACCTCCCGCATTGTTTTTTCGGCGCGCTCCCTGGCCCGCTCGCCGCCCTTGCGCAGGATAGCGTCGATATGCGCGGTATCGCCCATCAATCGGCGCATCTCGCCCGTGATCGGCGAAAGTACGGTCACGGCCAGATCGGCCAGGGCCGGTTTGAAAGCCGAGAATTGCTGCCCGCCGAACTCGGCAAGCACCTCGTCCTTCGACCTGTCGGATAGCGCCGCGTAGATACCGACGAGATTTTCGGCCTCCGGCCGCCCCTTGAGACCGTCCGCCTCGCTCGGCAGCGCGTCCGGATCGGTCTTGGCTTTGCGGATCTTCTTCAGGATCGTGTCGGCATCGTCCATCAGGTTGATGCGCGACAAATCGGATGGATCGGATTTCGACATCTTCTTGGTGCCGTCGCGTAGTGACATGACGCGCGGCGCCGGACCGCCGATCAGCGGCTCGACCGGCGGGAAATAGGCATGGATCGGCTCTTCGCCGACGACGATGTCGACGCCGTAGCCGCGCGCCCGGATATGCGCCATGAAGTCGATGTTGAACTTCTGGGCGATGTCGCGGGTAAGCTCCAGATGCTGCTTCTGGTCGTCGCCGACAGGCACGTGGGTGGCGCGATAGACGAGGATATCGGCTGCCATGAGACTCGGATAGGCAAGGAGGCCGAGCGAGGCGTTTTCCCGGTCCTTGCCGGCCTTGTCCTTGAACTGTGTCATCCGGTTCATCCAGCCGATGCGGGCGACGCAGTTGAAGATCCAGGCGAGCTCGGCGTGCTGCGGCACGGCCGACTGGTTGAAGACGATGTGCTTTTCGGGATCGATGCCCGATGCGATGAAGGCGGCTGCGATCGACCGGATCTGGCCCCGCAGGTCCTCATGCACGAGCTGCGCCGTGATCGAGTGGAGATCGACGACGCAGTAGATGCAGTCGTTGTTGTCCTGAAGGGCGACGAATTTCCGGATCGCGCCCAGATAATTGCCGAGATGCAGGTTGCCGGTCGGTTGAACGCCGGAAAATACGAGCGGCTTGAATTCGGTCATGTCGTCCTCAATCGGGCTTGTGGAGGGCCCGTCTCCAGTTGATATCCGCCGCGCTTATGCACGGCAGCACGGGCGCAATCAAGAGGCGGGTCACGCCGGCTGCAGGAGATCCCAGCGATTGCCGAACGGATCGGTGAACACTGCGACAATTCCGTATGCCTCGTATCGAGGCACTTCGAGGAATTCGACGCCGGCGGAAAGCATTGCAGCGTGATCGCGCGCAAAATCGTCGGTAAAAAGGAAGAAGCCGACCCGGCCGGCGGTCTGATTGCCGATTGCGGCGCATTGCCTTTCGCCCTCGGCCCTGGCGAGCAGGAGAGCGGTCTCGGCCGCGCCCTTCGGCCGCACGACCACCCAGCGCTTGCCGCCGCCGGCATCCGCGTCCTCGAGGAGATCGAAACCAAGCCTTTCGCAGTAAAAGGCGATGGCCTCGTCATAGTCGGGCACGACCAGGGCCACGCGGGCGATCGTCTGTTTCATTGTTCATCGCCCGCTTTGCCCGCCGGCTCGGCGGACGAGGCCGATGCACCCCGTTTGACGCTCCGGCGCACCATCGAGAGGCTCGCGCCGCCGATCCCGAATGCGACCGCGAAATAGATTACCATCGCGCCGGCGATCAGCCCGCAAAGGGTAAGGGCGCGGGTCGCAAGCGATGCGGCCGAAGAAAGCGGAAATGCGAGCCAGTCTATGGCGAAGATCAATGCGGCCGCCATGACTGCAGCCGCGATCACCAGACGAGGGATCCTTGTCAGCAAAGCGATGTCGCGCCCCCAGTGCCCGCGCCAGACGAGCGTTGCGAAGAGGAGAAGCGCATTCACCCAGCCCGCGGCGATTTCGGCCATCGCGATGCCGCTCGCTGCCAGCACCGGAAAAAGCGTGAGTGCCAGGGAGACATTCACAGCGACAGAAATTCCGGCGAAGATCATTGGCGTGCGCGTGTCCTCGCGGGCGAAGAAGCCGGGTATGAAGGCCTTGATCAGAACGAAGGCCGGCAGGCCCAGACCGTAGATCGCCAGAATACGCCCGACGGCGACGGTCGATTCCGGCGAGAACTGGCCGCGCTCGAAGAGGAGCCTGACGATCGGCTCCGACATGACGAGCAGTGCCGCGGCGGCGGGGAGCGTCAGGAACAGGGTGAACTCGACGGAACGGTTCTGCAGGTTCGCCGCCTCGTTGATATTGCCTCCGCGCAGAGCGCGCGCCAGCTCGGGCAGAAGTACGGTCGCGACGGCGATGCCGACGACGCCGAGCGGCAGCTGATAGATGCGGTCGGCATAGACGAGCGATGAGACGGCCCCCTCCTTTGCCGAGGCTATATTGGTATTGATCAGCAGGTTGATCTGGGTGATGCCGCCGGTTATCGCCGCGGGGAGGGCCAGCACGAGCAGGCGTTTCACGTTCGCGGTCAGCCGGGGCCGGCGGAAGCCGATTCGGATGCCGGCATTGCGAACCGCGATCCAGACGATCGCGAGCTGAACCAGCCCCGCGGCCAGCACCCCCCAGGAGAGGGCGCGGCCGACCGCAACCGCGTCCTGGCCGCTATACCAGGCGTAGGCCAGCACGCCGATCAGGATGAAGTTCAAAAAGACCGGCGCGATGGCTGCCGCGAAATAGCGGTGCAGCGAATTCAGCATGCCCGCCATCATCGCCGCCAGCGACATGCAGGCGAGATAGGGAAACATGATGGTCGCGAAAGTCACCGTGCTCTCGAACTTGGCCGGATCACTGGCAAATCCAGGTGCGATCAGTTCCCCCACGATGAAAGGCATTGCCAGTTCCATGGCGATCGTCAGCAGAAGAAGAACGGTGAAAAGAACGCCGAAGACCTCCTCGGAAAAGCGGCGGGCGCCATCCATGCCGCTCGCCTCGATCTCCCTGGCGAAAAGGGGCACGAAGGCCGAATTGAACGCCCCCTCGGCAAAAAGTCTGCGGAAGGTGTTCGGCAGCCGGAACGCCGTGTTGAAGGCGTCGGCGACCGGACCCGTGCCGAGCGCGGCCGCCATGAAGGTTTCCCGGATGAAGCCGAAGAGCCGGCTTCCGAGCGTGGCGCCGCCGACCGTCGCGAATTTCTTGAGCAGACTCATGTTTCGGCTTTTGTCGCTTTGGAACCATGGGATGCGCGTGGCACAGGCGTCGGCGCGATGATCCCCGAGGGCATGCGCTCGCGGGCTTCGTCCACCTCGCCCGCCAGCACCGCCTTGAGGCGAGCCGCGATGTTCATCTGCCGGTTTTCGCTGGTGATCTTGGAGCCGACCAGGTCGGTGACGTAGAATGTATCGATCACCTTTTCGCCGAAGGTGGTGATATGGGCCGACGCAATGTCGAGCGACAGGTCTGACAGGACCGCGGTCACTTCGGAGAGAAGACCCGTCCGGTCGAGGCCCTCGACCTCGATGACGGTGAACTTGTTCGACAGCGCGTTGCTGATCGTTACCTCCGGCGTCACGGTGAATGCCCTGCTGCGCTTCTTCGAGCGCGTCCGGCTTGCGATCACGTCGGGCAGTTTCTTGCGGCCGGAGAGCACGTCCTCGATCAGTTTGCCGATGCTCGCCGCACGACGCGTCTCGTCCTCGGCGACCGAGAACTCGCGGTTGACGAGAATCGTGTCCAGCGCCCGGCCGTCCGAAGTCGTGTGGATCTGGGCGCCGACGATGTTGGCACCCGCAGCAGCGCAAGCGCCGGCGATGACGGTCAGCAGGCGCGGATGGTCCGGCGACAGCACCGTGATTTCGGTTATGGCGTGGAAGTCATGGGTGCGCACCATGGTCGCGAGCGTCCTGCCCGCAGCATCCGCCTCGCGGATGAAGGCCGCATGACGTACCTGCTCGTCGAGCGCTACGGTCAGGAGGTAGGGCTGGTAGTGCAGTCGCACATAGGTCTGCCGCTCCTCCTTGGGCCAGTCGGCGAGCGCCTCCTCCAGCATGTCGGCGGCATGCTTCGCCCTCTCCTTGCGCGACAGTTCCGAAAAGCCGCCGGAGAGCAGGAGCTCTGTCTCGTAATAGAGCGTCCGCAGCAGCTGCCCCTTCCAGCCGTTCCATACGCCGGGTCCGACCGCGCGGATATCGCAGACCGTCAGGATGAGCAGCATCTTCAGCCGCTCGAGGGATTGAACCCGCTCGGCGAAATCGACGATGGTTTTGCGATCGTTGAGATCCCGGGTCTGCGCGACCATCGACATGGTCAGATGTTCCTCGACCAGCCAGACGACCGTCTCGGTCTGTTTCGGCGAAAGCCTGAAACGCGGGCAAAGCTTGCGGGCGACCTTTGCGCCGGCCACCGAATGATCCTCCGGGCGTCCCTTGGCGATGTCGTGCAGCAGCACCGCGACATAAAGGGCTTCGCGATCCTCGATGGCCGGCATCAGCATCGCCGTCAGGGGATGCGCCTCCTCCTCAAGTCCCCGCTCTATGCGGGAGAGAACGTCGACCGCGCGCAGAAGATGTTCGTCCACGGTATAGTGGTGATACATATTGAACTGCATCATCGATACGATCTTGCCGAATTCCGGAATGAAGCGGCCAAGAACCGCCGCCTCGTTCATTCGGCGGAGGATCAGTTCCGGATTGCGGCGGGAGGTCAGGATAGACAGGAAAAGCCGGTTCGCTTCCTCGTTCTCTCGCAAATGCGGTGTGATCAGGCTGAGGGAGCGCGTCACCTGCTTCAGCGCCGCCGGGTGAAATTCGAGCCCGTTGATATCGGCGATGTGAAACATGCGCAGCAGGTTCACAGGGTCGCGCTTGAAAACGTCAGGGCTCGCGAGCGCGATGCGCCCTCCATCGTCGACGAAATCCAGCGTGCCGGGGATTTTGCGGACACGATTGCGGAAGCGGCTGATCACGCCGGAAATACCGGGGGCGTCCTTGGCCTGCTGATCTTCCAGAGCCGAGCAGAAGATGCGCGTCAGGTCGCCGACATCCTTCGCCACGAGAAAGTAATGCTTCATGAAACGTTCGACCGCCGAAAGGCCGGGGTGATCGTGGTAGCCGAGCGCTTCGGCTATCTCGCGCTGGATATCGAAGGAGAGGCGTTCCTCAGCCTTGCCGGTCAGGAAGTGCATATGGCAGCGCACCGCCCAGAGAAAATCTTCCGCCTTCTGGAAGAGCTTGTACTCCTGCCTCGAAAGCACGCCGAGCTTGACGAGATCGGCGGAATCCTTGACCCGGTAGAAATATTTCGAAATCCAGAAGAGCGTGTGCAGATCGCGCAAGCCGCCCTTGCCTTCCTTGACGTTCGGTTCGACGAGGTAGCGCGTGTCGCCCGCCTTGCGATGTCGCTCGTCGCGTTCGGCGAGCTTGGCGGCAATGAATTCCGGGCCGGTATTGCGGACGATCTCATGGTCGAAGCGCGTTTCGAGCTCGCTTGCCAGGGCGACGGAACCGCAGACATAGCGGCATTCGAGGATCGCTGTCCGGATGGTCATGTCGGCCCGCGACAGGCGAATGCAATCCTCGATCGTGCGCGTCGCGTGGCCGACCTTGAAGCCAAGGTCCCAGAGAATATACAGCATGAACTCGATCGCCGGCTCCGCCCAGACCGCCTTCTTGGCAGGAAGGAGGAAGAGGAGGTCGATGTCGGAACCGGGTGCAAGCGTTCCGCGCCCGTAACCGCCGACAGCCGTGACGGCTATCCGGGAAGTCTCAGGGGCTTTAGCGGCGTCGAATACCTGGTTCAGCACGAAGTCGTGCAACAGCGTAATGAGTTGGTCCTGAAGCCACGAGATGCGCTCAGCGCATTTTATTCCTGCGCCGTCAGCGGCGAGCAATTCGCGCGCCTTGGCGCGGCCCGCAATATTTGCCTCCTTGAAGGCCGCGAGCAAGGCCCGGCGCATTGGTTCGCGCTGTTCGGCATGAGCGGAGGCGATGAAGTCGCACCTGGCCCGAAGCGCCGCCACATCCAGGATTTCGGGAAAGGAGGTTTCGTGTCTGGCCATGAAGTGCCGAAGGGCGTCCTGTCCGACTGAGATCACGATGTTTTCCTAAAACATGAACGTGATCGATTCCAAAGAGATAGACCGGGATGCGGGCGGAAAACCGCACACACTTTTCCTCATCCCGCTCTAGATCATTCGTTGCAAGCGCCGCTGTATAGCCCGTTTGCCGGCCGAATAACAGGGAAAATAGCGGCGCGAAATCAGCGGTTGGAAAGCTGCTTCTTGAGCGCGTACAGCGCGTCGAGCGCCTCGCGCGGCGTCATGTCGTCCGGGTTGAGCGCCTTCAGGGCCTCCTCCGCCCTGGAAAGTCCCGGTGCCCTCGCCGCCTCCTCGCGCCGGACCGCGACCTGGAACAGCGGCAGGTCGTCGATCAGCTGGCTCGCCGGATTTTTGCGGTCCGCGTCTTCAAGCTTGGCGAGAACGTCCCGCGCGCGGGCGACGACCGACGCCGGCAAGCCGGCAAGCCGGGCGACCTGGATTCCGTAGGAGCGGTCGGCTGCCCCTGGCCCCACTTCATGCAGGAATATGACGTCGCCGTCCCACTCCTTGACGCGCATGGTCGCGTTGGAAAGCCGGCCGAGTTTTTCGGAAAGCACCGTCAATTCGTGGAAATGGGTCGCGAACAGCCCGCGGCAACGATTGACCTCGTGCAGATGCTCGACAGCCGCCCAGGCGATCGACAGGCCGTCGAAGGTCGCCGTGCCGCGGCCGATCTCGTCGAGGATCACCAGCGAGCGGTCGGTCGCCTGGTTGAGAATCGCAGCCGTCTCGACCATTTCGACCATGAAGGTCGAACGGCCACGCGCGAGGTCGTCCGATGCCCCGACGCGTGAGAAGAGGCGGTCGACGACGCCGATATGCGCGGCGGATGCAGGCACGAAGGACCCCATCTGCGCCATGATCGCGATCAGCGCGTTCTGCCGCAGGAAAGTCGACTTGCCGCCCATGTTGGGGCCGGTGAGGAGCCAGATCGCGCCGCCCTCTTCCCCACCGGGCGGGGAAAGGTCGCAGCCATTCGCGACGAAGGGATTGGCGGCCTGGCGTCTCAACGCCTGCTCCACCACGGGGTGGCGGCCCCCGTCGATCGCGAACATGCGCGAGCGGTCGACGGCGGGGCGCGTATAGTTCTGCTCCTCCGCAAGCACCGCCAGTCCGGCCGAGACGTCGATCGTCGCCAGCGCCAGCGCCGCCGCTTTGATCGCTTCGGCCTCGGCGACCACCTCGCGCGTCATGACCTCGAAAGTCTCGAGTTCGATCGCCAGAACGCGGTCCGCGGCATTGGCGATCTTGGTTTCGAGCTCCGCCAACTCGGTCGTGGTGAAGCGCATGGCGTTCGCCATGGTCTGGCGGTGGATGAAGCGGGCACGGCCCGCATCCGTATCGATCATGGCGCCGGCATTTCCGGCGGTCACCTCGATGAAGTAGCCGAGCACGTTGTTATGCTTGATTTTCAGCGACTTGATTCCGGTCTCTTCGCAATATTGGAGCTGAAGATCGGCAACCACGCGGCGCGACTGGTCGCGCAGAGCGCGCATCTCGTCGAGTTCGGCGTTAGCACCTTCGCGGACGAAACCGCCATCGCGCTTCAAAAGCGGCAATTCCTCCGCAAGGGTCGCGTCGAGGCGCGCGAGGAGGTCCCGCGGCAAGCCCGCGATCGCGTCACGCGCTTCAGCCAGTTCCACCGAAAGCTCGGCACCCGAGAGAAGCGCCGCGATCGCGACCGCGGCCCGCATGCCCGCCTGTATGGCACCGAGATCGCGAGGGCCGCCGCGGCCAAGCGCGAGCCGCGACAGGGCGCGCGGCATGTCCGGCGCCCTGCGAAGCGCATCGCGAGCGTCGGCCGTGAAGCGCGGCTGGTCGGCCAGCATTTCGATGGAATCGAGCCGCCGATTGATCCGTTCCGGGTCGGTCAGGGGTGACATCAGCCGTTCGGCCAACAGCCGGGCGCCACCGCTCGTCACCGTACGGTCGAGCGACTTGAGCAGGCTGCCGTCGCGCGAGCCCGACAGCGTCTTGGCGAGCTCCAGATTGGCACGGGTTGCCGGATCGATGAAGAGGGTCGAGGCGGCGCTTTCCCTTTCCGGTATGCCGAGCGCCGGGCGCTCCTGGAGCTGGGTCTTTTCGACATAGGAGACTGCCGCCGATGCGGCGGCGAGCTCCGCGCGCGAGAAACTGCCGAAGCCGTCGAGCGTCCCGACGCCGTAGTAGCGTGATATCCGGCCTTCCGCCGTCGCACTGTCGAAAAGGATGGCCGGCTGCGGTACCGCGACCCGCCCGAGCACGTCGAAAACGGGCCTGAGATCCGGATCGTGGAAGACGGTATCCGGCAGGATCAGTTCGCGTGGTTCGATGCGCAATATGTCGGCAAGAAGCCGGCTCTCCGCGGTCTCGGCGAGGCGGAAGATTCCCGTCGAAATATCGATCCAGGCAAGCGCATAAGCGGGCTCCGAGCCGCTCCTGATGCGCGCGAGCGCCATGAGATAGTTTGATTCCGAGGGCGAGAGCAGCTTGTCCTCGGTGATCGTTCCCGGCGTTACGAGGCGGACGACATCGCGGCGCACGACCGATTTGCCGCCGCGCTTCTTCGCCTCGGCAGGGTCCTCCACCTGTTCGCAGACCGCGACGCGATAGCCGAGCGCAATCAGCTTCTGCAGGTAATCGTCAGCCGCATGCACCGGCACGCCGCACATGGGGATTTCCTGCCCCATGTGCTGTCCGCGTTTCGTCAGCGTGATACCGAGTGCGCGCGAGGCCTCGACCGCATCCTGGAAAAACAGCTCGTAGAAATCACCCATGCGGTAAAACAGGAGCGAATCCCGGTTGTTCGCCTTGATCTCGATGAACTGTTCCATCATCGGCGTGGCGGTGGAGCGGCTCTCTTCGCTCGCGAGATCGGACACGGAAAGGACGTCGCCCGTTCGGTTCGATGCATCCATCAGGAAATTCATGATTGTTCCAAAAAAAGAGATGTCACACTACCCGCAAGCATTTATAGACGACAACAACAAAGAGGCAGACCGGGAGGGTCGCCCACAGGAGGTTGAGGAAACATGCCGGGTATCGATAGGTCCGACCGCGCGATGACGAGCGTCACGGCGCAGGAAGCGCTCGATTTTCACTCTCAAGGCCGCCCCGGAAAGCTGGAGATTTCGCCGACGAAGCCAATGGCGACGCAGCGGGATCTGTCTCTCGCCTATTCGCCCGGTGTCGCTGTTCCGGTGAAGGCAATCGCCGAAGACCCGGCAACGGCCTACGACTATACCGCGCGCGGCAATATGGTTGCGGTGATTTCCAACGGCACCGCAATCCTCGGCCTCGGCAATCTCGGCGCGCTCGCCTCGAAGCCCGTCATGGAAGGCAAGGCCGTCCTGTTCAAGCGCTTCGCCGACGTCGACTCGATCGACCTCGAAGTGGATACGGATGACGTTGACGAGTTCGTCAATTGCGTCCGCTTTCTCGGCCCCTCCTTCGGCGGCATCAATCTCGAGGATATCAAGGCGCCTGACTGCTTCATCATCGAACAGCGGCTGCGCGAAGTCATGGACATACCCGTTTTTCATGACGACCAGCACGGTACCGCGATCATCGCAGCGGCGGGCCTCATCAACGCGCTGACCCTGACGGGCCGTGACTTCAAGTCGACCAAGCTTGTCTGCAACGGGGCGGGCGCGGCGGCAATCGCCTGCATCGAACTCATCAAGTCGATGGGCTTCAACCCGGCAAATATCATTCTCTGCGATACCAAGGGGGTGATTTACAAGGGCCGCACCGATGGCATGAACCAATGGAAGTCCGCACATGCGGTCGAAACCGACCGCCGGACGCTTGCGGAGGCCCTCGACGGCGCCGACGTATTCTTCGGCCTCTCCGCGAAGGGAGCGCTTTCTGCCGACATGGTTCGCTCCATGGGCGAGCGGCCGATCATCTTCGCCATGGCCAATCCCGATCCGGAAATCACGCCGGAAGAGGTCGCCGACATTCGTAATGACGCGATCGTCGCGACCGGCCGTTCGGATTATCCGAACCAGGTCAACAACGTTCTCGGCTTCCCCTATATCTTCCGCGGCGCGCTCGACGTGCGCGCCTCGACAATCAATGACGCGATGAAGATCGCTGCGGCGGAAGCGCTTGCCAATCTCGCCAAGGAAGACGTCCCGGACGACGTCGCCGCCGCCTATCAAGGCAATCGGCCGCGCTTCGGGCCGCAATATATCATTCCCGTTCCCTTCGATCCGCGGCTCATTTCGGCGATCCCGATGGCCGTTGCAAAGGCGGCTATGGAGACAGGCGTCGCCCGCAAGCCGATCGAGGACCTCAAGGCCTATGGGGAGCAGCTTTCGGCACGGCGCGACCCCATCGCCTCGACGTTGCAGCGCATTGTCGAGCGCGTCCGGCGTCAGCCGAAGCGGATCGTCTTCGCCGAAGGCGAGGAAGTGCAGATGATGCGCTCGGCTATCGCCTACGCCAACCAGCAGCTCGGCACGGCTCTGCTGCTCGGTCGGGAGGAAGTGATGCGCGAGACCGCCGAGCGCGAAGGCATCGACCTCGACCGCGCGGGCATCCAGATCGTCAATGCGCGCCTGTCCAAGCGCGTCGGCGCCTATACTGACTTTCTCTATTCGCGCCTGCAGCGAAAGGGTTATCTCTTCCGCGACGTGCAGCGCCTGATCAATACCGACCGCAACCATTTCGCCGCCTCGATGGTGGCGCTCGGCGATGCGGACGGCATGGTGACGGGCCTCACGCGCAACTATTCGACCGCGCTCGAGGACGTGCGCCGCTGCATCGATCCAAAGCCCGGCCATCGCGTGATCGGCGTTTCTATTGCGCTCTGCCGCGGCCGCACGGTGCTCGTCGCCGACACTGCGGTGCACGACATGCCGACCTCAGAGGAACTGGCGGATATCGCCGAGGAGGCAGCCGGCCTCGCAAAGCGGCTCGGCTACGTGCCGCGAGTGGCGATGCTCGCCTATTCGACGTTCGGCCATCCTTCCGGCGAACGCTCGGAGCGGGTACGCGAGGCGGTGAAGATCCTCGACAGGCGCCGGGTCGATTTCGAATATGACGGCGAGATGGCCGCCGACGTGGCACTCAACGCGCGGGTGATGGAGCAATATCCCTTCTGCCGGCTGTCGGGCACCGCGAACGTGCTTGTCATGCCCGCATTCCACTCGGCATCGATTTCGACGAAGATGCTCCAGGAACTTGGCGGCTCGACCGTGATCGGTCCGTTGCTGGTCGGCCTGGACAAATCGGTCCAGATCGCCTCCATGTCGGCGAAGGACTCCGACCTCGTCAACCTTGCAGCAATAGCGGCCTATAACGCCGGGACGTGACGCGGGTCGGCGGAAAGTCGTAAAACTGCCGGCATTTCGACTGTCACCGCGTCGCCAGGATCGCGCAAGCGCTTAAAAACAGGAGCCCGCTTCCAGAAAACGGATGCGGGCCCAATATTTGATGACTGGTCAAATTCGTTCGTGATGAAAATTCCAGATTTTCTCGCGGAGCCTGCCTTCGCAGGCAGAGCGGCGAATGTTCTCCTTTTTGGTTCAATATACTTCCGTCATGAAAATTCGAAGCGCAGCGATGGACAGTCAGGATACAGACGAGGAGAAGCGCCCGGCGTCTGCGCCGTAATAGTTCAGATAACGCCCGGAAATATTGCTGATCGGCAGGACGATCAGGACGTCGGTGGTGCGGAACGCCTGATCCACAACCGCCCCGTCGCCGACCATTGCGCCGAGCCGCATGTAGCCCTTGATGAGCGGGGGGAGCGCGGCCAGCGCCTTCTTCGGATCGATCGCCTCCGAAGGCATAAGGTCCATTGTCCGGTAAAGCTCCGGCCGGGCCGCAACGGTCCACTCGTCCCTGACCCGCACGTTGTGATGAAGGAACGAGAGCGCGAGCGCGTGCTCTTCGGGAATCACGCCGGGAAAAGAACCACAGCCGAACATCGCATCGATACCGTGCTTCAGGGCATAGGCCCAATTGCCCTGCCACAGCAATTCGACCGTGCGCCTGGTCCGATATTTCAAAAGCACGCAGGAACGTCCAAGCTCCATGAAGCGCTTCTCCGGGTGACGCGAGAGAAGTTCGGCGATCGCGAATTCGGAAGCCGAGTAGAAACCGCTGGCCCGCTCGGCGACGTCCTGGCGAAGCAGGCGGTAGGTTCCGACGATCTGCTCCTCCACATCGCCATCGATTGAAGTGTCGAGCACCAGGAGATGATCGCAGATCGCATCCCAACCGTCGACGTCGCGCTTGCGTCGCTCGGCGTCGGGCGACACCTGTGCCCTCATCTCCTCTACGAAGACCTTGTAGCGAACCGCCTGCGCCGCGTCGATTTCGGCTGCCGACCGGGCGAGGCGCGTTTCGAGATTGCCGATCCGCCCAAGAATATCGGTCGCCGGAGCGGCAATCGTCTTGCGTACAAAAGCATTTGAGGTGTCAACCACGCTCGTCGAATCCAGAAGTTCGATCGTCATACCGTGTCATCCCGAGCCGTCATTCCTGTCGGGCTTAGACCACGTTTCTGCAACAACATAGTGACACCGGGGCAGTATACAACCCCGACCTGGTAAGGGGCCGGAAGCGTGGAAATCTATGCTGCGGGGTGGATGAGGCGGGTGACTTCGGCAAGAAGCCGCTGCGGATCGGCAGGCTTCACCAGCACGGCGTCCGCTCCCGCAACTCGAAGGCGCTCATAGATATCGGCGCGCGCGTCCGCGGTCAGGACGAGAACCGGCACACGCCGCCTGTTGCCAGCGGCCTCCGCTTCGCGAAGACGTCGGAGCATGTCGAGACCATCGCCCCCTGGCATGTTGAGGTCTGTGACGATCAGGGGCGGCGCGGCCGAGCGGATTGCGGCCTCGAGCGCCATGAAGTCGCCGACGTGATCGACGGCATGGCCGGCCCGGCTGAGAACCGACTGCAAGACGAGCGCGTTCACAGGGTCGTCCTCTGCAAGCAGGATGGCGCGAACATCCGCCTTCACGGCCGCTGGCTCCTCCCGCAGCACCGGTCTGTTGTCGTTGATCGCATCGCGCTTTTCCATTCCCCTGAGTCGCCCAAGTAGCACCCCAATCAGCGATTTCTCGCGAAGAGGGCGGATCAGCCAGGCCTCATAGCCCCCGAGTCGGCTCACGGGATGGCCCGCCCGCTCCTCGGGGCTGATGAGATAGGTTCTGCGCAAACCCAGGCCGGCGATCGCCGGCTCGAGAGCAAGGAGCTCGCGAGACTGTCCAGCGTGGCGGTGATCGACAATGATATCCGTCAGCAGCAGCCGATTGGCGAGCGCGCCGGCGACGATCCGCCGCGCGACGGCAAGCGTCGAAGCCCTATGGCACGTGGCGCCCAGCGTCTCGATCGTGGCGGCAAGCGCGGCTGAGGAAGGCCCTTCGGGCGCCATGACAAGCACATGCGCACCCGCCAGAATGCCGCGGCGAACCGGAACTGTCGAGAGACCGGCGACATCCATCGGGAACCGGATCTCGAAACGGCTTCCCTTGCCGGAAACGCTCGTGGCGGTAAGGCTGCCGCCGAAAGCTTCCATGATCCGCCGGGATATTGCGAGGCCGAGCCCCGTTCCCTTCGCACGTTGGGCCTCGTCACCGGCCTGCTCGAACTCCTCGAAGACGCGTGCGAGCGCGTCGGCGGACATGCCGGGTCCGCTATCGTCAACCCGGATGCGCAACGAGCCATTCTCGATATCGACAGAGACGATAACGCCGCCCTTCTCGGTGAATTTCACCGCGTTGCCGACCACGTTGAACAGCACCTGGCGCAGGCGCGCCGCATCGAACAGCATCCGCTCGGGTATCTCGATGGCGACCGTTGCACCTATCTCGATACCCTTCTCATGCGCGCGGGGAGACAGCATCTCGACCACGTTCTCGACCGTCTGACGCAGGTCCTGCTGCGACGGGCGCAGCTGGAACCGTCCGGCGGCAAGCGAGGAAAAATCGATCAGGTCCTCGACGAGTTGGACCAGGGTGTGTCCGGACTGCTGCATGCCGACGAGATAGTTCTTCTGCTCGTCCGACAGCCGCGTCTCTGCGAGGAGCCGGCTCATACCGAGGATGCCGGAAAGCGGCGTACGGATCTCATGACTGACGGTGGCGAGCAGACGGGACTTGGCCCGGCTCGCCTCCTCGGCGCGCTGCCTCGCCTCCTCTCTCTGGCTTGCCGCCAGCATATCCTCCGTGACGTCTCGAGCAATGCTATGGCGCATCAGCCGGCCATGCGCGTCGCGGACAAGCACGTCGTGCCAATCGTAGAGGCGCGTGCCTGCGGACGTACAAATATGCACGAAGTAGCGGTAGGGGTCCGGCTTCGGCTCGAAGCGCAATCCCAGCTCCGCGCAGGTCAGGCCCCGCGCGTCGGCGCATCCGCAAAGCTCATGGAAGGCGACATTGGCCTGCATGACCTTGCCGTCGGGGTCGCGGACGATGACGAGATCGCCCATGGCGTCATGGATGGATGCAAGGGGCGCCGCGGCGTCCTGCGCAGTTTCGCGGGCGCCGGCCCTAAGGCTCCCGGACGCTTCGTCTCGACCGGACAGCAGCAGGAAGGCACCGGCGATGCCCCCGGCCGCAATGATCGCAGACAACAGGTGCAGACCCGCGCTCGCACCGACCGCGAGGAGCAGCATTGCCGCAGCGATGCCGGCGAGAGCATAGGCGAGCCGCGCGACCGGCGCCCCTGCCGAAGGATCAGCCCAAAACCGGCGCTGCCAAAGGAGCGCGGCGCCGATCTTCACCGTAGGCGCTGCTGGCGCGGCGGTCCCGCCGGCCTCCCGTGCCGTTTCCGCGCCAGCCCTCATACGCCCTCGAAACATCCGTTCGCTCATGCCCGCGGACTACCATGGCGAGCCTTCCGAATGCCTTCAGCCGACGTCTAAAGTTTTAGCGACCGTTCCTTTTTCGCTTGTAGCAGCTCATCGAGAATGATCGCGCCGGCGCCGACGGTGATGAAGCTGTCCGCAAGGTTGAAGACGGCGAAGGACCAGGTCGCCGTGTAGAACAGGATATAATCGATGACATAGCCGAAAAGCAGCCGGTCGACGAGGTTGCCGAGCGCGCCGGCAATGATCATGGCGTAACCCAGATGGGCGAAGAAACGGTCTTTCGGCGTGCGGCGCCAGAGCCAGAGCACGAAGGTGACGACACCCAGGCGAATGCCGACGATGAACCAGCCCTCCATGCCTGACAGCATCGAGAAGGCGACACCGTAATTATAGGTGCGGTAGAGGGCGAGCATCGGCACGACCGGCACGCCCTGCTGGAATGGCAGAAACGCCTCGACCAGATATTTTATGAACTGATCGGCGGCGAGCGCGGTCAGGATGAAGAGCGCAATCGGGAGCGGCCGCGAGAACAGCGTTCGTTCCTGCATTATCGGCCCTCATCCAGCGAGAGAAGATGGCGCCGTGCCTCGAACAGCATGATACCGGTCGCAATGGCGAGATTGAGCGAGTCGGCACGTCCCGACTGCGGGATGCGCGCGAGTGCACCGGCCTCCCGCGCCAGTTCCACCGGCAGGCCCGCCTGCTCGTTACCCATCAGAAGCACGACAGGCTTCGATTTGTAGTCGATCGTCCGATAGTCGACGGAGCCAGCCAGATGTGTCGCCACAACCTGAACGCCCGCTGCTCGCTGCCAACGCAGGAAATCCTCCGCATTCGCCCGTGCGAGCGGCATGGCGAAGACCGAACCCATGGTTGCCCGAACTGTCTCCAACGAAAAGGGATCGGTGGTCTCGCCGACAAGAACGATTCCGGAAGCGCCGGCCGCGTCGGCCGTGCGAATGATCGTGCCGAGATTGCCCGGATCGCGCACCCGATCGAGCGCGACATAGGTCTCGCCCTCCCGCGGATGGATATCCTTGAGCGGCTGGTAGCGCTGCTCGAAGATGCCGATAACCATTTGCGGATTGTCGCGCCGGGTAATGGCGGAGATCACCTTCTCGCTGACCTCGAGGACGAGCCCGCCTCTCGCCACGGTTTTCGCCGCCACCTGCTCGACCTGAGGCTTGCCCTTCGCCGCCTTGGCATAGACGAGCGTCCTGATCCTCCAGCCGAGATCGAGCGCATCTATGACGAGCTTCAGTCCTTCGGCTATGAAGGAGCGCGTCTCGTCGCGATGCTTCTTCTGCGCCAGCGCCCGGATATCCTTGATGATCGGGTTGGTGAGGCTGGTGACCTCCTTCACCTGCCCTACGCGTGGGGTGCCATGGTCGCTTCTGTCGTTGGTCATTTCGGTACCCAGCGGCTGAAGAGGGAGGTCGAGAGCGCCCGGCCCGGCCTGGCGCCGTCGAGACCGCCCTCGCGAATGATGAGTTCGCCCGATTCCACCCGCCCGCCGCGCCCGCGCATGGTCTCCCGCATGAGCTCGTGAATCGAATAGAAGCTGGCACGGATCGAATAGGCGGTGAGCACGAGGCCCCGCGCGTCCGGTGACAGGATCTCGCGGCAGACGTCCAGCATCGCCGCGAGATGATCGAACAGTTGCCAAACCTCGCCGTTCGGGCCGCGGCCGAACTTCGGCGGGTCGGTGAGGATGACGTCGTAGCGGCTGCCGCGCCGCTCCTCCCGTTGGATGAATTTCATGGCATCGTCGCAGATCCAGCGGATTGGCAGCTTCTCGGCTCGCGCCATTGCCTGGTTCTCGCGCGCCCAGCCGATCGCTTTTTTCGAGGCATCGACATGGGTTACTTCCGCACCCGCCTTCGCCGCGATGAGCGAAGCAACGCCGGTATAGCCGAAGAGATTGAGAACCTTCAGGGGCCGGCCGGCGCCGGCAACCTGGTCCCGCATCCACGACCAGTGGGCGAGCTGTTCCGGAAAGACGCCGACATGGCGGAAGGATGTGAACCGGCCGAGGAAATCCGTGTCCAGGAGCTGCATCGGCCAGGTCTCGCCGAGAACATCCCCCGGGAACCGCCAGCGACCCATCCCGTCCTCTTCCGTATCGCCGGTGAAGACCGCATCGGCTTTTTCCCAGATGGATGCAGACAGGGCCTTCGGCCAGAGCGCCTGGGCCTCCGGACGGACGATGCGATAGGGGCCATATTGCTCGAGCTTCTCGCCATCGCCGCTATCGATCAGGTGATAGCCGCCGGTGGCGGCGGTCGCGAGGATCAGCGGCACCGTCTCGGCAGGCTTCTCCCCGGTCCTGAGTTCAAGGCGGCGCAACGGGGCGCTGTTCTGGGCGGAGGTCCGCTCGGCCTTGCGCGGTGCCGGTTTCAGCGATGGCCCTCCTGCCCCCGTCTTTGATCCGGTCCTCGCCGCGGGCCCTGCGCTTTTTGCTGGCGGCAGCCTTTGCTCATGACGGCCGCCGCGCGCCTCGGCGCCCCGGCTCTTCGCCGCCGTCACGGAGGCGTTCTTCGATCGCCGATCTTTTTCCTTCACGCGCTGATCCTTGGACGTTGCTCAACCATTCGGCGCAGCCGTTCCCGACCCCTGCCTCCCGATCCGAACCGGACGCGGGCTTGCTCAGCCTGCAAATAGCATCGCCGGTGCTCTTGGCAAAGCCGTTTCCGATTGCGAAGATCGTCAGGAAGAGTTAACGGGAGGACCGGCATGAATATGAGCGGAGAGGAACGTATCGCGGCCGGCCGCGAAGCGGTTTGGCGTGGCCTGAACGATGCAGACATTCTGAAGCGATGCATTCCCGGCTGCCAGTCTCTCGAATTGATATCGCCGACGGAGCTTGCGGCCGTGGTCAAGATCAAGATCGGCCCTGTTTCCGCTTCCTTCACCGGCATGGTCGTTCTGTCAAACCTCAATCCCCCCGCGAGCTACACCATATCCGGCGAGGGCAAGGGCGGAATAGCCGGTTTCGCCAAGGGCGGGGCTGACGTCACGCTTGTGGACGAGGGCGCCGAAACGGTGCTTCGCTACGATGTCAAGGCGGAGATCGGCGGCAAGCTTGCCCAGCTTGGCTCGCGCCTCGTCGATTCTACGGCGCGCAAGCTCGCCCAGCAATTCTTCGCAGACTTCAACCTTGCCGTCAGCGGCGAGGCCCAGGCGGCAAGCTGAGGCGCGTCGCCAACCTCAGCCCTGCGGCGCGGGCAGGCTCGCCTGCGTCGCCAGCTTCTCCGCCTGGCTGCGCTGCTTTTCCGCCTCGCGATGCCATTTCACCGCCTCGCTTGCCTCACTGCGCGCACGGCGCCGATATTTCGCCTGAGTGAACCAGGTTGCCGCGGCGCCGAGGACGAGCCCCAGAATCACTGCGAGAAAGAGGAATACGAAAAAGGGCGCCGAGACCGACAGCAGGCTGTCGGACGGTTCGAACGGATTGAGCGCGAGCGTTACCGTCTGGCGATTGGCCACGCTCAATATGATCAGCAGCACTCCCAGCGGCACGAAAACGACGATGTTGATGAGTTTCTTGAGCATGCACCCGCTCCGACCATGAAAGTTAATGCATGTCCCCCGGATGGGGCAGCTTGCGCAAACGACATGCATGCAAAAAAGACGTAAAGCGGGCCACCCTGTTTCAATCGAAGCGGCGTGCTTTCGAACGGGCGCGGGTATCGGCACCCGCGAGGAGGCCCTGAATTCCTACGCGACTCTCCTCAATCGTCTTCCCCGTTGTCGTTGCCGTTCATGCCCGGATTGAGCCGCTCACGCAATTCCTTGCCGGTTTTGAAGAAGGGCACCCACTTCTCTTCGACGAAGACGGAATCGCCGGTACGCGGGTTGCGACCGGACCGCGAAGGGCGGTTCTTCACCGAAAATGCGCCGAAACCGCGTAGCTCCACGCGGTTTCCGGCAGCAAGCGCATCCGTGATCTCATCGAGTACCGCATTGACGATGTTCTCGACATCGCGGTGGTAGAGATGCGGATTGCGCGCCGCCACAATCTGCACCAGTTCAGACTTGATCACGTTCGCCCCCTTGGTTTTTTGCTTGTTTTGTCTGCGTTTGTGAATACGGGAAGGCTCGCCTGCAGCTACGGCCTCGTGACGCGGGTAGCACACACGCCTTCCTCATTGCCCTTCAACCTGCCAAACCGAAAGAAGACCGTCAAGAAACAACTTGTCCAGGCCGGTCTTTTCGAGGCCCTTCATTGCCGGAAAAGCCTCATATCCCAACGCCTTGACGGCTTCGGCCAGGAGCGAGCCGAGGCCGAAAGACAGCGTGCTGCTCGGAGCTTCCCAATCGAGGACGGGCAGGTCCTTCGAGACCTTCCTTTCGGCCAGGAAAGCCCTGATTTCATCATCGCCGCCGAGTTCGTCGACGAGCTTGCCTTCCAGTGCCTGCCGGCCGGTGAAGATCCGACCATCCGCAAGGCCGAGCGCTTCCGCCCGCGGCAGTTTGCGCCGCTCCGCCACCAGGTCGACGAACCATCCGTAGCTGTCGTCGATCATCGCCTGAATCATGGCCCTCGCCTCGTCGCTCGGAGGATGGAACGGCGAGGGCTCGGCCTTGAGGGGCCTCGACTTTATCGATTCGAGCGACACGCCGAGCTTGTCCATCAGGGTCTTGACCTGGGGATATTGGAAGATGACGCCGATCGAACCGGTAATCGACGTCTCGCCGGCGACGATACGGTCGCCCGCGAGCGCGATCAGGTAGCCTGCCGACGCGGCAAGCGTGCGCACGTCCGAGACCACCGGTTTTTTGGCGGCCACCTTGCGGACCGCCTTGTATATGACCTCACCCCCATAGGTCGTGCCCCCCGGGGACGAGATCGTCACGATCAATGCCTTGACTGACTGGTTCTCGGCAATCCGTTCCAGCCGCTCGACCAGTTCCCGGTCGTCCTGGATCAAACCTGTGACGGCGACGCGCGCAACGTGATCGCGGGCGCGCTCCGTCACATCGCCCCAGCCGGAAAAGGCAAACAGGGCAAGGCCGCCGGCGAAGAGAACGGCCGCCGCCGCCCAACGCCAGAAGCTCAGCTTTCTGCGCAGGCTGCGGCGGTCGGCTATGGCGAGTTCGTCCATGGGTGTCTCCGATTTCTGATGCGGTGTTCTGTCAGTTTCCTGCGGAACATGCTATCTGCCTCAGCCGCGGCAAGCTACTACATGTCTCTATGTCGAACGCGATTTAGGGCAAGCGGCTCAAAGTGCCGCGGCCCTGCATCGAGAATATGCGCGAACCGATGCACGAACTGACTGTCTGCAATAAACCGCTTGGGGTCCGGCGCGGCCTGGAGTAGATCGTGCCCGGCGGAATTCTGCGGCGACATGTGTTTTACAACGCAAAGTTTCGCCGCGCCATTGCCGGACGGCAGTGAAACAACCATATTCACCACGGCTTACGCCGATGTATGTATATCCCCTCGGTCTGACCGAGGTCTGACGGAACTGACAGGCTCTTGATGCTGAACGAAGCGCGATTCCCCGCAACCTTTGCCGAATCGGGTACGAGTTCTGCCGATGCTTATGCTTCGGCGGCTCGGCATTCGGCGCGCGTAAAGCGCCTGAAAGTCATCCTTCCGCTGATCGCCGGCCTGATCGCCTTGGTCTTCGCAGCCGTTTCTTTCGTGCGCGCATTTCTGCCCGAAGAGCTGCAGCTCGAGACGGCAACGATCGAGAACGGCAAGATCGTCATGCAGAACCCCGCGATATCCGGCCGCAACAAGCAGGATATCAGCTATTCGATGAAGGCTCAGCGAGCGCTTCAGGATATTGCCAATCCCAATATCATCACGCTTGAAACCATTCATGCGGAGATGCCTGTCAACGACACGCTGATCGCGACGGTCGATGCGCAAAGCGGCGTTTACGATCGCGGCGCAAATACGCTCGATATGAACGCGCCGTTCACGATTTCCATGAATAATGGCGTCATTGCCGATTTCCAATCCGCCTATCTGGACATCAATGCCGGCGAAATGGAGACGAAACACCCGATTGCCATCAGCATGACGGGCGGATCGATCATTGCGCAGAAGCTGCGAATGACGGATAAGGGACGTGTTGTAACATTTGAAGGTATGGTAAGGGTCAACATCGAACCCAGCGCCATCCGCAAAACCGCGAAATAACCGGACGCCAAGAACAGGATCCCCTGCAGCCATGTCGGTCAAACCTGCCGCTCTTTTTAGGATTTCAGCCGCTCTGGCCGTGGCCGGGCTCGGCGCTTCTCTCATTGCTTCCGCCGCTTTCGCGCAGGCAACCTCCAGCCGCATGCAGGGCCTCCAGCTTTCCAACGACCAGCCGATCCAGATCGAGAGCGACAAGCTGGAGATCAAGGATCCCGAGAGCAAGGCGATTTTTACCGGCAATGTGAAGGTCGTCCAGGGCACGACGACGCTGCAGGCCGGCAACATGACGGTCTTCTACAAGGCGGGCGGCGGTTCGGTCACCAGCGGCAACGCCGACATCGACCGGATCGAGGTCAATAACAAGGTATTCCTCAGCTCCGGTACACAGCAGGCGACGGGCGAAAGCGGCATCGTCAACCTGACCAACCAGACGATCGTGCTCAAGGGCGAGAAAGTCGTGCTTTCGGAAGGCAAAAACGTCTTCGTCGGCTGCCAGTTGAACGTCCAAATGAACACGGGCGAAGCGCAGCTGGACGCCTGCGGCGGCCGCGTACAGATCCAACTCGATCCGCAGTCCCGCAAGACGAACTGACATAGACCGCTCGTGCAGATTCCTTTCCTCCACAAACGCAAACGGGGCAAAAAGCCGCCGGCGGCAGCCACAGCTGCCCGCGCGGTCGACAAAACCCGCTATGACGGCACGCTGATAGCCCGCGGCCTGACGAAGTCCTACCGCTCGCGACGTGTCGTCAACGGTGTCTCGCTCGTCGTGCGCCGTGGCGAAGCTGTCGGCCTGCTGGGTCCGAACGGTGCGGGCAAAACGACCTGTTTTTACATGATCACCGGTCTGGTGCCCGTTGACGAGGGCTCGATCGAGATCAACGGCAACGATGTGACGACGATGCCGATGTACCGCCGGGCGCGGCTCGGCGTCGGCTATCTTCCGCAAGAGGCTTCGATCTTCCGCGGGTTGACGGTCGAGGAGAACATACGCGCCGTGCTCGAGGTTCACGACAACAATGTCGAACGCCGGGAGAGCAAGCTCAACGACCTGCTTGGCGAATTTTCGATCACGCATTTGCGCACGTCACCGGCGATTGCGCTTTCGGGCGGCGAGCGGCGGCGCCTTGAAATCGCCCGTGCACTCGCGACCGACCCAACCTTCATGCTGCTCGACGAGCCCTTCGCGGGCGTCGACCCGATCTCCGTCGCCGACATCCAGGCGCTTGTGCGCCATTTGACCTCACGCGGCATCGGCGTGCTCATTACCGACCACAATGTGCGCGAGACACTCGGCCTGATCGACCGGGCGTATATCATCCATGCCGGCGAAGTGCTGACGCATGGACGCGCCAACGACATCGTCACCAATCCCGACGTACGCAGGCTCTATCTCGGCGACAATTTCAGCCTCTGACGGGTCTTGCCCGAAAGGCGCTTCGGGCGCGTGCATACCCAGGATCGGCCCGCCAGCCGCTGAAACGCGCGGGACCGTGGTGTCTGCGCTTGACCAAACCCGTCTAATAAGCAATTTTTGGGCCAAGTAAAGCGCCGCACGTCCAACAGACGCGGCCTCGAAGATTTTGACGGGAGCGTCGCGTCAGCATGGCCTTGTCCGCCAGCCTTCATTTAAGACAGTCGCAGTCGCTGGTCATGACGCCGCAACTGATGCAGTCGATCCAGCTGCTGCAGATGAATCATCTGGAGCTCACCCAGTTCATCGCGCAAGAGATCGAAAAGAACCCGCTGCTGGAGGTCCAATCGCCGTCCGATGAGGCAAGCACGGCGGAGCGCGGGGATTCAGGACCTCAGCCGGAGGAGGCCGGCAGCGAAATCGACGAAGGGGCAGGCGAGGGCGATGTTTACGACAGCGCCACGTCGAGATCCGGCGAGAGGCTCAGCGATGGCCTCGACTCCGACTTCGCCAACGTCTTCCCGGACGACACGACTCCGCAGCGGGCGGATGCGCCCGAGCTGCTCGGCCAATGGAAGTCTATGCCGGGCGCGAGCGACGGCGAAAGTTATGATCTCGACGATTTCGTTGCCAGCCGCAAGACATTGAGGGAGGCGCTCATCGAGCAGCTTCCCTTTGCTCTTGGATCGGCCTCCGACCGCCTGATCGCCCAGTATCTCATCGATCAGCTCGATGATGCCGGCTATCTGCACGCCGATCTCGCCGAGACGGCGGAGCGGCTCGGCTCGGCAAGCGAGGACGTGACGCGCGTACTCGACGTCCTGCAGCAGTTCGACCCGCCGGGCGTCTTTGCGCGCACCCTTGGGGAATGCCTTGGCCTTCAGTTGCGCGCCCGCAATCGCCTCGATCCGGCTATGGAGGCGCTCGTGGGCAACCTCGATCTCCTGGCAAGGCGCGATTTCGCGAGCCTTAAAAAGATCTGCGGGGTCGACGAGGAAGACCTGATCGACATGTTTGCCGAGATTCGCAAGCTCGATCCGAAACCTGGCACCAGCTTCGAAACCGGTTCGTTCGAGACGATCATCCCCGATGCCGTGGTTCGCACCGCACCGGATGGCGGCTGGCTCGTGGAGCTCAATCCGGACGCCCTGCCCCGCGTTCTCGTCAATCACGAATATTTCGCAGAGATATCCCGCTCGTGCCGAAAGAGCAGTGGCGAACAGATCTTCCTCAATGAATGCCTGCAAAACGCCAACTGGCTGACGCGCAGCCTCGATCAGCGCGCCAGAACGATCATGAAGGTGGCAAGCGAGATCGTCCGGCAGCAGGACGCTTTTCTCATGCACGGCGTCGACCATCTGCGCCCGCTAAACCTCAGGACCGTCGCGGATGCGATCAAGATGCATGAATCGACGGTGAGCCGGGTGACGTCCAACAAATACATGCTGACCCCGCGCGGGCTCTACGAGCTGAAATATTTCTTTACTGTGTCGATCGGCTCGGCCGAAAACGGCGATGCCCACTCGGCCGAGTCCGTGCGCCATCGAATCCGGACGATGGTCAATCAGGAAAGCGCTGATGCCGTGCTATCGGACGACGACATCGTCGATATCCTGAAGAAGGCGGGCGTAGACATCGCCAGACGCACGGTCGCAAAATATCGCGAGGCGATGCATATCCCCTCCTCTGTCCAACGCCGCCGGGAAAAGCGCGCACTGGCAAGAGTCGGATGAGCGCGGTTTTCCGCACGCATCCCGCTCGCAGGCGGAACCGCCGAGCCCTCGCGAACGTTAATTTCACGACTTGTAATTGACTCTCCGCGACACAGCGGATATTAGGCCGCCGCGCTTGCCAACGACAGGACTCCGCAAGGCAGCGCCACGCCCGTGATTTCGGTCGTTCAGCGCTTGCGTAGCTGAAAAGCTTGGATGACGGGAGCGCTTGGAATAGACTGGACACGCAATTCACGAACAAGAGAGGAAACTCCATGAGTGTGCGCGTGTCTGGGAAACATATGGAAATCGGCGATTCGTTTCGCGTCCGCATCGGCGAGCAGATCGAGCAGGCCGTAACCAAATATTTCGACGGAGGATATTCGAGCCAGGTCACTGTGGAAAAATCCGGGTCGCGCTTCAGCGCCGACTGCAAGCTTCATCTCGATACGGGCGTGGTATTGCAGGCAAACGGCCAGGCGAATGAGCCACAGTCAGCCTTCGACGCGGCTTCGGAGCGCATCGAGAAACGGCTTCGGCGCTACAAGCGCAAACTCAAGGACCATCACAATGGCAACGGGCAGAATGCCACCGAAGTGGCCTATCGGGTGATGGACTCGGTGCCCTTCGAGGACGACGAAGTTCCCGACGATTACGCACCGACGATCGTCGCCGAAACTACGAAACAGTTGAGAACCATGTCCGTTGCCAATGCAGTTATGGCCCTGGACATGACGGATGAACCGGTGCTGATGTTCCGCAGCCCCGGCAAGGACGACCTGAACATCGTCTATCGGCGTAACGATGGGAATATTGGCTGGATCGACGCCGCCAATATCAAGGCATGAGTGGAGACGGGGAAGCCGACCGGACTGGCTTTCCCCGTCTTTCCGACCAGCGGGACGGCGGAAAAGCTCGACTTTTCTGTGCATTCGGTCCGCCGAGACAAAGATGGGTAGAGCCATCACGGCGCATTTGTGATGAGATCGCCAGGCTCTAACCGGCGAACGAGGATAAAAGAATGGCATTGGCAGGCTTGCTGCATCAAAATGCGATCATCCCGGCCATGAGGGCCAACTCGAAGAAGCAACTCCTCCAGGAACTGGCGGCAAAAGCATCGAAGCTCACCGGTCTTCCGGAGAGGGAGATCTTCGACGTCATTCTGCAGCGGGAGCGGCTCGGTTCGACCGGTGTGGGTAACGGTATCGCCATCCCGCACGGGAAGCTCAGCAATCTTCCGTCGATCGTCGGCATCTTTGCGCGCCTCGATACGCCGGTCGATTTCGAGGCATTGGACGACCAGCCGGTCGACCTCGTCTTTCTGCTGCTGGCGCCGGAAGGTGCCGGCGCCGATCACCTGAAGGCGCTGTCGCGGATCGCGCGCGTGCTGCGCGATCATGACATGGTGACGCGTATCCGAGCGAGCGACTCGGCAAGCGCGATCTACACCCTGCTTGGCGACGACACGACCTCACACGCTGCCTGAGCAAAGGCGGAAGCAATCGACCCGCAAGGCAATTGGCCCTCTCCTCGGGTTTAGCGCCGAGCTTGACCCGAGGACTGACCAGCCGAAGGAGGGCGCCGACGCGGCGAGCCTCGCATTCTTGAAGACTTCTTCCCGCCGTTAGGCAGGGGGCGTTTCGCCTTCGGAGGAAGCCGCCTTTGGACCGCCCTTGGCGACGCCGACCATTGCCGGGCGCAGAACGCGTTCGCCAATGGTGTATCCGGCCTGGACGACCTGCACGACCGTGTTGTTCGGAACCTCGGGGTTCGGAACTTCGAACATGGCCTGATGGAAGTTCGGGTCGAACTTCTGGCCCGTGGGGTCCAGCTGCTTCACGCCATGACGCTCAAGCGCGGCAAGCATCGACCGCTCCGTCATCTCGACACCCTCGATGAGTGCCTTCAAGCCGGCATCGCCCGCCTCTCGGGCATCCGCCGGAATAGCGTCAAGCGCACGGCGAAGGTTATCCGAAACGGCCAACATATCGCGCGCGAAGCCCGCGACTGAATAGGACTTCGCGTCCTTCACGTCACGTTCGGTGCGCCGGCGAAGATTGTCCATTTCTGCGGCAAGGCGCAGGTATTTGTCACGCAACTCCGCATTCTCCGCCTTTGCGAGCTCAAGAGGATCCGGCGCGGCGGCGGAAACGTCCGCCTCCGGCTCTTCCGCGGTTTCCGGCTGCGCGGCTGCATCGAATTCTTCAGGTGCCGCGGCCTCGGGTCCGTTCTTGTTCGTTTCGTCGGTCATGACGTTCTCCGAAATTTCTGTCTTTTGCTGTCTTCGGCATCATCAAACCAGCGGAAGTCGCTTTGCTTGAACGTTCTGTTGCCTGGATTTGAAGCCCGATATCGATGTTTGAGCCCGAAAAATCAAGGGTCGATTGAGTTATCGGCCAAAAGGATTCGTCAGCGCGACATCCTCGACATGAGCTGCGCGGTGTAATCCACCATCGGAACGATGCGGGAATAGTTGAGCCGGGTAGGTCCGATAACCCCGACCGCGCCCACAATGCGGTCGTCGCTGTCGCGATAGGGCGCGACGATCAGAGAGGATCCGGAGAGCGAAAACAGCTTGTTTTCCGAGCCTATGAAGATACGCACGCCCGGGCCGCTCTCGGCAAGGTTGAGTATCTCGATCAGGCTGTCCTTCTTTTCGAGGTCATCGAAGAGCATGCGCAGCCGCTCGATATCCTCAGTCCCTTCCAGTCCTTCGAGCAGATTGGCGCGGCCCCGCACGATCAGTCGCGCCGGCTGGCCGTCGCCCTCGCTTCCGGACCAGATCGCCAGCCCGCGCTCGACCAGATCCTGCGAGAGGGCATCGAGTTCGCCGCGAACGGTCTCCTTCACCTTTTCCAGCTGCGTCCGCAGTTCGGGAATCGTCTGCCCGGCAAGATGGGCGTTGACGAAATTGGCCGCTTCGGTGAGCTGCGCGCTCGTGATCCCAGCCGGCAGCTCGATGATGCGGTTCTCCACCTGATCGTGTTCGCCGACGAGCACCGCAAGCGCCTTTGTCGGCGCCAGCCGGATAAACTCGACATGCTTGAGGACGGGATCGCTCTTGGTGGTGATGACGAGACCGGCGCCGCGCGACATGCCCGACAGCATCTGGCTCGCCTCGGTAAGAAGGTTCTCGACCGAATGGTCCCTATTTCCCGGTCCCACCTGCCTTTCGATGGAGGCGCGCTCTTCGGGCGAAAGATTGCCCACCTGCATAAAGGCATCGACGAAAAAACGCAGGCCCGTCTGCGTCGGGAGCCGGCCGGCGCTGACATGGGGCGAATAGATAAGGCCCAGATCCTCGAGGTCGCTCATGACGTTGCGCACCGAGGCAGGCGACAGCGATATCGGCAAAAGCCGCGAAAGATTGCGCGAGCCGAGCGGCTCTCCGCTTTCCAGATAGCTCTCGACAATACGGCGGAAGATCTCGCCGGAGCGCTCATCCAGCGCCGATGCGATCCCCTTCTTGTCAGGGTTGCGCAGTACCATGTCACTCCGTGATCAATGTTCGGTGTCAGGAAGGAATATAGTGATCCACAGGCGGATTGGCAAAAGGGAAAAACGCCGAGGAGATGCTTGGGCTACGGCGCGCGCCGACAAGGCAGACATTCCACTTCGCTTGAGCAACAGAATTGTTTCCATTTGGACAGGAAAGGCTCTAGAAGGCTCAGCAGGGATCGACAGGAGTTGACGATGCGGCCATCCGGCAGAAAAACCGACCAAATGCGCAAGGTCTCGTTCGAGCGCAATTTCTCCAAGCATGCGGAAGGATCCTGCCTGGTACGTTTCGGCGATACGCACGTGCTCTGCACTGCAAGCCTGGAGGACAAAGTTCCGGGATGGCTCCGCAACGGCGGCAAAGGCTGGGTCACTGCGGAATACGGCATGCTGCCGCGTGCGACCGGCGAGCGCATGAGGCGTGAGGCCTCAGCCGGCAAGCAGAGCGGCCGTACGCAGGAAATCCAGCGGTTGATCGGGCGGTCTCTCAGAGCGGTCGTCGACCTGCCGGCGCTCGGCGAGCGCCAGATCTCGGTGGATTGTGACGTGATCCAGGCCGATGGCGGTACGCGCACGGCATCGATTACCGGTGCCTGGATTGCCCTCCACGACTGTCTGAAGTGGATGGAGGCCCGCAACATGGTCAAGCTGGAGAAGGTCTTGAAGGACCATGTTGCCGCCATTTCCTGCGGCATTTTCGCCAGCCAGCCGGTGGTGGACCTCGACTATCTGGAGGACTCGGCTGCGGAGACGGATGCCAACTTCGTCATGACGGGCAGCGGCGGCCTCGTCGAAATCCAGGGAACTGCGGAAGGCAAACCCTTCAGCGAGGAAGAATTCGCAAGTCTGATGCTGCTCGCCAAGAACGGAATCGCCGAGCTCATCGAAATGCAAAAGCTGGCGATCGCCGGCTGATCCAGCACGGGTTTTAGAGGACGATCTCGTGCCGACGTTCGAAGGTATATTTGAGACTGCGCTTTATGCCGAAGATATCGACCGGGCGGAGGCCTTCTACGGCATGGTCCTCGGTCTCGAAAAGATTACGCGCGCCGGCAACCGGCACGTCTTTTTCCGCTGCGGTGAAGGCGTGCTGCTGATCTTCAACCCCGAAGAAACGGTGAAGCCGCCGGGGCCGAACGCACTTCCGGTGCCCCCGCATGGTGCGAAGGGGAACGGCCATATGTGCTTCCGCGTCGCCGCTGAGGCGCTGGACGCCTGGAAGACGAAGCTGGAAGCAGCCGGCGTCGAGATCGAGGCTGATATCTGTTGGCCGAACGGTGCCCGCTCCTTCTATTTCCGCGATCCGGCTGGAAACAGCCTCGAATGCGCGGAAGCCGGCCTCTGGGCCAAGGACTGAATTCGGCCATACCTGAACGGAACGGATGTAATGCGCAGACTGAGTGACAAGACGCTGGTGGTCGCAAGCCATAATGCCGGCAAGATCCGCGAGATCCGCGATCTCATCGGGCCGCTCGGCTTCGAGGCTAAATCGGCAGCAGACCTGAATTTCATCGAGCCGGAGGAGACCGGAACGACCTTCGAGGAGAACGCGGCGATCAAGGCGCTCGCCTCGGCCAAGGCCTCCGGGCTGCCGGCGCTTTCCGACGATTCCGGCCTCGTGATCGATGCGCTCGGCGGCGCACCCGGCGTCTACACCGCCAACTGGGCGGAGCGCGAAGATGGCAGCCGCGACTTCCAGATGGCCATGGAGAAGGTCGAAGAGGCGCTCCGCGACAAGGGCGCCGTTATGCCCGAGAGCCGGACGGCGCGCTTTGTCTCCGTTCTCTGCCTCGCCTGGCCGGATGGACATGTCGAACTCTTTCGCGGCGAGGTGGAGGGCACTGTCGTCTGGCCGCCACGCGGCACGAGCGGCTTCGGCTACGATCCGGTCTTCCAACCCAAGGGTTACAACACAACATTCGGTGAAATGCGCGCGGAAGAGAAGCATGGATGGAAGCCGGGCGATCCAGAGGCTTTGTCGCACCGCGCCCGCGCTTTCAAGCTGTTCGCCGAAACCTGCCTCGGCGCCTGAGAAACGAGACAATGCAGATAGCCCCGCTTTCAGCGATCGGTGACGGAATGGACCCCGGTTTCGGGGTCTATGTGCACTGGCCGTTCTGCGCGGCGAAATGCCCCTATTGCGATTTCAACAGCCACGTCCGCCACACGCCGGTGGAGCAGCCCCGTTTCGTCGCCGCCTTCCTGAAGGAAATGGCGGCAGTGCGCGATCTTTCCGGGCCCAGAACCGTCACCAGCATTTTCATGGGCGGGGGCACTCCGTCGCTGATGGACCCTCAGACGGTGGAGGCGATCCTCGATGGCATAGCCAGGCACTGGCATGTGCCTGACGGCATCGAGATTACCATGGAGGCCAACCCCTCAAGCGTCGAGGCGACGCGCTTTCGCGGCTATCGGGCCGCCGGCGTCAACCGCGTCTCGCTTGGCGTCCAGGCGCTGAACGATCGCGACCTGAAATTCCTCGGAAGGCTGCACAATGTCGAGGATGCCCTCAAGGCGATACGGCTCGCGCGCGAGATCTTTCCGCGTATGTCCTTCGACCTGATCTATGCGCGGCCCAACCAGACCGTCGAGGAATGGGAGCGGGAGCTGAAGGAGGCGGTCTCCTACGCCGTCGATCATCTGTCTCTCTACCAATTGACCATCGAGGAAGGCACTCCGTTTTACGGTCTGCACAAGGCAGGCAAGCTCATCGTTCCGGACGGCGAGCAGTCGGCGGTGCTTTATGAAGCGACCCAGGAGATCACCGCCGACATCGGCATGCCCGCCTATGAGGTGTCCAACCATGCCCGGCCGGGCGCCGAGAGCCGGCACAACCTCACCTATTGGCGCTATGGCGACTATGCGGGCATCGGCCCCGGCGCTCACGGCCGGCTGCAGGTCGGATCGGGCAAGATCGCGACCGCAACCGAGCGCAACCCCGAGGCCTGGCTGCAAAACGTCGAAGAGCATGGTGACGGCATGGTCGAACGGGAGTTTCTCGATTTCGAGGCACAGGCCGATGAGCTTTTGCTGATGGGGTTGAGACTGCGCGAAGGTGTCGATCTGGCCCGGTGGCAGAGTCTCTCGGGCCGCAATCCGGACCCGGCCCGGGAAGAATTCCTGATAGAACACGGCTTCATAGAACGTATCGGCAATTCGCGGCTGCGCTGCACGCCCTCCGGCATGCTCATTTTGGATGCCGTGGTAGCCGACCTCGCCTGCTGAAGATCGCGGCAGCGGGATGAGGTGCCCGCCCTCCCCCGTCAATCGCCTCCCGTTACCGGGGCGACGATCCCCCAGGTTACCCCGAAAGGATCCCGCAGCTGGCCGTAATAGTCGCCCCAGAACGCGATCTCCAGCGGCATCGTCACCTCGGCGCCGGCCGCCACCGCGCGTTTCCACCAGACATCCGCGTCGTCGACGACGAGATGCAGCACGAAACCTTCCGGCGGTTTCCAGGGATGGCCGAATTCGGGGAAGGGATCGTTCAGCATCAATGCGCCGCCATTGATCGTCAGATGGCAATGGATGAGACGGCTGCCGTCCTGCGCATATTTTCGATCCTCCTCTTTTGCGCCGAAAGCCCGGCCGTAAAAGGAGGCCGCCGCATCCGCGTCCTCCAGGTTGAGATAAGCGATGACCCCGGGCATCGGGGGGCGCGACGGCGCTTGCCAGTCGACCTCGGACCGGGGATCGAGATCGATTGCCGCCTTGAAACTCCCATCCATATAGAAGGGAACGGATTCGTGCTGATGCGCGATCTTCCAGCCCCCGTCGGTGCGCCTGAGGCCCAGGGTCAGACGATACCACAGCGCCGCCTTCTCGCCGTCCTGCTTCTCGCCCGAGAGATGCGTGAGTGCCGTGGCGAAGGCGACGTCGCCGCTCACCGCAATGTCGAGGTCTTCGAGGATGAAACCGAGCTGCCCTTTCCACGTGGAAAACCACGCATCAAGACCTCCCGCGTCTGCATCCGAAGCCTTCAGGGGCGGTGCCAGCGAGAAGACGACGCAATCCTGTGTGCCGTTTGCGAGAACGCGGGCGGCATCCTTCCGGCGCAGCGCCTCGGCCCAGTCCCCGATGACACTCCTGATCTCCGCTACGGCCGCAGTCCTGTGTTCGGTGACAGTCATGGCCAGATCCTCCTCTTAGAGTTCTAGAGTTTTGCGACGAGAGCGGCGAGCTGATCGGCGCATTGGCCCCAGCCCTCGTGGAAACCCATTTTCTCATGCGCTTCGCGATCCTCGACGTTCCAGTGAAGCGCACGCGCCGTGTAACGGGTCTTGCCGCCTTCATCTTCGAAGGTCATGATCGCGGTCATGAACGGTTTGTCGGACGGTATCCAGGCTTGCGTGAAGGCATCGGTGACGACGATCTTCTCGTTCGGCACGACTTCCAGGTAGA
Organism: Sinorhizobium medicae; assembly: GCF_007827695.1. GTDB lineage: Bacteria > Pseudomonadota > Alphaproteobacteria > Rhizobiales > Rhizobiaceae > Sinorhizobium > Sinorhizobium medicae. Next base: position 282,800 of record NZ_VITA01000005.1, on the reverse strand, counting down.
CGCCCTGATTGGGATAGAGTTCCCCTTCCGGCGAGCGCATGACGAAACGGTTGGTACCGCCTGCCCTGACGTCGAGTTCCGCTTCCGTGATCGTCCACGGCAAAGGGGCGAACCACTGCTTCAATAGCGCCGCTTCCGTGAAGGCCTGGTAGACCTTCTCCCGCGGGGCATCGATCAGGCGGGTGAGAACCAGTTCCCGTTCGCTGGTGGATTTTGCGTCAGTCGCTGCAGTCATTTTCAGTTCCTCCATGTTGGCTCAGTCCAAGGACGAAGGAGGAAGCCGGCCGCCGACAGCGGGTCGAAAGATTTTTTCGCTTTTCTTCCGCAACCGGCATCGGCGCAGCCGGGGGGATCGAGCCGGGTGCGGATATAGGCGGCTTCGGCCGCTTACTCCATCCGATTGACGCGTCGCCCCGATTTGCGCGACGCCTCGCCAAAGGCCGCGGCAATCCTCATCATGAAGGCCTTGCCGAACTGCCTAAGGGCTTGTGCGTCCCGCGCTTGAGATCGCGGAGGCCTGCCTACGCGCCAGGACAATCACTTGAGAAGGAAGGTTCCGGCATCGGCGCAGCCGCGAGGTGATCGAGCTGGGTCCGGATATAGGCCGCTTCGGCCGCGTTGGTGGCGAGTGCGATTGCCTGGTTGAAAGCTTTGCGCGCCTCGCATGCAAGGCCAAGCCGCTTCAGGAGGCCGCCGCGCAGCCCATGATAATAGAAGTAGCCGGACAGCCGCTCGCCCAAAGGCTCAATCATCGCCAGCGCGGCCTCGGGCCCCTCGCGTTTCGAAACCGCGACGGCGCGATTGAGGGTCACGACGGGTGAGGGCTGCAGGCGTTCGAGCGCCTGGTAAAGGAGGTCTATTTCCTCCCAATCCGTTTCCTCCGGCCGTGAGGCGCGGGCGTGCAGGGCAGCGATTGCGGCCTGGATCTGATAGGGACCGGGACGCCGGTGGCGCATCGCTTTGTCGATCATCGCCAGCGCCTCGGTGATCATCGGCCGGTTCCAGAGCTGCCGATCCTGATCTTCGAGCAGGACCACGGCGCCAGCGGCATCGAACCGAGCGCGGGCGCGCGAATGCTGGAGGAGCAGAAGCGCCGCCAGCCCCATGATCTCCGGCTCGGCCGGAAACAGCCGAAGAAGCAGCCGGGACAGGCGGATCGCCTCGTCGCAGAGATCTGCGGAGACACCCTCGGGGCCGTTCATCGCCGAGTAGCCCTCGTTGAAGACAAGATAGATCATCGTCGCGACTGCAGCGAGGCGCTCCGCCCGGTCGGCGGCATCGGGCGTTTCGAAAGGGATGCCGGCGGCCGCAACACGCGCCTTGGCGCGGGTGATGCGCTGCTCCATCGCCGCCTCGCCGACAAGAAAGGCACGGGCTATCTGCCTGACGGAAAGGCCCGATACGATGCGCAGTGCAAGCGCGATCTGCTGGGTCGCCGGAAGCGCCGGATTGCTGCAGACGAAAAGCAGCCGCAGGATATCGTCGCGATAGTGTGCGCCATCGAGGCGATCGGCGAGCTCGCTCTCCCTGTCGCCAAGGTCGGAGAGCAGTTCCTCCGGCGGCAATGCCGTCTCGCGCGACTGCCTGCGCACCCGGTCGATGCCGCTGTTGCGGCCGACGAAGATCAGCCAGGCGGCGGGATCGCGCGGAGGACCGGTACGCGGCCAGTTTTTCAGTGCCCGGATGCAGGCTTCCTGGAACGCCTCCTCCGCCAGGTCGAGGCTGCGAAAGTATCGCAGCAACGCACCCATGGCCTGTGGCCGTGCGGAAACCAGTGCGAGATCGATCCAGGCTGTGTCGGTCATGAGGGCAACTCACCGGGTTTATAGAGGGCGAGCGGCCGGACCTCGTAAGAGCCCGTGCTCGGATTGGCGTTACTGAGGTCGCGCGCGAAGTCGAGCGCTTCGTCGAGCGAGGCGCAATCGATCAGATAGAAACCCAGCAACTGTTCCTTGGTTTCGGCGAAGGGACCATCGATGACGATCGTCTCGCCGGCACTGTGGCGCAGCGTCGCCGCCGCCGTCGTCGGCACCAGGCGCGCAACCGGCCCCAACTTGCCCGACTCGGCATATTTCCGTTGGACGACGCTGAGATCACGCATGACCCTGTCATCCTCCTCCTTGCTCCAGGAGCTGGTGACGCTTTCATCATTGTAGCAAAGTACGGCGTAAAGCATTGAGACCTCCGCTCTGGTTTGAAGACGCTTGGCGCTAGTGATAGCCGACATGCGGGGCGAAAAAAACAGCGAGGCTTCTGCTGAAGCCCTCCTTCAAAAGCCTGTGATAAGGACAGGAGGCGCCCGCCAGATCGTGCACCTCCGAGCGGAAACGGTGCCGGTTTTCCGGAACTGCTCCGATTCAACAAAAAAGCCCGGCGGACCGGGCTTTTGTAAGTGGAAACTTACCTGTCTCTATTCGTTGATCAGGCGCTTCAACAGCTCGATCTCATGGCTGAGCTTGGTGTCGCCCGAAATCAGCTCTTCGATCTTGCGCACCGCGTGGAGCACGGTCGTATGGTCGCGTCCGCCGAAGCGGCGGCCGATCTCCGGAAAGGAACGCGGAGTCAGCGTCTTGGACAGATACATGGCTATCTGGCGCGGCTTGACGATCACGCGGGTGCGGCGGTTCGAAACCAGTTCCTGGCGCGAGACGTTGTAATGCTTGGCCACGACGCGCTGGATGTCCTCGATGCGGACCCGGCGCGGTTCGCCGGCATTGACGAGATGGCCCAGCAGTTCATCGACCCGCTCGATCGAAAGCTGCGGCTCGAAGGAGCGGCGGAAGAGAAGCTGATTGAAAGCTCCCTCCAGCTCGCGGCCGCTGGCCGTTACGTTGCGGGCGACGTGGCTCAGGATCTCGAGCGGAATTTCGAGTGTCGCATCGTCCTGGCGCGCCGCTTCGAGGCGGCGCTTCAGCATTTCCAGGCGCATTTCGTAGTCCGGCCCTTCCATCTCGATCGCGACACCTCCCTGAAGGCGCGAGCGAACGCGGCTGTCGAGCGATTCCAATTCCCACGGCGCGCGATCCGCGGCGACGACCACCTGTTTGGCGGAGTCGAGCAGCATGTTCAGGAGATGGCAGAACTCGTGCTGGATCGACTTGCCCTGTAGAAACTGCATATCGTCGATGATGAGAAGGTCGATGTTGCGAAGCGACTCCTTCAACGAGAGCGCATCATTGTCGCGGATTGCCGTTGCGAAACGCCACATGAAATATTCGGCCGTCAGATAAACGACGCGCGGCGCCCGGGCACTCTGGAGCGCCGCCAGCGCGATCGCCTGCAGCAGATGGGTCTTACCGAGGCCAACGCTCGAATGAATGAAAAGAGGATTGAAGCGCACGGCGCCGGCGCCGGCCTCGGCAATCGTACGCGCTGCCGCGAGCGCGACCCGATTGGAGGAACCCTCTACGAAACTATCGAAACCGTACCGCTGATCAAGCGGCGACCCGAAAAGCGGCGTCTGATGGGGCCTCGCCGGAGCTGCCGCAACGGTCGAGGCAGAGATCGCCACCGAAGGGGATGTCGCAGAACGGCGAACAGAAGCGACGGGCACCGTCTCCACCGCGGCAGAAACCCTCTCTTCAGGAGCCGCCGGACGATGTCCGCGGGTGGCGGTGCGCACCAGGATCTCCACCTTCAATATCTCGCTGTCCTCCTGTTGGACGAGCGAGGTGATCAGATCGAGATAACGATTATTGATCCAGGACTTCAGAAAGGTCGTCGGGACCGAGAGGCGCACGACGCTTTTCGACACTGAATGAAGCTTGAGGCGCCCAAACCAACTCGCGAAGACATCCGGTCCGACCTGGGCTTTCAAACGCGCACTTACCCGCTCGAAGAGTGCGTCATGCCGCATGTCGTGTTTTTCCCCCGCCGCCTGAGACTGATTGCTTCCGGCCTGAAAACCTTCAGGTGCCGTCGCCAAATTCATCTGCATTTTGCCGCCTTCCAATTTCTTTATCCGATGCCGTCATTTCTGGCGGCCTCATTTTTTATGTCCGCCCGCCACGGCCGCTCAAAGCCATGCCGCGTCAGCCGAACGCTCTGATACGCACCGATGCGGGCTCCTCATATCCCGTCCCGGCGCGCTGCGCCCATCCGCTGCCTTCGCTTCAAGCGAATGTCCCCTAGCGCTTCGCCTTACCGGTTCCAACCGCCCCTTTTCAAGACAAGCGAAACCGTTTCCTCGTTGCCGCTGACCGCATCGTTGTACAAAGCGGACAGCTCGCGCCTTCCTCGTTCCTACTCCCACACATTCGAAATGCGACGCCCAGGTCGGCAACCATAAGACGAAACGTCCTCGCTCCGGTGCGAAGGCTCGCCCGGTTTTATCGTCTCGACTTTTCTGATTGATCGACGTGGAATTAACCCCGCCACAGGTGACAGAAAGCCCAAGGCCATCCCGCTGGAATGACCCGTAAACTTTCCTCGTACAGATATGATCTGCGTCCCCTGTGGAAGGCATTTAGGCAGGATCGCCCGGCAAGATCAATCGCGTTTTTTATCGGTCCATGAGCGCCGACAGTTGACTCTCGTGCTGGCTTTTGCATGCCGCTCCGCGAGTCCTTCGAGAATCCCTGTTGAATCAACGGTTTTGTTTTTTGCGGTCTTGTTTAGCTGGCGAAAAAGAAAAAAAATAAAAAATGGCTTGACTCACTCCGGACTCAATCCGGTTGGGTTGCAGGATAACATTTTTGCCGCAACCTCTCGTAAGCCACTGATTTTATTAAAAAAAATATGTCACTGGACTGACATGAGCGCGGCAGGATGAATCGAACTTGACGTCAAGCGCAATGCGAATCGGAAAAGCCCGGCGCGAACGCCGGGCACTTCATCAACAGAACTTTTTCTTAGCCGGGTTAGGCCGAAAGGCTTTTCACACGCTGCGCCAGGCGCGAAACCTTACGCGACGCCGTGTTGGAATGCATCACGCCTTTGGTAGCGGCACGCATCAGCTCCGGCTGCGCTGCCTTCAGGGCGGCGGCTGCGACTGCCTGATCGCCGGAAGCGATCGCCTCTTCGACCTTGCGGACGAAGTTACGAACACGCGAACGACGGGCCTTGTTCACTGCGGTACGGCGTGCGATCTTGCGGGTCGCCTTTTTCGCCGAAGTTGTATTGGCCATTGATGCCTCTCTTCGAAAACTGACATGAACTCCGCCCTCGCCGTGCCGGGTCACTGCGACCTGTCATACAAGCAATTCGGGAGCATTATCGGAAAGCCTCGAACGAGTGCGTTCCAAACTGAGGGCGGCGTATAAAGGGAAACCGCCCCTACGTCAACGCGGAATTTGAGAAAACCGCGTGCCACCCGTGCCTCACTTGTTTTTGAATTCGGCTTTGCGCTTGGCGACGAAGGCGCCCATGCCCTCTTTCTGATCCTCCGTCGCGAAGAGCGACTGGAAGAGCCGCCGCTCGAAACGCAGCCCCTCGGCCAGCGTCAGCTCCAGAGAGCGGCTGACCGCCTCCTTGGCCATCATCGCCGCCGGCAGCGAGAAGGATGCGATCTTTTCGGCGGCGCCGAGCGCCTCCTCCAGGAGCCTGTCGGGAGCCACCACGCGCGACACCAGCCCGGAGCGCTCGGCCTCCGCCGCGTCCATCATGCGGCCGGTGAGGATGAGGTCCATCGCCTTCGCCTTGCCGATGGCGCGGGTCAGCCGCTGCGACCCACCCATGCCGGGAATAACGCCAAGCGTGATCTCCGGCTGTCCGAACTTCGCCGTTTCGGAAGCGATGATGAGGTCGCACATCATGGCGAGTTCGCAGCCGCCGCCGAGCGCATAGCCCGAGACCGCCGCAATCATAGGCTTGCGGGCGTCCGCGACACGCTCCCAGCCGCCGAGGAAGTCGCCGAGATAACCCTCGACGAAATCGAGCGCCTGCATCTCCTTGACGTCGGCCCCGGCGGCAAATGCCTTTTCGGAGCCGGTAAGAACGATGGCGCCGACGCCCTTGTCGGCGTCGAAGGCGTTCAGCGCTTCATGGAGGTCGCGCATAACCGCCGCATTCAGCGCATTGAGCGCCTGGGGTCGGTTGAGCGTAATTAGGCCCACGCGGCCCCGCGTTTCCACCAGCAACGTCTCGTAACCCATTCCCGTCTCCTTCACGCATTTTCGGAATCGAGCGCCCGGCAGATCCGGGAGCGAAATGTGCCTTGCCGCGCGCTATTTCTGGCAGTGCGGACAGTAAAAGGTCGAACGCCCTGCCTGAACGATGCGCTCAACCGTACCGCGGCAGCCGGACGTGCGGCAAGCCTCGCCTTCTCTGTCATAGACGGAGAAGCTGTGCTGGAAATAGCCAAGACTGCCATCCGCCTGAATGTGATCCTTGAGCGAGGAACCGCCGGCGGCGATCGCATCTGCGATGACGGCGCGGATCGCATCCGTCAGCTGAACCAGCGCCTGCTTCGGGCGAGCCCGCTTGTCGACGAGCGTACCTGCCGCCCTTTTCGGCGAAAGGCCCGAACGCCACAATGCCTCGCAAACGTATATATTGCCGAGGCCGGCGATCGTCCTTTGATCGAGAAGAGCGGCTTTCAGCGGCTGCGCTTTGCCGGAGAACCGGGCGGCGAGATAGGCCGCATCGAGAGCGTTGCCGGTCGGCTCCTCGCCGAGGCCGCGAAGAAAGACGTGCTCGGCAAGCGCTTCGCGCCGCGCCAGAGCCATGAAGCCGAAGCGGCGTGGATCGTTATAGATGACCCGGGCCGGGCCGCAGGAGGCATCGAGATGGAAGACGACATGGTCGTGTTTCTCGTCCTTGCTGCGCGGACGGTGGAAATCGCCGGGGACGGCGGGATCGGCGCTCTCCTTGATGCGGCCCTCCCCGGGACCGTCAAACTCGATCCTGAACGAGCCGGACATGCCGAGATGGGCGATGATGACGTCGCCGCCCTCCAGCTCGATCGTCAGATATTTGGCGCGGCGCGAGAGCGCGACGATACGCCGGCCGGCGACTGCGTCCTCGAAATTCTCGGGAAAGGGAAAGCGCAGATCGGGACGGCGCAATTCGGCGCGCACGAGAAGTGCTCCCTCCATCGTCGGCGCCAGTCCGCGCTTGACCGTTTCCACCTCGGGCAATTCCGGCATCGGCTGACTTCCTTCAATCCTTTGTTCATCGCGTTGGCCCGCGTGAGCGTCTCGCCATTCCCATAGCGACATCGATGGCCTATATCCCGCTGCATGCGGCCGCCGGTCGCTTCTCGCCCAGATAGCGTGCGACGGGCGATTTCGCTATGGTGCCGGCAAAATTCGTTGAAGTGGAGTATTCGTATGGCGGACGAGCGCGTATCGGCGAGTGGCGGAATGGAGACCTCTTTCGGTTTTCGCGAAGTCGGCACGGGCGAGAAGCAGCCGCTCGTCAACGATGTCTTCCACAAGGTCGCCAAACGCTACGACATCATGAACGACGTGATGTCGGCCGGGCTGCACCGCGTCTGGAAGGATGCGATGATCGCGGCGCTCAACCCGCCGGGCCGCGAGGACTACCGGGTCCTCGACGTCGCCGGCGGCACCGGCGACATCGCCTTCCGTATTGTCGAGCGCTCCGGGCGCAAGGCTCAAGCGACCGTGCTCGACATCAACGGCTCGATGCTTTCGGTCGGTGCCGAGCGGGCGCGCAAGAAGGGCATCGAAGCCAATCTCGAATTCGTCGAGGCCAATGCCGAAGACCTGCCTTTCGCGGCGAATTCCTTCGACGCCTATACGATCGCCTTCGGTATTCGCAACGTGCCGCGCATCGAAGTGGCTCTGCGCGAGGCCTATCGGGTGCTGAAGCGCGGCGGGCGGCTGCTCGTACTCGAGTTCTCCGAGGTCGAGATGCCGCTGCTCGACCGCTTCTACGATGCATGGTCCTTCAATGCGATCCCGAAATTCGGCAAGCTCATCACCGGTGACGATGCACCTTACCAATATCTGGTCGAATCGATCCGCAAGTTTCCAAACCAACGCGATTTCGCCGCCATGATCCGCGATGCCGGCTTCGCGCGCGTCTCCTTCACCAACTATACCGGCGGCATAGCAGCGCTGCATTCCGGCTGGAAAATCTGAACGCATGAGCACGCCAGGCGCATATTTCCGTCTCATACGGATCGGCTGGGTCCTTGCGCGCGAGAACGCGTTTGCGGCGGTCCCCTCCGAACACCTGCCCCCGCTCGCACGTTTCGTGCAGAAGCTCGCCGGCCTATTGGCCCGCCGCGAGGCGCGCCTCGAGGAGCGCAACGACCGGCTTGCCCGCGCGGTGGAACGGCTCGGCCCCTCCTATGTCAAGATCGGCCAGTTCCTGGCCACACGACCGGATGTGGTCGGCGCCGAGCTTGCCGCCGACCTGTCGCTGCTGCAGGACCGCATGGCGACCTTTCCGCAGAGCGAATCAAGGGCTGCGATCGAAGCGTCGCTCGGCCGGCCGGTCGATGCACTGTTCCTCGAATTTTCCGAGCCCGTTGCAGCCGCATCGATCGCCCAGGTTCACGCCGCCGTGATCATGCGCGACGGCAAACGCGAACGGGTTGCGGTCAAGGTCGTTCGCCCCGGCGTGCGCCAGCGTTTCGCCGCCGACATCGAAGCCATGTACCTGGTTTCGCGCATGCAGGAGCGGTTCCTGCCCTATACGCGTCGCCTCAGGCCCGTCGAGGTGACGAGGACGCTCGAGCAGACGACCAAGGTCGAAATGGACCTGAGGCTCGAGGCCGCCGCGCTTTCCGAACTCGGCGAGAACACCAAGGAGGATTCCGGTTTTCGCGTGCCCAGGGTCGACTGGGAGCGCACCGGCCGGGACGTCGTGACGATGGAATGGATCGACGGCGTCAAGATGTCGGATATCGAAGGCCTGAAAAGGGCCGGTCACGACCTGAACCGCCTTGCAGAAACGCTCATCCAGTCCTTTCTGCGCCACACGCTCAGGGACGGGTTCTTCCACGCGGACATGCACCAGGGCAACCTGTTCGTCGACGATGCGGGCCATATCGTCGCCGTCGACATGGGGATTGTCGGCCGCCTCGGCCGCAAGGAACGCCGCTTCCTCGCAGAAATCCTCTACGGCTTCATCATGCGCGATTATCAGCGTGTCGCGGACGTCCATTTCGAGGCCGGTTACGTTCCCTCGCATCACGACGCCGCAAGCTTCGCCCAGGCGATCCGCGCCATTGGAGAGCCGATCCACGGCCAGCCGGCCGAAACTATCTCCATGGCGAAGCTTCTGACGCTGCTTTTCGAGGTCACCGAGCTTTTCGACATGCAGACGCGTCCCGAACTGGTGATGCTGCAGAAGACCATGGTCGTCGTCGAGGGTGTCGCCCGAACGCTCAACCCGCGCTTCAACATGTGGAAGGCCTCCGAGCCGGTCGTCGGCAGGTGGATACGGGACAATCTCGGACCGAAGCGCATCGTCGCGGATCTGCGCGATGGCATGCATGCGGCGCTCCGGGTCGCCGAGGCGCTTCCGGAAATCGCGGCCAGGACGGAACGCTTCTCCGCAGACGTCATGGCGATGAGCGAAAAGGGCTTGCGCTTCGATGCGGATACCTCGGAAGCGATCGGCAGAGCCGAAGCGCGGCACACGCGCTCCGGCCGCATTGCATTGTGGGTGATCGCGGCCACGCTCACCTACATCGCCTGGCAGCTTGCGTGACGGTTGATAGAATGCCGCTCGCCTGAGGCTCCGAACCATCCCCCGCTGGGGTGAGAAAGCTGTCGAAGCAGGAGGAATGAACCATGGATCTCGGCATCGAAGGCAAAAAAGCGCTTGTTCTGGGCGGCAGCAAGGGGCTTGGGCGCGGTATCGCCGAAGCGCTTGCGGCCGAAGGCGTTGCGGTCGCCTTGACCGGCCGGAACGAAGAGACCGCAGGCAGGGCCGCGGCGGAAATCAGTCCGGATGCCCTCGGCTTTGCGCTCGATCTGGCCGGGTCCGAGGCCATCGATCCGTTCCTTGACCGGCTCGCCTCCGCCTTCGGTCCGATCGACATTCTGGTGCTGAACGGAGGCGGTCCCCCGCCCACCCATGCCAGCGACATTGATCCGGATTTCTGGCGGGCTCAATTCGAGGCGATGGTGCTTTCCGCGATGCGTATCGCCCACCGGCTGCTTCCGCCGATGCGGGCGCGCGGCTTCGGCCGCATCATCGCCGTCGCCTCCACCAGCATTCGCGAGCCGATCCCCGGACTGACGGCCTCCAACGCGCTGCGCAGCGCACTTGCCGGCTGGATGAAGACGCTCGCCGGTGAGGTCGCAGCCGAAGGCGTGACCGTCAACATGCTGTTGCCGGGCCGGCTTGCGACGGACCGGACGCTGAGTTTCGACCGAATGGATGCAGAGGCCGAGGGCGTCAGCGTCGAAACCATCGCCGCGCGCAGCCAGGTGGAAATTCCGGTCGGGCGTTATGGGACGCCTGTCGAGTTCGGTGCTGCCGCCGCCTTTCTCGCAAGCCGCCAAGCCGCCTATATCACCGGAATTGCGCTTCCCGTCGATGGCGGCCTCAGCCGGTCGATGCTGTGACCGTGTCCGCGATCTGCATCAGAATGAACGGGACGAGGACTTGGTGGTGGCGGATCATCGCCTCCCTTTTCGTGATCATAGCGCTGAACCGAGAGGGAGCCGCGGAGACCGCCATGCTGGAGACAGAATTGTTGTCCGCCGCCAGGCAGGGCAACGCCCCCGAAGTGAGCGCTCTCCTGAACCGGGGCGCGAAGGTCGATGCGCGCGACGAAAGCGGCGCGACGGCCCTGCTTATCGCGACGCATGAGAACAATATCGAGGCTGCGCGGGTGCTTATTGCGGCCGGCGCAGACGTCAATGCCAAGGACCGGATTGAGGACAGTCCCTATCTCTATTCCGGCGCGCGCGGCCACCTCGAAATATTGAAGATGACCCTCGCACACGGTGCCGACCTCAAGAGCACCAACCGCTACGGCGGCACCGCCCTCATTCCGGCCGCCGAGCGTGGCCATGTGGAAACGGTGAAGACATTGATCGAGGCCGGCGTTGCCGTCGATCATGTCAACCGCCTCGGGTGGACGGCACTCCTCGAAGCGATCATTCTCGGCAATGGCGGCGACAGACATACCGACATCGTCAGGCTGCTGATCGAAGCCGGTGCCGATGTCGATCTTGCCGACGGCGACGGCGTGACGCCCCTCGCCCATGCAAGCAGACGCGGCTTTCGCGCCATCGAACGCCTGCTTACCGCCGCCGGCGCCCGCTGACCGGAGCACTTTCAGGAGAAGCGTGTAGGGTTTTCCGTCCGGGAAGACGGCCTCAATGCACGTCGAAAATCAACGATTTATGGGCAGCCACGGCTGCCGTGACGCCGTCGCCCACCGCATGGGAGACCGAGCCCGCCGAGCGCGCCGCATCGCCGCAGGCGTAGACGCCCTCCACGCTCGTCTCCTTTGCCTCATTCGTCCGTATAAAAGGCCCGAGCGGGCCTTCCTCGAAAGCGCATCCGAGCGCTGCGGGCAGGCCGCTTGCCATGCGGGTACGGGACGCAACGAAAAGACCTTCGAGGGAAACAGTCCGACCGCCTTCCAGCACCAAGGTCGCCTTCGGCCCGTCGAGAGCGACGACCTTCTGCCTTTCGATCTCCACGCCGCGTGCCTCGAGCATGGCGGCCTGGGCGGCATCGGGCTCGAATACATCATTGGCAAACAAGGTGGTCGGTCCCCAGTCCGGCAGCATCATAGCCTGGTGAAAACTGTTCTCACCGGTCGCGAGAACGCCGATTCGCCCCTGCCCGAGCTCGTAGCCGTGGCAATAGGGGCAATGAAAGACGGCACGGCCCCATCGTTCCTGAAGTCCCGGCAGCGACGGCAATTCATCGATCACCCCGGTGGCCAGGATCAACCGCCGCGCGGCGATCTTTTCACCCTGTATCGAGACGATGAGATTCGCGCCGCCGCGGCTTACCGTGTCAGCCATTCCTTCGACGAATCGCACATTGGGATAGGCCATCAACTGCTCCCGCCCGTGCGCCGCGATCACCGCCGGCGCTTCGCCGTCGCGGCTGAGGAACCCATGCGACGTGTCGGCGAAGCGGTTCCTGCGCGCGCCCGAATCGACGACCACCACGGAGCGCCTCGCCCTTGCCAGCTGCAATGCCGCGGAAAGACCCGCATAGCTTCCTCCCACAATCGTTACATCAACTGGCGCCGCATCAACCGACATGATTTTGCTCCTTCGTTTTCTGGCGACCGAGCGCCATCCGTTGCTGAAAATCACGCGAAAGATCTGCCAGACTTATCGTTCCCAGTCGCTGGAGGAGGAGAAGCTCGGCTTCCCGGAGCGCCCCGTCCATTGCGGCATTGACGGCCTGTTCCACCAGGCAGCCGGGGGACTCGGTGCGATTGCCGATCGCAAAAAAGGCAGGCTCCCCGAGAGCGGCATGCACGTCTGCGAGGCTGACCGTTGCGAGGTCGCAGGCGAGCGACCAGCCACCGCCATGCCCCTTTTCAGAGCGCACCAGCCCCGCTTCCCGCAGACCGGCCATCGTGCGCCGGACCACGACGGGGTTGGTGGACAGGCAGGCCGCCAGCTCTTCCGAGGTGATGGTTTTACGCTCCGCCATATGAAGCAGCGCATGCAGGGTGATGGAAAGTCTACTATCGCGTTTCATGTAACTCAATATGTTACGTGATTTTCAAAAAAGTCAATGCCTGGAAATTTTGGCCAACACACCAACTAGGCCCGCAATTGCGTGCGGCAAGACGGTCGAGTAGGGTCGCCGAAAACGGACGGAGGCGGCTGAGGCCGAAGCGGAATGACACTGTCGGGAAAGCGTATCCTTCTCATCATCTCCGGCGGCATCGCGGCATATAAAAGCCTCGACCTGATCCGCCGCCTGCGCGAGCGCGGCGCCGACGTGCGTCCGGTGATGACGGCGGCGGCGCAGCGATTCGTGACGCCGCTCACCGTCGGCGCACTTTCCGCCTCTCACGTCTTTACGGAGCTTTTTTCGCGCGAGGACGAACAGGATGTCGGCCATATCCGGCTGGCGCGCCATTGCGATCTCGTCGTGGTGGCGCCGGCAACGGCTGACCTCATGGCGAAGATTGCCAATGGCCATGCCGACGACCTCGCCTCGACGGTGCTCCTGGCGACCGACCGGCCGGTGCTGCTCGCTCCGGCCATGAACCCGAAGATGTGGATGCATCCGGCCACACGCCGCAACCGCGCGACGCTTGCCGGCGACGGCGTCCGCTTTATCGGACCCGGCACAGGTGAAATGGCTGAAAGCGGAGAGGCAGGTGAAGGCCGCATGGCCGACCCTCTGGAGATCGTCGCGGCGGTAGAGGGAATGCTTGGCGAGACGAGGATCGGCGGATCGGGGCCGCTCTCCGGCCGTAAGGCGATCGTCACTTCCGGCCCGACGCACGAGCCGATCGATCCGGTTCGCTACATCGCCAACCGCTCGTCGGGAAAGCAGGGCCACGCGATCGCAGCGGCACTTGCGCGGCTCGGTGCGGATGTCACGCTGATTTCGGGGCCGGTGACCATCGCGGATCCCGCCGGCGTGCGCGTCGTGCGGATCGAGCGCGCCGAGGAGATGCGCGATGCCGTGCTGTCTGCTCTGCCCGCCGATGTGGCCGTCATGGTGGCAGCGGTGGCCGACTGGCGCGTCGCATCCACAGCCGGCAACAAGATCAAGAAGCGGCCGGGCGAGGCCCCGCCTTCACTTCGGCTTGCGGAAAATCCCGACATCCTGAAGACCGTGGGCCACCACGCATCTCGGCCCAGGCTCGTGATCGGCTTTGCCGCGGAAACCGAGAACGTCAGCGAGAACGGCCGCGCCAAACTTGAGAAGAAGGGTGCCGACTACATTCTTGCCAACGACGTCTCGCCCGAAACCGGCATCATGGGCGGCGACCGCAACCGCGTGAAGCTGATCGGCCGCGACGGAACGGAGGACTGGCCAGAAATGGGCAAGGATGACGTGGCGGAGAAGCTGGCGGCTCTGATCGAGAAGAAGCTCTCCGCCCAGTAGCGCGACACCAACGATCGGTTACGCCTCAACCTCTTCCGGAATGACCAGGACCGGCCGCGGCGGAACGTCGCCGGTCCTGAAGAGACGAACGTCGACTCCGTTTTCGCCGACCACGATCGCGCTGCCGTCCGGAATCTCCAGCCAGGCATCGTCATCATCGTTGAGCGGCTCGGAGACGAGGCAATATCCACCGGCGGGCCCCATCGGCCCGGCATAGAGTGTAGGCGCCTTCCAGTCGGTGGCATATCGAACCGCGTAAAGGTCGCGGCCGTCGGAAAAAGCCGCCGTGAAGCGCACGAGTGCCGGTCGCTCCAGGCGTTCGGCAAGCCGCTCGACGAAGGCGAGCGCCTCGGCGACGGCCCCGAGGGGATCGCGCTCGAGGCCGAACTGCAAGGCGAGCAGGAAAAGCAGTTCCGAATCCGTCGTGCCGGTGCGCGCCTGATAGAGCTCGTTGCCGAGCATGGTCTCCATCGGCCGCCGCAAATACTCGAAATCTCCGACCTGACCATTGTGCATGAAGGACCAGCGGCCGAAGACGAAGGGATGGCAATTGTCGCGGCGTGTACCGCCGCCGGTCGCCGCGCGAACATGGGCGAGGAACAGCGGGGATCGAATCTGCCTCGCGATGCTCTTCAGATTGCAATCCGACCAGGCCGGCAAGATATCGCGATAGCGACCCGGCTCAGGCCGGTCGCCGTACCAGGCAATCCCAAAGCCATCGCCATTGGTCGCCGTCTTAGCCCGGACGGCGCAATGGGACTGTTCGATCAGGGAATGCTTGGGCGACGTCACGAGTTCTTCGAGATAGAGCGGCTCTCCGCGATAGGCTGCCCAACGGCACATGCTCATCACCCTGGTTTGGCCCCGCCATATGAAAATGATTCGTGCGCCCCCGTCAGCAGCGATGTTTCAACGGAACATGGTAAAATTGCGTTAACACATTCTTTCCTGAAACATAGCGGTTTCCTCCTGTTCCCCTCCAAGAAAGAGAAATGTTTTCGAACAAATATTCCATATTGACATTGTTCGCACAGTTCATTTCATTTCCACCGAACGCGAATGAGGGCCTGACCCGGGAGAAACGACATGAGCGGCAGGCGCAGGCTGGGCATCGGCCTGATCGGCACGGGCTTCATGGGCAAGGCCCATGCTCTCGGCTTCACGATTGCAGCGCGGGTCTTCGACCTGCCTTTCGAGCTGGACCTCGTATCCGTCGCGGACGTGACTGTGGAGGGCGCGGAGGCGGCCAGGGGACGGCTCGGCTTCCGCAAGGCGACCACCGACTGGCGCGACCTTCTGATCGACCCGGAGATCGACGTCATCGATATCACCACGCCGAACCTCCTGCACAAGGAGATGGCGCTCGCCGCGATTGCCCATGGTAAGCACGTCTATTGCGAAAAGCCGCTGGCCCCGACGGTCGCCGACTGCGCCGAGATGGTTGCGGCGGCCGAAAAGGCAGGGGTCGTCACCCAGCTCGGCTTCAACTATCTCAAGAACCCGCTCATTTTTCTCGCCAGGGACATCATCGAAAGCGGCGAGATCGGCGAGATACGGTCGTTTCGCGGCGTTCACGCGGAGGACTTCATGGCGGATCGGACCGTTCCCTGGGGCTGGCGGCTCGATCCGCGCAGCGGCGGCGGGGCTCTTGCCGACATCGGCAGCCATATGATCGCCTGCATGCGCCATCTCGTCGGGCCCGTTAGGTCCGTGCTGGCCGACTCCGTAATCCACGTTGCGGAACGCCCGCTCGCTCGCGGCGCAACAGAGACCCGCGCCGTCAAAGTCGACGACGTAACGCGGGCTTTTGTTCGATTCGAGAGCGGCGCAAGCGGGAGCTTCGAAGCCAACTGGATCGCGACCGGCCGCAAGATGCAGCACGACTTCGAAATTTACGGGTCAAAAGGCAGCATCGTCTTCACGCAGGAACGGCTGAACGAAATCAAGATCTATTATGCGGGCGACGATATAAGGAGCCGCGGCTTCCGCACCATCTGGGCGGGTCCGGAACATCCGCCCTACGGGGCGTTCTGCGTCGCTCCGGGCCACCAGATCGGCTTCAACGATCTGAAGGCGATCGAGGTCCACGAATTCCTGGAAGCGATCGCGAATGGCGTCAGGACGTCTACCGATTTCCGCGAGGGTTATGAGGTCCAGAAGGTCCTCTCCGCGACCTACCACTCCGCCCGGACGAACGCCTGGGTGGAGATCGGGTGAATGGCGTGGCCGTTGGGCCCTTCTCCCGCGTTCAACATGGATAAGGTATCAAAATGGAATATCCATTCTATCCCGAGATAGGCTAATCCATTAGAGTCGGTCAATCGCAAGCAGCCCGGAGTCCGCGAACCATGCCCATGCCCGAGACGACCAACGATGTCCCGCAGGATTTCGAGACACTGAAGGCGGTCATTCTCGAGCGCAAGGCGCAACTGCCGAAACGGCTGAAGCAGGTGGCGGCCTATTCGCTCGACAATCCGGACGAGATCGCCTTCGGCACCGCGGCAAGCATTGCGACTTCGGCCGACGTCCAGCCCTCGACTTTGGTGCGTTTCGCCCAGCATTTCGGCTTCGAAGGGTTTTCAAGCCTGCAGCAGATTTTTCGCGCAAGGTTGCGCGAACGCACGCCCGGCTACGAGGAGCGGCTGAAGGCGCTGCGCCAGAACGATCACAACAATCTCGAGAGCGGATCGATCTTCAACGGCTTCGTTGCGGCTGCTCATCGCTCGCTTGAAAACATCGCAACGTCGGTCGACCCCCATTCCTTCGAGCGCGCCGTCGATATACTCGCCAAGGCGAATACCATCTATCTGATCGCCAAGCGGCGCTCCTACCCGATCTCCAGCTACATGGCCTATGCCTTCGGCAAGCTGAAGGTGAAATATCAGCATGTCGGTACGGCTGCCGGGATCGACGACGACATGCTGGCGATGGCCAACAGGGAAGATGCCGCCTTCGCGGTGAGTTTCTCGCCTTACGCAAGCGAAAGCGCCAACCAGGCGCGCCTGCTCGCCAACCGCAAAGTGCCCGTGGTGTCGCTGACCGACTCCGCCTTCTCGCCGCTCGCCGAATCCTCCAAGGTCTGGTTCGAACTCGTCGAGGCCGATCACGCCGGCTTCCGTTCGCTCTCGGCCAGCATGGCCTTCGCCATGGCGCTAACCGTCGCGATTGCCGAGAAACGGCGCCGTATCGCCGAGGGGGAGTGAGTAATATAGAACGTAAATTCCATATTGACGAGGCAACGGAATTTATGTTTCATATGCCCGTGACCCATGGCATGAGTATAATTGTCGGCGCCGACCCGGCGTCCACGGGGAGGATGCAGTGAGCCAGATTTCATCGGCTGAAGTTCCATCGGCTGACATTCCTGCAACAGAGGGAACCAGGCCTCTCGACATCATCACGATCGGCAGAGCCTCGGTCGATCTTTACGGGCAGCAGATCGGCACGCGGCTGGAAGACGTGGCGAGCTTTGCCAAGTCGGTCGGCGGCTGCCCCTGCAACATCTCGGTCGGTACCGCGCGACTTGGCCTGAGATCCGCCTTGCTGACCCGCGTCGGCAACGAGCAGATGGGCCGCTTCATTCGCGAGCAGCTTCAGCGTGAAGGGGTCGAGACGCGCGGCATCGTCACCGATCCGGAGCGGTTGACCGCGCTTGCGATTCTTTCCGTCGAAAACGAAAAATCCTTCCCGCTGCTCTTTTACCGCGACAATTGCGCCGATAACGCGCTCAGCGAGGATGATGTGGCGGAAGACTTCATTCGCTCCGCGCATGCGATCCTCGTTACCGGCACGCATTTCTCGAAGCCCAATACGGACGCAGCCCAGCGCAAGGCGATCAGGATTGCCAAGGAAAACGGTTCCAGGATCGTCTTCGACATCGACTACCGCCCTAATCTCTGGGGCCTTGCGGGCCACGATGCGGGCGAGAGCCGTTATATAGCCTCCGACCGCGTCTCCGCACATCTGCGAACCGTCCTTGGCGATTGCGACCTGATCGTCGGCACCGAGGAAGAAGTGCTGATCGCATCAGGCGAAAACGATCTGCTCGCGGCGCTCAAGTCCATCCGCTCGCTTTCCAAGGCCACGATCGTGCTCAAACGCGGACCGATGGGCTGCATCGTCTATGACGGACCGATCTCGGACGACCTCGAAGACGGTATCGTCGGCAAGGGCTTCCCAATCGAGGTTTACAACGTCCTTGGCGCCGGCGATGCTTTCATGTCCGGTTTCCTGCGCGGCTGGCTGAGGGGCGAGCCGCATGCGACCTGCGCGACCTGGGCGAATGCCTGCGGCGCCTTCGCGGTTTCCCGCCTGCTCTGCGCGCCTGAAATCCCGACCTGGACCGAGCTGCAGTACTTCCTCGAGCACGGCAGCAAGGTGAAGGCGCTTCGCAAGGACGAGGCGATCAACCACGTGCATTGGGCAACGACGCGCAGGCGCGAGATACCGCTGCTGATGGCGCTTGCCGTCGATCACCGCAGCCAGCTCGAAGACATTGCCGAGGGAAATCCGGAACTGCTCTCGCGCATACCGGCCTTCAAGGTCCTCGCCGTCAAGGCGGCGGCGGAGGTGGCCGCCGGCCGCTCCGGCTTCGGGATGCTCATCGACGACAAATACGGACGCGATGCGCTTTATGCTGCCGGCGCCTATCGCGATTTCTGGATCGGAAAGCCCGTCGAGCTGCCGGGCTCGCGGCCGTTGCAGTTCGAATTCAGCCAGGATCTCGGCAGCCGCCTTATCGAGTGGCCGGTCGACCATTGCATCAAAGTGCTTTCCTTCTACCACCCTGACGATCCGGCCGAACTCAAGACCGCCCAGATTGCCAAGCTTCGTTCGGCCTTCGAGGCGGCGCGCAAGGTCGGACGCGAGATCCTGATCGAGATCATCGCCGGCAAGCATGGACCACTCGACGACCGGACTGTACCGAGAGCGCTCGAGGAACTCTATGATGCAGGCTTGAAGCCGGACTGGTGGAAGCTCGAGCCCCAGGCAAGCCGCGCAGCCTGGAGAGCCATCGATGCCGTGATCGAGCGGCGCGACCCGCTTTGCCGGGGCGTGGTGCTCCTCGGCCTGGAAGCACCCTATGAAGTGCTGAAGAATGGGTTCGCGGCGGCCAGAACATCGAAGACGGTCAGGGGATTTGCCGTCGGAAGGACGATCTTCGCCGATGCCGCCAGAGCCTGGCTCTCCGGCGGGATGACCGACGAACAGGCGATCACCGACATGGCGGCAAAGTTCAAGGCACTCGTGGATCTTTGGCTGCAACTGGGCGAGACCAGGGATCTATAGTGGTCAAATAGGAAGCGGCACGGATTCGGCCGCGAGGAGGAGACAATGACCCAGAAAACCGTGCGCCAGGGTACAGTGCGCTTGACCATGTCGCAGGCCGTGGCGCGGTTCCTGACCCGGCAGATGACGATCATCGAGGGCGAGCGCGTGCCGATTTTTGGCGGCGTCTTCGCGATTTTCGGTCACGGTAACGTCGCCGGGGTCGGGGAAGCGCTCTATGCCGTGCGCGAAACCCTTCCGACCTACCGGGCCCAGAACGAGCAGGGCATGGCGAACGCGGCGATCGCCTTCGCCAAAGCGAGCTTCCGCCGCCGCTTCATGGCATGCACGACGTCCATCGGCCCGGGCGCCCTGAATATGGTGACGTCGGCCGCGCTCGCACACGTCAACCGGCTGCCGGTGCTCCTCCTGCCCGGCGACATCTTCGCCAATCGCCGGCCGGACCCGGTCTTGCAGCAGGTAGAGAGTTTTGGCGACGGGACGATCTCGGCGAACGACTGCTTCCGCCCGGTCTCGCGTTACTTCGACCGCATCACGCGACCGGAGCAGATCATTCCGGCGCTTCGCCGCGCCATGCAGGTGCTTACAGACCCGGCCGATTGCGGCCCGGTGACGCTTTCGCTCTGCCAGGACGTTCAGGCGGAAGCCTATGACTACCCGGAATCGTTCTTCGACGAAAAAGTCTGGGTACCGCGCCGCGTCGAGCCCGATCTCGACGAACTGGCCGCGGCGATCGAGACGCTGAAGGTTGCCAGGAAGCCGATCATCATCGCAGGCGGAGGCGTGCTCTATTCGGAAGCGAGCGCCGACCTTGCCGAGTTCGCCGAAAAACACGGCATTCCGGTCCTCGAGACGCAGGCCGGCAAGTCCGCCCTGCCGCACGCGCATCCGCTGAACATGGGTTCGGTCGGCGTCACCGGTACCTCTGCCTCCAACGCCTTGGCGGAAGAGGCGGACGTGGTGCTCGCCGTCGGCTCGCGGTTGCAGGATTTCACTACCGGCTCCTGGGCGCTTTTCAAGAATGAAGCGGTGAAGATCATCGGACTCAACGTCCAGCCCTTCGACGCCGGCAAGCACGATGGACAGCCTTTGATCGCCGATGCGCGGGCCGGCCTCAACCGCATCTCGGGCGGGCTCGGCAGCTACAGCGCCGACAGCGCCTGGACAGAGAAGGCGAGGGCCGGAAAGGCCGAGTGGCTTGCTGCAGCCGACAGGGCGACGGCCACCACCAATGCGGCGCTTCCCTCCGATGCGCAGGTCATCGGCGCCGTGCAACGCGCCCGTGGCGGGAGGCAAACGACACTGGTCTGCGCCGCCGGCGGGCTGCCCGGCGAGCTGCACAAGCTCTGGCAGGCGGAGTCTCCAGGCAGCTACCATATGGAATATGGCTTCTCGACCATGGGCTATGAGGTCGCTGGCGGCCTTGGCGTGAAACTTGCCAAGCCCGAAAGTGACGTGATCGTCATGGTCGGAGACGGCAGCTACATGATGCTGAACTCCGAGATCGCCTCTTCGGTCATGCTCGGTGCCAAGCTTACGATCGTGCTGCTCGACAATGCCGGCTATGGCTGCATCAACAGGTTGCAGATGGGTACGGGCGGCGCCAACTTCAACAACCTGTTGAAGGACACACATCACGTGGCGCTGCCGCAGATCGACTTCGCCGCCCACGCCGCCGCCATGGGCGCGGTCACCCGAAAGGTGGGATCGATCCCCGAACTCGAAGCGGCGCTTGCCGAAACGGCAGACGAGGCTCGCACGACCGTCATCGTCATCGATACCGATCCGCTGATCACGACGGAAGCCGGTGGGCACTGGTGGGACGTCGCGGTCCCGGAGGTTTCGGACCGCGACCAGGTAAAGGCCGCCCGCGAAGATTACGAAAATGCCCTCCGGTCACAGCGGTTTGGTTGACCTACTGCGGCCTCCTTCGCGCACCAAAACAAAACTACGAACCAACGGCCTCCGGCAGACAAGACAACAGAGAGCAAGCACATGATCCGCTACGGAACCAACCCGATCGCCTGGAGCAATGACGACGACCACTCGATCGGGGCGCATCTGACCCTCGAGGACTGCCTTTCGGATTGTCAGAAAATCGGCTTCGACGGCATCGAAAAGGGCCACAAGATGCCTTCCGATCCGGAAGCGCTGAAGCGGAAGCTTGGCTCGTATGATCTCGTCTTCGTCTCGGGCTGGCACTCGACCAATCTGCTGACCCATGATGTCGAGGCGGAGAAGAAGGCTATCCAGCCGCATCTCGACCTTTTGAAGCACAATGGCTGCAAGGTGGCGATCGTCTGCGAAACCTCGAACGCCATCCATGGGGACGATTCCAAGTCGCTCGTCAAGGATAAGCCGGTGCTGGCAGCGGACGAGTGGAAGACGTTCGGCGCCGATCTCGAGGCGATCGCCGGATATTGCGCCAGCCAGGGCATCGACCTGGTCTATCATCACCACATGGGCACCATCGTCCAGACCGGCGAAGAGGTCGACCTGTTGATGCAGAACACGGGTCCGGCGACCAAGCTGCTGCTCGACACCGGTCACGCCTGGTTCGGCGGCTCCGACCCGGCGGAACTGGCGCGGAAATATATGGGCCGCGTTCGCCACATTCATTGCAAGAACGTCCGCCCGGCCGTCCGGAAGGTGGTCGAAAGCGAAGGATTGTCCTTCCTTGAAGGCGTACGCCGCGGCGTCTTTACCGTTCCGGGCGATTCCGAGGGCGGCATCGATTTCCTGCCGGTCCTCAAAATCGCGGCCGAACACGACTATGACGGCTGGCTTGTGATAGAGGCTGAGCAGGATTCGGCCGTGCGCAACCCCTTCGACTACCAATCTCTGGGGCTGAAGTCATTGAAGGCATTGGCGAAGGAGGCGGGGCTGGAGAGAATGTAGCCGCCGCTCATCCGGCCGCCGCCTTGTCCCCGCAAGCGGGGAAAAGGAATATGCCGCACCATGCAATTCACTCCGCCGCCGGGGCAGGATGGGCCAGTCGCAAACGCCGGTATCCCCTCTCCCGGCGGGCGTGGAGAGATGGTACAAATACGAGGAGACCTACATGTCCAGACTGCTCGTCAAACCGAAAGCACAGACCGGCCTGATGCAGGAGATCACGCCTGAGGGCGCCGGCTGGTCCTATGTCGGCTTCGCACTTCATCGGCTGTCGCCTGGCGAGATGACCGGTGGCGAGGCGGGGGACAAGGAACTCTGCCTCGTGCTCGTCAGCGGCAAGGCGAGAATCTCTGTCGATGGCAAGGATTTCGGCGAGCTCGGCGAGCGCATGACGCCCTTCGATGGCCAACCCTATGCTGTCTATGTGCCGAAGGGCGGCACCTGGCGGGCTGAAGCGACGACCGGCCTTGACCTCGCCATATGCTCCGCGCCCGGCGGCGAGGGCTTCGAGGCGAAGGTCATCCGCCCCGGCACGCACCCGCAGATGACACGCGGCAAGGGGACCAACACGCGCTACGTCACCAACATCATGCCGGAGGACGACGGCGCGGCGCAGTCGCTGCTGGTCGTCGAGGTGATCACGCCGGGCGGTCACACCTCCTCCTACCCACCGCACAAGCATGACGAAGACAATCTACCGGCCGAAAGCTACCTCGAGGAGACTTACTACCACCGCCTCAACCCGCCACAGGGTTTTGCCATGCAACGGGTCTATACCGACGACCGCTCCCTGGACGAGACCATGGCCGTGGAGGACGGCGATGTTACGCTGGTCCCCAAAGGCTACCATCCGGTCGCCGCGATCCACGGCTATGATTCCTACTACCTCAACGTCATGGCCGGGCCGAGGCGGATCTGGAAATTCCACAATGCCGGGGAACACGAATGGCTTTTCACCGGCATTTGAGTCGTCCGCGACACCGCTCTGGACGAATGACCCTGCGTACTACAGCGCCGTGCGTCTTATCAGAGGCACAAAGGTCGCTGTAGCACTTTGATCTGCTGCATGTTCTTGTCCTTCAATCGGATCCGATCAAAGGAAACATGCAGTAGAGCAATTCCAGGAAATGTGCGTAGCGGTTTTCCGTCCGGAATTGCGGCAAAACAAGGGATTGGAGAGTTTCCGTGATTGGGAGAAAGCGGAAATGCTTTCGCGTGTCTACTGAACACAAGTGACGAGGAGCGTCGGATGCACATTGACGGCCAATGCCATTGCGGTTTCGTGACCTACGAAGCGGAGATCGACCCTGAGCACGTAACCATCTGCCATTGCACCGATTGCCAGCGACTGACCGGCACGGCCTACCGCGTCAGCACCAGCACGCCGCGATCATCGTTCCGGCTGACGGGCGGCGAGCCGAAGCTTTACGTCAAGATCGGCGAAAACGGACGCAAGCGGCTGCAGTTCTTCTGCCCCAATTGCGGGTCGCCGGTTTATACGACGGGAACGGACGAGGACGCCGAGGAGATCGGCATCCGCCTCGGCACGATCAATCAGCGGCGCGAACTTTCACCACGCCAGCAGATCTGGTGTTCCTCGGCCCTGTCCTGGGTCGGTGACATCGCCAAGCTACCGGCGCAAGCACGTGGATAGCCCTCCTGTGGCCGCTAAGCTTTTGTTGTTCCGCAAGCCCGGGAAACCGCTACGCGCTTTTCCCGGTATTGCTCTATAACAGCATCGAGGCTCAACGAAGAACGGGGGCGGCGAGCGGAACATGCCAAAAGGGCATTTCAGGGTACTTCCGCGTCGCATTGCGGGCATCGATGTGGTCGAGGCAACGACGAACCACAGTTTCGCCCGCCATACGCACGAACAATTCGGCATCGGCCTGGTCCATGCCGGTGCGCAAACGTCGCTGAGCGGCCGCGGAACCGTCGCGGCGGAAGCCGGCGACGTGATCACAGTCAATCCCGGCGAGGTCCATGACGGAGCGCCGATTGGCGATCTCGGACGATCCTGGCGAATGCTCTACCTCGATCCGCCGCTTGTGGCCGCGCTCGTCAATGACGTCACCGAAGGGAAAAGATCGAGTTGCGAATTCTCGGACCCGGTGATCAGAAGCCCCACCCTTGCAGGCCGCTTTCGGGCGATCTTCGCTGCTGCCATAGCGGTCGACAGCCCCGGGTCGACGCTTTGCTGGGATGAACTCGCCGTCACTCTGTTCGCGGAGGCGATGCAGCTTGCCCCGGCACGTGCTCCGGCCAGCGTGTCCAGGTCGGTCGCCAGGGCCGTAAACCTGATCGACCACGATCCGCTTGCGTCCGTGACGCTCGAGGACCTTGCCCGCGAGAGCGGATTGAGCCGCTTCCAGCTCGTGCGCGGCTTTGCCAAGTCTACGGGTCTCACACCTCATGCCTATCTCATCCAGCGTCGGATGGACATCGTCCGGCGGCTGATTGCCGGGGGCACGCCACTCGCTGAAGCGGCAACTGCCGGTGGCTTCGCCGACCAGAGCCACATGACGCGCGTCTTCGTGCGCAAATACGGCTTCTCGCCCGGTGCCTATGCGCAGGCAATGAACTAACCTCAGCATCTGCAATTTCGTACAAGACCGCGCGATGCGGATCGTTTCTTCTGCCGCCATCTTCAATCCGGACGGCGGCAGAATGTCGAAGCAAGCTCAGGGATATGTTTATTTGTCGCTCGCAATGGTGCTTGTCGGCAGCACCGTGATCGCGAGCAAGATCATCGCGGCCGATCTGCCGCCGTTCACGGCGACGGCGCTGCGCTTCGTGGTTGCCTTCCCGCTTTTTCTCTTGTTGATGCGGGCAAGGACGACCCCATGGCCGCGGCTGACCAGGCGGGACTGGCTCCTCCTGCTGCTGCAGGCAGGCGCCGGCAGCGTCGGCTATACCACACTGCTCATTTCCGGCCTGAAGTTTACCTCCGCGGCCGATGCCGGCGTCATCATCGGCACGCTTCCTGTCGTATCGGCGGCGATCGCCATAGTCGTGCTTGGAGAAAGGCCGCACCCTTCCCTGTTTTTCGCGATCGGCCTGGCCGCCGCAGGGGTGCTGGCGATCGTCTCCAAGTCCGGCAATGCCGGGCCACATTCGCTTTCAGGCGGTGCGTTGATCTTCGGTGCAGTCGTCTGCGAAGGTCTGTTCATCCTTCTCAACAAGCGCCTGAATACGCCGATTCAACCGCTCGCTTTGTCTTCTCTCATGGCTGGCTTCGGTGGAGCCATCGCCGCACCTTTCGCCCTTTTCGAGCCGGCCTGGGTTGAGGCGGCAACGGTGCCGGCGTTTGCGGCAGTGGTCTACTACGCTCTCGTACCGACGGTTGGCGGTTTCCTGCTGTGGTATGCGGGGCTCGCCAAGGTGAGCGGCACCGAGGCCTCGGTCTTCACGGCACTGGCACCGGTCTCCGCCGTGCTTCTCGCCTATACGATACTCGACGAGCCGCTGGGTCTCAGCCAGGTGCTCGGCATCGGCTGCGTACTTATCGCCGTTTTAACCCTGGCACTTCCCGGAGCGCGAGCGCTTCCAGGCAAGCCTTGAAAGGATGCCCGGAACCTGTCACGCCGCCTTGGCGACGTGATACTCCTTGATCGCCACCATCCTGATCGCCGGATAGCGTTCCGATTCGTAACGCAGCGAGAATCCGTCCTGCGCCATATAGACCGGGTCGCCGTCGAGATCGCGCGCGATGTCGCCGCGATGGGCCGCAATGAACTTTTCGAGATCGGCGGCGCTTTCGGCCGAGATCCAGCGGCAGATCGAGAAGCGGGACATTTCGAACGAGACCGGCAGGCTGTATTCCGCCTGCAGCCGTTCCTTCAGGACGTCGAGCTGCAGCGCGCCAACGACGCCGACGATCGCCGGCGCCCCGTCATCCGGGGAAAAGAGCTGCACGACGCCCTCTTCCGCCATCTGCTGCAGCGCCTCCTTTAGCTTCTTCGCCTTCATCGCGTCTTCCAGACGGACGCGGCGGAGGATTTCCGGCGCGAAGTTCGGAACGCCCTGAAAGACGAGCGGTTCGCCCTCGGTCAGCGTATCGCCGATCCTGAGCGTGCCGTGGTTCGGAATACCGACGACGTCGCCGGCGAACGCCGTGTCGGCGAGCTGGCGCTGGGAGGCGAAGAAGAATTGCGGCGCCGTCAGGCCCATCTGCTTGCCGGTACGCGAAAGCCGTGCCTTCATGCCGCGCTCGAGCTTGCCCGAGCAGACGCGCACGAAGGCGATGCGGTCGCGATGATTCGGGTCCATGTTCGCCTGGATCTTGAAGACGAAGGCGGTCATCTTGTCGTCCGTCGCCTCGACGGTGCGGGTATCGGCAACCTGTGCCCGCGGCGGCGGCGCGAATTCGGCAAGCGCATTGATCAGATCGCGGACGCCGAAATTCCGAAGGGCGGAACCGAAGAAGACGGGCGTCAGATGGCCCTCGAGGAAGGCTTTGCGGTCGAAGGGCTTGCAGGCCTCGATCGCCAGCGACGTTTCCTCGATGAAGGTGTCGCGTTCGTTCTCGGGCAGGCGGTGCGAAACCATTTCCGGACCGTTGACCTTGGTCAGGCGCTCCTGGGTGTCGGCGCCCCGCACCTCGTCGGTGGCAAGATGATAAGTGCCACAGAAGGTCTTGGAGCGGCCGATCGGCCAGGTGACCGGGGCACAGTCAAGCGCCAGCTTCTGCTCGACCTCGTCGAGGATCTCGAAGGGATCGCGGCTCTCCCGGTCCATCTTGTTGACGAAGGTGATAATCGGGATGTCGCGCAGGCGGCAGACCTCGAAAAGCTTGAGGGTGCGCGGCTCGATACCCTTTGCCGCGTCGATCACCATGACAGCCGCGTCGACCGCCGTCAGCGTGCGATAGGTGTCATCGGCGAAGTCCTCGTGGCCGGGGGTATCGAGGAGGTTGAATACGGTATCGTCGTATTCGAAAGTCATCACCGAGGTAACGACGGAAATGCCGCGCTCACGCTCGATCTTCATCCAGTCCGAACGGGTTTGGATGCGATCCTTCTTGGCCTTGACCTCGCCGGCAAGCTGGATCGCGCCACCGAACAGCAGAAGCTTCTCAGTGAGCGTCGTCTTACCGGCGTCCGGGTGCGAAATGATCGCAAATGTGCGGCGGCGGGAGACCGCCTCGGCAATGCTTTCGGCCATGATCTGAGTATCCTGTGAGTTGCGGCGTCCTTTACAGGCTCGGGGGCCAATATGCAATTGACTGCGGCAAGCCGGGCCGTGCTTATGAAGGAATGAGCATGCACAGACCCGAAAATCGCGCTGATCTCACCCCTGACCTCACCCTCGTCCGCCTGTCCCATGGCGAAGGCCTCGACCTGCCTGCCTACGAGACCGCGGGTGCCGCCGGTATGGACCTCCGCGCGGCCGTCCCGGCAGATGAGCCGATGACGATCCGGCCGGGCGCGCGCACGCTGGTCCCGACGGGCTTCGTCTTCGAGATTCCGGCTGGTCATGAAGGACAGATTCGTCCGCGCTCCGGCCTTGCCTTCAAGCACGGCATTACCTGCCTCAACACGCCGGGCACCGTCGACAGCGATTATCGCGGCGAAGTAAAGGTGCTGCTCGTCAATCTCGGCTCGGATGATTTCGTTGTCGAGCGCGGCATGCGTATCGCCCAGATGGTGATCGCCCCGGTCACCCAAATGGCGATCCGCGAGGCAGACGGCGCGTCCACAACCGCGCGCGGCGGCGGCGGCTTCGGCTCGACGGGCCTCAGTTAAGGGGCGGCAAGCGCCGCTTGACCGGCGACGATTTGACGATCGACGTATTCGTCTGTGCCTTTTCCGCGATGCGATCGAGAATCGTGTCGAGTTCCGCCATATCGCGCACCAGCATCTTGGCGATGAAACAGTCGTCTCCAGTAACCTTGTCGCATTCGATGAATTCGGGCGTTTCCTGGATCAGCCGCTCGACGATATGCAGCATTCCGGGCATGGGCCGGATGCGAACGATCGCCTGCAGCGGGTAGCCGAGACGAGCCGGATTGACCGAGATCGTAAAGCCATCGAGCACGCCGCGCTCCTCCAGCTTGCGCAACCGCTCCGCCGCGCTCGGCGAGGACAGGCCCGCCTCCTGCGCCAGTTCCTTCAGCGACACCCGGGAATTGCCGGCCAGAATTTCGAGAATGCGTCGGTCAAGCTCGTCCAGCATAAAATCTCCATAAGCCATTTCGGCCTTTTCACCTTTCACATTTAGCCATACTCCCATGTCTTCCTACAAATATCCATATATCCACGCGAACAGGCTCATTATTCTTGCGACACAAGTAGAAGGAGCCAAGGTCATGGATAGGGATTTGCGACGCGGAAGCGTGGAAATGACGGCTGCCATGCTGATTTCGGGAACGATCGGCTGGTTTGTGCTGATGTCGGGGCAGCCTGTGGCGGGTGTCGTCTTCTGGCGTTGCGTGTTCGGCGCCGCGACGCTTGCCGTGCTTGCGGCATTTTTCGGCCTCATCGACCTCAAGCACCTGCGGATGAAGGTCATCTTGCTTTCGGCGTTGGGCGGCGTCGCGATCGTCCTGAACTGGCTACTGCTCTTCGCCGCCTATCCCCGCGCTTCTATCTCCATTGCCACGATGGTCTACAACACGCAGCCCTTCATGCTGCTCGGGCTTGGTGCGATCTTTCTCGGAGAGAAGATCACCGCCAGCAAGCTTCTATGGCTCTCGCTCTCCTTCGCAGGCATGGTCGCGATTGTCTCCGCCGAGCCCGCGGGTGGCTACGAGCCAGTCGATTATCTCACCGGAATAGCACTGTCGCTCGGTGCCGCATTCTTCTATGCCATCGCTGCGCTCGTCACCAAGCTCCTCAAGGGCACGCCGCCGCATCTGATCGCGCTGGTACAGGTCATAACCGGAGCGGCCATGCTCGCTCCCTTCGCCCTTGCCGCGCCGCTGCCGCAGGGAACGCTCCAGTGGACGCTCCTCTTGACCGTGGGGGTGGTCCACACGGGCATCATGTATATCCTGCTTTACGGCGCCATTCAGAAGCTGCCGACCCACATGACGGGCGCCCTTTCCTTCATCTATCCGATCGCTGCGATCCTGGTCGACCGCATCGCATTCGGCCACGCCTTACAGCCGGCGCAGATCGCAGGCTCGATCGCGATCCTCATTGCAGCCGCGGGCACAAATCTCGGCTGGACCCTCCGGCCACCGTCGGCCAAGCGTGGATTGAAACGGCAAGCCTAAATCGTTGGAAGTGATCGCTTTACGCACTTCCGGACGGAAAACCGTTACACACTTTTCCTGGAAGTGCTTTAACGCCGTGCCTCAGCGGCGATGCTGATAGCGAGGCCGGCGAGCACCGTGCTCATCAGCCATCGCTGCACCAGCATGAAGGACGGGCGACCCGCCAGGAAGGCGGCTACCGAGCCGGCCGTCACTGCGATCACTGCGTTGACGGTGACACTGATCATGATCTGCACGCTGCCGAAGACAAGCGATTGCGCAAGCACATTGCCGGCTTCGGGGCTGACGAATTGCGGCAGCAGCGACAGGTAAAGGATGGCCACCTTCGGATTGAGCAGGCTGGTGAAAAAGCCCATTGCGAAGAGCTTGCGGGGCCCGTCCTTCGGCAGGTCCCGCACCTGAAAAAGCGAGCGACCGCCCGGCCGCACCGCCTGCCAGGCAAGATAGAGCAGGTAAAGCGCGCCCGCGAAACGAAGGGCATCATAGGCGAAGGGAACCGCCAGAAGCAGGGCCGTGATTCCGAGTGCGGCGGAGACCATGTAGAAAACGAAACCGAGCGCAACACCCGTGAGCGAGATCAGTCCCGCCGCCGGTCCCTGACAGATCGAACGGGAGATCAGATAAAGCATGTTCGGCCCCGGAGTCAGGACCATGCCGAGCGCGATCAGGGCAAAGCCCAGGAGGTTCTGAATTTCGGGCATGGCTCACCGGTCTCCCCAATCTTTCGGAAGGTGTATGGCCATTCCCGTGAGGGCAACGCCATTCTTGTCACCAGGTCATTTTACCCGAAAGCGCGCGCCACCACCTCAGTCGGGTTTTCCCCGGCAATGGTTTACGGTACAGCTGCACCCATCAGGAGGAACGATCATCACACTTGCGGCTCTTCTCGCCTATAGCGGCGCTCTCTTTATCGCTGGCATCATTCCCGGTCCGGGCGTGACGGCGCTCGTCGCGCGTGCGCTGGGGTCCGGCTTTCGGGAAACCTTCTTCATGGGACTCGGGCTTATCGTCGGGGACATGGTCTATCTGACGGCGGTGATTCTGGGGCTTGCCTTCGTTGCACAGACGTTCACGACCGCGTTTCTGTTGGTCAAGCTCGGCGGAGCGTTCTATCTCGGCTGTATCGCATGGAAGCTTTGGACGGCCGGCCTCCTTTCGCAAAACATCGCGGCCCGGAAATCTACAAGCGCTACGCTCTCCTTCCTCGCGGGCCTGGCCGTCACGCTCGGCAATCCGAAGACGATGCTTTTCTACGTGGCGCTGGTTCCGACCCTGATAGACCTCGCTTCGATCGAGGTCCGCGACTATAGCCTGCTGCTCGTCGCGACCTTCCTCGTGCTTCTTGCGGTATTGCTGCCCTATATGCTTCTGGCGACCCGCGCCCGATCGCTCCTGAGAGAACCACAGGCACTGAAAGTCCTGAACCGGGCCGCAGCCGGTATTCTCGCCGGAACCGCCGCCTATATTGCAACCCGCGCGACCTGAAAAAAGATTCCACGACCGACCGTTTCGCAATCGTTTTTTCCTCCCGCTCCGTCGCTAAGGGGCTTTCGCGCTCTGGAAGGAAATGCACATTGCTCCTATTCTCCGGGCTATAAATCAAAACCAAGGGAGAAACCTATGTCTGAAGCGCGCAAGCCCGGCCGTGGCCGCGTCTTTTCTTCGATCACCGAGACGATCGGCGACACTCCCATCGTGCGGCTGGACAAGCTCGCCAAGGAAAAGGGCGTGAAAGCAAACCTGCTCGCCAAGCTGGAATTCTTCAACCCCATAGGCTCGGTGAAGGACCGCATCGGCGTTGCGATGATCGAATCACTTGAGGAGCAGGGCAAGATCACCCCCGGCCGCACAACGCTCGTCGAGCCGACTTCCGGCAATACGGGCATAGCGCTCGCCTTTGTGGCGGCTGCGAAAGGTTACCGGTTGATCCTCACCATGCCCGAAACCATGTCCGTCGAGCGGCGCAAGATGCTGGCCCTTCTCGGTGCCGAACTGGTGCTGACGGAGGGTGCCAAGGGCATGAAGGGCGCGATCGCCAAGGCCCAGGAACTTACCGAGACCCTTCCCGACGCAATCATTCCGCAGCAGTTCGAAAATCCGGCCAATCCGGAAATCCATCGCCAGACGACGGCCGAGGAGATCTGGAACGACACGGAAGGCGCGGTTGACATCCTCGTATCGGGCATCGGCACGGGCGGTACCATTACCGGCGCAGGCCAGGTCTTGAAGGCGCGTAAGCCATCGCTCCGGGTGATCGCCGTCGAGCCCGAGGAATCTCCGATACTCTCCGGCGGCGCCCCGGGTCCGCACAAAATCCAGGGCATCGGCGCGGGATTTGCACCGGCGATCCTCGACACGAGCGTCTATGACGAGGTCGTCACCGTAAATGCCGGCGAGGCCGTTGAAACAGCACGGCTCGTCGCCAGGCTCGAAGGCGTCCCGGTCGGTATTTCCGCCGGTGCGGCGCTCCAGGCGGCGATCGAAATCGGCCAGCGCGAGGAAAACGCCGGCAAGAATATTGTGGTGATCATTCCCTCTTTTGCGGAGCGCTACCTGTCGACGGTGTTGTTCGAGGGGTTGGGAGCGTAGCGCAAGCACTCAGCGAGCGCCCCTCATCCGGCTGCCGCCACCTTCAAGGCGGAGCGAAGGGACAAGGGGCACCACCTGAGCCCGTCCTCACCGCTTTGCCGAGGGAGCGAGCGGGCGCGGCACCCCCCCTTCTCCCCGCATGCGGGGAGAAGGTCGCGGCAGCGGGATGAGGCGGCAGCGGACGGAGAGTTTCCACTTCACCGCCTTCGTTCCCGCGGGTGCACGACATGGCTCCTCCCCACGACATGGCTCCTCCCAATGCAGGCCGATTTGAAACGCCCCCTCATCCGGCTGCCGCCACCTTCTCCCCGCAAGGCGGGGCGAAGGGGACTCGCGGCGCTGCTCCTCACCATCTGCGACCCGCTGGGTATTGGCCGGGTGAGCCGGTGAATCCGCTGCCGCAACCGAGTCAAGCTGAAAACGGCTGGGCGCCTTCGCCTCCCTCCAGCGATGTAAGCTTGCGCAGAGGCACCCAGCCCTGTCTGCCGCCATCGGACCGGCACCAGGCCCAACCGTCAATTTCCTCGATAGTCAGCAGAACCTCTCCCTTTCGGCAGGTAAGCTCCACTGCGGAGTAGCGGCGCATCGCATATGTTTTTCCATAGCGGCATTCCACGATGGTGTCCGGAATCCAACCAGACTTGCCGTCCGGACCTTCTGCCCAGAGCCATTCGTATCCATCCCAGTTGTCCTTTGCCCCGGTCGGCCTGATGACCTGGCCGGCCTCGACCGCGATCGGATCTGGGTAACTCGCCTCATGATCCTCGACGACGGCTTTTTTCATTGAACTCACGCAATCCCTATGCCGCCACCGGCAGCCGCTCCCCCGCCATTCGATAGGAAATCGCCTCGGCCAGATGAATGCGGCCAACCCTCGGCGCCTCGTCCAGGTCGGCAAGCGTGCGAGCCACCTTCAACACCCGGTGATAGCCGCGCGCCGAGAACTTCATCTTCTCCGCAGCATCTCTCAGAAGCTGCAGGCCGGCCGCGTCGGGCTCGGCGATTTTTTCGATCACCGTCGTCGACGAGCGGGCATTGCTCGTGAGCTCGGCATGCCCGAGGACGGCGAAGCGGTCTCTCTGCAGCTCGCGGGCGCGGGCGACGCGGCGGGCGACGGCAGCGCTCGGCTCTGACGTGCCGGGGCGAATGAGGTCGGCGGCGCTGACCGCCGGGACGTCGACACGGATGTCGATGCGATCCATTAGCGGGCCGGAGATCCGCGCCTGGTAGTCGGCCATGCAGCGCGGACCGCGGGCGCAGCTGCGCCCCGGTTCGCCGGCCATGCCGCAGCGGCAGGGGTTCATGGCTGCGATGAGCTGGATCGCCGCCGGATAGGTGACGCGGTGATTGGCGCGCGCGATTATGCATGTGGCGGTTTCGAGCGGCTGGCGCAAGGCATCGAGAACCTGCGGCGCAAATTCCGGAAACTCGTCGAGGAAGAGCACGCCGTGGTGGGCGAGCGATGCCTCGCCCGGTTTGGCGCGAGCGCCGCCACCGATGAGCGCCGCCATGGTGGCGGAGTGGTGCGGCGCGCGAAACGGCCGGCTGTCGGAGAGCTTGCCGCCTGGAAGCTGTCCGGCAATCGAATGGATCATGGAGACTTCGAGCAGTTCGGCGGGCGAAAGCGGCGGCAGAATGGACGGGAGCCGCGCCGCGAGCATCGACTTGCCGGAACCCGGCGGGCCGACCATCAGGAGATTATGATTGCCGGCGGCGGCCACCTCCAGCGCCCGCTTGGCGCTTTCCTGACCCTTGATATCGGAGAGATCGGGAAGGCCTGCGGCCGCCATCCGCACCGCCGGCTCCGGACGGGAGAGCACCTGCGTGCCGCGGAAGTGATTGGCAATCGCGATCAGGCTGCGCGGGGCGAGAATGTCGATCTCCGAGCCGGCCCAGGCCGCCTCCGGTCCGCTATCGGCGGGGCAGATCAGCCCCTTGCCGAGCGCATTCGCGCCGATCGCCGCCGGCAAGGCACCGGCAACGGCGGCGATCGTGCCGTCCAGATTGAGCTCGCCAATGACGATATAATTGGACAGCGCGTCCGCCGGGACAGCACCGAGCGCCGCCATCAGGCCAAGCGCGATGGCGAGATCGAAATGACTTCCTTCCTTCGGCAAATCCGCCGGCGCCAGATTGACCGTGACGCGCTTTGCGGGAAGCGCCAGTCCAGATGCATGCAGCGCCGCCTGAACGCGCTCGCGGCTTTCAGCGACCGCTTTATCCGGCAGCCCGACGATCTGCATGCCGACCCTGCCGGGCGCTACCATCACCTGGACGTCGACCGGAAGGCCCTCGATACCCTGAAACGCAACCGTGCTGACGCGCGCGACCATGACGCCCCCTGAATTCGAGCTGAGCGCGAAAGACCATTGCCCCTTCCGCATAACCCGATACGGCATGGCGGCTCACGCCGCCGTCACAACCGAATTCGGTTGCATCGGCAAACCTTGCACGGAATGCGCTTAAAAACAAGAACAATTACAGAACAATGAAGGATGAAGGCCCGCCGAGCGAATCAGGCGCGCTTTTTCTCGATCGCGTCCCAGAGAAGACCGGCGACATCGGCGCCGCCGAACTTCTTCACTTCGCGGATGCCGGTGGGCGAGGTGACGTTGATCTCCGTCAGATAGTCGCCGATGACGTCGATGCCGACGAAGAGGAAGCCGCGTTCTTTCAGCGCCGGCCCGATACGGGTGCAGATTTCCCTTTCGCGCGCCGTCAGCTCGGTTGCCTCCGCGCGCCCGCCAGCATGCATGTTGGAGCGCGAGTCGTGCTCGGCCGGGACGCGATTGATCGCGCCGACGGGCTCGCCATCGACGAGCAGGATGCGCTTGTCGCCCTTGCGGACCTCCGGCAGGTATTCCTGGGCAATGTAAGGCTCGCGGAACATCTGGGCGAACATTTCGAGGAGCGACGAGAAATTGCGGTCGTCGCGCGCCGAGTGGAAGACCCCCGCGCCGCCATTGCCGTAAAGCGGCTTCAGGATGATGTCCCCCATTTCCTGGCGGAAGCGGGCAATCTCGTCCGCATCGCGGGTGATCAGCGTCTTCGGCATCAGGTCCGCAAATTCGGTCACGAAGATCTTTTCCGGAGAGTTCCGTACCCAGGCCGGATCGTTGACGACCAAGGTCTTGGGGTGGAGACGCTCGAGCAGATGGGTGGAGGTGATATAGGCCATGTCGAAGGGCGGATCCTGGCGAAGCAGGATGACGTCCAGAGTCGAAAGGTCGATCCGCTCGTCCTCGCCGAGGGTGAAGTGATCGCCCTTGACGTCGCGCAGCTGCATCTGCTGCGCGGTCGCATAGACCTTGCCGTCCCGAAGCGACAGCTTGTCGGGCGTGTAGTGGAACAGGCGGTAGCCGCGGGCCTGTGCCTCCAGGCTCATCGCGAAGGTCGAATCGCCCGCAATGGTGATGCCCGAAACATGGTCCATCTGGACCCCGACATTGACGATTCCTGCCATCTTCCCATTCCTGATCTGGATCTTCGATCCGCATAGTTCCTTCGGCCGGTGTCGGCCGGAAATCGAATTATACGGCACTTCAACGCGATGCTGCGCCTGTACTCCTGAAAAGGCGGCACGCAGAAAAGCCAGCAAGATGTAGAATGCGTACCGTGGTTAGGCAAGAAGGCTCCTGCCGCTCCCGCCGATCAAAAAGCGTCCGTCAGATGCCGCGGCCATCGCCAGGGCATGACGGCGACGATATCGTGGCGCAGCGACAGGCGATGGAAGTCGCCCTGACGCGACAGCCAAACCTCGCTTGCGGCACGGATGCGTCGTTGCGCAGTGCTGGAAACGGCGAAGATCGCATCGTCAAAACTCCGCCGGGCCTTCACCTCGACGCAGGCGATGAGATCCCCGCGCCGGGCGATGATGTCGATTTCACCCAGCCTGGTGCGATAGCGCATCGCAACGATGCGGTAACCTTTCAGGATCAGGCAGAGCGCCGCGCGGTATTCGGCCAGATGGCCCCGCTTCAGAGCCTTCAGCTTGAGGTCGTCCGATCGCTCAGCCTTCATCGCTGTCCTTGAGCTCGAGGAGCCGGTCGTAAAGCGCCTTGCGTGCAAGTCCTGTGCGATGCGCGGCCTCCGTCGCTGCCTTGCCCATCGGCAGATCTCGGGCAAGCGCCCTGAGGAGCGCGTCGATATCGGCTGCCTCCGGCTGCGGCCTTGCCTCGGGCGGACCGACCACCAGGACGATCTCGCCCTTCACATTGCCGCCTTCGTCGTAAGCTGTCCTGAGCTCGCCGAGCGTGCCTCGGCGGAACTCCTCGAAAGCCTTGGTCAGTTCGCGGCAGACGGCCGCCCTCCGGTCTTCGCCGAGAACCTCGGCGGCAGCAGTGAGGGTCGCGGCGATGCGATGCGGGGACTCGAAGAAGATGAGAGTGGCCGGGATGTTGGCGAGTTCCGCAAGCCGGTCGCGCTTGGCCTTGTCCTTACCCGGCAGGAAGCCGGCGAAGAGGAAGGCATCGCTCGGAAGGCCGGAACCGACGAGAGCCGCAAGCGGCGCCGAGGGTCCCGGCACCGGCACCACCCGGTACCCGGCCTCGACCGCCTGCTGCGCCAGACGATAGCCAGGATCGGAGACGAGCGGCGTGCCTGCGTCGGAAACGAGTGCCACCGATTTGCCGCCGTCAAGCGCTGCAAGCAGGCGCGGACCTGCCTCGGCGGCATTGTGCTCGTGATAGGCGATAGGCCGGTTGACGATGCCGTAGCGGTCGAGCAGGACCCGCGTCACGCGCGTGTCTTCGCAGGCGAGGACGTCCGCCGCGGCAATTGTCTCGAGGGCTCTGAGGGTGATGTCGCCGAGATTGCCGATCGGCGTTGCGACGAGATAAAGGCACGGCTCCAGCGGACGCGCGGGAATATTCGCATTGTGCAGGCGAAAGCCGCGTTGCCGTTCCTTTTCCGACACTTCCGCCGATTGCTGCTTCTCCAACGCCGCCTTCCAATCCCTCGTGGCCCCGATCATTGCGGGCCCTTGCAAATACCGGACGATGGTTACGACGAGCCGGCTCGCGCCCTTTATGAGTGAGCGGGAAGCCCGGGGCAAGGGCGGGCCGCGCCCACAGCCTCGCATTTGGGGAAGAGGCCGCGAAACCCCTTGCTTTTTCGGCTCTCTTTCTGCCATTTTGCCCGTCCACATCCTTCCGGCCAAGCGGCCGGGGCACGCAGTTGACGCCGCGGCGGTGACCCTCGCCCGCCCCGGCAACGGTTGAAAGCGGTAGCATCCATGCGTATTACTCTAGAGCGGTCCAACCTGTTGAAATCGCTGAACCATGTCCACCGTGTGGTGGAACGGCGAAATACGATCCCGATCCTTTCGAACGTGCTCTTGCGCTCCGACGGCGCCAGTCTCGAAATGAAGGCGACCGACCTCGACCTGGAGATCACCGAGGCGACGCAGGCGCAGGTCGAGCAGGCGGGCGCCACGACCGTTCCGGCGCACCTGCTCTATGACATCGTGCGCAAGTTGCCCGACGGTTCAGAGGTGCTGCTTGCCACCAATGCGGAGGGCACGGCGATGACGGTCGCCTCCGGCCGCTCCAAATTTTCGCTGCAGTGCCTGCCCCAATCGGACTTCCCCGACCTGACCGCCGGCACGTTCTCGCATTCCTTCCGCCTGAAGGCGACCGATCTGAAGATGCTGATCGACCGCACGCAGTTCGCGATTTCGACGGAAGAGACGCGCTATTATCTGAACGGCATTTTCGTGCACACGGTCGAGAGCAACGGCGAACTGAAGCTGCGCGCCGTCGCGACCGACGGACACAGGCTCGCCCGTGCTGATGTCGAAGCCCCGTCCGGCTCCGAGGGCATGCCCGGCATCATCATCCCGCGCAAAACCGTAAGCGAATTGCAAAAATTGCTCGACAATCCCGACGTCGTCGTCACAGTCGAGGTCTCGGACGCGAAAATCCGGTTGACGATCGGCTCCATCGTCATGACGTCGAAGCTGATCGACGGGACCTTCCCCGACTATCAGCGCGTGATCCCCGCCAGCAATGACAAGGAATTGCGCGTCGACTGCCAGTCCTTCTCGCAGGCCGTCGACCGCGTCTCGACGATCTCGTCCGAACGCGGACGCGCCGTGAAGCTGGCACTCACCGATGGCCAGATGACGCTGACGGTAAACAACCCGGATTCGGGCAGCGCCACCGAAGAAGTGCCGGTCGGCTACGAAAGTGATCCGCTCGAGATCGGATTCAACGCAAAGTATCTTCTCGACATCACCGCGCAACTGACCGGCAGCGAGGCGGTCTTCCTGCTCGCAGATCCCGGTTCGCCGACGCTGGTACGCGACCTGGCCGCGGATGACGCGCTCTACGTCCTAATGCCGATGCGAGTCTAACGGCCTGTCGCAGGTACGGATGAAACCGCCCTTCGGCGCGCTTCATCCTATTTCCCGTCGCGCATTGTTCATGCACTGTCGCTTTTAGACGCAGCCGGACTTGTTTTTGCCGCAGATAGAAGCACATTATGAATAAATGCTCACGCAGCCCGGCGAATCACGATAAGAGCGCAGCTGCAATGATACATGCGAGGGGATTCGATGAGCTTGCGCTTGAGGGTGAAGGAAAAATTCGGTCGGAAATTCGACGAAGAAATCCGCTTCTTCAAGGGTTGGATGAGCAACAGCCGCGCCGTCGGCGCGATACTCCCGACATCCTCGGTGACGGCGCGCCGTATGGCAAGCGTCGTCGATCCGGACTCCGGCCTGCCCGTCCTTGAGCTTGGCCCCGGCACCGGCGTGATCACCAAGGCGATCCTCGAGCGCGGCATAGAGCCTGAAAAGCTGATATCGATCGAATATTCGACCGATTTCTACAACCAGCTCAAGGCGCAATTCGACGGCGTTCAGTTCATCAATGGCGACGCGTTTGATCTTGACCGCACGCTTGGTTCCCTGAAAGACCAGCAGTTCGACAGCGTCATTTCCGCCGTACCGCTTTTGAACTTCCCGATGCACCGCCGCGTCGAGCTGCTTGAAGACCTGCTCTCGCGCATCCCTTTCGGCCGCCCCGTCATTCAGATTTCCTACGGCCCGATGTCTCCGGTCGTCGCCGTGCCGGATAGCTACCGCATCCAGCATTTCGACTTCGTCGTGCGCAACATTCCGCCCGCACAGCTCTGGGTCTACCGCAAGACGCATTGACGGCGCTTAGTGCGGTGTTCGGCATCTATCTCACGCATCCACAGATCAGGATCGAACCCGCGGTTCCCGTACCGCAATGGGGTCTTTCCGAATTAGGCGCGGCCCGCGCGCGTGCCACGGCGAAGAAGCCATGGGTCCGTTTGCTTGGGCGCATCATCTCCAGCGGCGAGACGAAGGCGGTCGAAACGGCGCGGATACTGGCCGATGCTGCCGGTATTGCGACCGAAACGGACCAGGCGATGGGCGAGAACGACCGTTCCTCCACCGGTTTCCTGCCGCCGGACGCGTTCGAGAAGGCGGCCGATGAGTTCTTTGCCCGACCCGAGGCAAGCTTCGATGGCTGGGAGCGCGCCGTGGACGCACAGGCACGGATCTCGAGGGCCGTCTTTTCCATCCTCGACCGGCATGATCCGTCCATACCCATAGCGTTCATCGGCCATGGCGGCGTCGGCACGCTGCTCAAATGCCGGATGACTGGCACGGCGATCGCCCGCATCGCCGACCAGTTGCCGGGGGGCGGCAATCTCTTCGCCTTCCGTCTTGCGGATCGCGCCGTCACATGCGACTGGACGCCGATGGAAACCTGGCAGGGGTAGACTCGATATGAGCGCACGCGACCGGCTGATCGTCGGCCTTGATCTTCCAACGCTGGCCGAGGCCGAAAAAATCGTCTCGGCGCTCGGTGAGGAAGTCCTCTTCTATAAGATAGGCTACCAACTGGCATTCGCTGGCGGTCTCGACTTCGCGCGCGATCTCGCCGCGAGCGGCAAGCAGGTCTTTCTGGACATGAAGCTGCTCGACATCGACAACACGGTCGCGAAGGGCGTGGAGAACATCGTCAAGATGGGCGTGTCGATGCTGACGCTCCATGCCTATCCCAAGGCGATGAAATCAGCCGTCGAGGCGGCCAGAGGCTCAAACCTCTGCCTGCTTGCAGTGACGGTGCTCACCTCCATGGACGAGCAGGACGTGATGGATGCCGGCTACAATTATGATCCGCAAAGCCTGGTCCTGCGCCGTGCCGAGCAGGCACACGCCGCGGGCATGGGAGGCATTGTCTGCTCGGCGGCGGAGGCCGCCGCGGTGCGCAAGATCATTGGCGGCGACATGGCGCTGGTGACACCGGGCATCCGCCCGGCCGGCGCGGAAAAAGGCGACCAGAAGCGGGTGATGACGCCGGCCGATGCGCTTGCGGCCGGCTCGAGCCATCTCGTCGTCGGGCGGCCAATCGTTGCCGCGCCTGACCCTCTTGCAGCAAGCCGCGCGATTCTGGCCGAGATGGAGAGCGCCCTTTCCGGCTGATTGGCGCATACCCCACCGGACTGCGTCCGGCATGCTTGACCCCGGACACAATTTGCCGGAAGTAACTATCCCGTCTGCATTTCGCTGATGACGAGGAGCTCACAATGGCCAAAGGATACTGGATCGCTCGGGTCGATATAAGGGACCCCGAACGCTACAAGGACTATGTGGCGGCGGCAAAGCCCGCCTTCGAGAAATACGGCGCGTCCTTCCTCGCGCGCGGCGGGCAGTTCCAACGGCTCGAAGGTGCCGTTCGCGCCCGCAACGTCATCATTGAATTCCCCTCGCTTCAGGCGGCGGTCGATTGCTACAACTCGCCGGAATACCAGATTGCCGCGGCCATCCGACAGGAGGCCGCCGATGCCGAGATGGTGGTCGTCGAAGGCGTCTGAGGCGAGGTTCGGCGAAGCATCGAAGGAGGCCTCCGAAGCGCGCGGAATGGCCTTCACCTCGCTCGCCGCTTGGGCTATGTAGCAAGCAATTCTTCCATTGGCATCAGGAGTGCGTTTCTCATGACCTTGTCCAATCTTCCGCCGCTGGTGACGATTTTCGGCGGATCCGGATTTGTCGGCCGTCATGTGGTGCGCGCACTTGCCAAACGCGGCTACCGTATTCGCGTCGCCGTTCGCCGTCCGGATCTTGCCGGCCACCTGCAACCGCTCGGCAATGTCGGGCAGATCTCATTCGTTCAGGCCAACCTACGCTATCGCAACTCGGTCGATCGCGCGGTCGATGGCGCCGATCATGTGATCAATTGCGTCGGCGTACTCTTCGAAAACGGCCGCAACACCTTCGACGCGGTTCAGGATTTCGGTGCCCGGGCGGTCGCCGAGGCGGCGCGGGCGACGGGCGCAACTCTGACCCATATCTCGGCAATTGGTGCCGACGCGAGGTCCGACTCGAGCTATGCACGGACGAAGGGGCGCGCAGAGGCAGCGATCCTGGAGATACTTCCCACCGCCGTGATCCTTCGCCCCTCGATCATCTTTGGCCCCGAAGACGGCTTTTTCAACAAATTCGCCGAAATGGCTCGGTTCTCGCCGGTCCTGCCGCTCATCGGCGGCGGCAATACCAGGTTTCAGCCGGTTTACGTCACGGACGTCGCCGAGGCTGTGGCCCGCTCCGTCGACGGCAAGCTCGCGGGTGGCACGATCTACGAACTCGGTGGACCGCAGGTGCTCTCGTTCCGCGAATGTCTCGATATCATGCTGAAGACGATCGACCGCAAGCGCTCCTTCGTCTCGCTCCCCTTCGGCATCGCCTCTCTGATGGGCAGCGTCGCTTCGCTGGTGCCGTTCATCGAACCGCCGCTCACGGCCGATCAGGTCGTGTTGCTGAAATCGGACAATGTCGTTTCCGCAATGGCTGAAACTGAAGGGCGCACGTTTGCCGGTATAGGCATCGAGCCGACAATGCTCGAGTCGATCCTGCCGACCTATCTCGTACGCTATCGCCCGCACGGGCAATATACCCGCACCGGCCGCGCCGCCTGAGCCGCGGCTCCGCTGCGAACGCACTTACGCCTCCGGTTCGCCGGCGGCTTTTTTGCGGCCCCCACTGTGCCTATTTAGCAACAGCGTTGCAGTTCTGCAGCAGTTGAAAATCCGAATTCCGTTTACCGCAGATTCAGCTGGCCCTGATATTGATCATGACAGGATCGCAGCATAAACACCGCTCGCACTCACCGCTCAGCGGGCGCTGCCGGTGCAGACATCACACTCGAAAGGCATAACGTCCCATGGGCAAGTCGATCGCAATCTTTTTTGCGTCTGCGGCACTGATTATTCTGGCTGGCTCGTTCATGGCACCCGGCACCGTTGCCAGCAGCAACAAGGGCTGCACGCCGGCCTACGGTGTCAACCCGTGCACGACGGCGTCGATCGGGGTTTCCGG
Organism: Sinorhizobium medicae; assembly: GCF_007827695.1. Lineage (GTDB taxonomy): Bacteria > Pseudomonadota > Alphaproteobacteria > Rhizobiales > Rhizobiaceae > Sinorhizobium > Sinorhizobium medicae. The sequence continues at coordinate 240,492 of NZ_VITA01000005.1, read as the reverse complement.
CGAGTAGGCCGGACATTTTCGCCTCGGCTTCGTGCCAGGCATTTTCCAGTTTTGGCGGGGGCCAGGAGCCGGGTGCGTTTCGAAGGAGACGCATCCGGCTTTATGTTTGCGGGTAGCGCTATCCTAGCAGCCACAATCCGACCAGGCCAGCGGTGCCGACGAGGATGCGCCAGATCGCAAAGGGCGTGAAGCCGCGATGCGATACGAAATCGAGCAGCGAACGCACCACGAAAATGCCGGCGATGAACGCGGCAATGAAACCGGCGGCGATCAGTCCGATATCGTCGATGGAGAGCGCTTCCCGATTCTTGTAAAGATCGAGCGCGAAAGCTCCCACCATTGTCGGCATGGCCAGGAAGAAGGAAAACTCCGCGGCGGAGCGCTTGTCGGTTCCCATCAGCAAGGCGCCGGCGATCGTCGCGCCGGAACGCGATGTGCCCGGGATCATGGCGAGGCACTGGAAGAGGCCGATCTTGAGGGCCAGCGACGGCGGATAATCGAACACGTCGGTATAGCGGGGCGTCAAGGGGAGACGGTCGATCACATAGAGAATGATGCCGCCGACGATCAGCACGACGCAGATCAGCATCGGCGTCTCGAAGAGCACCGACTTGATGAACCCATGCGCAGCCGCGCCGATCAGCGCCGCCGGGAGGAAGGCGAGGAGAACCGACAGGACGAAACGGCGCGCCCTGACGCTCGTGGGGAGGGCCAGCGCGATCGACAGCAGCTTCTGGAAATAGACGAGCAGGATCGCCAGTATGGCGCCGAGCTGGATCAGAACGGCGAAAGTATTTCCGGGCGACCTGAAGCCGAGAAAGTGCCCGGCGAGCAGCACATGCGCCGTCGACGACACCGGGATGAACTCCGTCAGCCCTTCGATAAGCCCGAGCACGAGCGCACTTATGATCGATTGATCCGCCATGAATTCGTTATTCCTGATATAATTGGATGTGGGAGGAGAAAGTCGATTCTCTTGTGTTTGCCACCGCAACTACCTATAGCTCCTTGTAACGAGCCGTGGCCAGTTGCATATGCCGCGACGCCAATATCCCCGAAAACAGCTGTAATCTGATCATCGATGCCGACACTGTATCATCACCCCATGTCCCCAGCTTCGCGGTTCGTACGCCTTATTCTCTCAGAATATGGCTATCAGACGGAGCTGAGCGAAGAACAGCCATGGGAGAACCGGCGTGACTTCCTGACGCTGAACCCTGCCGGTACGCTCCCTGTCTATGTCGACGACAGCATGCGCGCGCTCTGCGGCGCCACGATCATCTCCGAATATCTCGACGAGACCAGCGGCATCATGAAGCGCGACCGCCGCCTTCTTGCGGAGGACCCGTTTCAGCGCGCCGAGATCCGCCGGCTCGCCGAATGGTTCCTGCACAAGATGGAAGCCGACGTAACGCGCCCGCTGGTGCGTGAGCGCATCTTCAAGCTGCAGATGACTCCGGACCAGGGCGGCGGCGCGCCGGATTCGAAGGTTCTGCGCACCTCGCGCAGCAATATCCGCCAGCATATGAAGTATCTCTCCTGGCTCGCCGGATCGCGTCCCTGGCTTGCCGGCGACCGCATCTCCTATGCGGACCTCGCTGCCGCCGCGGCAATTTCCGTGCTCGACTATCTTGGAGAAATCGACTGGGCCGATGCGCCGGCCGCCAAGGAATGGTACCAGCGGCTGAAGTCGCGTCCATCCTTCCGGCCTCTGCTCGTCGAGCGCGTGCGCGGCGTGACCCCGGTCTCACATTATGCGGATCTCGACTTTTAAGGACGCAATCATGCCCGGCAACGCCGCAGAAGCGGAGATCCAGGGCAGGAAACGACGGACCCTCACCGCCTTCCTGAAGGAGGAAGCTGCGGCCAAGGGGTTTGACATCTGTCGCATCACGCATCCGGACGCCATCCCGCAAGCGCCGGAGCGGCTGAGGCAGTTCCTGGCCGATGGCTGCCACGGCACGATGGAGTGGCTTGCCGAAACCGAGGAGCGCCGATCCGACCCGCGCGTTCTCTGGGGGGATGTGCGCTCCATTACCCTCTTCGGCATGAATTACGCTCCTGAGGACGACCCGCGCGATGTCCTTGCCAAGCGCGACCGCGGCGCGATCTCCGTCTACGCCCGGAACCGAGATTATCACGACGTGGTCAAGGGCCGGCTCAAAGACATCGCAACGCGTTTCGCCGCCCGTGCGGGCGAGGACGTAAAGGTCTTCGTCGATACCGCACCGGTCATGGAGAAGCCGCTCGCGGAAAAGGCCGGGATAGGCTGGCAGGGCAAGCACACCAACCTGGTCAGCCGCGAGTTCGGCTCCTGGCTGTTTCTCGGCAGCCTTTTCACGACCGCCGAACTGGAACTGGACGAGCCCGAACGCGACCATTGCGGTTCCTGCCGGGCCTGCCTCGACGCCTGTCCGACCGATGCCTTTCCAGCGCCCTACCGAATCGATGCGCGACGCTGCATCTCTTATCTCACGATCGAGCACAAGGGACCGATTGCGCCGGAGTACCGGCCGCTGATCGGCAACCGCATCTATGGCTGCGACGATTGTCTCGCGGCCTGTCCCTGGAACAAGTTCGCGCGCTCGGCATCGGAGATGAAGCTGAAGGCGCGGAACGATCTTAGGGAACCGGAGCTCTCGTTTCTGCTGACCCTGGATGACGCAGCTTTCCGGACCTTCTTTTCCGGATCTCCCGTCAAGCGCATCGGGCGCGACCGGTTCGTCCGGAATGCCTTGATCGCCGCTGGCAATTCCGGCGAAAAGAGCCTGATACCGGTCTGCAAGTTGCTGGCGGCGGACCCCTCGCCGACCGTCAGAGGCATGGCGGTCTGGGCGCTTTCGCGGCTGACTTCAACCGCTGATCTGGCGGACTTCGGCCGGCAATGCGAAGCTGAAAATGATGACGCGGTTCTTTCGGAATGGAAAATGGCGGGAGTGAGCCTATGAATGTCCTGATCCTTGGTGCCGGCTATTCGGGCACGGCGATCGCGAGCGCGCTCGCTCCTTTGGCGAAATCCGTAACCGGCACCACTCGATCGGCAGAAAAGCTCGGCCGCCTCCAGGATGCCGGTATCCGCCCGATACTCTTCGACGGCGCGGAAATTTCGGACGAGCTCAAGGATGCGATGAGAGACACGACTCATCTCGTTCAATCGATCGCACCCGGCCGCGAAGGCGACCCGATGTTCCGCGCCGGCACGGCGCCGCTTACCGAGCTCATGCCCCGGCTTGAATGGGTGTGTTATCTTTCCACGGTCGGCGTTTATGGCGATCATGGCGGCGCCTGGGTCACGGAGGATACGCCGCTCAACCCGGTCTCGCAGCGCTCGCTGGAGCGTGTGGAAGCTGAAGGCGCCTGGCTCGAGCACGGTGCACGGCGCGGCGTTCCGGTGGCGGTGTTGCGGCTTGCGGGCATTTACGGCCCGGGCCGGAACGCGTTTCGCAACCTCTCCGAAGGAACGGCGCGCCGCATCATCAAGCCGAACCAGGTCTTCAACCGCATCCGTGTCGAAGACATCGGCGCGGCGAGCGCCTTCCTTGCGGCACGCGGCATGGGAGGGGTCTTCAACGTGACCGATAACGAACCGGCGCCGCCGCAGGATGTCGTCGAAGAAGCGGCCCGGCTGATGGGCATCGAACCGCCGCCGGAGATTCCCTTCGAAACCGCCGAGATGTCTGCGATGGCGCGCACATTCTATGGTGAGAACAAGCGTGTTTCCAACGCGCGGCTGCGCCAGGCGGGCTTTGATCCGGCCTTCCCGAACTATCGCGTGTCGCTTGCACAATTGTGGACATCCGGCGCCTGGAATCCGCGGTAAGCCCGCCAACCCCCGGAAGCGATCAGAATATCGCGCGCCGGACAAAGAAAGTCTGCGGCCAATTCGCAAGTATTGATTTATCGCGAATCACCTTGACTCGATAATGCTGTCACTTTTGCGTCAATACTTTGCCATTTTCCGCAACCTGAGCGATAGTAGCAAGAATTCGACGATCGAATTCGGCGGAATTTCATCGAAGGCGAAATTTTTAATGATTTTATTTCAGCAAGGGGTCGTTGCCCTCAACCTGCCGCCGTCGTGGGCGCTTAGTCGCTGATTCCAAAGAACTTCCAGCACGCTTTTAAACTAATTCAAACTGTCGCTGAATTTTAAATTTAACAACATATCAAGCATCCTTAATGGGACCTTAACGGTTGAGGCACGTTTTCGCCATCTTTGACCTCAATTAGCTCGATCAACAAAGGGAACTATTAAATTTTTCGAACCGAAGGGGGCATCGCTTGACGCCAGCGAAAATCAAGACTGCTGCCGCGGCAGCACTATTCACCGCCGGGATCGGGTTTGTCTCGGCCTCCGATAGTCAGGCAGCAGGCGCCGGTTGCGGCGGGGCATCCTGGTACGCGCTTTCCTCTAAAACGGCTTCCGGCGAAAGAATGAACGCCGCGCACCTGACCGCCGCACACCGGAAACTGAAGTTCGGCACCAAGGTTCAGGTCACCAATAAACGCAACGGCAAGTCCGTCATCGTCCGGATCAATGATCGCGGCCCGTTCATTCGCGGCCGGGTGATCGACCTCTCTAAGGCCGCCGCCTCGAAGATCGGCATGATCCGCTCGGGCACCGCCAGCATCTGTTACACGGTCGTGAATTCCTGACGGCACCAGGTTCGCCCGGCGCATCTCGGCGAACCAGACTGCAAGAGCCAACCACCCTGCCACATAATGCGGTCGCCGTCTTGCTCTTCGATGTCATCGCCGTTACCACGGCGAAAAAGGAGTTCATCGAAGATGCGATTGGGCGGAAGGCTCTCGGGAGCCATCGAGGTTCTTGACGATATCGAAAAGCGCAAGCGACCCGTCGCCGATGCGCTCAGGGACTGGGGCCTGTCCCACCGCTTCGCCGGCTCCGGCGATCGAGCCGCGATAGGCAATATCGTCTACGACGCCCTGCGGATGAAACTCTCCCACGCCTATCTCATGGACAGCGACAGTCCCGTTGCTCTCGCCCATGCGGTCCTCTACCGGCAATGGGGCTTTGACGTCGACACGCTTGCCGCGGAATTTGCCGACGACAGGTTCGCGCCCGAGCCGCCTTCCGAAGCCATGATGACGGCTTTCGATCAACGACGGCTCGAAGATGCGCCTCTGCATGTGCGGGCCGATATTCCGGAATGGACGCAAGCCTCGTTTGAAGAAAACTTCTCCGACGACTGGCTCGCCGAGGCGCAAGCGCTTGCCGGAAGGCCGACTCTGGACCTGCGCGTCAACACACTGAAAGCGACGCGGGAAAAGGTATTGAAGGCGCTGGAGCGCAGCGGCGCCGAGCCTGCAACGATTGCCCGGCACGGCGTGCGCATCCCCGCTGGCGAGGGCGCTTCGCGCCTGCCGAACGTTACGGCGGAAGTCTCGTTCCAGAAGGGTTGGTTCGAGGTTCAGGACGAAGGCTCGCAGATCGTCGCTGATCTCGTATTCCCGCGCGAGGGTGAGCAGGTGCTCGATTATTGCGCCGGCGGCGGCGGCAAGACGCTGGCCATCTCGGCGGCGATGAACAACAAGGGGCAGGTCCACGCTTACGACGCCGACCGCAAACGGCTGGCACCGATCATCGAGCGGCTGAAGCGTGCCGGCACCAGAAATGTCCAGGTGCATGAAACGGCCGGTTCACTTGCGTCCCTCGTCGGTCGTGCCGATCGCGTGCTCGTCGATGCGCCGTGCACCGGAACCGGAACCTGGCGGCGCCGTCCGGATACGAAATGGCGCCTGACGCAGAAGAACCTCGAGGAGCGATTGGCCCAGCAGGAAGAGGCGCTCGCCGGCGCCGCCCGGTTCGTGCGTCCCGGCGGACATCTGATCTATGTCACCTGTTCCGTGCTTCCGGAGGAGAACGAGTCGCAGGTCTACGGTTTCTGCGACGACAATCCGGAATTCGAGGTGCTTTCGGCCGCCGACAACTGGGCAGCCCTCTTCGGCACCGACAGGCCGCAACCCTGGTCCGCCGATATGAAGACCGTGACGCTGACGCCGGCTTCAACCGGAACGGACGGCTTTTTCTTCTGCCTCATGGGGCGGAAAAACTAGCGTTTGCGTCTCCTGGGGCGGCGCTGCAACTTCAAGCCATTCTAAACTATACACTTTGACACCAGTTTGCTTTTGGTCCATGACTCTTGCGCTTTCACGGGGCTGGAGCCTGTGCGCTCTACCGACGAGCATAAGGAGAGGATCATGACCAAGAATTTCATCCGCACCGCTGCACTGGCGCTCATGACGGCGACATCGGCGCTGGCGTTGCAACCGGCAAATGCGGCCCCCGATGCCGCCGCGGTCGTCAAGCATTACGCAGCCGTCGCACATGCCAAATACGAGGACGCGCTGACGACGGCTGAGGCACTGGACAAGGCCGTCGATGCGCTGATCGCAAGCCCGAGCGAAGAAACGCTGAAGGCCGCGCGCGAGGCCTGGCTCAAGGCACGCAACCCTTATCAGGAAACCGAAGTCTACCGTTTCGGCAATACGATCGTCGACGAATGGGAAGGCAAAGTGAATGCCTGGCCGCTCGACGAGGGCCTCATCGACTATGTCGACGCGAGCTACGGCACCGAAAGCGATGAAAACGCCCTCTTCACCGCCAATGTGATCGCCAACAAGGTGCTCAAGATCGACGGACAGGATGTCGATGCGACGAGCATCACGCCGGAGCTCATTTCCGGCACGCTGCAGGAAGCCGGCGGCATCGAGGCGAATGTCGCGACCGGCTATCATGCGATCGAATTCCTGCTCTGGGGACAGGATCTGAACGGGACTGGTCCCGGCGCCGGCAACCGGTCCTACACGGATTTCGACACCGAGGCCTGCACCAATGGCAATTGCGACCGCCGCGCCGCCTATCTGAAGGCGGCCACCAGCCTGCTCGTCGCCGACCTCAAGGAAATGGTCGCGAACTGGACTCCCGACGGCGCAGCCACCAAGGCTGTCGAGGCGGATCCGAAGGCCGGCCTGGTCGCGATCCTGACCGGCATGGGTTCGCTCTCTTATGGCGAGCTTGCGGGCGAACGCATGAAGCTCGGCCTGCTTCTCCATGATCCGGAAGAGGAACACGATTGCTTCTCCGACAACACCCACAACTCGCATCTCCACGACGCGATCGGCATCCAGTCGGCCTATAGCGGTGAATATACCCGCGTCGACGGCGGCAAGCTTACCGGTCCCTCCCTCTCCGAACTGGTCGGCGCCAAGGACGCGGCCCTCGACAAGGAGATGAAGGACAATCTGGGCGCCACGGTCGAAAAGATGCAGGCGATGGCCAAGCGCGCCGAGACGGTCGAAGCCTACGACCAGATGATCGGTGAGGGAAATGCGGAGGGCAACGCAACGGTTCAGGCCGCAATCGACGGGCTGATCGCCCAGGCCAAGACGGTCGAACGGGTCATCGCCGCGCTCGAACTCGGCACCGTCGAGCTTGAAGGTTCCGACAGCCTGGACAATCCCGGAGCGGTCTTCCAATAAGCTGAAAAGGCGGGCCGCTGCGGACAGGCGGCCCGGCCCTCTTCGATGAGGATAATCGCCCGCTTCCTTGCGCTGCCGCTGGTCGCGCTTATCGGTATCGCCCCCGCGACGTTGGCGGGCAACATCCGCGGCTGGGCGGATGGCGGGATCGACACCCGCGCGACACGCGACGACCTTTCCGCACACGACCTCGAGCGCGTCACGGAGGTCACGCGACCGGCAACGGGCTTTTCCGAAGCCGAGCCTTTCGAGACGATGCCTGGCGGTGCCACTACGACGCCCGGATCTCGCGATCGGATGATCTTCTCGCACGCCTCCGCCAATCTCGCCTTCGAGGACGAACAGGATTTCCATCTCGGCAAGGCGCTTTTTGAAAAGCTCTGGGTCTCTTCGCCTTCCTCGACGCAGGCGTCGGACGGACTTGGGCCGCTCTACAATGCCCGAGCCTGTGAGACGTGCCACATGCGCGGCGGGCGCGGACGTCCCCCCGAGCCGAAGGCTGAGTCGGCGTCGATGCTGTTCCGTCTCGCCCGCGCTCCGCGCGGCGAAGCAGAGCGCGAGGCGATCGCTTCGCACAAGGCGCTTAATTTTCCCGATCCGGTCTACGGTACGCAGCTTCAGGGCAGCGCCGTGCCGGGGCTTTCGGCCGAGGGCGGACTGCGGATCATTTATACGGAAGTGCCGGTGACGCTTGCCGGCGGCGAAACCATCTCCCTCCGCAAGCCTCGTTACTCGGTCGCGGAACCCGCCTACGGGCCGCTCGACACAGCAACGACGCTCTCTCCGCGCGTCGCGTCACCGATGATCGGCATCGGCCTCGTCGAAGCTATCCCCGAGGGCGACATTCTGGCGCGCGCGGATCCGGAAGACCGCAACGGTGACGGCGTCAGCGGACGCGCGGCCTTCGTGCGCGAACGCCGGAGCGGCCTCGTTGCGCTCGGCCGGTTCGGATGGAAAGCGCAGAACCCGACCGTACGCCAGCAGGTCGCAGACGCCTTTGCCTTCGACATCGGCATTTCCACCTCCGATCTCGATCGCAGCCATGGCGATTGCACGTCGGGCCAGACGGCTTGTCTCGCTCTGCCGGACGGGGTGCAGCGCCGGCTTGGAACAGCCGAAGCGCCCGATCCGGTCCTCGATCTGGTGACATTCTATTCCTCGAACCTCGCCGTACCCGCTCGCCGCAAGGCAAGCTCCTCGAGGACGTTGAAGGGCAAACGGCTCTTTTACGAAGCGGGCTGCGCCATCTGCCATACGCCGAAATTCGTGACCCGGCGCGACGCCGTACACAAGGCGCAGGCGTTTCAACTCATCTGGCCCTATTCCGACTTCCTCCTGCACGACATGGGTGCGGGCCTCGCCGACGGCCAGCAAGTCGGCGAGGCCACCGGTCGCGAATGGCGCACGCCCCCGCTCTGGGGCACAGGCTTGACCGAGACGGTAAGCGGGCACAGTTTTCTGCTCCATGACGGACGCGCGCGCAATCTTACCGAAGCTGTCCTCTGGCACGGCGGCGAGGCGGAGAAGGCCCGCAATGCGTTTGCCGCCATGCCGAAGGACGACCGCGAAGCCCTGATCACATTTCTGGAGTCCCTCTGATGCGCCTGAGCTCCCCCCTCACGAGTCTTCCCCTGGCTCTTAGCCTCGTATTCGCGCTGGCCCCCGCGGCGGCGCAGGAGGAGGACGCGCTTTCGCCGCGCGCTGTCAACGAGGCAGCCGTGCCGAGCGTAATGGCCCGGGCCGTGGACGGGTTCATCATCCCCGGCTATCGCGACCTTGCGGAGGCGACGAACAGCCTCTCCGATGCGAGTGCGGCGCTGTGCAAGTCACCGTCCGATGCGACGCTCGATGTCGCACGGTCGGCCTTTTCCAGCGTCGTTCAGGCGTGGTCCGCGATCGAGATCATCCGCCTCGGCCCGGCCCTCGAACAAAATCGCTTCGAACGGTTCCTCTTTTATCCCGACCGGAAGAGCACCGGCCGGAAGCAAGTTCAGGCAATTCTTGCCAAGCAAGACGAAAGCGCCACCACGGCGGAGAGTCTCAAGGGGAAGAGCGTGGCGGTCCAGGGGCTCGGGGCACTCGAATTGGTGCTTTATGGCAACGGAGCAGAGATCCTCTCGAGCGGGAGCGGCGGCTTTCGCTGCCGCTACGGGCTTGCCGTTTCGCAGAATTTGAGGAACATAGCGGGAGAGTTCCTTGCGGAATGGGAAAAGCCGGACGGCATCCAGGCCGCCTGGAAGAAGCCCGGAACCAGCAATCCGCTCTTCCGCGATAACAAGGAAGCCGCGACCGAGCTTCTGGGCGTTCTCGTCCACAGCGTCGAGATGGTCAAGGATCAGCGCCTTCGCCCGTTCTATGCCGGCACGATCGACGGCAAGCCGGACAAAGGGCGCCCGAAGCTTGCGATCTACTGGCGTTCGGTCAACACGATGCCGGCGATATCAGCGAATTTCAGTGCCCTGCAAAGGCTCTTCGATACCGCCGGCATGGAAGAGCTTCTACCGGCCGACAGCCGTTCGATTGCCGGCTCCATCGACTTCCTTTTCAAGGCCCTGATTGCGGCTGCGGATCGTATGGAGGGTCCCGTCGACGCAGCGCTTGCCGACGAAAGGCAGCGCGCCACACTCGATTTCATTGCGCTCAACACGGCCGACCTGCTCGACCGGCTCAACCGCCAATTCGGGGCATCGATCGGGCTAGGCGCCGGTTTCTCCTTCGCCGACGGCGATTGACAACCCTTCGATCAGCTCGCAAAAACCGCAAAGATAATTGTTCAGGAATTCCTTATGCGCTGATTATGGTAATCGCCGCGGCGGTTTCTGATTCTCGGTCTTGTTCCCTTTGTCTTGCGCCCACTGGCGGTTACGGTCGATCATGACATCGGATGCCGCTGTGAAGCCCTTGAAGGAGAGCGGGACGACCAGCGGTTTACCGTTTCCATCGATAATGGCGAGCACACCCTTGTTGCCGCGCCGGAACGGGGTAAGCATCTGGGCGTCCAGCAGCGCCTCGATGTAACACCCCCCCGCATCGCAACGCGTGAACTTGAGGTCCTTGATATCATGCGCATCGTCGATACGGACCAATACACCACCCGAAATCAGTACGCCCAGGGGAACGATGACTTGCACGCCATACCGCTCGCGATCGCCGGCATGGGCGATCGACAGGCGCATGACCTGCGCCCCGGTCTTATTGTCGGTGGCCACCTGAACAATGTCGCAGGGCGGAACGCCCTCGCGGGTGGCGCAGCGCACCGACCAGTCGCCGTAGCTTTCGGTCGTCCAGTCAGGCGTTGCAGCCTCCTGATCCTGCGCCAGCGCCAGCCTGCCATAACCACTGAAGCTCCCGATGAGGGCAGCCAGGAAAACCGCCCTCAATGCGTTCTGCACACATGTTTTCATTCTAAAGATCCGCTCAATGTTTCTGCTTGCTGGGCTGCGGGCCCTCGCCCACCCTCCCGTTTCGACGACGATCCGTCATCGTCGCCTCCTGTTTGCGCCTGGCCTGGTCGCCAACGTCATACTCACAACCTGCCCTGCACTTCGTTCTTTCTATAGGCTACCGCTCATACAGGTTGCGACCTGCCACCCCGTGACATCGACGGGCGAGCCGACCAGTTTCAACACCCGCCCCTCCGGCTCCATGCAGTTCACCAGCAAACCAGCGCCCGAGTCGAGGCGGTTACCGGTTCTGATTCCCAGCGTCTCATCCAAGCTCACGCGGTCCGGCTTGCCCGACTCTTCCTGATCGAACAAGGGCTCTACGACCTGCTTGACGCTGTCATCCCACGGGGTGACGGCCGACGTGATCTCCCCGATCGCCGCGCTCGCCGCACTCGAGCCGAGCAGATAGTTGGCCTTATCCACACCCGACAGACTAAGCCCGGCAACGCTCACCGTCTTGCCTGTGCCGATATCCGCGGTATCGTAATTGCTCGACAGGAGCACAATCGAAACGACGTCGCCCGGCACAAGGCCCGACAGGCTGTAATTGCCGGGAGACAGCGTCGCTGCCGTCGCGCCGTCATAGACCTTCGACACCGTACCGCTGAGCGAAACCGTCAGCACACGCGCCGTGATCTCGCTGGCGGTGTTATCGGCATAGGTCAGGATGTAGTTGCCGCCGGAATTGCCGTCATTGAGCGTCACATCCGAAACCGTCACCGTCTTGCCGGCGCCCGCATGCTTG
>NZ_VITA01000005.1:0-228699 GCF_007827695.1 Sinorhizobium medicae | reverse complement strand
ACGCGAAGCTACCGCCGGAGAGCGTGTCGCTGCCCTGAAGCGCACCCGACGTCACGATCGCCGTGCCCGACGCCGAAACGGTCCCGTCATAGACCCTGCTCACGGCCTTTGTCGAAACCGTCAGCGCACGCGCCGTGATCTCGCTGGCGGTATTATCGGCATAGGTCAGGATGTAGTTGCCGCCGGAATTGCCGTCATTGAGCGTCACATCCGAAACCGTCACCGTCTTGCCGGCGCCCGCATGCTTGTCGGCGAACGCGAAGCTACCGCCGGAGAGCGTGTCGCTGCCCTGAAGCGCACCCGACGTCACGATCGCCGTGCCCGACGCCGAAACGGTCCCGTCATAGACCTTGCTCACGGCCTTTGTCGAAACCGTCAGCGCACGCGCCGTGATCTCGCTGGCGGTATTATCGGCATAGGTCAGGATGTAGTTGCCGCCCGAATTGCCGTCGTCGATCGTCACATCCGAGACCGTCACCGTCTTGCCGGCGCCCGCATGTTTGTCGGCGAACGCAAAGCTACCGCCGGAGAGCGTGTCGCTGCCCTTCAGCGCACCCGACGTCACGATCGCCGTGCCCGACGCCGAAACGGTCCCGTCATAGACCTTGCTCACGGCCTCTGTCGAAACCGTCAGCGCACGCGCCGTGATCTCGCTGGCGGTATTATCGGCATAGGTCAGGATGTAGTTGCCGCCCGAATTGCCGTCGTCGATCGTCACATCCGAGACCGTCACCGTCTTGCCGGCGCCCGCATGTTTGTCGGCGAACGCAAAGCTGCCGCCGGAGAGCGTGTCGCTACCCTGCAGCGCGCCCGACGTCACGATCGCCGTGCCCGACGCCGAAACGGTCCCGTCATAGACCTTGCTCACGGCCTCTGTCGAAACCGTCAGCGCACGCGCCGTGATCTCGCCCACCGGGCCCGCTGCGCTCATATTGACCGTTTTGTAGCCATAGACCTTCACCGTGCCATTGACCGCGCTCAGGTGGCTGTCGGCCAGGCTCGCCGTCACGGTCTTGCCCGTGCCGACATGCTTTGTGTCGTAGCTGCCCGCGGTCTGCGTAATACTCACCGTATCGCCATCCACCGCGCCCGAGACCGTGTAATTGCCCCCGGCCAGAACCGCACCGGTCGTCCCGTCATAGGCCTTCGACACCGTGCCGGTCAGACCCACCGTGATCTTGGGGGCAAGGCTATAGAGAAAACCGTTGCCCGCGCCCTGGGCGACTGCCGTCTCACCATATTTCGCATTATACTGCTTGAACCCGTAGGAAAGACCGCCGCGCGTATCGTCCGCCGGGTTCCCGGACCACACCAGCCAGCGCCCGCCTGACGCCTGCAGCGGCGAGGCGCCTGACCTGTTGGTAAAGCGATCACCGGCCAGAACGATCGCATTGCCCGTGGCCGAAGCCGTCAGCACCGATCCGCTGCCGAGCACGATCCCCGACTTCCCGTTCGGCCCGGCGTTTACCGCCAGGATCGACCCCGCATTCACCGTGCCCACCGTGATGTCGCCGCCTTGCCTTTTGGTCTTGCCCGTACCGGCACGCAGGTCGAAGATCACAGCCCCCGTGCCCGCGTCGAGCACCGTGCCCGGGGCCATGGTGATCACCGCCGCGCCGGAGTCCCGATGCGCGTCGACCACACCGTTCTCCAAAAGATCATTGGCGATCAGCGTCACATCCCCGCCATTGCTGGTTATGCCGGCATCGATCAGAACGGAACGCCCTGCCTGCAAGGTCAGCCTCGCCGAACCGTCCGTGACGGCGACCGCCTCGGCAACAGTGATGTCGTTATTGGCCTGCAGGGTCACATTCGTGCCCGCCGAAAGAAGCGACACGATGTCGGAGGGCAGGATATAGCTGTCAGCCGAGGGATCATCGCCATAGTTGGCAGACGAAACCGAATCGCCGTCGAGGATGCCCGCAAACAGATAAACCGCTCCCGAATCGGACACCCTGTTGCCGGCTCCGTCGTCAAGAGGCGCCCCGATCGCCAGAAGGTTCCCCAGCGCGTTCAACGAGACGGATGAACCGAACTTATCATCCTCCTCGAGCGAGACATCGACATTGTTGGCGCCCGAATAGCCATTGCCGATCACCGCCTCCTGCGTACCACCCGAAAACGCCGTGTCGGTGAAGCGAAACAGATAGGCTGCACCCGAATCGTCGATGTTATTGGCCCCGTTACCGCCAAGCGCTCCGACCGCCAGGCGGTTCCCCGACGCGTTCAGCGAGACGGACGAACCGAACGTATCACCGTCCTCGAGCGTGGCAATATCGACATTCTTGCCGCCCGAATAGCCATTGCCGATCACCGCCTCGTGAGTACTGTCCGAAAACGCCGTATCGGTGAAGCTGAACAGATACACCGCTCCAAAATTATTATCTTCAATGATCGGGCTGGTGTCGTGCCCGTCGTCGCCAGGTGCCCCGACCGCCAGCCGATCCCCCGCCGCGTTCAGCGAGACCGACGAGCCGAACCGATCAGCTTCCTCGAGCGCGGCACCATTAAAGCCCGGATAGTCCTTGTCGATCACCAGCTCGGGCGCCCCATCGGAAAATGCCCTATCGGTGAAGCTGAACAGATATGCCGCGCCCGCTTCGACCACGGACCCGTCGCCAGGCGCCCCGACCGCCAGACGATCCCCCGCCGCGTTCAGCGAGACGGACGAGCCGAACCGATCGTCGCTCTCAAGCGCAGCGACATCCACATTCTTATCGCCTGTAGTATTATCATAGCCCCTGCCAATCACCGCCTTGAGCCCGCCACCCGAAAACGCTGCATCCGTAAAGCTGAACAGATACACCGCGCCCGAGTCTTTCACGCCGTTGCCGAACCCGTCGTCCAGGTTCGCCCCAACCGCAAGACGATCCCCCGACGCGTTCAGCGAGACGGAATGACCAAACCAGTCATCGTTCTCGAGTGCAGCGACATCGACATTCTTGCCGCCCGTATAGCCCTTGCCGATCACCGCCTCGAGCGTGCCACCCGAAAACGCTGCATCCGTAAAACTGAACAGATAGACCGCGCCCGAATCTTTCACGCGGTTGCCGAACCCGTCGTCCAGGTTCGCCCCGACCGCAAGACGGTCCCCCGCCCCGTTCAGGGAGACGGAACCACCGAATCCATCGTTTACACCGAGCGCGTCGACATTGACATTCTTACCGTTAGAATAACCCTTGCCGATCACCGCCTCGAGCAGGCCACCTGAAAACTTCGTGTCGGTAAAGCTGAACAGATACACCGCGCCCGAATCTCTCACGCCGTTGCCGGACCCGTCGTCCAGAAATGGGCCGACCGCCAGAAGGTCCCCATCCGCGTTCAGCGAGACCGACGAGCCGAACGCATCAAGTACCTCAAGCGTGGCAACATCGACATTCTTGCCGCCCGTATAGCCCTTGCCGAGCACCGCTTCGAGCGTTCCGCCCGAAAACGCTGCATCCGTAAAGCTGAACAGATACACCGCCCCGGCTCTGCTCACGGAGGTGCCACCAGACCCGTTGTCGCCGATCGCTCCAACCGCCAGCCGGTTCCCCGCCGCGTTCAGCGAGACAGAAATACCGAACTGATCATCCGGAGCGAGCGCGGCGACATCGACATTCTTGCCGTCCGTATAGCCCTTGCCGAGCACCGCCTCGATCGTGCCGCCCGAAAACGCTGCATCCGTAAAGCTGAACAGATACACCGCTCCCGATTTGGAGACGTTCTTGCCGGACCCGTCGTCCAGATCCGCCGCGACCGCCAGGCGGTCCCCCGACGCGTTCAGCGAGACAGAAACACCGAACTGATCCTCCCGAGCGAGCGCGGCGACATCGACATTCTTGCCGCCCGTATAGCCCTTGCCGAGCACCGCCTCGAGCGAGCCATTCGAAAACGTCGTGTCGGTGAAGCTGAACAGATACACCGCGCCCGAATTGGACACGTTGCCGCCGGACCCGTCGTCCTGATACGCCCCGGCCGCCAGTCGGTCCCCCGCGGCGTTCAGCGAAACAGAAGCACCGAACCCATCATCCGCACCGAGCGCGCCGACATCGACATTCTTGCCACCCGTATAGTCCTTGCCGATCACCGCCTCGAGCATGCCGCCCGAAAACGTCGTGTCGGTGAAGCTGAACAGATACACCGCGCCCGAATTGGACACGTTGCCGCTGGACCCGTCGTCCTGATACGCCCCGACCGCCAAACGGTCCCCCGCCGCGTTCAGCGAAACAGAGAGACCGAATCCATCATTTGCACCGAGCGCGATGACATTGCGGTTCTTGCCATATCCTGCGCCAATGATCGCCTGATAGGCCCATCCCGAGACGGTTGCCGGGGTGCCGATGATGATGTTTTTGGGGTCGAGCAGCAGATGCCCGCCCTCTCCGATCTTCACATTGGCCAGCCCGGCGCGCCGCAGATCTCCGGCCGAGGAGATCTCGACCGACCCCCCGCCAGCCGTGCCGCGCGCATCGATGCCGCCGAGGAACGTCGTCCGATCATCCGACCAGACGACTGCCGTCCCGCCGGCGCCCTGCCACGCGGAGACATCGATCGCCGTCGCATCGTTGACGAACGTGGATGACGAGGCCCCAAGCCCGGCAAGAGCGCCCCACCGCCCGACGAAGCTGTCATAATAAACCGTCTTCGTATCAGCTGTCTTGCCCCCCTGAAAACCGCCGCCAACACGAACAAGACCGCCCTGCTAGCGTCCCCGCGCCTCAAGACCCGCGGACAGAAGGCGCACGTCCGGCGCGCTCATGTCGATGCGTCCCCCCTTGCCGTAAACGCCTCCCGCCGCATAGGAACCCGACGTGGCGATCGACTGGTCCGCCATAACGCTGATCGTCCCCCCATGGGTCAGACCCGATACGCTCGTCGACCCCGTCCCCGTCTCCACGACCCGCCGCCCGCGATAGCGGATGCTGCCCCCCGAACCCAGGAGCCCCTGAGCCTCGACGCGCCCCGCAAGAGACAGCACGCCCCGCGACGCGACATCCACGCCGCCGCCGGACGCGCCGGACGCAGTGATCTCGCCGCCAAGCATCACGCCGTCCGCCGTGATCTCCACTATGCCGCCCCGCGCAACCGCAGCTCCACTCGCATCCACACCGCGCACATCGATCGTCCCGTCCGTCGAGAACGGCCCCGCCTTGATCGTCACACGGCCGCCGCCCCCCGAGCCGGACGCATCAAGCCGCCCGCGCCCGGAGACGCGCACAGATCCCGATCCCCCAAGCGTGATCACGCCTCCACGTGACGACACCGACGTCGCACGCACGAGACCGGACACATTCACCGACGCGTTCACCACTTCCCGCGCCGCATGCGCCGTCAGAAGTACCCGGGACCCAGCAAGCGTGCCGCCGTTCTGCACCAGCGCTTCCGCGCCGTCGCCAATCGTCTCCTCGAGCCCATCGCCGGGCGCGAAAGACAGCAGACCGTCGCCGTAAAGATCGACCGAAAATCCCTTCGCCGAAGCCAACGCAACCCGCCCAAAATCGGCCGTGATCACCCCCTCATTGCGCACATGCGGAGCAACGAAGGCCGCAAGTCCCGCATCCCTGACGCTGATCGTCCCGTGGTTGACGACCGAGGCGCCGGGCCGAGCACCCCCCTCGAAGCGCAGAACGTCCGAACCCGACATGAACCCCGCCGTATCCAGATCATGGACCGTCGCGACAAGCCCGCCCGCGTCGACGCGGGCATCCGTCCCGAACACGATCCCGTTCCGGTTCACGAGAACAACCGTGCCATTGGCCTTCAAAGACCCGAGAACCGAGGACGGGTCCCCGCCCGTCACCCGGTTGGCCGTCACGGACGACGCCGACGGCTGCACGAAGCGGGTGGTCTCTCCCGCCCCGATCGAAAAGCTCCGCCAGTCAATCACCGCACGGTCCGTTCCCTGCGTCACAGTCATGACAGTACCGTCCGACCCGATCGAAGCCGAACCCGAAACGACGTGTCCATCGAGCGGATTGCCCGATACGGACTCGACAAAACCGCCAGACAAGACAGTTCCGAGAACGAGTGCGCTCAAGCCGCCGCACAATCTGCCCGCTCCGAAAAGGCCGCCTGCTCCAGGCAAGCCGCCCGCGCCGGAAATGCAAAAGCCCGGCCTGTCATCACGTTCCGAAAGACGATCCTTCATCGCCGCCTCCTGTCTCCGTCCGGCACGCTTCATTGCCGCGCACGATCTGCTTGATCACCCGACTGGCCGGGCCCTGCATTTCATGGTCAAAACCTGCCCGCACTTCATACTAGAACCTGAATGACAGCGCCCCGAGGATCCGCGTCTCATCAGGGGTCCCGACCGACAGCGACACGGGCCGGCTGACCTCAAGTAGACCCGAAGCCTCCGCCGTAAACTGGACACTCAGGCCAAGCCCCAGCGAGGCTGCGTGACCTCTTCCCGGTTCTCCGGACAACACCTCGCCCTTCTGCCAGACGACGCCTCCATCGACGAAAGCATAGAAATCCAGGAACACCGGGGCGCCGAGATCAGGGAAATCGACGGAACGCACCCAATGCAGCTCGACGCTTCCCATCGCGCAATGATCGCCAGTCAAAATACCGGAATCGAACCCCCGACCGAACCGGCGGCCGCCGAAGGAACACTCGGGCGCACTGAACAGGGCGCCCGAGCCAAGAGCCGCCTGGGCGTGCGCCGTCGCCTGCAGGGACAGCGCACCGCCCAGGACGTCGGCCAGAGGCTGATTGCGCTGCGCGTCCAGTTCGACCTTCGTATATTTCACAACCCCGTTGGCGCGGCTGTTGCCGGTCGCCCCGAAAAGATCGACGCCATGCGTCAACGCGCCCCTCAGCGAGGTTACCGCGCGAGTCTGATCCACGAAGTCATACCTACCCCAGACCGAAACCGAACGGAGCCGGTCGTCGACGAAATCCGTGGTGAGGATCGTCGAATTGTCGTTGTCCAGCGAAAAGGAGGCTCCTATGGACAGATTCTCTTCACGGCTACGGATGATCGGGTAGAACCCGTAGAGCTGTGCGCTAACCAGCGAACCTTTATAATCGATGACGTCGAGCAGAATATCGCGCGGATCGATCCGGGACCACAGCCCGGAAACGCCCACGCGCAAGCCCTCCGTCCCGATCCCGACCGAGGCGTCCCCCGATACGCCCAGATAGGCATCCGGCATCAATGACCGCCTGACCGTTAGGCTGACCGACCCGGATCCGGTAAGAACGCCCTGCATCCCGCCACTGGCCTCAAGGACATGCGTGCCGAGAGTATCTGGCATGAAACTATTGTAGCCGACCGAACCGGCGACCGGCTCGTGCGCCGCCTCCAGCGTCAGCACCGCGCCCGCCTCGACCGCAGCCGGGGAGAGGACGCCGGAGGCCGTGACCCCCGGCATATCGTTGATCAGCAGCAGGTAGCGCTCGAGATCTGCCGTGCGCAGCGGTCGCGAGGCGAGGATGCGATCGGCAAAAGCCTGCATGTCGGCCCGAACCGCCTCGGACAGATCGCCCTTTATCACGACCCGCTCGACAAAACCCTCGACGACCTGGATGCGGAACACACCGCCATCGATCTGCTGCTGGGGCACCATGGCAAAGGAGAGCGCATAGCCAGCCTCGCGATAGGCCTGACTGATCGACTCGGCCAGCGCGAAAATCTCATCTACCCGAACCGTGTCGCCGGCCTTGTGGGGCCAGTCGGCCAGGAGCTTGGCCTCGGGCAGGACGGCAGCCCCCTCGATCCTCACGCCGCCAAAGACGAATGTGACCCCCGAAGCACCCTCCGGCACGACCCCATCCTCAACGCGGGGGAGACTGATGGAGTACTGGGTCCTGCGCTGCAGCGGCTGCGTCTCCAGATTGCCCCCGATGCGCGCCGGATCGAGGGTCGAAGGGACCTGTGCCAAAGCATAGGTCGAAGACATCAAAACCACCAACGCCAGGCTGCACCTCATTCGCCTGCGGTTTGTAAATAGTTCGTTAACGACAGTTACGCGCACACCCCACCTCTCCTGCGGATCGAATCTTACCTTAGCAATCATCGAAGCAAAGATAAATACCTTTGCCGTGAACTGTAGCTTATTTTTCCTTTTGCCACATATAGTTTCATGTCTAGCCGTTATATAACAAAATGCAGTAGGAAATAATCTATGAAAGATGCAATACTCATTTATATTATTTATTCAATACTGATTAAAAATTACAGATGTTACTGAAAATTTGCAGTTCTGACAGCAATTATAATATATCGTTATATGCGACTAATGTCTTTGTGTGCATGCTGCATAATCCCCGTGCCATTTTCCTGGATATGGAGCTCCGATTATTCCCTGCGGATCAATGAACTTAACTCGAATGGTTTTTCAGAAGATCGCGGAGCCATTTGAAGAAGCCACTCAACGTTCGGAAGAACACCGGAGAAAACCGACACGGCAGGCGAGGCGGGAGACCGGGATCTCCCGAGGCCGGCCGCCATGTTGCTCCGGCGACGATTGGCGCGGCCAGATCGCGCTCTCGCCGCCGGCAAGACGGCGAAGAGCGACCGCGACCGTGCCCGTTCAACAAGGGGGACCGGCGCCAGTCGCCTTTTTTGTTTCAGGCGTCGTATTTGGCTTTAAGATAGGGTTTGAAGGAGAAGTTCAATCAAAGCCAAAGCCCCTCTCCGACCCCTCGCACGTCCCCCTTTGCAGGAGACCGCATGAAGACCAACAATCTCATCGACCGCCGCAGCTTCGTGAAAATGGCGGGTGCCGCCTGGGTAGCGACGCTTGCCCCCAGGGTCGCGTTTGCACTCGAAAGGGCCGATGCCGTCTTCGCTTCGGGCTTCATGGCACCGGACGGCAGCTATGGTGTCGCCACGCTTACCGAAGAGGGAGAAATCGTGGAGCGCAGCCTGTTGCCTGCGCGTGCACATGGCATGGCTTTCTCCCCGGCATGCCGTCTGGCGGTGGCCTTTGCCCGCCGGCCGGGCACTTATGCGATGATCTTTTCGCCTGATGGCACCGCCGAGCCTGTTGTCATTACCTCCGCCGAGGGTCGCCATTTCTTCGGCCATGGCTGCTTCTCGGCGGACGGCCGGCTGCTTTATGCGACAGAGAACGACTTTTCCGCAAATCGCGGCATGATTGGAATCTATGGCGGACGGCAGGGTTTTACCAAAATCGGTGAATTCCCGACTTACGGCATCGGTCCTCATGATATGACGCTCGCCGCGGACGGACGCACGCTCGCAATCGCCAATGGCGGTATCGAGACCCATCCGGACTTCGGCCGCACCAAGCTCAATCTCGATTACATGGAGCCGAGCCTCACGCTCGTGGACGCTGCGACCGGGGCGCTCATCGAGAAGCATGCGCTGCCGCCGAGCCTCAATCGCCTTTCGACCCGGCATGTCGACATCGGCGCCGACGGACGTGTCTGGTTCGCCTGCCAGTATGAAGGCGCGCGCAACGACCTGCCGCCGCTCGTGGGGCACTTTGCGAAAGGAGAGGATCTCCGTTTCGTCGACCTGCCCGAACGCACCACGGCGGCACTCGCCAATTATGTCGGAGCCATAGCGGTCAACCGCCGCGAAGGACTTGTCGGTCTCACCTCCCCCAAAGGCGGCGTTGCAGTCACCCTGGACGCAAAGACGGGTGCCGTCCTCGCGCAGGAGCAGGTGGCGGACGCAGCGGGCGTTGCCGCGGCAAGTCATGCTTTCGCCTTCTCTTCCTATGGAGGGCGATTCGAGAAGCACCGAAGTCCCGTTGCCTGGGACCAGCACATCGTCCGCCTCGCCGAAGGTCAGGCCGATGCATCTCCGGAGAGAGCCCTCAGATCGTCCCAGCGGTAAGCAAGCTGGTCAAGACTCGCTCTGCCGACGCTGACCCTGCCCTGAGCCACGGCGCGCGCGCCGAGCCGCTCATAAAAGGCCCTGTTGGGATTGTCCTTCAACACCCAGGCAAAAAGCGAGTTTCCCCCTGTCTCCTGGCAATGCGCGGCGACAGCCCGCACCAACGCAGAACCAAGGCCCGCGCGGTGGAACTCCGGCAGGAGATAGAGCTCGTACAATTCTCGATCGAAGGCGGGCGGCATGCCCCTGGCCTTGCCATAGTTTGCAAAGCCGACCACCCGATCCTCGTCCATGTCGGCTGCGGCCATCATCAAGGTGCCCGGGAAACGCATGCGCCGGGCGTGCCGAATGGCCTGTTCTTCGACGGTCATGGCATCGAGGTAATCATCGGCGATAATGCCGCGAAACGTTGCGCGCCACGTACGGACCAGCACCGACGCGATCATCATCAGATCGTCGGGTTCAGCCGGACGGATCTCAAAACGCCGGGAGCTCTGCATGGATCATCATATAGGTGGCGCCGCTTCACCGCCAAACGGGCAGCCGCTGGAAATCATGGCTTGCAGCACCATCTAGCAGGCATGAACAGAACGCTCGTACATATCCTCTTCGTCACAGCCGTGCTCGGCCTTGGCCTCGCCATCGGCTATATCAACATCCCCGATGCATGGTATCGATCGCTGGCAAAGCCGGACTTCACCCCGCCCGACTGGATTTTCGCTCCAGCCTGGTCCCTTCTTTATATCATGATCGGCATCGCCGGCGCGCGCAGTTTTCTGGGTCGTCGCCGCGCGGCTGGTCTTTCAGGCGATCGCCGCGCGGCTGGTCTTCTGGGCGATCGCCGCGCGGCTGGTCTTTCAGGCGATCGCCGCGCGGCTCAGTGGCCACTCTGGCTCGCCCAGATGGTCCTGAACTTTCTCTGGTCGCCGCTGTTTTTCGGGTTGCACCAGATCGCTGCCGCGCTGGTCGTCATCTGCCTGCTGCTCGCGTCCATCGCAGCATTCATCATCGCGAGCTTGCGGCAGGACGGGATTTCGGCCCTGCTGTTTGTGCCCTATCTTGCCTGGGTCGCCTTTGCGACCTTGCTCAACGGCTCGATTTTCCTCATGAATTGAGCTTGCCGCGTCGCAACCGGCATGCCAGTCTCCGGAAAAATCGGGCAGTGGGGCCCCGGAATCAAGGCAAGCCGATCCATGGATGAGAGCGATCCTCATGACTTCAGAAAGCGCATCCGGGAAAGCTTCAGGCGCCAAGCCGCGATGCGCACGATCGGGGCCGAGCTCACGCGCGTCGAATCGGGTACGGTCGAAATCGAGCTGCCCTTCGATCCCAAGCTGACGCAGCAGCACGGGCTCCTGCATGCCGGCGTGATTTCGGCCGCGCTCGATGCGGCCGGAACCTATGCAGGCTATTCGGTAATAGACCCCGAGGCATCGTTGCTGACCATCGAATTCAAGGTCAATCTTCTGTCGCCGGGGCGCGGTGAACGGTTTCTCTTTCGCGGCGAGGTGACGAAGCCCGGCACGACGATCATCGTCTCGGACGGGCGCGGCTATGCGGTCAGGCCCGACGGGCCCGCCAAGCTCATCGCCTCGATGACCGGAACGATGATGGTGGTCCGCGGACGCGAGGGGATCGAAGGATGAGCTTCGAGCTGAAGCCGGTGGCCGGAAGAAAGATCCTCTATGTGATGGCAGTGGACGCCGAATACGGTCCTTGTCTCCGCGAGAGGATGGCGCCGCTGATGACGGGTGTCGGTCCGGTCGAAGCAGCCGTCAGCCTGACCAGGGCGCTGGCGGAGCTCGAAGCGAAGGGTACCCTGCCGGACCTCGTCGTCTCACTGGGGTCGGCCGGCTCCGCGACGCTCGAACAGACCGAAGTCTACCAGGCGGCCTCGGTCGCTTATCGCGATATGGACGCCTCACCGCTCGGCTTCGAAAAGGGCGCAACGCCTTTCCTCGGCCTTCCGGCCGTCATAGACCTGCCGCTCACCGTTCCCGGGGTGAAACAGGCGCGACTTTCGACCGGCGCCGCAATCGTCTCCGGCGCCGCCTATGCGGCCATCGACGCCGACATGGTGGAGATGGAGACCTTCGCGGTACTGCGCGCCTGCCAGGCCTTCGGCGTGCCGCTCATCGGGTTGCGCGGCATTTCGGACGGCAAGGCGGAGCTGAAGCATATCGGCGACTGGACCGAATATCTGCACGTGATCGACGAGAAGCTCGCAGCTACGATCGATCGGCTCGAGACCGCGTTGGAGACCGGCGAAATCAGGCTCTGAGCCTTCTTTAGAGGACGCTTGATTGTCCGGGTGCAATGTTATCGTTGCGCCAGCGGCGGGCATTCATTAAAGGCTCGCCATGATCAAGCTTGCTTGAAGGCCCGCTATGACCCAGACAGCCCATCCCGATACCGTCCTCATCGTCGATTTCGGCAGCCAGGTGACCCAGCTCATCGCCAGGCGCGTGCGCGAATCCGGCGTCTATTGCGAGATCGTGCCGTTCCAGTCGGCCGAGGACGGTTTCCATCGCCTGAAGCCGAAGGCGGTGATCCTGTCCGGCAGCCCGGCTTCGACGCTCGACGTCGGCTCGCCGCGTGCGCCTTCCGTCATTTTCGAAAGCGGCCTGCCGGTCTTCGGCATCTGCTACGGTCAGCAGACCATGTGCGCGCAGCTCGGCGGCAAGGTCGAAAGCGGGCATCATCGTGAATTCGGCCGGGCTTTCCTCGAAGTCGAAAAGGACTGCCCGCTCTTCGAGGGGCTCTGGTCCCTCGGCTCGCGGCACCAGGTGTGGATGTCGCATGGCGACCGGGTTACCGCCTTGCCCGATGGCTTCGAAGTCGTCGCCACCTCTTCCAACGCGCCCTTCGCCTTCATCGCAGACGAGAAGCGCAGATACTATGCCGTCCAGTTCCATCCGGAAGTGGTGCATACGCCCGACGGGGCGAAGCTCATCGCCAACTTCGTCCACAAGATCGCCGGCATCAAGGGCGATTGGACGATGTCGGCCTATCGCGCCAAGGCGGTCGAAGCGATCCGCAACCAGGTCGGCGACAAGAAGGTGATCTGCGCGCTTTCCGGCGGCGTCGATTCGTCGGTTGCAGCACTCCTCATCCACGAAGCCGTCGGCGACCAGCTCACCTGCATCCTCGTCGACCACGGTCTGATGCGCAAGGACGAGGCGGCGAACGTCGTCGCGATGTTCAAGGAGCACTACAACCTCCATCTGCTCCACGTCGACGCTTCCGACCGCTTCATTGGCGAACTCGAAGGCGTCAGCGATCCGGAGACCAAGCGCAAGATCATCGGCCGCCTCTTCATCGAGGTCTTCGAGGAAGAGGCCGGGAAGCTGGGCGGGGCAGATTTCCTCGCGCAGGGCACGCTTTATCCCGACGTCATCGAAAGCGTCTCCTTCACCGGCGGCCCTTCGGTGACGATCAAATCGCACCACAATGTCGGCGGCCTGCCGGAGCGCATGAACATGCAGCTCGTCGAACCGCTGCGCGAACTCTTCAAGGACGAGGTACGCGTCCTCGGCCGCGAGCTCGGCCTGCCCGACAGCTTCATCGGCCGCCATCCCTTCCCCGGTCCCGGCCTTGCGATCCGCTGCCCCGGCGGGATCAGCCGCGAGAAGCTCGAAATTCTGCGCGAGGCGGATGCGATCTATCTTGACGAGATCCGCAAGGCAGGCCTCTACGACGCCATCTGGCAGGCCTTCGCCGTGCTGCTTCCCGTGCAGACGGTCGGCGTCATGGGCGACGGGCGCACTTATGAATTCGTCTGCGCGCTTCGCGCCGTCACCTCCGTCGACGGCATGACGGCCGATTTCTACCACTATGACATGGAATTCCTGGGCCGCGCTGCCACGCGCATCATCAACGAGGTCCGCGGCATCAACCGCGTCGTCTACGACGTCACCTCGAAGCCCCCGGGCACGATCGAGTGGGAATGATTCAGGCCCATCCAAACGCCGCCGATATCAGAAATGTGAACGTGATCGACTTCAATGAGTTAGAGCGGGATGGGGGCGAAGGCCCGCGCACAATTTTCCTCGTCCCGCTCTGGCGATCTATTTACCGGATCTTGACGACGGCTTTTCCCTTCGACCGCCCCGTCCCGACGTAACCCATCGCTTCATTGGTCGCTTCAAAGGGGAATATCCGATCTATGACGGGGCGAATGATCCCGGCTTCGATCGGCGATGCGATCTGCGCCAGTTGATCGCCATTCGCCCGCATGAACAGGAACGAATAGGACGCTGCGATGCTTGGCCTTCCTCCGGATGCCGAAGCTCAGGCGGGGCAATTGCGCCGGCAAATCGTAGAAGTGCGGTCGTGTTGAGCGCGACGAGCCGTGCCATGTCGTCGGTGCTCTGCTCTATGAAGCTACCGCCGATGGCCGTTCCGGCATTATTGACGAGGATGCCGATGCGGGCATCGTCGCGCAGCCTCACCTCTACCGCCGCAAGATCGGCAGGCTGCGTGAGATCGGCGTTGATGATGTCGATCTACACGCCGGTCTCCCGACGCAGGGGAGCCGGCAGAGCCTCCATAACAAAACCTGGAAGATCAGCGGGCTCCAAATACGGCCGCGCGTGCACCAGCGCGCCACCTTCGTTGAGTTTTCCCAACTTGACGGGTGCGAAGCCCAGCTGTTTGGCCGATCCGCCGGGGCGCAGATCACCGCGGTGCGGCGGGGCTCGTGATGACGACGCTAACCTTCTTCGTCGGAGATGCCGACCCCCTGCTGATGAGAGTGCCGGGTACCGACCTGAGGTCGCCGGCGACTGATGTCATGGCGCTCTAGCGAAACCTCAGATTGCTTCGCGTCAGGTCATCAACGCATTTGCATCCCATGAGTTTCATGCTTCGCTCGATCTCAAGGCGCATCAGGTCGAGCGCGCGCTCGACGCCGGCCTGCCCTGCCGCTGCGAGCGGAAAGAGGTAATAGCGGCCCAAACCCACCGCCTTCGCTCCCAGAGACAGCGCCTTGATCACGTGCGTGCCGCGCTGGACGCCGCCGTCCATCATCACATCGATGCGATCGCCGACAGCGTCAACGATCTCGGCGAGCTGGTCGAATGCCGTGCGGGAGCCATCGAGCTGCCGTCCACCATGGTTCGAAAGCACCAGACCCGCGCACCCTATGTCGACGGCCCTTTTGGCGTCCGCAACCGACATCACCCCTTTTAGGCAGAACGGACCGCCCCATTCGCCGACCATTTCGGCGACATCGTCCCAATGCAACGCCGGATCCAGCATTTCGGTGAAATAGCGGCTGATCGACATGGTGCCGCCGCCCATGTCGACATGGCCATCGAGCTGCGGCAGGGCGAAGCGTTCATGTGTCAGATAGTTGATCGCCCAGGCCGGCTTCAGTGCGAATTGCGTGATACCGGCAAGGTTGAGCCGGAAAGGAATTGAAAATCCGGTGCGCTTGTCACGCTCACGGTTGCCGCCTGTGATGCTGTCAACGGTCAGCATCATCGCCTCGACGCCGGCTTCCTTGGCCCGCTGCATCATCGCACGATTGAGGCCGCGATCCTTGTGGAAATAAAACTGGTACACCTGAGGGCCCTGGCCGATCCGCCGCGCTTCTTCGAGGCTCACCGTTCCCAGCGACGAGACGCCGAACATCGTCCCCGTTTTGCTGGCGGCGGCGGCGACCGCGCGTTCACCCTGATGGTGGAACAGCCGCTGCAGCGCGGTTGGTGAGCAATAGACGGGCATAGCGAGCTTCTGGCCCATGACGGTGACGGACATGTCCACTTCGGCCACGCCGCACAGGACGTTGGGAACCAGATCGCAGGCCTCGAAGGCGGCGGCATTGCGCCGCAAAGTCACTTCGTCGTCCGCTGCGCCGTCAATGTAGTTGAAAATCGGGCCCGGCAGCCTTCTGCGGGCAAGGCGGCGAAAATCATGGAAATTGTGGCAGTCTTG
Source organism: Sinorhizobium medicae (assembly GCF_007827695.1). Lineage (GTDB taxonomy): Bacteria > Pseudomonadota > Alphaproteobacteria > Rhizobiales > Rhizobiaceae > Sinorhizobium > Sinorhizobium medicae. The sequence goes on along the minus strand of NZ_VITA01000005.1, from coordinate 212,969 downwards.
CAGTCGCATGCTTGGTTTCCCGTGAGAGAGCGCGGTTCGAACGGGTGTAGCCGCCCCACCCGGAAAAATCCACTCTCGGGCGGTGGAGGGAGTACCGATGCCGACGATCTAAAAATGATAGTGTTGACTAATTAATTAGTTGGCGCTATTATTTTTTCATGACCGAAGCAGCCTCCATCAATGCCGTCATGCGCGCTCTTGCCGATCCAACGCGTCGGGCCGTGTTCGAGCGGGTCGTCAGTTCCGACGAAATCACCGTCGTCGAACTGACGCGCGGGAGCGGCGTGACCCAGGGCGCCATTTCTCAACACCTCAAGGCTTTGAAGCAGGCCGGCCTTGTCGCAGAGCGACCCGAGGGTCGGAAAGTTTATTACCGTGCTCAGCCGGAGGGCCTCGAACCGTTGGTCGACTGGATGAGCCATTACGGCGTCTTCTGGCGCGAGCGCTTTGCAAATCTCAGATTGTTGCTGAAGGAGATCGATCCATGAACGACGCCGCATCGAAGGCCGACACGCAAGACATCGTTGTCGACGAGATTTTCCCGCACCCGCCGGAGACGATCTGGAAAACCCTGACCACGGCAAATCTGATGGGTCGCTGGCTGATGGTTCCCGACGGCTTCGAGCCCGTGGAAGGCAAAGGCTTCACCTACCGGACCACACCGGCCGGCGACTGGGACGGCACCATTCACTGCCAGGTGCTGGAAGTGAAGCCCAACGAACGTTTCGTCTATGCCTGGAAGGGCGGTCATGAGGGAAACGTCGGATACGGCTCACGCCTGGATACGGTCGTCACGTTCATCCTCTCAAGAGTCGAAAACGGCACGCGCCTTCGCCTTGTTCATTCAGGCTTCGTGCTGCCGGAGAACGAGACGGCGTTCAGCAAAATGAGCCAAGGCTGGAAGAAGGTCGTCGAGAACATCGGCGCTATCGCCGGCGCCGAGGGGTGAAGGGGCGGATATTGCCTTCGCAATTCACAACTTTACGGGAGAAAGACATGAAAAGGACTTACACCGGCGGATGCGCCTGCGGCTCCATCCGCTATGAAATCTCGGCCGAGCCTCTAGCGATGAATGATTGCCAATGTCACGACTGCCAGAAGACGAGCGGCACCGGGCACGGGTCCTATCTGACCTTCCCGAACAGGCAGGCGGTGAAGCTCGATGGCGAAGCGACGCACTGGGATATGGTCGGCGACAGCGGCAATGTGAAGACGCGCGGCTTCTGCAACGCCTGCGGATCGCCCGTATACCTGACGTACTCGGCCATGCCGGATCTCTTCACCATTCATGCCGCCAGCCTCGACGATCCAGACCGGTACGTGCCGCAAATGGTGACGTACACATTGCGCGGACAGGCCTGGGATCGCCCCTATCCGGCTGTGCCTCAATTCGAGAAAATGCCGCCTCTTTGAAAACACGAACGTGGCCGATTCCGACAGGTCCCCAAACGTTGCGTTTCGCTCAGGATGGCGCTGACATCGGAACAGAAATCTGCCATCGCGGCCAGATGCGACCGGTTCAGTTCGAAGTTTCGACGCCAGAGGTGTCTCCCCGGAATCCGCCCGCCTGCGTTCAATCATTGCGTCGATATGCGTGATGTCATGCACCGAGCCGAGATCGAGAGCCAGGATCGCCATCATATCAAACGCCAGCGCGATTGCCGTCTGGCGGCCGACATCGTGGCTCGCGCCTGGGCGACCACCCCGAAAACCCACGCGGTCGTCCCGGCCAGCGAGACTGTGTCGCGCCAAGGCTGCGGCGCAGTTCCCTTCAACAAAGTCATGCCGGGCTTCGCGCCACGCGCCGATCTCCTGGCACCGGCGCCAGCATGCGACGCTCCATAAGCTGGTGTCGGGCTCCTGCGCTCCGCGCTCGATCTTCCGATTGTCGAAGACTGAGACGGCGCTGCCACGGCTTGCATTCGAGCCTTGGCAAAGTCCATAACGCTCCCGACAGCACAGCCCGTTGTTGAGGATGAGAAAGTGGACGTTTCAGAAATCATCATCGCCGGCGATACGCCGGGCGTCGTGTGGCGATTGCCGGTGTTCCGGTTCGAGGGGGCAAGCGCTGAGGCGCCGCGTATCTATATCCAGGCGGCGCTTCATGCCAACGAGCTGCCGGGCACTGCGCTTCTGCATTTCCTGCTCGACAGGCTCCGCCAGGCGGATCGGGACGGTGCTATTCTGGGCGGCATCACCATCGTTCCGCAGGCAAACCCGATCGGCTCGGCGCAAGCGCATTTCGGCGAGCTGCAGGGGCGCTTCGATCTCGGCTCGCGCACGAACTTCAACCGGGACTTTCCACTGATCTCCCTTGAAGACCGTGACTGTCTGCTCGAACAGCCGGACCTATACTCGGCGGCCGATCGTTTGAAGCGGCATCTTCTGCACATGGCGCTCGGCGCCGATCTGGTGCTCGACCTCCATTGCGACGACGAGGGGCTGCAATACGCCTATATCGACGAGGCCTTCTGGCCGGATGCCGCCGATCTCGCGGCGGCCCTCGACATGAAGGCAGTGCTCCTGTCCGACGGCGAAAGCTCCGCTTTCGAGGAGGCGGTCGCCCATGCGTGGAAGCACGGTCGCGAAGGCGAGCGCAGGACCACCTTGCCTGGTCGGCTGTCGGTAACGGTCGAACTTCGTGGCACGCGTGATGTCTATCCGGAACTGGCGCGCAAGGACGCGGAGGGCGTGTTCCGCTTTCTCGTTGGACGCGGAATCGTGGCGGCCCCGAAGGCCGGGCTCCAGGCTTTCGCAGGCAAAGCCGTGCCGCTCGACAATATCGAGATGATCCGCGCACCGGAGGCCGGTGCGATCCTCTTTCACCGCGATATAGGCGACAACGTCAAGGCGGGAGACCTTCTGGCAACCATCCTGGCAAGGCCCGGCGCGCCCGAAGGCACCATCGAGATCCGGGCTCCGCAGGATGGCCTCGTCGTTACGCGCGTCTCCACCCGCTTCGCCCGCCGCCGGTCCGACCTGATGAAAATCGCCTGCGCCGAACCCTCGCGCACGGCGCGAAAGCCGGGCACGCTCGAGGCCTGAACCGCTCTCCGGGGACGGGCGCAAGCTCGATCCGGCTTGCCTTTCCGGCCGTGGGAAACGACTATGGTTCCATGCAGCTTCTCATTGGGGAATAACCATGTTCGACGCCCTCACCCGCCAAGCCGACGACCCCTTGCTGGCCCTTATCGGCCTGTTCAGGAAGGATGAGCGCCCAGGCAAGGTGGACCTCGGCGTCGGCGTCTATCGTGACGAAGCCGGCCGCACGCCGATCTTCCGAGCGGTCAAGGCCGCGGAAAAGCGACTTCTCGAAACGCAGGACAGCAAGGCCTATGTCGGACCCGAGGGAGACCTCGATTTTCTTGATCGCCTCTGGCAGCTCGTCGGCGGGGATATAGTCGAGCGCAGCCATGTGGCGGGCGTCCAGACGCCCGGCGGCTCCGGCGCGCTCCGTCTGGCGGCGGACCTCATCGCCCGCATGGGCGGCCGGGGCATCTGGCTCGGGCTGCCGAGCTGGCCGAACCACGCGCCGATCTTCAAGGCGGCCGGGCTCAATATAGCCACCTACGATTTTTTCGACATTCCGTCGCAATCGGTAATCTTCGATAATCTCGTGAGCGCGCTGGAAGGCGCTGCACCCGGCGATGCGGTGCTGCTGCATGCCAGCTGCCACAATCCGACCGGCGGCGTGCTCAGCGAAGCGCAATGGATGGAGATCGCCGCGCTGGTGGCCGAGCGCGGCCTGCTGCCGCTCGTCGATCTCGCCTATCAAGGGCTCGGCCGCGGCCTCGATCAGGATGTCGCCGGCCTCAGACATCTTCTCGGCGTCGTGCCGGAAGCGCTCATGGCGGTTTCCTGCTCGAAATCCTTCGGGCTTTATCGCGAGCGCACGGGCGCGATCTTCGCCCGCACCAGCTCATCCGCATCGGCGGACAGGGTGCGCTCCAATCTCGCGGGCCTCGCCCGCACCAGCTATTCCATGCCGCCGGATCACGGCGCAGCCGTCGTGCGGACGATCCTTGGCGACCCGGAACTCAGACGCGACTGGGCGGAGGAGCTGGAGACGATGCGGCTCAGGATGACCGGCCTCCGGCGGTCGCTTGCCGAGGGGCTCCGCACCCGCTGGCAGAGCCTCGGCGCGGTCGCCGATCAGGAGGGCATGTTCTCGATGCTGCCGCTTTCCGAAGCGGAGGTGATGCGGCTCAGGACCGAGCACGCCATCTATATGCCCTCCTCCGGCCGCATCAACATCGCCGGGCTGAAGACCACGGAAGCCGCCGAGGTTGCCGGCAAGTTCACCAGTCTCTGATCTCAAGTCTTGTTTCCGGGTCTTTTCCGGGGCGCAGCGTCCGGCTATGTCTTCCCACATCCGGAAGAACGGGAAGATTCGGCATGACGGTTACGATCTACGGCATCAAGAACTGCGACACGATGAAAAAGGCGCGGAACTGGCTCGACAGCCGCGGCACTTCCTACGATTTCCACGACTACAAGGTCGAAGGCATCGACCGCGCGCAACTCGAACGCTGGTGCGCCCAACTCGGTTGGGAGACGCTGCTCAACCGTTCGGGCACCACCTTCCGCAAGCTGGACGAGGCCGACAAGCAGGACCTGACGGCCGAAAAGGCGATCGCCCTGATGCTCAGGCAGCCGTCGATGATCAAGCGCCCGGTGCTCGATGCTGACGGCAGGCTGCTCGTCGGCTTCAAGCCGGAACTCTACGAAGCCGCATTCGGGGCGTAAACCATGTCGAAGACGACCCGGGCAACGCAGGCACTCGCAAAGGCCGGCATTGCCTTTACCGTTCACAGCTATGACTACGATCCCGATGCCGAACGCGTCGGGCTGCAGGCGGCGGAGGCGCTCGGCGAAGACCCATCTCGCGTCTTTAAGACTCTGATGGCCGAGGTCGACGGCAAGCCGGTCTGCTGCATCGTGCCCTCCGATCGGGAGGTCAGCATGAAGAAGCTCGCCGCGGCCTTCAACGGGAAGTCGGCGAGCATGATGAAACCGGCAGACGCCGAGCGGCTGACCGGCTATCACGTCGGCGGCATCAGCCCCTTCGGGCAGAGGAAGACCGTTCCGACCGCGATAGAGGAAGCGGCGCTCGCCGAAGGTCTGGTCTTCATCAATGGCGGGCAAAGAGGTCTGCAGCTGCGGCTGACGCCGAAGGACGCGCAAGCCGCCTTGAGGGCGATTGCAGCCCCTCTGATCGCCTGATTTCCTCCGGACCGGGATATCAACCGAGCTTTGAGAGCAGCGAGGCAAGCGCGCTTGCCTCTTCTTCGCTAAGCTTTGCGCCGACATGCCGCGCGATCGAAGGCGCATAGATCTGCCACATGCGCTCGCGCATCGAGCGGCCCTTGTCGGTGACCACGACCCAGCAGCCGCGCGCGTCCTCGTCGAATGCCTCTCGCTGCACGAGGCCTTCCCTCTCCAGCCGGTCGATCAGGCGGGAAAGATTATATTGGGCAAGCAGCGTGCGGGCCTCGATCTCGAAGGGGCGCAAACGGCCGCCTTCGGCCTTCACCAGCTCCCAGAGCACGTCGTACCAGCCAAGCGGCGGCAAACCGGCGGCCTTGAAGTCTCTTTCGATGGCTGAAAGCGTGCGCTGCTGCGCCCGCATCAGACCGATCCATGCCCGTGTCGCGGCCGCGGTCGGCTCGCTGTTGTCCGCCCTTTTCGCGTTCATATATGCAATTACATCTATATTGACGCTTTTGGCAAGCCGCGTTATATGCAGATGCATCTAAATAGAACCAGGAGACGAATGATGACCGCGCAGCTCACCCTGATCAGCCACCATCTTTGCCCCTATGTGCAACGCGCCGCGATCGCGCTCCGCGAAAAAGACGTGCCCTTCGAACGCGTCGATATCGATCTCGCCAAGAAGCCCGACTGGTTCCTGAAGATCTCGCCGCTTGGGAAGGTGCCGCTTCTGCGTATTCCACGGGATGGCGGCGAAGCGATCCTCTTCGAGAGTACCGTCATTTGCGAATATCTGGAGGAGACGCAGGCCGGGCCGAAGCTGCACCCCTCCGATCCGCTGGCGCGGGCGCGCCATCGCGGCTGGATGGAGTTCGGCTCCGCAATCCTCTCCGACCTCTGGGTTTATGAGACCACGCGGGACGGCGGCACGCTTGAAGAAAAGCGCAGAATGCTCGAGATGAAATTTGCCACCGTCGAGGCGGAACTCGACAGCGGCCCCTATTTTTCCGGCGGCGCCTTCAGCCTCGTGGACGCAGTCTTCGCGCCGATCTTCCGCTATTTCGACGTGTTCGACAGGATTTCCGATCACCGCATCTTCGACGGCCTGCCGCGCGTCACCGCCTGGCGCGAGGTGCTGGCCGAAAGGCCGAGCGTGAAAGCAGCGGTCGCCGAGGATTACCCGCAAAGGCTGACAGCCTTCCTCGAAAAGCACGAGGCGGCGTTGCTCAAGACCGAAAGGGCAGCGGCCTGAAGGCGCTTCTGTTTTCGGCGGAACCGGTCTAAAACCGCATAATATCCGCAAGCAGACGACCAGGAGCCGCCATGAACGCCCCCCTCCAATCCGTGAAAAACCCTGTCGATCCGGTCAAGCTCGAAAAGCTCGCCGAGGTCGCCATCAAGATCGGCCTGCAATTGCAGAAGGGCCAGGATCTGGTGATGACCGCGCCGATCGCGGCGCTGCCGCTCGTCCGGCTCATCACCAAGCATGCCTATAAGGCGGGGGCCGGACTGGTGACGACCTTCTACGCCGACGAGGAAACGACTCTCGCCCGCTATGCCCATGCGCCGGACGAGAGTTTCGACCGCGCCAGCGACTGGCTTTACGAGGGGATGGCCAGAGCCTATGCCGGTGGCGCTGCGCGCCTTGCCATCGCCGGCGACAATCCGATGCTGCTTTCGGCTCAGGATCCGACGAAGGTCGCGCGCGCCAACAAGGCGAACTCGATCGCCTACAAGCCGGCGCTGGAGAAGATATCAAACTTCGACATCAACTGGAACATCGTCTCCTATCCGAACCCCTCCTGGGCGAAGCAGATGTTCCCGGACGATCCCGAAGCGGTTGCGGTGGAAAAGCTGGCAAACGCCATCTTCGCCGCATCGCGGGTCGACGTCGACGATCCGATCGCCGCCTGGAAGGAGCACAACGCCAATCTGCACCAGCGCTCGAACTGGCTCAACGAGGAACGTTTCGCCGCCCTCCACTTCACGGGACCCGGCACCAACCTGACCATCGGATTGGCGGACGGCCACGAGTGGCATGGCGGCGCCTCGGTCGCCAAGAACGGCATCACCTGCAATCCGAACATCCCGACCGAAGAGGTCTTCACCACGCCGCACGCGCTGCGCGTCGAAGGCCATGTGTCGAGCACCAAGCCGCTCTCCCATCAGGGCACGCTGATCGACAATATTCAGGTGCGTTTCGAAGGCGGCCGTATCGTCGAGGCCAAGGCCGCGCGCGGCGAAGAGGTTCTGAACAAGGTGCTCGATACGGACGAGGGCGCCCGCCGCCTCGGCGAGGTGGCGCTTGTGCCGCATTCCTCGCCGATCTCGGCAAGCGGCATCCTCTTCTACAACACCCTCTTCGACGAGAATGCCTCCTGCCACATCGCGCTTGGCCAGTGCTATTCGAAGTGTTTCCTCGACGGGGCGAGCCTCAGCCAGGAGCAGATCCGCGCCCAGGGCGGCAATGCGAGCCTGATCCACATCGACTGGATGATCGGTTCCGGTGAGGTCGACATCGACGGCGTACGCGCCGACGGCGGCCGTGTGCCCGTCATGCGCAAGGGCGAGTGGGCCTGAATCTGCCGAAGCCGCCCCTCATCCGCCTGCCGGCACTTCTCCCCGTTCCGACGGGGAGAAGTGCCGCCCTCACCTTTTAAGACTATTCACTTCCGGACGAGGCGCCATACGCTGGAAGTGCTCCAAGCCGCATCAACCCTTGGCTGCCCTCCGCCGTGGCGTCTCCGCCGACTGGTAGAGCGACAGGACGTGTCCATCCGGATCAGCGAATTCGGCGGACCAGCCGCCGGGCGCATGGCTTACCGGTGTAACGATCGTTGTTCCTTTTTCGGCAAGACCACCTACGACATCGTCGATGCCACCCTCGGCGAGATCGAAGACGACGATCGGCGTATTGCCGGGTTTGCTTTCCGCGACGAAGAAAATCAGATCGACATTGTTCTCGATGCTCGCCATCAGCCAGTCGTTGCCGGCACCGTCATCGCCCATGCGCTGAACGTCGAGACCCAGCACATCGCGATAGAATGCCTCGGTGCGGGCGATGTCCGAGACGTAGTAGCAGATGTTTCCGATGCGTGTTTTAGATAGCATTGATTGCTCCCTTCTGTTTGTACACAGGCTTGTTGCCGCCGGCTGCCGTTTCGTGAGGAGTGCGGGGAGAAAAATTAATCGCGAAGAGATGGCCGTCCGGATCGTGGCTGGCAAACGCGGCGCGGTTGCCGCGCGTCATCGGCAGCAGCGCCTGACGGATCCGGCCGTTCTCCAGCAGGCAGTTCAGGCCGATCATTCCCGGATTCGCGTCGGCGCGGTCAGCGTCACGCCAGGCGCGCCGAAGCATCAGGATGCGCTGGCGCAGCGCCTCATCGGAGATTCTGAGGAGATGGCGAATCTCAGGCCGGTTGTGGCCTGCTATTGCGAGCAGCATCACGATCCGGAGGCGGGGCGTAAGCGTGGCTGCAAAGGCCAGCACATCGCTCACAGCCACATCATCCTCTGAATCCGGCAAGGGCATCTGCTGCTCGCGCCGAATACGGCGTGCTGCCGTTCGCGCCTGCATCGTGGCCAGATTACGGATGACGCCGCGAAACCAGGCTCGATTTTCGCCGACCGGTAACCGCCGCGCCCTGAGCGCCACGATCAGCGCCTCCTGCAGCAGATCCTCCGCGTCGGCCGCGCGCCGGGTCTGGCGCCTGGCGAAACGGAGGAGGTCGGAATAATGCGCCGACGTAAGGTGTCCGGTCATGAAGGGCAGTGCTTCTCGCGTGATTTTTCGGCAATGTGAAGCGCTTGCCCGTCAAGCGCAAGGGCGAGCGTGATCGCTTTACGGAATGGCGGCACCCTCACTCCGCTGCCGAGACCTGCGGGGAGAAGGGACAGCCGGCAAACTCGGTGCCGTATCCGCTACGCACGCATCGGCAACGCCCGATGCCCCATCTGCGCCTGCTGGCTCATCCACACGCTTGCGAAGACGATTGCGATGCCAACCACCTGCACGGTGACGAGTTGTTGATCAAGTATGCCCCAGCCGAGCAGGATCGCCACGACCGGGCTTAAGAAGCCGAGCGGCGAGACCTGAGAGGGCTCGAGCCGCGACAGTCCGCGGAACCAGAGCAGATAGGTGAAGGCTGCGCCGATCAGGCCGAGATAGGCGAAGCCGAGAAGGTTTTCGGCGGTGAGCGGCGGCAAGGCGGGCTCGAAGAAGAGGGCCACGGGCACCAGAAGCAGGCCTCCCGCCGCCAATTGCCAGGCGGTGAAGGTGAGCGGCGAGACCGGCGGCGTCCAGTGACGGCTCAGCACCGTTCCGAAAGCCATCGATACGGTGCCTGCGAGGCCGGCCGCAACGCCGATCGGGTCGAGCGCGGCTTTCGGCGTCAGCACCAGAAGCGCAACGCCGGCCAGACCCGCGGCGCCTGCGATGACGCTCAGACGCCTTATCGGTGAGCCGAGGATGACCCGCGACAGGACCACAACGATCAACGGCTGAACGGCACCGACGGTCGCCGCTACGCCGCCCGGCAGGCGGTAGGCGGACACGAAAAGCATCGCCCAGAAGAAAGAGAAGTTGAGGGCGCCGAGCAGAAAGGCGCGCAGCCACCAGACTCCCTTCGGCATGCGCCGGACGATGATCAACAGCAGCAGGCCCGCCGGAAGCGCCCTCAGCATCGCGACGTGCAGCGGATAGCCCGCGGGCAGGAATTCCGTCGTTACGAGATAGGTGCTGCCCCAAATCGCCGGAGCTACGGCCGTGAGCATAATATCGGTGCGGCGCCCGCTCATATCTTTACCTCAACAATCTCGACATCAAGATACGCGATGCTACACTGATTTATCTTGACGTCAAGATACCCGGACGTTAGAGCGGCGAAGGAAGAAAACACTCGTTATCTCCGATGCGGACGGAAATGGATCACGTCGACAAAATTCTGGCGCAATGGCGCCGAGAGCGGCCCGACCTCGACGTAGTGGCCATGGGCCTGCTCGGTCGCCTGTCGCGGCTTCGGGCTCATCTGGCGCGTGAGATCGACAGCACGCTCACCGAGCATGGCCTGAACTCCGCGAGTTTCGACGTGCTCGCAACGCTTCGGCGCTCCGGCCCGCCTTTCCGGCTTTCGCCGGGCGACCTGCTGTCGGCCACGATGGTCACCTCCGGGACCATGACCAACCGCATCGACCAACTCGAAAAGGCCGGGCTGGTCGAACGTCTGGACAACCCGGAAGACCGGCGCGGCGTCATTATCGCGCTTACGCCAGAGGGGTTGAAACGCGTCGATGCGGCGGTCACCGCCCATGTCGCCAACCAACAGCGCCTCGTCGCGAGCCTCGAGCCGGATGAGCGGGACGCCATGAACGCGCTGCTCAGGAATTTCCTCGCGGTATTCGAATAGGGTGGCCGGTCAGATCCGGCTCACCAGCGCTCTCACCCGCTCGAGATGGCGTTTCCGCTTCGCTTCAGTCACCCGATCCATGTCGTGCAGAGCGATCATGCGGAAGTCGAGCCCCTTGCCGCAGAAGGCGGCGATGCCGCGCTTCAGCAGGCGCCGCACCGGATTTCCCATGTAGAGATGCACGACCCACCAGGGGGACCCGGTACTGGTCAGCGCCCAGAATAGCTTGATGTTGCCGAGCCGCGGCATGATACGGCCGCCTGCGCGATCATGGTCGAAAGCGACCCCGGGAGCGAAGACACGATCGAAGAAACCTTTGAGGATCGCCGGGAAATTGAACCACCATTGTGGAAAGACGAGCATGAGCCCGTCCGCGGCCTTGAGTCGGTCGACCCAGACGGAGACCTCCGAGGAGTCGTAGCGCTCGTCGAAATAGCTGCCGCGTTCAGCAACGGTCAGCCTCGGATCGAAGCCGTCTCGATACAGATCGAGCAGATCAACCGTGTGGCCTTTCGCCTCCAGGCTCTCCTTGGCTGTTCTGGCGACGCTTGCCGCAAAGCTATTCTCGAGCGGGTGGGCAAGCACCAGGAGTATCCGCATCAGAAGAGGCTGCCCTGCTTCGTCGGCTCGCCCGCTCGTGCCGGTCGTTTTTTCGGCGCCTGGGAAGGAGTACCGTCCTCGCCCGCTACGGCGGCAACGCGGCCGTCGGCAAATTCTACCGACAGCGCCATTCCGGAATGCACGGCAGCCGCCTGTTTCACCGGCTCGCCTGCTGCATCGCGCACCAGCGCGAAGCCGCGTTGCAGGACATTGCGATAGGAGAGCGACTGCAGCACGCGATCCTGGGCCGCGACCGCGCTTTTCAGCCTGCGCAAATCGGCGGCGATCGCCGCATCGGCACGCCGGCTCATGGCGGAGACGCGGTCCGAAGCGCGATGAACCTGGCCGATCAGTCGTGAGGGCAGAGCGCGAAGCGAGGCGTCGGCAGACGCGACGCGCGCGGCGCCACGATGAACCTGACGCTCGACGATGCGTTCGGCCCGGTTGACGGCGTCCACGACGCGCTGGCGGCGATCGACGATCCTCGCCGTCAGAAGGTCAGGCCGGAGATGGGCCGCGCTCCGTTCGAAGCTCCGCCGTTTGTTGGCGGTGTTCATCTGCAGGCCACGACCGAGGCCGGCGGCCGCCTCGTCGAAGCGCCGCCGTGGCAAGGCGAGCAGTTGATCGAGCGAGGGTAGCGCCCGCGCCAGCGAACGCAGCGTCTGGCGGCGGTTATCCATCTGCCGCACTGCTGCGCCCTTGAGCCGGGCGGAGAGACTGGCAAGCTGGGCCTCGAGATCAGCCTTCACGGGAACCGCCATTTCGGCCGCACCCGTCGGCGTGGGCGCCCGTTGGTCGGCCGCATGGTCGATCAGCGTCCAGTCCGTCTCGTGGCCCACGGCCGAAATCAGCGGGATGGCGGAGCCGGCCGCTGCACGCACCATGGCCTCGTCGTTGAAACACCAGAGATCCTCGAGGCTGCCGCCGCCGCGCGCAACGATCAGCACGTCCGGTCGAGCGATCGGGCCGCCGGGCTGCAGCGCGTTGAAACCTTCGATCGCGGCCACGATCTCCTCGCAGGCGCCATCGCCTTGCACGCGCACCGGCCAGACGAGAACATGGACCGGGAACCGGTCGGCGATCCGGTGCAAAATGTCGCGGATCACAGCACCCGTCGGCGAGGTCACGACGCCGATGACCTTGGGCATGAAGGGCAGAGGCCGCTTGCGGCCGGCATCGAAAAGGCCCTCTGCCGCAAGCTTGCGCTTGCGTTCCTCGATGAGCGCCATCAGCGCCCCGGCGCCGGCCGGCTCCAGCGCATCGATGACGACCTGATACTTGGATGACCCCGGAAAAGTGGTGACTCTGCCGGTAGCGATAACCTCCATCCCCTCCTCCGGCCTGAACTTCAGCCGCGCGAAGGTGCCCTTCCAGACCACCGCGTCGATGCGGGCGCGATCGTCCTTCAAGGTGAAATAGGCGTGACCCGAGGAATGGGGGCCGCGATAGCCGGAAATCTCGCCGCGCACGCGGACGTGCTCGAAGGTCTGCTCGATCGTGCGCTTGATCGAGCCGGACAGCTCTGACACCGAATATTCGGCGACGTTGGACGGAGATTCGGAATCAAAGAACGAAGTCATGCGTCACTTGTAGCCGACAGTGCGGAGAAGATCAGCAGCAAGGCGCTGCTATCCGGCGTTTTTCTACATCGTAGCACAGCGGATCACCGAGTCGTCCCTGCTCCTGGGCGCTCTATTGGACGTCGCGCCCGCTCTGCCCGAAGAAGCGCCGGGTCGCATCGTCGGCCGGAAAGAAGGATTCGATCAGAACCCCCTCCACCAGCGCATCCTGAGCCGAGCCGAAGGTCGAGAGAGTCGTAATGAAGCTGAGCTCCGTATCGCCGAGGCGCAGTTCAATCGGCAGCACCGGCAAGCGGTCTGTCGTGGGGAAGTTCTCGATCGCCTTTCCGACGGCCGGATCGGCAACCAGCCTGTCCAGCCTTCGCTGCAAGGGACTGCGCGGCCCCTGCAGCCACGCTTCCATGCGCACCCGATGAACGAGATCGGCCGCGGCGGCTTCCCAGTTCATGACGAGGCCGCGGACGCTTTCTGCGCCGAGAAAACCGTCGAGAAAGTTCTCCCCCGGCTTGAACGGAACCCCGGTGGCATCGACAAGTGCTTCGAAAGCCGGATTGATCAGCAGCACCGTATAGTGATGATCGAAAACCAGTCCGGGATAAGGTTGGTGCCGATCCAGCATAAGCCTGATGGCCTGGGCGACGGCCGGCGGCATCGCATCAAGTCCCGCTGCGGCCTTCGTGGAAACGCGCGGCCGATATCCCGCGGCGGTGAAGAGCGTGCCCTGTTCGCGCGCGGGAACGTCGAGGACAGAGGCGAGCCTCAGGATCATTCCCTCCGTCGGCTTTGAGCGGCCCGTCTCGAGAAACGAGAGGTGGCGCGCGGAAATTCCCGCAGCGTTCGCGAGATCAAGCTGGCTCATGCGGCGATGTCCTCGCCATTCCTTCAGACGGCTGCCGAATTCCATAGATGTCCTCTCTGTTGCACCGGCAGACTCGCCCGAACATGGCCCAGAATCCATTACCTCAGAGGTAATTGGTTTAATGACCCCGACGGTTCAGCATCTGCCCATCGACAACCGATGGAGAACAGACATGCTCGATCTTTCCAACCGCCCACTCCTCAACAAAGCATTCCTCGCCGACGGGATTTTCTCGCTGATCGCCGGATCGGTTCTGATCGTCGCCGCCGCCCCCGTAGCCGCACTTGCCAGCCCCGGGCTTCCGCCCGAAGTGATTATGGCACTCGGCGCAGGGCTCCTCGCCTGGGGTGCCTTCCATCTGGCTGCGGCCAGAAAAGGAGGACCGAACACGATCGCAACCCGGATCAGCATTGCCGGCGACGTCCTCTGGCAGATCGCCAGCCTCGCCATTCTTGCATCGGCCCATTCGGCGCTGACCATCGCCGGAATAGCGCTGATCGCCATGGCCATGGTCGGCGTCGCCGACTTCCTGTTTTTCAAGATGCGGGGAGCGTCGCAGGCGCGGCTGTTCCAGGCTGCATGAAAGAATGGCCCGGCGCCATGTGCGCCGGGCTCATCTTGCGTGGGCTCAGACCGGCTCCCAGCCGTCCCTTTCGCTGGCCCGATAGATCGCGTCTATGAATTTCTGGTTGAGGCGTGAACTTTCCAGCGTCACCACTTCTTCCGGCTCCCCTTTCGCAGCGCGCGAGAAAGCTTCGGCCTCAAGCTTGTACTGGCGCGCATCCTGGAACCGGAAAAGCTGCGATTGACCGTGGTTCTGATTGGTCAGTTCCACCTCCTCACGGCCGTAGCGATCAGCATTGAAGGGAGACTTCACTTCGATGTACCCCTTGTCGCCGTGAAAGACCATCACCTGGCGGGCGGCGAGCTGCGTGGATATGTAGAAGCTGAGTTCGAAATCGCCGAAATCAGCACGAACGCTCGAATAAATGTCGGTGCCGAACTCCGGATCGCGCTCGGTGGTGGCCTGCACGCGCAACGGTTCCCTGCCGGTCGTGAAACGGGTCGAGATCGCCGGATAAACACCGATATCCGGCAGGCCGCCGCCGCCAAGCGCCGGGACGTTGCGCATGTTGCCCGGATCCCTGTTATAATAAGTGAAGGCGCCCTGGACATGCCTGAGCCGGCCGATCGCGCCATCGGCGAGGAGCGCGCGCACCTTCCGCCAGACGGGGCTGTAGGTCACCATATAGGCTTCCGAGATCAGCACCTTGTTGCGCTCCCGCGCTGCGATCACGGCATCGATCTCTTCGGCTTTCAGCGCCAGCGGTTTCTCGCAGAGCACATGCTTTCCGGCATCCGCCGCCTTGATCGCCCATTCGACATGCTGTGACGTCGGCAACGGAATATAGACGGCGTCGATCGTATCGGAGGCGAGCATCTCCTCATAGGAGCCGAAAGCATGCGGCACGGAGAAGCGGTCGGCCATGGCCCGTGCCTTGGCGAGATCGCGGCTTGCGATCGCGGTGACGACACAGTTCTCGGCGTCCTGAATGGCGGGTACGACGAGTTCACGGCCGATCTTGGCTGTCGACAAAATTCCGAAACGCAGCATTTGGCAGTCTCCTTTTCCTACGCGACACGAGGACGCGGCATTCCCTTGGGTCCCGAGCTGTGCCGACACTATCCGCGAGGTACGTACCTAGCAAGCCGCAGTTAGCCCAGAAAAACCGCGGACGAAGGTGTCTTTCGACCGGAAGCTGGCCTATGTTTTTGCCGCAACCCTCCCGATCGCAGCTCGTCTTCATCCAACCACATGGAGTGAAACCATGGAAATGCGCAGACTTGGCCGTACAGGTCTTTCGATTGCCCCGCTGGTCTTCGGCGGCAATGTCTTCGGCTGGACCGCGGATGAGAAAACCTCCTTCGCGCTTCTCGACGCCTTCTTCGATGCCGGTTTCAATGCCATCGACACGGCCGACGTCTATTCCTCCTGGGTGCCGGGCAACAGCGGCGGCGAATCGGAGGCGGTCATCGGCAGATGGTTGAAACAATCGGGACGCCCGCGCGATAGCGCCGTCATCGTCACCAAGGTCGGCTCGGAACTCGGACCGGAACGCAAGGGTCTCTCGCGGCGCTGGATCATGCAGGCGGTCGAGGATTCACTGAGGCGCCTGAAGACCGACTATATCGATCTCTACCTGTCACATTGGCCGGACCCCGACACGCCATACGAGGAGACGCTCGCCGCCTACGACACGCTTCGCTCGCAGGGCAAGGTGCGGGCGATAGGCGCCTCCAATCTCGATGCAGAGCAGATGCGCGACGCACTCCAGGTCGCGGCAGCGAAGGACCTGCCCCGCTACGACGTGCTGCAGCCCGAGTACAATCTCTATGATCGCGCTTCCTACGACGGCGCTCTGCGCAACCTCTGCATCGAAGAGGAGATCGGCGTCATCACCTATTTCAGTCTTGCGAGAGGCTTTCTTTCCGGCAAGTACCGCTCGCACAAGGATCTGGAGGGCTCCGCTCGCGGCGGCGGCGTCGAAAAATATCTCGATGGGCGCGGCATGCGTATCCTTGGAGTGCTGGATGAAATCGCCGGGGAAACCGGCGCGAAGCAGGCTGAAATTGCGCTCGCCTGGATCATCGCCCGCGAAGGCGTCACAGCACCGATTGCCAGCGCCACCAACCTCGACCAACTGGGAAGCCTTGTAAGGTCTGCGGAGATCAAGCTTTCCGGCGAAGCGATAAGACGGCTGAACGAGGTGAGCGAATAGAAGGCGTGGAGGACGTCACCACCAGTCCACCTTCACAAGCGCCGGGAACCCCGGGTAAAGCTGCGCATGACTGCCTTCGTGGTTGGCCATGCCGGGCTTCGTCAGCAGCCCGCGCGGCTCGGCGTAGCTCCTGATCGTCCGACGCGGCCTTTCGTGCCACTGGATATTGAGGGCCCAAAGCTTCGGAAAAAAGCAGAGGGAGGCGTATGGAAGGTGATCGTGGATCCACCAGGCCAGGCTTTGCCAGCCGCCTCCCTCCTGCGCCCGGTCCCAGACCCAGGGAATGGCGATGCAGGCGGTCGCTCCCATGCAGCCGTCAGCATCGCGCATGTCCCAGATATGATCGGCGGCCGTTGCCGCATTGGTGGAGCAATTGAGTTTGTTCGCATTGCCGAAGGCGTTCACGGCGCGATTGCGATAGGCCGAGCGGATATGCAGCCTGCCGAAGGTCGCCTCCAGCGGCTCCAGAAGCTCTTCACAGAGCCTCCGGCCGGCCTCGATCGCCAGTTCCGGATCGTCGGGGATGTTCGGGATCCGGTAGAACTCCGCAATCTCCGAGTGAAGAAAATCGCGGAGGAAGAAGTTTTTCGAAAGGCGCACGCGCCCGAGATCTTCGAGGGATTTCATGGATCCGGGTTTTTTCATGCGCTCATCGCCTTCGACGCCTCTGGGTTGCTCTCACACCCTCGTCACCGAGGCTCCGCCATCGGCCAGAAGCGCGGAGCCGGTCACAAAGCTAGCACCGTCGGAGGCGAGGTAAAGGGCGGCTTCGGCGATTTCCTCCGGCCGCGCGATGCGCTTCAATGCGTGCAGCCCTTCCACGAAACCGCGCGTCTCCGGCGCCGCTCCTGGCAGATTCGCGAAATTAGCGGGGGTGTCTGTGCCGCCGGGAAGCAGCGCGTTTACGCGAATGCCGCGCGCGCCGAGTTCGACCGCCAGCGACTGTACCAGACCGATCAGCCCGGCTTTGCTTGCCGCATAGGCGGCAACCCCCGCAAAGCCTGCTGTGTGGCCGACAAAACTGGAGGTGAAGGTGATCGAGCCGCCGCCGCCGGCGGCAATTGCCGGGACCTGGTATTTTGCTGCCAGAAAGGCGCTCGTGAGATTGGTGTCGAGCGTCTCGCGCCAACCCTCGGCCGAGATCGAAGATATCTCTCCCATCGCACCGAGGACGCCGGCATTGTTGAAGGCGGCATCGAGACCGCCGAAGCGCCGCACCGCCAGCTTGGTCAGCGCCTCATGCAGGGATTCGTCCCGCACGTCGCCGGCAAGAATCGCCGCTTCGCCGCCGATCGCCGCGATCTCCTCGGCGAGCGCCGCAAGCGCATTCTCATTTCGCGCCGTTACGACGACCTTTGCCCCCTCGCGTGCAAAGAGCAGCGCGGCGGCGCGGCCGATACCGGAGCTTGCCCCGGTAATGATTGCGGTCTTTCCTTCAAGTCTCGGCATCGTTCTTCTCCGTCTCATTTTGTTGACGACGGGAGCATTGCCCGATGAGCCTGACCGCAACCACCCGATTTCCGTTCGGATGAGATCACCCGACCCGCTGCAACCGAGCGGTGAAAGTAGCCCGTCAGACGCGCTTTTTGCACTCGCGAGGAACAAATCTTCGCCGTTTGCTGTTGTTTGCGGGTCGAAGGCAACACGATTTAGACGAGGAAGGAAACGATAATGGCAAAAGAAAAGACACTGGAAGACCTGTTCCACGACACGCTCAAGGACATGTACTATGCCGAGCGGAAGATCCTTAAAGCTCTGCCGAAAATGGCGCGGGCGGCGCAGGCCCCGGAGCTGAAGGCGGCGTTCGAGAAGCATAAGGAACAGACCGAGACACATGTCGAACGGCTGCAGCAGGTCTTCGAACTGATCGGCAAGCGCGCCCAGGGTAAGACCTGCGACGCGATCGAGGGCATCGTCGCCGAGGGCGAAGAAATCATGGAGGAATTCAAAGGCACGCCCGCGCTGGATGCCGGACTCATCTCCTCCGCCCAGGCGGTAGAGCATTATGAGATCTCACGTTACGGCACCCTGAAGACCTGGGCAAAGACCATCGGCCTCAAGGACGCAGTGTCGCTCCTCGACGCAACGCTGAAGGAGGAAGTCGTCACGGACGAGGACCTGACGAAAATCGCGACGGCGCAGGCGAACAAAAAGGCCGCGTGATATTCGCGGGCAGCCGGCGAAAGCGCCGGCTGCCGCTTTCCTGACTAGCCGCTTTGCCGGAAGAAATCGATGAACGCCCGAAGCGCCGGGCGCATCAGACGGCGCGTTGGATAGTAAAGGAAAGGACCGGCATAGGGCGCGCACCAGTCCTCGAGCACCCGGATAAGCCTGCCTTCCACCAGAAGAGCGCTGACGCGCGGTTCGAACAGATAGGCGAGCCCCGCACCGCCGAGCGCAGCCGTTATGATCGGCCGGTCTTCGCCCAGAATCAGCGGACCGCTCACCGAAACGGTCAGTTCCTCCCCGCCCTTCTCGAATTCCCAGCGATAAATGGTGCCGTTGGAGAAGCGCCGGCGGATGCAGCGATGGGCCGCCAGATCGCGCGGGTGGCGGGGCGTCGGGAAGCGCTCGAAATAGGAGGGCGCCGCGACGACCGCACTTTTCAGCTCCGGGCCGACCTTCACCGCGATCATGTCCGCCTCCAGGCTTTCTCCGAGCCTGATTCCGGCGTCATAGCCCTCTTCGACAATATTGGTGAAGCCGTCCTCATTGGCGATTTCGAGGACGATGTCCGGATAGGTGCCGAGAAAATCACCGAGGC
Organism: Sinorhizobium medicae; assembly: GCF_007827695.1. Lineage (GTDB taxonomy): Bacteria > Pseudomonadota > Alphaproteobacteria > Rhizobiales > Rhizobiaceae > Sinorhizobium > Sinorhizobium medicae. Next base: position 193,770 of record NZ_VITA01000005.1, on the reverse strand, counting down.
GCGGCGCGAGAATGAGGTCGGCGGCAAAGCGCGGCGCAGTGATGCGCAGGTTTCCGGCCGGCCGATCACGGGCCTCGGCCGCTCGCAAAAGCGCGTGGGCAATCTCGTCGAGCGCCGGTTGTAGCCGCTCCAGAAGGCGTCCTCCCTCCTCCGTCGCTGCAACGCTGCGCGTCGTGCGGGCAAGCAGGCGTACGCCGAGGCTTGCTTCGAGACTGCTTACGGCATGACTGACGGCCGACGGCGCGATGCCGAGTTCTTTTGCCGCTCCGCGGAAACTGCCATGCGCGGCGACGGCGGAAAGGACGGCCAGTTGGGAAAGCTGAGTGCGGTTCATTGATCGAAATCATAGAACAACCCGTGAGAATTGACAGAGATTTTCAACCGGCTGTGATGCCCCTATCTTCCATTTGTCGCAGCGCCCTCATCGGGCGACGTTTTCATTACGCCCAATATCTTCGTGGAACGCCGTGCGTGATCCGCAGGCCGCGCGTTCAGCCCGAAAGGAAATCCGATGAAATACCGCAAGCTTGGCAACGAACTCACCGTTTCGACCGTCGGCCTCGGTTGCATGGGAATGAGCTTCGCCTATGGCGAAGCAGACGAAAACCAATCGATCCGCACGCTTCATCGCGCCGTTGAACTCGGCGTCAACTTCTTCGACACGGCGGAGGTCTACGGCCCCTACGAGAACGAGAAGCTGATCGGCAAAGCGCTGAAAGACCGGCGCGATCAGGTCGTAATCGCCACCAAATTCGGCTTTCGAATCGAACCGGGCAAGCCCGCCACTCGAGCGATCAGGGGCGTCGACGGCCGGCCGGAAAATGCGAAAGCCGTTGCAGAGGCATCCCTTGGGAGACTCGGCATCGATATCATCGATCTCTATTACCAACACCGCGTCGACCCGGCCGTACCGATCGAGGAAACGGTCGGCGCAATGGCCGAGCTGGTGAAAGAAGGCAAGGTGCGCGCCCTCGGACTTTCCGAGGCGAGCGCCGCCACCATCCGCCGCGCCCATTCCGTGCACCCGATCGCGGCCGTACAGAGCGAGTACTCACTCTGGTCGCGTGATCCGGAACAGGAGGTTCTCGCCACCTGCCGCGAGCTCGGCATCGGCTTCGTTCCTTACAGCCCGCTGGGGCGCGGCATGCTGACGGGTGCGATCCGCAGGCTCGAGGATCTCGCTGCCGACGATTTCCGGCGATCTCTGCCGCGCTTTCAGCAGGAGAATTTCGAGGCCAATGCGGCGCTAATCGGCACGCTCGAAAGGCTCGCCTCGGCAAGAGAGGTGACCGCTGCCCAGCTTGCACTCGCCTGGGTCGTCAATCAGGGCGAGGACATCGTGCCGATTCCCGGGGCGCGCAGGATCGAGCATCTGGAGCAGAACGTGGCCGCCGCCGGGATCGTCCTCACAGAAGGCGAACGCGCAGAAATCGGCGAAGCGCTTTCTCCGGAACGCGTCGCCGGCCGACGCTACACGGACGCATCGCTTGCCCTGACGAACAGGTAAGCGGCGGCAAGCGGAGCTCAGGGAGCTGGAGGGCATCGCAATTCCGTTGCGATGCCCTAAGTTTATCGCGATGTCCGTCTCGGCCGTAATCGGAGCGGCACTCGGGGCGAGACTTTGCGAATACCAGCCGCTCCGGGAAGGAGGAACTCATATGTCCGAGGAGCAGGCCATCAGCGCGGTCGTCCATCTCTATGTCGACGGCATGGCCTTCGCGAACGAGGGAGCGTTGCGAAAGGCCTTCCATCCGAACGCATCGGTCGTCGGCACTTCCGGCGGGGCCGTCGAGTGGATGACACGCGACGCTTTCATTGCCGCGGTCACAAAAGAAGGCGCGGCGCCTCCGGATGCGCAACCGCTCATGGAAGTGGAGATGGTCGACATGACAGGCGATATCGCCAGCGTGAAGGTGATCGATGAATTTGCCGGCGCGCGCTATTCCGACTATCTGTCCTTGCTGAAGGTCGACGGCCGGTGGCTGATCGTCAACAAGGTCTGGCACCGTCACGGTTAGTTCCTGCATATTTCCTTTGATCGTATCCGATTGAAGGACAAAAACATGCAGCAGATCAAAGTGCTACAGCGACCTTTGTGCGTCTGATAAGACGCAAGGCGCTGTGGGTCGCGTCCGAGCGGCGAAGCGGCCCCGCATCCGGCTGCCGCCACCTTCTCCCCGCCTGCTGGGCTGTGCCCCGCCGCCTCTGCCCCCCGAAGAGAAGGGCAAAGGGCTGAGAGGCATCGCATCGCGAGGCGGCCAGGGCCTTGCTAATCAAGCGCGCAGTACGCCGCCGGTGCTCTTCGCGACATTGGCCACGATGCGCGCGGTCAACGCCTCGAAGTCCTCATCCGTCAGCGTGCGCTCGACCGGCTGAATCGTCACCTCGATCGCCACCGATTTCTTGCCCTCGCCGAGGGATGCGCCTTCGAAGACGTCGAAGACGTTGACGGAGGTCACCAGCTTCCGGTCGGCGCCGGTGGCGGCGCGGACGATCGCGGCGGCTTCGACGTCCCGGTCAACCACGAAAGCGAAGTCGCGCTTGACTGCCTGGAAGGCTGAGAGCTCCAGCGCTTGCTTGGTGCGGGTCGCCTTCCTTTTCGGCTCGGGCATGGCATCGATATAGACTTCGAAGCCTGAAAGCGGGCCGGAGACATCAAGGACGTCGAGGGTCTTCGGATGGAATTCTCCGAAAGCGCCGAGGACGATTTTCGGTCCGAGCTTGATCGTCGCCGAGCGGCCGGGATGGTACCAGGCCGGGCCACCGGCTTCGAACTGGACATTAGCCATCGGCACGCCGCAGGCTTCGAGCACGGCGATCGCATCGGCCTTCGCATCGAAGACATCGACCGGCTTGCCGCCGCCCTTCATCGAATTGGACCAGAGCCGGCCGGCGCCGTTGAGCGAGGCTGTGCCGCGACGCACGCCGCCGGCGACGCGGCGCTGCGCCCCGGGCGTGTCGCCCTCATAGGTACCGGATACCTCGAAGATCGCAACATCCCCATGGCCTTTGTCGGCGTTGCGCTGCGCCGCGGCCAGAAGACCCGGCAGCAACGACGGCCGCATGTCCGACATGTCGGCGGCGATCGGATTGGCAAGCTTGAGTTCCGGCTGGCCGCCCCCGAAGAGCTTCGCATGCTCTTGGGGGATGAAGGACCATGTAACCGCCTCGAGCATGCCGCGGCTCGCGAGAGCACGCCTCGCCTGGCGTGTGCGGATCTGCAGCACCGTCAGGATCCTGCCGTTGACCGCATTATGGCTCGCAAGCGGGGCGGCAACGATATTGTCGACTCCATGGATGCGCATCACTTCCTCGACGAGGTCCGCCTTGCCATCGATGTCCGGCCGCCAGGAAGGCACCTTCACCGTCAGGCGTTCGCCGGAGCCCTCGACGCCGAAGCCGAGCTTCCGGAGAATGGAGACGCTCTCCTCGGAGGAAACCTCAAGGCCGGTGAGGCGCTTCACCTCGCTGACGGGGAAATCTGCACGCTTGGGCGTGTGGCCGTCATAACCGACGACGTCCATCCTCGCCGCGGTCCCGCCGCAGAGTTCCAGTACCAGTTCGGTGGCGCGTTCGAGGCCCGGCACCATGTATTCCGGATCGACCCCGCGTTCGAAGCGGTAGCGCGCATCGGTGATAATGCTGAGCGTGCGGCCGGTCCTGGCGATGTTCATCGGATCCCAAAGCGCCGATTCGATCAGCACGTCAGTCGTCGTCTCGTCGCAGCCGGAATGCTCACCGCCCATGATGCCGCCGATCGATTCAACGCCTTCCTCATCGGCAATCACCACATTGGCGGGCGACAGCATGTATTCGCGCGTATCGAGCGCCAACACCTTTTCACCTTCCCTGGCACGGCGAACCGTCAGGTTGCCGGCAACCTTTGCCGCGTCGAAGACGTGAAGCGGCCGGCCCTGATCGAAGGTCAGGTAATTGGTGATGTCGACCAGCGCATTGATCGGCCTCAAGCCGATGGCCATCAGCCGCCGGCGCATCCATGCGGGACTCGGACCGTTCTTGACGCCGCGCACAAGGCGGAGCGCGAAGCCGGGGCACAGATGCCCGTCTTCGCCGAGATCGAGGCGGACCTTGACCGGCGTCTCGCCTTCCACGGCGAAGGACGGCATCGGCCGCGTCTTCAAGGTGCCGAGACCGGATGCCGCGAGATCGCGGGCGATGCCGTGGACGCTGGTGCAATCCGGCCGGTTCGGTGTCAGGTTGATCTCGATGACGGGATCGTCGAGGCCGGCAAAATCCGCATAGCTGGCGCCTACAGGCGCATCCTCGGGCAGATCGATGATGCCGTTATGGTCGTCGGAGATCTCCAGCTCCTTTTCCGAGCACATCATGCCGCGGCTTTCGACGCCGCGAATGTTGCCGACGGAGAGTGTCACACCGATGCCGGGCACATAGGTACCGGGCGCGGCAAAGGCGCCGACGAGGCCTTTGCGCGCGTTCGGTGCGCCGCAGACCACCTGCACCGGCTCGCCGGAACCGGTATCGACCATCAGCACTCTGAGCTTGTCGGCATTCGGGTGCTGCTCGGCGGAGATCACTTTTGCAATGACGAACGGCTTGAAGGCCGCCTTGTCGTCGACATCTTCGACTTCCAGCCCGATCATCGTCAGGCGGGCGCAGATTTCCTCGAGCGAGGCTTCGGTTTCCAGATGGTCCTTCAACCAGGAGAGCGTGAACTTCATGTTGTCACCTGTGTCCTTGATTTTCCGCGCCGGTTACGCCGAGAGGCCGCCGAAGAGCGTCGGCATGTCGAGCGGGCGGAAGCCGTAATGGGTCATCCAGCGGACATCGGCATTGAAGAAGTCGCGCAGGTCCGGCATGCCGTATTTCAGCATGGCGATACGATCGAGGCCCATGCCCCAGGCGAAGCCTTGAAATTCGTCCGGGTCGAGGCCGCCAGCCCGAAGCACGTTCGGATGCACCATGCCGCAACCGAGAATCTCCATCCAGTCCTTGCCTTCGCCGAACTTTACGATCGGGCCGGAACGGTCGCACTGGATATCCACCTCGAAGGAGGGTTCCGTGAAGGGGAAGAAGGACGGACGGAAGCGCATCGTCACCTGATCCACTTCGAAGAAGGCCTTGCAGAATTCCTCGAGTACCCACCGCATGTTGGCGACATTCGCCGTCCTGTCGATGACGAGGCCTTCCACCTGATGGAACATCGGCGAGTGGGTCGCGTCCGAATCCTGACGATAGGTCTTGCCGGGAATGATGATGCGGATCGGCGGCTGCTCGGCTTCCATCGTGCGTATCTGCACCGGAGAGGTGTGCGTGCGCAGCACCTTCCGCTCACCCTTCTCGTCCGGCGCGAAGAAGAAGGTGTCGTGCATCTCGCGGGCCGGGTGGCCTTCCGGGAAATTCAGCGCCGTGAAATTGTAGTAGTCCGTCTCGATATCCGGCCCCTCGGCGAGCGAGAAACCCATATCGCCAAAAATCGCGGTGATTTCATCGACGATCTGGCTGATCGGATGGATGCGGCCGCGCTCCGCCGGCGAGGACCGGACGGGAAGACTGATGTCCACCGTCTCGCGCGCCAGGCGCTCAGCGATCGCCGCGTCCTTGAGCTCCGCCTTCCGGGCGGAGATCGCCTCGCTCACCGTGTTCTTCAGCGCGTTGATGCGGGCGCCGCGGGTCTGGCGCTCCTCCGCACTCATCGAACCGAGCGTCTTCAGGAGTTCCGAGATTGATCCCTTTTTGCCGAGTGCGCCAACGCGTACCGCCTCGATCGCTCCCTCGTCGGCGGCGGCTTCGATCTCCGCCAGCAAGGTACGTTCCAATGTTTCCAGTTCGCTCATCTCATCTGCCTCAATGCGGGCTGTCCTGCCTCGATGCGGTCCGTGTATCGGCACGACACGTCAGCGAGAGGATCGCGCCGCGCGCCGAACAAGAAAAAACCCGCGCCAGTCCTGCCAGCGCGGGTTTCCCAACAATTTCAGAAACGGTCTTGGGAAAACGCTGGCTTAACGGACAGCGCTTTCAAACTCGTTTGCCGTGCCGGCATCCTTGAGATAGGCAAGCGCCTTCTTGGAAGCTTCGACCAGAGCGCCGAATGCTGCCGGCTCATGGATCGCCATGTCGGACAGTACCTTGCGATCGACTTCGATGCCGGCCTTGTTCAGACCGTCGATGAAGCGGCCGTAGGTGAGGCCGAATTCGCGGACGGCAGCGTTGATGCGCTGGATCCAGAGCGCACGGAAATTGCGCTTGTTGACCTTGCGGTCGCGGTAGGCGAACTGCTTCGAACGGTCAACCGCTGCCTTGGCGGCGCGGATGGTGTTCTTGCGGCGGCCGTAGAAACCCTTGGCTGCCTTGAGCGTCTTCTTGTGCTTGGCGTGGGAGGTTACGCCGCGTTTTACACGTGCCATGTCATGATCTCCTTAAAATCCAAATCGCCAGACGTCTTAAAGACCGTTAGGCAGGTAGTTCTTGACGACCTTCTTGCCATCAGGCTCAGCGAGAACCATGGTTCCGCGCGCGTCGCGAATGAACTTGTTGGACCGCTTGATCATGCCGTGGCGCTTGCCAGCAGCAGCAGCTCGAACCTTGCCGGTAGCGGTGATTTTGAACCGCTTCTTGGCAGACGATTTCGTCTTCATCTTGGGCATTTTGCTACTCCATTGTTCTTGATATGCGAAACAGGCAGACGAAGCCCATTTCCAGCGTTAAGAGCGGCCACGGCATGCCCTGCCGGACCGTTCGGACGGGGGCTTATAACCGCACCTCCAAGAAAAGGCAAGCCGGCATCGAAGACCGGATCTCCATGCGTCTGGCCGGAAATGGGTGGCGGTCCGAGCAAGGCACATAAATGGGGAGAAGACCTCCCAAAAAAGAAAGCCGCCCCACGGACTCCTCCCCCGGGGCGGCTTTCCCTAAGCGCATCCTGTCCGATCAGGTTCCGCGATCACTTCGGCGCAAGCACCATCATCATCTGGCGGCCTTCGAGCTTGGGTTCGGCTTCCACCTTGGCGATTTCCTGGGTGTCGTCCTTAACCTGCATCAGAAGTTTCATGCCGAGTTCCTGGTGGGCCATTTCGCGGCCGCGGAACTTCAGCGTCACCTTGACCTTGTCGCCTTCCTCGAAGAAGCGGTTCATGGCCTTCATCTTCACCTCATAATCATGGGTGTCGATGTTGGGGCGCATCTTGATTTCCTTGATCTCGACGATCTTCTGCTTCTTGCGCGCCTCGGCGGCTTTCTTCTGGTTCGCGTATTTCAGCTTGCCGAGGTCGAGAATCTTGCACACCGGCGGATCGGAGTTCGGTGCAATCTCCACCAGATCGAGACCGGCCTCGTCCGCCATGCGGAGCGCCTCATCGATCGGAACGATGCCCGAGTTCTGGCCTTCGGCATCGATAAGCTGAACCCGGGGGACCCGGATTTCCTTGTTTGCGCGCGGTCCTTCCTTGACTGGAGCGTCCGCTTTGAAGGGTCTGCGAATGGTCGTACTCTCCTCGAGCTATTGATAGTAAATATTCGGTCAAACAGTCAGCGCGATCTCAAACAGAAGCGCTTGAAACAGTCACTGACGGCAATGTGTGAATTGCGGCTCCAGAGTCAATAGCATGGCCCGCAATGAAAATCATCCTCTGTCGATGGCGTAAAGAATCTGTTTTAGAAGGAAATCCACCGGAACAGGCCTCAAAGGAGCTAAGCGATGTCGACCACGCCGGCTGAAACCCAGATCACGCGGATAGAAGTGGGAAGGGGCGACCGGGCGAGAAACATCGCCATGCGTATCTTCCGCACCGAGAATCCACCGGCGCAGCCTTCCGGCCTTCCGGCGCTCGTCTGGCTCGGCGGCTACCGATCCGACATGACCGGAACGAAGGCGGTCGAGGTCGAGCGCCACGCACGCGACCTCGGTACTGACTGCATTCGTTTCGACTATTCCGGTCACGGCTCGTCCACCGGCGATTACAGGGACGGCACGATCTCGCAATGGCTCGAGGAGAGCCTTGCCGTTATCGACCACGCGGCCTTGACGCGCATGATCCTGATCGGTTCGTCCATGGGAGCCTGGGTCGCGCTACGCCTGCTACAGGAGCTCAGAGCCCGCGGTCAGGCGGACCGCGTCAGCGGTCTTGTGCTGATAGCGCCCGCCCCTGACTTCACGGCCGAGCTCATCGAGCCCAACCTCACCGATGCTGAAAAGTCTTCGCTCTCCGAACGGGGGTATTTCGAGGAGCCCTCGGAATACAGCCCCGAACCCAACATCTTTACCCGCGCGCTGATCGAGGACGGCCGCAACAACCTGGTCATGAAAGGGCCGATCGAAACGGGCTGCCCGGTTCATATCCTCCAGGGCATGCGCGATCCGGACGTCCCCTATACGCACGCCCTCAAGCTGATGGAGCACATGCCGGCCGACGACGTCGTCATGACACTGATCCGGGACGGCGACCATCGGTTGTCCCGCGAAGAGGATATTGCCAAATTGAAACAGGCAATCGACGCGATGCTGACCAAGGCCTGAGTGCCCGGGCTAGCCCATCCGGCCTAAACGGATTTCCGGATATCGCTCCGCAAGGTATAGGCCAAGCCTTTGCGTTGCCGGGCTTCTGCGCCCTTCAGCCGCGGCCCTTAACCATAAGATGGACTAGTCCGAATCAGGCGATTGACTCCGACGATCCGAGTATATTAACTCTTTATTAACGATTAGAGCAGCGCAGGGGAAATTCCTAGAAAAGCTGTCGACAACTTTGGATTGCGCGAGTTGGTCCGGAAGGAACGGATGCGGCCGCGTTGCAGGGGATTTGTATGTCGTCTTTGACCGGGGTTAAGGCAAGTTTCGCGGCCTTGTGCGCGCTTTTCATTTCAACGAACACGGCAATTCCCGCACAGGCGGGAGCCACTCCCTGGATGCAGACCGGGGCGGTGACGTCGCAGCCGATCGGCCATTACGAGTTCTGTCAAAAGTACAGGGGCGAATGCAGCGTCCGTTCGAAGTCGACGGTGGCGCCGCGCGTCACTGCGCGCGGCTGGGCCGCCATTCGCCAGGTCAATGCCTCGGTCAACCGGCAGATCGCGCCTGTAACCGATATCGAGCTTAACGGCCGGGACGAGGTTTGGTCCTATCCGAAGGCGCAGGGCGATTGCGAGGACTTCGCGCTGGAGAAGCGCAGACGCCTCATGCAGAAGGGCTTTTCCGCCGGCAACCTGCTGATGACCGTGGTGCGCAAGCCTGACGGCGAGGGTCATGCGGTACTCACCGTCCGCACGGCTCAAGGCGACTTCGTTCTCGACAATCTCGACAACAGCGTGAGATTGTGGACACACACGCCCTACCGCTTCCTCAAGCGCCAGGCCACGAACCATAGCGGTCGCTGGGTCACCATCGACAATGGCGGCGAAGTGCTCGTCGGCTCCGTCGGAAACTGACCCGCCGAACGATTTCCTCCTCAAAGGCCGCGAGATGCGGCCTTTTTTGTTGCGTGTCAGCGACCGCAAGCGGCAGCCCCGATCTTCCAATTTCCGTGCTCGTCACAGGAACCCAGCCGGACAAAGACCTTAGGACGAAAAACTCCCCCGTCGTCATACTCGGGCTTGACCCGAGGATCCACGCGCAAGCCTCACCAAAGCTCGAAATACGAACCCCACCTCATGCTGGTCAAGCCCGAGGATGACAACGGAGGGTTAACGGACGAATGCGGCGGACGACGCCACTGATACTTTCCCGGGCTTCTGCAGTCGGCACGATGGCCTACATACAAACGGACGTTGTCTCCTGCGCTCTCTAAGCATTCCCTATGACGATGCCGGCGGCAAGAACAAGGCCGCCACCAAGCACCACCTGGAATGCGGCCCTCAGGAACGGCGTCTCCATATAGCGGTTCTGGATAAAGGCGATCGCCCATAGCTCGACGAAGACGATTGCGGCTGCCGTTGCCGTGGCTGTCCAGAAATGCGGAATGAGATAGGGCAGAGCATGGCCGAGGCCGCCGAGTGCAGTCATGATGCCGGAGGCAAGGCCGCGCTTGACCGGCGAACCGCGGCCGGAAAGCTTGCCGTCATCATGGGCCGCTTCGGTGAAACCCATCGAGATACCCGCGCCGACGGAAGCCGAGAGACCGACGAGAAAGGTCTGCCATGTATCCTGCGTGGCGAAGGCTGCGGCGAAGATGGGCGCGAGCGTCGAAACCGAGCCGTCCATCAGCCCCGCGAGCCCCGGTTGCACATAGGTGAGGATGAACTGGCGGCGGGACGTCTCGTCTTCCTTATGCCGCACGTCCTCGGGCGTATGTTCCTGGCCGAGCCGACGGGCGAGAGATTCATGCGACTTCTCAGCGATCGCCAGATCGCCCAGGAGCTTGCGTGTCGCAGCATCGCGCGTGCGCGCCGCCGCCTCTAGGTAAAACCGGTGCGCCGCCTCCTCCATCGCCTCCGCTTCGGCGCGCGCCTTTTCGATCGGCATCTCGGCAATCAGCCAGTCCGGCTTTCGCTCCGGGAAGTCGCGCACATGTTCGCGCCGGATAAGCGCGATCCGATTGCCGAAACGGGAGACGTGCAGGTCGATCAGAGCCTGGCGGTGATGGCTCTCCTCCTCGGCCATATCCTCGAAAACCCGGGCGGAATGCGGATATTTCCCACGCAATGCATCGGCATAGGCAAGATAGATGCGGCCATCATCCTCTTCCGAGGATATGGCGAGCGCTAGTATTTCCTGCTCGCTCAAGGACAGGAACGGACGTTTGGAACGGGAGAAAAGCCGGGAGAGCATCAAGAAACCTTCTTTAGAACAATTCTAAAGAATAAGGACCTCGTCAACAAGCGTCAAGGCCGCGGGCAAATGGAGCCGCCATGCTCAAAGCGTGAGGTCGAGCGCCTTCTCCTTCTCGACGTAATCCCGCTGTCGGTCCGTGATGTAGTCGCGGACGATCGGCGCCGCATCGCGTGAGCGCGACAGCTGCATGTGGAAAACGAGCTGGCTGCCTGTACGGAACATCATTTCCGCGCTGATCAGGTAGAACTCCCACATGCGGGCGAAGCGCTCGTCATACATCGCGATCACCTTGTCGCGGTTCTGTTCGAAGCGCGCGCCCCAATGGGCGAGCGTCGTCGCATAATGGACACGCAGGAATTCGAGATCGGTCACCCAGAGGCTGTTGCCTTCGACCACCTCGAACACCTCCGAAAGTGCAGGGGAATAGGCGCCGGGGAAGATGTATTTCCGTAACCAGGCGCTCGCCATGCCGGGCGGGCTCATATGGCCGATGGAATGGAGCACGGCGAGCCCGTCATCCGGCATCAGCGCGTTCAGCTTCTTGAAGAACTCGTCATAATGATGGACGCCGACATGCTCGAACATGCCAACCGAAACGATTCTGTCGAACGGCCCCTCGACATCGCGATAGTCCTTCAGCTCGAAACGCACGCGGTCGGCCATCCCGGCTGCACGCGCCCTTTCGGAAGCGAGCGCCTGCTGTTCCTTGGAAAGCGTGACGCCCAGCACCTCGACGTCTTCGAGAGCCGCCAGATAGAGGGCGAGATCGCCCCAACCGCAGCCGATGTCGAGCACCTTCATCCCCGGCTTCAGGCAGAGCTTTGCGCCAAGCAGCCTCAGCTTGTTTCGCTGCGCCGCCTCCAGCGTCTCGTCCGGCTCGCGGAAATAGGCGCAGGAATAGAGCATGTTCTGATCGAGGAACAGCTTGTAGAAATCATTGCCGAGATCGTAGTGGTGCGCGACGTTCTCCTGCGCCTTGCCCTTGGGATTCGCCTGCTGGCGCTTTCGGAAACGCATCTTCACCGCCCGCAAGAGCTTCTGAATCGGATAGGAGCCGAGCGACAGGCGGTTGATCGAAAAGAGCGTCAGGAAATCCCGGAGCGTGGAGCCTTCCTCGAAGCGCATGGTGCCGTCCATATAGGCCTCGCCGGCAGCGAGTTCGGCATTGAAGACGAGGCTGCGATAGAGTCGCTTGTCCGTCAGGCGCATCGTCACGCTCGGCCCTGGCTCGCCCGCAAAGACGTGCCTCTTGCCGTCGGCGTCGATCACCGTCAGGGTTCCTTTGCGAATGAACGCCTTCATCATATGCGATAGTGGAAACATGCAGTGCCGCACCTCTCATCCCGATCAGAGGCCGGCATCCTAGCATCGCATACACAAAATGCGCGCCGAATTTGCAACCAGACACGGGAAAAGGAAACGGGGACGGCAGCTCTCGGCCACCGTCCCCGTTTCGACCTCGACCAGGACCGGATCAGTCCTTGGCACGCTCGACGTAGGAGCCGTCTTCCGTCGCGATGACGACGCGGGTGCCGGCCTGGATGTGCGGCGGCACGAGCGTGCGAACGCCGTTCGAAAGCACGGCAGGCTTGTAAGACGAGGAGGCGGTCTGCCCCTTGACGACCGGCTCGGTCTCGACGATCTCGAGGGTGACGTGGCGCGGCAGGTCGATGGCGATGGCGAGACCCTCGTGGATCGACAGCATCACGGCCATGCCCTCCTGCAGATAGGCCTTCAGATCGCCGATATCTTCGGTGCTCATGACGAGCTGGTCGTAGGTTTCCGGGTTCATGAAGTGGAAGCCTTCGCCGTCTTCATAAAGAAAGGTGTGCTCGCGGTCTTCGACGAAGGCGCGCTCGACCTGTTCGGTCGTGCGGTAGCGCTCGGAGACCTTCACGCCGTCGGAAATGCGGCGCATGTCGACCTGCGTGACCGGCGTGCCCTTGCCCGGATGGAAGTTCTGCGCGGTGAGGACGACATAGAGCTTGCCGTCGACGTCGAGAACGTTGCCCTTGCGGACCGAAGAAGCGATGACCTTGACCATTAGTCTTCCTTGTAAGAGAGGTATCAGCGACACGAGCGGGCCGAGATCGGCCCGGAAGGGACGCGAGAGTTCAGTTTTCGCGCCGCCACTACCCTAATTTCGCGCAAATAGCCAGCCTGACCGGCTTCCGCGCGGAAGAAAGCCTGGATCGAACCGATCATGCCGCATGCTTCTCCCTGGTGGACCCGCGATGTCCATGCCGACCGGCGCCCTTTCCTGATCGGGCGCAATCGCATCCAGTCGGCGCTCCGCCGGTTCTTCGACGAACGGGATTTCATCGAGGTCGACACGGCAGCACTGCAGGTGTCCCCGGGTAACGAGGCCCATCTGCATGCCTTCGCGACGCAGGCGCTTGGACTCGACGGCTCTGTGCAGCCGCTCTACCTCCACACTTCGCCCGAATTCGCCTGCAAGAAGCTCATTGCAGCCGGCGAACGGCGCATCGCCTGCTTCGCCCATGTCTACCGCAATCGCGAGCGTGGGGCCCTGCATCATCCGGAGTTCACCATGCTCGAATGGTATCGGGCAGAAGAAAGCTACGAAACGCTGATGCGCGACTGCGCCGAAATCCTGGCGCTTGCCGCCGAAACCGTTGCGGCGCGGTCTCTCGTTTACGGGGGACGAGAGTGCGATCCCTTCGCAGAGCCGGAACGGCTCTCGGTCGCCGAAGCATTCTCGCGCTTCGCCGGGATCGACCTCCTCGGCTCCATCGCAAAGGACGGTTCCACGGACCGCGAAAACCTCGCGGCGGCCATGCGGAAGGCAGGCTTGCGTGTCGCGCGCGACGATGGCTGGGCCGACCTCTTCAGCCGCGTGCTCGTCGAAAAGATCGAGCCGAATCTCGGCTTCGGGCGCGCCACGATCCTCGACGAATATCCGGTTTCCGAAGCAGCGCTTGCGCGGCGCGCAGCGCGCGACCCGCGGGTCGCGGAGCGTTTCGAGCTCTATGCCTGTGGCGTCGAGCTCGCAAACGCCTTCGGCGAACTGACCGACGCTGCCGAGCAACGTCGCCGCTTCGCGCTCGAGATGGAGGAAAAGGCGCGGGTCTATGGCGAGACCTACCCGATCGACGACGACTTCCTTGCGGCGCTCTCCAGCATGCCCGAGGCGAGCGGCATTGCGCTTGGTTTCGATCGCCTGGTCATGCTCGCGACGGGGGCTTCCCGCATCGACCAGGTCCTCTGGGCTCCGGTCGCGGAGGTCACGCCATGACCGCGGAGCGCACGATCCGGACGCCGCGTGATCTCGTCGAAGCGGGCCTCATCGGCCGAGAGCGGGAGGAGGCGATTTCACGCGTTACGGCAAGCTATGCCGTCGCCATCAGCCCGGCGATTTCGCGCCTTGTCGACCGTGACGATCCGGACGACCCGATTGCGCGGCAGTTCGTTCCCGATATGGCCGAACTCGCCGTCATGCCGGAAGAGCGCGCCGATCCGATCGGAGACAGCACGCATAGCCCCGTCACAGGGATCGTCCACCGCTATCCCGACCGCGTGTTGTTGAAGGCGGTCCATGTCTGCCCGGTTTACTGCCGCTTCTGTTTCCGTCGAGAAATGGTCGGCCCCGAGGGGCTCGGCACGCTCACGCCCGCGGAGCTCGACAGGGCGATCGCCTATATCTCCGGCCACCAGGAGATCTGGGAGGTGATCCTGACAGGAGGCGATCCGCTGGTGCTCTCGCCCCGTCGGCTCGGCGAGATCATGGAGCGGCTTGCAAAGATCGAGCACGTCAAGGTCGTGCGCTTCCACACGCGCGTGCCGGTCGTCGAGCCGGATCGCGTCGACGCGCCGCTGATCGCTGCGCTGAAAGGAAGCGGCAAGGCAACCTATGTGGCGCTGCACGCCAACCATCCGCGGGAACTGACCGTTGCGGCCCGCGCCGCCGCCGCGCGGCTGATCGATGCGGGCATCGTCATGGTGAGCCAGTCCGTGCTGCTCAAAGGCGTCAATGACGATCCGGACATACTCGCCGAACTGATGCGCGCCTTCGTCGAGACACGCGTCAAGCCCTATTACCTGCACCATCCCGATCTCGCGCCCGGCACCAGCCATTTTCGGTTGTCGATCGAAGAGGGCCAGGCCCTCGTCGCCTCGTTGCGCGGCCGCGTATCCGGCCTGTGCCAGCCGGCCTACATCCTCGACATCCCCGGCGGCCACGGCAAGTCCGTCGTCAGCGCAAGCAGCATCGAGGCGGAAGGGGGCGGCTGTTACACCGTCACCGACTTTCGCGGAAACCGGCACGCCTACCCGCCGAAAGGGTAACGCAGAAAACGCCCTGCACCTTCGAGATAACAGGGACACCACATCGTCCTGTCGTCGTCATCCTCGGGCTTGATCCGAGGATCCACACGCAAGCCTCACCAAAGCTCGAAATACAATCCCGCCAGTCTGGTTCGTCTTCTCAATGAGTTCGATCTTCCATTCCCGCAACCGGCGCAAACGAGTCTGCTGCATCCGCACTTCGACGCGAGGCTCCGTGTCGAGCCTTCCCGGTGTAGCAAACCCGGCATGGTGGTTGCCGCTCGGAAAGAGGCCGCCCGGAAAATCCGCGCGGCCTCTTGTGAACGATCGGAAGGGGTTCAGCCCTGCTTGATCGGGGCGATCGAGATTTCGACGCGGCGGTTCTGGACGCGGCCGATCTCGCTGGCGTTGGAGGCGACCGGCCGTTCCATGCCGTAGCCGACTGCCGACATGCGCCGCTGGTCGACGCCGCGGCTGGCGAGGTAGTTGGCGACGGAGGCCGCACGCCGCTCCGACAGCCCCTGATTGTAGGACGCGCTGCCCGTCGAGTCCGTGTGACCGTCGACGTCGATGAGCGTCTTGCTGAATTTGCGCAGCACGATCGCAACCGAATCGAGCGTTGAGTAGAATGCCGGGATCACCTGGTCGCGGTCGGTCGCGAAGGTGATGTTTGACGGCATGTTCAGGATGATGCGGTCGCCGGCGCGGGTGACCGAAACGCCGGTGCCCTGAAGTTGAGCGCGCAGTTCGGATTCCTGCTGGTCCATGTAGTTTCCGACCAGGCCGCCGCCGAGAGCGCCGATGCCCGCACCCACGAGTGCCGCGTCGCGCCGTCCCGCGGCACTGCCGCCCACGAGAAGGCCGGTCGCGGCGCCGAGACCGGCGCCGATCAGAGCGCCCCCGGCGGTGTTCGACATCTTCTGTTCTCCCGTATAGGGATCGGTGGTGGTGCATCCGGAAAGATAGATGGCCGCGACAGCCAGGATGGCGCATTTCTTGATCATCGAATCAATTGTCCCCATTGGTGCTCAAGATCGGTTCATACTATCGATTGCGGCAGGAAGATGAAGGGGCCTTCCTCTTTGCTCCCGCAGGATGCATCGCGGTGCAGCATTTTCGGCCGGACTTCGCCACATTGATGACCAGAGGGCCCGCTAACCGAAGTTTCACGCGCCCGCGCTATGGTCTGTGTCATCGAGTTCGGGATAGAAAATGCGGATGGCCGTCCAACGAACCGAGCGACCCGCAAAGCTGAGAGGGGTAAATCATGGCCGTCGAGTTCGGCGATACGCAGCGTAGTCTCAGCGAGACGCTCACCGGCATGATCGCGGCGATCAGGGGCAATACGATCACGCTGCGCCAACTGATGATCGAAATTGGCGAGCAGGGCTTTCTTCTCCTCTGTGCGCTGCTGACTCTGCCCTTCCTGATTCCCGTTTCCATTCCCGGCGTCAGCACGGTCTTCGGAGCGGCCATCATTCTGATTTCGCTCGCAATCACGCTCAATCGCCTGCCGTGGCTGCCCAAACGCATTCTGGACCGCGAGATCGAGACGGAAAAGCTCGTGCCCACGCTGCGGAAGGGCGCTGCCCTGGTCTCGAAGCTGGACCGCTACGTGCGTCCGCGGCTCAACTTCCTGACCGAGGGCACCCTCATGAACCGCTTCAACGGCCTGATGATCATGGCCGGGGGCGTACTTCTCATGTTTCCGCTCGGATTGATTCCACTGTCGAACACGCTTCCCGGCATCGCCATCCTACTCCTGTCGGTCGGCATCATTCAGCGCGACGGGCTGATGGTGGCCGGCGGCTATTTGTTCCTGGTTGCGACGACCATCTATTTCGCAGTCCTCGGCTATGCCGCTTTCGCCGCCGGCCAGGGACTGTCGCACTTCTTCGTTTCGTGAGCGGAAAACACCAGAGGCAGCCGACTCACACCTGTCCTGGCATGGCGAAGTCGCCGCCGCGCGGGCCTGCCCTCCGCTAAAGATGCTTGTAGAAGAACGTCGTCGCGCAATAGCGGCCGTCGGGCATCAGTGCATAGTCCGGAACGACGCCTGCGCGCGTCCAGCCGAAGCGCTCGTAGATCGCTTCCGCCGGCTCTCCGGTCGCCGTGTCGAGTAACAGCACTCTCCTGCCGCGCTTGATGGCTTCCGTTTCCGCCGCCTCCATCAGGCGGCGCGACAGGCCGAGACCGCGGGCGCTTCGGTGAACGAGCAGCTTCTTGATATCGGCGCGATGCGGCTGGTTCGGCATGGTGCCGATGCCGAGCTGTACGGTGCCGATCATCCGGCCGTCGACCTCGGCCCCGAGGAGCACCGTCTCTCCACGCGCGACGGCAGCGGCAACGCCCTTCCAGAAGGAAACGGCGGCATTGGGCGGAAACGGCTGCATGAAGCCTACCGAGGCGCCACCTTCGACGCAATCGGAAAGGATGTCGGCCAGTGACGGCAGGGAAGCCAGAGCTTCTTCTTCGGTGAGCACACGGATATCGACGTCGGGCATGTCAGACCTTGTTGCGGCAAAGGACAATGGCGTAATGCGCCGCTTCCTCGTAGGGGTTGTGGAAAATGTGGGCCTCTTCGAGCCCCATGAAAAGGCAATCGCCCGGTTCCAGAAGCTGCTGCCCGCTCTCCATCGTCAATTCGAGGCGACCGGAGAAAAGCCAGAGGTGCTGGGTGATCCCACGATCCATCGGCTGGCGCTCGAACACGACGCGGGCACCGGGCGGAAACTCGACCTCGACGATATCGATCGGCGAGCCTACGCCTTCGGGCGAAACCGACCGGCGCAGATAACCGCTTTCGGGATCGCGCCAGAGCCGCTGATCCTGCCGCCGGGCCAAGGGCGAAGCCTCGCTCACCCCGGAAGCGAAGAGCGCCGAAAGTGTCGTACCCAGCGCGCTGCAGAGCCTTGCCAGCAACTGCGCCGTCGGGCTCGCCTCGCCCCGCTCGATCCGCGAAATCATGGCACGGCTGACGCCCGCGCGGTTTGCGAGATCATCGAGCGTGAGATCCTGCGCCGCGCGAAGCGCGCGCACGCGCATGCCGACCACCTCGTCTAGCTGGCTGCCCAGGTTTTCCATTATAAGAGATTGCATTTCTACTATAATGGAGTCAAGGAGGCCAGGGCTGTAAATAAGCCTTGCGCATGCCGCTTTGACGACAGCGCCGGGCGGTTTCCTGATCTAGGGTTTGGTTTCTACGCCGGTTCCCCCAAAGACATTAAGCCTCAATAATTTAGATCAGCCTTATGCGGAGCGTCCGGAGGGCACAGGTGGATAGATCGGGTTCGTCGCTGCTGTCGATCGCGAGCATCGTCGCCTCGATGACGCCTGTCGCGGTCGGAAACGGCATGATGCTCGCCTATGTACCCTTCGTTTTGACGCGTTCGACGGCGCCGGACTGGGTTGCGGGCGCTGCGGTGACGGCGATTGCCTTCGGCAGCCTGATCGGCTGTCTCATGGGTGGCTCGCTCATTCGCCGCGTCGGCCATGCCCGGGCGTTTTCCTGCTCCATGGCGCTCGTCATACTGGCGGCGCTGACGATCAGCCTCGGCGTTCATCCGCTGCTCTGGGTGGTTGCACGCGGGCTCTACGGCATTGCCGCCAGCATGAATTTCATCATCACACAAAGCTGGCTGAACCATGTCAGCGAGAACCACCGGCGCGGCCGGGCGATGGCGCTCTTCTACATGGCCTACGTCATCGGCCTCGGCGCCGGCGCCTGGCTCTTCGGTCAGATCCCGTCCGAGGGCAATCTCGCGCCCGTCATCACGATCTTCTTCACCGCGCTCGCCATTCTGCCGATTGGCCTGACGCGGCTGCCGACCCCGCCCGCCCCCGCCAGGGTCAGCATTGATATTCCGATGGTCTGGCGCATTTCCCCGGTCGCCTTCGTCGGCGTGCTTGCGTCCGGCGGCCTCTCCATGCTGGTACAGGGCTTCACGCCCATCTATGCGGCCGCCAACTCGGTCAGCCAGAAAGACGTGGCGGCCTTGATGTTCGTGATGCAGTTCGGCCTGCTCTTCATTCAGTATCCGCTGGGCGCCCTCTCCGACCGCACCGACCGGCGGATCGTCATGGTCGTCACCTGTGCGCTCGTCATCGCGGCGGGCTTTGCTGCGCTCGCCGTCTCCTTCGACAACCTCATCCTGCTCATGCTGGTTTTCGCGATCTTCGCCGGGGCAGTCGAGACGGTCTATTCGATTGCCAATGCGCATGCCAACGATCGCACCGAGCCGGCGGATTTCGTGCCGCTCGCCAGCACCATGCTGATCGCCTGGTCGGCGTCGGCGACGCTGGTGCCGATGCTCGTGACACTGCTGACGCCGGCCTTCGGTGAGCGCACTTTCATCTATGCGACGATGACGGTGGCGCTCCTCTATGCGCTGTTCGTGCTCGTTCGCCTCCTGTCGCGCGAACGCGTCCCGCCCGAACTGTGCGAATCCTTTGAGTTCAAAAGCGCGCAGGTGCCGAACGCCGCAGCTCTTGGCGAGACCGAGGCACACGCGGAATGCCCGCCCCGGCGCCCGGATTTATAGTGAATGAAGCCTTCATTTCCCGCTTTGCGCCGCCTGATCGCGCTGCTATATGCGGCCCATGAGCACATCATCCTCAAAGACGCCTCTGTCGCACATCCGCAACTTCTCGATCGTGGCCCATATCGACCACGGCAAGTCGACGCTGGCCGATCGGCTTATCCAATCGACCGGCGGCCTTGCCGAGCGCGAAATGTCCGAACAGGTGCTGGACAGCATGGATATCGAGCGCGAGCGCGGCATTACCATCAAGGCCCAGACCGTTCGCCTGCATTACAAGGCGAACAACGGCGAGACCTATGTGCTGAACCTCATCGACACGCCCGGGCATGTCGACTTTGCCTATGAGGTCTCGCGCTCGCTGTCGGCCTGCGAAGGTTCGCTGCTCGTCGTCGATGCCAGCCAGGGCGTCGAAGCACAGACGCTCGCCAATGTTTACCAGGCGATCGACAACAATCACGAACTCGTCACCGTACTCAACAAGATCGACCTTCCAGCGGCAGAGCCGGACCGGATCAAGGAGCAGATCGAGGAAGTGATCGGCATCGACGCTTCCGAGGCCGTATTGATCTCGGCCAAGACCGGTCTCGGCATTCCGGATGTGCTGGAGGCGATCGTCCATAAGCTTCCCGCCCCGAAGAGCGAAGGCGGCGACACCGCGCCCCTGAAGGCGCTTCTCGTGGACAGCTGGTACGACACCTATCTCGGCGTCATGGTCCTGGTACGCATCATCGACGGAACCCTGAAAAAGGGGATGACCATCCGCATGATGGGGACGGATGCGAAATACCAGGTTGAACGCGTCGGCGTCCTCACGCCGAAAATGGTTGCCATGGATTCGCTCGGCCCCGGCGAAATCGGATTCATCACCGCATCGATCAAGGAAGTGGCCGACACCCGCGTCGGCGACACGATCACTGAAGACAAGCGGCCGACGGCTAAGGCGTTGCCGGGCTTCAAGCCGGCCCAGCCGGTGGTGTTCTGCGGCCTCTTCCCGGTCGACGCCGCCGACTTCGAGGACTTGCGTTCGGCCATGGGCAAGCTGCGTCTGAACGACGCATCCTTCTCCTTTGAGATGGAGTCCTCCGCCGCACTCGGCTTCGGCTTCCGCTGCGGCTTCCTCGGTCTGCTGCATCTGGAAATCATTCAGGAGCGCCTGGAGCGCGAATTCGACCTCGATCTGATCGCGACGGCGCCTTCGGTCGTCTACAAGCTGTTTATGACCGATGGCTCGGAGCGCGAGCTTCACAACCCCGCCGATATGCCGGATGTGGTCAAAATCGCTGAGATTCACGAGCCGTGGATCCGCGCGACGATCCTGACGCCGGACGAATATCTTGGTGGAATATTGAAGCTCTGTCAGGATCGCCGCGGCATCCAGATCGAACTGACCTATGTCGGCACCCGCGCAATGCTGACCTATGACTTGCCCTTGAACGAAGTCGTGTTCGATTTCTATGACCGGCTAAAGTCGATTTCCAAGGGTTATGCCTCCTTCGACTACCAGATCACCGAGCACAAGGAAGGCAATCTCGTGAAGATGTCGATCCTCGTCAACGGCGAGCCGGTGGACGCGCTGTCGATGATGGTACACCGGATGGCGGCGGAAAAGCGCGGTCGCGAAATGTGCGAGAAGCTGAAGGAACTGATCCCCAAGCACATGTTCAAGATTCCGATCCAGGCTGCCATCGGCGGCAATGTGATCGCCCGCGAAACCATCTCGGCGCTGCGCAAGGACGTGACCGCGAAGTGCTACGGCGGCGACGCCACCCGCAAGCGCAAGCTTTTGGAAAAGCAGAAGGCCGGCAAGAAGCGGATGCGCCAGTTTGGCAAGGTGGAAATCCCGCAGGAAGCTTTCATCGCGGCCTTGAAGATGAGCGACGAGTGATTTTCCGGCGGCAGGATGCGCATATTCCATGCGCATCCTGCCGGAGCGAACATGCCACCATCGGCCGCAAGACGGCCCGCCAATCTCTCCCTCGACAGTGATCCGCTTTTGCGGGTGCGCGACCTCGATATCAACGTTTCACGCGCTGCCGAAGATGGAATTGCGCGCGCTATCAGAGCCGAAAGGGAGAGGCTTGGCGGATCGAGAATGCAAAGGCGATCGCTGATACACACGCCTTCGCCGAAGGACGCGGATTGCCGCCGGCGAAACACCGGCAGTTCTGCGGCGCGGCTTTCGCCCGCATCCTGCGCCTCGATCACGACCCCGCCGCTCCCCACGCTCGTGCGCGCGCCTCGTTCAAGCGCTCCAGGCTCTCCTTCGGCCACTCCGCCTTGACGTCGTAATACGCCTCGAAATCCCTGGCGCCCTCCGGTAGCGGCACCCAATCCAGCTTCGAGCGGGTGTAGATATGCACGTCCGGGGTAAAAGCCGACGGCCGGTCGAGCGTTGCGAGGCGGAGGAAGGAGAGCCATTTGCGCCGGCCATAATCGCTCCAGAGCGGCGATTGGCACCGGGCGCAACGATAGACGTCATGCGGGCGGCCGCTGTCCGTCGAAAGCGTGATCGTCACGGGCGCGCCCTGGAGAATTTCGACATTTTCCGCCTCGACGATGCCGTTTATCACGAAGGCGCTGCCCAGTTGCCGCTGGCAATCGCTGCAGTGGCAGCAGTGCACGAACATCGGCCGCGCCTTCAACCGGTATCGCACGAGGCCGCAGAAGCAGCCCCCCTCGATCGCTTCGGTCATCGCTCCACCTCCCCATAGCCGGATGGCCGTTCAGCGGCGGCAAGCGCCTCTGCGGGTCGCCGCTCCCCAAGGAAAAGATTGACCACGGACGATGCGGCGTTTCAAGAGGCTGCGGCGGGGTTGACTTCCGCGGTGAAGTTTCCGACCTTCGGACCATGCCAGTGCTTGCTATCCATTTCCGCTGTTCATTCCGGGTCTGCCCCATCGCAGGAATCTGACCCCGGCCCGGATGCGTGCGCTCTCCGGGTAAGGGGCCTACGCATCGGCGAGCCGGATGGCCCAAACCCTCCGTCATCCGGGCAGCGAGCGCAAATCATCCTCGACAATTCATTTACGGCGCAGGCAGTGCGGTGCGCCCAGGCACAGGTATCACCATGGCGGACAAGATAACCCGCAAGAAGCTTCCCTCGATCGTCATCAATGCCGATGACCATGCACGCCTGACGGCGATCGCCTCTTCGGCGCTCGATCGTATTCCGGAAGTAGCGGAGGCACTGCTTCTGGAACTCGACCGCGCGCGCATCGCCGCGCCCGGCAAGCTGCCCAAGGACAGCGTACAAATGGGCTCGACCGTCGCCTTCCACGCCGATAACGGTTTTGCGAAGGAAGTGAGGCTCGTCTATCCGGGGGAGGCAGACATCGAAGCCGGAAAAATCTCCGTGCTGACGCCGATCGGGGCCGCGCTTATCGGCCTTTCCGTCGGACAGTCGATCGACTGGTCGGACCGGGCGGGAAAGATACACCGCATGACGATCCGGAGCGTGGTGCCGGCAACGGGCTAAAGGCGTCCCCCCTCGGCCGGAAACTGCAACGTCAACGGCCTGGATCGTTTCACTGTTCTACGAACGGTGAAACGATCCAGAGGCCGTCTCAGAACTGCCGGCCGATCTTGGCGTCGACAGACTGGCTGTTGGCACCGCGGATGGCGAAAAAGAAGGTGATCGCCGCCCAGAGAATGGATTTCTCCGCTCCGCCCAGGCCTTGACCCTGGACGATGCCGTGGAAGTACACTGTGACCAGCAGCACGATCGTCGCGGCGAAGGCGGCGGGTCGCGTCAGGAAGCCGATGGCGATGAAGATACCGCCGAAGAACTCGGTTGCGGAAAGCAGGGGTGACCAGAACACACCCGGATAGAAGCCGAGCCCTTCCACCATCCCCGCTGCACCGAAGGGGTCGAGGATCTTGCCGTAGCCGTGGGTGACGAGCAGCAGGCCCGCGACGATGCGCAGCAGCGTCTCGGCGAGGGTGTCGAGCGGCAGGTAGATCCTTTCGAGCGCCGGCAGGATCGCGCGCGGGCGGTTGTTGGCAGCGGTATCGGTCATGAAATTCCTTTCGCAGATATTTGCAAATCAGGGGATGTCTCTTGCCTCAGGCCTTTTGGAAAACAAGGGGCGAAGCGTTAAAAACACCTGCGGCCAAGATGACTTTTATGTGAGATGCGCGTGAAGCCATTGCTCGGTGGGGATTGCGCGCCGGCGCCGTTATATGTTTCCTGCGTCGCCGGAACAGAGCGAACAGGACCTGTCAATGAGCGAGAAGCCACGCATCACCATTCTCTACTGCACCCAGTGCAACTGGCTGCTGCGCGCCGGTTGGATGGCGCAAGAACTGCTGTCGACCTTTGCCGACACGCTTGGCGAAGTGGCGCTCATCCCCGGAACCGGCGGCAATTTCGAGATTCGCGTCGATGGGGCGTTGATATGGGAACGCAAGCGCGACGGAGGCTTCCCCGGGCCCAAGGAGCTGAAGCAACGCGTCCGCGACGTGATCGAGCCTGAGCGAGACCTCGGCCATACGGACCGCAGTTAGACTCCCTTCAGTTGCTGTGCACGGCCTCGGCGACACGCGTCAGCTATGCGCGAAAATGTCCGTCTCCTCCCAGCCGAGCAGGTCCAGCTTGGCACGCGTCGGGAGAAACGAAAAGCAGGCCTCGGCGAGTTCCATCCGGCCATCGCGCAAAAGACGCGCTGTCAGCTTGTCGCGCAGCGCGTGCAGGTGGAGCACGTCGGAGGCGGCATATTCGAGCTGAGCCGGCGACAGAATATCGGCGGCCCAGTCGGAAGACTGCTGCTGCTTGGAGATATCGACGTCGAGCAGTTCCTTGAGATTATCCTTGAGGCCGTGCCGATCCGTATATGTACGGGCGAGGCGGGAGGCGATCTTGGTGCAGAAGACCGGTGAAGCGGTCACGCCGAAAGTATGGAACAGCACAGCGATGTCGAAGCGGCCGAAATGGAAGATTTTCTGCCGCGCTGGATCGGAAAGCATCGCGACGAGGTTCGGCGCCTGCTTCTGGCCTGCAGCGATCCGGATCACATCGGCAGTGCCGTCGCCCGACGAAAGCTGCACGACGCAGAGGCGATCGCGGCGGGGCACCAGTCCGAGCGTTTCCGTATCGATCGCGATCGCGCCCCTGTAGCGGGCGGCATCGGCCTCGGAAATATCGCCTTCGTGGAACCGTATTGTATTCGCCATGGAAAATCCCCAGATCGTTACTGCACGAATCCCTGAGAACGGCTCAGGGAATCTGCTGAGATTCAAATACTGCAGCGGCCTCGGCCAGCCTGTTCAGATGCCCGGTCGCTGGTGTGGAGCTTAGCTGGCCTATAGCGCATGTTGGCCGGCCGCGATACCTTGTCTTTCGGCGGACGTTCCGTTCGCCGGTACCCCGAGAAAGTTCGTATATGACCCGGTTCCGTTTCGCCCTGGCGCGCCCTGTCATCGCCCTGATGTTGAGCCTTTCGCCCCATGCGGGTTTCGCCGGAGAGGCGACATTCCAACTTGCGCAGTCCTTCCATGATCTGCCGGGCGTCCGGCCGGTGAACCCGCTGCGTGACGATGACAACCTCGTTTGCGAACAGGTTTTCATCGATCGCTACGGTCCCTTCGAGTCGTCTCACGGCCGCCCGCGTTACGATACGGTCTACCGCTGCCGCGAGGGAAAGGGCCCGGTCTTTCAAAGCGGCGAGCTGCCGCCATCTCTCGAACGGCAGAAGCGCGGCCTCGACTATTGAGATGGCCGTTGCGCCGATGCGCAGCAAGCGGGCAGAGCGGGAGCCCGCATCCCACGCCTCAACTCTTTGGAAATCGACCCGTTCATGATTTTAGGTCCATCCGACTAAAATCGTCGTGATCTATGCAAATCCGGAGCAATATTGCAAAACTCCGGAATCGGGATGCAAGGACATCGAAAGCATGCACATTGCCGACGGGGACAAGCCTTCTGGGACCTGGACCAGCTCACTGCGATCGCTGCTCGGTCTCGTGATGGTTGCGATGCTCATCGTCGTGTCCGCGACGCTGGTGGGGCTTGACTATCGCCGCGCGCGCGTTGCCGCCATCGCAGGCGCCGAAGACAATATGAGCGCCTTCGTCGGCCGTCTGGTCGATCGCCTGGGGATGCTTTCCGGCGATACCTCCGCACTTGTCAACCTCGTCGCATCGGTCGCCAATTCCTTTCTGGTCCCGCCGCCGGAGCGGATGCATGACAAAGTAGCGGTCCTGCGCGAAGGCATCGCCCGCTCGCCGCATATCGACGGCGTCTATGTCGGTTATCCGAGCGGCGCATTTTTTCATGTGGTTGATCTGGACTCGGCCGCCTGGCGCATGGCGCTGGACGCGCCGCGGGGCGCGGCCATCGCTGTGCGTTCGATGGAACGGGACGACCAGGGCAAGCCCTTCGACCGGATCCTGTTCCTGGACGCGAGCGGTTTGCAGTTCGCCGAACGCCGCGCTGCTTCGAACGGATTCGATCCCAGAACGCGGCCCTGGTACCGCGCCGCCGTCAACGGCCAGGCGCCGGTGGCGATAGGCCCCTATGAGATGGCCACGACACGCAATCTGGGGATGACGATATCGCAGGCTCACAGCGGCAATCCCAAGATCGTTATCGGCGCCGATGTCGTGCTCGACACGATCACCGATTTTCTGTCCCGCGAGCGGCTGACCGACGACTCGGTTTCGTTCGTTCTCGACGCGGTCGGACGGCCGATCATCCACTCCGACACCGTAATGATGCGGCGCATCATGGCATCGAAAGGGCGGGACCAACCGGTGGTCACGCCGCAGGAAGACGGGCTGATCGAGAGGATTCGGCGCAACCCGCCACCGGCCGGAAAGGCAACCCTCGTCGAGGTCGGAGATCGCACCTATCTCGTGACCGTGGCACCGCTCGAATCGGCATTGCTCCTATCCGGACACAGGGTCGTCGTCGCCGCCCCGCTCGACGAACTGCTGGCGGCGGCCAACGAAACCCTTGTTCAGGGACTTGCCGTCTCCGGAGCCGTGGTGGTGGTGGCCGTTCTCCTGGCGCTCGTGCTTGCGCATCTGATCACGAAATCGCTCAACCAGCTCACCGACAGCGCCAACCGCCTTCAAGACCTGGATTTTTCCACGCCCATCGAGGTTTCCTCGCATGTGGCCGAAATCTCGATGCTCAACGGCGCGATGAACAAGGCCCGTGACGCGATCTTCACCTTTGCGCTCTATGTGCCGAAGGAACTGGTGCGCAAGGGCATCGAATCCGGCCACTTCGGCGGCCGCGCCGCCTGGCGGCAGGAAGTGACGGCGCTGTTCACCGACATCTACGACTTCACCACCATCAGCGAAGGACGCTCGCCGGAAGAAGTGGTGGCGATGCTCTCGGAATATTTTGACCTTTTCAGCGAGATCGTCGACGCGCATGACGGAACCATCATCCAGTTCCATGGAGACTCGGTCTTCGCCATGTGGAACGCGCCGGTCGCCGATGTCAGACATGCCGAGAATGCCTGTCGTTGCGCACTCGCCGTCGAGGAGAGGCTTCGGGCCTTCAACGCTGCGCAACGCGCCAGGGGATTGCCGGAATTCCGCACCCGCTTCGGTATCCACACCGGCACGGCCGTCGTCGGCAGCGTCGGTGCCAAGGAACGGCTGCAATACACCGCCATGGGCGATACCGTGAACGTCGCCTCGCGGCTCGAGGGCATGAACAAGGATTATGGCACGACAGTTCTGGCAAGCGGTGCGGTGGTGGCGCAATGCAAGGACATGGTGAAATTCCGCCCGCTCGGCACCGCCAGGGCCAAGGGCCGCTCGACGGCGCTCGACATTTACGAAGTCGTGGGCGTGGCCCGCGCGGTGGATACTGCCGAGACAGGAACGGCCGCCTGACCGAGATCTCAGAAGATGCTGCACGAATTGCAGGGCCGCTGAGATCGCTTCGGCGCCTGAAAACAAGAAAAGCCCGGAAATCCGGGCTTTTCTTGTTATCCGAACCGCAAAAGCGGCCACGGACTGGAAATTGGTGCCCAGAAGAGGACTCGAACCTCCACACCCTTTCGAGTACCAGCACCTGAAGCTGGCGCGTCTACCAATTCCGCCATCTGGGCGACGGACCGGCATGTAAAAGGCCGTGGCGGAAGTGTCAACAGGCATTTTGAAGTTTTCGTGCCGGAACGCGAAAAAGCGCGCGGATACATGGAGCGCAGCATTGTGCTCAACATTCAAATCAGCGCGATAGGATAAGAATTTCAGTGACATGGGCGCCGGAGAGGCGCATCTTTAAGAACGGCGGATTGCGGGGGAAACCGGACAGCCCCGCGACGGCTCGGCTTCCGCCGCCACGAATAAACATGCGACACCAAACGTCTAAGGAGCAGGGACAAAACCGGAAAGCAACGGCTTTCGGAAAGTGAGGAGAAGATGACGAAATTTCGCAGTTTCGTTGTGACCTGTGCGCTCGCCGCCGCCTCCGCGGTTCCCCCTGTAACATCCGTTCAGGCCATGCCGCGCCCGGCGCTCGACATCGCGATCAAGGCGCCCGCCGGCGTGGAGAATGCTACGCATCGCGGCCGTTACGGGTGGCGCGGCGGCTATTCCCGCCGCGGTTACTACGGAGGATCCGGCTTCTATCCGGGCTGGAGCCCCTATTACCGGCGATCCGGGATCAGCTTCTATTTCGGTCCCAGCTACCGCTACCGCCCGTATTATGGGAACCGCTATTACTACGGCCAGCGCCATTACGGCCCCGGCTACTACAACTATCCCTACGCGAACCCCGGATATTACGGCTATCGATCCTATGCACCACGCTACTATGGCGGAGGTTACGTCCAGAGCGGTGGCAGTACCCATGTCAGCTGGTGCCTGTCGCGCTACCGGTCATATAATCCGGCGACCAACCGGTATCTGACCTATGGCGGCGTCTACCGGGTCTGCTACTCGCCCTATCGGTAAGGGTGCATCCCTCGGCGCATGAGTTCCGCGCGTTCCAGTGACGCGCGGACCTCAAAAGGTCAACGCTTCCTGACGACCCCGAGACGTGCCATGACCTCCTTCGGAATGCCGTAGCGGTGCACTGCATCCCTGGCGTCCCGCAGGCCGCAGATCTCGCGCTGGATGAAGAATGCCCAAACCGCGTCGGCGGCCTCGTCAAGCAGCCGCTCGCGCTCGGACTGGCCGTGCCGGTCGTGATCAAATCCATTCAGGGCGGCGATCGCCTTCTCGACCTTCAGACCGTGGTGTCCCAGCGCGTCGGCGCGCTCGGCCATGAGTTCGTATTCAAGGACGTTCACGCCATTACTTGTGAGGTCGAAGCGGCGCAGCGATTGCGGCGGGCGAAATGTCATCGTCAGCTCCATCAAGCTCACGGGTAAAGATGGGCCGGGAAAGAGCTTCCCGCAAGGGGAGGCGCAAGACTGGCGCGGGGATGGCCAGGTCATCGCTTATGGTTAACACTCTCTAAACGTGCCTGGCTTATGCTTGCGGCATCATGCCCGATCTGCCCGCCTTTAACGCCATCAGGACAGCCGTCGGAACGGCCGAGGAGACGACGCAGGACCTGCGCCGTTCGCTGCCGGCCGGCGAGCGTGGCGAGGCACTCCGGAAGATCCTCGATGCGCTGGCCCGCCATCTTTCGGGCAAAGAGGTCCTCTCCAAGGACGCACTGGTGAGGCTGGTCGAAGATCTGGCGCTCATCCTCAAATTTCCACCCCTGCAGCGGGAGACCGGACGCGCCTTCATTCGGCGCTTGACTGGCTTTATCGCAGCATTGCCCATGTCGGAACGCCTGCTTCTGGAGAAGCATCTGGCCAACCGCAGCCTCGCGCAGCGGATCGCCGTTGCGGTGCCGATAGCTGCCGACCGGCGGGGCGCGATGCCGCCTGACCGAACCCCGCTCCGCAGCCTGCCCCTGCCGGCGCACGTACCGGCGGCGCTTCGGGGCTCGAAAACACCCGCGCCGACCGATCTTGCGCTGCTTCAGGCGATGCTCAAAAAGACATATGGCGGCGCCGATATCGAGGACGTGCGGGCCGAGACGGCATCCAAGGGTGCGGCACGCGATGCCGCGCAGGCTCCGGCCGAGCCGCAACGCTCGCCGAAGGCGCCGGCAAATGCGCCTCCGGCGCCGCGCATCGCGGACGTCGCAGCGAGAAATGCTTCAGGGAGCCCGCTTGAGGGGGAGTCGACGGAAACGGCGGCCACCATGCCGGAAAGCTCCGATGAGCAGCTCCCGGAAGGCGGCGCGGATCCGGCGGAACCATCGGCGCCGCGCCGCGGTGAGGCGGCAGGTCAAAACGGGCGTATGCACGCAGTGCTGGAGGACGCAAAACCTTCGACAGTCGCGGGCAAGGCTGCAGGGGCAGAACGCGGCGCTGAAGCCCTTCTTGACAGCTACGGCTCCGATAATGCCGACGACCCGTCGCGCTCCGCGGCGGAGGACGATGGGGCCCCGACCCGGATGCAGAGCGCCGCACGCGGGCAGCAACCCCCGGCGGAGGCCTTGAGGGCGATTATACGTCACAGCCTTGCCTCGCCGGGGATGAACAAGAGCTGGCAATTTTCCGAAACGGGGAAAAAAGGAGCTGCCGCGCCCCTGCTTCCGGAGAACGAGGCGCCGGCGAGGCCACGGGAGACCAACGGCGCGGTCAGAATTGCCGAAGCCGCCGTCGAACCGACGGTGGACGCCGCATCCGACGCAGGGAGCAATGCATCGCTCCCCGACCTGCCTTTTCCCGAGGCGGAGCCTCAGACCCGCGGAGACGCTGCGGCGCCGCAGGGATTCGCCCGTATCCCCGAAGCCGGGCTTCTACGCGAACTGTTTCCCTTCGCGCTGGCCCCCTACCCGCCGGCAAATGAAAGCGATCCCGACGAGATGGACGGGCGCAAGCGGAAAAGTGAAGGCGAGGCGGAAAAAGACGAAAGAGATGACGAGGGAGAACGGGAAAGCGACAGCCAGCAGCAGGGACAGGCGGCGGGCGGCGAACAGGATCAGGCCGAAGAGCGACCTGCCAGCGACGCCTTCACCCTTTACCGCAAGCTCGGCGACCTTGCCTGATAAGACGCACGGCGCTGTGAGCGGGATGAGGAAAATGTGCGGTTTTCGCCCCCAGGCTGCGCCATGAAAAAGCCCGCGGAGATCGCTCTCCGCGGGCTCATCATTTCAGGTCCGGCAACGATTACTCGTTGTTCTGGCGGTTCTTGAGCGCAGCGCCCAGAATGTCGCCAAGCGAAGCACCCGAGTCGGAAGAGCCGAACTGAGCGACGGCTTCCTTCTCTTCCGCGATTTCCAGAGCCTTGATCGACAGCTGGATCTTGCGGTCCTTCTTGGAGAAGTTGGTGACGCGCGCGTCGACGGTCTGGCCGACCGAGAAGCGCTCCGGACGCTGTTCGTCGCGGTCGCGCGAGAGATCAGCGCGGCGGATGAAGGCGGTGACGTCCTCGTGATTGACGAGCCGCACCTCGATGCCGCCATCGTTGACGCCGATGACTTCGGCCGAAACGACGGCATTCTTGCGCAGGTCGCCGGAAGCAGCAGCTTCACCGACCGCATCACGGCCGAGCTGCTTGATGCCGAGCGAGATACGCTCCTTGTCGACGTCCACATCGAGAACCACAGCACGGACGACGTCGCCCTTGTTGAATTCTTCGATGACCTGCTCGCCCGGACGGTTCCAGTCGAGATCGGAGAGGTGAACCATGCCGTCGACATCGCCATCGAGGCCGATGAACAGACCGAATTCAGTCTTGTTCTTGACTTCGCCTTCGACTTCCGTGCCAGCCGGATGGCTATGCGCGAATGCCTGCCATGGGTTCTCGAGCGTCTGCTTGAGGCCGAGCGAAATGCGGCGCTTGGTCGGATCGACTTCGAGAACGACCACGTCGACTTCCTGGCTCGTGGACAGGATCTTGCCGGGGTGAACGTTCTTCTTCGTCCAGGACATCTCGGAAATGTGGATCAGGCCTTCGATGCCCGGCTCCAGCTCGACGAAAGCACCGTAGTCGGTGATGTTCGTAACCGTGCCCGAGATCTTCTTGCCGACCGGATACTTCGCACCGATGCCGTCCCACGGATCGGACTCGAGCTGCTTCATGCCGAGCGAGATGCGGTGGGTTTCCTGGTTGATGCGGATGATCTGAACCTTGACCTGCTGGCCGATGTTCAGGATTTCCGACGGATGATTGACGCGACGCCATGCCATGTCGGTGACGTGCAGCAGACCGTCGATGCCGCCGAGGTCGACGAACGCACCGTAATCGGTGATGTTCTTGACGACACCCTCGACAACCTGGCCCTCCTCGAGATTCTGAACGATTTCAGAACGCTGCTCGGCGCGCGACTCTTCGAGAACCGTGCGGCGCGAAACGACGATGTTGCCGCGGCGCTTGTCCATCTTCAGGATTTCGAAGGGCTGCGGGTTGTGCATCAGCGGGGTCACGTCGCGGATCGGACGGATGTCGACCTGCGAACGCGGCAGGAAGGCTACGGCGCCGTCGAGATCGACGGTGAAGCCGCCCTTGACCTGGTTGAAGATGATGCCTTCGACGCGTTCGCCGGCTTCGAACTTCACTTCCAGGCGCTGCCAGCTTTCTTCGCGGCGAGCCTTCTCGCGCGACAGAACAGCTTCGCCGAGAGCGTTTTCAATGCGCTCGACATAGACTTCGACTTCGTCGCCGACCTTGAGCGTGCCGTCCTTGGCCTTGGCGCCGAATTCCTTCAGCGGTACGCGGCCTTCGACCTTCAGGCCGACGTCGACGATTGCGACGTCCTTTTCGATCGCCGTGACGATGCCCTTGGCGACGTAGCCTTCGGCGAGGTCCGTCTTGGCGAAGGACTCTTCCAGAAGCGCTGCGAAATCATCACGGGTGGGGTTGGTTGCAGACATATAATCTCCTGCTGCATCTCCTGCCGGAGACACATATGCGCCGGGGGCTGGTGTTGAACAGGCCTGAACCCAGTCCGCTCCTATCATGGAGCAATCCGGCGCGTGGACGGAATTTCAGGCTTATTTCAAGAAGGCAATATCGGTCGGACCGAAGAAGAGCCTTTCTTCAAATCGTCTTATTCAGGGCAACGTCGATCAGCGTCTTCGCCGCCTGGAATGCCGCCTCTATACTCATTTCGGAAGTATCAAGCAAGTGCGCGTCCTCGGCCGGTCTCAAGGGGCTGTCGGCACGGCCCATATCGCGCGTGTCCCGCTTCTTCACGTCCTCGAAAATCGTGGTGTAGTCGGCCGTTCCGCCGCCGGTGACGATCTCGTCATAGCGCCGCTTCGCCCGCACTTCGGGAGAAGCTGTGACATAGAGCTTCACCGCCGCGTCGGGGCAGACGACCGTGCCGATATCGCGCCCGTCGAGGACGGTACCCGGCTCCTTCAGCGCGAAGGCGCGCTGCGCCTCGACCAGTGCCCGGCGCACGGCCGGCATGACCGCGATCTTGGATGCCGCCTCGCCGATCGCATGGGCCGAAAGCACGGCACGATCCAGGCCGGAAAGGTCGACCTGACGGGCCGTCTTCTCGGCTACCGCCTCATCGTCGAGCGGTAATCCGGCATCGATGAGTGCCTTGGCGGCGGCGCGATAGGTGAGTCCGGTGTCGAGATGGTGAAAGCCGTACCGCTTGGCGATCAGGCGCGACAGCGTTCCCTTGCCGGCGGCTGCGGGTCCGTCGATGGCGACTACGAAGCTCATAGGGCCGCCTTGTTTTCCGTCTCTTCGATCTTCGCGCCCAACCCTGTCATCAGTCCCATGAACTCGGGGAAGGACGTCGCGATCATCGTCGCATCGTCGACCGTCACCGGACGCTCCGAGGCAAGCCCCATGACAAGGAAGCTCATGGCGATGCGGTGATCGAGATGGGTTTTGACCTGGCCGCCCGAATCATTGCCCAGGCCCTTGCCGCCCGGCCGGCCGCGTACGACGAGCGAGGCCTCGCCCTCGTCGCAATCGACGCCGTTGAGCTTCAGTCCCTCGGCAACGGCGGACAGGCGATCGGATTCCTTGACCCTCAGTTCCTCCAGCCCGTTCATCACCGTTGCGCCTTCGGCGAAGGCGGCCGCGACGGCAAGCACGGGATATTCGTCGATCATCGAGGGTGCGCGCTCTTCCGGTACCGTCACGCCCTTGAGTTCCGAATAGCGTACGCGCAGATCGGCGACATCCTCGCCACCGGCAAGCCGGCTGCTCAGCACTTCGATCCTGGCACCCATTTCCTGAAGCGTTAGAATGAGCCCTGTACGGGTCGGGTTCATCAGCACGTTGAGAATGGTAAGGTCGGACCCCGGCACAAGAAGCGCCGCCACCAGCGGAAAGGCCGTGGAAGACGGATCGCCCGGCACGTCGATCACCTGACCCCTCAGCTTGCCTCGGCCTTCGAGCCGGATGGTGCGCACGCCGTCTCTGTCGGTCTCGACCGAAAGGTCCGCGCCGAAGCCCTGGAGCATCTTTTCCGTATGGTCGCGGGTCATTACCGGCTCGACGACGGTGGTGATGCCGGGCGTGTTCAGCCCGGCGAGCAGCACGGCGGATTTCACCTGGGCCGAAGCCATCGGCACGCGATAGGTGATCGGGTTCGGCGTCTTCGGTCCGCGCAGCGTCACCGGCAACCGGTCGCCCTCGGCCGACTTCACCTGGACACCCATTTCGCGGAGCGGATCGAGCACGCGGCCCATCGGGCGCTTCGTCAGCGAGGCGTCGCCGATGAAGGTGGAATCGAAATCATAGACGCCGACGAGGCCCATGGTCAGACGGCAGCCGGTTCCCGCATTGCCGAAGTCGAGCGGCGCCTCGGGCGCGAGCAGCGCACCGTTCCCGACGCCGTCGATGATCCAGGTGTCGCCCTCCTTGCGAATTTTGGCACCCATCGCCTGCATGGCCCTGCCGGTATTGATCACGTCTTCGCCTTCGAGGAGTCCGGTGATGCGCGTCTCACCCGAAGCAAGGCCGCCGAACATGAAGGAGCGGTGCGAGATCGACTTGTCGCCCGGGATGCGCACCGTGCCCTTGAGGTCGGAAGACTTGCGTGCGGTGGCGGGTCGCGGGTTCGAGCCGTGGGACATGGTGGTTTTCCTCTAACAATCCGGCTGACGGCGGGCGCGGAAGGTGGTGCTTTCCGGCGCGCTGGTGGTGGGCCGCCGGTCTCGCCGGCTCCCTAACACAATGCGCGAAAAGGGTCATCCTCCTGCTGCGAAGAAAATGACGACCTTGGCTCGCGGAAGTTTATCTTTGACAGAGCTCGTCAAGATGATTATGGGGACCGGCTAATCATCATAAGCTTGACACCTTTCTAACCGCCGGCTTTCCGGCAAGAGCCGGCTTGTCCGGCCATTCAAGAGGCTTTGACTGTGGCAAAACCGGAACTTGGAACGAAGCGTATCGACCCGGAAACGGGGCGCAAATTCTACGACCTGAACCGTGATCCGATCGTCTCCCCCTATACGGGCAAGTCCTATCCGCTGTCCTTCTTCGAGGAGACCTCCGTCGCCAAGGTGCTCGAGAAGGAAGAAGAGGAAGAGGTAACGGAAGTCGATACCGAGAACACGGAAGTCGAACTCGTTTCGCTCGAGGATGCGGACGACGAGGCATCGGGCGGCGACGACCTGCCGGATCTCGGCGACGACGATGTCGAGATCGAGGGTGACGACGACGACACGTTCCTCCAGACCGACGACGAGGACGACGACGACGACATGAGCGACATCATCGGCGTATCCGATGAGGATGAAGACGTCTGATCAGTCTGGCAATGCGGGCGGATCGCCGCCCGCTTGCCTGCCCCCCGGGGCGCGCCCCGAAAGGCGCACGAAACCGCCTCTTCGCCGTGCACGAGCGGTATCGGGGCATCCGGCCGGAACCGGAAAATAAATCGTACCGACCCTGAACTTTCGGCTTGCCATCTGCACGAAGCAGAAGTAATAAGCCGCCACTCGCTAGGCACAAAGCGCCTCGCGAACTTCCCGGACCGGCACAGCCGGACCCTGATGGGGCTATAGCTCAGCTGGGAGAGCGCTTGCATGGCATGCAAGAGGTCAGCGGTTCGATCCCGCTTAGCTCCACCAAAATCTCCGGATAATTTTACAGCCCGTTTGCAGATAGAGGCGACACGCCGCTCATGCGGCCAGGCCTAGCGCTCGAATTCGGCGAACATCGTTTCCTGACCCGGCCTTGCCGGACTTTCCTCGATCTGCTGGAAATGCACGGCGACCTCGCGGCGCGACTTTGCGTCGCTCGGTGTCCGTGAAGCCGTACTGTCGGAATTCCGTTTCATTCTCCGATTCTAACGGAAAACCGGAATCTACCAGAATTCGTCGCGTTCGGTGGCTGTTCAAGCTTCATCAGAACGCGCAGAATTCGCAGCCTCCGTAGATGAAATCTTAACCCGCATCTGCTGAGAAACTGGAAGCATGTTCCTCGTTTCCAAAATCTTCTGGCTCGTCGCCCAGCCGCTATCACTCGCCTTTCTCATGCTGCTCGTCGGCGTGCTGCTCATGCTCACCCGCTTCCGTCGAACGGGTGGCGGTATCAGCGTCTTCGGGCTCGCCGTGCTTTTCATCACTCTCTTCACCACGGCCGGCTCCTATTTCCTGCAGATCCTGGAGGATCGCTTTCCCCGCCCCTCGCCGGAGCCGGCGGAGCTTGCCTGCATGATCGTGCTTGGCGGCGCCTTCGAGAATGTGGTCATGGCGAGCCGCGGCGGCATCGAGATGAATCAGGCGGCGGAGCGTTTCGTCGAGACCCTGAGGCTGGCGCGGGCCCATCCGGGGGCGCGCATCCTCGTATCCGGAGGCGACGGCTCGCTCAGCGGCATCTACGAGGGCGACGCGCATGCCTCTGCAGCTTTTTTCGGGACCTTCGGCATCGGCCCGGAGCGCCTGATCCGTGAGGGAGAATCGCGGACGACCTTCGAAAACGCCCGCAATACACGGCACCTCCTCCGGGAAAACGGGCTCGATCGTTGCGCGCTCGTGACCTCGGCCTATCATATGCCCCGTTCTGTGGGCCTCTTTCGCGCGAACGACATCGAGGTGACGCCCTGGCCGGTGGATTACCGTACGAGCGGCAAGGTGCGGCTCGGCGTGGATTTCACCCAGCCATCACTCAATGCCCAATTGGCGACGACGGCCGCCAAGGAATGGACCGGACTGCTCGCCTATTATCTTCTCGGCCGGACGCAGACGCTGCTGCCGCGTTAGCCTGCCGCATGTTTTCGAAGGTGACGTTTAGAGCCTTTCCTGTCTGAGGGGAAAAGTTCTAGAGAGGGGCGTAAAGCAAAGCGGAGCAGCCATGCCGATCCTCGAATTCCTCGACTATGCGGGCGTCGCCGTCTTCGCGGCGACGGGAGCGCTTTCGGCTTCCCGCAAGCAGCTCGACATTATCGGTTATCTGTTTCTCGCTTCCGCGACCGGCATTGGCGGCGGGACCATTCGGGATCTCGTTCTCGGCGTGACGCCGGTGTTCTGGGTAGTGAACCCCAACTTCATCATCGTCTGCGCGGCAGTGGCCATCGCCGTCTTCCTGACGTCGCACCTTCTCGAGTCACGCTATCGCCTGCTCGTATGGCTCGATGCGATGGGTCTTTCCGCCTATTGCGTCATGGGCGCGGCGAAGGGACTGGCTGCGACGGGTTCGCCGATCGTCGCCCTCGTCACGGGCACTCTGACGGCAACCTTCGGCGGCGTCCTGCGTGATCTGCTGGCCGGAGAACCTTCCGTCCTGTTGCGGCCGGAGATCTATGTGAGCGCCGCCCTCATCGGAGCCTCCGCCTTCGTGCTCGCAAGCATGCTCGGATTGCCGCTGGCGGTGGCGTCCGCACTGGGTGTGCTCACGGCCTTTGCCGTGCGCGGCGGTGCGCTTCGATACGGGTGGATGCTGCCGACCGGGAAAGCCGGTCCCGGCCGCGATCCGGACGACGTGATGTGATGAGATTGGTTTGACGGAGAAAGAGGATCGAAGGCTCAGCGCTCGACCTTATGGCGCAGCCGGATCACCACGTCGACATGGGAGATTTCCATCCCTTCCGGCGGTTCCGGGAGATTGTCGATCTGAATATTGCTCACAGGGATGTCGAGGACCTCGTTCTCGCCCTCGATGAAGAAATGGTGGTGATCCGAAACATTCGTGTCGAAATAGGTCCTTGCGCTCTCGACGGCCAGAACGCGGATCATACCGGCCTCGGTAAACTGATGGAGCGTGTTGTAGACGGTCGCGAGCGAAACGGGAACGCCGGCCGTGACGGCCTCCTCATGGAGTTCCTCCACCGTCAGGTGACGGTCGCCCTTGGCGAAAATCAGGTCGGCAAGCGCGACGCGCTGGCGCGTCGGGCGCAAACCCGAATTGCGCAGTCTCTCCTGTGAGGACATGTGCGTTGCTTTCGTCATCGACAGCCGTTCCGATATATAACTGCGGGGTCCGTGATTTATCAGTTTGCGATATAACTTCTGGCGCCGCGGCTTTCAATAGATTCCGCACATGCGAAGGCCGCAAAGGCCTGAAAATCAGCCCAAAGGGGAGGATTGCGGCCATTTAACTCTGGCCGTGGCCACATTCATACTGTAAGCGACGGCGGAATGATGTCACCATCCGGAGCGGGTTCGGCAACTGTGCGAGAGATTTCCTGCTGCATGCTTCCTTTAATCGTAGCCTATGGAAGTACAAGGCATGCAGCAGCTGAAAGCCCTACAGCGACCTTTGCGCGTCTGAGAGAACGCGCGGCGCCGTAGACCCGCATGCCGTTCCGCGTGGAACGTCACCAGCGACAGCCGGCACCGCAGCCGCGGATGACAGCTGCGCTTCAAATCAGACCGGACTTGCACTAAAGCAGGTCGGAGAACACAATATAGACTCGGGAAGCAACCATCCATGACCACCAGACAATCCAGCTTCAGCTACGAGGAAATCCTGATCTGCGGCCGAGGCGAAATGTTTGGCCCCGGCAACGCGCAGCTGCCGCTGCCGCCGATGCTGATGTTCAATCGCATCACCGACATTTCGGAAACAGGCGGGCCCCACGACAAGGGTTACGTTCGCGCCGAGTTCGACATTACGCCGGACCTGTGGTTCTTTCCGTGTCACTTCATGGGCGATCCGGTCATGCCCGGCTGCCTCGGCCTCGACGCCATGTGGCAATTGACCGGCTTCTTCCTGGGTTGGCTTGGGGAGGCCGGCAAGGGCCGCGCCATCTCCACGGGCGAGGTGAAGTTCACCGGCATGGTGACGCCGAAGACCAAGCTGGTAGAATACGGCATCGACTTCAAGCGCGTCATGCGCGGCCGCCTGGTCCTCGGCATTGCCGACGGCTGGATGAAGGCCGATGGCGAAACCATCTATAAGGCCACCGACCTCAGGGTCGGCCTCTTCCAGGAAAA
This sequence comes from Sinorhizobium medicae, assembly GCF_007827695.1. Taxonomy (GTDB): domain Bacteria; phylum Pseudomonadota; class Alphaproteobacteria; order Rhizobiales; family Rhizobiaceae; genus Sinorhizobium; species Sinorhizobium medicae. Next base: position 154,888 of record NZ_VITA01000005.1, on the reverse strand, counting down.
GGCCGGCTGAACTGCGGGCGATCCCGCACGGTTCCAATCGAAGAAAAGGTCATCTGACATGAGACGGGTTGTTGTAACGGGCCTCGGGATCGTTTCCTCGATCGGCAGCGATGCCGACGAAGTCACCGCGTCGCTCCGCGATGCGCGTTCGGGCATCACGTTTTCTCCGGATTTTGCCGAGCACGGCTTTAAATGCCAGGTCTGGGGAGCGCCTGCGCTCGACCCGACAGATCTGGTCGACCGGCGCGCCATGCGCTTCCTCTCTCAGGGCGGAGCCTGGAACCATGTGGCGATGAAGCAGGCTATCGCGGATTCCGGATTGGAAGCCGGCGACATCACAAACGAACGCACCGGCATCATAATGGGATCGGGCGGCCCTTCGACGCGCACGATCGTCGAAGCGGCGGACATTACCCGCAAGAACAACAGCCCCAAGCGCATCGGCCCCTTCGCCGTGCCAAAGGCGATGTCGTCCACGGCCTCCGCGACCCTTGCGACCTGGTTCCAGATCCACGGCGTCAACTATTCCATCTCGTCGGCCTGCTCGACCTCGGCACACTGCATCGGCAATGCCGCAGAAATGATCCAGTGGGGCAAACAGGACGTGATGTTCGCCGGAGGTCACGAAGATCTCGACTGGACCATGTCAAATCTGTTCGACGCCATGGGCGCCATGTCTTCCAAGTATAACGATACGCCGGCAATTGCTTCCCGTGCCTATGACGCGAACCGCGACGGCTTCGTCATCGCCGGCGGTGCCGGTGTCCTCGTCCTGGAGGAACTGGAGCGTGCCAAGGCGCGCGGTGCGAAGATTTACGCCGAAATCGTCGGCTACGGCGCGACCTCGGACGGATACGACATGGTCGCCCCCTCCGGCGAAGGCGCCGCGCGCTGCATGCGCCAGGCGCTCGCCACGGTGAATGGCGATGTCGACTACATCAATACCCACGGCACCTCCACGCCGGTCGGCGATCAAAAGGAGATCGGCGCCATCCGCGAGGTCTTCGGTGAGAAGATGCCGCATATCCAGTCCACGAAATCGCTGACCGGTCACTCACTCGGCGCGGCTGGTGTACAGGAATCGATCTACGGCCTCCTGATGATGCAGGCCGGCTTCATCGGCGAAAGCGCTCACATCACCGAGCTCGACGCCGAATTCGAAGGCGTGCCGATCGTCCGCAAGCGCATCGACAATGCCAGGATCGACACGGTTCTTTCGAACTCCTTCGGCTTCGGCGGCACCAACGCGACGCTCGTCTTCCAGCGCTATAACGGATAACACGATGAACGGATTGATGAACGGAAAGCGCGGCCTCATCATGGGCGTCGCCAACAACCATTCTATTGCCTGGGGGATCGCCAAGACACTCGCCGCGCAGGGCGCCGAGCTGGCCTTCACCTACCAGGGCGAGGCCCTCGGCAAGCGCGTCAAGCCGCTGGCAGCAGAGGTCGGTTCCGACTTCCTCCTCCCCTGCGACGTCGAGGACATCGCCTCCGTCGACGCTGTCGTCGCTGCCATGAAGGAACGCTGGGGCAAGCTCGATTTCGTCGTCCACGCCATTGGCTTCTCGGACAAGAACGAGCTCAAGGGTCTCTATGCCGACACCACGCGGGACAATTTCAGCCGCACCATGGTGATCTCCTGCTTCTCCTTCACCGAAATAGCCCGGCGTGCGGCGGAGCTGATGAGCGATGGCGGCACCATGCTGACGCTCACCTATGGCGGCTCGGTGCGGGTCATGCCGAACTACAATGTCATGGGCGTTGCCAAGGCCGCGCTCGAGGCGTCGGTGCGCTATCTCGCAGCCGACTACGGAACGCGCGGCATCCGCGTCAATGCGATCTCGGCCGGCCCGATCCGGACACTGGCCGGAGCAGGCATTTCCGACGCGCGCGCCATGCTCTCGTGGCAGCAGAAGAATTCGCCCCTGCGCCGCACCGTCACCATTGAGGACGTCGGCAGTTCCGCACTGTACCTGCTTTCGGATCTCTCGCGCGGCGTCACCGGCGAAATCCACTACGTCGACTCCGGCTACAACATCACTTCGATGCCGACGCTCGAGGCATTACGGACCGCAGACGCGGATTAGCCGTCTGCCGGGTTTGACCCGAGGACTAACCCATCCCCTCGAGCGGGGTTGGGGATTTGGCTGCGCCCCTCTCTCCCCTCGATAGGACGGTGGGGGCGGGTTCAGGTGATGCAGCGAGTCCCCTTCGCCCCGGTTTGCGGGAGCGGTTCGCCCTTTTACCTTTTCGCCCAGAGCACCTTGAAGCGCGCGTTACGGCAGGTCTCGCCCATCTCCTTGAAATTTTCCGCCAGAACCGGCTCATAGGGAAGCCCGCGATTGGCGACGAGCATCAGTCGGCCGCCATGCTTCAGTGCCTTGGCGGCTGCCTTGATCATAGCCGCACCGAGCGCCGGCTCGGCGGCATGGCCTTCATGAAAGGGCGGGTTCATGACGATAAGGTCGTATTTGTCGCGCGTGTCTTCCGTTGACAGGTCGTGCCAATAGAATCGGGCCGGTGTCGAAGGCGCGTTCGCCGCCATATTCGCGCGTGCCGCTTCCAGTGCTTCGAAATCCGCCTCGAACAGATCGATGCCCTTGAGGGTTGGCGAAGCCTCAGCGAGCCTGACGGACAGATATCCCCAGCCGGCACCGAAATCCGCCGCATGACCGGTGAAGTCGCGCGGCAGGCGCGACGCGAGCAGTTCCGAGCCCGCATCGACGCGATCATGCGAGAACATGCCGGGGGCAGCCTCGAACAGTCCATCGACGCGCACCGGAACCTTGGCGAGCGCAGAGATGGCTTCGGCGGCGCTTTCCGGCCGGGTGAACCAGAAGACGACGCCGTGATACTTCGGCATTGCGTCGCCGTCCCAACCGAACTTGTCGATCCTCTTTCGCAGCGACTGAATGCCGTCCTCCTTGCCGCCCGCAACCACGATCAGCGCACCGGCGCGGGTGCGCTTCAGCGCCTCCGCGATCCGGTCTTCATTCTCGCCCTTGTGCTTGCCGCTGAGAACGAGCGCAGCGTCGTAGCCATCCCCGTCCGCAACCGGCACCACATCGACGCGAGCTGCCGTAAGCGCCCGGTAAAGGGGTCTGAGAGGCTGTACAGCAGAGACTTCCGCAGCGAAGCCTTCCGGCAACCGGTAGCCAGCCTCGGCGCCGAGGAAGAGCACCCGCTCGCCCTCTCCCGGCGGATCGATGACCCCGGTGGCGAAGGGATGGAACAGTGTTTTCAGCGCGTCGCGGCTCATAGGTTCAATTCCGTTCTTGGTTAACCTCTCGGAACGCGGCGAGGGGGCCGCATTTCGAGCACTTCCAGAATATGTGAAACGGCTTCTCCCGGAAAATACGTCGTTTCATTGTTTCGATGCTGGGACGATCCAATCGTCACAAGAAAGGGCGCGAAGCGATCCGCTCCGCGCCCTGAATGTTTCAGCCGAGGCCGGTTTATTCGGCGGCTTCGCCGCCGTCCTTCTTCTCGGCAGCGATCTCCTTGCCGGTCGCCTGGTCGACGACCTTCATGGAAAGGCGCACTTTGCCGCGCTCGTCGAAGCCCATCAGCTTGACCCAGACCTTGTCGCCTTCCTTGACGACGTCCGTGGTCTTGGCAACGCGCTCGGAAGCGAGCTGAGAGATGTGGACGAGGCCATCGCGTGCACCGAAGAAGTTCACGAAGGCGCCGAAATCGGCCGTCTTGACGACGGTGCCTTCATAGACCTGGCCGACTTCCGGTTCGGCGACGATCGAGTGGATCCACTTGCGGGCTGCCTCGATCTCCTTGCCGGAAGCCGACGCGATCTTAACCGTGCCGTCGTCGTCGATATTGATCTTGGCACCGGTCTTCTCGACGATTTCGCGGATGACCTTGCCGCCCGAGCCGATGACTTCGCGGATCTTGTCGACCGGAATGTTCATCACTTCGATGCGCGGCGCGAACTCGCCGAGCTGCCCACGGCTCTCGGAGATCGCCTTGGCCATTTCGCCGAGAATGTGAACGCGACCGTGCTTCGCCTGGTCGAGCGCGACCTTCATGATCTCTTCGGTGATGCCGGCAATCTTGATGTCCATCTGCAACGAGGTAACGCCGGCTTCGGTGCCTGCGACCTTGAAGTCCATGTCGCCGAGATGATCCTCGTCACCGAGAATGTCGGAGAGGACTGCGAAGCGGTCGTCCTCCTTGATCAGGCCCATGGCGATGCCGGCAACGGGCTTGGCCAGCGGAACGCCGGCATCCATCAGCGCGAGAGATGTGCCGCAGACGGTCGCCATCGAGGACGAGCCGTTGGATTCGGTGATTTCCGAAACGACCCGCAGCGTATAGGGGAACTGTTCCGCCGTCGGCAGCATCGGATGGATTGCCCGCCAGGCAAGCTTGCCGTGGCCGATCTCGCGGCGACCCGGGGAACCCATGCGGCCCGTTTCGCCGACCGAGTAGGGCGGGAAGTTGTAGTGCAGCATGAAGTTTTCCTTGTACATGCCTGTCAAGGAATCGACGTACTGCTCGTCTTCTCCGGTGCCGAGCGTCGCGACAACGATCGCCTGAGTCTCGCCGCGGGTGAAGAGCGCCGAACCGTGCGTACGCGGCAGGAGGCCGACTTCGGCAACGATCGGACGAACCGTGACGAGATCGCGGCCGTCGATGCGGCTCTTGGTGTCGAGGATGTTCCAGCGAACGATCTTGGCCTGCAGGTGCTTGAAGACCGAGGCGATCTCTTCCGCCGTATGAGCCGGGTTCTCGACGCCTTCCGGAAGGAAGTGCTCCTTCACCTTGGCCTTGACCGCGTCGACGGCTGCATAACGCTGCGCCTTCTCGGTGATCTTGTAGGCCTTGCGCAGGTCCTCTTCGGCGATCGAAAGCATGGCGTTTTCGAGAGCGGAATGGTCGTCCGGCTCGAACTCGCGCGGCTCCTTGGCGGCGACTTCGGCAAGCCTGATGACTGCGTCGATGACCGGCTGGAAGCCCTTCTGGCCGAAGACGACGGCGCCGAGCATGATCTCCTCCGAAAGCTCCTTGGCCTCGGATTCAACCATCAATACGGCGTCCTGTGTGCCGGCGACGACGAGGTCGAGCGTCGACTCGTCCATTTCGTCGAGATGCGGGTTGAGGACGTATTCGCCGTTGATGTAGCCGACGCGGGCACCACCGACCGGGCCCATGAAGGGAACGCCGGAAAGCGTCAACGCAGCAGAAGCTGCAACCATGGCGACGACGTCCGGGTTGTTCTCAAGATCATGCTGCATGACCGTGATGATGACCTGGGTGTCATTCTTGTAGCCTTCGGGGAAGAGCGGGCGGATCGGACGGTCGATCAGGCGGGACACCAGCGTTTCGTTTTCGCTGGGACGGCCCTCGCGCTTGAAATAGCCGCCCGGAATCTTGCCGGCAGCGTAGGTCTTTTCCTGGTAGTTGACGGTGAGCGGGAAGAAATCCTGGCCGGGCTTCGGTGCCTTGGCCGAAACGACCGTGGCGAGCACGACGGTTTCGCCGTAGGTCGCGAGAACGGCACCATCGGCCTGACGCGCGATCTTTCCGGTTTCGAGCTTGAGCGGACGCCCAGCCCATTCGATTTCTACCTTGTGAGTCTCGAACATGTTCTGTCCTTCGTGTGCGACAGACCCTCCGCGGCTCGATAAAAGCGCGGGCGATCTCAAGCCGCCTGGTGGCGCATCACGGGCAAGACAACGGGAGGCTTCAAAGAAAACCGGCCGCATACCGCTTTGCCGCGCTGCGTGCAGCAGCCGCTTCGGCAAGCAGGCGCCGAAGCATCCTGCAATCCTGCCCCATGACGGGCCTTTGGTTGATCCGCGATCCCGGCCCATCCGGTCCGCTGGACGGTTGCGCGTCCGATAAGACGCGCAGCGCTAGATAGCGCCCTGTACATTAGCCCCTTGCGCGAATTGAAGAGCGCACGGGCCACAGAAAAAAAGCCGGCGGGTTGCCGAGACAACCCGCCGGGACCAGTCGATTAGCGACGGATGCCCAGGGCACCGATCAGCTTTGTGTAGCGCGCCTCGTCCTTCTTCTTCAGATAGTCGAGGAGCGAGCGGCGGCTGGAAACCAGCGCGAGAAGGCCACGTCGGGAATGGTTGTCCTTCTTGTGGTCCTTGAAGTGTTCGGTCAGGTTGTTGATCCGTTCCGTCAGGATTGCAACCTGGACTTCCGGCGAACCGGTGTCGCCTTCGGCGGTTGCGAATTCCTTGATGATCTGCGCTTTGCGCTCTGCAGTTACCGACATCGGTTGATCCTTTCGTTCCGAGGATTTGAGGGTCGCCGGCAGCCGGGATGTCGTCCAGCTGCGGCCGTTCGCACGAAGAGGCCGCGCCTCTCGCTGGCGTGCCTATAACCGAAACCGTTCCAAAAGGAAAGGGTCATGAAACCGCGTGAGCGGGGCCGCCCCCGGCCTGACGTGACTTTCGATTGCGGGCGGATGCCACGGCGCCATTTCAGGTGGTTTTCCAGGCGGCGAACTGCCCCTCAACTGTCTGCCTCACGCGCGGCGGCATCCTCGTCGCGGGGAATGCGTATCCGCCATTCGATGCCATCGGCATGCATGGTCCGTTCGAGCTCGGCACGCAGCGCCATGCCGAGCATGCGCTCCAGCACGACCGTACCGAACCCCCTGCGAGACTTTTGCCCTGAAGGCGCGACAATATCGGCGCCGCTCTCGCGCCAGCTGATTTCGATCGCCCCGTCCGACACCGTCCAGGCAATCCTGATCATGCCGGTCTGGTTGGCGAGCGCTCCATGCTTGATGGCATTGGTGGCCAGTTCATGCAGCGCCATACCGAGGGTCTGCGCCATCTGCGAGTCCAGCCGCAGGACGGGTCCGCTGAGCACGACACGATCGGATTCGGCCGGCATGAACGGCTGAAGCTGGTTGCGCACGAGCTCGCTGAAATCCACTCCGTTGGCCGCATTCGCCACCATAAGGTCGGTCGAGCGTGCAAGGCCGGCAAGACGCTTTCTGAACGCCTCCACGAAATCCGAAGGATCCTCCGCCGAGTTGGCCGACTGCGCCAGCATGGACTGGATGACGGTGAGCTGATTCTTCGCCCGATGCGCAACCTCCCGCATCAGGAGACGGATTTCACTTTCGGCTTTGGTGCGGGCGGTCGCAGCGCTTGCGAGGGCGGTGGACACCGCTTCGACTTCGGTGATCACGTAACGGCGCGGTTCGACGGGCTCGCCCGCGCCCAGCCGCCGGGCATCCATTGCCAGTAAGCGGACGCCCTGTGTTAGCAGCCGCGCAATGGTCAAAGAACCGGCGACCGCGATGCTTGCAAAGATGATCCCACCGAAGGAGAGCCAGACGAACGACCAGAGCATCGGCTGATCGACGATCTCACTCGGTGCCCAGGCGACGATGCGCCAGCCGGTCACCACTGAAAACTCCGACGCGACGCGATAGTCGACGCCGCGGGCGCTGATATTGCTGACACCGATGCTGATCAACGGCAATTCATCGAGGAAGAACGGATCGCCGGATTTCACCGCCGCGTCCGAGGAAACGATCACCCTGCCCTTGCCGTCGACGAGCGCGGCATTCCACCCCGGCGAGAGCGTATCGCGATTGACGGCCCTCGTCATTCGCTCGGCGTCCTGCCTCAGCCCCAGCAGATATTTTTTTCCGTCAGGCGTCGTCACCGGAAGATAGACCGTGAACACCCAGCCCTTTCCCATTTCGGCGGGGAATACGCCCGAAACGAGCGGGGCCGTACTTTGCAAGGCGAGCTCGACTTCCGGATCCGACGCACGCCCCAGCGGCGTGCCGAAGGCAACGCGGGTACTCAGAAGGAGATCGTGCTTGCTGTCGACGATGATCAGGTGGGAATCGGTGTCCGCCAACGCGACCGACGCCCGCTCGTATAGTCCTTGCATATCGGCGAGATCCACCGCGCCGGATTTCGCCAGCACCCGGAGCGTCGTCAGCATGCCGTCGACTTCACGCTCGACGATCCGTGTGACCGATCCGGTCGAGGCTCGCAGCAGAGAGGTGACCTCCTCTCTCTGCGCGTCCAAATTGCGCTGCAGGATCACAAAGGAAAAAATGAAGGGCGGTATGATGGCAATGAGCAGCAGCGAGATCAGATAAAAGCTGAACGGTCGGCGAAGATAGTCGCGGACAAAACCGGCGGCAGCCTGCAGGCTGCCGGACGAAGCATCTTCCCGGCTCTTCTCTGACGCTTCAACCATAGGTACCGCCTCTTGCCCATCTCTGCCGCTTCCATCGAAGCGGCATGCCGTGTGCCTCAAGCCTGCCGCCCGAATCTTTTTCCCGCGCGCGGCTTGCGGGGCAGAATGACAAGATGGGCTTCAACGCACAACGGTTATACGCTGCTAGCCTGCGAAAACGCGCTTCGGCCGAAATTCGCCTTCGGCGATTTCGCCGATCGCCACAAGCTTGCCTTGTACGGTGGCATAGGCCTCCGGCGTGGGCAGTGGCGCGTCGCGTCCGCGCAGAATGATCGGGTTGCCCATTCGGAGCCGGTGCGCCTGGTCGTCATTGACGGCGATATGGGGAAGGTCGGACAAGGCCTCTCCGGTATCGATCAGATGCTCGTCCAGCGCGGCGAGACGTTCCGCCTCGTCCTCGATCTTCTCCAACGCGACGAGATCGGCGAGCGGCACCATGTCCTCCTCGCCGAAGGGAGCGACGAACGTTCGGCGCAGCGACGCGATATGGCCGAAGCAACCGAGATCACGGCCCATGTCGCGGGCCAGCGAGCGGACATAGGTGCCCTTGCCGCATTCGATTTCGAACTGTGCGAGACTTGGCGCGGAGCCGATGAGCGAAAGACGAAAGACTTCCACCTCACGCGCCGGGATGTCGACGGTTTCACCCTCTCGTGCGAGATCATAGGCGCGTTCGCCGCCGATCTTGATCGCCGAAAACTGCGGCGGCACCTGTGCGATCACGCCGGTATATTTGGGCAGCAGAGCCCGGATCGCCTCTTCCGCCGGACGGTCCGCGGAGGAGCGGACGACCTCCCCTTCGAGGTCGTCCGTTGAGCGTTCCTCGCCCCAGGCGACCGTGAATTCGTAGATCTTGCGGCCATCCATGACATAAGGCACGGTCTTCGTTGCATCGCCGAGCGCGATGGGCAGCATTCCGGACGCCAGCGGATCCAGGGTGCCGGCATGGCCCGCCTTCTGCGCCTTGAACAGCCATTTGATCTTGGATACTGCCTCGGTCGAACCGAAATCGAGAGGCTTGTCGAGGATTAGCCATCCTGAAATCGGGCGGCCCTTTGGTTTGCGGGGTCTGGACATGGTTGCGTTGCTTATTCTTCGTCACTGTCGCGATCGAGGTCGCGACTGACCTCCGGAGAGCGTAGCAGCGAGTCGATCTTCTGATAGTTTTCGAAGCTGGTATCGTCCCGGAAACGGACGTCCGGCATGTATTTCATCTGCCGCAGGTGCGGGCCGAGCCGCCCGCGGATGAACTTGGCGTGCTTGTTCAGCGCTTCGATGACCGCCGCATGATCGGCGACCCCAAGCGGGGTCACATAGGCGGTGGCGAGCTTCAGGTCGGGCGACATGCGCACTTCGGAAATGGAGATCACCGTGCTCTCAATAAGCGGGTCGCGCACGTCGCCGCGCTGCAGCACCTGTGTGATCGCGGCGCGCACCTGTTCGCCGACGCGCAACATGCGCTGTGAAGGAGCTGAGGATGTGGATTTGGCCATGGTTTCACCCTGGATCACGCAGCCCAGGCGGTATCAAGCGCCCATCGAAATGTGATCGATTCTAAAGAGTTTGAGCGGAATGCGGGCGGAAAACCGCGCACGCTTCCATCCCGCTCTAAAAAAAGCGAGCGCCGGAGCCGGTCCGGCGCTCGCCAACATCCTGCCGGACCGTTTAGAGCGTCCGCGTGACGTGTTCGACGCGGAAGCACTCGATCGTGTCGCCGGCGCGTATGTCTTCGTAATTCTCGAAGGCCATGCCGCACTCCTGGCCGGATTGCACCTCGGAGACTTCGTCCTTGAAGCGCTTGAGCGTCTTGAGCTTGCCTTCGTGGATGACGACGTTGTCGCGTACCAGACGGACGCCGACGCCGCGTTCGACCTTGCCCTCGGTGACGCGGCAACCTGCGACCTTGCCGACCTTGGTGATGTTGAACACCTCCAGGATCTCGGCATTGCCGAGGAAGGTCTCACGCCGCTCGGGCGACAGCAGCCCGGACATCGCCGCCTTCACGTCATCCACCAGGTCGTAGATGATGTTGTAATAGCGGATCTCGATGCCGGCGCGTTCGGATGCATCCCGCGCCTGCTTGTTGGCGCGAACGTTGAAGCCGATAATGGCTGCGTTCGAGGCTTCCGCAAGCGACACGTCCGATTCGGTGATCCCGCCAGCGCCGGAATGGACGATGCGCGCGCGCACTTCGTCGGTGCCGAGTTTCTCCAGGGCGCCTGAAATCGCTTCGATCGAGCCCTGCACGTCGCCCTTGATGACCAGCGGGAACTCCTTGACACCGGAGGTCTGAAGCTGGGTCATCATTTGCTCGAGCGAGCCGCGCGAACCGGATTGGCGGGCAACCGCCTTCTCGCGGGCAAGCCGCTGGCGGTATTCCGAAATCTCGCGCGCCCGGCTCTCGCTCTCGACAACGGCGAAGCGGTCGCCTGCAGCGGGCGTTCCGGAAAGACCGAGGACCTCGACCGGCGTCGAGGGACCGGCGGACTTCACATGCTCGCCCTTGTCGTTGACGAGTGCGCGCACGCGGCCCCACTGGTCGCCGGCAACGATGATCTGGCCCGGGGTAAGCGTACCCTTCTGCACGAGAACAGTCGCGACCGCACCGCGGCCGCGGTCGAGTTCGGCTTCCACCACCGTACCTTCGGCCGTCCGGTTCGGATTGGCCTTGAGGTCGAGGATTTCGGACTGCAGCAGGATCGCCTCGAGCAGCTTGTCGAGATTGGTCTGGTTCTTCGCTGAAACCTCGACGTCCAGAACTTCGCCGCCCATGGATTCGACGAAAACCTCGTGTTGCAGCAGCTCGGTGCGGACCTTCTGCGGATCAGCAGACGGTTTGTCTATCTTGTTGATCGCCACGATGATCGGAACGCCGGCCGCCTTGGCATGGTTGATCGACTCAATCGTCTGCGGCATCACGCTGTCGTCGGCCGCAACGACCAGGATAGCGATATCCGTGGCCTGGGCGCCGCGGGCGCGCATAGCCGTGAAGGCCGCGTGGCCGGGCGTGTCGATGAAGGTGATCTTCTGACCGTTCTGCTCAACCTGATAGGCACCGATGTGCTGCGTAATGCCGCCTGCCTCGCCGGCCACCACGTTGGCGTGGCGGATCGCGTCGAGCAGCGACGTCTTGCCGTGGTCGACGTGGCCCATGATGGTCACGATCGGCGGACGGGCGTGCATTTCGTCGTCCGCGTCGGAGATATTGAAGATACCTTCCTCGACATCCGATTCCGAAACGCGCTTGACCGTGTGACCGAATTCGCCGGCGATGAGCTCCGCCAGATCGGCGTCGATCAGATCGCCCGGCTTCATCATCTGGCCTTCCTTCATCAGGAACTTGATGACGTCGACCGCGCGCTCGGACATGCGCTGCGACAGTTCCTGAATCGTGATGGTCTCCGGCAGGATGACTTCACGGGAGATCTTCTCGCGCGTTTCCTGCATCTGGCTGCGCTTGAACTTCTCCTGGCGGCGGCGCATCGCCGAAAGCGAACGGCCGCGCTGGCTGCCATCCTCGTCGACGGCAGCGGTGAGCGTCAGCTTGCCCTGGCGGCGACCCTCGTCACCCTTTGCACGGGGAGCGGGCTTGGCCGGCTCAGGCCGCACGACCTTGCCGCGGGGAGCTCCGGCACTGCTGTGGCGGCGCTCTCCCTCTTCGTCTTCGCCAGCGCGGCGGCCGCGAGGCGCCACACCGGCCGGAGCCGGCGGCGTTGCGGCGGGAGCCGGACGTTCCGATAGCGGGCGCGTCTCGGCGACGGCAGGCGTCGCAGCCTCGACCTTCTCCTCGACCTTTTCAGCTTCCACTGCGGGACGCGCAGCCTCTTCGGCGGCGCGGCGCGCGGCCTCTTCCTTCTCGCGAGCGATACGCTCTTCCTCTTCGCGACGGCGGCGCACTTCCTCTTCGGCGCGACGCTTGGCCTCCTCGGCGTCGCGGATCTGGGCTGCGGCCAGGGCGTGACGGCGGGCTTCCATTTCACTTGCCGAAAGATCGTTCAGGACTACTCCGCCGCGAGGACGGTTCTGTTCCTGGCGCGGCTGATGCGGCTGCGGCTGGGGAGCCGGACGGCCCGAGGGCTGCGGCGGCATCGGCCGCTGCTCGGCCGGACGCGCGGCAGCAGGTGCGGCGGCAACCGGCGTGATCGGGCGCTCGTCCTTGTGCTTCAGCGGGCTGCGCGTTCTCTTGGTCTCAACCACGACCGCCTTGGTGCGACCGCGGCCCATATCCTGACGCACGGTACCCTGCGTCACCCCGGAGGGCTTCAGGGTCAGCGTCTTCTTGCCCGCTACGCTGATCGTCTTGTCGTCTTTGTTGTCCGTCATTCCGTTCCGTTCCTAGCGATCAGGGCCGGATACGAAACCCCTGACCCTGTCTTCCAAATTGTCTCAAGCAATGCTCGCTATGCCGGCCTCTGCCGGTGACGCGCTTCATTGCTGTGGCTGGCCAGCGCCGCCTTCGGCCCGGACCGGGACGGATCCACGGTACTTTTCGAGCATGATTGCGCGCTTCACTACACCTTCACCGGCCTGCCCTGCAAGCGCTGCGGCATGGATAAAGGCATTACTTCCCAAAAGTCCGTCCATTTCCGCCCCCGTAAAGGGGCGGAAAGCAGGTATTTCCGTTTCATCCTCGCTGACGAAACTCATCGCCTTGCGAGCCTTATCTATCTTGCGAACGCCATCGGCGGCCGCATCGATCGCATGAAAAACGGCAAGCGCGGCTAGTCCGCGCACCGCCTGCTCCGTCTTGGTTGCGCCGGAGATGAACTGGCCGGCCTTACGCGCCATGTTCATCATACCCGCGAGCTGTTCGGCGAGAAGTCTCTCGACTTCGTCCGCGAGCCCGGCATTCGCCTTTACTTCGGCGCGAAGGGCGCGGGCGAAGAGCTTCTTCGCCACCGCCTTTTCCACGAGCTGCCGCTCGGCTTTCACCCAGCATCCGCGCCCCGGGAGTTGCCGCTTCAGATCCGCGACGACGACCCCGTCGGGCCCGGCAACGAAGCGGATCAGCTCTTCAGGAGAACCGCTTTCGCGCGTCACTATGCAGGTCCGGTTATTGCCGTCCCCGTCCTTCGCGCTCCCGCCCTTCGGGCCCCTGTCCTTCGGACCCCGGTCCACGGGGAGGCTGTCGGCATCGATTTCGACGATCATCGCGATCAGGCGTCCTGATCCGCGCCTTCGGCGACTTCGATCGTCTCATCCTGTTCCGGCTCTTCCTCCTGTTGTTTGGCCAGATCCTCTTCGGTGATCCAGCCGGCAGCGAGACGAGCCTGCACGATCATCGCTTCGGCCTCTTCCCGGGTAACCTCGAGCTTCGAGAACGTTCCCTCGAAGCGCTTGGTCTCACCATCCTTGCGTTCGACCCAGCCTACGAGGTCGTCGGCGGCGCAGCCGGCAAAGTCCTCTATCGTCTTGATGCCTTCCTCGCCGAGAGCGACCAGCATCTGGCTGTTGAGCCCATTGATCGTGCGCAGCTCGTCGGCAACACCGAGTTCCTTGCGCTTGGCGTCCATTTCCGCCTCGATCTTTTCGAGATATTCGCGGGCGCGGGTCTGGATCTCGTTCGACGTTTCCTCGTCGAAGCCCTCGATGGAGGCAATTTCGTCGAGATCGACATAAGCGAGCTCTTCCACCTGGGCAAAGCCTTCGGAGGCGAGCACCTGGCCTACCATCTCGTCGACGTCCAGGGCTTCCATGAAGAGCTGTGTGCGCTCGTTGAATTCCTTCTGACGGCGCTCGCTCTCCTCCTGTTCGGTGAGGATATCGATATCCCATCCGGTCAGCTGCGAGGCGAGACGGACGTTCTGGCCGCGGCGGCCGATGGCGAGCGAAAGCTGCTCGTCCGGAACCACGACTTCGATACGCTCCGCATCCTCGTCTAGAACGACCTTCGCCACTTCCGCCGGCTGCAGCGCATTGACGATGAAGGAAGCCGGATCCGGCGACCACGGGATGATATCGATCTTTTCGCCCTGGAGTTCACCGACGACAGCCTGCACGCGCGAGCCGCGCATGCCGACGCAGGCGCCGACCGGATCGATCGACGAATCGTTCGAGACGACGGCGATCTTGGCGCGCGAGCCCGGATCGCGGGCAACCGACTTGATCTGGATGACGCCGTCGTAGATTTCCGGTACCTCCATGGTGAAGAGCTTCACCATGAACTGCGGATGGGTGCGCGACAGGAATATCTGCGGTCCGCGTTGCTCGCGGCGCACGTCGTAGACAAAGGCACGGACGCGGTCGCCGTAACGCATGTTTTCGCGCGGGATCATCTCGTCGCGCCGGATGATGCCTTCACCGCGCCCGAGATCGACGATGACATTGCCATATTCGACGCGCTTGACGGTGCCGTTGACGATCTCGCCGACACGGTCCTTGAACTCGTCGTACTGGCGGTCGCGCTCGGCTTCGCGCACCTTCTGCACGATAACCTGCTTGGCCGACTGAGCGGCGATGCGGCCAAAATCCATGGGCGGGAGCGGATCGGCGATGAAATCGCCGAGCTTTGCATCGGGATTGCGATCGCGGGCGAGTTCGATCGGAATCTGAGTCGAATAGTCTTCCGCCTTTTCGACCACTTCCAGGAGGCGCTGGAGACGGATTTCCCCGGTCTTCGGATTGATGTCGGCGCGGATGTTCGATTCCGAACCGTAGCGCGAACGAGCCGCCTTCTGGATCGCATCCGCCATCGCGGCCAGAACGATCTCGCGGTCGATCACCTTTTCGCGTGCCACAGCATCTGCGATCTGCAGAAGTTCGAGCCGGTTAGCACTGACTGCCATGTCTCTTGTCTCCGTCTGTTGCAGGCGCATCGAAAGCGCACCCAGCTTTATTCGATATCTCTATCTTCTTCTTCGAAGTTTTCGTTGGCGGCGCGCGCGGCCTTCGCCTTCTTGTCGGCTGTCAGAGCGTCGCGGATGAGCTCGTCCGTCAGGATCAGGCGCGCCTCGGAAAGCGCCGTGAACGGGATCGTTACGCCGGCCTCTTCGCCATAGGCCGGCTGGTCGCGTTCGAGGCGGAAACCATCCTCGTCCACCGATACGATCTTGCCGCGGAAGCGCTTGCGCCCCTCGACCAGAACCGACGTCTCGCACTTCAGCAGATGGCCCTGCCAGCGGATGAAGTCGGACCTGCGCACCATGGGACGATCGATGCCCGGCGACGACACTTCGAGATGATACGCCTTGTCGATCGGATCTTCCACATCGAGAACCGGCGAGATCGCCTTGGAGACTTCCTCGCAATCCTCGACGGTCATGGTGCCATCGTTGCGTTCGGTCATGACCTGCAGCGTCAGGCCGTTCTGGCCGGACATGCGCACGCGCACCAGACGGAATCCCAGGTCCACGAGCACCGGCTCGATGATATCGGCAACACGCCGGTCGAGGCCCGTCTCGGTAATCAGCCGGGGTTCATTTGCATTTTCAGCCGTTGTCGTATCGGACAAACGATCCTCTCCTCGTCGGACCGGCTAATAAAAAAGAGCGGGTCCTCACGGCCCCACCCTTCATCTAACCGATCAAGAATTTGAGCGTCATATACGCTTCATTGCCGGAAATTGCAAGGGTCGCGGAGGCGGGCGTGGGAGCTTTCGGCCGGATCGCAAGTTTCAGCGTCTGGCGCATCGCAAATCGAGGTTTATAACGAAGCCATCGACATGAAGATCAACCGAAAGAGATCAGAGGTGACGAACCGCACATCGCCGTTGGCTCCCTTCAGGCACGACATCTTCCGCACGATCTGGATCGCGAGCCTTGCTTCCAATTTCGGCGGGCTGATCCAGGCCGTGGGTGCGGCCTGGCTCATGACGTCCATTTCGCAATCGGTGAACATGGTGGCGCTGGTGCAGGCCTCGACCTCGCTGCCGATCATGCTCTTCTCACTCGTTTCCGGCGCGCTTGCCGACAATTTCGACCGGCGGCGGATCATGCTCGTCGCTCAGAGCTTCATGCTCGCCGTTTCGGGGCTGCTTACCGTCTGCGCCTATTACGGTATCGTTACGCCGTGGCTTCTGCTCATCTTCACCTTTCTTCTCGGCTGCGGCACGGCTTTGAACAATCCATCCTGGCAGGCTTCGGTCGGCGACATGGTTCCGCGTGACGACCTGCCGGCAGCGGTGGCGCTGAACAGCATGGGATTCAATCTGACCCGCAGCGTCGGCCCGGCGATCGGCGGCGCGATCGTCGCAGCCGCGGGTGCCGCGGCCGCCTTCGCCGCCAACACACTCAGCTATTTCGCGATCCTGTTCGCGCTTGCCCGATGGAAACCGGTAACCCCGGAAAACCGGCTGCCGCGCGAGACGCTCGGGCGCGCCGTTTCCGCGGGCCTGCGCTACGTGGCGATGTCGCCCAATATCGGCAAGGTGCTCGTGCGCGGCTTCGCCTTCGGCCTTTCGGCGAGCGCCATTCTCGCCCTGCTGCCGCTGGTGGCGCGCGACCTCGTCGGCGGCGGGCCGCTCACTTACGGCGTCATGCTCGGCGCCTTCGGCCTCGGCGCGATCGGCGGCGCGCTTTTGAGCGCAAGGCTGAGGGAATTCCTCACGAGCGAGGCGATCGTGCGTTATGCCTTTGCCGGCTTCGCCTTCAGCGCATTGGTCACAGCCATTAGTTCGGAAGCCTGGCTGACCTGTCTCGTGCTCGCTGTTTCCGGCGCGTGCTGGGTGCTGGCGCTTTCGCTCTTCAACACCACGGTGCAGCTTTCGACACCGCGCTGGGTCGTCGGCCGGGCGCTTTCGCTCTATCAGACGATGACCTTCGGCGGGATCGCCGGCGGCAGTTGGCTGTGGGGTGTCACCGCCGAACAATACGGCGCAGCCAACGCGCTCATCGGCTCCTGTCTTCTGATGCTCGTGGGGGCGGCGATCGGACTGCGCTTCGCCCTGCCGGAGTTCAAGTCGCTCAACCTCGACCCGCTCAACCGCTTCAACGAACCGCTGCTCGAACTCGACCTGAAGCCGCGCAGCGGGCCGATCGTCGTCATGATCGATTACGATATCGCCGATAACGACATACCCGAATTCCTGAAGACCATGGCCGAGCGGCGGCGCATCCGCATCCGTGACGGGGCCGGGCATTGGGCGCTCATGCGCGACCTCGAAAACCCGACGACCTGGACCGAGACTTATCACGTGCCGACCTGGGTCGAATATGTCCGCCACAATCAGCGCCGTACCCAGGCCGACGCCGCCATTGGGGACAAGCTGACCGCACTCCATCGGGGACCGAACCCGCCGCGGGTGCACCGCATGATCGAGCGGCAGACGATCGTTCCCGACCATTACGAGCGCTACAAGCGATCCGTCGAGATGCACTGAGCGGGGGTCGGAGGGTGGGAATGCCCCTCAACCGGCTGCCGTCACCTTCTCCCCGCAGGCGGGGCGAAGGGAAATGCCGCGATCGCTCGCTCGCTCGACACGGCCGTGAAGATCAGGTGGCGCCGCGAGTCTCCTTCGCCCCGCTTGCGGGGAGAAGGTGGCAGGCAGGCCGGTTGAGGGGCGGACGCGCGCGCCCAACCGAAGGTCACCGCAGCTTTGCTTTCAGCGAAACATCCGGAAAGCAGGTGGGCTTGAGGCCGTTCTTCGCCTGCCAGTCGCCGAGCGAGCGGCGGGTCTTGTAGCCCGGCAGCCCGTCGGCCTTGCCGACGTCGTAGCCCTTCGCGACCAGGGCCTTCTGCAGGCCGAGCACATCGGACCGCAACATGCCGCCGACGTCGCCCCACTTGCCCCGGAAGGCGCCGCCGCCGGTCGCGATGCGATCCGCGAGATTGCCTATATAGAGCGCGTAGAGGTCGGAATTGTTGTATTCCTTGATCACGTAGAAGTTCGGCGTAACGATGAATTGCGGGCCATGCGTGCCCGCCGGGACCAGCATCATGCCTGAGGCCCCGCGTTCTGCCGCCGGGAAGGGCTTGCCCGATACGCGGCCGATCCCCATGCCGGCCCATTCGGCGATCGGGCGAGCAAGGTCCGGACCCTCCTGGGCACAGGAGACGCCCGACGGGATCGCGACCTCGAAACCCCAGTCGCGCCCGCGCTGCCAGCCCTTCTGCGCCAGATAACTGGCGATCGAGGCGAGGCTGTCCGGTACGGAATTCCAGATGTCGCGGCGTCCGTCCCCGTCGAAATCGACGGCATATTTCAGGAAGCTCGTAGGCAGGAACTGCGGCTGGCCCATGGCGCCGGCCCAGGAGCCGCGCATCTCGGCCTCCTTGACGTCACCGCTGTCTAGAATATGGAGCGCCGCGATCAGTTCGCGCCGGAAAAGCTCCGGCCGCGTCGACATGAAGGCCTTGGTCGCCAGCACATCCATGATCGGGTGCGGGATTTTGGCGCGGCCGAAGCCGGACTCCTTGCCCCAGATGGCCAGGACGATCGTACCGGGAACGCCATAGGTCCTTTCAATGCGCTTCAGGGTGGAGGCGTGGGTAGAGGCAAGACTGCGGCCTGTCGCAGCGAGACCCTGCAGGCGCTTTTCCGAGAAATAGGAGCCGGGGGAAGAAAACTCCGCCTGGCTCTGCTTGCGCTGCTTCGGCTTGGGGAAGCCGGGCGGCGCGAGGTCGGGCAGATCCCAATTGAGCCTTACGCCCTTGAACGCCGCTTTAAAGGCGCCGCTCGATACGCCGGCTTTCTGCGCTTCCGGCCAGAGATCGCTTTGAAGCCATTGGCGGAACTGCGCTTCGACGTCAGACCTGGACGCAGCGAAGGAGGCGGAGACAAAGAACAGGCTGGCCAGGAACAGGACGGAAAGGAATCTCAGCATCTCTTTTCCTTGTTATCGAAGCTTGAGGCGAATTCTCAGATCGCCGTTCTCGCTCTCAGCGCGGCAGCGAGCGTTCCCTCGTCAAGATAGTCCAGCTCGCCGCCGACGGGGACACCATGAGCGAGGCGGGTGATCCTCACCTCCATCCCTTCGAGCTGATCGGTGATGTAATGCGCTGTCGTCTGGCCCTCGACCGTGGCGTTGACGGCGATGATCAGCTCGCGCACGCCGCCCTTGGCGACACGATCGACCAATGCCCTTATGTTCAGATCTTCCGGCCCGATGCCGTCGAGCGGCGAGAGCGTGCCGCCGAGCACGTGATAGGCGGCGTTCATCGCGCCGGCGCGCTCCAGCGCCCAGAGATCGGCGACGTCTTCGACGACGATGATCACCGCCTGATCGCGCCGCTCGTCGCCGCAGACCGTGCAGGGATCGATGGTGTCGACATTGCCGCAGCAGGAGCAGATCTTGACCTTGCGATGGGCCTCGCCCATGGCCTCGGCAAGCGGCCCGAGCAGCTGCTCCTTCTTCTTGACGAGATGCAACGCCGCGCGGCGAGCGGAACGGGGTCCGAGACCCGGAACCTTCGCCAGGAGCTGGATGAGCTTTTCAATTTCGGGACCGGTGACTCGCTTTGCCATGCCCGGCTTTTAGACCAACCGCATAGTGCATGTCTCCTTAAATCGATCGCGATTCGAGGACGAAGACACGGAGCATTTTATCGCATTTGCCCGGAAATCAACGCACCGCGATGGCCACCGCCGCTCCGGCCATCGTGCCGGCGCTGGCCCGGTTGACGATCCGGACCGCACGGCGGCTTTTCAGGAACTGCCGCGCCTTCGCGGCCATCAGCACCCAGGCCAGATCGATGACGACGAGCACGGCGAACATGGTGGCGACCAACTCTGCCCAGCCGAAGAGGCCGACCGAGCCGAGATCGATGATCGAGGGAAGCAGCGCCACATAGAACATCATGATCTTGGGATTGCCGAGCGTGACCGTCAGCCCGGCGAAGAACATCTTCGATGAAGACCGGGTTTCCGGAATATTTTCGCCGGGCATTTGCGGCTCGGCCGCCCACATTTTCCAGGCGAGAAAGAGGAGATAGGCGACACCGGCCCATTTGATCGCGACGAAAACCCAATGGAACGTCCCGGCGATCGCCGCGAGGCCGGCAACCGCGAAGGAGAGCCAGACCGCCTCGCCGATCCACATGGCGGCGAGGAAAGGCAAGACGTCACGTGCGCCTTTGGCGAGCACACGGGCGACGAGCGCTGCGATGCTCGGCCCCGGCGAGCCGGCGGCGATCAAAAGCGCACCGGCAAAGACGAGCAGCGATGCGATGCTCATGTCATTATCCCTCCCGCAAACGGCGGGCAATATAGCACGCTTTCCCGCCCAAAACAGCGATCACGGGGCAGCGGCCGAGGAACCGGAGATCAGAACGGCAGCTTCATGCCCGGGGGGATCGGCAATCCCGCGGTCAGTTCGCGGGTCTTTTCCGCCTGCACCGCCTCGGCTTTATCCTTGGCATCCTTATGGGCAGCCACGATGAGATCTTCGAGGATCTCGACGTCGTCTTCCTTGAAGAGCGATGGGTCGATTTTCAGGCTTTTCATATGGCCCTTGCCGTCGAGGCGAACGGTGACGAGGCCGCCGCCGGAGGCGCCGTCGATTTCGAGCGCGGCGATCTCAGCCTGCATCTTCTCCATCTTGGCCTGCATTTCCTTGACCTTGCCCATCATACCCATGATGTCGCGCATCGTCGTCTCCTGTCCTTTGGTATTTCCAAGTGTTTTATCGCTACGCACGTCCGGGCGGAAAACCTTTACACAGTCTTCCTGGAAGTGCTCCAAAGTGCCGCATCGCTGCGATGCGCCTATTCGATATCGTCCCCCGGGACGATATCGCCGTCCTCGGATTCGGCCGCGGCCGGTGCGAGGTTCTCGATCTCCTCTTCCGCCGCGCGGATGCGAACATCTGTGATCCTCGCGCCGGGAAAGCGCGCAAGAATGGCAGCGACGTCAGGATCTTCGCGCGCATCGTTGACGCGCTGTTCCTGGGCGCGCTGCTCGGCCTCGGCCAGGGTCGGCTCGCCCTGTTCGCGGCTGTAGCTCACGACCCAATGGATCCCGGTCCACTCCTTGAGCTTGACGGCGAGTTCGTTCAAGAGCGTCTTCGGCGCATCGTCGGGCAGGTTGACGTCGAGCCGGCCGGGCTCGATATGCACGAGCCTCAGGAAACCACGCACCAGCGTCTTCAGCTTTATATCCCGGTTCTTCGCGCAGAGATCGGCGATGTCGCCGACCGAGTTGACCGGCACCTTCGGTTCGGGCTTCGCAGCCGGGCTTGCAATCGGACGCTCTTCGATGCGGCCAACCTCGACCGGTTGCGCCGCCGAGTTCGGCACCGCGCGCAGCATGGTCGCGCCGTTGCCGCTGGCGCGCGACGCACCCGTCGCTACGGCGCGAGCCTCGACCGACGCGGCGGCAAACGCCTGCGCACCACCGCCACCGCCACCGCCATTCGGCGACGGGCGCCCGGCTCCTTCGCTGCCCGAAAGATCGAGGAGCCGCCGGGCCGCCTCTTCGGGCGAAGGCAGATGGGCCGCATGGGCAAGCCTGATCAGCACCATCTCGGCAGCACCCGCGGGGCGCGCCGAACTCTCCGCCTCGGGTATGCCCTTGAGCAGCATCTGCCAGATGCGCGACAGCGTCGTCACGGCAACGCTGCCGGCGAATTCCGCCCCGTGCCGACGCTCGATCTCGCTCAGGGATTGGTCGTTGATCGCATCAGGCACATATTTCAGCCGTGTCACCAGATGGGTGAAGTCGGCAAGGTCTGTCAGGACTACCGTCGGATTGGCGCCTGCTTCATATTGCGCGGCGAATTCGTGCAGCGCGGCGGCGACATCGCCCTTTATGATGTGCTCGAAAAGATCGACGATCCGCGCCCTGTCGGCAAGTCCGAGCATCGAGCGCACGGTTTCAACCTCGACCGAGCCGCCACCATGGGCGATCGCCTGGTCGAGCAGCGACAGGCCGTCACGCGCCGAGCCTTCCGCCGCGCGGGCGACCATTGCCAATGCCTCCGGATCGAAGGGAACACCCTCCTTGCCGAGAATGGTGGAAAAGAGACCGACCAGATCGGAAGCGCTGATCCGCCGCAGATCGAAGCGCTGGCAGCGCGACAGAACGGTAATCGGAACCTTACGGATCTCCGTCGTCGCGAAAATGAACTTCACATGCTCCGGCGGCTCCTCGAGCGTCTTCAGCAGCCCATTGAAGGCCTGCGTCGAGAGCATGTGCACTTCATCGATGATATACACCTTGTAGCGCGCCGATACCGGCCGGTAGCGCACCTGCTCGATGATCTCGCGGATATCGTCGATGCCGGTATGCGAGGCGGCGTCCATCTCGATCACGTCGACATGGCGGCCGTCCATGATCGCCTGGCAGTGCTCGCCGGGGAGCCTCAGGTCGATGGTGGGCTTGTCGATCCCGGTGGTCTTGTAATTCAGCGCCCGCGCCAGGATGCGCGCCGTCGTCGTCTTGCCGACTCCGCGCACGCCGGTCAGCATATAGGCCTGAGCGATGCGGCCGGTCTCGAAGGCGTTGGTGAGCGTACGCACCATAGGCTCCTGTCCGACCATCAGATCGGAGAAGTCCTTGGGGCGGTATTTGCGCGCCAGAACACGGTAGGCGGCGGGCTTCTCGACGGATGAAATCGGGATTGAAGTGGGCGCTTCGTCGCTCATCGACCCTGCCGCTGTTCGAACTCTTGCCCCGACTGGGACGAAGAAGGCCCCGACTGGGACGAAGAAGGTGGTGTCCCGACAGGACGGAGAAGGTGGGAGGCTGGCACGGTGACCCGTGCCGGGGCTCGTTAGGGCTGCTTCCTTCCGGACCTGACCCGGTTGGCGAGTGGCTCGTCCACCACCAACCTCCCGGCCTCCATATCGGCAATATCTGTAGCAAATGCAAGCCAAGCCTTCAAAAAACTGGTATCGATATACAAACAAAGGCGAATTCGTTTGATCCCGGGAGATTTTCTTGACGACCTTCACGCTTGACGAGCGACTTCAGCGCGACGGCCTGCCGATCGGCACACTCGGTCTTTGCCAGCTGCGGCTGATGAATGATCGCCGCTGGCCATGGCTGATCCTCATACCCCAGCGCGCCGACGTTTCGGAGGTCTTCGAACTGACGCCGCTCGACCAGACGATGCTGACCTTCGAGACCAATCTGGTTGCGGCAGGCCTGAAAAAGGCGACCGGCGCCGCGAAAATCAATATCGGCGCGCTGGGCAATATCGTCCGGCAGCTGCACGTGCATATCGTAGCCCGCCGTGAAGGTGATCCGAACTGGCCGGGGCCCGTCTGGGGTTTCGGCAGGGCCGAGCCCTGGCCGGAGGAGGACCACAGGGCATTCGCAGCCAGCATCATGGAAAATCTCTGAGCATGACGAAAACGATCTTCGACCTTCACAGCCCGCACCCGGAGCCAAGCACGCTCGTCGCCTTCGCGGAGAACCACCTGGACCGCCGGTCCGAGCATCGGCCGGATGACTGCGTCGAGGCGGCGCTTAAGCATCCCGGTGCCCATTTCCTGGCTTTTTCCGGAGCGAAGCTGATCGTCAAGCACGACGAGAAGATCATCGATCCGCTGTTCGCCCCCTATGAACTGGCGGGGCTCGAGCCGACCATGGACGATGCGGTCCTGCTTGGATTTCTGCCGAACGGCGAGCCGCGTATTGCCGTCCCTTCGGGGCTTACCGAGGAGACCGTTCCGGAGCCCTTCAAGATAGCCGACGCCCGCATGCTCTATCGCCAGCAGATGCTGCCGGAGGAATTGCTGGGTCAGTTCGCTCAAGGGTCGAGCCTGATCGTATGGAACGCCAACAACCGGTTCTGCGGCCGCTGCGGGGGCCCGATGGATGGTGCCGGCGGAGGTTATCGGCGCATCTGTACCGCATGCGGGCATTTGGTCTTCCCGCGGACCGACCCGGTGGTCATCATGCTGACGATCGACCTCGAGCGTGATCAATGCCTACTCGGCCGCAGTCCGCATTTCGCGCCGGGCATGTATTCCTGCCTCGCCGGTTTCGTCGAACCGGGCGAGACGATCGAAAACGCGGTGCGGCGGGAAACGCTCGAGGAGTCCGGTATCCGCATCGGCCGCGTGCGCTATCACGCCTCACAGCCCTGGCCGCTCCCCCATTCGCTGATGATCGGCTGCTACGCGGAAGCGAGGTCGACCGCCATCAAGCGCGACGAGCAGGAACTGGAGGATGTTCGCTGGTTCACGCGGGCGGAAACCGAAGCGATGCTGGAGCGCGCCACCGGCGTCGCCGACACGGGAGACGAGCACATTCCGCCGCCGAAGGGCGCGATTGCGCACCAGCTCATGCGCGACTGGCTCGCCTGGCCCGAGCGCGACTGAGAGCAGCCTAGTGATCTTGCCCAGAAGACACCGAGCGGCTCTGGGCAACGGCATCACTGAAACGCTCACACCCCGCACGGAGGCGGGGTGTGGAAGACTCTGGATGCTGCGCGCTCAAATGCGGCGCGCAGCCATCGCTGTATTAGCGGCCGTAGACGGCAGCCTGAATCTGGGAACGGGAAATACCGATGTCGCTGAGCGCATGATCGTCGAGCGCGTTGAGCTCGCGGACCGCGCGGCGCATCTTTACATATTCCGTGATCTTCTGGCGGATTTTCATCTTCTTAGCTCCTTCTTCGTACGAGAGCTAAATAGGCATTTGCTTAAGATTTAAGTAGTTCCATGATTGCAAATTAGGCATGCGCTGGACGCGTAGCCGGTTAACGAATTTTGCCATTTTGACGTGGGACCGTCATAACCCGAAGCGCCCCTGTCTGATCGGTCATGGCGGCCCCCACAGTCATCCTCGGGCTCGACCCGAGGATGACTGTGGGGTTGGGGGAGAGCCAGAGCCACAGGGTTGGGAGCCACGGAGTTGGGGAGCCACGATCAATCGCAGTGGCTCCGGCGCGGTTCAAATGATCTCGCGCGCCACTGACCCAAGACCGCCTTCGTCATCGGCGCCGATCTTCAGAGCACACCGCGCATCGGATGCGCCGGATAAGTGCCGAGAATGCGTACGTTTTCGGAGAAGAAGCGCAACTCGTCCATTGCGTGGCGCACGCCGATATCGTCGGGGTGACCTTCGATATCCGCATAGAACTGGGTCGCCACGAACCTGCCGCCGAGCTGATAGCTCTCGAGCTTGGTCATGTTGATGCCGTTCGTCGCGAAACCGCCCATGGCCTTGTAGAGCGCCGCCGGGATATTGCGCACGTTGAAGACAAAGGTCGTGATGATCAGCTCGTCCTTTGACGTGCGCGCCGCCCGTTTCTCTTCCCGCGACAGCACGACGAAGCGCGTGACGTTGCTGTCGGTGTCTTCCACGTTCTCGGCGATGATTTCGAGTCCGTAGAGATCGGCGGCAAGGCGCGGAGCAAGCGCCGCCATGGAGCGGTCTCCGACTTCCCTGACGAGCTTGGCGGCGCCGGCCGTATCGCCCGCGACCACCGGCTTCCAGCCATTGGCACGCACGATCTTGCGGCATTGTCCGAGCGCGTGGATATGGCTGTGAACCGTACGTATCTCGTCGCGTTTGACGCCGGGCAGCACCATCAGCTGGAAGCGAATCGGCATGAAATATTCGCCGACGATGTTAAGGCGCGATTCCGGCAGGAGGTGGTGAATGTCGGCGACTCGACCGGCGATCGTGTTCTCGATCGGGATCATCGCGAGATCGGCCTCGCCGTTTTCCACCGCCAGGAAGGCATCTTCGAAGGTTTGGCAGGGCAGCGGCTCCATCGCCGGGAACATGTCGCGGCAGGCC
Organism: Sinorhizobium medicae; assembly: GCF_007827695.1. Lineage (GTDB taxonomy): Bacteria > Pseudomonadota > Alphaproteobacteria > Rhizobiales > Rhizobiaceae > Sinorhizobium > Sinorhizobium medicae. The sequence goes on along the minus strand of NZ_VITA01000005.1, from coordinate 129,057 downwards.
ATGTCGGAATTGGCGCCGTAGTCGCCCTGAAAGGAAATCCGGTTGGTCTTGGCTGTCACGTCAGTTCCCCTTGATGTGAAAATCTCAGGCCCGGGCCGAAAGGATCCGGCGGGCCTTGTCGAGATCTGCAGGCGTGTCGACGCCGAGCGGCACCGAATCGACGATCTCCACATCGATGCGCATGCCCGCTTCGAGCGCCCGCAGCTGTTCCAGCGATTCGCGCTTTTCAAGCGCCGACGGCTTCAACGAAACGAAGGTCTCGAGTGCCCTGCGGCGATAGGCGTAAAGGCCGATATGGTGATAGAGAGGACCTTCGCCGTAGGGCGCGGTCGCGCGGGTGAAATAGAGCGCGCGGAAGCGGCTCTGCGACAGCGGCGAGCCGACGACCTTGACGACGTTGGGGTTGGTCTTTTCGTGCTCGTCGGTGATCGCCACGGTCAGCGTGGCAATGTCCGTCGAAGGATTTTCCAGCGGCTTCAGTGCCGCACGGATCGGGCCGGGCTCGATGGTCGGCAAATCGCCCTGCACGTTGATGACGATTTCCGCCTCACCTTGCGGATCGGCCTTAAGAAGCGCCTCGTGAATCCGGTCGGAGCCGGACTGGTGGTCGACCCGCGTCATGATCGCCTCGAAGCCGGCGTCGCTCACGGCTGCGAAAACCTCCGGATGATCCACGGCCACCACGATCCGGCCGACCTCGGCCTCCGCCGCCCGCCTTGCCACCTGCACGATCATCGGCAGCCCGCAAATGTCGGCAAGCGGCTTGCCGGGCAGGCGCGTCGACGCCATGCGCGCCGGAATGAGTACGAGGGCTTTGCCCGCTTGTTCACGATTCATGATCCGGCCTTTTGAAACCCGGAGAAAGTGTCAAAACGTCTCACTCCGGGGTTGATAATCTCTGTTGCAACGCAGAGCCAAAAGACATAGGTTCCGCGCGATTTCAAGATGGGCCGGTTTTTTGTTTGCACCGGTGGCAAAGGGAGCGTTTGCAGATGAATCCATATGTGAACATGGGTGTGGGTGCCTTGTTGGGTACGGTCTTCGTACTGATGACCGTCTCAATCGCGTCGGAAGGCATTTTCCATTCCGAAGCTCCCGAGAAGGAAGGCTTCGCGATCGTCGCGGAGGAAACGGCCGGCGAAGCCGGTGCCGCCGGCGGCGAAGAAGCGAAATCCGAGCCGATCGGGCCTCTGCTCGCCAGCGCCGATGCACCCGCCGGCGAGGCCGTGTTCAAGAAATGCGCAAGCTGTCACACCGTGGAGAAGGGCGGACCGAACAAGGTCGGCCCTAATCTCTGGGACATCGTCAATCGCCCGATCGCCTCGCATGAGGGCTTCAGCTATTCCGCCGGCATGCAGACCTTTTCCGAAGGCGGCAAGGTCGTGTGGGACTACGATCACCTGAGCTACTTCCTCGAAGCGCCGAAAAAGCACGTGCCGGGCACGGCCATGGGCTTTGCCGGTCTCAAGAAGACCGACGAGCGCGCCAACTTGATCGCCTGGCTGCGTGAGCATTCGGACAACCCCGCACCGCTTCCCGAAGCCGGCGCAGGCTCTACCGAGGCGGCACCCGCCGAAGGTCAGGCGCCCGCCGCCGCCGAAGGCAACGCGGCCCCTGCTCCCGCTGAAGGCACTTCCGCTCCAGCTGACACAGCGGCTCCGCCTCCGGCCGAAGGCGGCGCAGCGCCAGCACCTGCTGCCGGCAGCGCAGCTCCGGCACCTGCTGTCGGCGAAACGGCTCCCGCGGGTCAGACCGGCGCTCCAGCGCCTGCGCCGGCGAACTGATTTGCCGCCAGTATACAGGCATCTGCCGATCCTCCCGAAAACCCGGTCGAACGATCGGGTTTTTCATATTCCGCAGTTGTGATGAGCTCGGCCGCGTCATGATGTAGAATGCCGCGACACGGAATGGCCGAGGCCATTCGCACCTACAGCGCCGGGCGTCGGACGCACAAGGCCGCTGGAGCGTTTTTGAATTGCTGCAGGTCTTGTCTTCTCATCGTATAGGATGAAAGGAACGTCCAGCAGCAGAGATATATAATGCGGGCGCATCAATCGCTCGCAACGAAGGAGCAGACGACAGATGACCGGTGCCGGTGAGCAGACTTTCCTGTTCGAGCAAAACGCGAACCCCTTGGCAACGAGCGAGCGCGAGGCTCTGCTTGCTAATCCCGGCTTCGGGCGCGTGTTCACCGACCATATGGTGACGATCCGCTATTGCGAAAGCCGCGGCTGGCACGATGCGAAGGTTGGCCCGAGAAAAGCCTTTGATCTCGATCCGTCCACACTCGTGCTGCACTACGCGCAGGAGATCTTCGAGGGCATGAAGGCCTATGGGCTGCCCGGCGGCGGCGCCACGCTGTTTCGTCCCGATGCGAATGCGCGGCGTTTCCGCAACTCCGCACTTCGGCTCGCAATGGCGCCCCTGCCGGAGGAGCTCTTCATCCGATCGGTACGCGAACTGGTGCGTGTCGACCGGGACTGGATACCGGCCGCTGAAGGAGCCGCACTCTATCTCCGGCCGTTCATGATTGCCACGGAGGTACTGCTTGGGGTGAAGCCTTCGGCCGAATACCTCTACTGCGTCATTGCTTCCTCTGTCGGTTCCTACTTCAAGGGTGGCGCTCCAGCGGTAACCATATGGGTTTCGGAGAACTTCACGCGGGCAGCGCCCGGCGGCACCGGAGAGGCAAAATGCGGCGGCAACTATGCCGCAAGCCTCGCGGCTCAGGCCGAGGCGATGCAGGAGGGCTGCGAACAGGTGGTGTTCCTGGACGCGGTGGAACGCCGCTTTGTCGAAGAACTCGGCGGCATGAACGTCTTCTTCGTCTTCCGGGACGGCTCATTGCAGACGCCTCCGCTCACCGGCACCATTCTCCCGGGCATCACGCGCGATTCGCTGATCACGCTCGCCCGCGATATGGGGATGACGGTGCGTGAAGAACCCTATGCGATCGATCAGTGGCAGGCGGATGCGGAAAGCGGCCGTCTCACCGAAGCCTTTGCCTGCGGGACGGCGGCTGTTGTGACCCCGATCGGCAAGGTCAAGGGCCGCGAGCACAGCTTCACCATCGGTGACGGTGGTGCCGGTCCGGTCGCAAACCGCCTGAAGGCGGCACTGCTCGATATCCAGAACGGCCGCGCGCCGGACAGGCATGGCTGGCTCGACCGGCTGTTCTAACCGCCATAAGCGTGTCTGGTCAGCGGCCCCTCACATCAAGAGATAAGCCCATATCGACACGCTGACCACGCCGAGCGCGGTCGTCAGCGTAATGGTCGAGGAGGCGAGCCCGTGTCCGACATTGAAGTGGTTGGCGATCAGCCAGGCGTTGACGCCGGTCGGGACTGAGGAGGTGAGCACCAGCGCCGCGGTCCAGCTGTCGTTCAGGCCCAGCAGGTGGCACGCGGCAAAAACGGCGCCGGGCAGCACCAGGAGCTTGAGCGTGCTCGTCACGGTTGCAAGGCCGGTGTTGCCGGCAAGGCCGTACTTGTCGAGGGCCATGCCGATAGAGACGAGCGCTGCAGGCGCCGCAACGCCTGCAAGCTGGTCGACGACGGTCTTCACCGGCCCGCCGAGCGGCTGCCCGAGAAGGTGGAAGAGAGCGCCACAGGCAAGGCCTATCACAAGCGGATTGCGGACCAGATTGCGCGCAACACCGCCCATGAGTTTCCATATCCCCTGCCCCGGCGTTCCGGTCGTCTGGCGATCCGCTCTCTCCATCAGAACCGTTCCGGCGATCATCATGACCGGCAGATGGACCGAGAGCAGGATCGACAGGGCAACGATGCCGTCTTCGCCGACAAGACGGGAAACCAGGGGCAGTCCAATGAAGACGGTATTGGCGAAGGCGGACGAGACGCCCGCAAGCACCCCCATGCGCGCGTCGCGACCGAACCCGATCGTTGCTGCAAGGTGGCCGATGGCCCAGGTCACCGCGACGCCGGAGAAGTAGGCGACCCAGAGCGGCCAGGGGGACCCTTCCTTGAAATCCGCCTCGGCGATGGTACGAAAAAGAAGCACGGGCACCGCGACCCGGAAGACGAAGTCGCCGAGCGCTTCGCCGACAGCCGGCTTCAGATAGCCGAGGCGGACGATGAGCCAGCCGGTCAGGATCAGGACAAAGATCGGTAGAACGTTCAGGAAGACGTCGGACATGGAAGAGCCTTGAATGGTTTCCAAGCCATAGACCCGTTCGCGCCGCGGAGGCAAGGGAGGCTCATCCGATGAGACGACTTGAATCGGGGCCGCAGCGAGCCAACATGCAGCAATTGCAGAAGATTTACGGGCAACAGTGCGACCGGAACATTCCTGTGCTGCCGGGCGTTGCGTCCAAGGAGGGAACGCTGGGAATGCCAAATGAATACCCTACCTACTCCCACAAGGACGACGATCCTCATCTGACCGATGACGATCTCGCAGCAAAAGTCCTGCACTTCCTTCGCTACGCAACCTCCCTGGATACGAGCGATATGGAGGTGATCGCCCTGGGCAACATCGTCGTACTCTCCGGTACCGTCGGAAGCGAAGCGGACATCGCCACTGCCGGCGAGGCAGCCGCATCCGTCATCGGCGTTTCGAGCGTCGAAAACAGGCTGGTCATGCGTGAGGGCGAAGACTGAAGCGCGTTGCGCCGACTGGCGACCTATCAAACTTCTACAGCCGGCAAACCGCAACTGAGCCGCATACCTCCCGGATGCAGCCGCGCAGCCAGCGATGCGCAGGGTCGGCATGGAGCCGCGGATGCCAGAGCAGAGATACCGTGATCTGCGGCACCTGAAACGGCAGCGGAAAGCTGTGCATTCCGGCCCGTAAAACGCTCGTGTGGCGCTCCGGAACGCTGGCGACCAGATCGGAAGCGCGAGCCAGCGCCAATGCGCTCGAAAAGCCGCCCACCGTGGTGACGATCTCGCGCTCCAACCCGATCGCCCCCAGCGCTACGTCGATACCTGTTACGGCCTTGTCGAGGCCCCGCCGCGAGGCCAGGATATGCCTGCCGGCCGCGTAAAGCTCCGGAGTCACTTCGCCCCTGCTCAGGCCGTGGCCTTTGCGAACGACGCCAACGAACCGGTCGCGAAACAGAGCTTGTGTCCGTAATTCCGGCCCCGTCGTCTCGGCTAGGACGCCCGTCTCGAGATCGACGCTCCCGTCCCGAAGCGGACCGCTGTCCTTGTTCGGCTTCTGCACGAAACACAGGCGCACGCCGGGCGCTTCCGCGCCCAGACGGGAAAGGAGGGTGGGCCCGAAATTCTCGACAAAGCCATCGCTGGTGCGCAGGGTAAAGGTCCGTACCAGCCGCTCGATCTCGAGTTTTCCTTGCGGACGCAGGACGGCTTCCGCTTCCTCCACCAGCCGGCCGACCCTCTCGCGCAGTTCGAGCGCCCGCGGCGTGGCAACGAGGCCGCGCCCGGCTCGAACGAGAAGCGGGTCGCCCGTCGTCTCACGCAACCGCTGGAGCGCCCGGCTCATGGCCGAGGGGCTCAAGCGCAGCCGCTTCGCGGCGCGCGCGACGCTGCCTTCGGCGAGCAGCACGTCCAGGGTGACGAGGAGGTTGAGATCGGGCTTCGGCATGAATGGATAGTAGCACCGTTTCGGTCATGATATAGCGTGAAACGCACGAATGCAGTGCAAATCGTGCGGGTTCCGCCATACCAGGTGAACGGCTAGCCTCCCGAGGAGCTTTTGGTCCTCAGGAGAAATGTTCATGTCGAAACCAGCCATTGCCGCACCGGACGAGGCTTCAGGATCGGGTGGGGCCGCTGCGGCGCAATGGGCGCTCGCCAGTCTTTCGCTCTCCGTCTTGCTGTCCTCACTTGGAACCAGCATCGCGAATGTCGGTCTGCCGAGCCTCGCTGCGGCATTCTCCGCCTCGTTTCAGCAGGTCCAGTGGGTCGTCCTTGCCTATCTGCTCGCCATCAGCACGCTGATCGTGACCGTCGGCCGTCTCGGCGACATTATCGGGCGCCGGCGGCTGCTTTTAGCCGGAATCCTTCTGTTCACGCTGTCGTCGGCCTTGAGCGGCGCTGCATCGAACCTGCCGGTGCTGATCTTCGCCAGGTCGGTGCAGGGGCTCGGGGCGGCGGTCATGATGACGCTCGCAATGGCGCTGGTCGGCGATGCCGTCGCAAAGGAAAGGACGGGGAGCGCAATGGGCCTGCTTGGCACCATGTCGGCAGTCGGCACCGCTCTCGGGCCGTCCCTTGGAGGTGTGCTGATTGCCGGTCTCGGCTGGCGGGCGATCTTTCTCGTCAACGTGCCGCTCGGGGCCCTCGCCTTTCTTCTCGCTTGGCGATCGCTACCCGCCGATCGCCAAACGCCTGAGGCGGAGCGCCCGGGCTTCGACGTTCGGGGCACGCTGCTGCTCGGCTTTACGATCGCTGCCTACGCGCTCGCCATGACGGTCTCGCGCGGCGGTCTCGGCCCGCTTAACCTGTCTCTGCTGGCGGCCGCCATCCTCGGTGCGGGCCTGTTCGTCCTTGTCGAGCGTCGGGCGGCATCGCCTCTGATTCGCCTCCAGACCCTTCGCAACCCGGTTCTCGCCGCGGGGCTCGCCATGAGCACCCTCGTCTCGACGGTGATGATGGCGACATTGGTGGTCGGACCCTTCTACCTCTCGCGCTCGCTTGGCCTCGGCGCAACAATGGTAGGGATCGTGATGGCAGCGGGCCCGGTCGTCTCCGCCCTCAGCGGCCTGCCTGCCGGCCGTGCCGTCGACCGCCTGGGCGCCCCATTCATGATCCTCGCCGGTCTCGTCGCGATGGCCGCCGGTTCGTTCGCCCTGTCGGTGCTTCCGGAAATGTTCGGCGTCGCGGGTTATCTTGCCGCCATGCTCGTCCTGACGCCGGGCTACCAGCTGTTCCAGGCAGCCAATAACACCGCTGTCATGAGGGATGTCCGCCCGGATCGGCGCGGCGTCGTCTCCGGCATGCTCAACCTGTCGCGAAATCTCGGGCTCGTCACCGGCGCATCGGCCATGGGCGCCATCTTCGCCTTCGCAACGGCTGAAGATGTCGCAGCGGCAAATGCCGGGACCGTTTCGGCCGGGATGCAAGTCACTTTCGCAGTCGCCGGCGTCCTTGTCATCGGTGCGCTCCTCATCGCGCTCCGGAGCCGCGCTCTCGCAAGAAGCGCCGAGCGAGTGGCAATGCCGGGTCGAGACCGAACTTGAATATGGTACCAAATAATGAGCACGGCTCGATCCGCCGGGCCGACATCGAGGCGCTGTTTGGATGAGCGTGTTTCTGTTCGGCGAAGTGCGCGTCTCTCATCGACCGCATCCTCACCGGCTACGGACGAGGGTGCAGTTGCCAGCATCCGGAAATGGCTGGACGAACACGGAGTAGAGCCATGAACAATGTTGTGGAATCAACGGCGAGTAGGCGATTGTCGATTTCGATGCTGAGATTCAGATGACGCGCGGCGAGTTTGTCGACTTGAATGGGGGGCCGACTTCTATGCCAAAGCGACCACGATCTGATCGAGGCAGGCCGCAGGTCGCTGGCCGTTTATCGCGGAATGTGCCTGGACAAGGGCATCGGGCCGCGACCACATATGGCTCGCCAGCTTCATGCATTATGATCTGGGATATTTCGATGACGAGACATGCAGACTGGAACCACTTCAAAATCCGTTCGGGCCGACAGTGTTACCTATGTCTCAGGAATAAATCGTAACCTATGTGTCCAGAATGGACCAAGTGCTGATGGCGGACAGAGAGGGATTCGAACCCTCGATACGCTTTCACGTATACACGCGTTCCAGGCGTGCGCCTTCAACCACTCGGCCACCTGTCCATCCTTCGGCAGCCGACGGTCGATCCGGCTGGATGGGGAAAAGCAGAAGCTTCTCCGCGTCGCCGGCAACAGCGGCGGACGGGCGCGATATATACCGATGATACGCGCGGGATCAACTGGTTTCTGACATATTATTGACATGCCGTGAAAGGTGCTGCGCACGAGCACCATTGCGCTTGGCAGGCCTTGCGCCTATCTCTTGCGCAGGATGAGCCGAAAGGGGGAGCGGATGCGGTTGCTGCTGCGGTTTGCGAGCTTTCTGGCGCTGATGGCCGCGGTCTTTGCCGGGACCATCGATTCGATCCAGTCGGTCGCGGCCTCGGAGCCGGTCGTCACCTCTCTTGCGGAAGGTATTGCGGCGATCGGGTCCGACGCGTTGAACTGGGTTCAATCGCTTCAGCGTACCGGAGCCGGGCCCGCAATTTGGCTGAGGGCGCTGCATTGGATTCTGGCGCAACCCGCCTTCGCCGTTTTTCTTTGCGTCGCCCTCCTCCTGTGGATGGCCGGATACAGGAGAAAACCCGCCGCGGGGCGCTTTGCCGCCTGAGCGCCGGACCCGTCCAGCTGGTTTCATGCCTGGCGAGCGCTGACGAAAGGAGCCGCAGATGTTTCTGATCGATATGTTCAACAAGAAGACCATCCTGCCCGATGCGGCGACCGCGCTGGCCGGCCGGGAAGGGGAAATCTCGACCGCAGCCGACCACTTCGTCTCCGGCCGGCCGCTCAAGGGCCCCTACCCGGACGGCATGAAGAAGGTGCTTTTCGGCATGGGCTGCTTCTGGGGAGCGGAACGTCTTCTGTGGGAGATCCCGGGCGTCTACGTGACGGCAGCCGGCTATTCCGGCGGTCTCACGCCCAATCCGACCTATCAGGAGACGACGACGGGGCTGACCGGCCACACCGAGGTGGTGCTCGTGGTCTACGATCCGGCCAGAGTTTCGTTTCAGCGCCTGCTGAAGACATTCTTCGAGGAGCACGACCCGACCCAGGGCATGCGCCAGGGAAACGATGTCGGCACGACCTATCGTTCGGCCATCTATGTCTATGACGAGGAGCAGCTTGCCGAGGCGAATGCCGCGCGAAACGCTTTCCGGAAAGCTCTGAAGGCGTACAAGCACGATCGCGAGATCACCACCGAGATCGCGATGGCCGGACCATTCTATTTCGCCGAAGAATATCACCAGCAATATCTCGCCAAGAATCCGGACGGCTATTGCGGGCTGCGCGGTACCGGCGTCAGCTGCCCGATCGGCGCCTGACCCCTCCTGTCGAGCGGAAGTGCGGGGGCACTTCCGCTCCTGATTTCAGCCGGAAGACGCCTTCGGCCAAGCCCGTTTCGGCGGCCGGTTAGCTTTTTACCATCCGAAAAATTTCGAGTGTTTTTTTTGCCGAAGCCGTGCAAGGATGCGGCCACCCAAGCCTTAAAGAGAGGGGCGGGTTCCGCGGTGGGGGCCCCGTTCGGGACCAGCGGAAGACCCGATAAGATCAATAGCGACAACAGGGCTGTACAATGAAAAAAACCATTCTCGGTCTCCTTGCATTCTCGATGATGTCCGCGACCGCATTGGCCGCCGACATCAAGCCGGCGATCATCTACGACCTCGGCGGAAAGTTCGACAAATCCTTCAACGAAGCGGCTTTCAACGGCGCCGAAAAATTCAAGGCGGAAACCGGCATCGAATATCGCGAGTTCGAGATCGCCAACGACGCGCAGCGCGAACAGGCGCTGCGCCGCTTCGCCAGCGACGGCAACAGCCCGATCGTCATGGCCGGATTCAATTGGGCCGCATCGCTCGAGAAGATCGCGCCGGAATATCCGGATACCGAATTCGCGATCATCGACATGGTTGTCGAAAAGCCCAACGTCAAATCGATCGTCTTCAAGGAGCAGGAAGGCTCCTACCTCGTCGGCGTGCTCGCCGGGCTCGCCTCCAAGACCAAGACGGTCAGCTTCGTCGGCGGCATGGACATCCCGCTGATCCATAAGTTCGCTTGCGGCTACGTGGGCGGCGCGAAGTCTACCGGCGAAGGCGTCAAGGTGCTGGAAGCCTATACCGGCACCACGCCCGATGCGTGGAACGACCCGGTCAAGGGCGGCGAGATCGCCAAATCGCAGATCGATCAGGGATCCGACGTCGTCTATCACGCCGCCGGCGGAACCGGTGTCGGCGTGCTCCAGGCGGCAGCGGATGCGGGCAAGCTCGGGATCGGCGTCGACTCCAACCAGAATATGCTGCAGCCGGGCAAGGTGCTGACTTCGATGCTGAAGCGCGTCGACGTTGCCGTCTACGACGCCTTCACGGCCGCAAAGGATGACAAGTTCGAATTCGGAGTCTCCAACCTCGGCCTCAAGGAAGATGGCGTCGGCTACGCTCTCGACGAGCACAATCAGGCGCTTGTCACGCCGGAAATGAAGGATGCCGTCGAGAAGGTGAAGGCCGATATCATCGCCGGCAAGGTTCAGGTTCACGACTATATGACCGACGAGACCTGCCCTTACTGATCTTCATACAGGATGTTCGAGAAAGCCTCCGGTTCGTGATGACCGGAGGCTTTTCCTTCTATAGCGGAACGGATCAGAAATGCGGCGGCCGCGTTACCGGGACCGCCTCGCGCGACTCTTCCTCGAGACTAAGGAAGCGCTCGGTCAGACGCTCGAGCTTCACACGCGTCTGCTCCACGATTTTCCACTGTTCGGCCAGTTGATCCGAAAGCTCTTCGATCGTCTTGAGCTGGTGCGCCACCGCTTCTTCCAGGCGGGTGATCCGGTCCTCTGCATCGCCCATCGTGCTTCTCCGTCGCTGGCTACTGCATGTTTCCTTTAATCGGATCCGATTGAAGGACAAGAACATGCAGCAGATCAAAGTGCTACAGCGACCTTTGTGCGTCTGATAAGACGCACGGCGCTGTAGAGGTCGGGCGCAGAATGACGACACGCCGTCGCGTGTCAAGGCAGCGTCCGCGCGCCTCTGTTCAAGGCCCTCGGCGATTGCTTCATGCCGTCGACTTCAATCCCCGCGCACCCGCAGTTGCGGTGCCCGCAAAGTCGGGGTCTCGCGTTGAAAGCATCTTGTGCAGGTGTACCATCATCCCCGCGGCAAAGAGCGGCGTCAGCAGATTAAGCAGAGGCACGGCAAGGAACGCCGCCAGCAAGAGGCCGGCGAGAAACACCGTCGAGCGATGCTTGGCGCGGAAGAGGCGCGCCTCCGCAGGCGGACGATGGCGCATGGCGGCGAACTCGAAGAATTCGCGGCCGAGCAGATAGCCGTTGACGAGGAAGAAGGCGACGATATTGACGCCCGGCACCAACAACAGGAACAACGCGACGATATTGCCGAGAACGACGACTCCGAGGAATTTCGCCGAACCGGTGATCGCCTCTACCAGAGGCAGCGGCGTGCCGGGCGCCTCGGCGGGATAATCACGCTTCTCGACCACCTCGGCCACATCGTCGAGAAAGAAGCCGGCAATCAGCGCCGTCACCGGCGCCAGCAGCAGCGCCAGTGCGAGTGCGAGGCCGAGACTTGCGAATAATCCGACAACGAAAGTGAGCCATCCCGCCCAGTCGGGTGTGCCCGGCATGAGTGCATCGATCCAGGGCAGAGCAAGCCAGACGAAAACTTCGCGCAGCGCGAACCAGAGTGCGACGAGCGCCAGCAACGTCAACCCAATGACCTTCCAGAAGACCGTGCGCGTCTCCGTCGCAAAGAGATTGGCGAAGGCAAGGCGCGCCGCATCGAATATCATGTCCGTCTCCCTGGCCGATGAGTTGAACCGAAAGGCATGTAGGCAGAGCGGTTGAAAGGCACAAGGCAAGTGAAGCGGTTTTCCCGCGACGATCGTTTCCGGCCTGCGGCGTAACTCGGCCAAGGATAGGGGATTTGTTTTTCATCGCAAACCTATGCTTGTCGCCCGTTTCCGGCAGCGCAACTGCGACGCGGGAGTCTTTTCGGCCAAGACCTGTGCTGGCCGGATTTCAGGAATTGTCGCTGGAGGAGCCTTGCTCTATTGCATTGCTGGAAAGCAGGGCACTGTCGTGTACGGTCGGCGGATGCGATATGCTGGAGCGGGATGAGGAAGGCGCCATGACCAATCAGCAAACACTCGCGAGCCTCGCGGTTCGCGTTCAGTCCGGGCAACTCGATCCCATCACCCTCGTCGAGGAAACGCTAACGGAGATCGGGAGCCATCCCGACAAATCGATCTTCGTCGCGCTCACGCGGGAGCGCGCAACACGGGAAGCCCAGGCCGCCTCCGAGCGCATGAGGGCCGGCCGGTCCCTCGGACTGCTCGACGGCCTGCCGGTCGCCTGGAAGGACCTCTTCGATCTTGCCGGCAGCGTCACCACGGCGGGTTCCGCCGTGCTCGAAAACAGGTCCCGGGCCGTTACCGACGCGGCGGTGGTCGCAAAGCTCGCAAGCGCCGGCATGGTCAGCATCGGGCGGACCAATTTGAGCGAGTTCGCCTTTTCGGGGCTTGGCATCAACCCGCATTACGGTACGCCGCGCAACCCGCGTTCCACGGATGCCCACCGCATCCCGGGCGGCTCGTCCTCCGGCTCCGCCGCGGCTGTCGCCGCCGGCCTCGTGCCGCTGGCGATCGGTACCGATACCGGCGGCTCGGTCCGCATCCCGGCGGCAATGAACGGCATCGTCGGCTACAAGGCGACACGCGGGCGCTACGCGATGAGAGGCGTCTTTCCGCTTGCCCGCAGTCTGGATTCGCTCGGCCCGCTTTGCCGGACGGTGCAGGATGCGGTCTGGGCAGACGCGGCAATGCATGGACTGACCGCACCGGTGATCCGCCGTGCCGAGCTCGCCGATCTTTCGATCGTCATTGCCGATACGATCGTCTTCGACGATGCCGAGCCGGAGATCGTGACGGCCTTCGAAGGAGCGATCAAGCGGCTCGAGGCAGCCGGCGTAAAAATCCGGCGGCAGGCCTTTCCGAGCTTTGCCGAAATTTTCGAGCTCACCGCCCGCCACGGCGCATTGGTGACGGCGGAGGCTTATGCGCTGCATCGGGAGCGCCTCGCAGGGGCCGAGGCCGCCAACATGGATCCGCGCGTCGTCGCCCGCACCCGCCTCGGCGAGAAGATAACCGTCAGCGACTATATCGCTCTCCTCGAAGCGCGCGACCGCTTGATCCATGAGGCGGGCGAGAGCATCTCGGCCGGCGAGTTGATCGCGCATCCGACCCTGCCGCATGTCGCGCCGCTGCTCGATCCGCTGCTTGCCGACGACGATCTCTTCTTCAAGACAAACGCCAGGACGCTGCGCAATACCTCGATCGGAAACTTCCTGGATTTCTGTGGTGTCTCCATCCCGTGCGGCACGGGTGGGGCCGGCATGCCGGTCGGCTTCCAGCTTTCGGCACCTCACCACCAGGACGACCGCCTGCTATCCGCAGCGCTCGCCGCCGAGGCGATCATCCGGGGCGATGCATGATCGTCTGCTTCGACATCGGCGGCTCGGCGATCAAGGGCGCCATCACCCATTCGCCGGACCGGATATTTCCCTTGCCCCGGCGCGTGACGCCGCTCACCGATTTTCGCCGCTTCGTCGAAGCGATGGAATCCGTGCTCGACGAAGCCGGCGGCCTGCCCGAACGAGTGGCGATATCGATCACCGGGGTAATCGATCCTGAGACGCGCCGGATCAAATGCGCCAATATCCCCTGCATCAACGGCCGCGAGCTCGTCGCCGAGCTCGAGACGGCCCTGCATCTGCCTGTGGTGATCGCCAACGATGCCGATTGCTTCGCGCTTGCCGAAGCCGGTGTGGGCGCCGGTCGCGGCCACCGCATCGTCTTCGGAGCCATCCTCGGCACCGGCGTCGGGGGAGGCCTGGTGATCGACGGCCGGCTGATCAATTCCGACGGCGGCTTCGCCGGCGAGTGGGGCCACGGTCCTGCCGTTGCGGCCGACGCAGGGCATCCGCCGGTAGCAGTACCGCCTTTTCCCTGTGGCTGCGGCCAAAGCCGCTGCGTCGATACGGTCGGCGGCGCGCGCGGGCTCGAACGGCTCCATGAGACGGTCCATGGCAAGGTACTCTCAAGTCATGACATCATTGACGCCTGGCTGGACGGTAACGCCGAGGCAGCGCGGACGATCGACGTCTTCGTCGACCTGGTGAGTTCGCCATTGGCGCTGGTGATCAACATCACCGGAGCGACGATCGTGCCGGTCGGCGGCGGTCTTTCCAATGCCGAACCCCTGCTTGCCGAGATCGACCGGACGGTGAGGGACCGCATTCTCAGGCGCTTCGACCGACCGCTCGTGGTGCGTGGCGAGTGTAGGGTAGAGCCGGGGCTGATCGGCGCTGCGCTGCTCGGTTGCGAAGGGAGATCGGCATGAACCGGATATTGCTCGAGGTCTGCGTCGACGATCCCGACGGGCTGGAGGCAGCCGTTGCCGGAGGTGCGGACCGCGTCGAGCTCTGCTCGGCTCTTTGCGCCGGAGGGTTGACCCCCAGCCCCGGCCTGATGTCCGCCGCCGGCATGCCGCCGGTGCCTGTCTATGCGATGATCCGGCCGCGGGCGGGCGATTTCGTCTATGACGCTGCCGATCTCGAGGTGATGCGCCGGGACATCGATGCGGCACGTGCTGCCGGGCTTGCGGGCGTGGTGCTCGGCGCGTCGCGCGCCGACGGCCGCCTCGACGCCCGCATGCTGACAAAGCTCGCCGGCCACGCGGCGGGAATGGGGCTGACGCTGCACCGCGCCTTCGATCTGGTGCCTGATTTCGCCGAGGCGCTGGAGATCGCCGTCGAACTCGGCTTCGAACGCATCCTGACTTCGGGGGGCGCGAAAACGGCACCAGAAGCGGTCGAAATTCTGGAAAAGCTCATCGCGGCGGCGTCAGGACGGATCTCGATCATGCCGGGTTCGGGCATCACCAGCAACACGGCCGGAACGCTCCTGCCGCGGCTCGCCATAGCCGAGGTCCATTCGTCCTGCTCGACTTCTGAGCCGGCTAATGACATGCGGCTCGTGGAGATGGGATTCGCCGCGCCGGAGCGTCGCCGCACCGACGCGGCAAAGATCAGGGCAATGCGGGCGTGCCTCGATGCTCTGGCGGCGAAGGCTTGAGCACGAGCTGTGACGCTTCCGGCGGCGTCCGCCCCCCTCGGCTCAAAGCTCCTCTCTCCGCTTGCGGTGCAATCTTGCAGCGCATCGCACCGGCAAGGTGCCTCAAGCGGCAAAGACTCTTTCTCCGCCGATCCAGGTCGATCTGATGCCGAGCTCCGGCGTGAGCAGCACGAAATCGGCATCCGCACCCGGCAGGAGCCGGCCCTTGTGCGAGGCTATTCCCATGGCGTCGGCGGGATAGGCGGACGCCATGCGGATCGCCTCCTCGACCGGAAGGCCGAGCCTCTGGTGGACGAAACGAACAGAAGACAACATATCGATATCGGCGCCGGCGAGGGTGCCGTCGGCGAGAGTCAGGCGGCCGTCCTGCCGCAGGATTTTTCGTCCGTTGAGGAAGAAGCTCGTCTGGTCAGTGCCGAGGGGCGACATGGCGTCGGTGACCAGAAAGATCTGCCCCGGTCCCTTCTTGCCGCGCAATGCTATGCCCATGGAAGCCGGGTGGACATGATAGCCGTCGGCGATCATGCCGGCATGGAGAGCGCCCGTCGCCAGAGCGGCACCGACAACGCCCGGCTCACGGTGACCAGGCCCGCTCATGGCGTTGAAGAGGTGCGTGACGGTTCTCGCTCCCGCTTTGGCATAGGCGCGGGCGGTATCGTAATCCACATCGGTATGGCCAAGGCTCACCACGACCCCGGCATCGGCCAGCGCCCGAACCTGCTCCTTTGTGGCATTTTCCGGCGCCACGGTCAGCATCAGGCGGCCGAGCGCCTTTGCGCAGCCAAGTATCTCGGCGAGATCGTCGTCCTCCATCCGGCGGATCAGCGCGGGATCGTGCGCCCCCTTACGCGCGACCGAGAGATGAGGGCCTTCGAGATGCAGGCCGAGGAAGCCCGGCACCGCGGCTCCTTTAGCCTCGAGGCCTGCCGCTATCGCCGCGGTCCTGACGGCGCGGGTATCGGTGATCAGCGTCGGCAGCAGCGCCGTCGTACCGAATGTCGCATGCGCCGAGCAGATCTGCCGGATGCCTGCGAGGGTAGGTTCTTCGTTCAGGAGTGCGCCGCCGCCGCCATTCACCTGAAGATCGATGAAGCCGGGTACGAGAAGCAGGCCATGGGCGTCGACGGTCTCGCCACCGACGGCTACGCTCCCCGCCGGCACAATCGACTTCACGTGCCCTGACTCGACCACGAGGGCGGCGCCGTCGTGCCAGTCGATGCCGTCGAAAACCCGTGCTCCGGTGATCGTCTTGTTCCCGTTCATCGTGTTTCCGTCACCTTCTTGAGGTTTTCCGGGGCGTCGGGATCGAGGCCACGAGAGCGGGACCAGGCCTCGACGAAGCCATAGAACGGCAGGATCAGTGCCAATGCGTCGGTCAGAGGGTGCCCGGTCTCGACGAAGGGCAGGCGCTTGGCGTCGTGTGCCCGGGCGGACGTCACGTGTACGACCGCGCCCTTGGCACTCATGCCGTCGGCGATGCCCGCCACCGAGGTCTCTGCCGCGTCGCGGGCAGCCAGCACCAGAACCGGGAACCGGGCTCCGACCAGCGCCACCGGGCCGTGCAACACTTCCGCGGCAGAATAGGCCTCGGCATGCATGCCGGACGTCTCCTTGAACTTCAGCGCCGCTTCGCTGGCGATCGCGAGCGCCGGACCGCGGCCCAGCACATAGAGCGATTCGGCTTCTCCGAGGTCTCGGGCAAAATCCTGCCAGTCGAGCTTCACCGCCTTGGCGAACTGGTTCGGGAGATCGGCGACCGCGCGCTTCAGGGCCCCGTCACCGGTCCATTCGCCGAGAACCGCAAGACCCGCGACGATCGAGTTGACATAGGACTTGGTCGCCGCAACGGCGATTTCGGGCCCTGCGAGAATGTCGAGCGGGTGAGTGCAGGCTTCCGCGATCGGCGAAGGCAACGTGTTCGTCAGCGCGATCGAAACGGCGCCTGCGCGCGTCGCGGCTTCGGCCATGGCAACGATGTCCGGGCTCTTTCCGGACTGCGAGATCGCAATCGCCGCCGCACCGCCGAGTTTCAGATCGGCGCCGTAGATCGATGCCAGCGACGGCCCGAGCGATGCGACGGGCCGTCCTGTCGTGAGCTCGATCGCGTATTTCAAAAACAGCGCGGCATGATCGGAGGATCCTCGGGCGATCGTCACCAGAAAGGCCGGATCCTTGGCACGAAGAGCCGCTCCGGCTTCGCTCAGCGCCGCGGCCGAGTGCTCCAGCAGCCGGGCGGCGGCCTCGGGAATCTCGTCGATTTCTCGCCGCATGTTGGTCTGCATCATCATGTCCTTCCATAATCAACTGGGGGCCGCCATTCCGGCTCACTGCTCCGGAATCGTCAGCTCCGCCACGAAATCATAGGTGTCGCCTCGATAGAGCGACCGGGTGAATTCGACCACGCGTCCGGAAGAAAGATAGGAGACGCGCTCGATCGAAAGTCCGGCGGCGCCGACGGAGACGCCGAGCATTGCCGCATCCGGTTCCTTTATATTGCAGGCGGAGATGCGCTGCACAGCGCGCACGGGCCGGGCGTTCTTCTTCTCGAGCGCCGAATAGAGCGACGAGGTGACGGCAAGCGGATCGGGTACGAACTCCGCCGATACACAGGCACGCTCGATCGCAAGCGGCATGTCATCGGCAATTCGCAGCCGCCCGAGACGCGCCACAAGCGCGCCGGCCGCAAGCCCCAAGGTCATCATCTCGTCCGGCGAGGGTTGAAAAAGGCCGCGCTCCAGCCATTCCGCGCGTGTGTTGAGTCCCCGCCTGACCATGTCCTCGGTGAAGGAGGTCAGGCGCGAGAGCGACTGCTCGACGCGAGAAACGGGCCGAACGACGAAGGTGCCGGAACCGTGGCGACGCACCAGAAGCCCGTCGCGCACGAGGTCATCGACCGCTTTGCGGACGGTGACGCGGCTGACATTGGCGTAATCGGCAAGATCGCGCTCCGGCGGCAGCGCGTCTCCTTGTTTGAGCTTTCCCGACAGGATCGCTTCTTCGAGCGACTGCCTGAGCTTCAGGTAAAGCGGCCCGGCGCCACCCGACTGCAGGGTCTCGAGCGGCAAAATGGCGGCGAGCTGCTGGTTCATGCCGGGACCCCGGAATGGGAGCCGAAGCGGGCTGCGGCGAGCGCGACGGCACCCGTCAACGCGTCCGCCTCAGCCTCGACGAAACACGGCTGATGTCGGTCCGCCAGCCATCGGCGATAGAGCGGTGCCAGTCCTCCGAGCAGGCACAGCTTCCTGCTTCCCCTCGAAACGACCACGTCGAGCGCCTCGTCTACCGTAGCGGCGGCAGCCTTCAAGAGGACGAGAGCCACAGGATCGCCTCGGTCCGCATACTCGAAAACGCGCGGCGCATAGCGGCCGAACTCGCCCGGCTTCGCAAGCCGCGCGAAATCGACGATATCACGGGGGTCATTATTGAACTCGGCAAGAACGGAATCCGTCAGGGCGGAGCCTTCGTGTATGCCGTCATAGGCAAGCAAGCTCTCCTGCAGGAGCGCGTGGCCGATTCGCGCGCCGCTGCCGTGATCTCCGATCGTGAACCCCCAGCCGCCGATATAGCTGACCTCATCGCCCCGGCGCGCGATATAGATCGTGCCCGTCCCAAGAATTGCCACGGCTCCGTTACCGTTCCCGAGGGCGCCCTGAAGCGCGATCAGCCCATCGGACTCGATATCAGCCGCAGCGAAGGGAAGCCGCCTCTTCACGTAATGGACGGCGTCGCCGACATTGTGGCCAGCGACCCCTACGATTGCCCGCGATGCCGCAATACCCGTCGGATCGAGCCCTGCATCCTCGAAGGCCCGGCGCGCCGCGTCCGTTATGTTCTGCAGAGCGGTTTCCGGATCGGTGAGGATATTCGCGGCACCCGCTTTGCCACGGCCGAGAACGCGGCCGTCCAAGGCTGCAACAGCCGCACGGCAGCTCGTTCCGCCGCCATCTATTCCGATCAGGTAAAACGCCATGGGGACCTCCGTCACCACAAGATACCAAAAAAATACCATTAACCAAGCAGTTTTCGACCACCCGGTTAACTCCCCACCTAGCGAGTTGATTTTATTATGTATAATTCTACCCATCGTCGTTTATTCGCTTGTAAGTTAAAATTTTCCTAGACAAGTGGTATTTTTTTGGCCTTAATCCCAGAAGAGGAGAACGATGCATGCAGCCAGCAAGGACCGAAGAGCGCCACGACAATGCAAAGGGTCTGGACGTCATGCGCCCGGAGATCGCTCTTCGATTGCTTGCAGCCGGTCAACAGGAAGCGGCGAAGGCCGTGGACCGGGCCATCGAGCCAATTTCGGCGGCGGCCCGTCTTGCCGCCGACAGCCTCGCCTCCGGCGGCCGGCTTGCCTATGCGGGCGCCGGAAGCTCCGGACTGATGGCCATGGCGGATGCGCTCGAGCTGCCGGGCACCTACGGCATAGCCCGGGAACAGATCGCCATTCTCATCGCCGGCGGGGCCGCAAGCCTTACCGATCTTGCGGGCGGCTACGAGGACGATATGGAGCTTGCGCGCTTCGATGTCCGGGGCGCCGGCATAGGGGCTGGCGACTGTTTGATTTCGGTATCCGCCAGCGGCTTCACGCCCTATGCAATCGCCGCTGCCGAAGAGGCCAGGACACGCGGCGCGCGTATCATCGCCATGGCCAACAATGCCGGCGCACCGCTGCTCCAGGCCGCCGATGTCGCAATTCTCATCGAGACACCGCCGGAGATCGTATCCGGTTCGACGCGCATGGGCGCCGGAACCGCTCAGAAAATCGCCTTTAACATGTTCTCGACCATGATCGGCATCCATCTCGGCCACGTGCTCGATGGCCACATGGTCAATCTACGTGCCGACAACATAAAGCTGCGCGGCCGCGCAATCCGGATCGTCTGCGACATCACCCGCGTCACCGCGGCCGAGGCGGAGAGGCTGCTCGACCTTGCCGGCGGCTCGGTCAAACTGGCGATCCTGCTGGCCTCCGGAGCGAGGGATGCCGCCCATGCCGAACACGCCCTAGAGCGTGCCGATCACAATCTGCGCCGGGCGATCGCCATCGTTCAGGCCTGAAGAATAGACTGCGCACCAGAACAGCGCGACCAAGCGCTAAAAAAGGGGAGAAAATGCATGACCCGCACGACAATGAAAGGCCTACTGCTTGCATCGAGCATTCTCGGATCGGCCGGGCTAGTACAAGCCCAGGACGCAACGCTGACGATCGAAAGCTGGCGCAATGACGACCTGGCGATCTGGCAGGAAAAGCTGATCCCGGCCTTCGAGGCGAAGAACCCCGGCATCAAGGTGGTGTTCGCTCCCTCGGCCCCGACTGAATACAATGCCGCGCTCAACGCCAAGCTCGACGCCGGTTCCGCGGGCGACCTCATCACATGTCGGCCCTTCGATGCCTCACTCGAACTCTACAATAAGAAACATCTCGCCGACCTGACCGGTCTTTCCGGCATGGAGAACTTCTCGGACGTCGCCAAGTCCGCCTGGACGACAGACGACGGCAAGGCGACTTTCTGCGTACCGATGGCCTCCGTCATCCACGGCTTCATCTACAACAAGGATGCCTTCGACCAGCTCGGGCTCGCCATTCCGGCGACGGAAGAGGAATTCTTCGCGGTTCTCGAAAAGATCAAGGCGGACGGCAACTACATTCCAATGGCGATGGGCACCAAGGATCTCTGGGAAGCCGCGACGATGGGCTACCAGAACATCGGCCCGACCTACTGGAAGGGCGAGGAAGGCCGTCTGGCTCTTCTGAAAGGCCAGCAGAAGCTCACCGACGAACCATGGGTGGAACCTTTCCGCGTACTGGCAAAGTGGAAGGATTATCTCGGCGACGGTTTCGAGGCACAGACCTATCCGGACAGCCAGAACCTCTTCACGCTCGGCCGTGCGGCCATCTATCCGGCCGGCTCCTGGGAAATCTCGGGCTTCAACACGCAGGCCGAATTCAAGATGGGGGCCTTTCCGCCGCCGGTGAAGAAGGCCGGCGACACCTGCTACATTTCCGACCATAACGACATCGGCATCGGGCTCAATGCCAAGAGCAAGAATGCCGATGCCGCCAAAACCTTCCTCACCTGGGTCGCCTCGCCGGAATTCGCGGAAATCTATGCGAACGCCCTGCCCGGCTTCTTCAGCCTGAATTCGACGGCGGTAAAGATGTCCGATCCGCTCGCCCAGGAATTCGTCTCCTGGCGGGAGAAATGCAAGCCGACCATCCGCTCGACCTATCAGATCCTGTCGCGCGGAACCCCGAACCTCGAGAATGAGACCTGGGTCATGTCGGCCAACGTCATCAACGGCACAGACACGCCGGAGGCGGCCGCCAAGAAGCTCCAGGACGGGCTCGACAGCTGGTTCAAGCCGGTAAAATAAGGCCGAAAGCGGGCGCGCCTCCGTTTTGCGCGCCCCTCCCATGCGGAACGGTTTCCGCATGGGCAATGCCGTCATGAACGTGTCGGGCATCCGGCTCCAACACGGCGCGCGTCCCGGCGGAGCCGCGAAGCCCGCTGGCATCATGACGATCGAGGTGCGCGGCAGGGGTCCCGCACCTGATTTCGATATCGAGGCTGCGCCCGTTGGCCAGCCGGTTTGAGAACGGGCCAGAGGCCGATGAAACCACGCGAAAACCTGACCGACGTCAGCGAGATCAAGCGCCCGCGGCGCTGGCACATTCTCGTCTTCCTGTTGCCGGCGCTCGTCGTCTACACGGCGGTGATGATCCTTCCGCTGGTCGAGACCCTGCGTCAGTCCTTGTACAACACGGTCGACGGCCAGTTGACCTTCGTGGGCCTCGGCAATTTCAAGGTGCTCTTCGGCGATCCGCGCTGGGCTGCGGATTTCTGGAACGCGCTCAAGAACAATTTCGTCTTCTTCCTGATCCACATGGCCGTGCAGAACCCGATCGGCATCGCTCTCGCCGCCATGCTGTCCGTTCCGAAGCTGCGGTTCGGCGCTTTCTACCGCACGGCGATCTTCCTGCCCACGCTGCTCTCCTTCGTCATCGTCGGCTTCATCTGGAAGCTGATCCTGTCGCCTATCTGGGGCGTCGCCCCTTTCCTTCTGGATTCGGTCGGGCTGAGATCGCTATTCGCGCCCTGGCTCGGCAAACCCGACACCGCGCTCATCGCCGTTTCGCTGATTTCCGTCTGGCAATATGTCGGCATCCCGATGATGCTGATTTACGCGGCACTCCTCAATATTCCGGACGAGGTGACCGAGGCAGCGGAGCTCGACGGCGTCACCGGCTGGAGCCAGTTCTGGAAGATCAAGCTGCCTTTGATCCTTCCGGCCATCGGCATCGTCTCGATCCTCACCTTCGTCGGCAATTTCAACGCCTTCGACCTGATCTACACGGTGCAAGGGGCACTTGCCGGGCCGGATAAGTCGACCGACATCCTGGGCACCCTCCTTTATCGCACTTTCTTCGGCTTCCAGCTCCAACTCGGCGACCGGTCGATGGGCGCCACGATCGCCGCGATCATGTTCCTGATCATCCTCGCCGGCGTTTCGCTTTATCTCTTCGGCATTCAGCGCCGCATGCGCCGCTATCAGTTCTAGGGAGGGAAAAAGATGTCGAAAGCACGCGCCTCCTACATCCGTATCGGCGCCGTTCACGCGGCATTGATCGCCTATACGCTCGTCGCCCTGTTTCCGGTCTTCCTGACGATCGCGAATTCGTTCAAGAGCCGCAACGCGATCTTCCGGGAGCCACTGGCAATCCCGACACCCGAAACCTTCAGCCTGATCGGCTACGAAACGGTGCTGAAACAGGGTGACTTCGTCGGCTATTTCCAGAACAGCATCATCGTCACCGTGGTCTCGATCGCGCTCGTCCTGCTCTTCGGCGCCATGGCAGCCTTTGCCCTTTCCGAATACCGCTTCCGCGGCAATACGCTGATGGGGCTCTATCTCGCGTTGGGCATCATGATCCCGATCCGGCTCGGCACGGTCGCCATCCTTCAGGGCATGGTGGCGGCCGATCTCGTCAATACGCTGACGGCGCTGATCCTCGTCTATACGGCGCAAGGTCTGCCGCTCGCGGTGTTCATCCTGTCGGAGTTCATGCGCACCGTGTCGGACGACCTGAAGAATGCAGGGCGCATCGACGGGTTGTCCGAATATGCGATCTTCCTGCGGCTGGTGCTGCCGCTGATCCGACCGGCCATGGCGACGGTCGCCGTCTTCACCATGATCCCCATCTGGAACGACCTGTGGTTCCCGCTGATCCTCGCGCCGGCCGAGGCGACCAAGACCGTCACGCTCGGCTCGCAGATCTTCATCGGCCAGTTCGTCACCAACTGGAACGCAGTTCTCTCGGCACTGTCGCTGGCGATCTTCCCGGTGCTCGTCCTCTACGTCATCTTCTCGCGGCAACTGATCCGCGGCATCACGGCAGGAGCAGTCAAGTGAATCCATCCGCATCCCCGATTCGCGTGCTCAGCGCCGGCCTCGGCAATATGGGCCGCAGCCACGCGCTCGCCTATCATCAGAACCCCGGCTTCGAAGTCGCCGGGCTCGTCAACCGCTCGAAAGTGTCACTGCCCGAGGAACTTGCGGCATACGAGATTCTGCCGTCGTTCCCGGAGGCGCTGGCTGCGCTGAAGCCGGAGCTCTGCTCGATCAACACCTATTCGGACACACATGCCGATTATGCCGTGATGGCTATGGAGGCGGGAGCGCATGTCTTCGTCGAGAAGCCGCTGGCAACGACGGTCGCCGATGCCAAGCGCGTCGTCGCCTGCGCGCGGGCCAATGGCCGTAAGCTGGTCGTCGGCTATATCCTGCGGCACCATCCGTCCTGGATGCGGCTGATCGCGGAAGGGCGCAAGCTCGGAGGCCCCTACGTCTTCCGGATGAATCTGAACCAGCAATCGAGCGGGCAGACCTGGGCAACGCACAAATCATTGATGCAGACCACGTCGCCCATCGTCGACTGCGGCGTGCACTATGTCGACGTGATGTGCCAGATCACGGACGCAAAGCCTGTGGAAGTAAGAGGCATGGGCCTGAGGCTCACGGACGAGATCGCCGCCGACATGTATAATTACGGGCATCTGCAGGTGATCTTCGACGATGGCTCGATCGGCTGGTACGAAGCGGGCTGGGGGCCGATGATCTCGGAGACGGCCTTCTTCGTGAAGGACGTAATGTCCCCAAACGGCTCGGTGTCCATCGTCATGGATCAGAACGCCAGGTCAGACGACATCGACGTGCACACGAAAACCTCCGTCATCCGCGTGCACAGCGCCGCGACGGGCCCGGACGGCAGGTTCCTGAAGCGCGACGCAGACCTGATGATGGAGGGCGAGCCGGGCCACCAGGAGCTTTGCGAGCGCGAACAGGACTTCGTGCTCAGGGCCATCCGGAGCGATATCGATCTCGACCGGCACATGGACGATGCGGTGCAGTCGCTGAAGATCTGCCTCGCCGCGGATGAAAGTGTGCGCACCGGCAAGCCGGTCAAGCTTTAACCCAAGAGGGCGACACGTGGGATCACTTCAACTCAAATCCATCCGCAAGGCCTTCGGCAGCCATGAGGTGCTGAAGGGAATCGACCTCGACGTGAAGGACGGCGAGTTCGTCATCTTCGTCGGTCCCTCCGGCTGCGGAAAATCGACTCTCCTGCGCACCATCGCCGGGCTTGAGGACGCGACCTCGGGAAGCGTGCAGATCGACGGCGTCGAAGTCGGCCATGTGGCGCCGGCGAAGCGTGGTATCGCCATGGTGTTCCAGTCCTATGCGCTCTATCCGCACCTGTCGGTCAGGGACAATATGGGCCTCGGGCTGAAGCAGGCAGGTGTGCCGAAGACGGAGATCGAAGAGAAAGTCGCCAAGGCTGCCGGCATGCTGTCGCTCGATCCCTACCTTGCCCGGCGTCCGGCCGAACTTTCCGGCGGCCAGCGCCAGCGCGTGGCGATCGGCCGCGCGATCGTGCGCGAGCCAAAACTCTTCCTCTTCGACGAGCCGCTGTCGAATCTCGACGCGGCGCTGCGCGTCAACACACGGCTCGAGATCGCTCGCCTCCACCGCAGCCTGAAGGCGACGATGATCTACGTCACCCATGATCAGGTCGAGGCGATGACGCTTGCCGACAAGATCGTCGTGCTGAATGCCGGCCGGATCGAGCAGGTCGGATCGCCGATGGAGCTTTACAACCGTCCGGCCAACCTCTTCGTGGCAGGCTTTATCGGTTCGCCGCAGATGAACCTCATCGACGCCGCAAAGCTTGACGACAGAGATGCGAAGACCATCGGCATCCGCCCGGAGCATATCGGCCTTTCCCGCGAAACCGGCGACTGGCAGGGCAAGGTCATCCATGTCGAGCATCTCGGAGCCGACACGATCATCTATATCGAATCGGAGACTGTCGGTCTGCTGACGGTGCGTCTCTTCGGCGAGCACCGCTACGCCGCCGACGACACCGTCTACGCCACGCCTGTCATCGGCAGTATGCACCGTTTCGATGCGGAAGGGCGGGTAATCAGGTCTGGACAATAATTCAGGACCGAGCTCAACGCGCCAAAGGCGCGTGGTGCAAGCGGGCACCCACCTGCGCCCCCCCGCGCGTGTGGGGAGAGGGGTCGCGGCAGCGGGGTGAGGCGGAAAGTCGCTCCTTGCTGCCCCTTCGCAGCATTCACACCTGCGTGACTCCCACGGGGCGCAATGCCGGAAGGCGCTGCGGCTCTTCTATTTTTTGCTCTCCTACCGGCCTTTAGAAACTCTGTTGCACTGCGGCAGAAATTAACATACATTGGCGTCTGTATATTAGCTTTCCGGTATTTTCACGCCGATACCGGCTCCGCTTCACCTCACTTTCGGACCGCGCAGCGCTGCGACAAGCCGCGGCTGCGGCCGGTCCTTTGACAATATGGACATTGCGATGCGCATGAACCGACCGATTTTGGCCGCCTCGCTGGCAACCGTGATTTTTCTCGCGGGGTGCCAGAAGAATGAAGAACAGGCCGCGGCTCCCGCCCCTCCCCCGTCGCCGGTCGCCGTCTTCACGACGAAGGCCGAACCACTTCCGATCACCAACGAACTCCCGGGTCGCATCACCGCTACCCGGATTGCCGAGGTCCGCCCGCGCATCTCAGGTATCGTCGTCGAGCGGGTGTTCGAACAGGGCACCATGGTGAAGGAAGGCGATGTGCTCTACCGCATCGACCCGGCGCCGTTCCAGGTAAAGGTCGACAGCGCCGAGGCTACGCTGAAGCGCGCCAAGTCCCTGGTCGATCAGGCCAGGCGAACGGCCGACCGCCAATCGCGGCTGAAGGAAGCGCAGGTTACAGCGGTGCAGCAATACGACGACGCCATAGCGACCCTTGCCCAGGCAGAGGCCGATGTCGGCATCGCCGAGGCTGGTCTCGCGGAGGCCAGGCTCAATCTGCAATATACGAACGTCACGGCTCCGATCAGCGGCCGGATCGGCCGGGCGCTGATCACCGAAGGCGCCCTCGTCAACACCAACGATACGCAGAACCTCGCGACGATCCAACAGCTGGACCCGATCTATGCCGACTTCACCCAGTCCGCGACCGACCTGATCCGCCTGCGCAAGGCGCTCAAGGACGGCAAGTGGATGAGCTCCAAAAACGAAGCCGAGGTGCAGCTGATCCTCGATGACGGCACGCCCTATGCCCTCAAGGGCAAGCTGCTCTTTTCCGAAGCCGCCGTCGATGCGACGACCGGTCAGGTGACGCTGCGCGGCGAATTCCCCAATCCGAACAATGACCTGCTGCCCGGCATGTATGTCCGCGTACAAATCCAGCAAGGTCTCGAAGAGGACGCGATCACCGTTCCGCAACAGGCGGTCCAGCGCAACAATGCCGGCCAGTCGCAGGTCTATGTCGTGACTGCCGACAACAAGGTGGAGTTCCGCAACGTCACTCTCGGACGCATTGTCAGCCAGCGCTGGCAGGTGACGTCGGGCCTGAAGCCCGGCGAAAAGGTCATCGTCGAGGGCTTCCAGAAGATCGGCCCGGGCGCACCCGTGCAGCCTTCGGATTGGGATCCGAACGCCAAGCCTGCGCCCGAACAGGCCAGCGCGTCGGCAGATGCCGGCAAAAAGCCCGCCACCGACGCGAAGTGAGAATTTTATCATGCCCAGTTTTTTCATAGACAGGCCTATCTTTGCCTGGGTGGTGGCGATCTTCATCATGATCGCCGGCATCATCGCGATCCCGCTATTGCCGGTGTCGCAGTATCCGGATGTCGCGCCCCCGCAGATATCGATCAACACGAACTATCCCGGCGCCTCGTCGCAGGACACCTATCAGAGCGTGACCCGTCTGATCGAGGACGAGCTGAACGGCGTCGAGGGGCTGCTTTACTTCGAGTCTTCGACCAGTGCCTCCGGCTCGGTCTCGATCGACGCCACCTTCCAGCCCGGCACCGATCCGAGCCAGGCTTCGGTGGACATCCAGAACCGGGTGCAGCGCGTCGAGCCGCGCCTGCCTGACCCCGTCAGGCAGCAAGGCGTACAGGTGGACGAGGCCGGCGCCGGCTTCCTGCTGATCATCTCGCTGACTTCGACCGACGGCTCGATGGACGCCATCGGGCTTGGCGATTACCTCAGCCGCAATGTGCTCAGCGAGATCCAGCGCGTGCCCGGCGTCGGACGCGCCCAGCTCTTTGCGACCGAGCGCTCGATGCGCGTCTGGCTCGATCCCGACAAGATGCTCGGCCTCAATCTGACCGCGGCTGACGTCACCGCGGCGATCCAGGCTCAGAACGCCCAGATCGCCTCCGGCTCGATCGGCGCCCAGCCGAATCCGATCACGCAGCAAGTCACCGCACCGGTCGTCATCAAGGGCCAGCTTTCGAGCCCCGAGGAATTCGGTGCGATCGTACTCCGGGCGAATGCCGACGGCTCCGCCGTGCGGCTGCGCGACGTTGCGCGTCTCGAGATCGGCGGCGAAAGCTACACCTTCTCGACCCGCCTCAACGGCAGCCCCTCGGCGGCCATCGCCGTGCAGCTCTCGCCGAGCGGCAATGCGATGTCGACCTCGGCGGCGATCAAGACACGCATGGACGAGCTCGCGGCGTTTTTCCCCCAAGGGCTCGAATACTCGATCCCCTATGACACCTCGCCCTTCGTCGCGGTGTCGATTGAGAAGGTGCTGCACACCCTTGTCGAGGCCGTCGGCCTCGTATTCCTGGTGATGTTCCTCTTCCTGCAGAACGTCCGCTATACGCTCATCCCCACCATCGTGGTGCCGGTCGCCCTGCTCGGCACCTGCGCGGTCATGCTGGCGATGGGCTTCTCCATCAACGTGCTCACGATGTTCGGCATGGTGCTGGCGATCGGTATCCTCGTCGACGATGCGATCATCGTGGTCGAGAACGTCGAACGCATCATGTCGGAGGAAGGGCTGACGCCGAAGGATGCAACCCGGAAGGCGATGAAGCAGATCACCGGAGCGGTGATCGGCATCACGCTGGTTCTGGCTTCGGTGTTCATTCCGATGGCCTTCTTCCCCGGCGCCGTGGGCGTGATCTATCGCCAGTTCAGCCTGACGATGGTCGTCTCGATCCTGTTTTCGGCGCTCCTCGCATTGTCGCTGACACCGGCACTCTGCGCGAGCTTCCTCAAGCAGGTACCGAAGGGGCACCATCATGCCAAGCGCGGCTTCTTCGGTTGGTTCAACCGCGGTTTCGACCGGACGTCGCACGGCTACACGCGTTTCGTCGGAAGCGTCATCAGGCGCACGGGCCGCTTCATGATCATCTATCTGATCCTGCTTGCAGCAATGGCCTGGGCATTTATCCGGCTGCCCTCGTCCTTCCTGCCGGACGAGGACCAGGGCTTTGTCATCGTCATGATGCAATTGCCGTCGGAAGCGACGGCAAACCGCACCACGGAGGTGATCGAGCAGACCGAGAAGATCTTCGGCCAGGAACCGGCGGTCGACACGATCGTGGCGATCAACGGTTTCTCCTTCTTCGGCAGCGGGCAGAATGCGGGTCTTGCATTCGTGACGCTGAAGGACTGGAGCGAACGCGACGCCGACAATGCAGCGCAGTCGATCGCCGGCCGCGCGACGATGGCCATGAGCCAGATCAAGGATGCGATCAGCTTCGCGCTGTCGCCTCCGGCGATCCAGGGCCTCGGAACGACAGGCGGGTTTTCCTTCCGCCTTCAGGACCGTGCGGGTCTCGGCGAAGCGGCGCTGGCAGAAGCGCGCGACCAGCTTCTCGGCCTCGCCTCCCAGAGCAAGATCCTGACCGGCGTCCGTTTCGAGGGCATGCCCGATGCGGCGCAGGTCAGCGTCGATATCGACCGCGAGAAGGCCAATACCTTCGGCGTGACCTTTGCCGATATCAACTCGACCATCTCGACCAATCTCGGCTCGTCCTACGTCAACGACTTCCCGAATGCCGGCCGCATGCAACGCGTGACGGTGCAGGCGGACGAAACGAAGCGCATGCAGCCGGCGGACCTCCTGAACCTGAACGTCCGCAATTCCAACGGCGGCATGGTTCCGCTCTCGGCCTTCGCGAATGTGGAATGGGTCAAGGCGCCGACGCAGACGGTCGGCTACAACGGCTATCCGGCAGTGCGCATCAGCGGCGAGGCCGCTCCGGGCTATTCCTCCGGCGATGCCATTGCCGAGATGGAGCGTCTGGTAGCCCAGCTTCCGGCTGGTTTCGGCTATGAATGGACGGGGCAGTCGCTACAGGAAATCCAGTCGGGGACGCAGGCGCCGCTCCTTATCGCGCTCTCCTGCCTGCTCGTCTTCCTGTGCCTGGCCGCGCTCTATGAGAGCTGGTCCATTCCAGTCTCGGTCATCATGGTCGTGCCGCTCGGCGTCATCGGCGCCGTGCTCGCCGTGACGATGCGCGACATGCCGAACGACGTCTACTTCAAGGTCGGCCTGATCGCGATCATCGGGCTTTCGGCGAAGAACGCGATCCTGATCATCGAATTCGCCAAGGAACTCCGCGACCAGGGTAAATCGCTTATCGATGCGACACTGGAAGCTGCACATCTGCGCTTCCGGCCGATCCTGATGACCTCGCTCGCCTTCACCCTCGGCGTTCTGCCGCTGGCGATCGCGACAGGCGCAAGTTCCGGCAGCCAGCGCGCCATTGGCACCGGCGTCATGGGCGGCATGATCTCGGCGACGGTACTGGCGATATTCTTCGTCCCCGTCTTCTTCGTGTTCGTCATGAAGATCTTCGAACGCGGAAGAGCGGCGCCCGAGCCGGCCAAGCAGGCATCCGAAACCGTCAGCCCCGCCGAGTGATCGGAGAAGATGGCCCGCCGGCTTACAGCGGCGGGCCATCTGTTAAGGAGAATTGGAATAAATGCGCCGAACCAAGGCCGACGCCGAGGCTACAAGACAGAAGATCCTGTGCGCCGCCGAACGCATGTTCTTTAAAAAGGGCGTCCCCAACACGACGCTTGAGGAAGTGGCCAAGGAGGCGGGCGTCACCCGCGGCGCCATATACTGGCATTTCGCCAACAAGACGGATCTCTTCCTCGCCCTTTACGAGGCCGTGCCGCTGCCCCACGAAGACATGATCGCGCGCGAGATCGAAACGGAAGCCTTCGACACGCTCGCCATCGTCGAAAGCGCGACCAGCGACTGGCTGACGACGCTGGCCGCAGACGAGCAGCGGCAGCGCATTCTCGCGATCATGCTGCGCTGCGACTACGACAATGACATGTCCGCCGTGCTCGTCCGCCAGCGCGAAATCGAGGAGCGCCATGATGCGTTGCTCGAACTTGCCTTCGCCCGCGCGCTCGCCCGCGGCCAGATGCAGGAACACTGGACGCCTCCGTCGGCAACGCGGGCCCTGCGCTGGATGATGATGGGGCTGTGTACCGAATGGCTTCTCTTCGGCCGCAGATTCGATCTGGTGATCGAAGGGCGCGAGGCGCTCCACCGCCTCTTTGCCAGCTTCCGGCAGGAGGCGGCGGCACCACAAAACCTCGCAACCATCGGCGATGAGAGTGCCCCTCACCGGAGATGAGGATAACTTTGCGGGATGCGGCCGGGACGCCACGCGCATCAAACCTCAACGCTTACCGCGCCGGTAGCGGATCGTGTTGAACTGCGCGGCAAGCGCATCGTAAAGCAGCAGCCGGCCGATCAGCGGCTCGCCAATGCCGGTGACAAGCTTGATCGCCTCCATCGCCTGCAATGTGCCGATGACGCCGGTGAGCGCGCCGAGAACACCGGCTTCGGCGCAGCTTGGCACTGCGCCGGGCGGCGGCGGCTCCGGGAAGAGGTCGCGATAGGAGGGGTTCGGATGCCCGTCCGCGTCGGTCTCGTAGGGCTTCAGCACCGTGACGGAGCCGTCGAAGCGGCCGACGGCGCCGGTGACGAGCGCCACGGCTGCGGCCTCGGCTGTATCGGCGGCGAGATAGCGCGTGTCGAAATTGTCCGATCCGTCGACGACGAGATCATATGCATCGAAGAGTTCCCTGGCGTTTTCGGCACCGAGCCTCAGCGCGTGCGTTATTACCTTCACATGCGGGTTTAGAGCGTCGATCGCCGCGGCAGCGCTCTCGACCTTGGCCCGGCCGATATCCTCGGTGGCGTGGATGACCTGCCGCTGAAGGTTCGACAACGAGACGACATCGTCGTCGACGATCCCCAGCGTACCCACGCCGGCGGCCGCAAGATACTGCAGCACCGGCGCGCCTAGACCGCCCGCGCCGATGACGAGCACGCGCGCCGCTTTGAGCTTCTGCTGCCCGGGGCCGCCGATTTCCGGCAGCACGATGTGGCGTGCATAGCGCGTAATCTCCGAAGGAGCGAGTGTCGCACCCGTCGTCATATGCGTCTCCATCTCATTTCGTTATCCTGTGAGGACGGCGCTCGCTCCATGTCATCCTGAAACGCGGCCGTTTGCAACGGCCAGATAATGCGCGCGCTCCCCGAGCGCCTCGAACATGGTTTGGTCGGTGCCCGTCATGAAGGCCTGGCCGCCGAGCCCATCGACGAGGTCGAAGAGGGCGGCACGGCGTCCCTGGTCGAGATGGGCGGCGATTTCGTCGAGCAGCAGCACCGGGGCGTGGCCCGTCATGTCGCCGACGAGGCGTGCATGCGCGAGCACCAGGCCGACGAGCAGCGCCTTCTGTTCGCCGGTCGAGCAACGCTCGGCTTCGATGTCCTTTTCCCGGTGGCGGATCAGGAGATCACTGCGGTGCGGCCCGTCGAGCGTGCGGCCGGCGGCGGCATCGCGCGCCCGGCCATCAGCGAGCATTGCGAGATAGCGCTCTTCGAGTTCAAAGGCCGGAATACCGGCGCAGTCATCGAGGAAGCCGGCAAGCGAAAGACGTGCGGACGGAAAGGTCCCGTCGGTCCTGCTACGGTCGACGAGAGCGGAAAGCAGGCCGAGCATCTCCTGGCGGGCAAGCGCCATGGAAATGCCGAGGCCGGCCATTTCGCGTTCGATGGCCGATACCCAGGCGGGATCGGGGCGGAACTCCGAAAGAAGCCTGTTGCGGCTGCGCATGGCGCGGTCGAACTCGCTGGCGCGGCGGCCGTGCTCGGGATCGAGCGAAAGCACCAGCCGGTCGAGAAAGCGCCTGCGGTCGGCGGAAGGGCCGGTAAAAAGGCCATCCATCGCGGGGGTCAGCCAGAGCACCCGGAGGTGGTCGTTGAGTTCGTCGACGGTGCGCGCCGCAGTGCCGTTGATTCTGAGGCGGCGCGAATGACCCTCCTCGGATCCCTGAGTCCCCGTGCCGATCTCCACCGGCCCCTCCATCCCATCGACAGCGGCGAAGACCGAGAAGCCGTCAGCGGCGCCGACGCGGACGACATCGGCATACGCAGCGCGCCTCAAGCCTCGCCCGGGAGACAGAAAAGAGATCGCCTCCATCAGGTTGGTCTTGCCAGCGCCGTTCTCGCCGGTCAGCACCACATGGCGCTGGTCGAGGTCGAGCGCCGCCGTTGCATAGTTGCGGAAATCGCTCAGTTTCAGGCGTGTGAGAAAGACCTTGTGGGGCATTGCGGGTCCGAATTCGACGTTGCTGTCAGGTAGGACGAAAGCAGCCTCAAGGCAAGCGGAAGGGCATCCGGCGCTGACCGCCCTTGTGCGTGTAGCGGATCGCACGGCCCGTTTGCGCCCAATCCGCTGTGGGAAAGCCGTTATTTTCGACCGCATCGGAACTTTCCCCGAGCGTGCAAGTACAATATGACAACTGCGTGACAATCGACAGTTGGATGGATTGGTGATGCTCGGCCTGTTTCGCAAGCTCCTCCCCCGGGAAGATCGTTTCTTCGACCTCTTCGCCGAACATTCGCGCACCGTCATGAGTGCAGCGGAATCATTGAATGCGCTGCTCGCCGGCGGACCGGACATCGAGAGCCATTGCGAACGGATCGTCACGCTCGAGAACGAGGCCGACGACATCACCCGCGCGGTCCTTCTCGCGGTGCGCCGCAGCTTCATCACGCCCTTCGACCGCGGTGACATCAAGGATCTCATTCAATCGATGGACGACGCCATCGACATGATGCACAAGACGGTGAAGACCATACGGCTTTACGAACAGAAGAGCTTCGACCCCGGCATGCAGGCCATGGGCGCTGCGGTCGTCGAGGCCGCCCATCTCGTCGCCGAGGCCATTCCGCTCCTCAACCGTATCGGTGCCAACGCCCAGCGCCTCAGCACCATCGCCGAGGAGGTAACGCGCGTCGAGGGCCGCTCCGACGAGTTGCACGAGCAGGGTCTGAAGGATCTCTTCCAGCGCCACGGCGCTTCCAACCCGATGGCCTATATCATCGGCAGCGAGATCTATGGCGAACTGGAAAAGGTCGTCGACCGCTTTGAGGACGTTGCAAACGAAATCAGCGGCATCGTGATCGAGAACGTCTGATGGATGCGACGCTCGCCTTCCCCCTGCTTGTGGGGCTCATCGCCGTCGCGCTGTTCTTCGATTTCCTCAACGGATTGCACGACGCGGCCAATTCGATCGCGACCATCGTTTCGACCCGCGTGCTCCGGCCGCAATATGCCGTCTTATGGGCGGCGTTCTTCAACTTCATCGCCTTCCTCTTCTTCGGGCTTCACGTTGCCGAAACGCTTGGCACCGGCATCATCGATCCGGGTATCGTTACGCCACAGGTCATTTTCGCGGCCTTGATGGGCGCGATCATCTGGAACATCGTTACCTGGATTTTCGGAATTCCGTCGAGTTCCTCACACGCTCTGATCGGCGGCCTCGTCGGCGCCGGCCTCGCCAAGACGGGCTTCAGTTCGATCGTCTGGCAGGGCCTCCTGAAGACGGCCGGGGCCATCGTCATGTCGCCGGGAATCGGCTTCGTTCTGGCGCTGCTCCTGGTGCTGATCGTCTCCTGGCTCTTCGTTCGCCAGACACCTTTCGCCGTCGACAGCACCTTCCGGGTGCTGCAGTTCGTTTCCGCTTCATTTTACTCGCTCGGCCACGGCGGCAATGATGCACAGAAAACCATGGGCATCATTGCCGTGCTTCTTTTCTCGCAAGGCTATCTCGGTTCGGATTTCTACGTGCCTTTCTGGGTGGTCATCACCTGCCAGGCGGCGATCGCACTCGGCACGCTCTTCGGCGGCTGGAGGATCGTACACACGATGGGCTCGAAGATAACCAAGCTCAATCCGATGCAGGGTTTCTGCGCCGAGACGGGCGGTGCCATTACCCTGTTCGCCGCGACCTGGCTCGGAATTCCGGTCTCGACAACCCACACGATCACCGGCGCGATCATCGGCGTCGGCGCGGCGCGGCGCGTGTCGGCGGTGCGCTGGGGCCTTGCCGGCAACATCGTCGTCGCCTGG
This sequence comes from Sinorhizobium medicae, assembly GCF_007827695.1. GTDB lineage: Bacteria > Pseudomonadota > Alphaproteobacteria > Rhizobiales > Rhizobiaceae > Sinorhizobium > Sinorhizobium medicae. The sequence continues at coordinate 94,402 of NZ_VITA01000005.1, read as the reverse complement.
GTGATTACGCTTCCCGCCGCCGCCCTGATCTCCGCCCTTTGCTATTTCGCCGTCGGTCTGGTCGGCTGATCCTTCCTTCGTCAGGTGGCCCGTTGGCATCGCCGGCGGTAGGGAGTATATTTTCACCACCTAATAGAATCGCATCCGAAGGAAAATGAACTCCATCGTATCTGGGGAGGAGACGATGACGGACGTCGAGTGGACGATCAAGGGTCGGGAATTCATCCATTGCAACTGCGCCTATGGCTGCCCGTGCCAGTTCAATGCCCTGCCGACCGAGGGGCATTGCAGCGCGATCGGCCTGATCGATATCGATGAGGGAAACCATGGCGACACCCGGCTCGACGGCCTGAGGTGCGGCATGATCATCTCCTGGCCCGGTGCGATTCACGAGGGCAGGGGTGCTGTGGTTCCCATTATCGACGAACGCGCCTCGGACGAGCAGCGGGAGGCGCTGCTGCGGATCATGAGCGGTCAGGATACCGAGCCCGGCGCCACCTTCTTCCAGGTCTTCGCGACGACTTTCGAGACCTTTCATGATCCGGTTTTCGCGCCGATCGATTTCGAGATCGACGTCCAAGGGCGCGCGGCACGCGTCAACATACCCGGCTGGATCGAAGCCCGCGGCGAGCCCATCGTCAATCCGGTCACGGGAGAACAGCATCGCGCCCGCATCAACCTTCCGAACGGCTTCGAATATGACCATTGCGAGGTCGGGCGCGGCTGGGCCGAGACAAGCGGACCGCTCGCACTCTCACTCGCCGATTCTCACGCCCATTTCGCCAGCCTGCACATAACCGGAAGCGGCGTGGTTCACTGACCCATGCCGGCCGGAACCGCGCTCGAAAGCCTGCTGCGACGGGACCGCGCGATCGTGGCAGCATCTATCGCCGCATTGGCGGTGATCGCCTGGATCTACACTCTTTGGCTGGCCGCAGCCATGGATACAGACGGCATGAGCGTGTCCGGGTCGGGCATGGAGATGAACCCCGCCCTGAAAATGGACGGGATGGGGCACGGCGGGACCGATCCGCTCGACGCCGTTTTGGGCATCTCGCCGCGTCCCTGGAGCTTTATCGAAGCTGGCGTCACCTTCACCATGTGGACCGTTATGATGGTCGGCATGATGCTGCCTTCGGCAACGCCGATGATCCTGCTCTATGCCCGGGTCGGCCGGCAAAGCCGAAAGGAGGACAAGCCTTTCGCCGCGACAGGTTTCTTTGCCGGGGGCTATCTCCTGGCCTGGGCGGGGTTTGCGCTCGTTGCAACGCTCGGACAGTGGCTCCTGGAGGGGACCTTGCTGACGCCGGCGCTGGCAAGCGCCAGTGGCGTCTTCAGCGGCGTGGTACTGGTGACTGCAGGTCTTTACCAGTGGACGCCGCTCAAGGATGCCTGCCTCAGCCAGTGCCAGACGCCTATCGTGTTCCTGCATCGCAACGGCGGTTTCCGCCGGGACCCCGGGGGAGCCACGAGACTTGGCTTTCGCCATGGGCTTTATTGCGTCGGCTGCTGCTGGGCGCTGATGGCGCTTCTTTTCGTCGGCGGCATCATGAATGTGCTTTGGATTGCAGCCATTGCCATATTCGTGCTGGCAGAAAAGGTGTTTTTCCCGAACCGGACCCTCTCCCGCCTCGCGGGCACCGTGCTCCTGGCGTTAGGTGGCTGGCAATTGGCTGCGGCGGCAATATAGGCGGACGGGTGCGCTGCACGGCCGACTGCCGCAAGCGGGGCGAAGGGGACTCGCGGCGCCACCTGAACCCACCTCACCGCCCGATCGAAAAAGCGAACGGGCACGGAAACCCTCCCAAGTTCCTCCGTAAATGGTGATAGGACTGGGATGTGCGGGCAGGCTGAGAGACTGCCCTACTCGCTCAACGTGTCGAAGAAACCCTTCATGCGGGAGAAGAAGCCTGCCGATTCGGGATTGTTCTCCTTGGAGGAGATCTGCTCGAACTCCTGCAGCAACTCACGTTGCCGCTTCGTGAGCTTCTGCGGTGTCTCGATCTGGATCTGAATATAGAGATCGCCCATCTGGCTGGAACGCAGCACCGGCATGCCCTTGCCCTTGAGGCGGAACTGCTTGCCGGCCTGTGTGCCTTCAGGCACCGTGACGCGAGATTTGGTTCCGTCGAGCGTCGTGACGTCGAACTTGCCGCCGAGCGTTGCCGTCGTCATCGAGATCGGCACGGCGCAGTAGAGATCCGCGCCGTCACGCTGGTAGAATTCGTGCGGCTTGACCGAGAGAAAGATGTAGAGGTCGCCAGCCGGGCCGCCGCGAAGGCCAGCCTCGCCCTCGCCGGAAAGCCGGATGCGCGTGCCGTCCTCGATACCGGCCGGAATGTTGACCGAGAGCGTCCGCTCCTCCACGACGCGGCCCTGACCATGGCACTTGGTGCACGGGTCGGTGATCGTCTGTCCGCGGCCGCCGCAGGTCGGGCAGGTTCGCTCGATCGAGAAGAAGCCTTGGGCGGCGCGGACGCGGCCGGTGCCTTGGCAGGTGCCGCAGGTCTTCGGGCTGGTCCCCGGCTTGGCGCCCGTACCGGTGCAGACGTCGCAGGTGATCGACGTAGGCACGCGGATCTGCGCCGTCTTGCCGGAATAGGCCTCCTCGAGCGAGATTTCCATGTTGTAACGCAGGTCCGCGCCGCGCTCGCGTCCACCGGACGAGCGGCGCTGCCGGCCACCCATCATCTCGCCGAAGATGTCCTCGAAAATATCGGAGAAGCCGTGCGCGCCACCACCGGCGAAGCCGTTGCCCATGCCGCCCTGCTCGAAGGCCGCATGGCCATAGCGGTCATAGGCCGCGCGTTTCTGCGGATCCTTCAGCGTCTCGTAGGCTTCGTTGATTTCCTTGAATGACTTTTCCGCTTCATTGTCTCCGGGATTCCTGTCCGGATGATATTTCATCGCGAGCTTGCGAAAGGCGCTCTTCAGCTCCTTTTCGTCCGCGCTTTTCTGAACGCCAAGCGTTTCGTAAAGATCACGTTTCATGCTTCAAAGATCGTCCTGTTGTCAGCGACAGGGCTTGCCAGCGCGAGGAATCCGACGGCTGCCTGATTATCTTGCCACAGGATTTAGTAAACCTTTAAGCGCGATACCATAGCCAAACCGGAACGGAAGCGGTTTTTTGTCGGAAAATGGCGGTTTTGCGGCCACTTTCCTCCGCCCGCCGGCAGTTCTTCCCGGCAGCCTTGAGCCACCTATGAAAAAGCCCGGGATCGCTCCCGGGCCTGTTCGACGAAACGCGAAGTCTTTTACGCCGACCGCTTACGGTCGTCCTCGTCCTTGACTTCCTCGTAGTCGGCGTCGACCACGTCGTCCCCGGAGCGCTTAGCGTCGGCGGCGGCATCAGCATGGGCGGATTCCGTCTGCTGAGCCTCATAGATCGCCTGACCGAGCTTCATGGAGACTTCCATGAGCGTATTGGTCTTGGCCTTGATGTCCTCGGCGTCCGGCTCGGAAGCTTCGACGGCGCTCTTCAGCGCTGCAATCGCATCCTCGATGGCCTTCCGGTCCGTCTCGGAAACCTTGTCGCCATGTTCCTGTAGCGATTTCTCCGAGGAATGAACCAGGCTTTCGGCCTGGTTCTTGGCCTCTACGCCTTCGCGGCGCTTCTTGTCGGCTTCCGCATTGGCCTCGGCATCCTTGACCATCTTCTCGATCTCGGCGTCGGAAAGACCACCAGAGGCCTGAATGCGGATCTGGTGCTCCTTGCCCGTGCCCTTGTCCTTGGCAGACACCTGCACGATGCCGTTCGCATCGATGTCGAAGGTGACTTCGATCTGCGGCACGCCGCGAGGCGCCGGCGGAATGCCGACGAGATCGAACTGGCCGAGCAGCTTGTTGTCGGCCGCCATTTCACGTTCGCCCTGGGAAACGCGGATCGTCACGGCGGACTGGTTGTCGTCGGCCGTCGAGAAGACCTGGCTCTTCTTGGTCGGGATCGTGGTGTTGCGCTCGATCAGGCGGGTGAAGACGCCGCCCAGCGTTTCGATGCCGAGCGAGAGCGGGGTAACGTCCAGCAGCAGCACGTCCTTGACGTCGCCCTGCAGAACGCCGGCCTGGATGGCGGCGCCCATGGCGACGACCTCATCCGGGTTGACGCCCTTATGTGGCTCCTTGCCGAAAAGTTGCTTCACCGTTTCCTGGACCTTCGGCATGCGGGTCATGCCGCCGACGAGAACGACTTCGTCGATCTCGGCAGCCGAAACGCCTGCATCCTTGAGCGCGGCCTTGCACGGCGCGATGGTCTTCTGGATCAGGTCGTCGACGAGGCTCTCGAATTTGGCGCGTGACAGCTTCATCGTCAGGTGCTTCGGACCGGAAGCGTCCGCGGTGATGAACGGCAGGTTGATTTCGGTCTGCTGCGAGGACGAAAGCTCGATCTTCGCCTTTTCGGCAGCTTCCTTCAGGCGCTGCAAAGCGAGCTTATCGTTCTTCAGGTCGATTCCCTGCTCCTTCTTGAACTCGGATGCAAGATATTCGACCAGACGCATGTCGAAGTCTTCGCCGCCAAGGAAGGTGTCGCCATTGGTCGACTTCACTTCAAAGACGCCGTCGCCGATTTCGAGAACCGAAATATCGAAGGTGCCGCCGCCAAGGTCGTAAACGGCGATCGTCTTGCCTTCCTTCTTGTCGAGGCCATAGGCAAGCGCGGCCGCGGTCGGCTCGTTGATGATGCGCAACACGTCCAGGCCGGCGATCTTGCCGGCGTCCTTGGTGGCCTGTCGTTGGGCGTCGTTGAAGTAGGCCGGAACGGTGATAACCGCTTTCTCAACCTTTTCACCGAGATAGGACTCGGCCGTTTCCTTCATTTTCTGAAGGATCATCGCGGAAATCTGCGAGGGAGAATAGCTCTTGTCATGGGCTTCGACCCAGGCGTCGCCATTATCGGCCTTGACGATCTTATAGGGGACCATCCCCTTGTCCTTCTGGGTCGTCGGATCCTCGAAGGTGCGGCCGATCAGGCGCTTGATCGCAAAAAGCGTGTTCTCGGGATTGGTCACGGCCTGGCGCTTGGCCGGCTGTCCGACGAGACGTTCGCCGTCTTCGGTGAATGCCACCATCGAGGGGGTCGTGCGCGCGCCCTCGGCGTTCTCGATTACCTTCGCGTCCTTTCCGTCCATGACGGAGACGCAGGAGTTGGTCGTTCCCAGGTCAATACCAATAACTTTAGCCATGTCGTTCTCTCCTTGCAGCGGACTGTCGGAACCCGGTCAGGCATTCGTGGGACAGCCCCTAACGGGATGGTCTTTGCATCTTGTCTCTTCGCAGCCGTGGCTGCGGCGATGCGGCGTATATAAGGACCGGCGTTTCGGACTGCAAGGCATTCTGCGGGGCTATCAGCGGCAAATGCAAGCCGCATTTTCGCAAACGCCCGACGCGCGCCGGCTGCCATCGCAGACGGCTGCCTCAGCCTCCGGTCAGCAGATCGAAAAGCGTCGTGCGGCGGGTGCCTCCGGTGGTCTCGCCGACGCCCGCCGGCGGAATCGGCCCTCCCGCCTGTTCTGCCGGCCGGATCTGATCGGCGGCGGCCATGCCGTCCATGCTTTCCATGCCATCCATACCTGCCGGGCGCTCAGGAAAAACATCCGGGCTACCGGTATCGAAACCGTCAACCGGCATCTCCTCCGCAGCCGCGATGCCTTGGTCGAAAACCGGCTGTACGCCCGTCGTGCCGAAGAGCGGCGAGGGCGAGAGGCCCTCATGCGCCGCCGTCATGAAATCATGCCAGGCACGGGCGGGAAGGCCGCCGCCGGTGACCTTCTTCATGAACTTGCCGTCGTCATTGCCGAACCAGATACCGGTCGCGAGGCTGGAGGTGTAGCCGACGAAGAGCGCGTCGCGGAATGATTGCGTCGTTCCGGTCTTTCCCGCTGCCTCCCAGCCCGGCAGACGTGCATTCTTGCCGGTGCCGTCAGTCAGCACGCGCACCATCATCCGGTTCATCTCGCTGACGACCGCCGGATCGAGCACCCGGGGCGGATTGTCGTAGGTGTTCTCGTAAAGCACGGTGCCGTCGGCGGTAGAGATGCGCCGGATAACGTGCGGCGTCGCCTTGTAGCCGCCATTCATGAAAGGCGCATAGGAGGACGTCAGCTCCACCAGCGTCACTTCCGACGTGCCGAGCGCGATCGATGCATTGGCCTGCATCTCGGAATCGATGCCGAGGCGGTGCGCGAGCTTGACCACGTTTTGCGGCCCGACCTCCATCACCAGCTGGGCGGCGATGGTGTTCAGCGAATTGGCGAGCGCATCGGCGAGCGTCACCTCGCCTCGATATTTCTGGTCATAGTTTTCAGGCGTCCAGTTGCCGATCCTGACAGGCACGTCGTTGCGAACGGACATCGGCGTGCGGCCGATCTCGAGTGCCGCTGCATAGACGAAAGGCTTGAAGGCCGATCCTGGCTGCCGCTTGGCCTTGGAGGCGCGATCGAACTGGCTTTCGGCATAGTCCCTGCCGCCAACCAGTGCCCGGATGGCACCGGTGCCGTCGAGGGAGACGAGCGCCGCCTGCGAGGCGTTGACCTTGCCGCCCTCCGTCTCAAGCCTTTCGGCGAGAATCTCTTCGGCCCTCTTCTCGAGCGCAAGGTCGATGGTCGTGTCGATGACGAGGTCTTGTGTAACTTCGCCGATCATGCCGGGGAGCTGGTCCATAACCATATCCGCGACGTAGTGTTCGGCGCCGGACCAGAAGCTCTTTGCCCGGGTCGGCGCCTGCGACATCGCCGTCTTGATCTCGGCATCGTTGATGAAGCCTTCCTCACGCATGGCGCCAAGCACGAGCTGCGCGCGCTCCTCCGCTGCTTCGGGGTTCCGGGCCGGCGACAGCCGTGAAGGGGCTTTCAGAAGGCCCGCGAGCAATGCCGCCTCGCCGAGATTGACGTCGCGCGCCGACTTGTTGAAGTAGCGCCGCGAAGCCGCCTCGACGCCATAGGCGTTCGACCCGAAGAAGACGCGGTTGAGATACATCGCCAGGATCTGGTCCTTGGTGTATTTCTGCTCCAGCCAGAAAGCGAGCAGCACCTCCTGCACCTTTCGCTCGAGCGTGCGCTCCGGCGAGAGGAACAGGTTTTTGGCAAGCTGCTGGGTGAGCGTGGAGCCGCCCTGGACCATGCGGCCGCTCATGACGTTCGTGAGCATGGCGCGCGCCAGCCCCAGCGGGTCAACGCCGAAATGCGAATGGAATCGGCGGTCCTCGATGGCGATCACCGCCTGAGGGATATAGGGCGACATGTCTTCGAGCGCGACAGCCTCTCCGCCTGTCGCGCCCCTGTTGGCGATGATCTCGCCATTGGCAGCGACAATCTTGACGTTGGGCGGCCGCTCTGGGATCGACCAGCTCGTCGCGCTCGGCATGCGCGCTCCGTAATAGAGCACGAGCCCGCCGACGCCGATCGCACCCCATATGCCGAGCACGACGCACCAATAGGCGAACCGCCGGGCGAGGCCGAAGAACCCGCCGGAACCGCTTTTGCCGGAGCCGCGCCCGCCGGCACGCCTGGCGCGTTTTTCTCCCTTGGCGCCGCGTTCGGGCGGCTTGGCGCGCTTCGGCTTGCGTCCGCCGCCCGCCACGCGATCGCTCGCGTCGACCCGCAGCTCGCCGCCGTCGTCGTTACCGCCGAAGGAAGGCTCGATCCGCTGTCCTGATTTGCCGCTCGCCATGCCGGAAGGAAATACCCATTTAGGGCCGAACCGGGGTGAACATCGCTCGCAAGCTGCTCCCGGCTGGGCCGTTGTCGTGCGGGAGGCTCCGCCCCGTCCGCTGGTGCCGATCCGTTGTACTCTAAATGCGGCAATTTAAGGGGAAGTTAAGAGCTCTCTTGCGAAAAAGGCAGATTGTTCAAAACCTTGCATCATCGGACCTGTCGTCGCGTCGAGACCCTTGCGCGCTCTGCCGCGACTATTATGGTGCAGTCATCAGTCCACGATCGGGTGCCAGGCTTGACCAGAATCAATTGCATTCCGCCCTCGGAGCTGAGCGGCCCGCATCTCGTCGCCGAATATCGCGAGCTGCCGCGCATCTTTGCGCTTGTCCGCGGGGCAATCGCCCGCGGCGAGGAGCCGAACGACCGCCGCAATCCGGAGTTCTATACCCTCGGCAAGGGGCATGTCCGCTTCTTCTACAGCCGCCTCGGCTATCTGGCTGCGCGCCAGGCCGCGCTGATCGCGGAAATGCAGCGCCGTGGCTATATGCCGTCATTCCTGGATCCGAACGGGTTGCTCGAGGGGATTCCCCCGGAATGGTGCAATGAATGGGAGCCGACGCCGGACGCGATGGCTCTCAACCGGGAGCGCATCAGCGAACGGGTAAGCCAGGCGGCTCTGCGGATCACCACCGCGCCGGCTGGGGACCTGCCAGGGGCAGAGGGCTGAACGCCGTCTTGCGTCCGGCGCAATGCTGCAATGCAACATTCGCACTATTACCTCAGCGAAAATGATTTATTCTCCTCCTTGTCGAAGCGCTGTACCTCCTCCCACGGCGCCCGGCATTCGATCGGTTCACTCCTCCTCCCAGAACCGATCAGGTTTAAGACCCCGAGCCACCTCCTCCCGGCTCGGGGTCTTTCTGTATCAGGCACTCCGCAACCCGGCGCCTCGAATCTGCCGCCGAATGCAAAAAGGCCATGGTTGCGGCGGCAAAGCGCGTGTAACAGATACCCTATGACACCCAAGGCAAACGGTTACGTCTTCACGCTGCTGGCGATCGTCATCTTCGCGATGCAGGACGGCATCTCGAAGCATCTGGCTGCTCTCTATCCGCCCGTCTTCGTCGCGATGATCCGCTATTGGGCCTTTGCCGGCTTTGCCGCGGTGCTCGCGGCGCGGGCACCGGGCGGGTTTGCCGCGACAATGGTGACGAAAAAACCGCTCATTCAGCTCCTGCGCGGCGTGCTGCTGCCGGTGCAGATCGTCCTGGTGATCACGTCATTCACCATCGTCGGGCTGGCGCAGTCGCAGGCGATCCTCGCAGCCACGCCGCTCTTCGTGGCGCTTCTGTCGATGCCGCTGCTCGGCGAACGGGTGGGATGGCGGCGCTGGTCGGCGATTTCCGTTGGTCTTCTCGGCGTTCTCCTGATCCTTCGGCCGGAAGACGGCTCGTTCAACGTGAATTTTCTGCTGCCGCTGGCGGCGGCGGTGATGTTCGCCTTCTATGTCATCACCACCAGGCTTGCCAGCCGCGGCGACTCTGCGGTGACCAGCTTCTTCTATACCGGCGTCGTCGGCGCCTTCGCGATCACTCTCGTCGGCCCCTTCTTCTGGGCAACGCTTTCCGGCACGGACTGGGTCTGGATGGTGCTGCTCTGCATCACCGGCACGTCGAGCCATTATTTTCTGATCCGCGCCTATGACATGCTCGATGCGGCCGCGGTCCAGCCGCTGACCTACCTGCAGCTCGTCTTCGCCTCGGTCATGGGCGTGACGATCTTCGGCGAGACGCTGACGACGAACATGGTCTTCGGTTCGGTGCTGGTGGTTGCCGCCGGCATCTTCACCATCTGGCGCGAACATGTCGTCAGCCGGCGAAAATCCGGACTGCCGCCGCAGTAAGGCTTTCCCGACTCAAAATCGTCGGGATCCTCGCCGATACAAGCCCCGAGGGTGCGCCTTCAAACTCCGATGCCGTTCGCAAAAAGCGGAACTGTCCGTTCGAGAGGAGAGATCATGAGGTTACGCCACACAGCCCTGTTCGTCCTTGCGGCGCTCACGACGCAGGTCACCACCGTCGGGGCGCAGGAAGCCATAGCCTATGTCGACGACCGATCCGATGGCGGGACGCTGGTCCGCTCGCTCTACAATGCAATCAATCGCAAGGAATATGCCAGAGCCTACGGCTATTTCGGTGCAGCGAAGCCGGTTGGCGAGTTCAAGGCCTTTGCCGAAGGTTACGCGAAAACGGCGTCCGTCGAGGTGAAGATCGGCAAGGTAACGACGGAAGGCGCTGCAGGCAGCATCTATTCGGCGGTGCCCGTCGCGATCAAATCCGTCGAGGAAGGCAGTAAGATCCACTTCTTCTCCGGCTGCTACGTCACGAGGATCATCAATCCGTCACTGCAGGTTCCGCCCTTTACCCCCTACCAGATCGAGACGGCCCGGCTCGACAAGGTCGAAGGGCCGATAGAGAAGGCGCTCCCCGCCACCTGCAACATTCCTTGAATTTCCAGGCGCCTGAGATGCGGTTTTCCGCTCGCATCTCGCGTCCCTTCGCTATGGCTCCTTCTCGCTCCGCTCCTCCACAAAGCGGGAATGCTCGAAGGCGAGGATAACAACCAGAGCCATAACGAAGGGGATGAGGAGATAGAGCAGCCGGAAAATTGCCAGTGCAGCCAGAACGTCGGCCGGATCCATTTCCGGAAGCGCAGCGATGAAGACGAGTTCGAGCACGCCGAGTCCGCCGGGCGCATGGGAGAGAAGCGCGGCGGAAAAGGATGCCAGGAAAATGCCGAGAATGACGACGTAGCCGGGATTGCCGGCTTCCGGCAGCGCGAAATAGATGATGCCGGCAGCACCCAGAAGCTCCAGAGGGCCGATGATCAACTGCCTCAGCACGATGGAGGGCCGCGGATAGTGCAGCTGGAACCAGCGTGTGTGCAGAGGTCTGAGCCCGACCAGGCTGCCGAGCACGTAAAGCGCTATGAGCGCCAGAATGAGCCCGCCTGTCGTCAACGACATTTCGAGCGGCAGGAACTCCGAAAATCTCTCGATTATGTTGGGCTTCAGAATCAGAACGATTGCCGAGAGCACCAGCGTGCCGAGCGTGAAGGTGAAGGAGCAGAAGGCAACGAGAACGCCCACCTCTCCGGCCGTCAGGCCTTTCGACCGGTAGGCGCGATAACGCACCACGGCGCCGGAAAAAACCGAGGCGCCGAGATTATGCGACAATGCATAGGTGGTGAACGAGCAGAGCGTGATGAACCAGAGCGAGATTCGATGGCCGAGGTGGTCGAGCGCCAGCTTGTCGTAAGCGGCAAGAGCCGCATAGGCCAGAAGCGTCGAACCGATTGCGAGCAGCCAGCTTTCAAGCGATATGGCCTGGAAGCTTGCCAGGAATTCGTTGAGCGACAGGCCGCGTAGTTCATCGATAAGGGCGCGCACCGAAATCACGATGGCCATAAGCCCGACAATGGGCCAGAAATATGCTTTGAACCGATTCATGCCGGCGCTTCTGCGTGATTCCCTCTCGGAAATCTAATCACGAAGGTAGGAGCCTTGCGGCGCAAATGCCCGACGGCAGCAGCCGTTTGTGGGCATGCCGGCCACCCCGCAGGTCTACCGCAGTAACGATGCCCATCCTGTCTATTGAAAGAACCATGTCCGGAACGCGGCGTCCCGATCCCAGCAATTGCCAACAGCCCGTTTCCCACTTTAATCGTTTTCGAAAAGGGAAGCATCCCACGGCTGGCAGGTCAAGCAAAGTCGGCCGGTTATACGACCCGCCGGCGCGAATTGTCGACTCCGCGCCGCAGACGCTGCAGGGCTCTCATCCCTGTGATAACGCCCACGGCGCCGAAGGCTGTTCGTCAGGCGCCGATTGCGTCGAGGATGCGTATCCAAGAGCGGATGCCCTTGTGGAAGGACGCCAGTTCGTACTTCTCGTTCGGCGAGTGGATGCGGTCGTCGGAAAGGCCGAAGCCGACGAGCAGCGATTCCATGCCGAGCATGCGCTGGAAATCGCCGACGATCGGAATGGAGCCGCCCATGCCAATGACTACGGCAGGCTTCGGCCACTCATCCGAAAGTGCTGTTTTCGCTGTCGTCAGAAGCGCCGAATCATAGGGCAGCTGGATAGCCGGCGAACCACCGTGCGGTTGAAACTCGACGGAGCAGTCATCCGGGATCTTCGAGCGAACATAGGCGCGGAAGCTCTCGCGTATCCTGTCCGGGTCCTGCTTTCCGACGAGACGGAACGATACCTTCGCGGAGGCTTCGGCGGCGATCACCGTTTTGAAACCTTCGCCGGTGTAGCCCCCGGCGATACCGTTGACCTCCGCCGTCGGCCGCGCCCAGGTGAGTTCGAGCACGGAGCGGCCCTTTTCACCCGAGGGAATCGAGAGGCCGATCTCGCCGAGAAATTTCTCGGCGGACTGCCCGAGCGTTTCCCACGCAGCCTTGATCGCGGGCGGCGTCTCCTCGACGCCATCATAGAAACCCTCGAGGGTCACGCGGCCGGTCTCGTCGTGAAGACCGGCAAGAATTCCGGACAGAATGTGGATCGGGTTGGCGGCCGCACCGCCGAAATAGCCGGAGTGCAGGTCGCGATCCGCCGCCCTGATCGTGACCTCCTCGCCGACAAGGCCGCGCAGGCCGGCCGAAATCGCGGGCGTCTCCCGGTCCCACATACTGGTGTCGCAGACGAGCGCGTAGTCGGCCTTGAGTTCCCCGGCATTGGCTTCCAGGAAGGGCTTGAGCGACGGAGAGCCGGATTCCTCCTCGCCCTCGAAGAGGATGGTGATGCGGCAGGGCAGCGCAGCACGGGTTTCCTTATAGGCCCGCACCGCTTCGACGAAAGTCATCAACTGGCCCTTATCGTCGGCCGTGCCCCGGCCGGTGATGACCTTGCGCCCGGGCTCGATCTCCTTGATGGAGGGCTCGAAGGGCGGCGCCTCCCAGAGATTGAGGGGATCGACCGGCTGCACATCGTAATGGCCGTAGAAGAGCAGGTGCGGAGCGTCCGCCTTCTCGGCTGTGTGGTGTGCTACGACCATCGGATGGCCAGGCGTGTCGCGCAGCGAGGCCTCGAATCCAAGAGTTTCGAGCTCCGCCACCAACCATTCGGCCGCCTTGCGGCACTCAGCCTTGAAGGCAAGATCGGTGGAAATGGACTTGATGCGAACGAGGTCGAAGAGCCGATTGAGGCTAGCCGGGAGATTGGCGTCGGCGCGCTCGAGAACCGGGGTGATATCTGCCATCATGCGAATCCTTGTATGGTTTCGCGGCAAAACTAATGCATGTTTGCTTAAACCGTAACCGGTTAAATTGCCGGTGGGCCACGCGTCAGGAAGTCTCCCCCTGGCGGGCCGAGTTTGCGAGGGCCATGCGCATATATTCGAGCATCAGCTCCTTCTCGAAGCGGTGAAAGCCGGACAGCAACGACTGCTCCGCCGCCGCTGCGGCCTCCTTCGCAGCCGTCTCCATCTTGCGGGCTCGATCCGTCAGGAATATCTGTTGCGAGCGCTTGTCGTTCGGATGCTTGCGGCGGATGATAAGGCCATCACGCTCCATGCGCGCAAGCGTATTGGCCATGGTTGCCTGCTCGATGTCGAGCCTGTCGAGAAGCTGTCTTTGCGTCAGCCCTTCCTCAGACCATAATTCCAGGAGAACCGGGAACTGCCCGGGAGCGAAGCCGAGCTTCTGGCCGCGCTCCTGCAGGGCGCGCGAGAAGCCTCTCGCCAACAGGCTGGCCAGATAAGTCGCAGATTCCATACGATTGAAGGCCATGCCTTATGCCTACGCGGGAAGGGGCGCGATGACAAGTTACAATGCTTGCGATGAAGCCTATCTGTGCCGAGTTCACGGGGATTTGAGATCGCGCTGGTAGCCGCCCCTGCGCGCTGTTACCGGCAATAAAAAACCGTCACGGCGCGGAGGCGGCGCCGTGACGGTTTTTTTGAAAGCGGGACAAAGGCCCGGAGAGGGGGATGAGGCCTTTGTCCTTATCTGGTGCGGGCGGGGGACAGGCCAATCACCAGACACACGGCATTTTATGACTGCCGCTCGACATGATTTGTGGTGCCAAATGTGGCATTTCAAGGATTGGCAGACTGAATCGCGCATTACAAATGCGTAACGTTTGCGTGAGTGTCCGGAGCCTCCTGCGCCATCCTGTTAAGTCGTGCGGCAAACGGAAAAGCGCAATGGACCTTTCCTTTGCCTCGCGCTATCCATGGCCGCATGAAAAACGGTGATCATCTCTTCCTCGTCGACGGCTCGGGCTTCATCTTCCGGGCGTTCCACGCCATCCCCCCGCTCAACCGCAAGTCGGACGGACTTCCGGTGAATGCGGTGGCAGGTTTCTGCAACATGCTCTGGAAGCTGTTGACCGACGCGCGCGATACCTCCGTGGGCGTGACGCCGACGCATTTCGCGGTGATCTTCGATTATTCCTCCAAGACTTTCCGCAACGGGCTCTACGACCAGTACAAGGCGAATAGGACCGCCCCGCCGGAAGACCTGATCCCACAGTTCGGGCTGATCCGCCATGCCACCCGCGCATTCAATCTGCCCTGCATCGAGAAGGAAGGCTACGAGGCGGACGACCTCATTGCGACCTATGCGCGGCTTGCCGAAGAGGCAGGCGCCGACGTGACCATCGTCTCGTCGGACAAGGACCTCATGCAGCTCGTCACGCCGAAGGTGTCGATGTATGACAGCATGAAGGACAAGCAGATCACCGTTCCGGACGTAATCGAAAAATGGGGCGTGCCGCCGGAAAAGATGATCGATCTCCAGGCGATGACCGGCGATTCGACCGACAACGTGCCTGGAATCCCAGGGATAGGACCAAAGACCGCGGCCCAACTCCTCGAGGAGTATGGCGATCTCGACACGCTGCTTGCACGGGCTGGCGAGATCAAACAGCAGAAGCGGCGCGAGTCCATCATCGCCAATGCCGATCTGGCGCGCCTTTCGCGTGAGCTCGTGACGCTGAAGAAAGACACGCCGCTCGACGTGCCGCTCGACGACTTCATGCTCGATTCTCAGGATGGCCCGAAGCTCATCGCCTTTCTGAAGGCGATGGAATTCACAACGCTCACGCGCCGCGTCGCGGCGGCGACGGACACGGACGCCGAATCGATAGAGCCCGCTCATGTTCCGGTTGAATGGGGAACCGAGGCGCATGGACCGGATCTCGACGTCGGAGAGGCTGGCGGACCTCCGCCGTCGCCGCAATCCTCAAGCGCGGCGCCGCCGCGCGGAAATGCGGCAAGGGCTGCGGTTTCATTCCTCTCCCCCGGCCAGGATGCCGATGCGACCGGCGCAACGCCGGCCGACCTTGCCGAGGCGCGTGCCGCCTATTTCGCCAGCGCTCCTTTCGACCATTCCGCCTATATCACCATACGCGATCTCGCATCGCTCGAACGCTGGATCGCCGACGCGCGCGAGGCCGGGCTTGTCGGTTTCGGCACCCAGGCGACATCGTCCGACGCCATGCGCGCCGATCTCGTCGGCTTTTCGCTGGCGATAGCCGATTACGCGAACGACCCGTCGGGCTCGAGGATCCGGGCTGCCTATGTGCCGCTCGCGCACAAGAACGGCACCGGCGATCTGCTGGGAGGCGGACACATCGACAACCAGATCCCGGCTCGCGAGGCGCTGAGCCGGCTAAAGGAGTTGCTGGAGGACCCGTCCATCCTCAAAGTCGCACAGAACCTGAAATACGGCTATCTGGTGATGAAGCGCCATGGGGTTACCATGCAGGGCTTCGACGACACGATGCTGATATCCTATGTGCTCGATGCCGGCAACGGAGCCCACGGCATGGAGTCGCTCGCCGAGCGATGGCTTGGCCACACGCCGATCGCCTCCAAGGGCATCACCGGCAGTGGCAGGTCGTCGCTCACCATCGACTTCGTCGATATCGACAAGGCAGCGGCCTACTCGGCGGAAGATGCGGATATTGCGCTGAGGCTTTGGCATGTGCTGAAGCCCCGCCTTACTGCCAGGGGTCTGACGCGTGTCTACGAGCGGCTGGAGCGGCCGCTGATTTCGGTGCTTGCCGGAATGGAGGAACGCGGCATCCCCGTCGACAGGCAGATCCTATCGCGCCTCTCCGGCGAACTGGCGCAGGGAGCGGCGGCGCTGGAAGACGAGATATATCGCCTTGCCGGCGAAACCTTCACCATCGGCTCGCCGAAGCAGCTTGGCGACATTCTCTTCGGCAAGTTGGGCCTTCCGGGCGGTTCCAAAACCAAGACCGGGCAATGGTCGACCTCCGCGCAGGTTCTCGAGGACCTTGCGGCCGCTGGACACGACCTGCCCCGCAAGATCGTCGACTGGCGGCAGCTGACCAAGCTCAAATCGACCTATACCGACGCTCTCCCCGGCTTCGTGCACCCGGAAACCAAGCGCGTTCACACCTGTTTTGCACTGGCCGCGACGACAACCGGACGGCTTTCCTCGTCCGACCCGAACCTGCAGAACATTCCGATACGGACTGGCGAGGGTCGCAAGATCCGCACTGCCTTCGTGGCCACGCCGGGACACAAGCTGGTCTCGGCGGACTACAGCCAGATCGAACTCCGGGTGCTTGCCCATGTCGCCGACATCCCGCAGCTGCGCCAGGCGTTTGCGGATGGCGTCGACATCCATGCGATGACCGCTTCCGAAATGTTCGGCGTGCCGGTCGACGGCATGCCTGGCGAAATCCGCCGCCGCGCCAAGGCGATCAACTTCGGCATCATCTACGGTATTTCCGCCTTCGGCCTTGCCAACCAGCTTTCCATCGAGCGGTCCGAGGCCGGGGACTACATCAAGCGATATTTCGAGCGCTTTCCCGGCATTCGCGACTATATGGAAAACACCAAGACCTTTGCCCGCGAGAACGGCTATGTCGAAACGATCTTCGGTCGCCGTGCCCATTACCCGGACATTCGTTCGTCCAACCCGTCGATGCGCGCCTTCAACGAACGCGCCTCGATCAACGCCCCGATCCAGGGATCGGCCGCCGACATCATCCGTCGCGCAATGGTCAAGATGGAGCCCGCGCTCGAAGCCGCCAAGCTATCCGCGCGAATGCTCCTTCAGGTTCACGACGAACTGATCTTCGAGGTGGAGGAGGGCGAGATCGAACGGACTATTCCCGTCATCGTGTCCGTGATGGAGAATGCCGCAATGCCCGCCCTCGATATGAGAGTGCCGTTGAAGGTCGATGCGCGGGCGGCGCACAATTGGGACGAGGCGCATTAAGCTCTTGATATTTGGACGCGCCGCGGCTTGTTAGATTTCCTCACCTCGTGCTTTTCACCGGAATCCGGCCAGACCAAGTCCTCGGGCTGAAACAATTCTTCCCTCGCCGCAAGCGCGGCGCCACTCGATCACCGTGACACAAGCGCAGAGGCGAGGAGAAGAGGAGTGATTGCAGGGCTCCGATACGTTTCCTGCAGCGCCGCGCGCCTTATCAGACGCGCAGAGGTTCAATCCCGCCCCGGCAGCACCCGGTCGGGCGGACGGTGGCCGTCGAAGAAGGTGCGGATGTTGATCACCACCTTCTCGCCCATGTCGATACGGCCTTCCAGCGTCGCCGAGCTCATATGCGGCAGGAGCACGACCTTTCCCTCACCGGCAAGTTTGATGAGCTTCGGATTGACGGACGGTTCGTTCTCGAAAACGTCGAGCCCTGCACCGGCGATCTTCCCTTCGCGAAGGCTCTTGATAAGCGCCGTCTCGTCGATAATGCCGCCGCGCGCGGTGTTGACGATGTAGCTCTCGGGCCGCATCAGCGCCAGCCGCCGGGCCGAGAGCAGATGATAGGTCGCCGGGGTCGAGGGGCAGTTGACGGAGACGATATCGACGCGGGCGAGCATCTGGTCGAGGCTGTCCCAATAGGTCGCCTCCAGCATCTCCTCGGTTTCCGGCTTGACCCTATGGCGATTATGGTAGTGGATCGAAAGCCCGAAGGCCTTGGCGCGGCGGGCAACGGCCGTGCCGATGCGCCCCATGCCGACGATGCCGATGCGCTTGCCGGCAATGCGCCGGCCGAGCATCCAGGTTGGAGACCAGCCCGCCCATTCGCCCTTGCGATCGGTCAGCACCTGCGCTCCCTCGGCAAGGCGGCGCGGCACCGCGAGGATCAGCGCCATGGTCATATCGGCCGTGTCCTCGGTCAGAACGTTAGGCGTATTGGTAACGGTGATGCCCTTGCGCGCTGCTGCATCCACATCGATGTTGTCGACGCCATTCGAAAAGGCGGCAATGAGCTTCAGTTGCGGCCCAGCCTGCTCGATCAGCGCGGCGTCGATCCGATCCGTCACCGTCGGCACGAGCACGTCCGCGCGCTTGAGCGCGGCAACCAGCTCCGGTTGGCTGCGCGGCGTGTCATCGATGTTCAATTCCGCATCGAAAAGTTCGCGCATCCTTGTTTCGACGACATCCGGCAGTTTCCGGGTGATGTAGACCGTTGGCTTTTTCTTGCTTGTCATTGCTATGAGCGGCGCCCCCGTTGACGGGTCCTTAACCAAGTCGGGTGATAGTTCTCCCCACAGCCGCAATTTCTACCAGACCCGGTGGGGAACACAATTGAAAGTCGCCGCCCCCATGCGGGATTTGAAAGCTGCGGGGATTTGCGAGCGGCTGGCCGGTCAGCACCAAAGGGCTTAAGAAAAGTTCTGCTTACGTTCGGAAGATGAGCTTCGTCATGCGTCACGTCATTTCCAGAATTTCCGCCCTCACCATGGCAGCCCTGCTTGGAGCGGTTTTGACGGCCTCCACCGCCCATGCCCAGGCGGCGAAGGGTCCGAGCGGGCTTCCCCTCCCCCGTTTCGTCAGCCTGAAGGCGAAAAGCGTGAACCTGCGCATCGGCCCCAGCGTCGATTACGCCGTCGCCTTCCGCTATCTCAAGTCCGGCGTGCCCGTCGAGATCATCCAGGAATATGACAATTGGCGCCGCATCCGCGACGCCGACGGTACCGAAGGCTGGGTGAACCAGGCGCTCCTCTCCGGCGACCGCACGGCGATGGCAGCCCCCTGGATGCGCAGCAAAGGCGAAGGTGTTTTCGTCAATATGCGCCGGGATCCGCAAGGGACGGCGCCGATCGTCGCCCGCATCGAACCGGGCGTGATGCTGCATATCGGCGAATGCAACGGCGACTGGTGCCATGCCGAGACACAGGGCGTCGAGGGCTGGATCGCCCAGAGCGAGATATGGGGGGCCTATCCGGGCGAGGCCTTCAAGTAAGCCGCGAACCATCGCGGTCGGCACCCCGATCAGCCACGCCACAGCCGCGATCTGACCTTGTGTCAGATGACGATCCTTGTGCGGATTTATCTCGTACCGCCCCCCCTGATCCGCGCGGCTCGCCGGTTCCCCGGAACCGGCGCGGTCCTAAACGAGGCCAGCCTGGCGGGCAGCGGAGGCAAGCGAGATCAGCGGCCGCGGGCCGATTTGGCCGATGACGATGCCTGCGGCCAGATTGCCGAGCTTGCTGCAACTGTCGAGGGAACGGCCAGCAGTATAGCCGAAGAGGAAACCCGCGGCGTAGAGATCACCGGCGCCGGTGGTGTCGACCACCTGCTCCAGAACGCTTGCACCGACGTATATGCGCTCAGCCCCGCGTACGACGACGGAACCTTCCTCGCTGAGCGTGACAGCCGCGAGCTTGCAGTCCTTGGACAACAGCTCGAGCGCGCGGTCGAAATCCTCTGTTTCGTAAAGCGCGAGTGCCTCCTGCCGGTTGGCGAAGACGATATCGACGGTGCCGGAGCGCATGAGCTCGAGAAACTCGCCCCGGTAGCGATGCACGCAGAAACTGTCGGACAGAGTCATCGCGGTCTCCCGTCCATGCGCGTGGGCGATGCGCGCCGCTTCGCGGATCGCGTCCTTGGCGCGCGGCGGGTCCCAGAGATAGCCCTCGAAATAGGTGACTTTCGAATGGGCGACGACGTCGTCTTCGACATCCTCCGGGCCGAGCTCGACGCAGGCGCCGAGATAGGTGTTCATGGATCGCTCGCCATCCTCGGTGACGAAGATCATCGAACGCGCCGTCGGCGGCTGTCCGTCAAGAGGCTTCGTCTGAAAGTGGACGCCCTGCGCGCGGATGTCGTGTGTGAAGATCTCACCGAGCTGGTCGTCGGCGACCTTCCCGAAATACGCAGCCCGTCCGCCGAGGCTGGCGACACCAGCCGCGGTATTTCCCGCGCTTCCTCCCGAGGCTTCGACCGCCGGTCCCATCCGCGAATAGAGCAACTCGGCACGATCGGCATTGATGAGGTTCATCGCGCCCTTGATGATGCCGTTTTCTTCGAGAAAGCTGTCATCGCAGCGCGCAATGATATCGACGATCGCGTTACCGATCGTCAGCACGTCGTATTTTGCCATGAACTCCGTCCGGGTTTCCTTGGTGACCGGTGTTCGTTAATAGCGGTTTTCCGGGCATTTGGAAGACGCCTTCAGCCTTTTTCGCGTGTTCGGGACAGGTAGACCGGGCAGTTGGCGTCTCCACCCTCACGTTGGCAGCGCCCTTTCATCATAGGCATCGGCAAAGCCGGCGCTCGGGGGGATCGGCTTGATGATGTCGATCATCACGCCGTTCGGATCAGCGGTGATGAAATGACGCTGACCGAATTCCTCGTCGCAGATCGGCTTGAGAATGGGCAGGCCGGCATCCTGCATTTCGGCATAAAGACGGTCGGGATCTTCCACCTCGAAATTCAGGAGAAGGCCACGCACGGGCGCGCGATGCCGTTCCGGTACCGTCTCGTGACGGCAGTCGAGAACTGCGAGCGTTACATGCTCGTCCTCTTTCGACTGGAGGTGAACGTACCAGTCGCTGGTGAAGAGCGGCTCGAAGCGCAGG
This sequence comes from Sinorhizobium medicae, assembly GCF_007827695.1. Taxonomy (GTDB): domain Bacteria; phylum Pseudomonadota; class Alphaproteobacteria; order Rhizobiales; family Rhizobiaceae; genus Sinorhizobium; species Sinorhizobium medicae. The sequence goes on along the minus strand of NZ_VITA01000005.1, from coordinate 73,889 downwards.
TGCCTGACGTAGAAATCTGCCGTCTGCTGCACGTCCTCCGTCATGATGACCGGGTAATAGCTTGTCGATTTCATTCCTTTTCCTCCGTCGAATATTAACATACAATCTGCATGTACTCATTGTTAACATACAGGCTGCATGTATGCAACAGAAAGAACCAAGGCGATCCAATCGGGAGCGCTCCAATGCGACCCGATCTTCTATCCTCAATGCCGCCCGCGCGCTGTTCGTGTCCCGAGGCTATGCCGACACTGCGACGCCGGACATCGTTGCCGCGGCCGGGCTCACCCGTGGCGCGCTCTACCATCACTTCGAGGACAAGAAGGCACTTTTTCGGGCCGTCATAGAACGGGAGGCGCTCGACGTCGCGGCAACGATCGAGCAGCTGGCCGGCGCGCTCCTCGCTCCGCGCGAGGCACTGCTGGCCGGAGCTGCCGCCTATTTCGACGCAATGGCGATGCCCGGAAGGGTACGACTGCTGCTGCTCGACGGACCTGCTGTGCTTGGCGTCACGGAAATGGCCGCCCTTGATGCCGCTCATGGCGGCAGGACACTCGAAGAAGGGCTGGCAGCCGCCATGGCTCCGCACCGCCTGGAGGAAAAGACGGTGAAGGCGATGGCGTTCCTGTTGTCGGCCGCCTTCGACCGGGCCGCGCTGGAGATCGATGCCGGCGCGGCGCGCACCGACTATGCCTACGCCATCGACCGGCTCATCGATCGCCTGATCACCCCGTAACGACGATGGCGCCGAGCGGGATCGGGAAACCTGTCGCCCGCTCTCCTTCTTCGGGTTCTATCAGCCGACGGCGGCAATTGCCTGCGGCGGCAATTCGACGAGCGGCGCCGGGATATCCGAGGTCTTCTCCGGCGACTTGCAGATGTCGGCAATGACGCAGCGCTCGCATTCCGGCCGGCGCGCCTTGCACACGTATCGGCCGTGCAGGATCAGCCAATGATGAGCGTGGTACAGACGGTGTTCGGGGATGACCCGCAGAAGATGCGCCTCTACCTCATCCGGTGTCTTGCCGGGTGCAATGCGGATACGGTGGGCGATACGGAAGATATGGGTGTCGACCGCGATGGTCGCCTCGCCGAAGGCCATCGAGAGCACCACATTCGCTGTCTTTCGCCCGACGCCCGGCAGCGTCACGAGCTCTTCGCGCGTGCGCGGCACCTCGCCCCCGAAGTCGGTGATCAGCTTGCGGGACAGGGCAATGACGTTTTTCGCCTTGTTGCGGTAGAGACCGATCGTCTTGATATAGTCGCGAACGCGCTCCTCCCCGAGCGCCAGCATCTTCTCGGGCGTATCCGCGACGGCGAAGAGCGCCCGCGTCGCCTTGTTGACGCCTGCGTCGGTCGCCTGCGCCGAAAGCGCGACCGCCACCACCAGTGTGAACGGATTGACATGTTCGAGTTCGCCCTTCGGCTCCGGGCGCTGAACGGAAAAGCGGCGAAAGATCTCCTCCACTTCCTCGGTGCTGTAGGCACTGCGCTGCCGCGCGCTCATGCGGCCACCCGTGCGGCCCGCCATGCGTCCCGTTGACGCTTTCGCCGGCTTTGGCTGCTGTGATGGCGATTTGAGCTTCACGTTTTTCATGCTGCATCTATAGTCATGGGTTATGATCGAAGGCAACGCCGCGCAAAACTTCAACGACGAGCCGATCTTTGCGGCCGAACTGACCCCTTACCGCTCCCTCGGATCGAAAGGGTTCAAGGTTTTCCTGTTGATCGCCGGCATCATGAGCCTGATCCACATAGCCGTGTTCCTGCTCATCGGCGCCTGGCCGATCGTCTTTTTCTTCGGCCTCGATTTCATCCTGCTCGCCGGCGCTTTCCGGCTGAACTACCATGCGGCACGCGCCCGCGAGGAAGTCAGCGTGTCCCGCACGGACGTGTCCGTCAGGAAATTTGCGCCCTCCGGAAGGATGGTCGAGCATCGCTTCAACACTTTCTGGACGCGCTTCAGCATCAAGCGCCATCAGGAGATCGGCATCGTGTCGATGAATATCAGCGGCGGCGGACGTCAGACGGATGTCGGTTCCTTCCTCAACCGCGACGACCGGGAAACCTTCGCCGTCGCCTTCTCGCGGGCACTGGCGACCGCCAGGTCCCGATGAATGCCTGCGATCGAGCCCGACAAGAATCGGGTGGTTCCAGGCTCGCGCGCATGATTATCTGAAGCTCAAGGAGATGATCATGAACGTTGCTACATCCATTCCCACCGACATCACTCCGGAAGGCACCGACTACGACACGGTGACTCGTGTCATCGCGATGCTGACCGAAGACTATCGCGAGCAGCCGTCGCTCGAGTCGCTCGCCCGTCGCCTCGGGCAGTCGCCGACGCAACTTCAGAAAGTTTTCACCCGTTGGGCGGGGCTCTCACCCAAGGCCTTTCTGCAGGCAATCACTCTCGATCACGCCAAACGGCTCCTGCGCCAGGAAGACCTGCCGTTGCTGGAGACCAGCATTGAGATCGGCCTGTCCGGGCCGAGCCGGCTGCACGATCTCTTCGTAACGCATGAGGCGATGTCCCCCGGTGAATGGAAAGCGCGCGGCGCGGGCCTTACCATCCGCTACGGGTTTCACCCTTCACCCTTCGGGACGGCGCTGGTCATGGTGACCGAGCGCGGTCTCGCCGGACTGGCCTTCGCCGATTCAGGCGAGGAGCACGCGAGCTTCGAGGACATGGCCTCCCGCTGGCCGAACGCAATCTACCTTGAAGACAGCGCTGCAACGGCGCGCTATGCGGCGCGCATTTTCGACCCCGATCGGTGGTCCGCGGAGGAGCCGCTGAGGATTTTTCTGATCGGCTCCGATTTTCAGGTCCGCGTATGGCAGACGCTTCTCAAGATTCCGCTCGGTAAGGCAACGACCTATTCGAAAATCGCGGAGAATATCGGCCAGCCAACCGCTTCGCGCGCCGTCGGCGCCGCGGTGGGGCGCAATCCGATCTCCTTCGTCGTGCCCTGCCACCGGGCGCTCGGCAAGGCCGGCGATCTCACCGGCTACCATTGGGGGCTGACGCGCAAGCGCGCGATCCTCGGCTGGGAGGCGGGGAAGGCCTGATGGCCGGGGTGTGGCTGGAGCCGGGCAGCGAACGCCCCCTCATCCGCCTGCCGGCACCTTCTTCCCGCAAGCGGGGGAAGGGACAAGCGGCGAGCGAGCGCTCGAGTCCTGCTCGACGCGAGCGGGACGAGGGGGCAACCGCCCTCTCAATGCGCCGCTGACATATCTCCGAGCACTTCCTTCGATGCGACGGTGGAATCCGCGTTGAGCTTGTAGACCATTGGCACCCCGGTCGCGAGGTTGAGCTTGAGGATCTGCTCCTTGGTCAAGCCGTCGAGCACCATCACCAGCGAGCGCAGCGAGTTGCCGTGGGCGGCGACCAGAACCTTTTCACCGGAAAGCACGCGAGGCAGGATGTCGGTGAGATAGTAAGGCCAGACGCGAGCGCCGGTGTCGCGCAGGCTCTCGCCGCCCGGCGGCGGCACGTCGTAGGATCGGCGCCAGATGTGGACCTGTTCCTCGCCCCATTTCGCCCGTGCATCGTCTTTGTTGAGGCCGGAAAGATCACCGTAGTCGCGCTCGTTCAAAGCCTGGTCGCGGATCGTTTCGAGCGATGACTGATCGACAGCGTCCAGCACCAGTTGGCAGGTGCGCTGGGCACGGATGAGATCCGAGGTGAAGGCGATGTCGAATTTGATGCCGTAGTCGGCAAGCGCCTTGCCGCCGGCCATTGCCTCCTCGATGCCGAGCTCGGTCAGGTCGGGATCGCGCCAGCCGGTGAAGAGGTTCTTCAGGTTCCAGTCGCTCTGGCCGTGCCGGACAAGGACGAGTGTGCCGCTCATTTCTATTTCCTCTTTGTGATTAGGATGTCAGTCAAGCCCGAGAACGTCGAGCATGGAGTAAAAGCCCGGCTTCTGGCTCCGCCCCCAGATCGCCGCAGATACGGCGCCGCGAGCGAAGATCGAGCGGTCGGTCGCGCTGTGGGAAAGCGTGACCATTTCGCCTTCTCCGGCGATCACCACCGAGTGCTCGCCGATCACGGAGCCGCCGCGCAATGTGGCAAAGCCTATTGCCCCTTCGACCCGCGCTCCGGTGTGACCGTCGCGTACCCGCACGGAGTGATCCGCAAGTTTGATGCCGCGACCTCTGGCTGCCGCCTCGCCGAGAAGCAGCGCCGTGCCGGAAGGGGCATCGACCTTGTGCCTGTGGTGCATTTCGAGGATTTCTATGTCCCACCCCTGAGCCGGAAGCGCACGCGCTGCCTTTTCCGTGAGCACGCCAAGCAGGTTGACGCCGAGGCTCATATTGCCTGACTTGATGACGCGGGCGTGACGGGCGGCGGCACGGATCCTCGCCTCGTCATCCGCCGAGCAGCCGGTCGTGCCGACGACATGGACGATGCGCGCCTGCGCGGCAAGGTCCGCGAATTCCACCGTGGCCGAGGGCGCCGTGAAATCGAGCACACCCTCGGCCTCGACGAAGGCTTCGAGCGGCTTGTCGGAAACGGCGACCCCCATCTGGCCGACGCCGGCCAGCTCTCCGGCATCGCGTCCGAGGAAGGGCGATCCACTCCGTTCGATGGCGGCATGAAGGCGCACGCCGGGCGTCTCGTGAACGATCCGGATCAGCGTCTGGCCCATACGGCCGGCCGCACCGACCACCACGAGCCTCATGTCCGTTTCGCTCATCGTCAATTTCCCTTCATGCTTACAGGTCCGGGCTCTAGAGGATCCGGGCCTCGGCTGCCGTATCCGCTCCGCTGCCCTGGAGATTGTGGAGGCGAGCGTAAAGGCCGTCCGGACGCCGCGCAAGCTCCTCATGGGTGCCCTCTTCCACGACCGTGCCGTCCTTCATCACGACGATCTTGTCGGCATTGACGACGGTGGAGAGCCTATGCGCGATGACGATGACGGTCCGGCCGCTCATCGCCTCTTCGAGTGCCTTCTGGACGGCCGCTTCCGATTCGGTGTCGAGCGCCGATGTGGCCTCGTCCAGAAGCAGGACGGGCGCGTTGCGCACGAGCGCGCGGGCGATCGACAGGCGTTGGCGCTGACCGCCGGAAAGCGTCACGCCATGCTCGCCGACCGGTGTGTCGTAGCCCTGGGGCTGCGCCATGATAAAATCATGCGCATAGGCAAGCCGTGCCGCTTCCTCGATTTCCGCATCGGTCGCATCGGGCCGGCCATAGCGGATGTTGTCGCGAATGGAGCCTTCGAAGAGATAGGGCTGCTGAGAGACGTAGGCGAGGCCGCGGCGGAGCGACTGTTTGGTGACGCCGGCGATATTCTGCCCATCGATCAGGATCTCGCCCGCAACCGGATCGTAGAAGCGGGGGATCAAGCTGATGATCGTCGATTTTCCGGCGCCTGAGGGGCCGACCAGCGCGGTCGTCTTTCCGCCCTCGGCACGGAAGCTGACCCCTTTGAGGATTTCGTCGCCATTGCCATAGGCGAAGCGCACGTCACGCAGTTCGACGGCCGCCTCGCCCAGCTTCAGTTCGCCCGCGTCGGCACGGTCGCGCTGGTGCGGCACCGTGTCGAGTATTTCGTAGATCATACGGGCATTGACGGCGGCCCGTTCCATGGACACCTGCAGACGCGCGAGACGCCGGGCCGGATCATAGGCCATCAGCAGAGCGGTGACGAAGGCGAAGAACGCGCCGGGCGGGACATTGTGATAAATCGTGCGGAATGCGGCATAGGCGAGCACGCTGGATATTGCGAGGCCGGCGAAGGTCTCCGTCATCGGCGCGGTGCGTTCGCTCAGGCGCGCGATGCGGTTGGCGCGGTTCTCTGCGCGGTCGATGATCGACTCGACTTTGCGCCGCAATTCGTTCTCCATCGTGAATGCTTTGACGATGGTGATGCCCTGGATGGTCTCCTGCATCGCGCCGAGAACCCGGCTGTTGACCTCGACCGCCTCCCGTGTCGCCAACCGCAGGCGCCGCGAAATGTAACGCAGGCCGAAGAGCAGTGGCGGCGCGACGAAGAAGACGATCAGGGAGAGGAGCCAATCCTTGCTGAACATGACCACGATCAGGCCGATCAGTGTCAGAAGGTCACGGGCGATCGACGTGACCGTCATGTTGAGCACGTCGCGGATGCCGCTGACGTTCTGGCTCACCTTGGCGGCGAGCTGGGCCGAGCGGTGCTCGTGGAAATAGCCGACGCTGAGCGCCATCAGATGCGCGTAGAGCCGGCGCTGATAGCGCGCGACGATATTATTGCCGATCTTGGAAAGGGCGACCGCCTGCCCGTAGGTCGCAAGGCCCCGGAGGACGAAGGCGGCGAAGATCGCGCCGCAGATCAGGAGAACGATATCGGCCCGTCTGTTGGCGAAAGCCTCGTTGACCACGGCTTCCATGATCCAGGCGGTGAAGCCCGTCGTTGCTGCCACGACGATCAGGCATGCGATTGCGAAGGCATAGCCCCGGATGTGATCACGGCCGTTTTCGGCGATGACGCGCTTGAGGATTCCGGTGATCGTCTCGGAATCGACTGCGCGCTTGTTTCTATCCCTGTCGCTCAATAAGCCCGTCTTCCCTGAGCCCGCTCGCGTACCGCACACCGGCATCGCTTTCCGGGGCTCTATAGTGGTTTGCTGCGGATTTGGCGAGTCTCGGAGCCGGCCGCGGCGTCACCTTCTCCAGCGGCGTCCCTCCATTGCAACACCGAAGTCCCTCGGCGTGCGGGCAAAGGCTGCGAGGCCGGAGAGCGCGGCCATCGGGTGGATGACGGCAAAGGTCGGGATCGTCCGCATCAGCGCCGAATGTGGCGCCTTGTCCTCGAAGGCGGCGCGGAACTCAGGCTTCATCAGCGCCGGCAGGATCTTCTGCGAAATGCCGCCGGCAAGGAATACCCCGCCCCGCGCCATGAAGATAAGCGCCATATCGCCGGCAACGCGCCCGAGATAAGTCGCAAAGAGCGACACGGTTTCGACCGCCGCGGCATCCGCACCGGACAACGCACTCGTCGTCACCGCCGCCTGATCCGCGAGAACCGCCGCTTCGCCATTGGCGGCGCAGACCGCGCGATAGAGATTCATGATGCCGCGGCCGCACAGTATCTGCTCGCCGGCCATGCGCCCCTCGATCGGCTCCAGAAACGGCCATATCTCAAAGTCGCGCTCGGTGCGCGGACCTAAATCGACATGCCCGCCTTCTCCGGGGACGGGTATCCAGCTGTGCTGCGCATAGACGAGGCCCGCGACCCCCAGACCGGTACCCGGACCAAGGACGACGCGCGAATTGAAGGGCCGGACCGCGCCGCCGCCGATCTGCACGACGTCCTGGTCGGCCGGGGCGGCAATGGCGAGCGCCTGCGCCTCGAAATCATTGATGATCAGCACGTCTTCGAGGCCGAGGCTCGCCAGCATATCCTTCGGGCGAATCACCCAATGGGCATTCGTCAGCGGTATCTCGTCGCCCTTGATCGGCCCCGCTACGGCAAGAATCGCCGAGCGCGGCTGGACGGAAGTCTTGTCGAGGATGCTTTTCTGCATTGCCTCTTCGATGGTGGCGAAATCGCCCGTCCTGATCGGCTCAAGCTGCCTCGGCTCGCCATAGGCGTCGGTAAGCAATGCGAAGCGGGCATTGGTGCCGCCGATGTCGCCGATCAAAATCGGAAAGGGGAAGCTTTGGTCACTCGCATTGGGCATGGCAGAATTTCCGTCCTGATCGCGGGCGTGGATGTCCGGGGTAAAGCGGGCCGCATTTCATGCGCCCGATTTATATCCTTGCTTGTGCATGTCGTTGCCCCAAAACCGCTGCGCACTTTTGGGCGACATGTTTCCTTGCTTGTGCATGTCGTTGCCCCAAAACCGCTGCGCACTTTTGGGCGACATGCTTCCGTGCTTGTGCATGTCGTTGCCCCAAAACCGCTGCGCACTTTTGGGCGACATGCAGTTGTATCAATTGCGCCTGAAATCGATCAACTGTTCGGCTGTCGCGCGGTTCAGCGCCATCGGAATGTCGTAGACGATCGCAAGCCGCATCAGCGCCTTGACGTCGACGTCGTGCGGCATGGCAGTCAGCGGATCGACGAAGAAAATCAGGCAGTTCACGTCGCCCGTGGCGATCAGCGCGCCGATCTGCTGGTCGCCGCCGAGCGGACCACTCTTGAGTCTGACGATGTCGAGCCCCGGGCACACGTCGAGAACACGGCCGCCGGTGGTCCCTGTGGCGACGATCCTCCACTTGGAGAGGACCGCCTCATTCGCCTTGGCAAACGCCGCAAGGTCATCCTTCTTCTGATCATGGGCGATCAGGGCGAGACATTTCCGATCTGCCATGCGAGAGCCCTCTCGGCGAATGTTCGCCGGACGCGTCTGGGCAGGCGCGCTCTGCGAACCGATTTAAATCGATTTGAAGCGCCTATACATGAGCCCGGCGGAATTGCAAAGTGCTAGAGCGGGATGAGGGAAAGCGTGTGCGGTTTTCCGCCGAAATCCCGCTCTATCCTACTGGAATCGGTATCGTGCATGTTTGGGATCGATCGGCCTGAAAACATGCACCTTATTGTTCGCGCGCCCGCGGCTATTCCAAGCCCGGCCGCGGCAAAGGCACGGGAATATCCGCGAGCGGCGCCTCGCCTGCCGCTTCGATGACCGCTTCGATGCTGGTTGCCGCTGCAGGAATGGCGGCGGGAGCGCGATAGGCAGTACCGTAGGTCGCTTCCTGTTCGGAAGAGGGAGCGGGGCCGTTCAGCACAAGGGCGCAGGCCTTCGGAAGATCGGAGAGTTTCGCGAATTTCGGCCGCGGCGGCTTCGCAGCGGGCTTTTGCTTCGGCTTTGCCCAGGGCTCGTCGGTGAACCACCACGCCAGCGACTTGCCGCAGCCGTCACCCGCCGGAACCGCGGCCTGGTCCTTGCAGCCCTTGGAGCCCGGAGGGCATTTGATCCTGATGTGGAAGTGATAATCATGGCCATAGATCGGCCGCACCTTGCCGAGCGCCGAACGATCGCCTTTCCAGGTGTCGCAGAGCTTCTTTTTGATAGCGGGGTTCACGAAGACCCGCTCGACCTGCGGATAGCTGGCTGCCATCATGATCAGCCGTGCGTGCGATGGCGTCCAGATGGAGGGATCGACCGTCAGGAACTTGCTCTTATCGAGCATGGACGTCGCGGAAATCGTCTCGCGCTCCTGGTAGCTCAGCGTCTTTCGCGGCATCGGAGTCAGCCAAATGTCGGCATCGAGCCCGATCTGGTGCGATGCGTGGCCCGAAAGCATCGGGCCGCCGCGCGGCTGCGAGATATCGCCGAGCAAGAGGCCAGGCCAGCCGATCTTGTCGACGGCATCATGGGAGAAGCGCTCGATCAGCGCGATCATCGCCGGATGTCCCCAGCGGCGGTTTCGCGACAGGCGCATCGCCTGCCATGTCGGTCCGTCGGTCGGGATGGCCACGCCACCGGCGAGGCAGCCCTTGGAGTAGAATCCGAACGCGGCCGGCGCCGCCTGCATCGGCAGGCCTTTGGCGCCGAAGAGTTCCTTGGCCGGCGGAGCGTCGTCCGCAGCCGCCTCCGCGGAGACGAGGCTTGCCCCCATGATCAGAGCCAGGACGGCCGAACCGCAGCGCCTAAGCGCAGCACGCGCATCAAATCTCATTCCATTCCCCACGAGCATGCGGCAACTTTGGAGCTACGGCGATTTTTGCGCCTCTGACACGGCGCGCGGCGCCGCAGCCCGCCGTCCTCTCCTATCCTGATTTCGCCGCGATTGCATCAACCTTGCGACTCACCGGGATGTGACTGAAGAATTTCGCCTGATTTTGGGCAGGTCCTGTCAATTGCCCTGATTTCGCCTATCTTCATGAAAAAAGAACATTGGAACAAAAAGGGGTACCGGCCGGATGCCAAACTTCTGCAGGACCATGAAGCCAGGCCTTGCGGCCTCGCTTCTGACAGCAGCGCTTCTCCTCCTCCCTGCTGCATCGAATGCCGAGGAACAGCCCGCCTGGCGCCACGCTACCTCGTCGATCGGCGAGCCCAAATACAAGACGGATTTTGCGCGTTTCAACTACGTCAATCCCGATGCGCCAAAAGGCGGAGAGCTACAGCTTTCGGAGAACGGGACGTTCGACTCCTTCAATCCCATCCTCGCCAAGGGCGAGGTGGCTACGGGCGTCTCTTCGCTGGTCTTCGACACACTCCTGATGTCGTCCGAGGACGAGATCACCACCTCCTACGGCCTGCTTGCAGAGGGCGTTTCCTATCCGGCCGATATTTCCTCCGCCACTTTTCGCCTGAGGGCAGAAGCCAGATGGGCCGACGGCAGACCGGTGAGACCGGAGGATGTCATCTTCTCCTTCGATAGGGTGAAGGAGCACAATCCGCTCTTTTCCAACTACTACCGTCACGTGGTTTCAGCGGAAAAGACCGGCGAACGGGACGTTACCTTCCGGTTCGACGAGAAGAACAATCTCGAACTTCCGAACATTCTCGGCCAGTTTCCCATCCTGCCGAAGCACTGGTGGGAAGGTCAGGACGCAGAAGGCAAGAAGCGCGATATCGGACGCACGACACTGGAACCGGTCATGGGCTCCGGTCCTTACAAGATCGCCGCTTTCCAGCCTGGCGGCTCCATCCGTTTCGAATTGCGCGACGACTATTGGGGCAAGGATCTCAATGTGAATGTCGGCAGGTACAATTTCCGCACGATCAACTACGTTTTCTTCAGTGACCGAAGCGTGGAGTTCGAAGCCTTCCGTGCCGGCAATGTCCATTTCTACCGGGACAACAGCGCGAGCCACTGGGCCACGGCCTACGACTTTCCGGCAATGAAGGACGGACGGGTGATCCGCGAGGAAATCGAGAACCCGCTGCGCGCAACCGGCGTGATGCAGGCCTTCGTACCCAATCTGCGTCGGGAAAAATTCAAGGATCAGCGGGTACGCGAAGCGTTGAACTACGCCTTCGACTTCGAAGACCTGAATCGCAGCCTCGCCCACAATGCGTATCAGCGCGTCGACAGTTATTTCTGGGGCACCGAGCTTGCCTCTTCCGGTCTGCCCGAGGGGCGCGAAAAGGAGATCCTCGAGGAACTGAAGGACAAGGTCCCCGCCGCCGTTTTCGACAAGCCCTACAAGAATCCCGTCAACGGCGATCCGCAGAAGGTACGCGATAACTTGCGCAAGTCGCTCTCTCTCTTCAAGGAAGCGGGTTACGAACTCAAGGGCAGCCGATTGGTGAACTCGAAGACCGGCGAGCCGTTCCGCTTCGAGATCCTTCTGCCCAATCCCTCACTCGAGCGTACGGTTACGCCCTTCGTGAACAGCGTGAGGAAAATCGGCATAGATGCTCGCATTCGCACGGTCGACGACTCGCAATATACAAATCGCGTCAGAAGCTTCGACTATGACATGATCTACGGCGTCTGGGCGCAGACTCTGGTGCCCGGCAACGAACAGAGCGATTACTGGGGCTCGGCGTCGGTTGACCGGCCGGGATCCATGAACTATGCCGGTATCGCCGATCCGGCCATCGACGAACTCATCCGGAAAATCATCTTCGCGCCGAACCGCGAGGAACTCGTCGCGACGACACGGGCGCTCGACCGCGTCCTTCTCGCCCATCATTACGTCGTGCCTCTTTTCTATTCGAAGGCCTACCGCATCGCCTATTGGAGCCACCTGGCCCGCCCGGAGGAGCTGCCCTATTACGGGATGGATTTCCCGGCTGCGTGGTGGTCGAAGAGCGCCGCTGCCAAATGAAGCCCTTGCGCTCGGGCGCCGTCTCGATTCCAAATGCGGGAAACGAATCACGAAACACGAACGGCTCCGCAGAGGCCGCAGCCGCTGGGAGAAGCAGGATTTGACGCACATTAGAGCAATTCCAGTCGACGCTGCGCCGGTGTGCCTAGCCAGCAATTCGTCGATCCAGAGGTTCGCCTGATGGGTGCCTATATCCTGCGCCGGCTTCTGCTGATGATCCCGACCATCGTTGGGATCATGGCGATCTCCTTTGCAGTGGTACAGTTCGCGCCGGGCGGGCCGGTCGAACAGGTGATCTCCGACCTGACCAATGCTGCCGGCTCAGACAGGCTTTCCGGCAATTCCGGCGATCTCGCGCCTGTAGGCGGTGGCGACGGCGGGCAGTATCGCGGGGCTCAAGGTCTCGATCCCGATTTCATCGCCAAGCTCGAAAAGCAGTTCGGCTTCGACAAGCCGCCGCTCGAGCGCTTCGTCACGATGATGTGGGACTATGCCCGATTCGACTTCGGCGAGAGCTTTTTCCGCAATACGCCGGTCATCGACCTGATCGTCCAGAAAATGCCCGTTTCCATCTCGCTCGGTGTCTGGATCCTCATATTCTCCTATGCCATTTCGATCCCTCTCGGCATCAAGAAGGCCGTTTCCGACGGTTCGACCTTCGACGTCTGGACGTCCGGCATCATCATCGTCGGCTATGCGGTGCCGAGCTTCCTCTTCGGCATTCTCCTGATCGTGCTTTTCGCCGGCGGTTCGTTTTTCGACTGGTTCCCCTTGCGGGGCCTGGTCTCGGACAATTTCGAGGAGCTCACCTGGTACGAGAAGATCCTCGATTATTTCTGGCATATGACGCTGCCGCTGATCACGCTTCTGCTCTCTGCCTTCGCGACCACGACGCTGCTCACGAAGAATTCCTTCATCGACGAGATCAAGAAGCAATATGTGACGACGGCGCGGGCAAAGGGCCTGAACGAGCGTCGCGTCCTCTACGGGCATGTTTTCCGTAATGCGATGCTGATCATCATCGCCGGCTTCCCCGGCGCCTTCATCTCCGCCTTCTTCACGGGATCGCTCCTCATCGAATACATCTTCTCACTCGATGGGCTGGGTCGGCTCGGCTACGACGCGGTCGTCAAGCGCGACTATCCGATCGTCTTCGCAACTCTCTTCATCTACTCGCTGATGGGACTCGTCGTGAGCCTCGTCTCGGATCTCATCTACACCTGGGTCGACCCACGCATCGATTTCGAGCGGAGGGACGTCTGATGAGCGCCGTCACCGCCTATGCCGCGCCGGAAAAGGGCTGGCTCACGCCGATCGGGCGCCGCCGCTGGCAGAATTTCAAGGCCAACCGCCGCGGCTACTGGTCGTTCTGGCTTTTCCTTCTCCTGTTCGGCCTCAGCCTGTGTGCGGAGTTCATCGCCAACGACAAGCCGATCGTGGCCTCCTACAAGGGCGAGATCCTGTTTCCGGTGCTGATCGACTATCCGGAGGAGAAGTTCGGCGGCTTTCTCGCCGTGACCGACTTCCGGTCCGACTTCATTCGCGACGAGATCGATGCGAATGGCTGGGCGATCTGGCCGCCGATCCGCTATTCCTACCAGACGGTCAATTCCAACATTCCGCATTCGGCGCCGACGCCGCCATTCTGGCTGATGAGCGAGGAAGAGCGCTGCTCCGCCTATCCGCAAGGGGCGGCCGATCCCGGATGCATGCTCGGCAATCTCAACTGGCTCGGCACCGACGACCAGGCGCGCGACGTCATGGCGCGGATGATTTACGGCTTCCGAATTTCGGTGCTCTTCGGGCTGGCGCTGACGATTGCTTCCGCCGTCATCGGCGTTTCGGCCGGCGCCGTGCAGGGTTATTTCGGCGGCTGGACCGATCTGCTCATGCAGCGCTTCATCGAAATCTGGTCGTCGATGCCGGTGCTCTACATCCTGCTCATCATCGCCGCCATTCTGCCCCCCGGCTTCTTCATCCTGCTCGGCATCATGCTGCTTTTCTCCTGGGTCGGCTTCGTTGGCGTCGTCAGGGCCGAATTCCTGCGCGCGCGCAATTTCGAATATGTGAACGCGGCGCGGGCACTCGGCGTCGGCAATGGCACCATCATGTATCGGCATCTCCTGCCGAACGCCATGGTCGCAACGCTCACCTTCCTTCCCTTCATCCTTTCGGGGTCGATCACCACCCTCACCTCGCTCGACTTCCTTGGCTTCGGCATGCCGCCCGGATCGCCTTCACTCGGCGAGATGATCGCGCAGGGCAAATCCAACCTGCAGGCGCCCTGGCTGGGATTGACGGCCTTTTTTGCCATGTCGATCATGCTGTCGCTGCTGATCTTCGTCGGTGAGGCGACGCGCGACGCCTTTGATCCGAGAAAGACCTTCCGGTGAGCGCCACGATGACAGACACCATCCTCTCCGTGCGCGACCTCTCCGTCGCCTTTCACCAGGGCGGCGAAACCTCGCTCGCCGTCGATCGTATCTCGTTCGACATCAAGCGAGGCGAGACCGTCGCTCTTGTCGGTGAGTCGGGTTCCGGGAAATCGGTCTCGGCCAACTCCATACTGAGGCTGCTTCCCTATCCGGCTGCAAGCCATCCGAGCGGCGAGATCGTCTTCAACGGGAAAGATCTCCTGAAGGTGGGCGAGGACGAACTCAGGCACGTCCGCGGCAACGACGTGACCATGATCTTCCAGGAGCCGATGACATCGCTCAATCCGCTGCATACGATCGAGCAGCAGATCGGCGAAATCCTGGAAATCCACCAGAACCTGAAGGGTGCCGCCGCCCGCGCGAGAACGCTGGAGCTCCTCGATCAGGTCGGAATCCGCGAAGCGGAGAAGCGCCTCGGCGCCTATCCGCACCAGCTCTCCGGCGGTCAGCGCCAGCGCGTGATGATCGCGATGGCGCTCGCCAACCGGCCGGAGCTCTTGATCGCCGACGAACCGACGACGGCGCTCGACGTGACGGTGCAAGCGCAGATCCTCGAGCTTTTGAAGTCGCTCAAGGACGAGCACGGCATGTCCATGCTGTTCATCACCCACGACCTCGGCATCGTCCGCAAGATCGCCGATCGGGTCTGCGTCATGACCAAGGGCAAGATCGTCGAAACCGGACCGACTGCCGAGATTTTCGCCAATCCTCAGCACGACTATACCCGGCATCTGCTTGCCTCCGAACCCCGGGGCGAACCGCCTCCCTCCGACACGTCGAGCCCGATCGTCGTGGAAGCGAGCGGCATGAAGGTCTGGTTTCCGATCAAAGCGGGTTTCCTGCGGCGCGTGGTCGATCACGTCAAGGCGGTGGACGGCATCGATCTGACGCTCCGTGCCGGCCAGACGCTTGGCGTGGTCGGCGAGTCGGGTTCCGGCAAGACGACGCTGGGCCTGGCGCTGACGCGGCTGATCTCGTCCAAGGGCCGGATCGCCTTCGTCGGGGAGAACATCGACGCCCATAGTTTCCGCGAGATGCGTCCGCTCCGAAATCGGATGCAGGTGGTGTTCCAGGACCCTTACGGGTCGCTCAGCCCGCGCATGTCGATCGCCGACATCATCGGCGAGGGCTTGAAAATCCACGAGAAAGCACTGACGGATAACGAACGCGACGGGCGCGTCGCCGCCGCTTTGGAAGAGGTCGGCCTCGATCCCGCGACGCGCTGGCGCTATCCGCACGAGTTCTCCGGCGGCCAGCGCCAGCGCATTGCCATCGCCCGGGCGATGGTGCTGAAACCGCAATTCGTCATGCTCGACGAGCCCACTTCCGCGCTCGACATGAGCGTGCAGGCCCAGGTCGTCGATCTCCTGCGCGACCTTCAGCGCAAGCACAATCTCGCTTACCTTTTCATCAGCCACGATCTCAGGGTCGTGCGCGCGCTCGCAAACGAGGTGATCGTCATGCGGCTCGGCAAGGTCGTGGAGCAGGGACCCGCCGAGCGCATCTTCGATGCGCCCGCGGAAGACTATACACGGGCGCTGATGGCCGCCGCCTTCAATCTCGAAGCGGTCAATCTCGCCGCCGTTCATCAGTAGAGTTTTCGTCCATGTCCGCCAAAAGCCCGGTGATCGTCGACCTGAAATTCATCCCCGAAGAGGTGGAGGCGGCCCTTGCAGGGGCCTTTCCCGACCGAGAGGTCATCGATCTCGCTGACCCGGTGCATCGGGGGCGTGACCTGTCCGGCATCGATTATGCCGTGGTCTGGAAATCCGCCCCCGACCTCTTTTCGCGGGCACCGGACCTCAAAGTGGTCTTTTCCGGCGGCGCCGGCGTCGACCACGTGCTGACGCTTCCCGGCCTGCCCGACGTGCCGCTGGTGCGCTTCGTCGATCGGACGTTGACGACGCGGATGAGCGAGTGGGTCGTAATGCAGTGCCTCCTGCATCTTCGCCAGCACCACGCCTACGAGGCGCTTGCGAACAGGCACGAATGGCGCGACCTCAGTCAGCCAGAGGCAGCCGACGTGACCGTCGGCATCATGGGAATGGGCGTGCTCGGCCAGGACGCCGCCCGCAAGCTCGCCGTCATGGGCTTCAAGGTGATCGGCTGGTCGCGAAGCAAGCGGGTGATCGAGGGTGTAGAGACCTACGACGCTGCCGGACTGGACGCATTTCTCGGCCAAACGGATTTCCTCGTCGGCCTGCTGCCGCTGACGCCGGAGACCAGAGGCATATTCAACGGCGCCCTTTTTGCCAAGCTCAGCCGCCGAGGACCTTTCGGCGCGCCTGTTTTCATCAATGCAGGCCGGGGCGGCAGCCAGGTCGAGGCCGATATCCTGGAATGCATCGATTCCAGTATGCTCGCAGGCGCCTCGCTCGACGTCTTCGAACGGGAGCCGCTCCCGCAGGAAAGCCGCTTCTGGGACCTGCCGAACGTCTACGTGACCCCGCATGTCGCAGCCTCGTCCGACGTCAGGGCCCTCTTCGTCCATGTAGAACATCAGATCGCGCGCTTCGAGAGCGGGCTTCCCCTGGAACATGTGGTGGATAAGGTAGCCGGCTACTGATTGGCCGGTGTCCGGTCGCGCTCCCCCGCGTACGGGGAGAGGGCAAGGGTTGAAGGGGCAAATCTGCGGGCGATCATGCCGGCAATAAAGCCTGACCGTTGCTGCGCCCCTAGGGCCGCCTGTATCCCGTCGGCTGCGCATACAGCCAGCCGATGCGCCGGATGGCGTCTTCGAGACCTTCCCGCGCCACCGTCATCGTGTGGCCATTGGCATGTATCAGCGTCTTCTCGTCTTCCATGATCGCCACATGGCCCTTCCAGAAGACGAGGTCGCCGCGCGTGAGTCCCTCGCGCTCGATGACGCGGCCGAGGTCCCTTGCCTGCATATCGGAGTCGCGCGGCGCATTGCGCCCGGTCATCTGCATCGCGAGTTGCACAAGGCCCGAACAGTCGATGCCGAACCCGGAGCGGCCGCCCCAAAGATAAGGCGTCTCGATAAAGCGGGACGCGACCGCGACGTAGTCGTCCGTGAGCGGATTGCCGGCCTGGATGCAATGATCGGCGACGATCGCCAGCCCGCCTTCCAGCAGAAAATAGCGCGTGCCGCGCGTCTCGGTCTCCCCGACGACCTCAACCCGGCTCCCCATGGAAAGAGCATGGACCTGGGGAAAACGCAGATCCGCGCCGCGATAGACGAATGTCCGCGGCACCGAGACGATGTGCGTTGCCGCGGAGTGCGCAGGCTTCAGCAGATCCTGCGGTACGTAGCCGACATAGCCGTCGAGGTCGGATTTGACCCACGCCCATCCGCCGGCGACGTCGAGTATGCGCAGCGTCTCGCCATAAAGCAGCTCGGTATCGGTGCCGCAATCGGCCTCCGGCCTCGGACGGAGCGGCGTCACCGGCACAGCCACTGCCGCCGGCGTGCCTTCCACGAAGCGCTTCGCCTCGACGATGCCGCGCAGACGCTCCTCCGCGAGGTCTTCGCGATAGGCATTGAGACGGCGATCGAGAACTTCTGGCATTGGCGAGCTCATAGTTTCCGGCCTTGATTGATGATCAGATCGCCGAATTTTTCAAGATAGAGAGCACCTTCCAAAGTGCGCTTGATGATGACATTGCGCCTGTCGCGCTCGTCGCGGGAGCGATCGACGAGGCCAAGCGCGCCCATGGTGTCGAGCGCACGTGTGATCACCGGCTTCGTCACATCGAGGGCGGCGGCGAGGCCGCGCACCGTGTGGGGCGGCGGTACCAGGTAAATCTGTAACAGGATCGCCATCTGACGCAAGGTCAGATCGCGGCTGTCGATGCGCACCTGTTCGAGTGACACCGTATGCCAGAGCCCCAGCGCCTGAGAAGGGGTAAGTTCGACCGGCAAAGGAAACTCCTGCATGGATAAGGCTGCGGGAGCATAGCCGGCCGATCGTTACGCAAGCGTTTCTCTTGTGAATCAAATGCGGGCCGCGCCCCTCCCGATATGATGATAAAGCGCCCGGATCGCCTGCGCCTCGCCGCCGACCGGCGAATGCGGACGCTCGGCTTGTGCCCAGCCGAAAATGTCGAAGTGAACCCAGCTTTTCGCATTCGTTACGAAGCGTCTGAGGAAAAGCGCCGCTGTGATCGAACCGGCCATACCGCCGGAAGGCGCGTTGGTCAGATCGGCGATGCGGGCGGAAACATCTTTGTCGTAGCCCTTGTAGAGCGGCATCCGCCAGAGCGGATCGTCCACGGTAAGGCTCGCCTCAGCCAGATCGCGGGCGAGATCTTCGTCGTCGGTGAAGAAGGGCGGCAGGTCCGGACCGAGCGCGACTCGGGCGGCGCCGGTCAGCGTCGCCATGTCGATAATGAGGTCTGTCTTCTCCTCGTCCGCGTAAGCGAGCGCATCGGCGAGGATCAGTCGGCCCTCTGCGTCCGTGTTGTCGATCTGCACGGTCAGGCCCTTCCGGCTCTTGTAGATGTCGCCCGGGCGGAAGGCGTTTGCCGAGATCGAGTTCTCGACCACCGGGATGAGGACGCGCAGATCCACCTTGAGTTTGGCATCCATGATCATCAGAGCGAGGCCCATGACGTTTGCAGCACCGCCCATATCCTTCTTCATGAGCAGCATCGATGCGGCCGGCTTGATGTCCAGTCCGCCGGTGTCGAAGCAGACGCCCTTGCCGACGAGCGTCACCCTCTTGTGCCCTTTCCTGCCCCAGCGCATTTCAAGAAGCCGCGGCGCTTCGGCACTGGCGCGGCCGACCGTATGAACGAGCGGAAAATTCTCCGCGAGCAGCGCTTCGCCCGAGACCACCGAAACCTCGGCCTTGTAATGGGCAGCCAGTGCCCGGAAGGCGGCCTCCAACGCTTCCGGCCCCATGTCGTTGGTGGGTGTGTTGATGAGGTCGCGGGCGAGGAAGACGCCAGCGAGCTGGCGCTTGATATCCGCCGCGTCGGCATCGGCCGGAACGAGCAGCGTCGGCGCTTCGGCTTTTGCAGATTTGTAGCGCTCGAAACGATAGGAGCCGAGGCCGTAGCCGAGCGCCAGCCGGTTGGCCGTGAGAGGCGCCGTTTCGACATGCCATTTGCCGGCAGGGAGCGTCCGGGCGAGCTTGCCGGTCAGGAATGGTGCCTCGGAAGGGTTGGCGCCCAGACCGAACAGCGCGCCGCCGAGTTGGCCGTCGGCCGAGGGGATAAGCAGCACCGCGCCCGATTCCGCCTTGAAGCCGGCCTTCTTCGCCCAGTCGAGCGCTATAGGGTCGATGCTCCCCGTCTCGATATGCGACGGCGTCACCGCAAAGATCGGCAGCGTCTTGCCGTTGCTTGTGTTGAACGGCGATGGCCGCTCGATGAACTGGTAGGGAGCCATGGAAATCCTCGACTGACGGATAAGAACAAGCGCGATTAACGCTCCGTTAGGGTTAACAGATTATTGCTGGAGTGAAAGTTGCGCCGCTGGGTGTTCGGGAGTTCCGGTGCATCACTTGATGCTGGGGCTTTAGACGATGCAACACACTTCCTCCTCTTCCTTGCGGCGCCGCGCGGCGGGAGCCGCCGCGGTGATGGTCGCTCTGGCGCTGGCCTCCTGCGCCGGCCAACAGGGCAGGGAAGAGCTGACGACCGGCTCGATCCCGAAACTCTCCAGGCCGGTGCAGTCGATGAACGCGACGGAGCTGGCCGCCGCGGCCGAGCGCATCGGCCAGGCCTATGAGCGCAACCCGAAGGACCGGGAGGCGGGTCTGAACTATGCCAATCTCCTGCGCATGACGGGCCGCAACGAGCAAGCGCTTGCCGTCATGCAGCAGGTGGCAATCTACCACCCGGCCGACCGGGAGGTCCTCGGCGCCTACGGAAAGGCCCAGGCCGCCGCGGGACAGCTCGAACAGGCGCTCACGACGATCGGCCGCGCGCAGACCCCTGACCGGCCCGACTGGAAGCTGAAATCCGCGGAAGGCGCCATTCTCGACCAGCTTGGCCGCTCCACCGAGGCGCGGCTGCGCTACCGCGAAGCGCTGGACCTCAAGCCCAACGAACCATCTGTCCTGTCCAATCTCGGCATGTCATACCTGCTGACGAAGGATTTGCGGACAGCCGAGACCTACCTCAAATCTGCAGCGAGCCAGCCGGATGCCGGCAGCAGCGTGCGCCAGAACCTCGCTTTGGCCGTCGGTCTGCAGGGACGCTTCCAGGAAGCCGAGACGATCGCCCGGCAGGAACTGACATCGGAGCAGGCGGAAGCCAACGTCGCCTATCTGCGCTCGATGCTATCGCAGCAGGGCGCCTGGAAACAGCTCGCACAGGCGGACGCGAAGGCGGATTGACACGCATCGCCATCCTCGGGCCTGACCAGATCTGCCATCCCCGGGCATATAATCGATGATGCTTGTGCATGGATCCTCGGGTCAAGCGCGATGACGGTGGTGTGAGCGCCCCATTCGTCGTCATGGGGTCAAGCCCGAGGATGACGGTGTCGGCGCGCCAACGTGCTTGTGACCAATGTGGCTCCCGGCAGAACGGCCGCCCTGTTTTCAACACTTTTCCATTCGTCATCCTCGGGCTTGACCCGAGGATCCACGCAAGACCCTGAAGCGCTGAGAGGCTAAAACTTATCCGCCACCTGTATCCCCGCGGGACCCAGGATGACGGCGACGAGGACCGGCAGGAAGAACAGGATCATCGGCACCGTCAGCTTCGGAGGCAAGGCGGCGGCCTTCTTCTCCGCGGCGGTCATGCGCTGATCGCGGCTTTCCTGTGCCAGCACGCGCAACGCCTGGGCCACGGGCGTGCCGTAGCGATCGGCCTGTATCAAGGCCTGCATGACTGATTTCACCTCTTCGAGGCCCGTGCGTCGTCCCAGATTTTCGAGCGCGACGCGCCTTTCGGGCAGAAAAGAGAGCTCCGCCGTCGTCAGCACCAGTTCCTCCGCCAGCGGCTGCGACTGGACGGCGATTTCGTCGGCCACGCGGCGCATGGCAAGTTCCATGGAGACACCCGATTCGACGCAGATAAGCAGGAGATCGAGGGCGTCCGGCCAGGCGCGGCGAATGGAGTGCTGCCGCTTTGAGATCGCATTGGCGATGAAGATGTTGGGGGCGTAGAAACCGACATAGGCAAAACCGATGGCGAAAGACACCCTGACCATGACCGGCTTGTCGGCAAAATTCCCGAGCACAAAGATGTAGAGGACCGAAACGGTCAGAAACAGGAACGGCAGGCAGAAGCGGGCGAAGAGAAAAGTGTTTAGCGCGTTCTGAGAGCGGAAGCCGGCCGTCTTGAGGCGGTTGACGGTATTGTCGTCCACCAGGGCCTTGCGGAGGTTCAACCGCTCGACGACCTCGCGTACCGAGCTGTTGTGCTGTGTTCTCAGGCTCGCTCTGCCGGTCGGCGCCTCGGTATTGAGACGGGCGCGTTCGCGGGCACGAATCTGCTCGCGCTCGGTTGCGACCGATTTCATCCGTTTCGCGAGGTCTCCCCGTTCGAGCAGGGGGGCCACGAGCGAATAGAAGGTAGCGAGCACGGCCATCGAAACCAGCACCGCGACGATGATATTCGGATCGGTAAGCGTCTCTATCCAGCCGTCCACGTCAGTCTGGCCCTCAAATATCGAAATTGATCATGTTGCGCATCATCCAGATACCGATGCTCATCCACACGGCGGAGGCGCCCATTATGAGGTGACCGCGCGGATCGGTGAAAAGAATGGCCATGTAGGCGGGCGACGTCAGATAGACGAGCGTTGCCACGATGAAGGGCAGTGCTCCGATAATGCAGGCGGATGCCTTGGCTTCCATGGACAGCGCATTGACCTTCGCCTTCATCTTCCTGCGCTCGCGCAGCACCTTGGAAAGGTTGCCGAGCGCCTCGGAGAGATTGCCGCCCGCCTGCGCCTGAATGGCGATGACGATCGCGAAGAAATTCACTTCCGGCAGCGGGATGCTGTGGATCATGCGGGCGCAGGCTTCGGGAACGTTGAGGCCCACCTGCTGGGACTCGACAACGCGCCGGAATTCCGTCCTGACCGGCTCCTGTCCGTCGCTTGCGATCAGTCGCAGCGCGTCGTTCAGAGGTAGCCCCGACTTGATCGATCGGACCATCACATCGAGCGCGTTCGGAAACTCGTCCAGGAACTTCCTGCAGCGGCGTTTGATCCTGGAGCCGACGATCCAGCGCGGCAGCCCGGCGGCGGCGGTCAGCCCAACACCCGCGGCAATGAGCGCCCCCGCGCCCGCCAGGAAGACGACGACAAAGGTGAACAATCCGAAAAGCGCGCTGAACAGATAGAACTGCGCGACCGATATCGAAAGGTTGGCCTGCAGCAGGCGTTTCTTCATCGAAGGTGCCGAATTGGCAGATTTTTCCTGTTGCTTCTTCTCGAGTTCCTTCAGCGAATCCTGAACGGACTTGCGGCGCTTCGACATCTCGTTGACGCGGTCCCGCGCGGCCTTGATCTTGGTTCGGTCCGTCTCGGCGGCGCTGACCCGGAGCAGGCGGCCTTCGGTTTTCTTTTCGGTCTCGATCCGGGGATAGAGCAAACCATAGGCGAGCGCCGCCGCCGCCAAGGCGACGAGGCCGGCCAATCCCAGGACGGTGATGTCTATGCCGAACATCGCTCGGTCTGTCCCCTCGCGTCAGAAGTATGCTGCGCTAGAGCAGCGGCCTCATCCCGCTCTATTGCTTTTCCATCGCATCGAGTGTCGCGGCGAGCCGCTTGTCCTCGTTGAAGTAGCGGGCCCGGTCCCAGAAATGCGGCCGGCCTATCCCGGTCGAAACGTGGCGGCCGACAATCCGGCCATTGGCATCCTCGCCGTCGATCTCGTAGCGCATCAGATCCTGTGTGATGATTACGTCGCCTTCCATGCCGACGACCTCGGTGATGTGGGTGATCCGGCGCGAACCGTCGCGCAGGCGCGATGCCTGGATGATGACGTCCACCGAGCCGGAGATGATTTCGCGCACGGTCCTGGCAGGCAGGGTGTAACCGCCCATGGCGATCATCGATTCCATTCGGCTCAGGCATTCGCGCGGCGTGTTCGCGTGGATGGTTCCCATCGATCCGTCATGGCCGGTGTTCATCGCCTGCAGCAGATCGAAGACTTCCGGGCCGCGCACCTCGCCGACGATGATGCGCTCCGGGCGCA
The DNA here is from genome assembly GCF_007827695.1 of Sinorhizobium medicae. Lineage (GTDB taxonomy): Bacteria > Pseudomonadota > Alphaproteobacteria > Rhizobiales > Rhizobiaceae > Sinorhizobium > Sinorhizobium medicae. The sequence goes on along the minus strand of NZ_VITA01000005.1, from coordinate 50,618 downwards.
TGCGCAGGCAGTTCTTCACCAGGTCGCGCATGGTGATCTCGCCCTCGCCCTCGATGTTCGGCGGGCGAGTCTCGAGACGGACCACATGCGGCTGCTGCAATTGCAGTTCGGCGGAGTCTTCGCAGGTGATGATGCGCTCGTTGCTGTCTATATAGCGCGTCAGGCAGTTGAGCAGCGTCGTCTTGCCGGAGCCGGTACCGCCGGAGATGACGATGTTGCAGCGGACGCGGCCGATGATCTGCAGCAGCACCGCGGCCTCCGGTGTGACCGAGCCGAAACGTACCAGCTGCTCGAGCGTCAGCTTGTCCTTTTTGAACTTGCGGATCGTGAGTGCCGTGCCGTCGATCGCGAGCGGCGGGGCGATGACGTTGACACGCGAGCCATCCGGCAGACGCGCGTCGCAGATCGGGCTGGACTCGTCTACGCGGCGGCCCACCTGACTGACGATGCGCTGGCAGATCGACAGGAGTTGCCCGTTGTCGCGGAACCGTATCTCCGATTCTTCGACCTTCCCGCCCACTTCGATGAAGGTTTGCCCGGCGCCGTTGACCATGATGTCGGCGATATCGTCGCGCGCGAGCAGCGGCTCCAGCGGTCCGTAGCCGAGCACGTCGTTGCAGATGTCGTCGAGCAGTTCCTCCTGCTCCGAGATCGACATCGCGAAATTCTTGATGGTGATGATGTCGTTGACGATGTCGCGAATTTCCTCGCGCGCGCTCTCGATATCGAGCTTGGAGAGCTGCGACAGGTCGATCGTGGCGATCAGCGCGGAGAAGACCTGCGATTTCGTGTCGTAGTAATCCTCTGCCCGCGCCGGGCGCCGGCGCTGAGGGGGCGCTGCCGCCTGCGGCCGGGATGGCGGAGCGGCCGGCTCTCCATAATCAGGGGCCGAGGGACGCTCGACAACCGCCAGCTCGACCGCGGGTATTGAAGGCGCAGGTGTGAAACCGCGTGCACCACCCTTGCCAGGACCTTCATTTCCGCGTTTGCCAAACATGACTTCATTCCAATTGCTTCAGCACTCGTTACCTGCGGATGCAGGATCGATAATATTGCCGCTACCGCTTTCCGAGCTTTGCCAGAACCTTGCCGAGGCCGCCCCGACGGGCTTTCTTGGCGGCGGTTCGCCCGGTCAAAAGGTGGGACAGCTGCGAAAAGGTCTCGGCGGCCGGCGATTTCCTGTCGATCTCCGCGATCATGCGGCCGCTGTTGGAGGCGTTACCGAAGAGGACCGCATCGAACGGAATGATTGCTGCGGCCTCGACCTCCAGTGATGCGCAGAACTCGTCGGGCGCAATCTCCGGACGCTTCGGCAGGCCAACCTGGTTGAGCACGAGATGCGGCGGCTTGTCGTTCGGCCTCAGCTTCTTCATGGCATCGAGCAGGTTCTTCGCGTTCCTGAGGCTCGCAAGGTCCGGAGCGGCGGTGATGACGACCTCGTCGGCGGCCGACAGCACCGATCGGGTCCAGTCTGACCAGCTGTGCGGCAGATCCAGAACGGATACGGGTGCGCTACGCTGAAGGATCTCGAGGATCGGCTGAAAGGCGGCTGTCTCGAAATCATAGGCGCGGTCGAGCATGGAGGGAGCAGCGAGCAGCGACAGATGCTCCGAGCATCTGGTCAGGAGCCGATCGAGGAAGACCTCGTCCAACCGCTCCGGTGCGAAAACCGCCTCGGCAATCCCCTGCGGCGGGTCCTGGTCGAAGTCGATATTGGCGGTGCCATAAGGCAGGTCGAGATCGGCAAGGATCGTCTCGGTCGAAAACAGATTTGAAATGCCCCAGGCGCAATTGTGGGCGATGCCCGACGAGCCGCAGCCGCCCTTCGCGCCGATGAAGGCAAGGCTGCGCCCGAGCGGCTCGGCCTCCGGGTCCACGAAGATCGCCGAGACAGCGCTCAGCATATCGGCCATGCCGACGGGCGCGACCATGTATTCGGAGATGCCGTTGCGGAGAAGCTCGCGGTAGAGCGCGATGTCGTTGTGACGACCGATGACGATGACCCTGGTGCTCGGATCGCAGACTTCGGCAAGCGGCGCAAGTTCCGAAAGCAGCGAGCGCGGCTCGGTCGCGGTTTCAAGAATGATCAGGTTGGGGGTCGAGACGCTCGCAAAGGTGGTCGCGGCGGCTGCGATGCCGCCGCCGGTAACGCGCAGGCTCACTTTCGCCATCCGGCGATCCTGGCCGCAGCGCTCCATCAGCCGCTGGACGGCTTCGCTCTCGCAAAAGGCATGAATCGAGATGCGCGGCAGAGGCCGAAGCTGCTCGAGATCGCCCGATCGCGTCCCCTCGAAAGGCCAATCTCCGGCTGCGCCGCTGTCGATCGTATATTCAATCGCGTTCATCGCTTTTCCCTGGATGGCTCCATGTCAGTTGAAGACGATCGTGGTTCCGCCGTCGCCCTTTTCCGTGCCGCGCCAGCTATCGATCACCTGCCCGCGCTGCTCCGCATCGATCGGCGACATACGGCGCGGACCGACGAGATCCGTTGGATTGGCGATCTGCGCGGCAAGGTTGGACTGGGTGGCGCAGCCGAAATTATAGTAATTGCGGTTCTCCAGCGTGTTCAGCGCCAGGTCTTCCGGCCAAGCGCCGCAGGGCGCTGTCTGCGCGGTAATGGCGACATAGCTGAGCCGGATGGGAGCGGCGTCGCCCGTGACCGACGCGTCGTAGCTCGTCTCGATTATCTTCTTCGGCGACACACCGCTCCCTGCCAGCAGGCGACGAATTTCCTTGCGGAGGATCTGGGCGGCACGGCCGTTGACCGAGCCGCGCGGCAGCATGATCTGGACGACGCCGCTCGATGCGTTGCGATACTCGGCGGCAAAGCCGCGGATGACGTCGCGCGTCCCCTGAGTAAGCCGCGTGTCGCCCGAGGCGACGGGAATGTCGATGGTTCGCTCGCCTTCCGTGAGCACGATCGGGTGGCGCGTCCGGTAGTCGTCCGGCAGGGCGCCGGTTGCGAGCCTGTCCTTGTTGGCGCAGCCTGCCAGCAAGGCGAAGGCGATCGCGCACAGGACCGCACGATGCGGAAAGCGGGTGGGGGCCATCAAGGGCTGCCTTTCAAGTCTGTTGCGTGTTGCGCATCGCTTCTTCATGGCCGGACCTATTTGTAGATGAAGCCGACATTGCCGTGGTAACGGCCGGCGGGCGGCTGTGCCTCGGCGCGCCCATAGATCCGGTTGACGCGGCCCAGGAAAAAGCTTTCGAGATCGTTGGCCGGATTGAAATTGTCGTCCGGACGCGAGATCGCGCTGCGGGCCACCGGCCGCACGAGATAGGGTGTGGCGATGATGACGAGCTCCGTCTCGCTTCGCTGGAAATCCTTGCTGCGGAAGAGCGTGCCGAGGATCGGGATCTTCGAGGCGGCGGGCAGACCCGACATCGCCTGGCGGATATTGTCCTGCACGAGACCGGCGATGACGATCGAACCGCCGGACGGAAGTTCGACGCTGGTAGAGGCCTCGCGCCGGCGAATGCCGAGGAAGGTATTGCCCGGAATATTGACCGTACCGTTGCCGGTGACGACCGAACCCTCATAGGTCGGCTCGGAAACATCGGTCTCGATCTGCAGGCTGATGCGGCCGGGGCCGAGGACGACCGGCTTGAAGTTCAGCCTGATACCATACTCGACGTCGTTCACCTCCCGCTCGACCGTGGTTTCGCCGCTGTCGTCGTCAGTTGAAACTTCCTGCACGCCGGCCAGCCGGAATTCGCCGCCGACATAGAACTTCGCCTCCTGGCCGGAAATAGCCGTGAGGCTCGGCTCGGCGAGCGTGCGCATGACGCCCGCCTGCTCCATCGCGTTGATGTAGCTCGAAATGGTGGTGCCGCCGATCGAACCCTTGATGAGGGCGTTCGTGCCGATGCCGATCATATCGCCCAGATTTGCCGGGTTGCGGAAGCTGATGCCGCTTTCGCCGTCCGATACGCGGCCGTTGAATCCGAGCTGCTTCAGCACCTGCCGGCTGACCTCTGCCACAGTCACCTTCAGCGTCACCTGATCGTCGCCCTCGATGGTCAGGAGATTGACGATCTGCGAGCTCTGGCGGTCTTCGGCGAAGATATCCGCATCACCGTTATTGCCCTGAGCCGTGATATTGCGTGTGGTCGCTTCGCCGCCCTTGAGGAAAGCGCGCGCAAGATCGACAGCCCTGGTCGAGTCGAGCGGCGTGCGCACCGTGCCCGTCAACACCACGTTGTCCGAGATGATCTCGACCTTGATGTCGGCATCGGGAATGAAGCGGCGGAGGTTCGACTCCAGGCCCGCGACGTCACGCTCCACGGCAACCTCAAGGCTGACGATCTCCTCGCCTCCCGGACCGAAGACGAAGATATTCGTCTGGCCGACGGACTTGCCGAAGAGATAGATGCGGCGGGAGGTGCGGGTGATCGCGTCGGCGAGCGACGGATCGGCGACGAGAATGTCATGGGCGTCGCTCGGCAGATCGACGACGACCGCCTTGTTGAGGCCGAGGTTGATGGTCTTGCGGGCGCCCGGGCCACTATTGACGATCCGCACGACCGAGGAGGACGCGGCCTCGGCCGGAGCAGCCGTCGGCAGCGCCATGCCCGAGAAAATCAGCCAGAAGGAGAAGCCGGCTGCGAGAGACGCCCGAAACCTGTTTTCGATCCGTTTCACCTTGCGCCCCGTCCTACTTCTGATTCTGGAGAGCCACACCGTCGCCCTTGACGATGGAGCCCGACTTGATGACCTGAATGCTTGGTTGGCCGTCGCCGTTGAGAAGGTGGTCGGCAGCCGTGGTGTCCGGCTCCTGCGCGTCGGCGACGCTGCGGAGCGCCAGCGAGATGCGGTCCGCCATCTGCTGCGTCACCGTCATGACTTTCGACTGATCCGGCGTGAGTTCCAGCGTCGCAGTCGTGCCGACGACGGCCTTTGTGCCGTCCTCCTTCTCCTCGATCTGCTGGTCGATCGCGAGCACGCGCACATTGCTGAGGACGGTTTCCGTCAGATAGAGATCGCCGTCGGACTTGCGCACCATGATGACGTCGACGCGATCGTTCGGCAGGATGAATCCGCCCGCACCGGTCGCGACCGTGATTTCCGTCGCCACCGCCCGCTTTCCGGCCGGCAACAGCGACGACATGATCCGGTTCGATGCATCGGCGATCTTTTCCTGACGGACCGGCTCCCCGGTGAAGATCGGCAGGCGGACGACCGCGCCGGCAAGGTCGTCGACGGCAGAGGGACGTGTTTCCTCTGTAATCATGCCTTCGGCGATGCCGTCCTTCGGCCAGGCTTTCCAGTGAATGGAATCGGCGCCGAGACGGGAGCCGACGGGCAGGCTCTTGCCGGCAACGAGCACGTTGATCGTCGGCGCCTGCTCGATGACCGGTTCCGCCATTCGGGCGGCGGGCGCGCGGGTAAGCTTCATCGCCAGCAGCCCGGCCATGGCAGCCGAGCCGACCGCCACGGCCAGAATGATAATGCGCACCGGTTTCATGATCGCCCCGAACCCCAGAAAATTGCCCGGGATCAGGTTGATCAGGAATTGGTGTAGTTATGGTTAACGGTCTGCTTATGGATATGGTTAACTTGCTTATGAAGATGATTAACAGAAGGCTGTGGCGCGGCCGAGAGGCGGAATGCGCTTCAGGAGAACTGTGTGAGGGCCAGCTTCATCAGCGGCGAAGAAGGATAGGCGGCGAACCCGCCCAGCGCTATGGCGATGCCGTATGGGATTTTCTTCGCCGTCAGCAGCAAGCGCGGAACCGGGATGCGCGCGGCAAGGATCAGGTTTTCCTGGCTGCGCAGGAGAAGAACGGCGATCGTCAACAGACCGCCGAAGGCGGAGACATACAAGAGAAAATCAATCAGGGACGCCTCGAAACCGAACCAAATCGCACTTGCCGTAAGGAGTTTTGCGTCACCGCCTCCCATGACATTCACTGCGAAAAGGCAGAAGCAAGCTCCAAATACCAGCACAGCAGCTGCCACATGCAAGCATGCCTTGGATGCGTCGAGGCCGGCTAAAGGTGAGATAACGACGAAAGAAACAAGCACGATTGCCGATATGCGGTTCGGAATTGTCATTGTGAACAGGTCCGAGAACGCTGCAAATGCCAGGCAAAATGGGAAAACTACAAAGATCGCTGCGATAGTCACCTGGGCTACCAATCTGAAACAGCTGACGTCACCTGCAACACCGAAAGGCCGCCTCGAAAAGGCGGCCTTTCGGAAAAAAGCCAGCGATCACGGCGCTGGAGCTTCTCCAACGCTGAGGAAGGTGCTCAGGTTGTTAAACTGGGTATCCAGGGCGCCGCCGAGCGTCTGCGCGCCACCAATCAGCGCCACAGAAATCAACGCTGCGATCAGGCCGTATTCAATTGCGGTTGCGCCGGACTCGTCCTTCATCAGGCGTGTAAAAATGGTCTTCATGACGATTCTCCTCAGACTTCGCTTGTTGTTCAGCACGTCCGTCAAACTGTTGCCGTTGATCGGATGCCCTGAAATTAGCGGGGTCTAATTGCTTTCCGCTTAAGGAATCCGGTTACCGTGACGTTAAGGCCAGCTCGCTTTTTCTTGGGTAAATGTGCGGAAAACGGATGCGTTAAACTGCGTTCGGCCGGCGTAACCATTCATTCACCAAAAAGCGCCAAGATGCGGCAGTTACACCGTCAGGACGCGCCATGAACACGCTCTCAGCGACCAAGCGGGTCGCCATGCTTGCATTTCTCACGACTGCGCTTTCGGGGGGGCACGCCCCGAGTGGTGCCCGCGCGGCTGAAGAAATGATGCGCGTCTATATGGATCACGCGCGCGTGTTGAAGCTCGACCGGCCCGTCAGCAAGGTGATCATAGGCAATTCGGACGTTGCCGACGCGACGGTCGCCGATGCGAAGACGATCGTGCTGACCGGACGCAATTTCGGCACCACCAATCTCGTCATCCTCGACCAGGACGGCAATGCCATGGTGGACGAGCGGATCCTCGTCTCTATCGACGAGGGCAACACCGTGCGCGTCTATAAGCAGACCGTCCGCACCGTTCTTTCCTGCACGCCCAATTGCGAGCGCGCGGAGCGGCAGGCTTCAGCCGCGAATAGCAACTGAGGCGCCTGTCTACCCCGTCTCCGCTTGCGGGCATCGGCAGCCGGATAGGAGCTTCGTCCGAGGCCCAAGGGTCGATCCAAACCACTAAGATTTTTTGGGTTGTTGAAAACAATTCTTCAACAGTCACTGCTTACATTGCGCCAACCAGTGATATGACGGAACGGCGCGATGTCGATCGGAAAGACAGCATCCACCTCCCCGACGCGCTCGCCGCGCGGCCCCTTTCGGCGCCTGATCGGCGATCGTGAAGGTGCGACCGCGATCGAATTCGCCATTCTGGCGCTCCCCTTCTTCATCGTCGTCTTCGCCTCGATCGAAACATTCGTCGCCTTTGCCGGAGAGCAGTTGCTCGCCAATGCGACGGATACGCTGGCGCGCAGGATCCGCACTGGCGACATCACCACCGAGGCAGGCAAGGACGGCTTCATGACCGAGGCTCAGTTCCGCCAGGCCTTCTGCGAGGAAATCGCGGTCATGATGACCTGCTCGGCGACCGAGGCGACGCAACCTTCGAAGCTCTATCTCGACGTCCGAGAACTCCCCGAGGACCTCGGCGCCTTTCCGCAGGCAGTTCCGCGAATAGGTTCCGATCTCGACACCAGCGGCTTCACCTTCGCACCCGGAGGACCGAACGACTACACCATGGTGCGCGCCTATTACCGCTGGACGGTGATCACCGATCTCGTGCGTCCCCTGGTGACCAAGCTGAGATCGGCCGGCGAGAGCATGCCGCGCGATTATCTGATGGTCGCAACGGCGACGTTCCGCAATGAAAACTATTGAGGTCGCCATGGGGTGCATGCATGCGCGTAGACAGTCGCCGTTCCGTACCCTTCGCCGTCTGCTGCGGGATCGGCGCGGCGCCGGTGCCGTGGAATTCGCCATTGTCGCGCCGCTTCTGATTGCCGCCTATATCGGCGCCTTCGAGCTTTCGCTCGGCTTCACCGTCGCGAGAAAGGTGTCGCGCGCCTCGAGTGCGGTGAGCGATATCGTCACCACCGGGCAGCAGGTGAACAAGGCCTTTCTGGACGATATGCGGAACGTCGCTAAAAACATGTTGGTGCCCTATGACAGCTCCGACTACGAGCTCAAAATCACCGGCATACAGGTGGACGGTACGACGGAAGGCAGGGTCGCCTGGTCCCGGGCCTGGTCGGATGCGAGCAATAGCGCCACGGTTCCCTACGCACTCAATTCGGTCGTCAGCGTTCCGGCCGATCTCGACGCGGTGAATGCCTTCGTCGTGCGAACGGAACTCGTCGTGAACCATCAGCTTTCCCTGTTCGGCTCGGACGCCGGCGCCATGATCCCCCTTTCCCGGACCTCCTACTATCGTCAGCGCTTCGGCACGACCATCAAATGCACGGACTGCTGAGGCCCTTCCCGGGGCCCTCGCACCTGCTGCACACTGCCGGGCGACATACATCAATTGCAATGGATAAAACGGCGCGCTATTCCTGCCGGATTGTGCGGCGACGGCCGCGAAAATCTTAATAGCGCCGGCTCGCCGTTCCCCACGCGCGCGCCGGGTCGGACAAGGTGTTTCATGGCGCGCGCCTTCCTTTTCGTCCTCGATTCCTTCGGCATCGGCAATGCGCCGGACGCGGGGGCTTTCGGCGATCTCGGCGCCGATACGCTCGGACACATAGCGGAATTCTGCGCGGCCGGGGCCGCCGACCGGGCGGGCCTCAGGGAAGGGCCGCTCAATCTGCCAAACATGTCAGCGCTGGGCCTCATGCATGCGGCGCGGCTGGCGACCGGTCGGCTGCCCGCCGGCATGGCGCTGCCGGAGCGCGTTTACGGCGTCTACGGCGCCGCCAGTGAAGTCTCGCGCGGCAAGGACACGCCGTCCGGCCATTGGGAAATCGCCGGCACGCCGGTGACCTTCGACTGGGGCTATTTCCCCGCGGACGGCGACGCCTTCCCTCCCGAACTCGTCGAGGCGATCTGTCGCGAGGGCGACGTGCCCGGCATTCTCGGCAATTGCCATGCCTCGGGCACCGATATCATCGCGCGTCTCGGCGAAGAGCATATGCGGACCGGCAAGCCGATCTGCTATACCTCGTCGGACTCGGTCTTTCAGATTGCCGCACACGAACAGACCTTCGGTCTGGAGCGTCTGCAGGACCTTTGCGCGGTCGTCCGCCGGCTCGTCGACGAGTACAATATCGGCCGTGTGATCGCTCGCCCGTTCGTCGGCAGCGATCCGGGCAGCTTCACGCGCACCGGCAATCGGCGGGATTATTCGGTGCTGCCGCCGGCACCGACCGTTCTCGACCGACTGAAGGAGGCCGGGCGAACAGTGCACGCAATCGGCAAGATCGCCGACATCTTCGCGCATCAGGGTGTAACCAGGCTTACCAAGGCCAACGGCAACATGGCTCTGTTCGACGCAAGCCTGGCGGCGATCGACGAGGCCGAGGACGGCGCGCTCATCTTCACCAATTTCGTCGATTTCGATATGCTCTACGGTCATCGCCGCGACGTGGCCGGCTATGCCGCAGCGCTCGAAGCCTTCGATGCACGCCTTCCCGATCTCGACCGCCGCCTGAAGCCCGGCGACATGGTCATCCTGACTGCCGACCATGGCTGCGACCCGACCTGGCGCGGCACCGACCACACCCGCGAGCGCGTGCCCGTTCTGATGTTCGGACCGACGCTTCGGAGCCGCTCCGTCGGTATTGTCGGGAGCTTCGCACATATCGGTGAAACCGTTGCAAGTCATCTCGGAATTGACCCCGGCCCGCATGGGAGGAGCCTCATTTGACCGCTCATCTGAAGAAGGCAGAGCTGCACTGCCACATCGAAGGCGCGACGCCGCCGGAACTGGCGGTGAGACAGGCTCGGAAATACGGCGTCGATACCGGCACAATCATCCGGGACGGTGCCTATGTCTGGGAGGATTTCACCAGCTTCGTGAAGTGCTACGATGCCGTGGCTTCGCTGTTTCGCACCGAGGGGGATTATGCGCTTCTCGCCGAGGCCTATCTGACGGAGCTTGCAGAAGCCGGCACGATCTATAGCGAGATCATCGTCTCGCCCGACCACGGCAACACGGTCGGCCTCGGGGCAGATGCATATCTCGAGGGGCTGGCCGCCGGCATGGAAGCCGCGAAGGCCAGAAAGGGGATCGAATCCCGCATGCTGATCACCGGCATCCGGCACCTCGGCCCGGAAGCAGTCGTCAGGACCGCGGAATATGCAGCCTCGCATCGGCATCCGCTCGTCACCGGTTTCAACCTGGCCGGCGAGGAGCGCATGCATAGCGTGGCTGAATTTTCCCGTGCCTTCGACATCGTCCGCGATGCCGGTCTCGGCCTGACCATTCACGCCGGCGAGCTTTCCGGCGCCTTCAGCGTGCGCGACGCTCTGGACCACGTCCGCCCCGCCCGGATCAGTCACGGTGTCCGGGCGATCGAGGACACGGACCTCGTCAGGCGGCTTGCCGATGAGGGCGTGGTGCTCGAAGTCTGCCCCGGCTCGAATATCGCGTTGAAGGTGTTTCCGGATTTCCCCTCGCATCCGCTGCGGCGGCTTTACGACGCCGGCGTCCGCGTGACGCTCAACTCCGACGATCCCCCCTTCTTCCATACCTCGCTGGCGCAGGAATACGAGATCGCCGCCCACGCCATGGGATTCTCCGACGGCGAGATCGACCGGATGACGAGAACGGCGCTCGAAGCCGCCTTCGTGGACGAGCCGACGCGAGAGAGGCTGCTGGCTGCGTTGCACATCTGATTGCCGGGCGATTGGCCTCGCCCTCGCCGCTCAAAACGGAAGAAGGTGTCGGCGGGGGAATAGGAGCGCCATCTGCCATCAACTTCCACCTACACCCTTGCAGCCCCCGCCCTTTCCATGGAAAAGAGGGTGGATAGCCAATTTTCGCGGAGAAGGTGAGCCATGGACGGCGTAACGGTGATCGGTCATCCGCTGGTGCAGCACAAGCTGACCATCATGCGCAAGAAGGAAACGTCGACTGCGGGCTTCCGCCGGCTGCTCAAGGAAATATCGACGCTGCTCTGTTACGAGGTCACACGCGATCTGGAATTGACGACGGAGCGGATCGAGACGCCTCTGGAGGAAACGGACGCGCCGGTGCTCGAGGGCAAGAAGCTTGTCTTCGCTTCGATCCTGCGCGCCGGCAACGGCCTGCTCGAGGGCATGCTCGAACTGGTCCCCTCGGCACGCGTTGCGCATATCGGCGTCTACAGGGACCACGAGACGCTGCAGGCGGTCGAATATTTTTTCAAGGCGCCGGACAACATCAACGAACGCCTCGTCATCGTCGTCGACCCGATGCTCGCCACCGGCAACTCTTCGATCGCAGCGGTCGAGAAACTCAAAGAGCGTGGTGCGCGGAACATCCGTTTCCTCTGCCTCCTTGCGGCTCCCGAGGGCATCCGCAACTTCCAGGGCGTACATCCGGACGTGCCGATCTTCACGGCCTCGATCGACAGCCACCTCAACGAGTTGGGCTATATCGTTCCAGGTCTTGGGGATGCCGGCGACCGCATGTACGGAACGAAGTAGCGCTGCCGGATAACGGCGCGCTTCATCCGGTCAAACGAGCCTTGACGCGATCACCGGGCGTTGCGCGGGCGCCTCCTCCGCGATCGCGTAGAGCGTTGCCACCCGCTTTGCGACCGCCTCGGCCTGGTCGCGGTCGGCGCCATGGACAAAAGCGATCGGCTCACCCTTTTCCACCTTCGTCCGGAGCGGTCTCAATCCGGCAAGGCCGACGCGATGATCGATTCGGTCGTCCGGCCGCCGGCGCCCGCCGCCGAGCGCGATGACCGCCATTCCGAGTTCGCGCGTCTCGCAGGCGGCCAGATAGCCGTCGCGGGCCGCCGCGACCGGCACGATCGCCGGCGCCCGTTCGAGATAGGCCTCGGGCCGTTCCACGAAATCGGCGGGGCCGCCGAGCCGATGCACCATGAGGCCGAAGCGTTCCAAAGCCTCGCCGCTCTCCAGGGCACGGCGGGCCATGGCCTCGCCTTCAGCCTTGTGCGCCGACACGCCCGCTGCGGCGAGCATTTCCGCCGCAAAGGCCATGACCACCCGATCGAGGCGGGTTCCCGCCTTCTTGCCGCTGAGATAAGCAAGGCAGTTCTCGACTTCGAGCGCGTTGCCGGCCGCGTCCGCCAATGGCTCGTTCATGTCGGTGATCAGCGCCGAGGTGCGCACGCCCGCGCCATTGGCGACCTCGACAAGCGAACGGGCCAGAATTTCGGTCTCGGCTGGATCCGTCATGAAGGAGCCATTGCCGAGCTTGACGTCGAGTACCAGTGACTGAAGCCCCGCGGCGAGCTTTTTCGACAGGATCGATGCGGTGATCAGTGGCACGGAGTCGACCGTCGCCGTCACGTCGCGGATTGCATAGAGGCGCTTGTCGGCGGGGGCGAGATTGGCCGTCTGGCCGATGATGGCGCAGCCGACCTCGTCGACCACGCGGCGAAACAGCTCTGGCGAGGGCTGGATATTGTAGCCCGGGATAGACTCGAGCTTGTCGAGCGTGCCGCCGGTATGGCCGAGCCCACGACCTGAGATCATCGGGACCACAGGTCCGCAGGCGGCGACAATCGGCGCCAGCATCAGAGAGACATTATCGCCGACGCCGCCGGTCGAGTGCTTGTCGACAACCGGGCGCCCGAACTCGCCCCAGTCGAGCGTCTCCCCGGAATCGCGCATCGCCAGCGTCAGCGCCACACATTCGTCCCGGCTCATGCCGGAGAACCAGACCGCCATGGCGAAAGCGGCGGCCTGACCTTCCGAGATCGAGCCATCGGCCAGACCCTCGATGAAACCGGCGATCTCCGCCGGAACGAGCCTGCCGCCATCCCTTTTCTTACGTATGACTTCCTGCGGGAGCATCGCCATTCAGCCTTCGCTCGCGACCATTTCCTTCAGGATGGCCGCCAGGCGCGTGCCGCCAAGCGGCGCCATTTCCTTGGTTTCTTCATGGCTGAGCTCGGCCCCGGTCATTCCGGCAGCGAAATTGGTGATGACGGAGGCGGCGGCAACCCTGATGCCGAAAAACCGGGCGAGAATGACCTCCGGCACCGTGGACATGCCGACAGCATCGGCGCCTAAAATACGTGCCATGCGGATTTCGGCCGGCGTTTCGAAGCTTGGCCCGGAGAACCACATATAGACGCCGCGCGCGAGCGGAATGCCGAGGCGCTCGGCGGTCTCCTCCATCCCGACAGCCAGCGCCGCGTCGTATGCATTGGTCATGCCCACGAAACGCGCGTCGCTCTCCACGCCGATCAGCGGATTGGCACCGGCAAAGGCGATGTGATCGGCGATCCGCATCACGGAGCCCGGCGGCATGTCTTCGCGCAGCGACCCGGCCGAATTGGTAAGGATCAAGTTGTCGACGCCGATCCGCTTCAGCGTCTCTATCGGCACGCGCATGGCGTTTGCGTCGCCGCGCTCGTAATAGTGCGCCCGGCCGGAAAGCACAGCGACCGGAGTACCGCCGATCCTGCCCGCGACGAACGTGCCGGCATGGCCGGAAACGCCACTCACCGGGAAGCCCGGTATCTCCGCATAGGGAATACGCAGCGGGTCGGCCACTGCGTCGACGAGCGCACCGAGACCGGAACCGAGCACGATTGCGTAGCGGGGCGCAAGCGCTCCGAGTTTACCCTTGAGGAACTCTGCCGCCGCCGTCATCCGAGGATCTCCGTCTCGAAGCTGTGCGGCAGAAGATCGGAGAGCGCCAGCGTCTTCCTGATCCCCGTCTCGTCACAGAGATAGATGCGGGTGCTGGCGCCGGAAAATTCCGCCAGGCGCTGGCGGCAGCCGCCGCAGGGCGGGCAGAGCGCGAGCTTCTCGGCAACCACTGCCACTTCCGTGATCTTGCGCTGGCCGGCCATCACCATGTGGCTGATCGCGGTGGTCTCGGCGCACCAGCCTTCCGGAAAGGACAGGTTCTCGATGTTCGCGCCCGTATAGATCTTGCCGTCCTCGGCGCGAATGGCGGCGCCGACCGGAAACTTCGAATAGGGCGCATGCGCCTTTGCCATGGCTTCGCGCGCCGCGACAAAGAGTTCGTCCTTCGACATGGGGCATTCCTTATTGTTGTGCATGTCGTCATCCCGGAACCGCTGCACACTTCCGGGCGACATGCATTAGCGCTCCTTCACATAGGGTACGCCGCCCGCCTTGGGCGGAATGGCCTTGCCGATAAATCCGGCAAGCAGAACGACGGTGAGGATATAGGGCAGTGCCTGCATGAGCTGTACCGGAACCTGGCCGATAAGCGGCAGGGGCGTGCCTTGCAGACGGATGGCGAGCGCGTCGAGGAAGCCGAAGAGCAGGCAGGCGAACATTATGTTGAGCGGGCGCCATTTTGCGAAGATGAGCGCCGCGAGCGCGATATAGCCCTTGCCCGCCGTCATGCCCTTGACGAAGCCCGCCGTCATCGCAAGCGAGAGATAGGCGCCGGCAAAGCCGCAGAGAATGCCGCAGCAGATGACAGCGCGATATCTGAGCCAGATCACCGAGATTCCGGCGGTGTCGACGGCGCCCGGATTCTCGCCGACGGCACGCAGTCTCAGGCCGAAACGGGTGCGATAGAGAATCCACCAGCTGAACGGCACCATTGCGAAGGCCAGATAGGTGAGCAGGAAATGGCCGGACAGGAGGTCCGCATAGACAGGTCCGAGGACCGGAATTTCGCGGACCGCGTCGGCACCCGGAAAATTGATCGTCTGGAATCGCGCCCCTTCGGCAAGGGCCGGCGTCCGGCCGCCCTGCCGGAACCAGGCTTCGCCCAGGATAACGGTGGACCCGGCGACGATGAAGTTGATCGCGACGCCGGAAACGATCTGGTTGCCGCGCTGGGTGATCGAAGCATAGCCATGGACCAGCGACAGAGCCACCGAAACGAGGACGGCCGCAACGAGCCCGACCCAAACCGATTGCGTGACTGCCGCCGCCGCACCGGCGGCAAAGGCCGCACCAAGCATCTTGCCTTCCAGCCCGATGTCGAAGACGCCGGCGCGCTCGGTGAAGAGGCCGGCAAGCGCCGCGAACACCAGAGGCACGGAGACGCGGATCGTCGATTCCAGGAGCACGAAGAGAACGTGAAGAAAATCCATGATCAGGCTCCCTTGGTCTGCACGAGCGCAGCCGCGCGCTGGCCGCGCGCCGCGAAAACGCGCGTGATCGCCGGCCGGAACATGTTCTCGAGCGCGCCGGCAAAGAGAATGACGAGACCCTGGATGATCACGATCATGTCCCTCGAGATCGAAGGCATCTCGAAGGCGATCTCGGCGCCGCCCTGATAGAGAACGCCGAAGAGGATCGCGGCGGGGATGATGCCGCCCGGATGCGAGCGTCCCATCAGCGCCACCGCGATGCCGACGAAGCCCGCGCCTTGCACGAAGTCGAGCTGCATGCGGAACTGCTCGCCCATGATCGGGTTCAGCGCCATCATGCCGGCGAGGCCGCCGGACATCATCATGGCGACGACGGTGATGCGGCTTTCGCTGATACCGGCGTAACGTGCTGCCGACGGGCTGTGCCCCATGGTGCGCATTTCGTAGCCGAGCCTGGTGCGCCAGATCAGCACCCATACGGCGAAGGCTGCGGCCAGCGCCAGCAGGAAGGAGATGTTGAACGGTGCCGTACCGATATTCAGCCCGAAGATCGACAACAGCCAGTCGAGCTTCGGCAATTGCCCTCCCTCGGCGAACGTCCGCGTCTGCGGCGCCATAGAGCCAAGTGGTTTCAGCACCCGCGTCAGAAGGTAGACCATCAGGCTCGATGCAATGAAATTGAACATGATGGTGGTGATGACGATATGGCTGCCGCGCCTGGCCTGCAGCCAGCCCGGCAGGAACGCCCAGAGCGCGCCGAAGAAGACGGAGCCGACGATGGCCAGCGGAAAGACCACATACCAGGGCATCATTTGATCGAGCCAGAGGCAAGCGAGCGCCACACCGATGCCCCCGACATAGGCCTGACCCTCGCCGCCTATATTGAAAAGCCCTGAATGAAAGGCGACTGCCACCGCGAGACCGGTGAAGATGAAGGTCGTTGCGTAATAGAGCGTGAATCCGATATATTCGCCGCGGCCGAAAGCACCATTGATGAGATGATAGGCGGCTTCAAGCGGGTTTTCGCCGACGAGAAGAACGACGAGACCGGCGACGAGAAAAGCGACGGCAAGGTTGATCAGCGGGATGAGGCCATATTCCACCCATCCCGGGAGTTTCGCATAAGGGGTGCTCATTCTGCAGCCTCCTTGCGGCCTTCGACGCCGGCCATCAGCAGGCCGAGCTCGCCCTCGGTCGCCTCGGGGCTGCGCTCGCCGACGACACGCCCGGAAAACATCACCAGGATGCGGTCGGACAGAGAACGTATCTCGTCGAGCTCGACCGACACCAGCAGAACGGCCTTGCCCTGGTCGCGCATCTCGATGATCCGCTTGTGAATGAATTCAATCGCGCCGACATCGACGCCGCGGGTCGGCTGACCGATGATCAGGACGTCGGGATCCTGTTCCATCTCTCGCGCAAGAACGACCTTCTGCTGGTTGCCGCCGGAAAAGTTGGCCGTCCTCAGCCGCGCATTCGGCGGGCGAATGTCGTATTTGGCAATCTTCTCCTCGGCATCCTTGCGGATCGCGTCGACGTCGAGGAACATGCCCTTCGCGAAGCGCGGATCATGATGGTAACCGAGGATCGCGTTCTCGCACTCCTCGAATTTGAGCACGAGCCCGACGTGATGCCGGTCCTCCGGCACATGCGCCAGTCCGCGCTCCCTGAGTTCGGCCGGGTCCGCATGGCCCCTGACGTCTACCGGCTCGCCGTTCAGGAGAACCGCTCCGAAGGCCGCCTTGCGGATGCCGGCGATCGCTTCGAGCAGTTCCGACTGGCCGTTGCCGGCCACACCGGCGATGCCGACGATTTCGCCCGCCCGGACCTCCAGGGAGACGTCGTCCACCATCGTCACGCCGCGGCTGTCCCTGACCGTCAGCCCCTTGACGGCGAGCTTCACGTCGCCGGGTTTGCTCTCGCCTTTTTCGACGCGAAGCAGTACGCGGCGGCCGACCATCAGCTCGGCAAGTTCCTCGACCGAGGTTTCGCGGGTCGTCCGTGTCGCCACCATCTCGCCGCGGCGCATGACGGAAACCTCGTCGGTGACCGCCATGATCTCACGCAGCTTATGGGTTATGAGGATGATCGTTTTACCCTGCGCCTTGAGCTGGTCGAGGATTCGGAACAGGTGGTCGGCCTCCGGCGGCGTCAGCACGCCGGTCGGCTCGTCGAGGATAAGGATATCGGCCCTGCGATAAAGCGCCTTCAGGATTTCCACACGCTGCTGGAGACCGACCGGCAGTTCTTCGATCACGGCGTCCGGGTTGACCTCGAGCGCATATTCCTTCTCGAGCCGCTTCAGCTCCTGCCTCGCCTTGGCGATGCCCTTGTTGAGGATCTGGCTGTCCTCGGCGCCGAGCATGACGTTTTCGAGAACGGTGAAATTCTCGACCAGCATGAAGTGCTGATGGACCATGCCGATGCCGACGGAGATCGCGGCATTCGGGTCGCGGATGGAAACGGCCTTGCCGTCGACCAGGATCTCGCCACGGTCGGCCTGGTAAAAGCCGTAGAGGATCGACATCAGCGTCGACTTTCCTGCACCGTTTTCACCGATGATGCCGTGTATCGTGCCCTTGCCAACCTTAAGATTGATGTTTCTGTTGGCGTGGACCAGGCCGAAGCTCTTGTCTATTCCACGCAGTTCGATGGCAATATTGTCCATATTGGCCTGCGATCCCCTATTTGCCCGCTTCGGTTCACCCAGAAACCGTGCCGGCAATTTTTTACCGTTTGGTATAAGTTTAGCATCGTTTTTCAGGCGCGAAAGCCTCGGCGATGAAGATCTGCTTATACTCTCATAGGATCGCCGGTGAGAGTCCAGCGCGAATATACACAGGGGAGATTGCAGCGGCTGAGCGAATTCCGTGCGGGTTGCATGTGCCGGGACCTGCCCCCGGCCTCTTCGCGGGAGGTCGGGGGGACGCTTAACCTCTTCAACGCTTGACCGGCGAAGCGAGCAATCTCAGCGCATTCATCGTCACCAGCACCGTCGCCCCGGTATCGGCGAGGATCGCCGGCCAGAGGCCCGTTATGCCCGCGATCGTCGTGACCAGGAACACGGCCTTCAGGCCGAGTGCGATCGCGATGTTCTGGTGGATGTTGCGCATCGTCACCCGCGAAAGCCTCACCATTGCCGCAATGTCGGAGACGCGGGCATGGAGGCTGGCGGCGTCGGCCGTTTCGAGCGCAACATCGGTGCCGCCGCCGACGGCGATCCCGACATCCGCTGCAGCGAGCGCCGGCGCATCGTTGATCCCGTCGCCGACCTTGGCCACGACGAATCCTTCCGTCTTGAGCCTGTTGACGATGCGCTGTTTGTCCTCGGGAAGAAGCCCGGCATGCGCCTCTATGCCGCCGAGACGCCCTGCAATCGCCTCGGCGGTCGCACGGTTGTCGCCGGTAAGCATCACCACGCGCAGGCCGGCTTCGGCGAGCGCTCTGAGGCCCGCTGCGGCATCCGCACGCGGTTCATCGCGCATGGCAAGCGCCCCGGCCGCCTTGCCGCCGACAATCAGAACGGAGACAGTTTTACCCGCCCGCTGCAATGCCTCTATCTCCGCCTTCTCCCCGGCGTCCAGTGGCGCCCGCTCCCCGGCCGCCTCGGGCGAGCCCAGAAAAAGCTCGACGCCGTTTGCGAACGCGGCAACGCCCTTGCCCCCGATGGCCCTGGCATCTTCGACAGGAGCGGGCGTTAATCCATCGGCCTCAGCCCGCCAAAGGACGGCTCGTGCCAGCGGATGGCTGGAGCCCTGTTCGAGCGCAGCGGCATAGCCGAGGACCTCTGCCTCCGATCTGCCGAAACCGACGATGTCGGTCAGCTTAGGCTTGCCTTCGGTAAGTGTCCCGGTCTTGTCGAAGGCGACGGCCGTGATCCCGCCGAGGGTTTCGAGGACCGCGCCGCCCTTGATCAGAAGGCCCCGGCGCGCGCCCGCCGAGAGGCTCGCTGCAATGGCGGCCGGCGTCGAAATGACGAGCGCGCAGGGGCAGCCTATCAGGAGAAGCGCGAGGCCCTTATAGATCCACTCCTGCCACAGACCGCCGAAGAAGAGCGGCGGCACGATCGCAACCAGGGCCGCAACCAGCACGACGGCAGGCGTGTAGTAGCGCGAGAAGCGATCGATGAAACGTTCCGTCGGGGCCTTCTTCTCCTGCGCCTCCTCCACCAGCCGAATGACGCGCGCGATGGTATTATCGGCCGCGGCGGCGGTGACACACACGCGAAGCGCCCCATCGCCGTTGACCGTTCCGGCAAAGACATCCGCCCCGGCTCCCTTGAGGACAGGCGTGCTTTCGCCGGTGACCGGCGCCTCGTCGACGCTGCTCTCGCCGGCGACGATGACGCCATCGGCGGGTAGCCGGTCGCCAGGGCGGACGAGAACGACAGCGCCAGGCGCCAGGCTCTCTGCGGGAACCTCAACCGTCCGGCCGTTCTCCTCGAGAAGCGCCGATTTCGGCACCAGTGCCGAAAGCGACTGGATGCTCGCCCGCGCCTTGCCCGCGGCAACGCCCTCGAGCAGTTCACCTATCAGGAAGAGAAAGACGACCATGGCCGCTTCCTCGCCGGCACCGATGAAAACGGCACCGGCAGCCGCAATGGTCATCAGCATCTCGATCGAGAAAGGAGTGCCGGAGATCGCAGCCATGAATGCCCGTCTTGCGATCGGCATCAGGCCGACAAGCATCGCAAGCGTGAAAATCCAGGGATCGCTGGCAGGAACGAATGTGCCGATAACATAGGCCGCAGCGAGGCTCAGGCCGCAGGCGAGCGTGAGCTTGCCTTTTGCCGTCTGCCACCACTGCAATGGCGCTGTGGCACCGGCAGTCCTGGCGGCTGCCGGCAGAACCTTATCATCGCCATGATCGTGGCGGTGCGAAGCTTCGTTCACCGAATGGTCGTGCCCGCAGCAAACACCCTCGCCGGCATCCTGCCGGTCCCTCTCGCCGCGAAGCGGCGACAGCCTGTAGCCGAGACCGCCGACTTTGCGCATCACCTGCGCACCGACATCGTCGCGCGCCGCATGCCGTACCGTCATCGTTCCCGCAGCCACCGACACGTTGACGTCCTCGACGCCAGACACCCGCCTGACGGCCGTGTCGATCTTCGCCGCGCAGGATGCGCAATCCATTCCCTCGACCCGGAATCTCGTTTCCCGAAATATGCCTGTCATTATCTGCTCCTTCGAAACCAAGAGCAGGCTAACTCCTCTAGCGACTAGAGGTTCAAGAGGAAAAAAGTTTGCTGGCGTTCTATGCGCCATTCGCCGCAAGCCTGCTTACCGCCTGCGTCTCCTCCACGAACAATTCCGGCATTAAATCGGCAAGCCGCACAACCTTGCCCTTGCGGGCGCTCTCCAGAGCGGCAATGCCGCAAAGCACGGACATGGCACCCGCCCGGGCCCCTGCGCGCTGCCCCAAAGGATCGGTCGCGCCCGGCTTGAAGAGCGTATTTCGAAGTCTATCGTCGCCGCCGTAGTGGCCGCCGGCGGAATGCGGAACCGTGATGCGCTCCACCGCAGCCTTGCCCTTGGGGAAATTGCGGACGAGCAGGATTACGTCTTCCGGCGGCGCCTCCCACGGCTGATCTTCGTACTGGCGAAGCTCTATCCTGCCCTTCGTTCCGTTGAAGGCGATGTGGTGGCCCTCGATCGGCTGGAAGGTGTTGAGCGAATAGGAAACGTGGACGTCGTTGCGATACCGGATATTCGCAACCATCGTGTCCGGTATGTCGATGTCCTCTCGAAAGACGCAACCGTCGCGGAAATAGCCGTCGATTTCGGAGGGTTCCTCGTAGAGCGCGTCGAGAAACGGATCGGCTTCGAGGTCGAGATAGAAGTCGCACTCGCTCTTGTGGGGACAGAGCTTGCAGCGCGGCCCGCGAAACGGTCCCTTGCGGCCGTACATCTGCAGGTCGGCAAAGGCACCGACGGAGTCCGGATCGCTGTCCAGATACCAGTTCAGGAGGTCGAAATGGTGGGTCGCCTTGTGCACGAAAAGGCTTCCCGAGCGTTCCGCATAGGCATGCCAGCGGCGGAAATAATCGGCGCCGTGCCTTGTATCCAGATACCAATGGAAGTCTACGGAGGTGATGCGGCCGATCTCACCGGCGTTCAGGAGTTCCTTTATGCGTGCCGCCGTCGGCGCAAAACGGTAGTTGAAGGACACATCCACCCGTCGGCCGGTGCGCTTCTCGGCTTCGAGAATCCGCCGGATCTTCTCAACCGTGGTCGACATCGGTTTTTCGGTGATGACGTCGGCACCCGATTCGAGCGCACGCACGACGATGTCGTCATGCGTATCGTCAGGCGTACAGACTATGACGAGATCGGGGCGCGTTTCGGCAAGCATCGAATCGACACTGTCATAGATCGGCGCATTGGTTGCGATCATCGTCCGGGCGCGCTCGGCCCTGAGCGAGTTGGTGTCCGCAATGGCGACGAGGTCGACAAGTCCGCGCCATCCGGCGAGAAGATCCTTGCCCCACATGGTGGTTCCGCGATTGCCGGTGCCGACCAGCGCAAAGCGACGCTTGTTGTCCATCATTCCCTCGTGCAATTCTGTTTCGGGGTGACGCCGCTCTCCGCGGCAGCGGTACTTACATGTAAATTTATCATACATGTTTGAGATCGGACTTGGCGAAAGTCAATGCGATTGCCGGGTGAACTGCTGCCGACTTGTAAGAACAACAGGCGAGGTCAATCATCTCGGCAGCAGCTCCGATAACGTTCCACACAAGTCGCGATCACCTCTTCGGCCGGGCGTTTCCACCAGTTGTCGGCGGAGAAAATCTCGACCTCCTGCGCCCCGTGGAAGCCGGCCGCCTCGACCTCCCGGCGGATCGCCTTAAGGTCGATGACGCCGTCGCCCATCATCCCGCGATCGGTAAGCATGTCCTTCGTCGGAACCAGCCAATCGCAGATGTGGTGAGCGAGTATCGCCTTCATTCGGCCTGCCCGCGCTATCTGTTCGTTCAGATCAGGATCCCACCAGACGTGATAGACGTCGATCGCAGCGCCGACGCCGGGGCCAAGGGCCTCGCAGATGTCGAGCGCCTGGCCGAGCGTGTTCACGCAGGCGCGGTCGGCAGCATACATCGGATGCAGCGGCTCGATCGCCAGCGGCACGCCGGCCGCGCGGGCATGCGGCAGCACCGCAGCAATCCCTTCCAGAACCATGCTGCGGGCCGCGTCGATGTTCTTCGAGCCGCCCGGCAGCCCGCCGACGACCAGCACCAGGCAATCGGCGCCGAGCTCCGCTGCCTCGTCGACTGCGCGCTTGTTGTCGTCGATCGCCTTCTCCCGGCCCGCCGCATCCGGCGCCGGAAAAAAGCCTCCGCGGCAGAGCCCCGTCAGCTTCAGCCCGTTGGAGCGGACGATGCGCGAGGCCTCTTCAAGGCCGATCGCCGCCACCTGGTCGCGCCAGGGAGCAATGGCCGTGATGCCATGCTTCAGACAGACATCCACGGCTTCGGCGAAGCCGCATTGCTCCCGGATGGTCGCCAGATTGATGGAAAGGCCTTCGACCTGCATGGTACTCTCCTCGCATTCTTCACGAAACGGGCCTCATCGCGGCCCAGTCCGGGTCGACGGATGAGCCGAGGCCGACGGATCGCAAGGCTGTTGCAAAGGTGATTTCACCCGCCTGTATGGCGAGCCGCGTCTGCCCGGCGGCGCCTTCGTATAGATCGCCGTGATGCGACAGATAGGCCAATTGCTCGCCCTCGGGTGCCCCCGCCATTCCGTCGACATAATGGTGACCGTTGCGCTCGACGTGACCGGCGCCGACAAGTGATGCCAGCACCAGATCCTGCTGCAGGGCCAAACCCGCTTGCGTCGTCAGGTCCTCGGCGGACATGAAATAATGGGATGAGCCCGCCTCGGCGTTCCACTTTTCCACCCGGGCGCGATTGATGAGTGCCCGATAGAAGCCCTTGCATGACTTCGAGGAGATGCCGGCATAACCAAGCTCACGAGCCCGGAGAAACGCACCCATGTCGCCGTCGGACTCGTCGATTTCCAGGGGCATCCGTTGCGCGGCGGCGACGACCGGCTTCGACAGCGCCTCTGCACGCGCGATCGGCTGTTCAAAAAAGAGCATCGACGCCCGGAGTCGCTTGAGACGCGGCTCTTCTTCGATCCGATCGAGAAGATCGCAGACCAGGTCGATATTCTCGAACTGTTCATTGCCGTCGAGTGTCGCCCTGTAATCGCCGACACGGTCATCGAGTATGGCCGCGATGGCGACGAGGCGCTCGATATCTTCTGCCGGCCTGCCGGAAACCTTGATCTTGAAATACCTGTGACCATAGGCGGCGATCACATCTTCGAGCGTTTGAGGAAGACCGTCCGCCGGCCGCTGCATCGCGCCGAGATCGGCCACAGTCAGAACGTCCGCAAGTCCGATCGTGTGCCGCACGGCGAGCCGCGACGAAACGTTTAGACGCGAGAGGAAGCGCGTGAGGTCGAAACCGGCGAGATCCGGCGCGGCGACGCCGCTGACGCCGAGCAGGTTGTTTCTGACCGCTTCGGCGGCGCATGCTCCCATCATGCGGCACACCGCATCAAGGATGGCGCGGTCAAGGAGCGCCAGGCCGTAGGATGCGACGAGAGGCGGCAGGCCATGCGTTGCCGCCGCCTGGTGGTGTTCGGTCTCTGCGGCAACATGCAGGCCGAAAGCGGTCTCCGCCTGCAAGGATTTCAACCCTTCGGCGGCCAGACGCAAAGACGCGCGAAGCTGCCCGACATTATCTTCCGGCGAAAGGCTCGGATTCTTGTCGAACCATTTCGGCATCATCATCTCGGCGGACCTACCGATGGTGGATCGGCCGCTCGCATCCTCCACCCGCACCCGAACGAAGGCCTGCGGCGCGTTCGTAACGCGCGCCGCCCCGAAGCGGAAAGGGAAACGGAACTCGACCGGCCGCTCGAAAATCTCAGCGCCGACAAGCCGGACGCGCGGGGCTTCCGTCATGCCGGGGCCTCACGCGACGCCGTTGACGGCGAGGACGCGCCGCATGCGCCCGGCGGCCAGCTCCGGATCCTGGAGAACGCCGGCTCTGTCCGCCAGACGGAAAAGCTCGGCGAGATGGACGAGCGACCGGGCGCTCTGCTGTCCGCCGATCATGGCGAAATGGTCCTGAAGGCCGTTGAGATAGGCCAGAAACACGACACCGGTCTTGTAGAAGCGCGTCGGTGCCTTGAAGATGTGGCGCGAGAGCGGCACCGTCGGATCCAGCAATTCGAAGAATTCCCCATTTCGCCCGCCGCCCAGCGCTTCCAGCGCAGCCGAAGCAACCGGCGCGATCGCATCGAAGATGCCGAGCAGTGCGTCCGAATACCCTTCCTCGTCGCCGGAAATCAGCTCGGCATAGTTGAAATCGTCCCCGGTGTACATGCGCACGCCCTTCGGCAATTGCCGTCGCATCACGATCTCCTTCTTCTTGGAAAGGAGTGAAATCTTGATGCCGTCGACCTTGGCGGCATGCGCCTCGATGACGTCGAGGCAGGTCTTCATCGCCGCCATATGGTCGGCATTGCCCCAATAGCCTTCGAGCGCCGGATCGAACATCTCACCGAGCCAGTGGATGATCACCGGCTCCTTCACCTGCGAGAGAATGCGGTCGTAGACCCGGAAATAGTCCTCCGGCCCCTTTGCCGCGGCAGCAAGCGCCCGGCTCGCCATCAGGATGATGCGGCCGCCTTCGGCCTCGATCGTCTCGATCTGACTCTCATAAGCCCTGAGGATTTCGTCGATCGTGACGTTGGGCCCCGGGACCAGATGATCGGTTCCCGCGCCGCAGGCTATCAGCGCGCCGGAACGGCCGCGCGCCTCGCTGAGCGAGCGGCCGATGAGTTCGCGTGCCTCAGGCCAGCCGAGACCCATGCCGCGCTGGGCCGTGTCCATCGATTCGGCGACACCGAGCCCGAGATCCCAGAGGCGATGGCGAAAGGCAAGCGTACGCTCCCAGTCGATTGCCGGCGTCACCCAGGGATCATTGTCGGCAAGCGGGTCGGCGACGACATGGGCGGCGGCGAAAGCGACCCTCGGAAAGGCAGCCGCATCGCGCCCCTTCAACGGCACCGGCCGGCCGGTGAGTTCGTAGGGAAGGAGCCGACCGCCGACGGGAAGACTGATGCTTGCCATCTCTCAGAACTCCAGTTCCGGAACGTCGAGCCAGCGGCGCTCCGCCCAGGATTTCAAGCCCAGTTCGGCGAGCTGCACGCCCTTGGCGCCAGCCTCCAGCCCGTAGGGCCATGGGCTGTCCTCGGCTACGTGGCGCAGGAACATTTCCCATTGCGCCTTGAAGCCGTTGTCGAAGGCTTGCGTGTCCGGAACTTCGTCCCAGGTCTCGTAGAAATCGATCGTCTGCGGCTGATCCGGGTTCCAGACCGGCTTCGGCGTATTGACGCGGTGCTGCGTCCAGCACTTCGTCAGCCCCGCCACGGCGGAACCGTGCGTTCCATCGACCTGGAAGGTGACGAGATCGTCACGGCGCACCCGGACCGTCCAGGAGGAATTGATCTGCGCGATCACGCCGCCTTCGAGTTCGAAAGTGGCATAGGCCGCATCGTCAGTGTCGCAGTCATAGGCGCGGCCCTGCTCGTCGATGCGGCTTGAGATATGGGTGGCGCCGAGGCATGAGACCGCCTTCACCTCGCCGAAAAGATTGTCGAGCACGTAGCGCCAGTGGCAGAGCATGTCGAGGATGATGCCGCCGCCGTCCTTCTTTCGGTAGTTCCAGGAAGGCCGCTGGGCCGGAACGCCCCAATCGCCTTCGAACACCCAATAGCCGAACTCCCCGCGCACCGAGAGGATCTTGCCGAAGAAGCCTGAATCCCTGAGCAGAGCCAACTTCTGAAGGCCCGGCAGAAACAGCTTGTCCTGCACGACGCCGTGCTTGAGGCCGGAGGCGCGTGCCTTGCGCGCCAGTTTGACGGCGGTCCTGAGATCGTCGGAGACCGGCTTCTCGCAATAGACATGCTTGCCTGCGTCGAGAGCGCGGCCGATGAGTTCTGCGCGCATCAGCGTCGTGCCCGCATCGAAGAAGATCTGATCGTTCGGATCGGCAAGTGCCGCATCGAGGTCCGTCGACCAGCGCGCGATATCATGCCGCTTCGCCAGTTGCTCGATCTTGTCGCGATTGCGCCCGACGATAATCGGATCGATCTCCAGCCGTCCGCCGGATTTGAGCATTATCCCGCCTTGATCGCGGATGGCCAGAACCGATCGCACCAGATGCTGATTGTAACCCATCCGGCCGGTAACGCCGTGCAGAATGATTCCCAAACGCGGCATGCGCTTCCTCCCTGAGGTGCCCGTGAGGGGAGAGAACCAGCCCTCCCAAGCCAGTAACTAATCGGTTACTTTGTGGCAGAGGAGAATCGCACTTGTCAACAAAAAAAACGACAAGCGCTTGGATCAGCCTCGGATGGACGCCAGCGTGACGTGGACGATATGGCGCTTCCAGACGTCGAGATTGCTCTTGTCCATGAGGTCGCGGCCAAAGATCGTCGACAGCGTGTACTGATTGGAAAGGTAGAAATAGCCCAGGGCGGCGATCGTCAGATAAAGGTTCAGCGGGTCGACATCCGGCCGGAAGAGCCCCTCCTTCCTGCCGCGCTGGAGAAGGTCGGACAGCTTGTCGATAAAGCTCGAATGCAATTCCTTGAGGCGCGTCGATTGGCGCAGCCAGCGCGCCCGATGCAGGTTCTCGGTGCCGAGAAGACTGAGAAATTCCGGATGCTCCAGGAAGTAGCCCCAGGTGAACATGGCGAGCTCGGCAATTCCCTGCTCAGGCTCCAAGTCACTGAGGTTAAGGGATTTCTCGGCCGTTCTGATGCCCACGTAAGCCTCTTCCAGGACCGCAAGGTAAAGCTGCTCCTTGTCGCCGAAGTAGTGATAGAGCATCCGCTTGTTGATGCCCGCACGCTCGGCAATGGCGTCCACACGCGCGCCACCTATGCCATTTTCGGCAAACTCCTGGGTCGCGGCGGCGAGGATCGAGGCGCGCGTGCGCTCGGGATCGCGCTGCAGAGGCCGCTCCGCACGGCCTGCAGCCCCGTTTCTGCCTTTCGCCCCGCCTTGCATCTTCTCCATCACGCAGCCTCCGGAACCTCTTGCCTCAGACGGCACTCGGTGCAACTTTGTTAAAATATTTTACAAGTCAATGATAGTTCCGCACACAACTGCTTGACAGGATCATTGCTTGTCCATAACTTGTAACCAAATAGTTATTTGTTGCAAGCCGGAACGTTGTGGAGGCGTTCCGAAGGGAGGAGGAACAGATGACGCATAAAATCAGCAGGCGAAGTGTACTCGCGGGTGGGGCGGCACTTCTTTCGATGTCGGCGATGGCAAGGAGCGCCCTTGCGCAGGAGGCGCGGCTGCGCGTGCTCTGGTGGGGCTCTCAGGCCCGGGCCGACCGGACCAACAAGGTCAACCAGCTCTTCCAGGAGCAGAATGCGGGTGTCGCCATCAACGGCGAATTTCTCGGCTGGAGCGATTACTGGCCTCGGCTCGCGACGCAGGTCGCCGGCCGTAACGCACCCGACATCATACAGATGGACTATCGCTACATCGTCGAATATGCCCGGCGCGGCGCGCTCGCGCCGCTCGACGACTATCTCGGCTCCGTGCTCAAGGTCGAGGATTTCGACCAGGTGCAGATCAAGGGCGGCAGCGTCGACGGCAAGCTCTACGGCATCAGCCTCGGCGCCAACTCGGCAGCGATGATGGTCAACGCCGCCGCTTTCGAGGAAGCCGGAGTCGACCTGCCGAGCCCATCCACCACCTGGGAAGAGATGGCAAAGATCGGCGCTGAGATCACCCAGGCGGGCAAGCGCAAGGGGTTCTACGGCCTTTCCGATGGCAGTGCCGTCGAGCCGCTGCTCGAAAACTGGCTTCGCCAGCGCGGCAAGGCGCTCTTCACCGCCGAAGGCAAGATCGGTTACGATGCCAATGATGCGGCAGAATGGTTTACCATGTGGCAGAACATGCGCGAGGCCAAGGCGTGCGTTCCGCCGGACGTGCAGGCGCTCGACCAGTACACCGTGGAGACGAGCCCGCTGTCGCTCGGCAAGTCGGCCGCCTCCTTTGCGCATTCCAACCAGTTCGTCGCCTATCAGGGCGTCAGCAAGGACAAGCTGGCGCTCCGCAGCCACCCGTTGATCAGCAAGGATTCGAAGGGCGGCCATTACCGCAAGCCGTCGATGTTCTTCTCGGTCGCGGCTCAGACGAAGGACCCGGAACTCGGCGCCAAATATGTCAACTTCTTCGTCAAGGATCCGAAGGCCGCAGAAATCCTCGGCGTCGAGCGCGGCGTACCGGAATCGTCCGCCGTGCGCGAGGCTCTCGCGCCGACGCTCGACGAGCTCGGCCGCGCCATGCTCGACTATGTCTCCGGCCTCGGTCCCCTTGCCGGCGAACTGCCGCCACCCCCGCCGAGCGGTGCCGGCGAGGCGGAATTCGCACTGCGCAACGTCGCCGAACAGGTGGGCTTCGGTCAGCTCGATGCCAAGCAGGGCGGCGAGACGCTGGTGAACGAAGTCAGCCAAATTCTCGCGCGGGGTTAGGAGGATGGCGGCCGTGCAGGACACCGCTGTCACCGTCGGCACGGGCGCTCCTTCGCGCCCGGCCGCACAGGGCCGCCTGGCAAGAATCTGGGCCAGGCACGGCGCCGGCTACATGTTCCTGTTGCCGTGGCTCATAGGCTTCTTCGGCCTGACGCTCGGGCCTGCCATCGCCTCGCTCTATCTCTCCTTCACCAATTTCGACCTGATACGGGCGCCGGAATGGGTCGGCACGGCCAATTACGCGCGCATCGCGACGGCCGACCCAAAATTCGCCGCCGCCGTCAAGGTGACCTTCCTCTATGTGGTCCTTTCGGTGCCCTTCAAGCTCGCTTTTGCGCTGCTCGTCGCGATCCTTCTCGACCGCGGCGTCCGAGGGCTCACCGTCTATCGGGCGATCTTCTACCTGCCTTCGCTGCTTGGAGGCAGCGTCGCGATCGCCGTGCTCTGGCGGCAGCTCTTCGCCGGCGACGGCCTGATCAACAGCCTGCTCGCACGGTTCGGCATCGAGGGGCCGAGCTGGATCTCGCATCCGGACTACTCGATATGGACACTCGTGGTCTTGAGCGTCTGGCAATTCGGGTCGCCGATGATCATCTTCCTAGCGGGTCTTCGGCAGATCCCGACGGACATGTACGAGGCGGCGAGCCTCGATGGAGCGTCGAAGTTCCGTCAATTCTACAAGATCACGCTGCCGCTTCTCACACCGGTCATCTTCTTCAACGCGGTTGTCCAGACGATCGACGCCTTCAAGGCTTTCACACCCGCCTTCATCATTTCCGGCGGCACCGGCGGACCGATCAATTCGACTCTGTTCTACACGCTTTATCTCTACCAGGAAGCCTTCGGTAATTTCCGCATGGGCTACGCCTCAGCGCTTGCCTGGATTCTCGTGCTGATCATCGGCCTGTTCACGGCCTTCTCGTTCCTCACCTCCCGCTACTGGGTGCATTACGATGACTGACGCGACCATGAGCTTGGTAACCGCCCCGCCACCGGCCCCGCCCGGTCGCCGCGGCCCTATCGGATCGGCTCTCGTTCACGCCGCCCTGATCGCCGCCTCCATCGCCATGATCTATCCGCTGCTCTGGATGATTTCGGCCTCGGTGCGGCCGGAGGACGAGATCTTCGCCTCGACCTCGCTCTCGCCTTCATCGGTCGATTTCTCCTCCTATCTGCGCGGCTGGTTCGGGTTGGACGTCAGCTTCGGCCGGTTCTTCTGGAACTCGCTCGTCATTGCCGTCCTGACCGTCATCGGCAATGTCGTCGCCTGCTCGCTCGCGGCCTATGCCTTCGCGCGGCTGCGCTTTGCCGGGCGAAATTTCTGGTTCGCGATCATGCTCGGCACGATGATGGTCCCCTATCATGTGACGCTCATTCCCCAATATGTGCTCTTCCTCGATCTCGGCTGGGTGAACACCTTCCTGCCGCTGGTCGTGCCGAAGTTCCTCGCCAGCGACGCCTTCTTCATCTTCCTGATGGTGCAGTTCTTCCGCGGAATCCCGCGCGAACTCGACGAGGCGGCGATGATGGACGGTTGCGGCGCCTGGCGCATCTACTGGAAGATCATGCTGCCGCTGTCGCTTCCTGTCCTGGCGACAGCCGCGATCTTCTCCTTCATCTGGACCTGGGACGATTTCTTCGGCCCGCTGATCTACCTGAACGACATGAACAGCTACACGATCCAGCTTGGCCTGCGGACCTTCGTCGACTCGAGCAGCACCTCCGACTGGGGCGGGCTCTTCGCGATGTCGACGCTCTCGCTGGTACCGGTGTTCTTTTTCTTCCTGTTCTTCCAGCGCCTTCTGATCGAGGGCATCGCCACCACCGGCATGAAGCGCTGAGCGACGGAGCCAAATCATCATGGACGAACTGCGCTTCGCCGCCGTTGGGCTCAATCACAACCATATCTACGGCCAGGTCAATTGCCTGCTGCGAGCGGGCGCCCGCCTCGCCGGCTACCACGAAGAGGACAATGCGCTCGCCGCGGAATTCTCCGGCGCCTACGGGGATGCGCCGCGCATCGCGACGCTGGAGGAAATCCTTGAAGACGAGAGCATCGGCCTCATCGTCACCGCCGCCGTTTCGAGCCAGCGCGCAGAACTGGCGATCCGCGCCATGCAAAACGGCAAGGATGTGCTCACCGACAAGCCGGGCATGACAAGCTTCGACCAGCTCGCGAAACTGCGCCGGGTCCAGGCCGATACGGGCCGCATCTTCTCCATTCTTTATTCGGAGCATTTCGAAAGCCCGGCAACGGTCAAGGCCGGCGAGCTCGTCGCTGAAGGCGCGATCGGCGATGTGGTGCACGTCGTCGGTCTCGGGCCGCACCGGCTGCGGCGCGAGTCGCGGCCCGGCTGGTTTTTCCGGCGCGCCGATTACGGCGGCATCCTGACCGATATCGCCTCGCACCAGTGCGAGCAGTTTCTGTTCTTCACCGGCGCGAGCGACGCCACGGTTCTTTCGGCAAGTGTCGGCAATCGGAGCGTTCCCGACGCTCCGGAACTGCAGGATACGGGGAGCATCCATCTTACGACCGGGCAGGCGACCGGCATGATCCATGTAAACTGGCTGACCCCGGATGGAATGCCGACCTGGGGCGACGGCCGCCTCTTCATCGTCGGCACGTCAGGTACGATCGAGGTGCGCAAGACGGTCGATCTCGCCGGACGCCAGGGCGGCAACCACCTGCTTATCGCCGACCGCAAGGGCGTCGAACATATCGATTGCTCCGGCGTCGACCTGCCGTTCGGCCGCCTCTTCCTGGCCGACCTCAGGGACCGTACCGAAACCGCGATGCAGCAGGAGCGCTGCTTCAAAGCCATGGAACTCGCGCTTCAAGCGCAGGCGATCGCCGAGCTGAACGGAGGCAGGAACTGACATGAGCGTGAAGACAGTTGCCATCATCGGCTGCGGCATCGGGCGTTCGCACATTGTCGAGGGCTATCAGCCGCACCCGGACAGGTTCCGCGTCCAGGCACTTTGCGATCTCAACGAGGAACGGATGAACGAGGTCGGCGACGAATTCGGCATCGAACAGCGGACGCGGTCCTTCGACGAACTGCTTGCCGACGACGGCATCGACATCATCGACATCTGCACCCCACCCGGCATCCACCTCGAACAGGTGCTCGCGGCTCTCGCCGCCGGCAAGCACGTGATCTGCGAGAAGCCGCTGACCGGATCGCTCAAGGGCGTCGATGCGATCATGGAAGCCGAGAAGCAGGCAAGCGGCGTGCTGATGCCGATTTTCCAGTATCGCTACGGCGACGGCATCGAGAAAGCAAAACGCATCATCGATGCGGGCATTGCCGGAAAGCCCTATGTCGGCTCGGTCGAAACTTTCTGGCTGCGCACGCCGGAATATTATTCCGTGCCCTGGCGGGGCAAATGGGCAACGGAGCTCGGCGGTGTGCTCGTCACCCATGCGCTGCACCTGCATGACATGATGCTGCACCTTCTCGGCCCGGTGGCGCGCGTGTTCGGCCGGGTCGCGACGCGCGTCAACGACATAGAAGTCGAGGATTGCGCCTCCGCGAGCCTGCTGATGAAGAACGGCGCCTTCGTTTCACTCTCCTGCACGCTCGGCTCGCAGGAACAGATCAGCCGGCTCAGGCTGCATTTCGAAAACGTGACTTTCGAAAGCAGCCACGAACCCTACGCGCCCGGTAAAGACCCGTGGAAGATCATCGCGGCCAATAGCGAAGTCCAGGCCCGGATCGACGATGTGATCGGCGACTGGCGTCCGGTCTCGCCGCGATTCACGACGCAGATGGCACATTTCCACGATTTCCTGGGCGGAAAAGCGCCGCTGCCGGTGACGACGCAGGATGCGCGTCGCGCGCTGGAACTGGTGACGGCGATCTATCAGTCCGCAGATACCGGTCGAGAAATAGAACTACCGCTTGGGCCGGAAAGTCCGAAATATGCCGATTGGCGAGCGATTACCCGATAGGGCCGCAGGGGAGGAGTTTGACATGGCGACGAGCGTCGTTCTTCAAAAGGTCGAAAAGCGTTACGGCGCGTTCGACGTGATCCACGGCATCGACCTGACCATCGATCCCGGCGAGTTCGCCGTCTTCGTCGGTCCGTCCGGTTGCGGCAAATCGACCTTGCTGCGCATGATCGCAGGGCTCGAAGAGATTACCGGCGGAACGCTTCTGCTCGATAGCGACCGGATGAACGAAGTGGCGCCCGCCAAACGCGGAATCGCCATGGTGTTTCAGTCCTATGCGCTTTATCCGCACATGTCGGTCTACAAGAATCTCGCCTTCGGCCTGGAAACAGCCGGCTACCGGAAAGCCGAGATCGAGCCGAAGGTACGCCGCGCTGCAGAAATCCTGCAGATCGAGAAGCTGCTCGACCGCAAACCGAAGGCGCTTTCCGGCGGCCAGCGGCAGCGCGTGGCGATCGGCCGCGCAATCGTGCGCGAACCCCGCATCTTCCTCTTCGATGAGCCGCTGTCCAATCTGGACGCGGAACTGCGCGTACAGATGCGCGTCGAGATATCGAGGCTTCATCGGGACCTCGGAAACACCATGATCTATGTGACGCACGATCAGGTGGAGGCCATGACCATGGCGGACAAGATCGTCGTCTTGAACTCCGGCCGCATCGAGCAGGTGGGCGCACCGCTCGACCTCTACAACAATCCCGTCAACCGCTTCGTCGCGGGCTTCATCGGCAGCCCGAAGATGAACTTCCTGAAGGCGCGGATCGAGGAGGTCGGCGGCAATGAAACCGCTGTGCAGGTGTGCGGCGGGGCGCTGCGACTGCCCCGGCGCCTGGAGGGGGCGACACAGGGACAGGAGGTCACTTTCGGCATCCGGCCGGAGCATCTTTCGGCGCATGAGGGCGGCATCGCACTCGCTCAGATCAATGTCGAGATCGTCGAAAATCTCGGTGGCGAAACCATGCTCTACGGGATTACACCGGATCGCCAGCAACTGACCGTCGCGCTGGAGGGACAACAGAAGGTCGAGCGGGGCTCCAACCTCGCCGTCCACTTCGACCCTTCGCGCTGCCACGTCTTCGGTTCCGATGGCAGGGCGATGTAGAGCCGGCGTTTGGAGAGATTGAGAATGAAACTGTTCTACAGTCGCAATCCCAATCCGCGCCTCGCCGTAGCGGTGGCACGCCATCTAGGGGCTGGCGTCGAATACGAGTTCGCCTCGCCCTTTTCAACGGGGCAGGCGGAGCGTTTTCGGCCACTCAATCCGAATCTTTCGCTGCCCATACTTGTCTGGTCGGGGGAAAGCCTCTGGGAGGCCGACGCGATCGCTTGCCGGCTTTCACGCGCGGTGGGCTCGGATTTCTGGCGCACCGGCGACAATGAACCCGAGATGATCCGTTGGCTCAGCTGGGGCAAGGAGAATTTCGTGAGAGCATGCGACGTGGTGCAGTTCGAGCGGGGCACGAAGCTGCGCTATGGACTTGGGTCCACCGACCCGCGAATGGTCGAGGAGGGGCTGAACAATTTCCGCACGGCGGCCGCGATACTGGACGCCGCGCTTTCCGATCGAAGATGGCTTGCCGGAGATCGGCTTTCCTATGCGGACTTCCGGATGGCGACCTTCCTGCCCTTCAACGATGTGGCCGGATTGCCGCTTGGCGATTACCCTTCCGTCTGCCGCTGGTATGGCCGGCTCGAGGAGATCGATGCCTGGCGCGATCCCTTCAAGGGTTTGGATGCGCCGGAACTGCCCCCTGTCCCGGAGCGCTGAAGCCGCCGCAGACACGAGGTTCAAAGACCGCGATCGTCGAAGCGGCGCACTGCGACGCCTGCCACCGGACTTTGTGCTGCAAATATCCCCCCCGACCGGCATTCTTCGCCGGTGGCCGCCGGCCGCAGCGATGTCACGACGAGCGTTTTCAGGTCCGGCCCGGCGAAACACGGCATCGTTGGCGCGGGTACCGGGAAGCGATGCGCCTGGATAAGCCGGCCTTCGGGCGAGAAGCGGTTTATGACGCTCGCCGAGACGCCGGCGCTCCAGTAACTCCCCTCCGCATCGGTGGCTGCTCCGTCGGGACGGCCGCTCGCTTCGTCAAGGTCGACCAGCCGCCGGCACGCCGAAAGCGCCCCCGTCGACGGATCGAACCGCCAGCGGTTGATCCAGGGTCCGCGCGAGTCGGAGTGAAACAGCAGGGAACCATCGCCGCTCCAGGCGAGGCCATTCGAGCAGACGATCTCTTCGACCTTACGTTCGACCGTGCCGTCCCGCGTCACACGGTAAAGCGACGCGACGGGCCGGCGGTCGGCGACGTCGTGCATCGTGCCCACCCAGAAGGCGCCGTCCGGCCCCACCTTGCCATCGTTCAGACGCGTGTCCGGTCTGTCCGGCTCGATCGCAGCAATCTCGGTGGTGATCGCGCCCTTGGCGGGATCAAAGAGTACGACGCGGTCGCGCTGCGCCAGCACGAGGCGTCCGGATTGCGCAAGGCCGATGCTGCAGGCGCCGCCCTCGAGGGTCCATTCGACATGGCCGGCGCCCGAAAGCTCGACGCGATGAAGGGTGCTGCGGCCGATGTCGACGAAGAAAAGGCAATTCCGGCGCTCATCGAAAACCGGGCTTTCGGCGACATGGCAGCGCGCGTCGAGAAGACATTCGAATGTTAAATCAAAAGACATGTCTCACACCCTAAAGCGGACTATGTTCGCCGCTGAATGCCTCCGGACTGCGCTTAAGGTCCATTCTTGAGTTCTTTGCCGCAGTTATTTGGTCTATCATTGCGTTTGCTCTCGCTTAACTTGTAAAATAACTATACAGGAAATCGGCTGGGAGGGTTGCATGAAAACGCCGTCCGACATGGTCGAATCGAGCTATCGGTGAGCGCGTAAAATGGGTCGAAGCATGACCGGATCAGAGATCGCCATGGGACCCGGTGATACGGGCGCGCGATTCCGTCAGATGGTAGCGCATGTAAAGGCGGGCGAGATCCCGGTTCTGGCCGGAAATGGCAGAGTAGATCTTGCGGTGCTCTTCCAGGACACGGCGGCGGCGGTCATCGGAGCCCTGCCGCGTCAGACCGAGCGCCATGCGCATCGAGCCGCTAAGAATTTCACGCAAATCCTCCAGAAGTCGCGGAAAAAGTTCGTTTCCCGCAGCCTCAGCCACGGCGTGGTGAAAGGCGAAGTCCTCTTCCCATCCGGTTTCGCCGCGCGCAAAAGCGCCTTCCAAGGCCGACAGCGCCTCGCCTATCTGGTTGAGCTGGGCCTTTGTACGGCGCATCGCGGCAAGTCCCGCACACTCCGTCTCGAGCGCGAGCCGGGGCTCGAAAGCCCTGAGATAGCTCGCGATCTCGGCCGAGGCGGCGAGACTGGTGAGCTTGTCGGACGGACGCGATTTGACGAAGGTGCCGATCCCCTGGCGCGACACGACCAGCCCGTCGGCCTGCAACCGCATCAGCGCCTCTCGCACGACCGGACGGGAAACTTGAAAGTCGCGGCAGATATGCGCTTCCGACGGCAGTTTCGCGCCTTCGGCCATCTGGCCGCTTACGATCTGTTCGAGGATCTGTCCGTAGAGAACGTCTGCGAGCCTCTCCCGCCGCGCCGGTTTCAGTTTCAATGTTACGTCGTTCAAGGGTCTGCCTTCACCTGTCATTTTTCTGTACAGGCGCAATCTAGCCGACCCGCCTGGAAATGCAAAGGAGGCCGCCAATGAGCAGACGCAAGAATCCGGAGCAATTTCGCAGCTTTCGCTGGTTCGGCGTCAAGGACCTTCGCTCCTTCGGCCATCGGTCCCGACTCTATCAGATGGGCTATGACCATGCGGAACTCGCAAACAAGCCCGTCATTGCCATCATCAATACCTGGAGCGACATCAATCCATGCCACGCGCATCTGAGAGCCCGAGCCGAGGAAGTCAAGCGCGGCGTGTGGCAGGCGGGCGGCTTCCCGATCGAGCTGCCGGCCATGTCGCTGGCCGAGACCTATGTGAAGCCCACGACAATGCTCTACCGCAACTTCCTTGCAATGGAGGTGGAAGAGCTCATCCGTTCGCATCCCGTCGACGGTGTGGTGCTGCTTGCCGGCTGCGACAAGACCACGCCGGGAACGATCATGGGAGCGATCCAGGTCGACCTGCCGACGATCTTCGTGCCTGCAGGGCCGATGCTGCGCGGCAATTATCGCGGCCGGATGCTGGGCTCCGGATCGGACGTCTGGAAATACTGGGCGGAAAAGGAAGCCGGCCGCGTCACCGACAATGAATGGAGCGAAATGGAGCGCGGTATCGCCCGCTCCTTCGGCACCTGCATGACCATGGGCACCGCCTCGACCATGACGGCGCTCGCCGACACGCTGGGGCTCTCGCTGCCCGGCGCCTCGGCTATTCCCGCCGCCGATGCCGGCCACGCGCGCATGGCCGCGCTTTCCGGCGCGCGCATCGTCGAAATGGTCTTCGAGGACCTGAAGCCGTCCGGCATCCTAACAGCGAAAGCATTCGAAAACGCGCTCGCCGTGCACATGGCAATGGCCGGCTCGACCAATGCGATGATCCACCTGATCGCGATCGCGCGACGCTGCGGTGTTGCGCTGACGCTCGACGATTTCGACCGCGTTTCGGCCGAGGTCCCGGTCCTCTGCAACATCCGGCCGACCGGCGAGTACCTGATGGAGGATTTCTACTATGCCGGCG
Organism: Sinorhizobium medicae; assembly: GCF_007827695.1. GTDB lineage: Bacteria > Pseudomonadota > Alphaproteobacteria > Rhizobiales > Rhizobiaceae > Sinorhizobium > Sinorhizobium medicae. Next base: position 13,229 of record NZ_VITA01000005.1, on the reverse strand, counting down.
GTCTGATCGCGCTTTGGAAACAATTGAAGCCGCTCCTGCATACCGCGGAACGCAATGTGATCGGCACGATCGGCGGTGCTCTCGACGAGGCCGAAGTCCATCTGCCCGAGGTGATCCGTCCACTCGACAGGCCGGTTGCCGCGCGCGGCGGCACGGCTATCCTCAAGGGAAATCTTGCGCCGCAAGGCTGCGTCATGAAACCCGCGGCGGCCGACCCTCACCTACTGGAACACCGCGGGCCGGCACTCGTCTTCGACAATTACGAAACGATGATGAAAGCGGTGAACGACGAGGATCTCGACGTCACCGCCGACACGGTCATGATTCTGCGCAATGCGGGCCCGGTCGGCGGACCGGGCATGCCGGAATGGGGCATGCTGCCGATCCCGAAAAAACTGCTGAAAGAGGGCGTACGCGACATGGTGCGCATTTCCGACGCCCGCATGAGCGGCACCAGCTACGGTGCCTGTGTCCTTCACGTTGCGCCCGAAGCCTATGTCGGCGGACCGCTGGCGGCGGTGCGCAACGGCGATATCATCGCCCTCGACGTCGCCCGCCGCACGATCACCCTCGAAGTCGACGCGGCGGAGATCGAGCGGCGGCTCGCCGAGTGGCGCCCGCCGGAGCGGGATTACTCGCGCGGCTACCTGAAAATGCATGCGGAGAATATCCAGCAGGCGCCGGAAGGCTGCGACTTCACCTTCCTGCAATCGCCGCATAAACTGCCCGAGCCGGAGATTCATTGAACGGATACGGACCGGGCAAGCCGGCAGGAGACGTGCCTCTTCGCGGACAGGTCGAAACGAATGATGACGCGACTGCTTATAACCGGAGCCGCAGGCAGCCTCGGCGGCTATGCGCGCGAGGGATTGAAGGACTGCGCACAGATTTTGCGCCTTTCCGACGTGGCCGAGCTTTCTCCTGCCGGAAAGGGCGAAGAGGTGGTCCGTTGCGATCTTGCCGAGCGCGAGGCCGTCGACGAACTCGTGCACGATTGCGATGCGATCCTGCATCTTGGCGCTATTTCGGCAGAAGCCGAGTTCGACGCTCTTCTCCAGGCCAATATTCTCGGCACCTACAACCTCTACGAGGCGGCGCGCAGAGCCGGCGTAAGCCGGATCCTTTTCGCCAGCACCAACCATGTGACCGGTTTTCACCCTGTCGGCGAAAGGCTCGACCACCTGTCGCCGCGGCGTCCCGACAGCCTTTACGGCGTCAGCAAGTGCTTCGGGGAGGATCTCTCCCGCCTCTATTTCGACAAATACGGACTCGAGACCGCGTGTCTGAGGATCGGCAGCTGCTTCGCCGAGCCCACGAACCGGCGCATGCTCTCCACCTGGCTGAGCCCCGGTGACTTCCGGACGCTGATACGCCAGCTTCTCGCCGCTTCGGAAATCGGTCATCTGGTGCTCTACGGCGTCTCCGCGAACCGCGACGTCTGGTGGTCGAACGCACATGCGGACTTTCTCGGCTGGCGCCCGCAGGACAGCAGCGAAGCCTACCGGCCAGCGATCGAAGCACGCGAAGAGGAACCCGCGAAAGGCGTTCGCTATCAGGGCGGCCGGCATGCGGCCCTGAAGCTTTCGGATTGAGGCTCTCTGACGGCGCCGCCGCTTGCGGGCCGAAGGTGCCTGCAGGCGGAGGCTCTTCTGCTGCCGCAGATCGAAAGGGCGCCCGTTTCCACCCTCGGCATTGCCTTGACGGATCACCGCCATAGATTCTGCCTCGGCAACTTCGACAGGCCGCGCATCCTCACGGTCTGAGTTCTCGCTTCAGGAGGGACCCCATGACTTCCCCCAGGACGGGAGGCGACGCTTCGGACCAGAATCGGCCATCCGGGAGCCCGCTGCCCATGGATGAGCTTCAGCGGATGAACCCCTATTGGCGGGCGTCGAACTATCTTTCGGTCGGCCAGATCTATCTTCTCGACAACCCTCTGCTGAGGGAGCCGCTCAAGCGGGAGCATATCAAGCCGCGGCTTCCTGGTCATTTGGGCGTCCGGCATGAACATGCTCTATGTCCATCTTAACCGGGTGATCAAGCGAGACGGCCTCGAGATGATGTATGTCATCGACCCTGGGCATGGCGGTCCCTCGCTTGTCGCCCACGCCTTTCTGGAAGGCACCTATAGCGAGGTCTATCCGGACATCAGCCAGGACGCGGAAGGCATGCGCAAGCTCTTCAAGCAGTTCAGCTTTCCGGCCGTATCCCGAGCCATGTCGCGCCGGAAACGCCGGGCAGCATTCACGAGGGCGGCGAGCTCGGCTATGCGCTGAGCCATGCCTACGGGCCGCCTTCGACAATCCGGAACTGATCATCGCCTGCGTGGTGGGCGACGGGGAAGCCGAAACCGGACCGCTCGCAACCGGCTGGCACGGCAACAAGTTCCTGAACCCCGCGCGGGACGGCTGCTTCCTGCCGATCCTGCACCTTAACGGGTACAAGATCGCCAATCCCTGTTTTCTCGCGCGCGTTGCGAAGGAAGAGCTGCAGAAGCTCTTCGAGGGCATGGGTTCTGCGCGCTTTTCGTGGAAGGCCATGATCCCGCCGGCATACATCGGCAACTCGCGGGCGCGCTCGACGCAGCGCTTGCCGATGTCAGACGCATTCAGACCGACGCCCGCCTCAACGGCAATCTGAAACGACCGGCCTGACCGACGATCGTTTTCCGCACCCCCAAGGGCTGGACCTGCCCGGCCGAGATCGACGGCAAGAAATGCGAGGACTACTGGGGATCGCATCAGGTGCCGATGGGAGGCAAGCCGATCATCTCCGCCTTTCACGGCTATCCCTGGCTGATCCACCGCCTCACATGTCCGCGGCTACAAGGAAGAAGGAACGACGACCACCCCTTTGGACATGGTGGCGCTCAACCATCTGGATCGTTCACCTGGTCGAGGACGTCATTGACCGGCTGCCGCAACTGGGAGCCCGCGCCGCCTATTTCAAACAGGCGATCCACGAACGGCTGATCGACCACCGACACCATATCGAAAAACACGGAGAGGACATGCCGGCGATCAGCGGCTGGAAATGGGGCGCCGGCAGGGCCGGCAACGCGCAGGGGACATCGACTGAAGGCGACAATGTCTGAGGCGGCCGCGCTTCCGCGTCCGAATCCCTGAATGAAAAGGCCCGCCGAAGCGGGCCTTTTTGCGCGTTCGGGCAGGTTCAGGCCGGCAGCTGGAAGAACCAGTTCGCGAACAGCACGATGGAGAGGCCTGCGCCGAGGGCCAGATAAGGCAGCATGCCCGCTTTCCTAACGCCGAGATCCTGTCCGGCGAGGCCGAGATCATCCATGGCTTCGGGCGGGAATCTGCCCCGGTCTTGAAAATAATGCCGATAGGCGAAGACCGGCAGGATGAGCGCGGCGAAGGCGAAGCCGATCCAGAGCGCATTGGAATAACCCCAGACCTTGGCGCCGGCGCCGAGGAAGAGCGCGTTCACGAAGGCAAGCACGGTGTTCAGGCCGATCAGCCAGGTCGGCGCCCGCCAGGGCCGTTCGATATGGCCGGAGTCGATGCGGTGGATCCAGCCAGAGTTGAGGTTCAGGAAGTTGAAGATGATGTAGCCGACATTGGAGACGGCGAGCACGAAAAAATAGCCGCCGGCATCCGATGCGATGGCAAGCAGGAAGAGATTGAAAGCGAAGTCGGTCCACATGGCCCGGGTCGGCGCGCCGTTCTCATTCACATGGTCGAGATACTTCGGCAGCCAGCCATCCTTCGAGCCCTGATAAAGCGTGCGCGAAGAGCCTGCCATAGCCGTCATGATCGCGAGGAAAAGCGCAAGAATCATCAGGACGACGAGAAGCTGTGTGACGATACGGCCGGCGCCGATCAGGCCGCCGAGCGCCTCGGCCACGCCCGTGCCGTCGATGATGCCGGGGGCCAGCATGCCGCCATGGCCGAGTACGCCCTGGAAAGCGAAGGGCACGAGGAAGAAGAAGAGACAGCAGACAAGGCCGGAATAGAAGATGGCCTTGAAGGTGTCGGTACGGGGGTTCTTCAGTTCGCGCGTATAGCAGACGGCTGTTTCGAAGCCGTAGGTCGACCAGGCGGCGATGTAGAGGCCGCCGAGAAAGAGCGTCCAGCCGCCATTGCTCCAGGCGCCGTCCTCGCCCGAGTAAGCGGCCGTCGGAGGCACCAGGCCGGTGACGTTGGAGGAAACGATGTGACCGCTGACGATCGGATAGATGCCGATGATCAGCAAGGGAATAAGGACGATCATCGCCAGCCACTTCTGGACGCTTGCGGTCCCGGCAATGCCGCGATGCTGAATCGCGAAGATGATCAGCATCAGAATGCCGCCGATCACGAAGGTGGCGTTGATGTTCGCCGTGGCAAGAAAGGGAATGCTGAAGCTGGCCAGCGACCAGTTGCGGATCGCCGGGGTCAGCGCCGCTACCCCGTCGGCCCCGAGCAGCGCCTTGACGGCGTCTGCCGGCGCGGTTCCGGCATGGGCGGCAATATACTCGGCGACGCGGGGGCTATCAACGGTGACGGAGGCGGCATGGGCGCCGATCCAGTCGAGGACGGCTTGCGAATCCGCTGCCGGAATGGGGAAGAGGGCGTTGAGAATATAGCCGGCGGCAATGACGCAACCGAGCGAGAGCACAGGCGACCACGCGAACCAGTTGCACCAGACGGAAAGCGGCGCGATGAACTTCGAATAGCGCAGCCATGCGGTCGCTCCATAGATCGAGGCGCCGCCCGACTTGTTGGCGAACATTCCGGCGATTTCCGCATAGGTGAAGGATTGCAGGAAGCCCATGATCATCGAGATGATCCAGACCGCAAAGGCCAGTTTGCCGGTCGTACCGGCAATGCCGCCGATGGAGAAGAGCACAAGCGGCGGCACGCCGGCTGCTACCCAGAAGGCGCCCTTCCAATCGAGAGCGCGTATGAGCTTGCCCTCGGTGCCGGCGGAAATGCCGGCGTCCACCATATCTGTCATCAGTGAATTCCCCTTTGATTTGTTCCGGACGTATTTTTCCTACGTCTCCCTGAACGCGCCTCCCCGTGGCGGTCGGACCGTTATTGGATGACCCGTCGATGCTTTGAACTCGGGTCCGGCCGTTTATGCATAGTGAAGAAAGTTTCTTCTTAGTCAATATCCCCTTTACTTCCGCCTGGTACTTTGCCAGCATGATCGGGCCAGGGGACATTCCTACGCGAGGGTTGTTATGGAAGATCGCCATCCCGGAATGCTTGGAGGGAGGCCCGTTTCGGCGAGCATCATCCGCTATCCGGGCATTCCTGCGCTGCCAAAGGACAGGGAACGGTATCGATGCAAGGGTGGCGGCTCGCTGGTCGTTCGCGTCGAAGCGGGAGACCACGTGACGGTCACCGATATCGAAGGTTGCCAGGCATGCGAGCTTTCCTTCCTCGACGAAGACGGCCGCTTCCAGTCGGCAGGACTTGGCACCGCTTTCACCAATGACGCGGAGGGACTGAAGACCATTCTGTCCCTCGAAGAGGAGAGCTCGCTTCGCACTCGAAACGCCCTCCGGCGTCGCGGCGCGGATCTCTCCACGGCCGGCGCTCTGCGTGTCTTCGGGGAGCGGTCCACGCCGGGCAGCAAGGCGGAATTCACGACCACGATGAAGGGACTGCTGATCGTTGCCGCTCCCGGAAAGGCGATGGCGCCAGAGGCACAGGACACGGCAACGCCCATCGAGACCATGATCCGCCGCAGCAGGCCGATCCGCGACTATACCTCCGCCCTGCCGGAACCGCTGGCCGATCCGATCCACGACATCCGCATCAAGGCCGCCACTGCGTCAGCATATTTCGTACGGGCCGGAGAATTCATACAAATCATCGACGTATACGGCCGCCAGTGCACGGACTTCCAGGCCTTTGCCGCCCGCAAGGTCGACAAGGGCCTCGACCGGGCGCTCGATTCGACCGTCACGCGTACCCTGCTGGGACGCAGCTACCCGGCGCCGGGCCTGCCGTCCAAGGCTTTCGATCGCGATTTCGAGCCGCTTGTGGAGATCGTACAGGACACGGTCGGCCGCCATGACGCCTTCGCCACCGCCTGCAATGCGCGGTACTACGACGATATGGGCTATCCCGGCCACGTCAATTGTACGGACAATTTCAATGCGGCGCTTGCTCCTTACGGAATTTCCGGCCGGAAGGGCTGGGAAGCGCTCAATTATTTCTACAACACCAGTACCGATCACAACAACCAGCTCTATCTCGATGAGCCCTGGTCTCGTCCGGGCGACTATGTGCTGATGCGAGCCGTGACGGACCTGATCTGCGTCTCGTCCTCCTGCCCAGACGACATCGATGCGGCAAACGGCTGGGATCCGACCGACATTCACGTCCGGACCTTTTCCGGAAACGAGCAATTCTCACGAGCGGTAGCCTATCGCATGACACCCGATGCCGATCCCGAAATGACGCGCGAAACAGCCTTCCATCCCCGCTTCTCGGCGCTCACGCGGGACTACGCCGAGTATCGCGGCTATTGGCTGCCGAACCGGTTTTCGTCGGAAGGACCGATCGAGGAATACTGGGCCTGCCGCGAGAGAGCCGCAGTCATCGACCTCTCGCCGCTGCGGAAGTTCGAGGTCACGGGCCCGGATGCCGAGGAATTGCTGCAATATTGCCTGACGCGCGACGTACGCAAGCTTTCCACGGGCCAGGTCGTCTATTCCGCAATGTGCTACGAGCATGGCGGCATGATCGACGACGGAACCCTCTTCCGCCTCGGTGATAAGAACTTCCGCTGGATCGGCGGCGACGATTACAGCGGCATCTGGCTGCGAGAGCAGGCGGAGAAGAAGGGCTTCAGGGCCTGGGTGCGCTCATCGACCGACCAGATGCATAATATTGCCGTTCAGGGGCCGAAGAGCCGCGATATCCTCAGGGAGATCATCTGGACAGCACCCCGTCAGTCCACGATCAGCGAGCTCGAATGGTTCCGCTTTGCGGTCGGTCGCATCGGGGGGTTCGAAGGCGCACCTGTCGTCGTCTCCCGCACCGGGTATACCGGCGAACTCGGCTACGAAATATTCTGTCATCCGAAAGATGCACTGACCGTATTCGACGCGGTCTGGCAGGCTGGAGAGCCGCATGGGATGAAGCCGATGGGGTTGGAAGCGCTCGACATGGTTCGCATCGAGGCGGGCCTGATCTTCGCCCATTACGACTTCGACGATCAGACCGACCCGTTCGAGGCCGGTATCGGCTTCACGGTGCCGCTGAAATCAAAGCCGGACGATTTCATAGGCCGCGAAGCGCTGATGCGCCGCAAGGAAAGCCCACGCCAGCTGATGGTCGGGCTCGACGTTCTGGCGAACGAGGCGATCGGCCATGGCGATTGCGTGCATGTCGGACGCGCGCAGATCGGCGTTGTCACCAGTGCAACCCGTTCGCCGGTCCTCGGCAAGACGATCGCACTCGCCCGGATCGACGTCACGCATGCGACGGTCGGTACGCAGGTCGAGATCGGCAAACTCGACGGCCAGCAAAAACGCCTGCCGGCGGCTGTCGTGCCGCTGTCGCATTACGATCCCCAGAAGAAGCGGCCGCGCTCGTAGACCGCGACGTTTTCACGTGGGATCGATCTAAAAACATGAACGTGATCTAAACAATTTCGCCCTTCATCCGGCATACGGATGAAGGGCGAAGCGATTTCGCGGGATTATCGGAGAGCGTCACTCGCGCAGATATTCCTCGAGCGAATCGTCAAGCGCTTCGACCCAGGGAGTGTGGTGTTCGGGCGACATGTTGCCCGTCATCAGCGACCTATAGGCATGGTTGCGAAAACCCATGATGTTTTCAGCCTTGTGGTGCTCCCATTTCATGAAGGTCCGGTTGACCCCTTCGATATCGAAGCTCGGATAATCGGTTTCAGCGAGCAGTTCCTTCACATAGTCGCCCTGGTACCAGATCATCTCCTCGGCATGCTCGAGCGTTTCCTCGCGGGCACGCCACATGTCGAAATTCGCCTTCAGTTCCTCTTCCGGCGGCAGCTCGATGCGGCCCATCATGACATCGCGCGCCCACCAGGCCTGCACGTCGAACATGTTGAAGGTATAGAACTGATCCTGCATGCCGATGTAGAAGAGCTGCGGATTCCCATCGAAGACCACGCCCTTGTAGAGATGGTCGGCCCAAAGGCGGTTTGCGGTCTTGAGTCTGAGTTCGTCGGGCAGGAAGGGAAAGTGGTGCTGGTAGCCGGTGCACAGGATCAGCGCGTCCACTTCCTTTGTCGAGCCGTCCGCGAAATGAGCCGTCGTGTTTTCGAGCTTCGTCAGCAGTGGCCGTTCCTCGAAATTTTCCGGCCAGTTGAAGCCCATCGGCTTGGAGCGATAGCTCGTCGTCACCGATTTCGCCCCATACTTCCAGCATTGCGAGCCGATATCCTCGGCCGAATAGCTGCGGCCGACGATGAGAACGTCCTTGCCCTTGAACTCCAGCGCATCGCGGAAGTCATGCGCATGCAGCACCCGGCCGTTGAAGGTCTTCACGCCTTCGAAATAGGGGACCTGCGGTGTAGAGAAGTGACCGCTCGCAACGACGACATAGTCGAACTCTTCGTCATACATGCGGTCTTCGAGACGATTGTGAGCGGTCACCGTGAACTTCTTCGTCTCTCCGTCGAAGCGCACCATGCGAACCGGCGTGTGGAAACGCACCCAGTGGCGCACATTCGCCTTCTCCACGCGACCCTTTATATAATCCCACAGCACCGCGCGCGGCGGATAGGAAGCGATCGGTTTGCCGAAATGCTCCTCGAAGGTATAGTCCGCGAACTCGAGGCACTCCTTGGGGCCGTTCGACCAGAGGTAGCGATACATGCTGCCATGCACGGGCTCGCCATATTCGTCCAGTCCGGTACGCCAGGTATAATTCCAAAGTCCTCCCCAGTCGGCCTGCTTTTCATAGCATACGACTTCCGGAATCTCGGCGCCCTTCTGGGCGGCCGACTGAAAGGCCCGCAATTGAGCAAGGCCCGATGGACCGGCACCGATGACGGCAACTCTTGTCATGAAGCATTCCCCTTTTGATTTTGGTGGAAGTTGCTGTTGCATGCAGTCGTCTTGGCGCTGGATAGGGCGTCAATCCGGAAAGGTGCCGGGACTGGTCGGCTCGCCGTCGTCGAATTTCGAAAGCCAGTCGATCGTGGTCTGGCGATAGCGCGTAAGGCCCTTGTAATCGATAAGCTCCGGCGGCAGCGTTCTGAGCACGCGCGGAAAGCGGCGCGCCCATTTCGGTACCGTCACGAGCTCATTCATATTCATCAGATAACAGCGGATGACGAAGAGGATGGCGTTCGAGCGCGGAAGGCGCCAGAGGCTCTGCACCTCGACGCGCAGATGCACCTTGTCGCCGACATTTCCCGTCGTGACGGTGGCACGGTCCGGACCCCATTTATGATAGTTTTCCGGACTGGTATCGAGGCGCGGATTGATCGTCATCGTCCAGTTGAAGCGGCGCGTAGGCTTGCCCTGCTGCAGGTTCAGGAGAAATTTCAGCGCGCGGTCGAAGACCCCCATCTGATGGGCGAGCGGCACCGGTCCGTGCCATTCCATGAAATTCATGCCGATATCGAAATCGAGCGACCAGTCCGCCTGGGTCGTGACCATGCCGGCATCCATCCAGAGATTGCCGTCGCGCTGATCGACGATGCAGAAGTCCCCCTGGGCTTGGCGGGTGATGTATTCGAGCGGCTCACAGGGAAGCGTCGAGCGATCGCCGAAGGTGAAGGTGTCGTCGATGCCGAGCGGCCGGTTGATCCAGCGCCATTGATCGCCGTTCCTGGCGAGCGTGAAATGCTCGGGAAATCCGACGGCCTGCTCCTCCATCAGAAGTTCGAGCGTATCCCATTGCGCGGCCATCATATGAGGCAGGGCCTGATAGCGCAGCGGGTCCTCTTTGAGAACCAGAGCCCGGTCTCGCATCTCGGCGACGTAATGCTCATCGATGTCGATCAGGTTTTCGAAGGCGGTGCCCTTCTGCCCCTTCACATGCGGTTCCATGTTGACTGCGTACATGTACTCGTCGCGGTCGAACGGAAACGGGAAGCGCCGAATGTTTTCCGCACTGTTGCGATAGCTGAAATCATCCCGGAATGTTTCCTGCTTGAAGGCGATTGCCATGCCCGTTCTCCTCCTCGTCGGCCCGATGGATTGTTTCGTCGAACAATCCAAGTCTTTGAAGCTACACATTTCTGGGCGGAAAACTGTTGGACGGTTTTCCCGGAACGGCTCTAGAGGTCGAGATGCAAGGCCTTTCCCTCGAATCGAGAGACGCAGAGCATCACCTTTCGGCCGGAAGCCTTTTCTTCGTCGGTCAGATAGACGTCGTTGTGCAGCAGCTTGCCGTCGCAGAGTGCGACCCTTGTTTCGCATTGCCCGCAGGCACCGCCGCGACAGAGAAAGGGCGCATCGACGCCGGCCGACTCAATCGCCTCCAGCATGCTCTCATGATGACCGACATGGACGGTCTTGCCGGAGCGCGTCAGCTCGATCGAAAAGGGCTTGCCGGGCTGGGAGGACAGAAAGCGCTCGGAATGCAGGTTCTGCTCCGGCCAGCCAGACTCCAGCCCGGACTTGAGTACGCCGTCGATCAGGCCCGCGGGACCGCAGACATAGAGATGCGTGCCGAGCGGTTGGCTGTCGAGCAAGCGGGCGACCGGAATGCGATTGTCTTCGGCATCGCAATAGATCTTCACCCGATGCCGTCCGTAGTGGGCGACGAGGTCCTCGCAATATGCGCCGCGGTCGCGCGACCGAATGGCATAATGCAATTCGAACTGGGCACCCTCGCGGGAAAACTGCTCCATCATGGCGATGAAGGGCGTGATCCCGATGCCGCCGGCAATCAGCAGATGTTTGCGGCCGCGCCAATCCGGCTGGAACAGATTGACCGGATGGGAGACCCTCATCTCGTCGCCTTCGCGCACCTTCTCGTGCATGAAGGACGAGCCGCCACGCGAATCATCGACATGCAGAACGCTGATCTCGTAGGCCGAGCAATCATATGGCGGCGACATCAGCGAGTAGGCGTTGCGCCGGAGGTGGCCATTGTCGTTCATCGAAACGATGACGTGAGCGCCACCGGAGAAGTACGGCATCGGCCGGCCATCCAGGCGCTCGAAGCGGAAGCGCTTGATGCGATGCGCAACGGGCGTCACCTTGGTCACGCGGACGGGAATTTCGGTACCACCGCTCACAGGAACAACTCCTCCGGGTCAGGTGCGCTGCCGGGTTCTTCCGCATCGATATTGACGCCCTGAAAGGCGCCGAGGCGCCGCGAGTAATGGTCGCGTACGAGAAGCGGCAGACCGCAATGGCCGCAGGGAAAGGGGCTGTGAGTGACGTCCTCGGTGACGCCTTTGCAGTGGACGCATTGCACGCGGCGCGCCAATGAGCCACGATGTTCGGTGATGACCGAGGCATGATCCATGCCGTGATCGAGTGCCACGATCATCGCCTGGCCGATGAAGCCCTCAGTGCCGGCGATATAAAGCCGTGTTCCCATATGAGCGGTCGTCAACGTCCCCCTGAGGCGGAAGAGCAGCGTCGCGATTGTCGGGGCTGCGAAAAACATGTCGGCGCCAAGCGCGCGCAGCGCCTCGTCATTTCCCTTGCCCTGCGAGCCGCGCGGGGCATAGAGGATCTCACTGCGGGATAGCGCCGTGCTGTCGAGTGCCGCCTTACGATCGAGAAGGGCATGGGCGCCCTCCCCTTCCAGTGCGAAGATGTGCCGCCGGGCGCGCGGCTGGATGGAAAGTCCCATATAGACCGGACGGCTCTTAATGCCTTCGACAAGCATGGCCGCCTCTCCTAACTGACGGCCGTTCTCTTCTTCTTCTCCGGATCGTCGAATGTCAGCGTGTGGGCGATCGCTCTAGCGTCGAGGTTCTTGCCGCGCACCTCCAGCTTCGCGCCCTGGACGGCCTTGTCGACGTCCAAACGGGCGATCGCCATGGACTTCTTCGTCAGTGTCGAATAGCTCGGACAGGTGATTACGCCGACCTTCCTGTCTTCGGCATAGACCTCGTCCCCGAGATCGGCCGGGCCATCGGCGTCGATCAGCATGCCGAAAATCTTGAAGCGCTCCTTGCCTTTCAGCCGCGCATGTTCCTCGGCGCCACGGAAGCCCGCCTTGCCGGGACTGACGGTGAAATCGAGGCCGAGTTCCCATAGGCTGTCGCCCGGCGGCTGGTCGGCGAAGGGGTACATCTGCGAATTGTCGTAGGGATAAAAGAGCAGGTAGCTTTCCACCCGCAGCATGTCGAGCACGCTGAAACAGCAGGGGATGATGCCCATCTCCTTGCCTTCCGAGAGGATACGGTCCCAGACCATGACCGCATCCTGGCCGCGCACGAAGATTTCATAACCGCGCTCTCCGGTATAGCCGGTGCGCGAAATCATGACCGGAGCGCCAAAGAGCGTCGTCTGCATGTGATGGAAATATTTGAGGTCGCGGATGCCCGGTACGTGTTTGTCGAGATAGTCGACCGCAAGCGGCCCCTGCAGCGACAGATCATGCAGATCGTCGTCGAACAGCACTGCGCAGTTACGGCCCGCAGCCTGCTTCACGATCTCCTCGTAGCCGGAACCGGAGCCGTGGACCAGCATCCAGGAATTGGGGCCGGTGCGGTAGACGATGCAGTCGTCGGTGAAATGCCCACGGTCGTTCAGCATGCAGGCATAGACGGAGCGGCCGGGATAAATTTTCGTCATGTCGCGGGTGGTGATGTAATCGAGCACGGCAATGGCATGCGGACCGACCAGATGCACTTTCTTCAGGCCGGAAACATCCATGATCCCGGCTTTCGTACGGATCGCGACATGCTCTTCGGACATGTCCTTTTCATAGGTCCAGGCGGTCCCCATGCCGCTCCAGTCCTCCAGTTTCGATCCGAGAGCGCGATGTCGATCCGCCAAGGCGGAGAAACGCCAGGATAAAGCCATTTCGTTCCCTCTTTTTTCCCATACGGAATATTTATTTCCTGAATATATTCAGAATTCCACGTGGAGGCAAGCCAGCCCGATTATTTTTCCCGGCCCGGCGCGGCACCGCTTCTCAACGGTTTCGACGGCTTCGAGCTCGGGGCGACGGGCGCCACGAGACAGCCGATCCGGCGGGCCGCGACCTGAACCAGCCTCAGCCCATCCGTTCGGAGGCGTAGCTTCCCGGGCTCGGCGGGAAGACGACGACGCGGTTGCCGTTGATGAAGCAGCGGTGGTGGATATGGGC
>NZ_VITA01000004.1 GCF_007827695.1 Sinorhizobium medicae | reverse complement strand
GAGTGAAATCCCCGTCAACAGTCCCCTAAAGGCCAAAACCCGAAAGTCCCAACCCCAAAATCAGCATCCGCCAATCAAGGAAACCCTAGAGCGAAAGGCATCGTCGCCAGCAGCGCCGCCGCCCTCGTCAGTGATCGGGCTTATAGACCCCAGCCCTTTCCCCAGTCAACAACCAATTTCAAAAAATTACGAGAAAATCGTAAGTGGCTGTTTTTGAATGGTTATTTTCGTTGGCGCGAAAAGTCGTCCAATGCCTCTACCAATTCGGGTCCGCTTTACGGACTTTCGGCGCTTCCGGGGATTGAGGTCTATATGGTTAACGCAGCCCCGCTTTTCAAGGGGCCGTGCGCCGCATGAATTCGGCGCAGTCGAGAGCCAAGACGCGTCTCACCGAAACGTGACGCTGGTGGAGGGCTGCATGCATTGACGCGGCCCGCCCTTGTCTTACCCTCGGCGGCACCAGACAGGGAAGGAGCGCTATGATCAGGCTGGTCGGAAAAATGATCGCCGCGGCAATGCTGTCGCTTGGCCTCGCCGCGGGGGCCTTCTCCGCGGACCCAGGCAAGTGGAAAGCGGTCGTTGCACAAGCCAGGGGTCAGACGGTCTATTTCAACGCCTGGGGAGGCGCTGCAAATATCAACGCCTACATCGAATGGGCCGGCGACGAGATGAAGAGCCGTTACGGCGTGACCGTCGTTCATGTGAAGCTCGACGACACCGCCAAAGCGGCCGGGACTGTGCTTGCGGAGAAAGCGGCAGGAAAAGACGAGCACGGCGCGGTCGATCTGGTGTGGATCAACGGCGAGAATTTCGCCGCCATGAAGCGTGAAGGGCTGCTTTACGGGCCCGACTGGGCAACGAAACTGCCGAACTGGCGCTATGTCGACACGGAAAACAAGCCGACGGTGCTGACCGATTTTACCATTCCGACCGAAGGGCTGGAGAGCCCCTGGGGCGGCGCCAAGCTCGTGTTCTTCTACGATCAGGCGCGCACCCAGGCGACCGAATTGCCTGATTCCGCGGCGGATCTTCTGAAATGGGCTGAAGCCAATCCAGGGCGCTTCTCCTACCCGCAACCACCGGATTTCACCGGATCTTCCTTCCTGAAGCAGGTGCTGAGCGAAGTCGTCTCGGACAGGAGCAAGCTGCAGACACCCGTTGACGACGCTACTTTCGATACGGATGTGGCGCCCTTGTTTGACTATCTCGACAAGCTCACGCCGCACTTGTGGCGAAAGGGCAAGGCCTTCCCGCAGAACTATGCGGACATGAAGCAGAAGCTCGCCGACGGCGAGCTCGACATCATCTTCGCCTTCAACCCCGCAGAAGCCTCCTCCGCCATCGCCGATGGCGAGCTGCCGGAAACGGTGCGTTCCTTCGTCTTTTCAGGCGGCACGCTTGGTAACACGCATTTCGTCGCCATTCCCTACAATGCGACGGCGAAGGCCGGCGCGCTTCTGCTTGCCGATTTTCTCCTCTCGCCCGAGGCACAGCTTCGCAAGCAGGACCCGAAGGTCTGGGGGGATCCCACAGTTCTCTCCCTCTCAAAACTTCCGGCAGCCGACCGATCCGCCTTCGAGCGTCTGGAGCTCGGCATTGCAACGCTTCCTCCCGACAAACTTGGTCCCGCGCTCGACGAACCGCATCCGGACTGGATGACACGGATCGAAACCGAGTGGATCCGGCGCTATGGCGCGGCCAACTGAAGTGCGACGCACTTCAGGCGGAAACGCGCTCCTCGCCTTCATTCTGGGCCTTCCTGTCCTCGCCGGGATTGCAGGCACGGTTCTGCCGGCCTTCGGCTACCTGCCGGCGCTCGGTGGATCTCGCGTCACGCTTGCCCACATCGCCGAACTCGCCGGCCAGCCGCACATCCTTCGCTCGGTCCTGACCGGTCTCGCAGCCGGTTTGCTGACCACCGCCGGGGCGATATCGATCGTGGGCGCGTTCGTCGCGGGCTTTGCCGGCACGCGCCTTTTCGCCCGCATTCAGCATCTCGTCTCTCCCTTGCTGGCGGTTCCGCATGCGGCCGCCGCCTTTGCGCTGGCCTTCCTCGTCGCCCCGTCCGGTTTCCTGCTCCGGCTGATTTCGCCGGAGTTGACGGGGTTCACGCGACCGCCGGACTGGCCCCTTCCCAACGACCCCTTCGCGCTCACGATGATTGCCGGGCTCCTCGTCAAAGAGGTTCCGTTTCTCTTTCTGGTGACGCTTGCCGCTCTGCCGCAACTTCCGCTGATCAGAGCCCGGCGCCTCGCGGCCGCGCTCGGATACGGACGCATTGCCGGCTTCGCCGTCTGCCTTTGGCCGGCCCTCTACCGCCAGATCCGCTTGCCGGTCTTCGCCGTGCTCGTCTATTCCGTCTCCGTCGTCGACGTGGCGATGATCCTCGGGCCGAAGCTGCCGCCTACATTGCCGGTGCGCATCGCGCAATGGACGGGATCGCCTGAGCTCGGCGCGCGATTCCTCGCATCGGCGGGGGCTTTCCTGCAAATTGGAGTCGTGGTCGCGGCAATGGCGATCTGGATCGTGCTGGAACGGATCGGCAAGGCCGTCCTTGAACGCCTGATTTTTTCGGGACGGCGCCTTGCACGGGACGGCGCCCTTCGCGCCGCGGCCGCCCTCGTCATGACCGCTTGTACGGCCGCCATCTTCGCGGGGCTCGGCCTGCTGTCGATCTGGTCCTTTGCTGGTCTCTGGCCCTTTCCCGATGCACTCCCCGGAAGTCTCACCTCGAAAACCTGGATGCGCACGCTGCCTCAACTTCGGACGTCGTTTGGCACCACGATCGCGCTTGCTCTCTGCGCAGCGTTGCTGTCGCTCCTGTTTACGATCCTCCTGCTCTATCGCAACGGCACTGCCGCGGGACAAAGGAATCCCGGCTATCGGCTGCTCTATCTTCCCTTGCTCGTCCCCGAGATCAGTTTCGTATTCGGGCTGCAGGTCCTGATGCTCTCAGCCGGTCTTTTGCCGGGTTTCGCGAGCGTGCTGGCGGTTCATTTCATTTTCGTCCTCCCGTATGTCCTTCTGTCGTTGTCAGCCCCCTGGCAAGCGTTGGATCCGCGCTTTGAAAGAATCGCCGCCGGCTTCGGCAAGTCCGCGCTGTCCATCCTGTTCACCGTCCGGCTGCCATTGCTCTTGCGCCCCTGCCTCACGGCGCTCGCCGTCGGCTTCGCGGTGTCGGTCAGTCTCTATCTGCCGACACTGCTTATCGGATCCGGGCGTCTGACGACGATCACGACCGAAGCGGTCGCACTCTCCTCGGGCGGCGACCGACGGGTCATCGGCATCTATGCTTTGGTGCAGGGGCTCCTGCCGTTTCTCGCGTTTTTCATTGCGTCGCTCGGGCCCCAGTTGCTATTCCGCAACCGGCGGCTCATGAGGACGTGAATGCGGGAAAATGCCGGGACAAAATCTGCGAACAACACAGCATGCCTGACGCTCTCGAACATTACGATCCGTCTGGGCGGCAGGATGCTGATCGCGCTTACGGCGGGTATTGCGCCTGGTGAGGTATTGACGATCATGGGCCCTTCCGGCTCCGGCAAGTCGAGCCTGCTCGCCTTCGTGGGCGGCTTTCTCGATCCGGCTTTCGACGCCGGCGGCCGTGTCCTGATCGGAACCAGGGACCTGACGGAGATTGCCGCCAATCAACGCCACGCAGGCATCCTGTTCCAGGATCCGCTGCTCTTTCCCCACCTCTCCGTCGGCGGCAACATCGTCTTTGCCATACCGGCTGCGGTCAAAGGGCGGAGCGCACGTCGCCGTCTGGCGGAAGCGGCCCTCGACGAAGTCGGCCTGGGTGGTTTCTACGACCGCGACCCGGACACGCTTTCCGGCGGCCAGAAAGCACGGGTGGCGCTGCAAAGGGTGCTCGTTTCGCATCCGCGGTTCCTGCTTCTCGACGAACCTTTCTCCAAGCTCGATGCGGCGCTCAGGGAGCAGACGCGCGAACTCGTTTTTTCGAAGGCAAGGTCGGCGGGACTGCCGACTATTCTCGTCACCCATGACAGCGCCGATGCGGAAGCAGCAGGCGGTCGCGTGATCGAAATCGGGATGGAGGAGCAAGGATGATGCGCGCGCTTCCTGCACTTCCTGTCCGCGAGATTCTGCCCGACCTCGGCGAAGCGCTCCATTCGTCGCGATCCGCCGTTCTGTCGGCTCCGCCCGGCGCCGGCAAGACGACGCTGGTACCGCTCTTTCTGCTCGGCCAGCCGTGGCGCGGCGACGGCAGGATCATTCTGCTCGAACCGCGAAGGCTCGCCGCACGGGCCGCGGCGGGGCGCATGGCCGAACTTCTGGGGGAGAAGGTCGGCGAAACCGTGGGCTATCGCATGCGGCTGGACAACCGCATATCAGGGAAAACCCGGATCGAAGTGGTAACGGAGGGCGTCTTTAGCCGGATGATCCTCGACGATCCCGAACTTTCCGGCGTAGCAGCGGTGCTTTTCGACGAGTTCCACGAGCGCTCGCTCGACGCGGATTTCGGCTTGGCGCTGGCCCTCGATGTACAATCGGCGCTGCGCGACGATCTCAGGATCGTGGTCATGTCCGCAACGCTCGACGTCGAACGCATCGCCGGCATGATGGGCGACGCGCTCGTTTTGAAAAGCGAAGGCCGGAGCTTTCCGATTGAAATCCGCTACGCGAGCAGAGATACCGGAGGAAGGATCGAAGATGCGATGGTCCGCACGATCGCCGAGGCGCTTCGATCCGAAGAAGGATCGATCCTCGCATTCCTCCCCGGCCAGGCGGAGATCGCACGCACGGCCGAGCGTCTCGCCGGGCGCTTCGGAGACGATACAGCAATCGTGCCGCTCTACGGCAATCTGAGCCAGAAGGAACAGGATGCGGCGATCCGGCCGGCCCCGAAGGGCACGCGCAAGATCGTGCTGGCGACCTCGATCGCAGAGACCTCGATCACCATCGATGGCGTCAGGATCGTCGTCGACAGCGGGCTGCAGCGTCTGCCGGTCTTTGAAGCCGCGACCGGCATCACACGCCTCGAGACCGTCCGCGTTTCGAAAGCGTCGGCCGACCAGCGCGCCGGGCGCGCAGGAAGGACGGAGCCGGGCATCGCAATCCGCCTGTGGCACTCCGGCCAGACGGCCGCGCTCGCCGCTTTCACACCGCCGCAGATCCTGGCCACCGACCTCTCCGGTCTGCTGCTCGACCTTGCCCATTGGGGCGTGGCCGATCCGTCCGCGCTGAAGTTCCTCGATCTGCCGCCGGAGACGACCTTGCGCGAGGCTCGCGACCTGCTCGTCGAACTCGGCGCACTCGACAGCAGCGGCGCGCTGACGTCCAGAGGCCGTAAGATCCGCAATCTGGCGCTGCCGGTTCGGCTTGCGGCAATGGCGGTCGCTGCCGCCGAAGAAGGACGGGCACAGGAGGCGTGCCTGATCGCGGTGATGCTCACCGAGCAAGGGCTCGGCGGCAACAGCGTCGATATCGAGGAGCGGCTGCGCCGGTTCCGCAGCGAGCGAAGCGATCGCGCCGAAGCCGCGAGGGGCTTGGCAAGGCGAATGGCCGCAGATCTCGGCGCATCGAAGAAGCCGGCCTCCGGCGCAGCTCTGCCTGGAACCTTGCTGATGCACGCCTTTCCGGACCGCATTGCGCTGCAACGCGGCGGGCGCGGGCGCTTCGTCATGGCAAACGGACGCGGCGCCGAGCTTCCCGAAATCGAGCGGCTTGCGGCGGCCGAAATGCTGATCATTGCCGACCTTACCGGAAGAGCCGGCGCCCAGCGCGTGCTAGCAGCCGCCGAGGTCACCCGTGAGGACGTCGAGGCGCATATGCCGAAAGCGATCGTTACCGAAGAACAGAGCTTTTTCGATCGGGCAAGCCGGCAGGTGCGCGCGCGCCGGGTGACACGGCTCGGGGCGATCATCTTCGAGGAAAGACCCCTGCCGCGCCCGAGAGGCGAGGCGGCGGCTCGAGCGCTCGCCGACGGTATTCGTCAGTTGGGGCTTGCCGCTGTCCCGTTCCCGAAGGAGGTGGAGCAGCTACGCGACCGCATCGGCTTCCTGCACCGCTCCATCGGCGAACCCTGGCCCGACATGTCCGACGCGATGCTGATGTCTCGCCTCGACGAATGGTTCGTCCCCTTCCAGGCGGAAGCCGGCGGCATTGACGGAATCAAAGGTCGGGATCTCGCCGAGGGCCTCCTGTCGATCGTTCCCTTCGAACTTCAGCGCGACCTTGCAAGGTTAGCACCTACGCATTTCGAAGCGCCGACAGGACAGCGTCATCCGATCCACTACGACGGCAGTGAACCGCTGCTGTCGATCCGCGTTCAGGAGCTCTTCGGGCTGAAAGCGCATCCGACGATCGGCGCCGGGAAGCTGCCGTTGCTTCTCGAACTGATTTCACCCGGCCATCGCCCGATCCAGACCACCCGAGACCTTCCCGGTTTCTGGGCGGGATCGTGGAAGGACGTCAGAGCCGACATGCGCGGCCGCTATCCGAAACACCCCTGGCCGGAGGATCCCGCCAACGCCATGCCGACAACGCGCGCCAAGCCACGCGGCGCTTAACCCCATTTGATAATTGCCGGGTTCGGCATAAAGTTCGGTAGGACGAACTGATGCGGCCGCATGCGGCCGCATCGCGGAATGGAAACGCATGGCAGCCTCAACGCTCTACAATGACCTGAACAGCAATCGCAGCCTCAGACTTCAGACGCTCGTGCGGCTGCGCTGGCTGGCGGTGGGCGGACAATTGCTAGCCGTTATCGTCACGGCGCTTTGGCTGCAGTTCCCCCTGCCGATCGTCCCCTGTTCGGTTCTGATTGCCTGCCTGGCACTCGTCAACGTCATTCTCACATTGCGGTTTCCGCCTACGCAGCGGCTGACGCCGCCGGCCGCTTTCGCCCTGCTCGGCCTGGATCTGGCGCAACTCACCGCCTTGCTCTTCATCACCGGCGGGCTTGCCAACCCCTTTGCGCCGCTTCTCTGCGTTCCGGTCATCATCTCTTCGGCCTCGCAGCCGAAGCCTCACAGCATCGTGCTGGCCGTGTTTGCCGTCGTGGGCGTCACCGCGCTCGCCTTCTCGCCCTTCCAGCTGCCCTGGTATCCGGGGACCGTTCTGCTGATCCCGCACGTGCTGACGGCCGGCATCTGGTTCGCGATCGTCTCGATGACGGCGTTCGCAGCATTCTACACCTACCGTGTATCGCTCGAGGCAAGCGAACTGTCAGAAGCGCTGACCGCCACCGAACTCGTGCTCCAGCGCGAAAAGCACCTGTCGCAACTCGACGGGCTCGCAGCCGCCGCCGCGCACGAACTCGGAACGCCGCTTGCGACGATCAGCGTCGTAGCCAAGGAGATGGAACGGGAGCTCGGCGACGATCCTCGTTTCGGCGAAGACGTCCACCTCCTGCGCAGCCAGAGCGAGCGCTGCCGAGACATACTGAGGCGGCTCACGACGCTTTCTTCGGAGAGCGAGGAACATATGCGACTTCTGCCGCTCTCGTCCCTTATCGAGGAGGTGATGGCGCCGCATCGCGAATTCGGAATCGAAATCGAGCTGAAGGAGCAGGGCGAACGCGCCACGGAGCCCGTCGGCATCCGCAATGCAGGCATTCTCTATGGCCTGGGAAACCTGCTGGAAAACGCGGTCGACTATGCGCGCAAGAAAGTGACGGTCACGACGGAGCACACGCCCGAGCGCGTACGGGTGACGATCGAAGACGACGGCGAAGGTTTTTCGCCGGATATCCTGGCGCGGATCGGCGAACCCTATGTGACGCGGCGTCAGAAGGACGACAGTGCCGGCGGGCTCGGGCTCGGGCTCTTCATCGCCAAGACGCTGCTCGAGCGTTCGGGTGCCCGGCTGCGCTTCGAGAACGGTGGAGCCAAACACCCGGGTGCCCGGGTCAGCGTCGAATGGCCGCGCGCGCTGATGGACTCGAAACTGGCGAAATGACTTTTGGCAGTTTATTGAAGACAAGCGTGGGAAAACCCACATGACTGCCGGCAAAACAACAGCTTGCCGACTGCAGTTCCTTTGGTCCCACCGTTCAAAGGACATGCGGAAACTGTTACAGGTTACAGAAGCCATTGCGCGTCCGGCTGGACGCGCGGCGCTGTAGGGGTTTGAGAAATGATCGAAAAGTCGACGCCTGCGCCAATCACCCACGCCGCGGATGCGGACCTGATCGGACCCGACAAGAGCCTTCTGATCGTCGATGACGACACCGCTTTTCTGCGGCGCCTCGCCCGCGCGATGGAAGCGCGCGGCTTCGCGGTAGAGATCGCCGAGTCGGTTGCCGAAGGCATAGCCAAAGCCAAGACTCGGCCACCGAAACATGCAGTCATCGATCTCCGCCTTGGCGACGGCAGCGGTCTCGACGTGATCGAGGCAATCCGCGGGCGTCGCGACGACACGCGGATGATCGTTCTAACGGGTTATGGTAATATCGCGACCGCGGTCAACGCCGTGAAGCTCGGAGCGCTCGACTATCTGGCAAAACCGGCGGACGCCGATGACATTCTCGCAGCATTGATTCAGCGCCCGGGCGAACGGGTAGAGCCCCCGGAGAACCCCATGTCGGCGGACCGCGTCCGATGGGAGCATATCCAGCGCGTCTACGAAATGTGCGAACGCAATGTTTCGGAAACGGCGCGCCGGCTAAACATGCACCGGCGGACCTTGCAGCGCATTCTGGCGAAACGGGCCCCGAAATAGGCCGGCGGCGGATGAGGGGCAAATCTCGGGAGCGCTCTAGTCCCGCCCCCCGCTTACGATATCGCAGATCGACTGGCCGAGCTCGCCATTCCGATCGGCTGCCCATTCCGCGAGCGTCAGGCGCTGCGCCGCTATGCGGGCAAATGCCTGCGTTACCGATCTTCGCGTGCTTGGCGGCAGGCGGTGTTCCGGTGCGTCGCGCAGCATATGGGCGCCGTAGCCGTCGGAAAGCATAAGTCCGCATTCTTCCGGGAAAATATCCAGCGGCACCTGCGCATGCGTCGCGAAGAACAGGCGATCGCAGTGCAGTCGGTATTCCGGCCACTTGCGATCGACGCGAAAGTCCTCGATCGAGGTCTTGATTTCGATGATCCAGATTTCGCCCTTTGGCGAGAGCGAAATGAGATCGGCCCGCCGACCGCTCGCGAGCGTCAGTTCGGGCAGAGCCGCGTGACGCAATTCCATCAGCAGCCGCTGGACCCCGCGGCGCACCTTCATGGCACGCTCGGACTGGCGTCCGTCTGCAAGCGGATTATCGCCGTGGATCGATAAGATCGTCATTGCCGCCCTCCGGCCCCCGTCGGGGCCTGCGCCATGGTTTGTTGCAAAAAAGCAATCGTCACGGAATTTACACCTTTCGGCCACATTGCGGGGGCCGGGTCCCTTGCGCAGTGCGGTGCAATAGAAAATAAGCTGTGCCGCTGACGGCCGGACTTCCTCCCCCGTATTTTTCCTGACCTCTTTTACGAGACCATCATGCGCTTCCGCAACGCTCTCCTTCTGTGCAGCCTGGCGGCCACCCTTGGCCTGACCGGCTGTTCACAGACCACAACCACGGCCGGCTCTCCTACCGAGGGCGAAAAAGTGGCGACGAATCAGATATTCTCCAGCAATTATGGCCCTGTTGAGGACCACGGATATGCGGTTCCAGGCGTCCCGATCAACCGCGTAGACCAGCGTTTCCACCGGCAGATCGTGGATTACCCGACAAAGGAACGTCCCGGAACGATCGTCGTCAACACGCCAAGCCGCTTCCTCTATTACGTGCTGCCGGGTGGGAAAGCGGTTCGCTACGGGATCGGGGTCGGCAAGCAGGGTTTCGCCTGGGAAGGCGAGGCCTATGTTGCCTGGAAGCAGGAATGGCCGACCTGGCATCCGCCGAAGGAAATGGCCGAGCGCAAGCCGGAAGTCGCTAGATATGTCGAGGCCGGCATGGGTCCGGGTATCGGTAACCCACTCGGCGCGCGCGCCCTCTACCTCTTCAACAAGGAGGGCAAGGACACGCTGTTCCGCCTGCACGGCACGCCTGAATGGTCCTCCATCGGTACCGCCGCCTCGTCCGGCTGCATACGCCTGATGAACCAGGACATCATGGATCTCTATTCACGGGTCCGCCCCGGCCGCAGCGCACGCGTCGTCGTGCAGCAGTAAGCGTTTGGGCCGGAAGTGGAGAGGGCCGCCGGTGAATGCCGACGGCCCTTTCTTATTGGCTTGAAGCGGCACGACGCAAGGACGCGGCGGTTCCCCGCTACGCCGCCCGCTGCTTCGTCTTGAGCTCCAGCCGCCGGCGATGCAAAACCGGTTCGGTGTAGCCGTTCGGCTGTTCGCGACCCTTGAGCACCAGATCGAGCGCCGCCTGAAAGGCGATCGATTCGTCGAAGCGGCTGGCCATAGGCTGGTAATTCGGGTCGCCGGCGTTCTGCGCGTCGACAACCGCGGCCATGCGCTTCATCGTCTCGACGATCTGCGCTTCGCTGACGATGCCGTGATGCAGCCAGTTGGCCATATGCTGTGCAGAGATACGCAGAGTTGCACGGTCCTCCATCAGGCCGACATTGTTGATGTCCGGTACCTTGGAGCAGCCGATGCCATGGTCGACCCAGCGCACGACATAGCCAAGAATCCCTTGCGCATTGTTGTCGAGTTCGCGCTGGATTTCCTCCTCGGTCCAGTTCGGCCGCGCAGCCACCGGAACGGAAAGAATGTCGGCGAGCTTCGCTCGGGAGCGGCTTCTGAGACCATTCTGGATCTCGGAGACGTTGATGCGGTGGTAATGGGTTGCGTGCAGCGTCGCGGCCGTCGGCGATGGGACCCAGGCGGTATTTGCACCGGCCTTCGGATGAGCGATCTTCTGCTCCAGCATCGCCGCCATCAGGTCC
This sequence comes from Sinorhizobium medicae, assembly GCF_007827695.1. Classification (GTDB taxonomy): domain Bacteria; phylum Pseudomonadota; class Alphaproteobacteria; order Rhizobiales; family Rhizobiaceae; genus Sinorhizobium; species Sinorhizobium medicae. Next base: position 415,057 of record NZ_VITA01000004.1, on the reverse strand, counting down.
GGCATCGCCCACATACCCTTGCCGATCTGGGCATGACCGGAAAGCCCGCATTCGAGACCGACATCGACATTCCAGTTCTCATAGGCCGAGATCCAGGCCGCCTGCTTCATGTCGCCCTTGCGGATCATCGCGCCGGCTTCCATGGAGGTGTGGATTTCGTCGCCGGTGCGGTCGAGGAAGCCGGTATTGATGAAAACGACGCGCTCGCGGGCCGCGCGGATGCATTCCTTGAGATTGACGGTCGTCCGCCGCTCCTCGTCCATTATTCCCATCTTCATCGCGTTGGCCGGAAGCCCGAGCGCTGCCTCGACACGGGTGAATGTCTCGCAGGCGAAGGCGACTTCCTCGGGCCCGTGCATCTTCGGCTTGACGACATACATTGAGCCGCTGCGCGAATTCGCCCGGCGGCCGTTCCGGCCGATGTCGTGCAAGGCGATCAGCGCCGTCACCATGGCGTCCATCAGGCCCTCCGGCACTTCCTTGCCCTCACGGTCGAGGATAGCCGGATTGGTCATCAGGTGGCCGACATTGCGCACCAGCATCAGCGAACGGCCCGGAAGAGTCAGCTTATCGCCTCCCGATGCAGTATAGATACGATCGGGATTGAGCCTCCGGATGAAAGTGGTGGTGCCCTTGGCCACCTGTTCCTCGAGGTCGCCCTTCATGAGCCCGAGCCAGTTGCGATAGACGAGCACCTTGTCCTCGGCATCGACGGCCGCGACCGAATCCTCGCAATCCATGATAGTGGTGATCGCCGATTCGAGAATGATATCGGCAATGCCGGCAGCATCGGCCTTGCCGATCGGAGTCGTCGGATCGAGGACGATCGCGACGTGAAGCCCGTTTTTGCGAAGGACGATCTCGGACGGGGCTGCAGCGTTTCCGGAATAGCCGGCGAATTGCGCGGGCATGGCAAGTGCGGTCTTCGCGCCGTTCGCAAGCGTGACGGTCAGTGCCGCGCCTTCGATTGCCAGAGACGTCGCATCGATCCAACGGCCGGACGAAAGCGGAGCGCTGGCGTCGAGGAAATCACGTGCCCAGGCGATGACCCTTCCCCCGCGTTTCGGATTGTAGCCCTTGCCGCGCTCGGCGCCTTCCGCATCCGGAATCGCGTCGGTCCCGTAAAGCGCGTCATAGAGCGATCCCCAGCGCGCATTGGCCGCATTGAGCGCATAGCGCGCGTTCATGACAGGCACGACAAGCTGCGGTCCGGCGATCGTGGCGATCTCCGGATCGACATTGGCTGTCGAGACGGAGAAGTCGGACCCCTCCGGCAGGAGATAGCCGATTTCCTTCAGGAAGGCTTCATAGGCGTCCATGTCGACGGGCGCGCCGTGATCGCGATACCAGCCGTCGAGCTTGGCCTGCAGCTCGTCGCGCTTGACGAGAAGGGCGCGGTTTTTCGGTCCGAGATCGTGGATGAGATCCGAGAAGGCGGAAAAGAACCGCTCCGGATCGACGCCGGTGCCCGGCATCGCCTCTTCCACCAGGAAGCGGTGAAGCCCCGCATCGATCTTCAATCCGTCCTGCTCAACGCGGTTCATGCGGCAACTCCTGAAATTTCTCTATTTCCATAGTCCAACAAATAGGAGCGGGATGCACTTCGAAAAGCGCGTCGCCCGCTCGCGCGCGCGGAAAATCTCCCACCGGGCCCATCTTTGTCAATTGCGCATGGAAGCGAAGAATTGTTTCCAAAACGGAAAAGATCAGCCATGTGCGATTCGCGGCCGGCCGCTTGCCGAGGCGATGAAGCGCGCCTCGATCAGCTTGCGGCTGCCCTCGACTTCCGGCGCGTCGATCTCTTCCCGAAGGGTCGCGGCGGGGTCCTCTGCACCGTTCGCGCGGGCGCTCTCGAGCGCCATCGTTTTCGCGCGGCGGCGGGCAACGCCGAAGGCCTCCTGTTGATCGACGAAACGCTCGCTCGCGCCGGCACCGTTGACGATGAAAATGCCTTCTTCCGGCGTCGTCACGAAAACGGTGACCGTCGTACGCACTTGGCCGACAACCGCGCCGACGGCGTTTGCCACGTCCGCTTCAGCCGGAATTGCCGGTTCGGCGGAAAGCATTTCAGCGATCGCGGGATAATAGACCGGTGCGGAGGCGCCGAGCCCGACAAGCGGCCGGTCGATACCGAGCGAAAAACGCACGATTCCGGGCTCCCGTTTCAGCGCACGGTCAACGGAAAGCGAGACGGCAGGATCGATCGCTCCGGCGCCGTCCTCGTTGAGGCACGCCTGCAGGATGGCCTCCGACGACTGCCGCGTCAGCCGGTCCACGATCATCTGCGCCAGAGCCGCGACAGAAGCCGCGATAGGCTGGCCGGATCCGTCCTTCGTTCGAGCGGCAATCTCGAGGCCGAGGCGCGCGGCCTCGCCGTTCCATTGCGCCTGCCGACCGAGAACATGCATCGCGTCCGAAGGAGTGAGCCCGCAGAGATGCACCAGACCGCGAGCTACAAGCCTGTCGAGGGTCGCCCTCTGCGGCGTGGTGACGAGAAGATCAGCAAGCGCCACCGGTATCATTCCTATGCGATCATAAAGGGCCTGTTCCTGAGGCTGAAGCCCGCTGGCGAGATGGTCGGGCAAACCGGTGCGGACTGCCAGGCGACCGTCATGCCGGCCGGCATGGGGCGCCCGCAACTGCTTTTGGAGCACCGAAAGAACCGCGTCGCCGTGCAGCGCCGCCGCAAGGCTCAGGGGCAGGAAACGGCGGGGCCCGAGATCAAGCCTGGCCTTGAGGCCACGATCGTTGATCTTCACCTCCGAGTCGCCGCCAAGGCCGTATGTGCGCATGGCGACCGCCTCGACCATGGTGCGAAAGCCGCCGACGACAGCTCCGTCGGCGTCGAGGCGCGGCCGGCCTTTTTCGAGGACGGCGACGTCGGTGGTCGTGCCGCCGATATCGGAGACCACGGCGCTGTCAAAGCCGGTCAGATAGCGAGCGCCGACGAGGCTCGCAGCCGGACCCGACAAAATCGTTTCGATCGGCCGCAGCCGCGCCTCGGCGGCCGATATCAACGCACCGTCGCCTCGTACCACCATCATCGGCACGTCGATGCCGCGGGCCTTGAGGAAGTCTTCGCAGGAGACGATCAGCCGGTCGATCATCGAGACCAGCCGCGCATTCAGAAGCGTCGTCAGCGCGCGACGGGGTCCGCCAAGCTTGGAGGAAAGCTCATGGCTGCAGGTTACCGGCAGGTGCGAGACCTCGCGGATGCGATCGCGAACACGCTTCTCGTGATCCGGGTTGCGCACCGCGAAATAGCCGGCAACGGCGAAGGACGACACCTGGGACCCGAGCGCCGGCAGCGCCTCGTCGAGCGCACGCATGTCCAGCGTCGTCTCGCCGCCATGGACATTGTGGCCGCCGGGAAGGAAGAGGACAGGATCGGATCCGAGCGCGTCCTGAAGACCGTCGCGCTTCAGGTCGTCCGGAGCGAAACCGATCATGATCAGGCCGGCCCTGCCGCCCTGGCCTTCGACCAGCGCATTGGTGGCAAGCGTCGTCGACAGCGATACGAGGCTGATCGCCGATACCGGCACGTCCGCCTTTGCGAGCACTGCCTCCACCGCACCGGAAACGCCCTCGGCGAGATCGTGACGGGTCGTGAGCGCTTTGGCCTTGGCGACGACGCCCTTCGTTTCGCTGAAAAGAACGGCGTCGGTATAGGTGCCGCCGGTGTCGATGCCCAGGAGAAGATGCGGGGTCAATTTTCTGCTCAGTCCAATGGTGAGAATCCGGAAAAATCCATCTGGTGATAGGACATATTCTTGGGAAAAACCATCGCGCGAGCGCGACCCGCTCTACCTCACCCGCGCCGAAACCCGCATCGGCAACCCGCCCCTGGGCTGGGTCGTCAGCCTTTGCACCGGCCAGGGGTGCGTCTCATCCGTCACATCGAAGCGGAAGCGGTGCATGAGAACGGCAAGCGCGATAACCGCCTCCTGAAGCGCGAAGGTCGCGCCGATGCAGATGCGCGGGCCGGCGCCGAAGGGCAGATACTGGAAACGGTGGATCTTGTCTCGGTTTTCCGGAAGGAAGCGCTCGGGCATGAAAGCGCGCGGCTTCTGCCAGTAGGCGACGTGCCGGTGGAGCGTCCACGGCATGATCAGGACCGAAATCCCTTTGCGAATAGGCACGCGCTCTCCTTGCGGCGATATCCATTCGTCCTCCTCGATCGCCGCGCGATTGATCGACGGCGCCGGCGGATACAGCCTCAGCGCCTCCTCGAAGGCGGCAAGCACATTTGGCATGCGTCCGGGCCAGTCGACCGGATCGGCGCCGCCGGCAATGACCTTGTCGATCTCCTTTTCCATCGTTTCGCGGTAGGTCGGGGTATTGGCGATGCAATAAAGGCACCAGGCGAGCGCTCGTGCCGTTGTCTCGTGGCCGGCACCGATGAAGGTCAGGATGTTGTCCTCGATCTCGGAGGTCGAGAGCCCATCCGGGCCTTCCAGTTGCAGAAGCAGGGTCAGGAAATCGTTCGGGACATTGCCCGGTGTTTCGGACATCCGTCGCCGCCGCAGAGCCATCGTTTCGGACACGACGCCGCGGAACCGGTCGAGCACTTTCCGGCCGCCGATGCGGGTCAGCCGCGGGATCCAGCCCGGTGCGACAAGCAGGTCCATCGGATCGACGCGGCCCATCCGATGAAGCAATTCCTCGACATTGGCGGCGAAGCCATGCTTTTCGACGGCGATCTCTCCGGAGAAGAGCGTCTCGGCCAGTATCTCGAAGGTGAGTTCCGTCATGTCCACGGCGGCATTTGTGACGAAGGGTTCGGAGGCCGCCCGGGCGTAGCGGCCGACGAATTCCTCCGAAACGCGAAGCATCTGGCCGGCGAAACCTTTTGCGTGCCTTGGCGTGAAAACCGGCGCCATTGCCTTGCGCGAGCGTCTCCAGACCTCGCCTTCCGCCGTCAGGAGTCCGTCGCGCAGGATCGGGCGCAGGATCAGCCGCCGGACATTCGACATTTCGTAGTTGGCGGCGTTTTCGACGAGGATGTAGCGGATGAGGCCGGGATCGTTGACGATCAGCGTCCGCTGATTGATGAACTTCGTCTCGATCCAGGGAAGCGTATAGGACGGCTCGCCCCAGAGCTCGAGCGGGTTGCGAAGAACGGTGCGGATAATCTCGAGCCGCGATGGAATGCCGGTGCGCGGGACCGGCGCGGGCGGCTCGAACGGCTCCGGTCGGGTGTCCATGTGAATGCCTTTCTCAGATCACGATGTTTTAGGTCCGGTGGACCTAAAACATGAACGTGATCGATTCCAAAGCGATGGAGCCGGATGAGGCGAAAAACCGCGCAGATTTTTCCTCATCCCGCTCGAGCAATTCCAGGAAGGTGCGCAACGGCTTCAGGCCGGAATTGCGGAATGCCAAGCCGCGTATCGTTCCAGTTTTTTACGCCGCAATCAAGAAAATGCTTCACCTGGATCGCAATGCCTCGGCTGTCAGGCGACAAAGGATCACAACAGGCTTTCGAGCTCTGCGAGTTTGTCGTTGACCAGCCAGCCGTAGTAGTTCTCCTCCGGCCAGTGCACCTCGGCGCCCTGATTCTTCGCTGCGAGGGCGGCCGCACGCGCATCCGGGTTGCCCACGTTATAAAGTGTGGCGGTCAGGCCCGGATTGCCTGAGATGTCCATATGGGCGATCGAGCGATAGACGTCGATGGAATGGCGGATCGAAGCGGCCATATAGGCAAGTGACACGTCGGGCTCCATGATCGCCTCGTAGACCCCGGCGGCATGGTTTTCGTCGAGGCGATCATAGCCGGAAACGCGCGATACCATGTCCGTCAGCATCAATGCCGTCAGCGGATTGATCTGGCCGAGGCCGAAGGTCTGTCCGGCGAAGAACGGCTGGAAGAAGACGGCGCTGAAACGGTTGTTCGGGAAGGACTTGCCGGCGACCGACCGGCCGCGGAACTCGCGGTCCCAGATCAGCTCGCGGCAGCTCCAGAGCGCGTAGGAGCCTTTTCTGCCGGCGCATTCGGAGAATTGAGGCCGCTTAACAAATTCTGCGATGGACTCGCCTTCATAGCCGAACTGGAAGCTGTTGCCGGCATAAGCGGCGGCCTTGACGTAATAGGATTGCAGCCGGTCGTATGCGTCGACATTGTAGGTGTGTTCGCCGACGATCGCCCCGACCATGTGAATGGGCGCGATGCCGTAGGCACCGGCGATCGACTTGATCTTGCCAACGAGCTTGCGGTCGGTGGCGAGAAGATCGCGCACCTTCTCGTATTTGGCGTCGAAGGATGTGCGGCCGGCTTTGGTGCGGCGTACCGAAGCGCCCGGAACGGCCGGCTGCTCGACATGGCGGTTGCCCTCCGGGACGGCAAGGATCCCGCTCGCAGCCGCAGGCCCGGCAGCAAGACAAAATGTGGCGATCACGAGCATGCAGGCGGTGAGGCGCAAGATCTGTTTTCCCGTAGAAGTCCAAGAACCGGCGGACCCGCCGTCGGGCGCGGCCCCTAAGGCACAATCATGTCGGAATGATGCCTTAATTCTTAACGGCTGCTGACGGTCTAGAAAAAATGAAGGCGCCTGTCGAGTGACAGGCGCCCCACAATTCGGTGATCGACCAGTCCCTGACGAATGAAGGGTCAGAGGATGTAGCGCGACAGGTCGGTATTTGCCGCCAGATCGCCGACATGCACGCGGACGTAATCGGCATCGATCGTGACCCCCTGGCCGCCGCGATCGGGAGCATTGAAGGAGACGTCGTCGAGCACGCGCTCCATCACCGTCTGCAGGCGGCGTGCGCCGATATTCTCGACATTGGAGTTAAGCTGGACCGCGACTTCCGCGAGCGCATCGATCGCGTCCTCGGTGAAATCGAGGGTCACTCCCTCGGTTTCGAGCAGCGCCTTGTACTGACGGATGAGACTCGCTTCCGTCTCCGTCAGGATTCGGCGGAAATCCTCCTTCGTGAGCGCGCGAAGCTCCACGCGGATCGGCAGACGACCCTGCAGCTCCGGCAGCAGATCCGAGGGTTTGGCGACGTGGAAGGCACCTGAAGCGATAAACAGGATGTGATCGGTCTTCACAGGTCCGTATTTCGTGGCCACCGTCGTGCCCTCGACCAGTGGCAGGAGGTCGCGCTGCACCCCCTCGCGTGAAACGCCGGCGCCGATACCGCCTTCACGGGTCGCGATCTTGTCGATCTCGTCCAGGAAAACGATGCCGTCATTTTCCGCCGACGCCACCGCCTCACGCTGGATCTGCTCGTTGTCGAGCAGCTTGTCCGACTCGTCGTTGACCAGCAGCGCATAGGAGTCCTTGACCGTGGTCTTGATCTTCCTGGTCCTGCCACCCAGCGCCTTGCCGAACATTTCCGAGAGGTTCAGGACGCCGATATTGGCGCCCGGCATCCCCGGAATCTCGAAGGCGCCGCCGGGGTTGCCGGTTTCCGCGACATCGACCTCGATCTCCTTGTCGTCGAGCTCGTTGGCGCGCAGTTTCTTGCGGAAGGAGTCGCGGGTCGCCGGCGAGGCGGTGGTGCCGACCAGAGCATCGAGAACCCGCTCCTCGGCATTCTGATGAGCTTTCGCCTTGACTTCGGCGCGCCGCTTCTCGCGCACGAGGCTGATGCCGACCTCGACGAGATCGCGCACGATCTGTTCGACATCGCGGCCGACATAGCCGACTTCCGTGAACTTCGTGGCCTCCACCTTGACGAAAGGCGCGCCGGCGAGCTTGGCGAGGCGGCGGGAAATTTCCGTTTTGCCGACGCCGGTCGGGCCGATCATCAAGATATTCTTGGGCATGACCTCGTCGCGCAGTTCGTCGCTGAGCTGCTGGCGGCGCCATCGGTTGCGCAGCGCAATGGCAACGGCGCGCTTCGCGTCCTTCTGGCCGATAATGTAGCGGTCGAGTTCCGATACGATTTCCCTGGGTGAAAAACTGCTCATCAATTCCTCTCAAATTCCGTCCGCTTGAGCTCCATAAGGAGGGTTCGACCGGACTTGTCGATCCATTCGCCAAAGGGTACGAAACCGGCCTTCGAATAGGCGCGGACGGCGCGGCGATTGCCGGCATCGGGGTCGATGACGATGCGGGCAGCGCCGTTTTCGAACAGTCTTGCGGCAAAGGCCCTGAGCGCCAGAGCCGCGACGCCCTTGCCGGTCATTTCAGGAGGCCCGATGAAGATGTCGACGCCGGGCGTATCGGCCGACAGGTCCTTGGCCCAGGGCTCCTCGTCATATTCCGAAGGCACCCAAGTCTGAATGTAGCCCGTCGGTGCTCCCTTCACATGAAAGACGAAACCATCGACCTCGCCCTTCGCACAACCGTCCCGTATCAGTTCAAGTTCCACATCGGGATCGCCCCACCACTGCCGGACATGCGGCTCTGAAAGCCAGGCAAGGAGCATCGGCAGATGGCGCTCGGCCACCGGCTCGAAGCTGACCTCCGCCGGCTCATTCGGCATCCAGCGTCTCCAAGACGACATTGTGGTTCGTGTAAACGCATATGTCGCCGGCGATCTCGAGCGCCCGGCGGGCGATCTCCTCGGCCGACCTGTCGGTATCCATGAGCGCCCGCGCTGCCGCAAAAGCGTAGTTACCGCCCGAACCGATAGCGATCGTGCCGTGCTCGGGCTCGAGAACGTCACCGTTTCCGGTGATCGCCAGCGTCACCGATCTGTCGGCGACCAGCATCATGGCCTCGAGGTTGCGCAGATACTTGTTGGTGCGCCAGTCCTTGGCGAGTTCCACGGCCGCTCGCATCAACTGGTCGGGATACTGCTCGAGCTTTACCTCGAGCCTTTCGAGGAGGGTGAAGGCGTCCGCCGTCGCGCCTGCGAAGCCTGCAATCACATCGCCCTTCGACAGCCGGCGAACCTTGCGGGCGTTGCCTTTCATAACCGTCTGACCAAGGCTCACCTGGCCATCGCCGGCCATCACCACCTTGCCGCCCTTGCGCACCGTGATGATGGTGGTCGCATGCATCGTTCCGTAAGGATTGTGTTCGCTCATGATATACCTATGGGTCCCCGGGGAGCCGGGAGCATTGCGGCTCGGAATGAACCTGGTTGCTGAGGCCTATGTAAGTCGCGGCCGCGCGATTGCAAATGTGCAAGTTCGCGCCCCTGCGCCTTTGCTTTTCACGCCATCCGCCAAAGACCGAATCTCCGCCACGGTTCTGGATATTTCGTGCCTCCCCTGTTATGGAGCGGCTCTGTGACGCGTACGAGGAAGGGTGGCGGTGTTCGCCCTTCTCCACCGTCCGAATGGATATTGCTCCGACAGCCAGGCCGGCCCAAAGTCATCGGAGCGCAGACAGGAGAGCCCGATGGCAGACGTGACGCCGAGCCGCACCGGCCAAGTTTCGCGAAAGACGAATGAAACGGCGGTATCCGTCGCCCTCGACGTGGAGGGCACGGGTTCCTCGAAGATCGTGACCGGCGTCGGCTTCTTCGACCATATGCTGGATCAGCTCTCGCGCCATTCGCTGATCGACATGGATATCAAGGCGGAGGGCGACCTCCATGTCGACGATCATCACACCGTCGAGGATACCGGCATCGCCATCGGCCAGGCGTTGGCCAAGGCGCTCGGCGATCGCCGCGGCATCACCCGTTATGCCTCGATCGACCTCGCAATGGACGAGACGATGACGCGCGCCGCCGTCGATGTCTCGGGTCGGCCCTTCCTAGTCTGGAACGTGGCCTTCACCGCACCGAAGATCGGCACATTCGACACCGAGCTTGTGCGCGAGTTTTTCCAGGCGCTCGCCCAGCATGCCGGCATCACGCTGCATGTGCAGAACATCTACGGCGCAAACAATCATCATATCGCCGAAACCTGCTTCAAGTCCGTCGCCCGCGTACTCCGCACGGCAACCGAAATCGATCCGCGCCAGGCGGGACGCGTTCCCTCTACCAAGGGAACGCTCGCCTGAGCCGGTCAGTATCTGGTTCAAAGACCATGGCCTCCTACCTGATCATGACCCCGCCCGGCGCACCGGCCGACGACGAAAGGGCGCGGTTCATCGCCGACGGCTTCTCCTGGACTGCCTTCTTCTTTCCCGGTCCGTGGCTCATCGTCAAAGGCGCGTGGCTCGTCGGAATCCCCGTCGCCACTTTGCAGATCCTGCTGCTTCTCGCCGCATCGATGCCGGGCGGCTTCGGCGCGGCCCTGCTCATTCATCTGGCGCTCGGTCTCATCGTGTCGCTGGAAGGGCCGCTTCTCGTTGCCAGACACCTGTCGACACGCGACTGGACGCTTCGTTCGGTCGTTCCGGCTCGCGATATCGCAGCGGCCGAGGAAATCTACTATTCGAATTCGGATCCGACCGTGCATGAAAGCCATGCGAAGCCATTGCCGTCGATCGATCGGTCCGGCACGGGACGCCTGGGCGACACAGCCGGGCTCGGCTTCTTTCAATCCTATGGAGAACGCTGATGCGGGTCGCCATCATCGATTATGGATCGGGCAATCTGCGCTCGGCCACCAAGGCCTTCGAACGCGCCGCCCGCGAAGCCGGCATCTCAGCAGAAATCGACCTCACCGACAGACCGGAACGGGTGGTTTCGGCCGACCGCATCGTGCTGCCGGGCGTCGGTGCCTATGCAGATTGCCGCCGGGGCCTTGCCGCCGTCGACGGTATGCAAGACGCGCTGACGGAAGCCGTTGAAAAGGCCGGCCGACCCTTCTTCGGCATCTGCGTCGGTATGCAGCTCATGTCGTCGCGAGGGCTTGAAAAGACCGTGACCGAGGGCTTTGACTGGATCGCCGGGGATGTCGTTGAGATGACGCCCGAAGATCCCTCGCTCAAGATTCCGCAAATCGGCTGGAACACGCTCGATCTCAGGCGCCCGCACGCGCTTTTCCAGGGCATTGCGACCGGCGAGAGCGGGTTGCACGCCTATTTCGTGCATTCCTACCATCTTGCGGCAGAGTGCGCCGAGGACGTGGTGGCCGAGGCCGATTATGGCGGCCCGGTGACGGCTTTCGTCGCACGCGACAACAAGGCAGGCTCGCAGTTCCATCCGGAAAAGAGCCAGGCGCTCGGCCTCGCCCTTATTTCGAATTTCCTGCGCTGGAAGCCCTGAAGCTGCAGCGTCATTTTTCTGATCGGACGAACAATGATCCTCTTTCCCGCAATCGACCTCAAAGACGGGCAATGCGTGCGCCTGAAGCTCGGCGACATGGAGCAGGCGACGGTCTATAATTCCGACCCGGCCGCGCAGGCCCGCGCTTTTGAGGAACAGGGCTTCGAATGGCTGCACGTGGTCGACCTGAACGGGGCATTTGCCGGCGAGACGGTCAACGGTGATGCTGTCGACGCCATCCTCAGGGCAACGAAGAACCCGGTGCAGCTCGGCGGCGGAATCCGCACGCTCGACCATATAGAGAACTGGCTTGCGCGCGGGCTCAAGCGCGTCATCCTCGGCACCGTCGCAGTGCGCGACCCGGCGCTGGTGATCGAAGCCTGCCGCAAATTCCCGGGCAGGATCGCCGTGGGCATCGATGCGAAGGGCGGCAAGGTCGCGGTCGAAGGCTGGGCTGAGGCTTCCGAACTCGGCGTGATCGAGCTCGCGCGGAGATTCGAAGGCGCCGGCGTGGCGGCGATCATCTATACCGATATCGACCGCGACGGCATCCTGACAGGCATCAACTGGGCCGCGACGCTCGAACTCTCCGATGCGGTTTCGATTCCCGTCATCGCCTCGGGCGGACTCGCCTCGCTGGACGATATCCGCCGCATGACCGAGCCGGAAGCGCAAAAACTCGAAGGGGCAATCTCCGGCCGGGCGCTTTATGACGGTCGAATCGATCCGAAGGAAGCGCTCGATCTGATCCGCGAAGCCAGGAAGGGGATGATCCGATGACGCTGAAAGCCCGTGTGATCCCCTGCCTCGACGTCAAGGACGGCCGTGTCGTCAAAGGCGTCAATTTCGTCGATCTCATCGATGCCGGCGATCCGGTGGAGGCGGCACGCGCCTATGACGCGGCCGGCGCTGACGAACTCTGTTTTCTCGACATCACCGCCTCCTCCGACAATCGCGAAACGATCTTCGACGTTATCGCCCGCACCGCCGAACAGTGCTTCATGCCGCTGACCGTCGGGGGCGGCGTGCGGCAGGTCTCCGATATCCGCAAGCTCCTGCTCGCCGGCGCCGACAAGGTGTCCATCAACACGGCTGCGGTGAAGAACCCGGACTTCGTGGCGGAAGCCGCCGACAAGTTCGGCGACCAGTGCATCGTCGTCGCCATCGACGCCAAGAAAGTCTCGGATCCAGGTGAAACCGACCGGTGGGAGATCTTCACCCATGGCGGGCGGCAGCCTACAGGCATGGATGCAGTCGAATTCGCACGGAAGGTCGTCGATCTCGGCGCCGGCGAGATCCTCCTGACGTCGATGGATCGCGACGGCACCAAAAGCGGCTACGACATCAGCCTGACGAGGACGATTGCTGACGCGGTGCGTGCGCCGGTCATCGCGTCGGGGGGCGTGGGTACGCTCGATCATCTGGTCGAAGGTATCCGCGACGGCCACGCGACCGCCGTGCTCGCGGCATCCATTTTTCACTTCGGAACATACAGCATCGGTGAGGCGAAGCGCCACATGGCCGAGCACGGCGTCGCCATGCGTCTCGATTGAAGCGGCCACGAGAAGGGATAGACCATGACAGAGTTCACCCTCTCCGATCTGGAGAAGATCGTGGCGACCCGCGCCAGGGCGGCTCCGGAGGAGTCCTGGACTGCCAAGCTGGTCGCTGCCGGACAGAAGAAGGCAGCCAAGAAGCTGGGAGAGGAAGCCGTCGAAACGGTCATCGCGGCGATCGGCGATGACCGGAAGAATCTGGTCGATGAGAGTGCCGATCTCCTCTATCATCTTATGGTCGTATTGAATATCGCCGCCATCCCGTTACAGGATGTGATGAGCGAACTGGCCAGGCGGACGAGCCAGTCCGGCCTGCAGGAAAAGGCGAACCGGCAGAATCCATGAGCATCGCCGCGAAAGACATCGAACCGGCCGACATTCCGGGCAATCTTCAGGGGGGCGAATATTCGCCCTATCACGTCTTCTCCGCGGAGGAATGGTCGCGCTTTCGCGCCGATACGCCGCTGACGCTGACTGCCGACGAGGTGCAGCGCCTCCGCTCGCTCAACGACCCGGTCGATCTCGACGAAGTGCGCCGGATCTACCTCTCGCTGTCGCGGCTCCTCTCGGCCCATGTGGAGGCGTCGCAGATTCTCTTCCGGCAGCGGACGCGCTTCCTCAGCATGTCGAACGAGACGAAAACGCCGTTCGTCATAGGCGTCGCCGGCTCCGTCGCCGTCGGCAAATCGACGACGGCGCGCATTCTTGCAGAGCTTCTTGCACGCTGGCCCTCCAGCCCGAAGGTCGACCTCGTCACCACCGACGGCTTCCTCTATCCGAACGCCGTTTTGCAGCGGGAAAGCCTGATGGATCGCAAGGGCTTCCCCGAGAGCTACGATATCGGTGCGCTGCTCAGATTCCTTTCCGCGATCAAAGCCGGACGGCCGAACGTCAAGGCTCCGACCTATTCGCACCTGACCTACGACGTGATCCCCGACCAGTTCCAGCTGGTCGACCGGCCGGACATCCTGGTTTTCGAGGGAATAAACGTCCTGCAGTCGCGCGATCTGCCGGCCGATGGAAAGATCGTGCCGATGGTCTCGGATTTCTTCGACTTCTCGATCTATATCGACGCTGAGGAAAGCCTCATCCATAGCTGGTATGTGAACCGCTTCATGAGGCTGCGCGAAACGGCGTTCCAGAATCCGCAGTCCTTCTTCCATCGCTATGCGACGATCAGCGAGGATGCGGCCCGGGCGATCGCCGAGGGCCTGTGGCACAACATCAACCTCAAGAACCTGCACCAGAACATTCTGCCGACGCGGCCGCGCGCCGATCTCATCCTGCAGAAGGGCCCAAGTCACCTGACGCAGACCGTGGCTCTCAGGAAGCTTTAGAGCGGGATGAGGAAAAGTGCGCGCGGTTTGTCCGCCCGCATTCCGCTCTATCTTAGTTGAAGGTTGATTCGACCTAAAAAAATCATGATCCGAGCCGAATTTCGGCCCTCAGGCGGCTGCCGCACCTTTTCCCGACAGGCGGGGGAGAGGCGATATGCTTTGGACGGTTCAAGGGTTCAAGGATTGACGCGCCGCAAGGTCAGATTGAGCCGGCCGCCGCTCCTCAGGAGTGTCGAGGTGTTCGGATAGATGCGGTCGACGCCGTGGAAGGCGAGACGTCCTTCACCGCCGAGCACGACGACATCGCCGCTTTCGAGCTTGAGCGAAACGGTCGGCCCGCCGCGCGTACGGCCGCCGACGCGGAAGAGACAGCTGTCGCCGAGCGAGACCGAAACGACGGCGGTGTCAAGATCGCGCTCGTCCCGGTCCTGATGGAGCCCCATGCGCGCTTCCGCAGAATAGAAATTCACCAGACAGGCCTCGGGCGTCTTGTCGCTGCCGGCTACGGCATTCCAGATGTCCTGCAGCGCCGCCGGTATCGGCGGCCAGGGCCTGCCGGTGACCGGATGCACCGCTTGGTAGCGGTAGCCGTTCTCGCGGTCGGTGACCCAGCCGAGCGCCCCGCAATTGGTCATGCGCACGGACAGGGGTTTGCCGGTTTTCGGCATCGCCGGTGCGAAGAGCGGCGCCTCCGCGACGACGATTCGGATCGCCTCGACCAGTTCCTCCTGGCGGGAGCGGTCTAGGAAACCCGGAATGTGTCTCACTCCTTTCGGCAGCACCAGCATTTGCGAGCGTCCTGTCTTGCGATGTCGATCAAGTCCTTACGTCAGCAAAGCTGACTGGACGTGACGAGATGTAGCGCTCACCCCCGCTGGAAACGACCCGAAAAGCAGACCCGTTCAGCTCGCATCCAGGTCCGGGATGCGCAGAACCTGACCCGGATAGATCTTGTCGGGATGGGTGAGCATGGGCTTGTTGGCCTCGAAGATCGCGGTGTGCTTGGCACCCTTGCCCTTGCCGTAATGCGCCTCGGCGATCTTCCAGAGATTGTCGCCCTTCTTCACGGTGTAGAATACCGGCGCCTTCGCCTCTGCCGGAGCAGCGGCGCCATCGGCCACCTTGAGCTCGGACGCCTCGACCTTCGATATGCCGAGCGTGTTGCCGACGGCCACGACCGCTTTCTCGAAGGTCGACTGGTCCTTGACGACACCCTTCAGCACCACTTTGTCATCCACGACGTCGATCTTGACGTCATTGGTGCCGAGATCATGGGAAGCAAGCTCCTTTTCGACGCTCGCCGCGTCCGGCGGCGTATCGTCTCCGCCAAGCCCGAGCTTCTTTCCCGCATTCTTGATGAAACTGAACAGACCCATGGTTGTTTCCTCTTCCGCAGACTATCCAGATAAGAGAGGGCGGTTGCCGGCAAAAGGCAAGGGGAAGCGGGCGCAAGTTGCGCAAGCTGTCAATCGCCGCCGGGCCGGCCGCGCAGCTTCTTGATTTCGGAACGGCCAGATTTCTCCTTCAGCCGGCGTTCGATCGATCCGCGGGTCGGCTTCGTCTTCCTGCGCGGCGGAGGCGGCGGTTCCGCGGCTTTCAGGATCAATTCCTTCAGACGCTCGCGGGCATCCTCGCGGTTGCGCTCCTGGCTGCGGAAGCGATTGGCCTCGATCATCAGGACGCCCTCCTTCGAGACGCGGCGTCCGGCAAGTTTCAAGGCGTTGGCCCTCACCCGTTCCGGCAGGGACGGCGAAGCCTGCACGTCGAAGAAAAGCTGGACGGCCGTCGAGACCTTGTTGACGTTCTGCCCGCCCGGGCCGCCGGCCAGCACGAATTGCTCCGTGAGCTCCCATCCGGCGATCACGATGTTTTCGTTGATGTAAAGCGGTTCGCTTGCCATGCGGTTCTTCCTCCGCCGTTCTATCGCATGCTTGAAAACAAGCCGCAAATGCAAAACCCGGCCGCAAGCGACCGGGTTTCACGTGAATCAAGGCAAGAGGCCGGTTTATTCGGCGGCTATCCTGGCACCGGGCGCGGCATCGCGCACGCTGCCATCCACGTGGCTCTCGAACTTGGCGAAATTGGCGATGAACATGTCGACGAGGCGGCGTGCCTGCGCGTCATAGGCGGCGCCGTCCGCCCAGGTCGAGCGTGGATCGAGGATGCGGGACTCGACGCCCGGTACCGATACCGGCACCGCGAAGCCGAAATTCGCATCGCTGCGGAACGAGGCGCTGTTCAGCGATCCGTCGAGCGCTGCCGAAAGGAGCGCGCGCGTCACCTTGATCGGCATGCGGCTTCCGGTTCCATAGGCGCCGCCGGTCCAGCCGGTGTTGACAAGCCAGCAGGTGACGCCGTTGCGGGCGATGAGTTCCTTGAGCAAATTGCCGTACTCGGACGGATGACGGGGCATGAAGGGCGCGCCGAAGCAGGTTGAGAACGTCGCTTCCGGCTCTGTAACGCCCTTTTCGGTACCGGCAACCTTGGCGGTGTAGCCGGAAAGGAAGTGGTACATGGCCTGTTCCGGCGTCAGCTTTGCGATCGGCGGCAATACGCCGAAGGCATCAGCCGTCAGCATGATGATCGTGCGCGGCTGCGGCGCCGTGCCGGTCTTGCTGGCATTCGGAATGAAATGAAGCGGATAGGCGCAGCGGGTGTTTTCGGTCAGAGACCCGTCTTCGAAGTCCGGCATGCGCCGCTCGTCGAGTACGACGTTCTCCATAACCGTCCCGAAACGCTGCGTCGTCGCGAAAATCTCAGGCTCAGCCGCTTCCGACAGACGGATGGCCTTGGCGTAGCAGCCGCCCTCGAAATTGAAGACGCCCTTTTCGCCCCAGCCGTGCTCGTCGTCACCGATCAGAGTGCGGTTCGGATCAGCCGAAAGCGTCGTTTTGCCGGTGCCGGAGAGCCCGAAGAAGATGGCGGTGTCGCCGGCAGGGCCGACATTGGCCGAGCAGTGCATCGGCATCACCGATTTCCTGGGCAACAGGTAGTTGAGCACGGTGAAGACAGACTTCTTCATCTCCCCCGCATAGGAGGTGCCGCCGATCAGCACCAGACCGTTGGTCAGATCGCAAGCAATGACCGTTTCGCTGCGGCAGCCGTGGCGCTCAGGACTGGCCTTGAAGCTCGGCAGATCGATGATCGTCAGCATTGGCTGGAAAGACGAGAGTGCCTCACGCTCGGGGCGGATCAATAGATTGCGGATGAACAGTGAATGCCAGGCGAACTCCGTGACGACGCGCGTGGGCAGCGCATTCTCGGGGTCGGCACCGCCGACGAGATCCTGCACGTAGAGCGACATGCCTTTTGCATGCGCGAGCATGTCCTGACGCAGCCGGTCGAAGTTCTCCGGCGAGATGGCACTGTTGTTGTCCCACCAGATCTGGTCGGCCGTGTTGGCGTCGCGCACGACGTATTTGTCCTTTGGGGAGCGACCTGTGTGCTGGCCGGTACGGGCGCAAAGCGCGCCATGGGCCGTCAATTCGGCTTCACCATGGGCCAGAGCTTCTTCGTAAAGCTGCGCCGCCTCGAAGTTGTACCGGACGACCGAAAGGTCAGAAAATCCGATCGATTCCAGTCCTATAGAGGGGTTGCGGCTGCCAAGCTCTTCCATGGTCAAGCTTCCTTCGTGTTTGGCCATTGGCGTTGAATTTCGTTGGAACATACCGGCAAGGCAGATCTAAGACAAGATAGGCGTTTCTAAAACGGCAATGATATCAGTATATTAATCGATTTAAAGAAAATTATGCATTTTTTAATCGGTTGAATTGCGCCTTTGGAGAAGCTACCTGGGAGTCCGTCTACCGATGAAGATGAGCAGGTGCTTTTGCACTTCGCCACAATTTGTTCCACCTTTATACTCAAGTAACGCGCCGTGACTCGCGGTTGCCGCGATTCTCGAAGCGTGGCTTGAAGCATACCGGCAACCCGGCCCGAAAACGGAGTAGAATAAGATGCAGACCATCGCGCTTGTCGATGACGACCGCAACATCCTGACATCCGTGTCTATCGCCCTGGAGGCCGAAGGCTATAAGGTCGAGACCTATACGGATGGCGCATCGGCGCTCGAGGGTCTGGTGGCGCGCCCGCCTCACCTGGCCATCTTCGATATCAAGATGCCCCGTATGGACGGCATGGAGCTTTTGCGGCGCCTGAGGCAGAAATCCGACCTGCCCGTCATCTTTCTCACGTCGAAGGATGAAGAGATAGACGAGCTGTTCGGTCTCAAGATGGGTGCCGACGACTTCATCACCAAACCCTTCTCTCAGCGCCTCCTGGTGGAGCGCGTCAAGGCGATCCTGCGTCGCGCGGCCAACCGGGAGGCTGCCGCCGGCGGGCCGGGTCCGGTGAAAAACGCCGACACGCCCTCCCGCTCGCTGGAGCGCGGACAGTTGGTCATGGATCAGGAGCGGCATACCTGCACCTGGAAAAACGAATCCGTCACGCTGACGGTCACGGAATTCCTGATCCTGCACGCCCTGGCGCAGCGCCCCGGCGTGGTGAAGAGCCGCGATGCCCTCATGGATGCTGCCTATGACGAACAGGTCTATGTCGACGACCGGACGATCGACAGCCACATCAAGCGGCTCCGCAAGAAGTTCAAGATGGTCGACAACGACTTCGACATGATCGAAACCCTCTACGGCGTCGGCTACCGCTTCCGCGAGTCAGCCTGAGAAGCGAAGCAGCGGACTGCAGACGGGGACGTGGCACGCATCACCTTCGCCAGCGCTTGCGCGGCGGCTCCGGCTGGCGTAGGGCATCGCGGAAACACGCGAATGCGGCAGTGAAGGCCGCGGCGCGGGAGCGGGAGACTTGGTGGAAGTCTTGCAGGGCGATATCGAAGAAGCTGAAGGACGGACATCGATGCTGCGTGGGCAGCGACGATGGGCGCATCCCTTTACGCTGATCCGCCGCCTGTTCGGCAATGCCGTCTTTTCGAGCCTTACGCGGCGCATCGTCTTCTTCAACCTGGTGGCGCTCGTGGTCCTCGTCGGCGGGATCATGTATCTCAACCAGTTCAGGGAGGGCCTGATCGACGCGCGGGTCGAGAGCCTCCTGACTCAGGGCGAAATTATCGCCGGCGCCATTTCCGCCTCCGCATCGGTCGATACCAATTCGATTACCATCGATCCGGAAAAGCTGCTCGAACTGCAAGCCGGCGAAAGCATCACGCCGCTGCCGAGCGACGAAGACCTCGAATTCCCGATCATCCAGGAGCGCGTGGCACCGGTCTTGAGGCGGCTGATCTCGCCGACGCGCACCCGAGCGCGCCTGTTCGACGCCGATGCCGACCTGCTGCTCGATTCCCGCCACCTCTATAGCGGCGGCCAGGTGCTCCGGTTCGACCTGCCGCCGGTCGATCCGGAAAGTCCGAGTCTCGCCGATGAATTCGGTACCTGGTTCAACCGGCTGCTGCAGCCGGGCGACCTGCCGCTCTACAAGGAGCCCCCCGGGGGCAATGGCTCGATTTATCCGGAAGTCATGAATGCCCTGACGGGCGTGCGCGGCGCGGTCGTGCGGGTGACCGAGAAGGGCGAACTGATCGTTTCCGTGGCCGTTCCCGTGCAGCGCTTCCGCGCGGTGCTCGGCGTGCTCCTCCTCTCGACACAGGCCGGCGATATCGACAAGATCGTCCACGCCGAACGGCTGGCGATTATCCGCGTCTTCGGCGTGGCGGCGCTCGTCAACGTCATCCTTTCGCTGCTTCTCTCCTCGACGATCGCCAATCCGCTGCGGCGCCTTTCGGCTGCGGCCATCCGCGTGCGCCGCGGCGGCGCCAAGGAACGGGAGGAGATTCCGGATTTCTCGTCCCGCCAGGACGAGATCGGCAATCTTTCCGTGGCGCTCCGGGAAATGACGACGGCGCTCTACGACCGGATCGCCGCGATCGAGAACTTCGCGGCCGATGTGAGCCATGAGCTCAAGAATCCATTGACCTCGCTTCGCAGCGCCGTCGAAACCCTGCCGCTTGCGCGTAACGAGGAATCGAAGAAACGACTGATGGACGTCATTCAGCACGACGTTCGGCGTCTCGACCGGCTGATAAGCGATATTTCCGATGCTTCGCGCTTGGATGCGGAGCTTGCCCGCGCCGACGCGAAGAAAGTTGACCTCGAAAAACTCCTGGGCGACCTTGTCGAAATTTCCCGGCAGATCCGAGGCAGCAAGAAGCCGGTTCTGCTCGACTTCGTCGTCGACCGTAAGGACAATCCGCGCGCGAGCTTCATCGTCAGCGGTCACGACCTGCGCATCGGCCAGATCATCACGAACCTGATCGAAAACGCCCGCTCCTTCGTTCCCGAACAGAACGGCCGCATCATCGTTCGGCTGACCCGCTCGCGGTCGCGCTGTCTCGTTTACGTCGAAGATAACGGTCCCGGCATCCAGGCGGAGGACATCGACCGCATCTTCGAGCGCTTCTACACCGACCGGCCGGAAGGCGAGGACTTCGGCCAGAACTCGGGGCTTGGCCTTTCGATTTCGCGCCAGATTGCCGAGGCGCATGGCGGAACGTTGAGGGCCGAGAACATTACGGGCAAGGACGGCCATGTCAGCGGCGCCCGCTTCATTCTCTCACTGCCAGCCGAGCCGCACCCGTGAATACGCCCGTATGCAATGTGCACGGAACGGCTATCGTTCTCGGCACGACCGGGCTGCTGATCACCGGGCCTTCCGGATTGGGCAAGTCGGCACTCGCACTTTCCTGTGTTTCGGAAGTGACGCGGCGGGGCCGCTTCGCCGCGCTCGTCGCCGACGACCGGGTCGATCTGACGCTCGAACACGGCCGCATCGTCGCTCGTTGTCCCGCCGCCATCCGCGGTCTGATCGAGGTCCGCGGGTCCGGGATAGTGGAAGTCGGCACCGTCTCCGCCTGTGTTCTCGACTGGGCGATCATGCCCGTCAAGGCGCCCTTCAATCCTCGCCTGCCGCCGAAGGAAGAGCTGAGACTCGAGGTCGGGCGAAATCTGCCGCTGCTGCGCCTTCCCATCGACGGACCGCTTTCGCCAGTCGATGCGCTCATCGCTCTGCTGGCATCTGCACGCTACAGGAAGAATCGACCTGAAATCGAGAGCATGGTGTAGGACTTAAGCCTTATCAAAAGGCAGTGCGACTGCTTTTTCGGCATTTTGGACTTGCACTTCGCCTTTTCCTTGCCAAGATGACGCCCCCAACAGGTGGACGAAATTGCTGCATTGCGATATCTGGCCATCAACGAGTTGCATATGCAGTTGGAGCAAAGATTCCCATGATCGGACTTGTGCTTGTCACTCATGGCAAGCTGGCGGATGAATTTCGGCATGCCTTGGAGCACGTCGTCGGTCCGCAAAAAGCAATCGAGACGGTCTGCATAGGCCCCGAGGACGACATGGATCAGCGGCGTCAGGACATTCTCGATGCCGTCGAGAAGGTCGATGAAGGCAACGGCGTCATTATCCTGACGGACATGTTCGGCGGCACCCCTTCCAACCTTGCCATCTCGGTGATGCGCGGCGGCAGCGTCGAGGTGATTGCCGGCGTCAACCTGCCGATGCTCATCAAGCTCGCAGGCGTGCGCGGCGAAAGCGATATGGACAAGGCGCTTGTGGAAGCCTCCGAGGCCGGGCGCAAATACATCAACGTCGCCAGCCGCGTTCTGAGTGGAAAATGATGGACCACCTTTCGGACGCGGCGCTCACGCGTGAACTGCTTATCGTCAACAAGCGCGGACTGCATGCGCGTGCCTCGGCGAAATTCGTTCAAACCGTCGAAGCTTATGATGCGGAGATCACCGTGTCGAAAGACGGCATGACCGTCGGCGGGACCTCGATCATGGGGCTGATGATGCTGGCGGCCAGCACCGGCTGCACGGTTTTTGTGACCGCCAGCGGCGCTCAGGCGGAAGAGGCGCTCAACGCGCTCGACGCGCTGGTCCGCGACAAGTTTGGCGAGGACATATGAGCGATATAAACGTATAAAGACGTCTTTATATGTTTATTGCCCTCTCCGGGAATTCCTGATAGACCGAAGCCACGCTGCCCGCAACCGCGGGAGGCATTGTCACGCCGCCGAACGGCCATGGGGCCGCGCGGTCCTAGGATAAGCCTGGAGAACTTCATGAGCGCAAATCAGGACTATATCGTCGCCGACATCGGACTTGCCGATTTCGGCCGCAAGGAAATTGCCATCGCAGAAACGGAAATGCCTGGTCTGATGGCCTGCCGTGAGGAGTTCGGTGCATCGAAGCCGCTGAAGGGCGCACGCATCACCGGCTCGCTCCACATGACGATCCAGACCGCGGTGCTGATCGAGACGCTGGTCGCTCTCGGTGCCGAAGTGCGTTGGGCGTCGTGCAACATCTTCTCGACACAGGACCACGCCGCAGCCGCGATCGCCGCGAGCGGCGTTCCCGTTTTCGCCGTCAAGGGTGAGACGCTCGAGGAATACTGGACCTATACCGACAAGATCTTCCAGTGGGCCGATGGCGGCGTCTCGAACATGATCCTCGACGACGGCGGCGACGCGACCATGTATATCCTGCTCGGCGCCCGCGCCGAGGCAGGCGAGAACATTCTGATCAATCCGGGCTCCGAAGAGGAAGAGATCCTTTTCGCACAGATCAAGAAGCGCCTCGCCGCGACGCCCGGCTGGTTCACCAAGCAGCGCGACGCGATCAAAGGCGTGACGGAAGAGACGACGACCGGCGTCAACCGCCTGTACCAGCTCCAGGCCAAGGGCCTGCTGCCCTTCCCGGCGATCAACGTCAACGACAGCGTCACCAAGTCCAAGTTCGACAACAAATACGGCTGTAAGGAATCGCTCGTCGACGGCATCCGCCGCGGTACCGACGTGATGATGGCCGGCAAGGTCGCGGTGGTCTGCGGCTACGGCGACGTCGGCAAGGGCTCGGCCGCTTCGCTCAGCGGCGCCGGCGCACGCGTCAAGGTCACTGAAGTGGACCCGATCTGCGCCCTCCAGGCGGCCATGGACGGCTACGAAGTCGTTCAGCTCGAAGACGTCGTATCATCAGCGGACATCTTCATCACCACGACCGGCAACAAGGACGTCATCCGCATCGAGCACATGCGCGCGATGAAGGACATGGCGATCGTCGGCAATATCGGTCACTTCGACAACGAGATCCAGGTATCGGCGCTCCGTAACCTGAAGTGGACAAACGTCAAGCCGCAGGTCGATCTCATCGAGTTCCCGAAGGGCAATCGCATCATCCTGCTTTCGGAAGGCCGTCTGCTCAACCTCGGCAACGCCACCGGACATCCGTCCTTCGTCATGTCGGCTTCCTTCTCCAACCAGGTTCTGGCGCAGATCGAGCTCTTCACGAAGGGCGAGAACTACAAGAACGAGGTTTACGTGCTGCCGAAGCAGCTCGACGAGAAGGTGGCGCGACTGCATCTCGCCAAACTCGGCGCGAAGCTGACCGAGCTTTCGGAGGAACAGGCCGCCTATATCGGCGTGAAGGCGCAGGGTCCGTTCAAGGCCGAACACTACCGGTACTAATCCTTACCCGGGCAATCCACAACATGTTGTGGCCGCGATCTTGACAAGAGATCGCGGCCGCTTTTTTGGGCCGCACACTTTCAGCCGAATCGTCAAAGAAGTATGGTTAACTTATCGATTCGTAATGCCGGTACGGACTTTCCGGCCGGCGGCACGATCGAAATGGGATGTCTTGTCGGACAGGCGGCAAACAGACGGAGACAGACCGGAGATGGAATCGGAACTGACAGGGACCTTTGAACGGGTTCCGGCGCGCGGGGGCGCAAGGTCGCCGGCAATTTCCGGACGAACGGGGACGGCGCCGTGAAAACACATCTATCCAGGACTTCTGCAAAACGGCAGGGGGCGCCGAGACTCATAAGGCGGCTCCTTGCGGGGACGGTACTGCTCACGGCAAGCGATGCCGCTGCTCAGGCCGCCGGCCCGGCCAGAAGCATATTCGGCACCCCCGAGGTCGTCACCTTCTCCGTGCTTATCGGGGTCATTTCCGCCGCCATGATTTCGGCGATCTGGCTCATCCGCCAGCGCGGAAACATAGAGGCCGAGAACCGCGATCTTCGCTCCAGCCTGTCCGACGCGAACCAGCATATTTCCCGCTTTCAGGCGCTAATCGCCGACAAGAACAGGCGTATCGTGATCTGGGACGGGCTCGCAGATCGAGCCGAGTTCCTGGGGCATCTCCCGGTGGAGACCGGCGCACCACAGGACGACCGCGACTTTCTCGCCTTCGGCCGCTGGGTCAAGCCGCATTCGGCGGGGCAGCTCGAAAAAGCGATCGAGGCTCTGCGCGCCCAGGCGCAAAGCTTCGACCTCGTGCTCGAGACCCAGCGCAACGAGGTCCTCGAGGCTCAGGGCCGCGTGTCGGGCGGGCGGGCCTTCGTTCGCTTCATCGCGCTCAACAATCTCAGGGCAGAGCTCGCCGAACTGAAGCTCGAACGCGACCAGCTGCACGCGTCCCTTTCAACATTCCGGACGCTGCTCGACGCGGTCGACCTTCCCGCCTGGCAGCGCGCAGGAGACGGCAGGCTCGAATGGGTCAACGCCGCCTATGCCAAGGCGGTGGAAACCCCGAGTGCGAGCCTTGCGGTCGCCGAAGAGAGGGAGCTGCTCGCGACGGCGGCTCGCGACCGGATCAGGGCGGTCGCGACCCTGCAGACGCCGTTCCGCGACAAGGTTTCCACAGTTGTGAGGGGCAACAGGACGTTCTTCGACGTCGTGGACGCCCGCACGCCGGCCGGCTCGGCTGGCATCGCGATCGACGTCTCCGGTATCGAAGCGGTGCGCGAGGAACTGGCCAGGACGCTCAAGAGCCATGCCGAAACGCTCGAGCACCTGGCAACGCCGGTGGCGATCTTCGACGGCAACCAGCGCCTGCAGTTCTACAATCAGGCATTCCAGCGGCTTTGGGATCTGGATATGGGATTCCTCGAGCGTAAGCCGGACAATGGCGAGATGTTCGACCGCCTGCGCGACGGCGGCAAGCTGCCGGAGCAGCTCAATTGGAAACAATGGAAGGCGAATGCGCTTTCCGTCTATCAGGCGCTCGACACCCAGACCGATCTCTGGCACCTGCCGAACGGCCAGACGCTGCGCGTTTTCGCGACCGCACGGCCGCAGGGCGGCGCCACCTGGGTCTTCGAGAACCTGACGGAGAAGGTCGACCTCGAAACGCGGTATAACACGCTGGTCCAGGTCCAGGGCGAAACGATCGATCATCTCGCCGAGGGCGTCGCCGTTTTCGGACCGGACGGCCGCATACGGTTGTCGAACCCGGCCTTCCGGGCGATCTGGGGCATCAACGAGACCGAGGCCCAGCCCGGCACCCATATACGAGCGATCGAGCAGGCGTGCCTTGCTTCCTATGACCAGCAGGACGGCTGGAAGCGCTTCGCCCATATCATCACCAGCTTCGATGATGAGCGGCCGTCGAGCCGCGGGATCCTGGAACTGCGCACCGGGCTGATCCTTGATTACGCGGTCATTCCGCTTCCGAACGCCCAGACGATGCTGACCTTCGTCAATATCACCGACAGCGTCCGCGTCGAGCGTGCGCTGACCGAGAAGAACGAAGCGCTGCGCAAGGCGGACGCGCTGAAGAACGATTTCGTGCACCATGTTTCCTACGAGCTGCGCTCGCCGCTGACGAACATCATCGGTTTCGCCGACCTTCTGAAAACGCCGGTCTTCGGCGAACTCAACGAGCGCCAGGCGGAATATGTCGATCACATCGCCACCTCTTCGTCGCTGCTTCTGACGATCGTCAACGACATTCTCGATCTCGCGACCGTCGATGCCGGTATCGTCGAGCTCGAGCTGGCCGAGGTGAACCTCATCGACCTCATCGACGACGTGACCCAGCAGATGGGCGATCGCCTGGTGGAGAGCGGCGTGTCGCTTCGAACCGATGCACCCGACAATCTCGGCCGAATCACCGCCGATCAGCAACGGCTAAAGCAGATTTTCATAAAGCTACTGACCAATGCCGCGAATTTCGCGCCCGACGGGAGCACGATCGAGCTCAAATGCTGGCGCGAGGGGAGCGACTTTGCCTTTTCCGTCACCGACACCGGGCCGGGCATCCCGCAGGACGTGCTCAACACCGTCTTCAACCGCTTCGAAAGCTACGGCCAACGCGGCGGCGCCGGTCTGGGCCTCTCCATCGTCGAGAGCTTCGTCAGCCTTCACCACGGCAACGTGTCGATCCGCAGCAAGGAGGGTGAGGGCACCGAAGTCACCTGCCGCATTCCCTCCGCTCAAGCGCCGAAGGTCATTGCGGCGGAATAGATGTGATAAATGAAGTCGCTAGAATGCCTGCTGACGGACGAGGCCGCCACCAACGAATTCGGCGAGGACCTCGCATTGGCGCTGAAAGCCGGCGATTGCGTCGCGCTCTCCGGCGACCTCGGCGCGGGAAAGTCGACGTTCGCAAGAGCCTTCATCCGGGCAATGGCCGACGACGAAGCGCTGGAAGTGCCGAGCCCCACCTTCACCCTGGTCCAAAGCTACGATCTCAGGATACCGGTCGCGCATTTCGATCTCTACCGCCTTGCGGACGCCTCCGAGCTGGACGAACTCGGTTTCGACGAGGCGCTCACTGAAGGCATCTGTCTGGTCGAATGGCCTGACAGGGCCGAGGAGGCGCTCCCGGCTGTCCGGATCACCCTGACCCTCTCGCATGAAGGCGACGGGCGGCGCGTAAACGTCACCGCTCCGGAAGCTGCCTTCGATCGGATCGTTCGTTCCCTTGCCATTCGAACGTTCCTCACCGGTGAAGGCTACCCCGGCGTGCGGCGCCGTCACCTTAGCGGCGATGCTTCGATCCGCGCGTATGAACGCATCGATGGCAGGGACGGTGAGCCGGCGAAGATCCTGATGGACGCGCCGAGACACAAGCCGGGGCCGATCCTTCAGAACGGCAAGTATTACCAGCAGCTCGCCCATATCGCCGAGGACGTCGTTCCCTTCGTCGCAATCTCGGCGTTTCTGCGGAAGCGCGGCTTCGCGGCACCGGCAATCTACGCGCGCGACCTTGAGCGGGGTCTGCTGCTCATCGAGGATCTGGGCTCCGAAGGCATTCTCGACGCGTATGGCCGTCCCGTCGCGGAGCGCTATCTGGAAAGCGTGCGCCTTCTCGCACGACTCCATGCAGAGCCGGCCGAGCGCGATGTAGAGATCGGCGACGGCACCGTTCATCGCATCCCCGATTTCGACCGGACGGCGATCAGGATCGAAATAAGCCTTCTCATCGATTGGTATCTCCCGTGGAGACGTGGACGGCCCGCTTCCGAGGAGGAGCGGCAGGAGTATTTTGCCGTCTGGGAGGGCCTGATCGACGTTCTCGCTTCGGCGGAGAGGAACCTTCTTCTGCGCGATTTCCATTCGCCGAATATCATCTGGCGCCCGGAAAAATCTGGCTTCGATCGCATTGGCATCATCGATTTCCAGGACGCGATGATCGGGCCGACGGCCTATGATGTGGCTTCGCTGGTGCAGGATGCGCGCGTGACCGTCGAGCCCGATCTCGCCAGGCGGATGCTGACCGCCTACGCGGCAGACCGCCGCGCTTCGGATTCTTTCGACGAAGCGGCCTTTCTGCGCGACTGGCATCTGATGGCCGCCCAGCGCAATTGCAAGCTTGCCGGCCTGTGGGTTCGGCTCAAGGAGCGCGACGGAAAGCCCGGCTATATGAAGCACATGCCGCGGACCTTCGCCTATCTCGAGCACGCGCTCTCCCATCAGGTGCTGACACCCTTGCGCGAATGGTGCATTAAGACTGGAATCCTCGCTCCCGAATCAGCGAACCGTTAGGATACGATGCCCATCACCAACGCCATGGTGCTTGCGGCCGGACTGGGCACTCGCCTGCGGCCGGTCACCGACACGCTGCCAAAACCTCTCGTCAGGATAGAAGGCAAGCCGATGATCGACTATGTGCTGGATCTGCTTGCAGCGGCGGGCGTGACCCAGGCCGTCGTGAACGTCCATCATTTCGCCGACCAGATGGAGGATCATCTCAGCCGGCGCGAGGTGCCGCACATCCTGATTTCGGACGAGCGCGAGGCTCTGATGAATTCCGGCGGCGGGCTTGCGAAAGGTCTGAAGCTGCTGGAGGGCGGGCCGGTTCTCGTTATGAACGCCGACCTCTTCTGGGTGGCCGAGGAGCCGGGGCAACCGAGCAATCTGCAGAGGCTCGCGGCTTGTTTCGACCCCGAGCGCATGGACATGGCGCTGCTGTGCGTAAGACTCCAGGATACGACCGGGCACAATGGAAAAAAAGACTTCTCGCTGTCGGACGACGGTCGGCTGACGCGATATGAAGAAGGAATGAACAATCCCGTCGTCTATGCCGGCGCGATCGCCATGGACTCCGCGCTGCTTGCCGATGCTCCGGACGAGGCGTTCAACCTCAATATCTATTTCGACCGGGCGATCGCCAGGGGTCGTCTTTTCGGTCTGTTGCTGGAAGGCCACTGGATGACCGTCGGCACGCCTGGAGCCATTGCAGAGGCCGAGGCTGCGATCTGCCGCTTCCGTCCGGAGGGATGAAGTGTCCGGACATCCGAACGTCTTCACGATTCCCGCTGGCCTGCCCTTTCTGAGGACGCTGGCGGAAAAGCTATGCGACGGCAAACTGACGGCCGGCTTCCGCTACGATCCAACCGAGCCGCTGGCGCTCGCCGGCGTCACGATTTTCGCGCCGACCCGGCGCTCCGCCCGGGTGCTGCGCTCGGAATTCGTCGACCTGCTCGGCGGCCGTTCGGCGATCCTCCCGGTGATCCGCGCGCTCGGTGAGACCGATGACGACAGCGGCTTCTTCGACACGCAATTGCCGGCGATTCTCGACCTTGCGCCGCCGCTTTCCGGAACGGCCAGGCTCATAGAGCTCGGCCGCCTCATTCTCGCCTGGCGCAACCGTCTGCCGCAGGTGGTCCTCGACATTCATGCCGAAAGTCCGCTGATCGCACCGGCGAGCCCCGCCGACGCTATCTGGCTCGCGCGAAACCTAGCCGAACTCATCGACGCGATCGAGACAGAGGAACTCGATTGGGATGCGCTTGACGGGCTCGATGGCGGCGAACATGCGCTCTGGTGGCAACTGACGCTCGCCTTCCTCAAGATAGCCCGGACCTATTGGCCGGAGCGGCTGGCGGAGCTCAAGCACTCCTCGCCCGCGCGCCACCGCAATGCCGTGCTGAAGGCCGAAACCCAGCGCATCGCTGCCGGAAAAGTGACCGGACCTATCATCATCGCCGGCTCGACCGGCTCGATCCCGGCAACGGCCGCCCTGATCGCTGCGGTGAAGGCTTTGCCGCACGGTACGATCGTGCTTCCAGGGCTCGACGGGACGATGAGCAATGCGGAGTGGCAGCTGATTGCCGGCGAGGCGGACGGCGCTGGAGCCTTCTCAAGGAACCCGGCAAGCCGTACCCATCCGCAGTATGGATTCCACCGCCTGCTAAGGCGCATGGGTATCGAACGCGACGATGTGCCTGCCCTCGCCTCCGCTCCCGACGACCTCGATTGCCGGAGCGCAGTCCTGTCGCGGGCGCTGTTGCCGGCCGACGCGACGAACGTCTGGATGCAGGCACGCCTGAGTTTCGAGCCGGGGCGGCTCTTCTCCGCCTTTGCGGGCGTGGCGCTGATCGAGGCGGCGAACGAACGCGAAGAGGCAACCGCCATCGCGATTGCGCTCCGCCTCGCCCTCGAGGGCGACGAGGAGAGCCAGGCGGCGCTCATCACGCCCGATCGCGACCTTGCGCGTCGCGTCGGTGCCGAGCTCGCCCGCTTCGGTATAGAGGCGGACGATTCCGCCGGAATTCCGCTCTCCGCGACGGCTGCGGGTACGCTTGCCCGGCTGATGCTGGAAGCGACGCTCAGGCCGGATGATCCCGTTGCTCTGGTGGCACTTCTCAAGCATCCGCTGGCTCGCTTCGGCGGCTCCGCGAAAGATGCGCGCCGCGCTGCGGACGTATTGGAGCTTGTCGCCCTGCGCGGCGGCACGGACGTGGTCGACATATCGGCCTTGGAACCGGTCCTCGACAAGGCGCTTGCCAAGCATCAGGCCGAGCGCCACCCGCCGCCCTGGAGAAACGGTATCGGCCTGGACGACATTGCGCTGGCACGGGCGCTCGCCCGCCGGATAGCGACGGCCGTCGAACCTCTGGCCAGTACCCTCTCTGCCGACGCGGAGATCGGCCGTCATCGCTCGACCGTTCTTTCGCTTTCCGATTGGGCCGAGCGCACGGGGCGAGCATTGGAAGCCGTCGCCGTCGACGAGCGGGGCAGCCTCGGCGATCTTTGGGCATCGGAAGCCGGCGAAACATTGTCGACGCTGCTCAGAGGCATCATGGAAACCGACGGCCAGATGGAGTCCGATGGGGCGCAATGGTGCGATATTCTCGAGGCGCTTGCCGCAAGCGAAGCGGTCAAGCCGCGATCCATGCGCCACCCCCGCGTGTTCATTTTCGGCGCACTCGAATCGCGCCTGCAAAGCGTGGACCTCGTCGTGCTTGGCGGGATGAACGAGGGGACCTGGCCCCGACAGACATCGAACGATCCGTTTCTTTCAAGGACGATGAAGGCGGGCATCGGACTGGAGCCGCCGGAGCGGCGTATCGGTCAGCTCGCGCATGATTTCCAGATGGCGTGCGGGACGCGCAAGCTGATCTTCTCGCGTTCCATGCGTCAAGGCTCGGCGCCGACGGTGGCGTCCAGATGGCTGCAACGCCTGCAGGCGCTCGGCGGCGAGAGGCTGACGAAGCAGTTAAGGGCCAATGGCGCGAACTATCTTCACTGGATGCGCATTCTCGACTACGGCGAGCGTCAGCCACTGTCGGAGCGTCCGGAGCCGAAGCCCCCGGCGGAACTGCAGCCGCGCAAATATTCTTTCAGCGAAATAACGCGCCTTCGCCGCGACCCCTACGCCGTCTACGCGCGGCGGATCCTGCGGCTGGAGCCGATCGATCCCTTCAACCGCGATCCCGGTGCGGCCGAACGCGGCCAGCTCTATCACCGGATCGTCGAACGCTTTGTGAAGGGCGGCTTCGACCCTGCATCGCGGGAGGGCGAGGAGGCGATGATCCGGCTCACCGACGAGGCCTTCGACGAGGAGAAACTACCTGCGCATATCGACACAATCTGGCGGCCGCGCTTCCAGGCGGTCGGAAGGGCGTTTCTCGGCTGGGAACGGGAGCGCCGGCGCGGCGTTTCACGATCCTTCACCGAGGTCCCGGCAGCTATGGATCTCGGCACCGCCGACATCCGGCTGACCGGCATCGCCGACCGGCTGGATCGGCTTACGGATGGAACGATCGACATCATCGACTACAAAACCGGATCGAGCCCCTCGCCGAAGGAGGCGCGGGCTCTTTTAGACCCGCAACTTGCCCTCGAGGCGGCGGCGCTCAGGGCCGGGGCATTCCATACGGTGGGCGCGGCCAGGCCGCATTCGCTGCGCTACGTTCGATTGAAGCCGGGCGCCCGCTTCGCCGTCGACACCGTCAACAATGAAGGCGCCCGCTCGAAGGAGACGAAATCCACCGAACAATTGGCGGACGAGGCACTCGCCGAACTCAGGAAGCTGCTCGCTGCCCTCGTCAGCGGCAGACACGGCTTCGCCTCGCGGCTGATCGTCCAAAAGCAGCGCGATTACGGCGGGGAATACGATCATCTGGCACGCGTCGCCGAATGGGCAACCGCGGATGGCGAGGACGATGATGAGGAGTGATGCGACCGGACCGGAGGAGAGAACCCCGGAAGGATGGCTCGACTGGACGACGGAACGGCAGGCGCTCGCCTCCGATCCCGCGCGCTCCGCTTGGGTTTCAGCCAATGCGGGCTCCGGCAAGACCCATGTGCTCACGCAACGCGTCATCCGGCTGCTGCTCGCGGGTTGCCGGCCATCTGCCATCCTATGCCTGACCTATACGAAGGCAGCCGCCTCCGAGATGTCCAACCGTGTGTTCGAGAAGCTCGCCGAATGGGCGACCCTCGACGATGCTGCGCTCGAAAAACGGATCGAGGCGATCGAAGGCAAGCGACCGGCCACCGGCAAGATCCAGGAGGCGCGCCGGTTGTTTGCGCGGGCCCTGGAAACGCCGGGCGGCCTGAAGATCCAGACCATTCATGCCTTTTGCGAGGCCCTCCTGCACCAGTTCCCGCTGGAGGCCAATGTCGCCGGGCATTTTTCCGTTCTCGACGATCGAGCCGCCGCGGTCCTGCTTGCCGATGCGCGCAGGGCTCTCCTAACCGCCACGGCGGCGGCAAACGACAGGGAGTTGGCGGCGGCCTTCGCAACGGTCCTCGAACTCGCGGACGACACCGGGCTCGAAAAGCTGCTCGCGGCGATCGTCGCCAATCGGGCGCAGATCCAGGCCTTTCTGGACCGCGTCTCGGGTCGCGGCGGCCTGGACACGCATCTGCGCGCGGCCCTCGACCTCAACCCCGGCGATACGCCCGAGGCCATCATGGCCGCAGCCTGGCCGCTCGCAGGCCTCAATGGCGCCGCCCTAGTCGACTATATCGGTCTTGCGTCACGCCTTGGCGGCACCAAACCTACGGCCATCGCAGAAGGCTTTCGGACCGTCCGTGCCATCGGGGATCCGGCGGCACGCTACGACCGCCTGCTTGAAACCTTCCTCAATGGCGGTGGCAAGCCGAAGGCGGATTCGGCCTTTCTGAACGCAGCCATGCGTCGTGAAGCACCGCATCTCGAGAGCCTTATCGAAGAGGCACGCAGCCATCTGCTTGCCTGCGTGGACCGTCTGAGCATCGTCAGAATGTATGAGGCGACCCGCGCCGCCCTCGTCCTCGCCGAAAGGCTCAACCGCGACTACGAGTCGCTCAAGAAGGCGCGCAGCCAGCTCGATTTCGAAGACCTGATCAACCGCACGGCGGCATTGCTTGCGAGAAGCGACGTCGGAGCCTGGGTACACTACAAGCTGGATCAGGGAATAGACCACATCCTCGTCGACGAAGCACAGGATACGAGCCCGGCGCAATGGACGATCATCCAGTCGCTGGCGGCGGATTTCTTCGCCGGCGATACGGCGCGTGCGGACGACCGCACGATTTTTGCAGTCGGCGACGAGAAGCAGTCTATCTATTCTTTCCAGGGCGCGCGGCCGGAACGCTTCTCGCGCGAGCGTACGCTGACCGAGCGACGGGTGCGCGCGGGCAACAAGCGCTTCAGCCCGATCCGCCTGCAGCTTTCCTTCCGCTCGACGGTTGACGTGCTCTCCGCCGTCGACACCGTGTTTGCAAACATCGGAAATGCGAGAGGCCTGAGCGCCAGGGATGAGGCGATCGTTCATGCCTCGAACCGGATCGGGCAACCCGGCGCCGTCGACCTCTGGGAGGTGATCGCGCCCGAGCCGGCGGCTTCGGACGAGGACTGGACCGCTCCATTTGACGCCACCCCCGAGCGCGCGCCGGTGAACATCCTTGCCCGGCGCATTGCAGCCGTCCTCGAAGATTGGATCGGCAAGGAGACCGTGATCGAGAAAGGCGTGCGCCGAGCCATGCGGCCGGGTGACGTCATCGTGCTGGTCCGCAAGCGCGATGCCTTCGTCAATGCGCTGATGCGCGCGCTCAAGCGGCGGGGCAATATTCCGGTCGCCGGTGCGGACCGGCTGGTTCTGACGAGCCATATCGCCGTGCAGGACCTGATCGCGCTCGGCCGGTTCGTGCTTCTGCCCGAGGATGATCTGTCATTGGCGGCACTCTTCAAAAGCCCGCTCGTCAATCTTTGCGAAGACGATGTCTTCGAACTCGCCGCGCGCAGGAACGAAGGCGAAAGTCTCTGGCACCGGCTGCAGCAGGCGGGCGTGGAGGAGACGAGCCGTTACAATGCAACGGTGCGGAAGCTTGCCGCCTTTTCCACCCTTTCGCGGGAGCTATCGCCGCACGATTTCTATGCCCGCATTCTCGGCGCCCATGGCGGCCGGCGTGCCTTCCTGGCGCGGCTCGGCAGCGAGGTCAGCGATATCCTGGACGAGTTCCTGACCTTCGCCCTTGATCACGAAAGGAGCGGCCTGCCTGGCCTGCAGGCTTTTATCTCGACGCTGGAGATCGAAGCGCCGACGGTCAAGCGCGAGCAGGACAAGGAACGCGACGAGGTGCGCGTCATGACGGTGCATGCCGCAAAGGGCCTGGAGGCACCGGTCGTCTTCCTCGTCGATGGCGGCGGAGAAGCCTTCGTCCGCCAGCAGGTTTCGGACTTGCGCTTCCTGGAGAAACCGCAAGCCGATCAAACCCTGCTCACCGTTCCGGTCTGGCGTGCGCCGGGCTCGGCGCCGAACTCGCTCATCGCCGACGATAACGAGCGACTGAAGATGCTTGCGGAGGAGGAATATAGGCGCCTCCTCTATGTCGGCATGACGCGCGCAGCCGACCGCCTGATCGTCTGCGGCTATCGCGGCCAGCGGCAGAATGTCGATACCTGGCATTCGATGGTACAGGGAACGCTGGCGCAGGACCTCATGGGCCGCGCGACGCCGAGGCTTTTCCGCGCCGCAGGTGAGGAATGGCAGGGCCTTGCCTGGCGCGAGACGCATGTGCCGCGCGACCTTCCGGCAGCCGACGGCGCCTCTGGAGAGCCTGAACAGGCCAAAGCCGGTCTGCCGAGGGCGCTGTTCACGGCGCCGCCCCCCCCGCGGCGGCTTCCGCGACCGCTTGCCCCATCCGGTACGGCCATCGCGATTGACGAGCCGGACGGCTCGTCAATCGTCGGCTCGGCGCTCTTCACCGGCAAGAACGCGCCGAAGTTCTCAATGCTGCGCGGTGCGATCCTGCACCGGCTGTTGCAGGTGCTTCCCTCCATCGATGCCGTGGAACGTACGGCCGCGGCTGAGCGCTACCTCGCCCGTTCCGTGCCGCGATGGCCCGAGGCGGAACGGCTTGCACTCGCCGCCACCGTTATGGACGTGCTCGGCCATGCGGAGCTGCAGCCGCTCTTCGGTGAACACAGCCGGGCAGAGGTTTCCGTGATGGGGACGCTGAAACTCGGGCCCCGCGAATTTGCCGTATCGGGCCGGATCGACCGCCTGGCCGTCTCCGGCGACACTGTGACGATCGCCGACTACAAGACCAATCGCGAGATTCCCGCCTCGGCCGAAGACATAGCGCCGGTCTACAGGAACCAGCTTGCGATCTATCGCGAACTCTTGAAACCACTTTATCCCGGCAAGCGTTTCCGATGCGTGCTGATCTTCACGGAAGGTCCGGCGATCCGGGTTCTTTCCGAGGCGATGCTGGACAGGAGTCTTGAAGCGCTCGCGACAAAGTGAGATACCCGATATTGAAAATCCAGTGGCGATGCCTCACATGAGACACAACATCTGGACACTGCCATTCCGAAGGAGCACCCGATGGCTACTGTGAAAGTCGATACTTCCAATTTCCAGAAAGAAGTTCTGAACTCGGCCGAACCGGTCGTCGTCGACTTCTGGGCAGAATGGTGCGGGCCGTGCAAGATGATTGCACCCAGCCTCGAAGAAATCTCCACCGAGCTTGCCGGCAAGGTCAAGGTCGTCAAGCTCAACATCGACGAAAACCCCGAGCTCGCGGCGCAGTATGGCGTACGCTCGATTCCGACGCTTGCCATGTTCAAGGGCGGCGAAGTCGCCGACATCAAGGTCGGAGCCGCACCTAAGACGGCACTCAGCTCCTGGATTTCGAACGCGGTAGCTTAAACCCGCCGGAACCTGAACGCAGGCGTACGAAGCCCGGCTTGGCCGGGCTTTTTCTTTCGGGCAGGCGCACATGATAAGACCAGGGCGCGCTCATCCGCATATCTTCCTGTGAACGGAGGGAGGGCGATTGTCAGGTAGAACCTATCGCGGCGGCGTACCGTTCTCCGCCAGCACGTCGCCCACCAGATAGAGCGATCCGCCGATCAGCACACGCGGTGGCACCGGGTCCTCGTCCGTGAGCTCGGCGATCTGGCCCAGCGCTTCGGCGACCGAGGAAGCGGCATTGGCCTCGAGCCCGGCAGCGGCCGCGTCCGCAGCGAGCGCCAGAGGGTCCAGCCCTGCATCGGAACCGTGAACAGGCACGGTGAAGACCTGTTCGGTCAGGTCGAGAAAAGCCTTGAAATAACCGATCGGATCCTTGGTGTTGATCATCCCGATGATCAGAAAGAGCGGCCTCGGGTCACGCTCCTCGAAGGTGGCCATCGCCTCGGCGATGACATGGCCGGCACCGGGATTATGCCCGCCGTCGATCCAGATCTCGGCGCCCGGCGGGCCGAAATGCGAAAGCCTGCCGCCCGCGAGACGCTGCAGCCGCCCTGGCCACTCGACGCCGGCCAGTCCCTTCTCGATCGCTGGCTCCGGAACATCGAAGCCGGCTGCCCGTACGGCGCGGATGGCAGCAGCGGCATTGGCATATTGATGCCTGCCCGGCAGGCGGGGCAACGGCAAATCGGCCAGGCCGTTCTCGTCCTGGAAGATCAGCCTGCCAAACTCCTCATGCGCCATGAAATCCTGCCCGTACACGGATGTGGGGCAGCCAAGGCGTTCGGCTGTCTCGATCAGCACCTCGCGTGCGCTTTCTTCCTCCTGATGGCCGATCACCACCGGGCAGCCGCGCTTCATGATCCCGGCCTTTTCCGCAGCGATCAGTTCGACTCGATCGCCGAGATATGCCTGATGGTCGAGCGAAATGGGCATGATCACCGAGACCGCCGGCCGAGCGATGACATTGGTCGCGTCATATCGGCCGCCGAGACCGACTTCTATGATCGCGACATCGGCCGGATGCTCCGCGAAAAGAAGGAAAGTGACGGCGGTCAGGATTTCAAAGACGGTAATCTTCTGGCCGCCATTCGCTTCTGCGACGCGCCGCACGGCGTCTGCGAGCACAGGGTCGCTGACCAAAGCGCCCTTGCCGTCCTTGACGCCCAGGCGGTAGCGCTCGTGCCAGTTCACCAGATGCGGCGATGTGTGAACGTGGACGCTCAGGCCCGCAGCCTCCAGAATCGAACGGCAGAAGGCCGTGACCGAGCCCTTGCCGTTCGTCCCCGCGACGTGAATGACCGGGGGCAGGCGCTCTTGTGGATTGCCGAGAGCGGCGAGCAGCCGCGTGATCCTGTCGAGCGAGAGGTCGAATCCTTTCGGGTGGAGGGCGAGAAGCTTCTCGATCTCCCGCGCCGCCTCGCTGACCTCAGTCGCCGTCATGATGGTAGCCCCGAAAACGACCCCGCCGGAGCAGGATGAGGACAGATGGGATGCGCGCGCAGGCGCGCATCCGGATCTCACACTTTAAATCAAGCACTCCAGGGCGGAAACGGTGCACAGTTTGCTGGCGTGCTCTAGGCGCTCGCGGCCACGGGCAGCGGCGCAAGCTCGGTAGCGGTATCCCGTTTGATCGCCTTGGCCGGCTTTTTCATGAGAATGTTGAGCACGCGGGCGAGCGTCTCCGGGATATCGTGGCGTTTGACGACCATGTCGACCATGCCGTGCTCCATCAGATACTCGGAAGTCTGGAAGCCCTCGGGGAGCTTTTCCCGCAGCGTCTGCTCGATCACCCGCTTTCCGGCGAAGCCGATCTCCGCGCCAGGCTCAGCCAGGTGGACATCACCCAGCATCGCATAGGACGCCGTGACGCCACCGGTGGTCGGATTCGTCAGGACGACGATATAGGGAAGACCCGCCTCCTTGAGCATGTTCACCGCGACGGTCGTGCGCGGCAGCTGCATCAGCGACAGGATGCCTTCCTGCATGCGAGCGCCGCCAGAAGCCGGGAACATGACCAGCGGGCACTTCTCGGCAATTGCCCGCTCGAAAGCCTTCACGATCGCTTCGCCCGCGGCAATGCCGAGTGATCCGCCTATGAAGTTGAACTCATGAGCGACCGCGACGAGCTTGATCCCCTGCACCTGGCCGAGGCCGGCAACGATCGTGTCCTCGAGCTCGGTCTTGGTACGGCTGTCGCGCAGGCGATCGGAGTATTTCTTTGAATCGCGGAACTTGAGCGGGTCCTGCGCCACCTTCGGCTGCGGAAACGCCTCGTAAATACCGCCGTCGAAGAGATCCTTAAGGCGGGCCTTCGCCGGCATCTTCATATGAAAACCGGATTGCGGGATGACCCATTTGTTCTCTTCGAGATCGCGATGGAACACCATCTCGCCCGTTTCAGGGCACTTGATCCAGAGGTTCTCCGGAACTTCCCTGCGACCGAGCATCGAATTGATCTTCGGCCGAACGTAGTTTGTGATCCAGTTCAATTAAGCATTCTCCTGAAGATTTTCCTTCGGCTTTTGCGCGTCAATATGGGCAATTATTCGGCTGCGGCGAGTCGTGCCGCCCGTACGCCGGCCGCAAGCCCTCTGACGAGCGCTTCGACACCCGGAACCGTCGCTTCCGTTGCGCGGCCCTCTTCCGTCAAACTCGACGCGATCTGATTGACGATGGCCGTGCCGACGACGACGCCATCGGCGGTTGCACCAATGGCGCGTGCATGATCCGCCGTCTTCACCCCGAAACCGACGCAGACCGGCAAGGAGGTATGTGCCTTGATGCGCGCCACGGCACCGGCAATCAGCGACGTATCCGGCAGCGCCGAGCCGGTGATACCGGTCATCGACACGTAATACACGAAACCGGACGTATTTTCGAGGACTTTGGGCAGACGCCGGTCATCCGTCGTCGGTGTAGCCAGGCGGATGAAGCTGATGCCCTTCGCGAGCGCCGGAATGCAGAGTTCGTCGTCCATTTCCGGCGGCAGGTCGACGACGATCATGCCGTCGACGCCGGCCTCGAGCGCGTCCGTCAAAAACCGCTCGACGCCGTAGATGTAGATGGGATTGTAGTAGCCCATCAGCACGATGGGGGTACGCTGATCGTCGGCCCGGAAACGCCGGGCAAGCTCCAGCGTCTTGGCAAGCGTCTGCCCGGCCTTGAGCGCACGCTGACCGGCGAGCTGGATCGCCGGTCCATCGGCCATCGGGTCGGAAAAGGGGACGCCGAGTTCGATGATATCGGCGCCGGCCTGCTGCAGCGCCTTCATGATCGCGAGCGACGTGTCGAAATCCGGGTCGCCGCCCATGAAATAGGTCACGAGAACCGGGCGCCCTTCAGCCGCCACATCGGCGAACCTTTGCTCCATGCGTGCGGTCATGTTCGTTATTGCCCCATACCGAGAATTTTGCCGACGGTGAAGATGTCCTTGTCGCCGCGACCGGAGAGATTCATCAGGATGATCTCGTCCTTCCCCATTTTCGGCGCACGCTTGATGACTTCGGCAAGCGCGTGGGACGGCTCGAGCGCCGGAATGATGCCTTCGAGCCGCGTCAGGATCTGAAACGCCTCCAGCGCCTCATGATCCATGATCGGCACATATTCGACGCGGCCGATATCGTTCAGCCAGGCATGCTCCGGTCCGATCCCCGGGTAATCGAGCCCGGCCGAAATCGAGTGGCCTTCCTTGATCTGGCCGTCACCGTCCTGGAGCAGATAAGTGCGGTTGCCATGCAGCACGCCCGGCGAGCCGGCTGTGAGAGAGGCGCAATGCTCATCGCCGTCCAGGCCCTTGCCACCGGCTTCAACGCCGACGATCCTGACGCCCTCGTCATCCAGGAATGGATGGAAGATGCCTATCGCATTTGACCCACCGCCGACCGCTGCAACCACGAGGTCCGGAAGCCGGCCTTCGGCTTCGAGCATCTGCTGCTTGGCTTCCTCGCCGATGACCGCCTGGAAGTCGCGTACCATCTCCGGATAGGGATGCGGGCCGGCGGCCGTGCCGATCAGGTAATAGGTGCTGTCGACATTGGTCACCCAGTCCCGCAGCGCCTCGTTCATGGCGTCCTTGAGGGTGCCGTGACCCGCAGTCACCGGCTTCACCTCGGCGCCGAGAAGCTTCATGCGGAAGACGTTCGGTGCCTGCCGCTCCACGTCTGTCGCCCCCATATAGACGACGCAAGGCAGCCCGAAACGCGCCGCCACGGTGGCCGATGCCACACCATGCTGGCCGGCGCCGGTCTCGGCGATGATGCGGGTCTTGCCCATGCGCTTGGCAAGCAGGATCTGGCCGATGCAGTTATTGATCTTATGGGAGCCCGTGTGATTGAGCTCCTCGCGCTTGAAGTAGATCTTCGCGCCGCCGAGTTCGGCCGTCAGGCGCTCGGCGAAATAGAGCGGGCTCGGCCGGCCGATATAATGCCTGCCGAGATTTTCCAGCTCCGCCTTGAAAGCCGGATCATTCTTTGCCCTCGCCCATTCGTCCTGGAGGTCGAGGATCAGCGGCATCAGCGTCTCGGCGACGAAGCGGCCACCGAATATGCCGAAACGGCCCTCTTCATCGGGTCCGGATCTGAAGGAATTCGGTTTAGGCGGCTGATTCACGTCTTGCTCCCTGATCGTGGCTTAAGCTTCCGCTCGGCGAATCGCCTCGAAAAACGCATCCATGAGCGTCAGATCCTTGATGCCCGGTGCGCTTTCG
Organism: Sinorhizobium medicae; assembly: GCF_007827695.1. Taxonomy (GTDB): domain Bacteria; phylum Pseudomonadota; class Alphaproteobacteria; order Rhizobiales; family Rhizobiaceae; genus Sinorhizobium; species Sinorhizobium medicae. Next base: position 374,664 of record NZ_VITA01000004.1, on the reverse strand, counting down.
ACCCCGGAGGAGGTATCGATGGCGCGCGCGCCGGTCAGCGCAAGCGCGTCTTCGACATTGCTCGCATTCAATCCACCGGAAAGCATGTAATCGACGTTCGCGTCAAGCGCGTCGAGGAGTCTCCAGTCGAAAGAAACCCCGTTTCCACCCGGCAGGTCGGAACCAGCCGGCGGCTTCGCATCCAGGAGAAAACGATCGGCGATCCCGATATAGGGCGCGATCCGCTCCAGGTCGGAAGCCTCGCGGATCGGGAGCGCCTTGATGACGGGAAGGCCGTAAAGAGCCTTGATCGCAAGCACGCGCTCCGGATTCTCAGAACCATGAAGCTGCAGCACCTCGGGATGAAGCGCCGAAACGATTTCGTCGAGATCGTCATTATCCGCATCGACAGTGACCGCGACGATCTTCGCCCTTCCTCGGGCGAGCTCGGCAAGACGGCCGGCGTCATCCGGCTCGATATTGCGTGGGCTCTTGGGAAAGAAGATAAAACCCGTGTGGGAAGCACCGAGCGCAACGGCACGTTGCAGGGCCTCGGCCGTCTTCAAGCCGCAAATCTTCACTTCCGTTTTCATGGAAAGCGACCTTGCATGAAATGCCGCCAGAGTCGAGCAAAACCGTTGCGTTGCCGTGGCTATTGTTAGGAAGAATGCGGCGGCGGGCACCCGGCGTTTTTCGACGAACCATGCGGGCGCCTCCTCGTCCGCCTGGCGGCACAAGGATGCCCTCACCTAGCTGAAATCGATCGCATGCAGCATGGTGCCGTTGCGCTTCAGCCAGTGCTTGGCGTCTTTCGTTTCAGGGCAAAGGCCTTCGCACAGCGCCCAGAAGCCCGGCCCGTGATTCATCTCCTGAAGATGGGCGACTTCGTGCGCCGCCAGATAGGAGATCACCTTCGGTGGCGCCATGGCGATACGCCAGGAGAAGCTCAAATCGCCTTGGGCGGAACAGGACCCCCAGCGGCTTCGGGTGTCTTTCAGGCTGATGGAGCGCGCCTTGCGCCCCAACCTGCCGGTATAAATGGCGACGAGACGCTCGAGCTCGCCGCGCGCCTCCTTCTTCAGGTAATCGGCAATCCGCCGGCGCAGGTGCTCCTCGGCGCCGCCTACTTTCAGCACTGCCTCGTCGTCGATGACGACCGCCTCGGTCAAACCGCGCAGGCGGCCGGTCCTCTCGATGCGATGAGCAATGCCCCGGATGAGGATGCTGCCGCCATCCTCGATCTCGCTCTCGCCGGAAAAGCGGGCAAGCTTGGTCATCAACCAGCCCTGATGGCGGGTGAGAAAGGCGCTGACCTCACGCTCCGGCAGACCTTCCGGCACGGTGAGCTTCAGCGCCCTGCCACCGGGCTCGATGCGAAGCGTCATCCGCGTCGCGCGCGCATTTTCCCGAATGGTCAGGGGAAGGACCTTGCCGGCGACCTCGATGTCACGAACGACATCAAGTGACGGTCCTCTGACACGGCGCCGCTTGAGAGATGAGAACATGGGGCCGTTTTAACCGATTCGCGGGCACGTTGGCAGGTAGACATAGGCAATCCGGCGTTTCACATGAAACGCCGGATCATGACGGGATGGCGCCATGCGGTTCCACCCCTCCGACTTATCGATCAGCTCGATTCGAAGCCGGCTTCCGGACCTGGGCGGCCGCTCTTGCGCTCGCGCATGAAGCGGTCGAATTCCTCCTGGTCCTTTGCGCGGCGGAGCTCGCGCACATAACCGTCGAATTCCTCGCGCATCTCGTCAAGCTTGCGGCGCTCTTCGTCGAGACGGGATAGTTCCGCAGTCCGCCAGTCGTCGAAAGCGACATTGCCGGTGCGATGATGTGTCCGTTGACCCCAATTGGTTCGCTTGAAGCCGGCACACATGCGATCGACTCCTTCGTTGGCGTCCTTCTTGAAGGCCCGCAGCTTGTCGCCGAAGAGAATATAGGCAAGCATTGCCAGGCCCAGCGGCCAGAACACAACGAAACCCAGCACCATCAATGCAATGGTCGCAGGCGTCCAGTCCGGACGGATCAGTGCAGATTGGTTCATATTCAGGATTCCTCGCAGTCAGTGGGCCGCCCTTCGCGGCCCGATGAAAACGATGTGGGAAACCCACCGTCCATGCGCAAGACATCGCATCGAGGAATCGGACAACCCCCTGACTTTGCTGCGTCAAAACGAATGCACAACACCTTGAAAAGATAGTCTGCCCGGCAGATCAAAGGTCTTCGCCGGCGCCTCAGGCCGACTTGCCGCCCTTGATGAGCTGTTTGACCGGCTTCGCATGGCGCGAATGCTGCCGCTGGAACGCCACGATGCGCGGTGCGATCTCGCGACGGAAGCGCGATCCATTGAACACGCCATAATGTCCGACGTCGGGCTGCATGTAGTGCTGCCGCATATGATCCGGAATGCTGTTACAGATCGTCTGCGCTGCCTCGGTCTGGCCGAGGCCGGAGATGTCGTCGTTCTCACCCTCGACGGTCAACAGCGCCACCCGGCGGATCGACGCAGGATCGACGCGCTTGCCCCGGTGCATCATCTCGCCCTTAGGCAGCGCGTGCTGCATGAAGACGACTTGCACCGTCTGCAGGTAGAACTCCGCGGTGAGGTCCATCACCGCGAGATACTCGTCGTAGAATTCGCGGTGCTTGTCGGCGGCATCCCCGTCGTTCTTCACCAGATGAGCGAAGAACTCCTTGTGGGCCATCAAGTGCCGGTCGAGGTTCATCGACATGAAACCGGAGAGCTGGAGGAAACCCGGATAGACCAGCCGCATGAAACCGGGCTGAGGCCATGGCACCGGCATGAGGACATTGTCGCGGAACCAGTCGAGCGGCCGCTCCTTCGCCAGCTGGTTGACCGCCGTCGGGTTGATGCGCGTGTCGATCGGACCGCCCATCAGTGTCATCGTCGAGGGCGTTAGCGGATCATCCTCCGCCTCCATCAGCGCGACGGCCGCCAGGACCGGAACGGCCGGCTGGCACACGCCGATCACATGCGCATCCGGTCCCAGAAAGTGCAGCATCTGAATGACGTAGTCGATATAGTCGTCGAGATCGAAGGTTCCCTCGCTCAACGGGACCATTCGGGCATCGATCCAATCGGTGATATAGACGTCGGAATGGGGCAGCATTGCCGCCACGGTTCCGCGCAGGAGCGTGGCATAATGGCCGGACATCGGCGCGACGATAAGCACTTTGGGATCGGGAGCGCGGTCCTTGGGGAGCCTGCGTTCGAAGTGTATGAGGTTGCAGAACGGCTGACGCCAGACGATTCTTTCGCGCACCGCCACGGGCTGGCCGTCGATCTCGGTTTCCGGTAATCCGAATTCCGGCTTTCCGTAGCGGCGGGTGGCGCGCTCGAACACCTCCAGCCCTGCGGCGGCGGCTCGGCCAAAATACGTATGCGAGACCGGATTCATCGGATTGCTGAAGGCCAGCCGCATGGCGTCAGCCGCAGTGCGCCACGGAGCCATCATTGCATGGTTCAACTCGTAAAACTGGTAGAACATGGGCGCGTACCCCTTGTTTCAGATCAAAGACAACGCCGCTCCCAGTCCGACGCTTGCGGTTGTCCATCGTGATTTCCGCAATCGCTGCCAGACTAGCACCATTCTTGTGCAGCGCAACAAGTAACCGTGTTTTACGTCCTTCATCGGGCATGCGTGCCGCATCTGCGGCCTGTAGAAGACTGGCATTGAGCATTCATTGCATTACATTTAGATCGATGAAAGGAGGCGATAATGGCCGCGAATGCTCTGGTTCAGACCCGTATCAATGCCGGAGTCCGGGATCGTGCATCCGCCGTGCTCGAAAGCATGGGGCTGACGGTCTCCGACGTCGTGCGGATCCTGCTCACCCGAACCGCCAATGAAGGCGTGCTGCCGCTCGAGCTGGTGACGGGCAGCGAGGCCCATGACGCCTGGTTCAGGGCTAAAGTGCTGCAGGCGCTGAACGATACCCGACCCGATGTTCCAGATCACGAGGCAGAGGCGCATTTCGCGGAGCCGCGTGCGGCGGCACGCCACAAGGCGGGCAACCAGAACTCGTGATCTCGTATGGTCCGCCTTCGCGCTCCTCGACCGCGACGGCATTTTCACGCACATCGGCCGATAATCCCTCCGCCGCAGTCGCTGAACGGATCGCGGCCGCTGTACGCCGTCTGCGGGAATTTCCGGAAAGTGACCGTCCCGGCAGGGTTGCCGGGACTCGCGAGCTTGTGATTACCGGCACGCCTTATATCGCTGGCTATGCCGTGGCCAAAACGACAGTCCACATCCTTCGTGTCCTGCACGCTGCGCAACAGTGGCCGGACAAGCTCCCGGAAAGTTAAGTCTATACCTTTACCCTTCGATCTATGGCCGGACAAAATCGACGCCCTGCATGCGGCGGCAAGCAGGTGCCGATGGCGACGGCCTGGCTAGCAGGCGCTTACCGCGACTACTGCCTTGACGAGCCCCGTCTTATCATGGGCCCAGCGCGGAAGGTCATGGGCGAGGTCCTCAAGCGTTGTGCGGTGTGTGACGAGCGCCTCGATCGGAACGAGCCCCGCCGAAAGCGACTGAATGACGTGATCGAAATCCTCGCGCGTGGCGTTGCGGCTTGCGACAAGCGTCATTTCCCGCTTGTGGAATTCGGGATCCGAGAAGCGGATCTCTTCCTTGACCACGCTGACGAAGACCAGCGTTCCGCCATGGGCGACGTGGGCAAATGCCCGTTCCATGGACCGGGCGCTGCCGGTGGCGTCGAAGACGACGTCGAAACCATCCCCGCCGGTTGCCTGCGCAAGCGCCGCATCGTCACCCGCGAGGATGCCAGGGGAGAAGCCGAGCTTTTCGGCGGCGAAGGCCAGTCGCTCCACGCTCGTGTCGAGCAGCCTGACGTCATGACCGGCGATCCGGGAAAAGACGGCCGTACCAAGTCCGATCGGCCCGGCACCGATCACCAGCGAACGGACGTCTTTGCCTACCGCCGAACGCCGGACGGCGTGCGCGCCGATGGCCAGGAACTCGACGGCGGCGGCGGCTTCGGGCGACAGGCCATCAGCCGGATAAAGGTTCTGTTCGGGCATGACTATTTCTTCACAGAACGCGCCGTCGGTGTGGACGCCGAGAACGCGGATCGCCGTGCAGCAGTTCGGCTTGCCTTTGCGGCAGGCGCTGCAAGTTCCGCAGGAGAGATAGGGGTTGACGACGACGAGCGTTCCCGGCGTGAGCCGGGTGCCGGGACCGCCCTCGATCACTCTCGCCGAGATTTCGTGGCCCATCACGCGCGGATATTCGAGAAAGGGGTGCTTGCCCTCGAAGATATGATAATCGGTGCCGCAGATGCCGACGCGGCTGACGGCAAGGCGCACCGAGCCGGGCGGCGGTGCCTCAGGCGCATCGCGGGCGACAAGGGCGATGTGGCCCGGCTCTGAACATAGGACGGCTTTCACGTGGTGCTCCGAAGTTTGCTTGCGGCCGGGTGCGGGCGGGCGGCCATCATCGCGCGCCCCGCCGCCGCAACTGGTCGAAATAGACGATGACGATGATCAGCAGGCCCGTGATGATGCGCTGCCAGAAGGAGTTGACGTTCAGGAGGTTGGCGCCGTTGTTGATCGTGGCGAGAATGAAGGCGCCGAGAAGGGGGCCGTGAACCGAGCCGACGGCACCAAAAAGGCTCGTGCCGCCGATGACCGAGGACGCGATCGCCTGCAGCTCCCATCCTTCGGCTTGCGTGGCGTTGCCGATGCCGATGCGCGAGGCGAGCAGCAACCCGACAAAGGCGGCGCAGGTCGATGACAGGATGTAGGCGAGATAGATCGTACGGTCGACGTTGACGCCGGAGAGGCGCGCCGCCTCGCGATTGGAGCCGACCGCGAAAAGATAGCGCCCGAAGCGGCTCAGATGCAGAAAGACGAAAGCCGGAATGGCAACGACGATCACCATCCAGAAAAGACTGGGAACTCCGAGGAAATCGGCGCGCGAGAACGTGGTGAAGGCATCGTGGGTGATCGAGATCGTCGAGCCATTGGTGATCAGGAGACCTATGCCGCGAAGCGATGTCAGCGTCGCCAGCGTGATGATGAAGGGCGGCAGCCCCATGCGAACGATGCCGAAGGCATGAAAGGCGCCGATCAGCACCCCGATCGCCAGCGTCGCGATGATCGCGAGCCAGAGCGGAACGCCTGCCGCGAGCAGCCAGGCGACGATAACGCTGGTAAAACCGACCACAGCGCCGACCGACAGGTCGATTCCCGCGGTAATGATGACGAAGGTCTGGCCGACGGCGAGAATAGCGGTCATCGCGCCCTGGCGCAGAAGGTTGCTGATGTTGTTCGGCGTCCAGAAAGCCTGGGTCGATACACCCAAAGCCAGCCAGAGAGCAAGCAGCAATCCCAGAAGCGTCAGGCCGAACAGGATGCTGACGCCTTTCTTCGGCCTCGGTCCCGCGCTTTCGACGGTTTCCACACTCATAGTTTTCCTCCCCTGCTGTGGTTTTCCTCGGGCCGATCAGGCATTGATCGCCTGCGCGAGTACTTCCTCATGGCTAGCGCCACGGTAATCGTGGCTCGCCACAAGCCGCCCCTGCCTGAACACGTGCAGACGGTCGGCAAGCTCATAGACCTCCGGCAGATAGGAGGAGATCAGGATGATCCCCGCACCATTCTCCAGAAGCCGCGCAAAGAGCCGGTAGATTTCCGCCTTGGTGCCGACGTCGACACCGACGGTCGGCTCATCGAAGATGAAGAGCTTTGCGCCATGGCTCAGCCATCTGCCGATCACGATCTTCTGCTGGTTGCCTCCGGACATGGCGGAGGCGAGCACGCGCCGCGACGGCGTCTTGATATTTAGGTCTCTGATCTGACGGTCGGCATTGGAGGCCTCCTCGGCGCGGTTAATCGTCAAGCCGCGTGTCAGCCTCTTGAAAACGGGCAAGTTGATGTTGAGGCCGATCGGCAGGTTGAGGCACAAGCCCTGGTCGCGCCGGCTCTCCGGCGCCAGCGCGATCCCGAGTTCCATCGCATCCCGCTCGTTGGCTATGGCGGTCTTGCGGCCCTGCCAGAATATCTCTCCGCCACTCACCGGATTGCGCCCGTAAAGGCCGAGTGCGAATTCGCTCCGGCCGGCGCCGATCAGACCGTAGAGACCGACGATTTCACCGGCCCTGACCGAAAGCGATATCTCGCGAAAACCGGGGCCGGACAGGCCGCGCGTCTCGACGATCGTTTCGCCCCGTTCGAAATGCTCCTTGTGATAGATCTGCTCGATCGAACGGTTGATCATCAGGGCGATCAGTTCGGTTTCGTTCGTCTCGGAAATTGCGCGCGTGCCGACATGCGTGCCGTCGCGCAGCACCGAAACCCGGTCGGCGAGCTCGAACACTTCTTCCAACCGGTGGCTGATATAAACGATCGTCACGCCTTCGCTCTGCAGCCGGCGAATGAGGCGGAACAGCTGGGCGGACTCCTGTCGTGTGAGATAGGCGGTTGGCTCGTCGAAGATGAGAAACTGCGTGCCGCGCATCGCCGCCCGCGCGGTTGCGACCAGCTGCTGCTGGCCGATCGTCAGGCTGCCTAGTTCGGCATTTGCCGGAAGATTGAAACCGAGGTCGTCGAGCACGCCCTGGGCCGCATCGGTCATCGCACGCTTGCGCATCACCCCGCGCCGGCTCATCTCGTCGCCCAGGAACATGTTCGCCGCAACGCTCAAATGGGGGCATAGAACCACCTCCTGATGAACCGCGTTGATGCCGCGCGCGATCGCCTCGTTGGGCGTGGCGAGCTCGACCGTTTCACCGCACCAGCGGACCTCTCCGGCACTGCGGGCAATGACCCCGGTCAGGAGCTTGATGAGCGTCGATTTGCCGGCTCCATTCTCGCCGACGATCGCGTGTACCTCGCCCGAGAGGAAGGTCATGTTCGCGGGTTTCAGCGCCTCTACCGCACCGTAGTTTTTCTGCAGGCCGCGCAGCTCCAGAATGGGCTCACCCTTCGGAACGGGATGGCTGCCTGCCGCCCTCACCTGATCGTCATGGCGATGGCTGACCTCTTGAAGCCCTATCATCGCAGTCTCCTCCACTCCGGATCACAGCGGCCGGCCCTCCCGGCCGTTGCGGAGTTTCTTGAATTGCGGAAGAAAGCGCGACTCTGCCGTACAGCGCCGCGCATTTCCTTTTCGTCAGTTGACCTTCGGGTTCAAGAGCGCGTCGATCTTCGGCTCGCTCATATTGGCCTTGGTGACCAGGTTCGCGCCGGTGTCGACATTGGCTTCGACCTTCTCGCCCTTGGAGACTGCCAAGGCCGTCTTCACGCCGTCATAGCCCATGCGATAGGGATCCTGGACGACGAGGCCGGCCAGCACGCCCTCCTTGAGGAAACCCACCGTCTTTTCGTCGCTGTCGAAACCTATCACCTTGATCTCGTCGCCGAGCTTGTTCTCGGCGATCGCCTGGCCGACGCCCTGCGCCATGATCAGATTGGATGCGAAAACGCCGACGAGGTTGGGGTTGGCTGTGATCAGGTCGGTCATGATATTGAGACCGGTCGTTGCCTGACCGTCGGCATATTTGTCGGCGACGACTTTCAGACCGGGATATTTCGTCTTGATCTGATCGAGAAAACCTTCGCGGCGCTGATCGAGCGAGCCGACGCCCGGCAGGCTGGTGATGATCGCGATTTCACCCTCTTCCTTTCCGGTCGCCTCCTTGATTGCAGCCGCGAGGCCGTCGGCGGCGATGCGCCCGCCTTGGACATTGTCGGTCGTCAGGAACGAGGTGAACGCCTTGGAATCGGCGCCTGAATCGATGCCGATCACCGGAACCGATTTGGCGGCCTCGTCGACAGGCTTGCCGAGTGCCTTGAACTCCGTCGGAGCGATCACAACTGCTGCCGGGGCACTCGCGACGGCGTTTTCGAGGATGGTGATCTGGCCGTTGATGTCCGCTTCCGACTGGGCTCCGAGTTCCGGCACATTGACGCCGAGGTCCTTGCCGGCGGCGCGCGCGCCCGCAAGGACGATCTGCCAATAGAAGGACGTGGTGTCCTTGACGATGATCGGAATCGTGACGTCCTGCGCGAAAGAGGTCGCAGGCATCATTGCTGCAACGAATGCGGCGCCGGCCAGGGCATTGAAGGCCCGGCGGGAAAGAATGCGCTTGGCTATGCTCATCAGGGTTCTCCTCTTAAATCACACCTCGTTCCGTTTATCGAGACGGACCGCCAGGTGCATGCGGTCCGGTGCTTATGAAATGAACGTCTCTCCACGAAGGCGTCGGGGATCAGGCCCTTACCGCCTCCGGCCCGAGTTCGGGCGCAACAAGCGTGTGAGGCTCGAAGGCGGCGTAATCGTCGGGCGCGATTTCGAAGCGCAGCAGCTCCATGTTTCGTTTGAGGCTGGCCGGTTTTGCGGTTCCGAGCAGGACGGAGGCGACTTCCGGCCGGGCCAGCGGAAACTGCATGGCCTGCGCGGCGAGCGGCGTGCCGCGCTTCTCGGCGATGCGCTCCATCGCCGCGACCTTGGCGCGCACCTCCTCCGTCGCCGGCATGTAATCGAAATGTGCTCCCTCGACCGGACCGGTTGCGAGAATGCCGGAGTTGAAGACACCGCCCACGACCAGCGAGGTTCCCTTCTTCGCGCAGAGCGGCAGCAGATCGGCGACCGCGGAGCGGTCGAGGAGCGTGTAGCGACCGGCAAGCAGGATGCAGTCGATTTCAGCTTGACGCATGACATCGAGGCAGACCGGCACCTCGTTTACGCCGAGACCGTAGGCCGAGATGACTCCGCTGGATTTCAGCTCTTCGAGCGCCTTCAGACCGGAATCCAGCAGCTGCTCCAGATAAACGTTGTTTTTCGCCGCTCCGTGCGTGTAGCCGCCGATGTCATGGACATAGAGGATGTCGATGCGGTTGAGGCCGAGGCGGGCATAGCTCACTTCGACCGAGCGCATGATTGCGTCGTAGCCGTAGTCATAGGTGATGTCGAAATTCAACGGCTTGACGTAGGTGTAATCCGGAACCTTGTCCTCCGGCACCGGATGAAGCAGGCGGCCGACCTTCGTCGACAGCACGAAGCTGTTACGCGGCTTGTCGCGCAGGAAATCGCCGACGCGCCGCTCGGCAAGGCCGAGCCCGTAGAACGGCGCGGTGTCGAAATAGCGGATCCCTGCTTCCCAGGCGGCGTCGAGCGTCGCCATTGCCGCTTCACGGGTGCATTCGCGGTAGAGACCTCCCAGTCCGGCGGTGCCGAAACTGTATTCGGTCACCGCAAGCGCGGTCCGTCCGATCCTTCTCGTCTGCATCCCTTGCCTCCTCCTCCAAGGATTGCGCCCTTAATACGCCTGGTGCTGCCCCGCATCTCCCCGCCTAAAGCGTTGCCCCCAGGTGCCATGGCACGAACTCGTTGTCGCCGTAGCCGAAAAGCTCGCTCTTGGTCTTGCGGCCCGAGGCGGTCTCTATGATCAGATCGAAGATCCCCCGGCCCATGCCTGCAATCGTGGCTTCTCCCGATGCGATGATGCCGCAGTCAATGTCCATGTCCTCTTCCATCGCCTGATAAAGCGCCGTGTTGCTGGTGAGCTTGATCGATGGCGCCGGCCGACACCCGAAACAGCTGCCGCGTCCGGTCGTGAACGCGATGACGTTGGCGCCGCCGGCGACCTGGCCGGTTGCCGAGACCGGATCGTAGCCGGGCGTGTCCATGAAAACCAGGCCGGGCTCCGTCACGCGTTCCGCGTAATTATAAACGGCCGTCAAAGGCGATCGGCCGCCCTTGGCGACGGCACCCAGCGATTTTTCGAGGATCGTCGTCAAACCGCCCCTCTTGTTACCCGGCGAAGGATTATTGTCGAGCGATGCGCCATGCATCGCCACATAATCTTCCCACCAAGCGATCAGCCCGTCCAGCTTGACCGCGACCGCCTCGTTGACCGCGCGGCTGCGCAGCAGATGCTCGGCCCCGTAGATCTCGGAGGTTTCGGAGAGGATGGCGGTGCCGCCGGCGCCGGCAAGTATATCGACCGCCGCACCGAGCGCCGGGTTGGCGGTGATGCCCGACAGACCGTCCGAACCACCGCATTGCAGGCCGACGATGATTTCGCTGACCGGGATCGGCACACGCCGGGCTGTCGCTACCTCCTTCGCGATCTCCTCGAGAATGCCGAGGGCGCGTTCCACCGAGCGGCGCGAACCGCCAGCCTCCTGAATGTTGAAATGCCGTTTCTCGGCCCCCGCTCCGCTCTGGCCGTAGAGCGTCAGCTGATTGACCTCGCAACCGAGCCCCACCATCAGCACGCCGCCGAAATTCGCGTGGCGCGCATAGCCGGCGAGCGTCCTGTGCAGGTTCTTCATTCCGTCGCCGGTGGACGACATGCCGCATCCCTGGTCATGGACGATCGGAACGAAGCCGTCGATGCCTTCATACTTGGGCAGGACGCGCCGGTTCGCCTCATCGGCGATTGCGCGACAGACCGTGGTGGAACAGTTCACGCTGGCGACGATGCCGATATAGTTGCGCGTAGCCGCACGCCCGTCCGCCCGGCGGTAGCCGAGGAATGTGCGCGTCCTGTCGGCCTCGCTCGCAGCCTCCGGCGGAACGGGAGCGCCAATGGCCAGCCGACCCTGATCGAAGGCGAGGTTATGCGAATGGACGTGTTCGCCAGGGGCAATGGGCGAGGTGGCACGGCCGATTGCCTGACCATATTTTACCACGGCCTCGCCTGCCTCGATCGCGCGGACCGCGGCCTTGTGGCCCGGCTCTATCCGCGCGACTGCGGATACTTCGCCGACCAGCCTGTCACCCGGCGCGATCGCCGCGGTGGCGACGACGACGTTGTCGTCAGTTGAAAGAAGAATCGATGACGGTGCGGGCAAATCAAACTCCTCCCGAACGTTTCCCCAATCTGGGCGGGCATCACTTCTGTCTTTTATCTACAATAGACAGAAGTTCGTCAATGGCTATTATGGCTCTGGCGGGTCGTTGCCGAACGAAAGCTTCGACTGCCTTCACGACCAACCCGAAACGGGACAGACCCAGCCATGGCGAAGCAGAACACCGTATTCAAGGATGCTTTCAACCGCTGCCTCGAGCTGTTCGCAGAGACCGCCACTCTTCCTTCCGAACCGGAGCTGGGCCAGGCGCTCGGCGTCAGCCGTACGACCGTTCGCGCCATACTGACGCGCTGCGAGGAACTGAGCCTGATTGCCTGGGACAAGCGCAGCAAGACAGTGCTCCGAAACCCTGAGCCCTCGGACTATTTTCCGAGCGAGGAGACCGATTCACTCGCCGAGAGGATCGAGCGCAGCTTTATGCGCCGGATTCTTGCGGGCGGCGCCGAGCCCGGCATGCAGATCAACGAACTGGAGCTTGCGCGCGAGATCGGCACGGGGACCACCAGCGTTCGCGAATTCCTGATCCGCTTCAGCCGGTTCGGCCTGATCGAGAAGCGGCCGAACAGTCATTGGGTCCTGAAAGGGTTCACGCGCGAGTTCGCGCTCGAACTGACGGAAGTGAGGGAGATGTTCGAGCTGCGTTCGGCCGCCCGATTCGTCTCCCTTCCCGAAGAGGATCCGGCCTGGGAGGAACTGAGGACGATCGAGGCGGTGCACCGCGAGATCCTCGCCGCCATCGACGAGCGTTACGGGGAATTTTCCGAACTCGACGAACGCCTCCACCTGCTGGTGCACAAGTCGTCGAGCAACCGCTTCATCATCGACTTCTACGATGTCATCGCCATCGTCTTCCACTATCATTACCAGTGGAACAAGGCGAATGCGCGCGAGCGCAACGCCCGTGCGCTCGAAGAGCATCTCGACTATATCGCTGCGCTGCAGTCGCGGGATCCCATGTCGGCCGAGCAGGCCTGCCGGCGGCATCTGAAGTCGGCGCGGGAGACACTGCTGCAATCGATCCCGTGATCAGTAGCCGGCTTCGCGCCGGGCCGGTCCAGCTTCTCCAAGGAACTCCAGGCGCAGCCGCTCCGAGGCGCTGACGAGCAGCGTCACGTCGGTGCCGATGGCCATGAAATCGGCACCGAGGTCGCGATAATCGCGCGCCTGGGCCGGATCGAGGGTCATGATGCCGCGCGCCTTGCCCGCCTGCCGAATGCGCTCAAAAGCGTCGATGATCGCGGTTCGCACCTCCGGATGGCCGGGGTTGCCGAGATAACCCATATCAGCGGCAAGATCTGCCGGGCCGACGAACAGGCCGTCGACGCCGTCAAGCGCGGCAATGGCGTCGATCGCCTCGAGCCCTGCCCGGCTCTCTATCTGCAGAAGCAGGCAGATCTCGTCATTGGCGTTCTCAAGATAGTCGCCGATCCGGCTGAAATTCGTGGCCCGCCCCAGTGCGGCACCGACGCCTCGAATGCCGTGAGGCGGATAGCGGACAGCGCGCACGAGCTGGCGCGCCTGCTCGACATCGTCGACCATCGGGATCAGCACGGTCTGAACGCCGGCATCGAGGATCTGCTTGATCATGACCGCGTCGCCGACCGGCAGGCGCACGATCGGATGGCTGCCCCCGCCCGCAATGGCGCGATACTGCGCCGCCAGCATCGGAAGGTCGTTCGGCGCATGCTCGCCATCGATCAGCAGCCAGTCATATCCACTGCCGGCCACCACTTCGGCAGCATAGGGACTGGCGAGCGCCACCCAGAGACCGAGTTGGAAGCGGTTTTCGCGGAGCGCCGCTTTGAAGGTATTTTTCGGGGCGGGCATCGATTGCTCTCCTCTTCGCGTCCGAGTCCGTCTGCCGTAATCCGCCGGCAAAAACGTGAGTTCGTAACCTCTTACCGACAAAAGAAAAAGCCGGCCAGAACTTTCCGGCCGGCTTGGCTTTGATGGGCAGGCAACCTCAGGCGATACCGCCGAGGCAGACATATTTGATCTCGGTGAACTCCTCGAGGCCGTAACGCGAGCCCTCGCGGCCAAGCCCCGAGAGTTTGACGCCGCCAAAGGGTGCTTCCGCAGTCGAGATAAGACCGGTATTGACGCCGACCATGCCGTATTCCAGCGCTTCCGCGACCCGGAAGACGCGGGCGAGATCCTTGGCGTAGAAATAGGAGGCAAGACCGAATTCCGTGTCGTTGGCCTGTTGGATGACGTCCGACTCGTCCCTGAAACGAAAGAGCGGCGCCACCGGACCGAAGGTTTCCTCGCGTGCGACCGCCATCTCCTGGGTGACGTCCGCAAGGACCGTCGCCTCGTAGAAGGTACCGCCGAGCGCATGGCGCCGGCCGCCCTCGATCACGCGCGCGCCTTTCGCCAGCGCGTCGGCCACATGCTCCTCGACCTTGGCAAGTGCCGGCTGGTCTATCAGCGGACCGAGGATGACGCCGTCTTCCATACCGTTGCCGGTCGTGAGTTTGCCGACGGCCGCGGCAAGCTTCCTGGAAAAGGCGTCGTAGACGCCCTCCTGCACATAGATGCGATTTGCGCAGACGCAGGTCTGCCCGTTGTTGCGGAACTTGGCGATGAGAGCGCCTTCTACCGCCGCATCGAGATCGGCGTCATCGAAGACGATGAAGGGGGCGTTGCCGCCGAGTTCCAGTCCAAGCTTCTTGATCGTGGCGGCGCTCTGGCGATACAGCTCCGCGCCGACTTCGGTAGAGCCGGTAAAGGTCAGTTTGCGGACGGTCGGGTTCGACGTCATCTCGGCGCCGATCTCCCGCGCCGAGCCGGTGATGACACTGAAGAGCCCTTTCGGCATGCCCGCGCGCTCGGCGAGCACGGCAATGGCAATGGCCGAGAACGGCGTCTGTGCAGCCGGTTTCAGGACCATGGCGCAGCCGGCGGCAAAGGCGGGGCCGGCCTTGCGGGTGATCATTGCGTTCGGGAAGTTCCAGGGCGTGATCGCCGCAACGACGCCGATCGGCTGCTTCATCACCAGAATGCGCTTGTCTTTCTGATGGCCTGGAACGAGATCGCCATAGATGCGACGCGCTTCTTCCGCAAACCACTCGATGAAGCTGGCGCCGTAAACGATCTCTCCGGTCGCCTCCGCAAGCGGCTTGCCCTGCTCGCTCGTCAATATTCGGCCGAGATCGTCCTTGTTCTCGATCATCAGCTCGAACCAACGGCGCAGCACCGCCGAACGCTCCTTGGCGGTCCTCGCGGCCCATTCCTTCTGTACCCGTGCCGCAGTCTC
Organism: Sinorhizobium medicae; assembly: GCF_007827695.1. GTDB lineage: Bacteria > Pseudomonadota > Alphaproteobacteria > Rhizobiales > Rhizobiaceae > Sinorhizobium > Sinorhizobium medicae. The sequence continues at coordinate 359,554 of NZ_VITA01000004.1, read as the reverse complement.
GATCGCGGCCTTCGTCTCGGCGGCGCCGAGCTTCGGAACATGGCCGATGATTTCACCGGTCGCAGGGTTGTTCACCTCGATCGCGTTTTTCGGATCGGCTTCGATCCAGGTTTCGCCCACAAGAGCGGCCTGGCGAAACAGCGACGGGTCTTTCAAATTCATGGCGCGTCCTTCCTCAAAAAAATCTACAGAAGTTATACAACTTTTTTTGCCGGTTCGACAATTATGTATATGCCGTTTACCGGTCCTTTCCGCTTATGCTGAACTCATGCGCACGGATGGCAATGCCATATGCCGATACAGAGCCCCGACAATGGAGCTCGGCGCGGTGCTTTAGAGAAATAAGGATGTTCGTTCGTGACAGAAATCAACCATAGAAAAGCCGATCACCCCATACACTCGATCTTTCTGGAGCGCTGGTCACCGCGAGCCTTCACCGGCGAGGAGATAGGCGAAAAGGATCTGCTCGCGCTTTTCGAAGCGGCGCGTTGGGCCCCTTCGGCCAGCAATCTCCAGCCTTGGCGCTTCGTCTATGCCCGTCGAGGCACCGGGCACTTCGCTCGCCTGCTGTCGACCCTCGACGAAGGCAACCAACGCTGGGCAAAGAACGCCTCCGCATTGGTCATCATCCTTTCGAAAACCCACAGAACCACGTCGACCGGCGAAGTGCGGCCGGCCTATACGCACGCCTTCGATACCGGAGCGGCCTGGTTCGCACTCGCGCTGCAGACGCAGCTTTCCGGCTGGCATGCCCATGCTATGGCGGGCGTCGACAGGGAAAAGGCGATACAGGTGCTGGGCGTGCCGGAGCATTACCGGGTAGAGGCAGCCGTTGCGATCGGCCGCATCGCCGATCCCTCGACCCTGCCGGACGACCTGCGCGAACGCGAGAAACCAAGCCAGCGCCGGCCTTTCAGCGAATTCGTCTTCGAAGGGCACTTCAAGGGCGAATGAGCCGTAGCGACGAAAAAGCAGGACGGAGATCCGCCCTGCTCTTTCGAAGCTATGCAGCCGCTTGCTGGAATCAGATGTCAGATATCGAGGTTGGCGACGCTCAGCGCGTTTTCCTGGATGAAGTCGCGCCGCGGTTCCACTTCGTCGCCCATCAGGCGCGAGAACAGACCGTCCGCATCCGTAGCGTCGTTTACCTTGACCTGCAGCAGCGAGCGAACGTTCGGATCGAGCGTCGTTTCCCACAACTGCTCGGCGTTCATTTCGCCGAGGCCCTTGTAGCGCTGCATGGTAAGACCCTTGCGGCCGGCGGCGAAGATCGCGTCCAGAAGAGCGCGCGGGCCGCTGATCTCCTGCGTTCCGTCGCGGCGGCGCAGCATCGGCGGTGCGCCGTAGACTTCCTTCAACCGGCTCTTGAGCTGGTCGATATGCCGGGCATCGGACGAGCCGATCAGCGCCATGTCGAGCACAGCCGCTTCCTTGACGCCGCGCACCATGCGCTCCAGCTTCAGGCCGCCCTCGGCGGTCACCTCTGCCGCCCAGCCGCGCTCGGTCTCCTCGGCGATGACGTCAAGCCGGCGGGCGACTTCAGCGGCGATCTGCTGATATTCGTTGCGTTGGCCGTTCAGTTCCACATTGAGCGCTCCGGCAATCGCAGCCTGCTCCACGACGGAGCGGTTGTAGCGGGAGTGGAGCCCATCCATCAGCGACCGCAGCCGGAGCGCGTCGTTGATGACTTCGCGAAGATCCTGACCGGCACGCACCTCGCCCGAAGCGAGTTCGAGGGAAGCCTCCTCCAGGCCCATATTGATCAGGTAGTCTTCGAGCGCCTTCTCATCCTTGAGATACTGGACGGACTTGCCGCGTGCCACCTTATAGAGCGGCGGCTGGGCGATGTAGAGGTGGCCGCGCTCGATCAGCACCGGCATCTGCCGGAAGAAGAAGGTGAGCAGCAGCGTGCGGATGTGAGCGCCGTCGACGTCGGCATCCGTCATGATGATGATCTTGTGATAGCGCAGCTTGTCGGCATTGAACTCGTCCGGGCCGATCGACGTGCCGAGCGCGGTGATCAGCGTGCCGATTTCCTGGCTCGACAGCATCTTGTCGAAACGCGCGCGCTCGACGTTGAGGATCTTGCCTCGCAGCGGCAGGATCGCCTGGCTTTCGCGCGAGCGGCCCTGTTTGGCGGAGCCGCCCGCCGAGTCGCCCTCCACCAGGAAGAGTTCCGACTTGGCCGGGTCGCGTTCCGAGCAATCGGCGAGCTTGCCGGGAAGCGAGGAGATGTCGAGCGCACCCTTCCGGCGCGTCAGTTCGCGCGCCTTGCGCGCCGCTTCGCGCGCGGCCGCGGCCTCGACGACCTTTCCCACGAGAATCTTGGCGTCGGAAGGATGTTCTTCAAGCCAGACGCCCAGGGCCTCGTTGACCAGGCTCTCGACGACCGGGCGGACTTCGGAGGACACCAATTTGTCCTTGGTCTGCGAAGAGAACTTGGGATCGGGGACCTTAACCGACAGCACAGCCGTCAGGCCCTCTCGGCAATCGTCGCCCGTGAGCGACACCTTCTCCTTCTTGGTGACGCCGGAACTGTCGGCATAGGAGGTGATCTGACGCGTGAGCGCGGCACGGAAGCCGGCCATATGCGTGCCGCCGTCACGCTGCGGAATGTTGTTGGTGAAGCACAGCATGTTCTCGTGATAGCTGTCGTTCCACCACATGGCCACCTCTACGGTGATGCCGTCCTTCTCGCCTCTAATCGAGACCGGCTTCTGCACGAGCGGTTTCTTCGCCCGGTCGAGATAGGCGACGAAGGCCTCGAGGCCACCGTCATACATCAGTTCCTCACGCCTGATGTCAGAATGACGCTTGTCGGTCAGCACGATGCGGACGCCGGAATTCAGGAAGGCGAGTTCGCGCAGGCGATGCTCGAGCCTGGCGAACTCGAATTCGATGTTCGAAAAGGTCTGTTCGCTCGGCGTGAAGGTCACCTCCGTCCCGGTGTCGCTGCCGGCGTCGCCCGTCACTTTGAGCGGCCCGTCGGCAACGCCGTGGGTGAAGCTCATTTCGTGGATCTTGCCCGAACGGCGAATCTTGAGCTTCAGCGACACGGAAAGGGCGTTGACGACCGAAACGCCGACGCCGTGCAGACCGCCGGAGACCTTGTAGGAATTCTGGTCGAATTTCCCGCCGGCATGAAGCTGCGTCATGATGACTTCCGCCGCCGAGACGCCCTCTTCCCTGTGAATGTCGGTCGGTATACCGCGGCCGTTGTCGGTCACGGTTACGGAGCCGTCGGGGTTGAGCGTCACCGTAACCAGATCCGCGTGCCCTGCCAAAGCCTCGTCGATCGCGTTGTCCACGACTTCGTAGACCATGTGGTGCAAACCTGAGCCGTCGTCGGTGTCGCCGATATACATGCCCGGGCGCTTGCGTACGGCATCGAGGCCTTTCAGCACCTTGATGGAATCGGCACCATATTCGGCGATTGCGCCGGCTTCGGTCTCAGAAATTTCGGTCATTCGAGCTCAGGTCTTTCCAGGTTTCGGACGTCGTGATCCATTGCGAATCACAGCGCGAGATGCCTCGCGGACTATAGGAAATTTGTCCGTCGGTTCCAAATCCCGAACGCAAAAATTGCCGCCGGGATGGGCTTTCATCCCCTGTCCTTATCAGGAAATGTGGCTTTTTCCAAAACATCTTCCAGTGCCCGGATCGTCTCCGCCGAGAGGCTGCGAATCTGCCCGCTCAAACGATTGGCGAAGGCGGTATGACCGGGCGGCAGACCGGAGGTGTCGAGCACCACTTTCGGGTCTGAAATATGCGCGATCCGGAAAAGTTCGTCGGCCTCGTCCCAGATCACGTTGAAATAGCCGGCAACGCGCTGGAGGAAATCGAAGCTCGGCGCGCCCCGCTTGCCATGTTCGAGAGCCGAGAGGTAGGCCGGCGAAACCCCGATGGCCGCCGCCATCTCCTTCTGCGTCACGCCCTTGCGCCGCCGGAGCTCCCGTACGGCCTCACCGAATGGGGTCATGACGCGCTTCCTTCGCCCGCGCCAGCCGCACATACAACGCCCCCTCGCCGCCATGATTGCGCGCTGCCGGTTCGTAGGACGAAATCAACGGCCGGAACTCCGGCAGCGAAAACCAGAACGGCACCGCGCGCTTCAAGGCGCCGTCGCTGCCAAGGGATGTGCCCTTGCCGGTTATGACAAGGACATGACGCATACCGCGCTCCCGCGCTCTGAGGAGGAACTGCAGCAGCAGGCCGTGCGCCTCGCTCTGGATCATGCCGTGAAGGTCGATACGGGCCTCCAGCGTCAACCTGCCCTTAGCGAGCTTGCGTTTGACCGGCCGCTCCAGCGGATGATGCGGGCGCTGTTCCATTTTCTCCCGGCTGATCGAAAAGCCTCTGTCGATCTTCTCGGGGGCGCTCGAGGAGTCCGCCTCCGGACCAGGCACGGCCTTGATTTCCGCCGCCCCGCCGAGCAGTTCCTCGAGATCATCCAGCCGCCCGGGCATCGGGCGCGCCGAGCGCGCCACCTTCCCCCAGAGAATCCGGTCCTCGGCGGAGAGTTTCTTTTCCCTAGCCATGACTGGACTGCCGGCGATATCGGGCCGCGGCCGCAAGGGGCACGAGAATGAAGAAGTCTGCTTCGTTGCGCACGGAACCGGCGAGATCCCCCGCCGCGTCGCCGGAACCGGTGAAAATATCGCCACGGGCCGGGCCGACAATGGCAGAGCCGGTGTCCAGCGCGAGCATCAGGCGGCCGAAGGAATTTCCTCCGTCGAGATGGGTCAGCGTCTCGCTCGCGATGTAAAAAGGAACGCCGAAAGTGTGGATGAGTCGGTCCACCGCAAGCGACCGGCCCGGCTCGAGCGGCACCTTGGCAGCAGCGACGGGGCCGAGATCATCTTTCTCGACCGGCGCCTCGCGGAAAAAGATGAAGGACCGGTTATGCCGAAGAACCTCATCCGTCCTGTCCGGATGGGCCGCGAGCCATTCACGAATACTGGCCATCGACACGGTGGCGGCGTCGATCTCTCCACGCTCGATCAACAGTTTGCCGATCGCGGTGAAGCGATGCCCGGTTTTTGCGGCATAGGTGATGCGCCGACGCGACCCGTCCGGATAGTTCAGCCGGGCTGCCCCCTGCACATGGACGAAAAAGACGTCGACCTTGGAGCGGGCATAGGCGATCTCCAGCCCGCGCCCGGCGAGAAAGCCCTCTTCGATGGCGCAGCGATCCGGATATTCTTCGATCCTGCCGTCACGAAGGCATCCGAAAGCGAAATAGGGGTCCATCCCCTCCGGCCGGTTTGCGTCGTTTATATCGACGAGGTCGGAGGGGCGCCGGTATAATGGAAAGCGGAAATTCGCATCCGGCTCTTCCCGGACTTCGATCTCGGGCTCGTAGAAGGCGGTGACGAAGCCCGCCCGTTTCCCTTTCGGGCGGATACGAAACGGAACGAACCAGGCCTCGAAAAAAGCACGTGCGGCCGCCGCATTGGCGAAATCCCCACCCGCCGCCTCGAAGGCCGGCAACATGTCCTCCACCGAAAGCCCGAGCGAACCGGTCTTATACGGCTTCACCGTCGTTACATGCCGGTGACAGCGGCGAAGTGAAGCGATCACCGGCGCCGGGTCGTCCGCAAACCAGCCTGGCAGCTCCGAAAAGGAGACCGGCTCGAGATCAAAAGCCATGGCCGCCCGCTTCCCGGTCAGTTTTCAGATTCGGTAGCGATCAGCTTCCAGTTCGGGTCGCGTGAACGGATGTCACGCGAGAAGGTCCACAGATCGTTCACTTCGGCAACCGATTCGGCGTCCCCATCGACCAGCTTTCCCTGCTTGTCGTAGGTTGCGGAAATAAGCTGGCTGATGATCCTGACCGTGATATTTTCCTCGCTGTCCTTGATCTCCGCATGCACGATGTCGGCCTTGTCTATGCCGACGAAAGTCGACTTGACGACTTCGCCCTTGTTCTCGCGCTCCGCGATCGCGGCCTCGAAGCCCTCATAGACTTCGCGCGACAGCAATCCCTTAAGCGTTTTGCGATCGCCATCGGCAAAGGCCATGACGATCATCTCGTAGGCCATCTTCGCACCGTTGAGGAATTCGACCGGATTGAAATTGGGATCCGCATCCGTAACGGCCCTCAGCTGGGCGTTGAGCGGGGTCCCGGCTTTGGCGACCGTTTCGATCTCGGCATACCGGGACTCGTCTTCGGCCGCGCCGTCGCGTCGAGGAAGCTGAACGACCTTGCCGTTATCCTTGGCCTCCGGACCCTGAGCGATATCCCGTGAGGAATATGGATCGAAAGGAGGCCGCTCGCTGCCGGTCCTGCGACCAAGTACGCTACGCAATTGCAGGAAAATGACCACGGCAGCGATCAGGAAAAAAAATGTGATGAAATCAAAAGAGCCCATTTCCACCCGGAACCGCTGTTAGAATTTCTCGTACTGTTCCATATAGTCTGGAAGGATAGACCATTCAAACGACGATGTCGCACCCATAAACCGGAGACCGGATAATTGCACTCACCTTCTTGCGAGCACGGACGATGCGTTTCCTGATCCCGCTCCTCATTCTCGGGCTGCCGCTCGCCGAAATCGCCGGCTTCGTTGCCGTCGGACGCGAAATCGGCGTGGCGATGACACTTCTCCTTGTTTTCTTAAGCGCCATCGCCGGCATCATGCTCCTGCGCATCCAAGGATTCAGCGTACTCCGGCGCGTGCAGGAAGCGGCCCGAACGGGCATTGATCCCGGGCTCGACGTCCTCGGAGGCGTGCTGGTGTTCATCGCCGCAATTCTTTTGATCGTGCCGGGCTTCATCAGCGACATTCTCGGCGTCTTCATCTTCCTGCCCCCGGTCCGTCGCGCCGTCGCTGCCTTTCTGCGCAGCCGGATAACGATATTGAGCAGCGCCCCCGGATACGGATCCTCCAATCCTCAATCCTCTGGTCCCCACTCCACTGACCCCGGATCTTCGGGACCTCGGCGGGAGGACCGCCGCGGGCCGCTGATCATTGATCTCGAGGAGGACGAATTCTCGCGCAAGAAGAAGGACGAGGACGGGCCAGAGCCACCGACGAACCGTCTGTCTCGCTAAATCGCCTTGCCTCGGAGCCGGGCCACGAGGGTTGTAAGCCAAAGTCCGAGATGCTAGATGGCCTCACCATTTCGAAGTCCGAGGAAACTCTTATGACGACTGATTCCGCATCCAACGGCAACGGCAGTGCCCAACAGCCAAGCCCGTCGCTCAACATCCTGGCCCAGTATGTCAAGGACCTCTCCTTCGAGAACCCCGGCGCACCCCGCTCGCTCCAGGCCCGCGACCGCTCTCCGGCGATCAACATCAATGTCAACGTCAACGCCAATCCGCTTGCGGAGAATGATTTCGATGTCGTCCTGTCGCTGAGCGCCCAGGCGAAGGACGGCGACAAGATGCTGTTCAACGTCGAGCTCGCCTATGGCGGCGTCTTCCGTGTCGCCGGCTTCCCGCAGGAACACATGCTGCCGCTGCTCTTCATCGAGTGCCCGCGCCTGCTGTTTCCCTTCGCGCGCCAGATCGTAGCCGATGCCACCCGCAATGGCGGCTTCCCGCCCCTGATGATCGACCCCATCGATTTCGCGCAGATGTTTGCCCAGCGCATGGCAGAGGAAAAGGTGCGCGCGCAGGTCGCTAACACCAACGATACGGCTAACTGACCGCTTTGAAATATCCGCAAAACCCGGCTCAGCGAGCCGGGTTTTTTGTATCGTGCCCGCACAACCAGTTCGCAAATAGGAACGGTGCTCCACCGTTTTGCCACGGGCAGTAGATCAAGGTGCTACAGCGGCCTTTGTGCGTCTGCACGGCGCCGTAGGCGCTAAACGGCTTCCGATCTCAGGATATCTTCAGCTTCGCTGAATTTTGCCCATATTGCATTTGCGCCGATCTTCGAGACGAGCGCCGCATGAGCAGCGATTTCGGCCTCCGTCAGCCGTGGCCGCAAAGGCCGCTCCCTCCCGACGATGATAACCGGCCCGTCGTCGGCTTCGAGCGACCGTCCACCCGTCTCCGTCATCACGAGACCCAGCGCCGCCTGGCGCCCCCCGATCATCTCAATATAGACTTCGGCGAGGAGTTCGGAGTCGAGCAGCGCCCCGTGCCTGGTTCGATGGGAGTTGTCGATACCGTAGCGGCGGCAGAGCGCATCGAGCGAATTCGGCCCCATCGGGTGCTTGCGCCGGGCAAGGGATAGCGTGTCGATCACCCTGTCGCTGCCAACCGGCGGCAGACCGAGCCGCTCAAACTCCGCATTGATGAAGCCCATATCGAAGGTCGCGTTGTGGGCGACCCAGCGGGCATCGCCGAAGAAATCGACGATTTCCTGTGCTATCTCGGCGAAGGACGGCTTGTCCTTCAGGAAATCATCCGTAATGCCGTGGACGGCGAGCGCTTCCGGATGAACCTTGCGATCGCCCGGATTGATATAGATATGGATCGTGCGCCCCGTCGGAAACTGATTCTCGAGCTCGATTCCGCCGATCTCGATGACCCGGTCCTCGCGGTTGTCGAGACCGGTCGTTTCCGTATCGAAGATGATTTCACGCATGCGGGAGCCCTGTAGACGATGTTTCGGAGCGAATCACCCGAAGCTGTTTTCCATTCTTAGTGTCATTCGACCGTCAATTGAAGTTGCGGCGAAGGCTTTGCACCGTTGATACGAGCACCTTTCCGCGGCGAACGGCTAATTCGCCCTCAAATCGTCGACGATCGCGCGGATCTGCTGCCGTGTGACATCGAAGCTGTCGCTGGTATCGACGACATAGTCCGCACGGCTGCGTTTCTCGCTGTCCGGCACCTGCCGCTTGAGAATCATCGCGAATTTTTCGGCCGTCATTCCCGGGCGTTTCAAGACGCGTTCTTTCTGCATCTCGGGATCGCAGGTCACGACTATGACGCGGTCGACGCGTGTCTCGGCCTTGGTCTCGAAGAGCAGCGGAATGTCGAGAACCACGAAAGGAGAGCCGGCTGCCTTGCAACGCGCGAGGAATTCCTGCTCTCTGGCACGCACCAAGGGATGGACGATTTGCTCCAATTCGGCAAGGCGCTCGGGAGCCGCGACAAGCCGCTGCGAAAGCTCCGACCGGTCGATGGTGCCGTCCTTCGCGACGCCCGGAAAGGCGGCTTCGATCGGCTCCACCGCTTCCCCGCGATATAGCTGGTGCACCACTTCGTCGGCATCGTTGACCGGCACGCCCAGTTCCCGGAACATCCCTGCTGCGGTCGATTTCCCCATCCCGATGGAACCGGTAAGGCCGACGATGATCATGCGTGCTTGTCCATATCGCTGATGATGATCTCTCTGAGCGCTTCGTCGACGACCGGCCTGAGGCCGAACCATTTTTCGAATCCGGGCGCCGCCTGGTGGAGGAGCATGCCAAGTCCATCGACAACGCGAAAGCCCTGTTCTTCGGCCTGCCGAAGCAGCGGCGTCTTCAACGGCACATAGACGATATCAGTCACGACGGCGTCCCGCGCCAGCTTCGAAAAGTCGATCGCCGGCGCAGGCTCGCCATCCATTCCGAGTGACGTCGTGTTCACGAAAAGCCCGGCGCCGGAAAGAACTTCTGGAAGCGCGGCCATGGAATGCGCGTGCACCGCGCTACCGAAGCGATCCGCGAGTTCCCTCGCCCGCTCGGGCGTGCGGTTCACCACATGGATCGCCTTCACCCCGCGGTCGCGGATTGCCTGGATCACCGCACGGCTGGCACCGCCGGCGCCGAGAATGACCGCGGCCGAGATGCGGTCCCAGCCTTTGGCGCGCTCATCGAGATTGGCAACGAAACCGCGACCATCGGTGTTCGTCGCGCGGATGGTCCCATTCTCGAGCCAGAGCGTGTTGGCGGCCCCCAGTTCGGCGCTCAATTCGTCCGGCCGGTCGGACAGCCGAAAGGCGGCCTCTTTATGCGGAATCGTGACATTGCCGCCGCAGAAGCCGGCGGTTCCCTCCTTGATCTGCCGCATGAAATCCGGGAAGGCGTCGGACGTGACCTCGTGGGCACGGTAGCTTCCCTGAATTCCGAAGCGCTTCAGCCAGTAGCCATGAATGAGCGGCGAGCGCGAATGCTTCACCGGATAGCCCGCGACGAAGGCATGGTTAACAAATGTTTCACGTGAATCACGCATCGATCGCACCCATTTCGCGAAGTCTGGACAGGAGCGGCAGCATCGGCAGTCCGAGGATGGTGAAGTAATCGCCATCTATCCTCTCGAACAGCTGGATGCCCTCACCTTCAAGCTGATAGGCGCCGACGCTTGTCAGCGCCTTGGCGCCCACGCGTTCGAGATGCCGATCGATGAAGCCCTGTCTCAGCCGCCGCACCGTCATGCTTGCAGTGGAAACATGCCGCCAGACAACCGCGTCATCGCGAATGAGCACCACCGCACTGTTGAGGCTGTGCGTCTTGCCCGAGAGCGACAGGAGATGTTCGGCGGCTTCCGCCAAATCCCGGGGCTTGTGATAGACCCGGCTTCCAAGCGACATCGTCTGATCGGAGCCGATCACGAGAGCCCCCGGAAAATGTCGCGCGACATCCTTCGCCTTTGCCTCGGCAAGCACAAGCGCCACATCGGCCGGCGACGCGCCCGACGATTCGAGCGGCTGCTCGAGTGCACGCTCGTCAATTTCAGCCGCCCGGGCCTCGAACGAAAGTCCCGCATTGACGAGCAGAGTGCGGCGGAAGGGACTGGCCGATGCCAATACGAGCGAGGGTCTCATGTTTTCCGTTCCGGTTTCTGTCCGCAATCCTGGAGCTGTATTCCTTCCGCTTCGCTCTATCTGAGCCGCGGCCGCAGGGCAACGATCGCTGCGGCCGTCTCTTCGATCGAACGGCGCGTCACATCGATCAGCGGCCAGTTGTTGCGCGCGCATAGCGAGCGGGCATATTTCAACTCCTCGGCGATCGCAGCCCGGTCCGTATAATCTTCTCCGTGGAAACTCTGCGTCGTTCCGAGCACCCGGTGCTGGCGCACCTGGGACAGCCGCTCGGCGGATGCAATGAGGCCGACGATCAGCGGCTTCGTCGCGGTCAGCAGCCCCTCCGGCAGGGACACGCCCGGCACGATCGGGATATTGGCCGTCTTTATGCCGCGATTGGCCAGATAGATGCTCGTCGGCGTCTTCGACGTGCGGCTCACGCCCACGAGCACCACATCCGCCTCGTCGAAATCGGCGGGGATCTGGCCGTCGTCATGATCCATCGTGAAGTTCAGAGCCTCTATGCGCGCAAAATACTCGGCATCCATCACGTGCTGCGCGCCAGAGCGGCGGCGCGAAGGCGAACCGAGATAGGATTGAAAAAGCTCGATGATCGGGTCGAGCACCGAGACGCAAGGGACGCCGATCTCACGGCACCTTTGATCGATGAGGCCGGCAAGCTCTCGGTCGACGATCGTGTAAAGGACGATGCCCGGGGCGCCGTCAACCGCTTCCATGACCTGCATCAGCTGCTTCCGGTTTCGGATCAGCGGGTAGACATGTTCCAGCGCGTGGGAGGATTGAAATTGTGCGGCCGCCGCACGTCCCGCGGCGATCAGGGTCTCGCCAGTCGAATCGGAGATAAGATGCAGGTGGAAGTAGTTTTTTCGGTTTTCCACGCAATTCTCCGCGGTCTGTTGATAGGGCGGGACAAAAACAGCTAACGGCGCCGCCTGCCATCAGGCAAGTGGAAAAGTGCCGAGTTGTTCACAATCGGACCCCCGCAGGAAATCGCTTTCCCTTGCATGTGGAAAAGACTCATCGCCAAGACAAATTGTCACGCGATCGACTCCCCATTCACAGGAAGCGCAAGCTGCTGGCCTTTGGCAAGTCTCTGACTTTACCGCGTTTTCCCAAATTTTCCCCGCTTGGGCCGTGATCTGCCTGGAATCTCTCCCGGCCGATTGCCGGCGATCGAGGCGGACTGGATGGAACGAGGATCGATTTTAATCCTTGATACTCACCGACTCTAAGAAATAGAAACCTTATAAATTCAGTTTTATTTTTATATTAGGAAGCGGCAAGTGAGCGGAACGCATCGCAAAGTGCTAGAGGTTTTGAACGGGAGATCGCTCACGCCTCCCCCCATCTGGCTGATGCGGCAGGCTGGACGCTACCTCCCCGAATACAGGGCAACCCGGATAAAGGCCGGAAGCTTCCTCGACCTCTGCTACACACCCGAGCTTGCAGTCGAAGTGACATTGCAGCCGATCCGCCGCTACGGCTTCGATGCCGCGATCCTCTTCTCCGATATTCTGGTCGTTCCCGATGCACTCAATCGAAATGTTCGCTTCGAAGAGGGGCAGGGACCGCGGATGGATCCGATCGACGAGGACGGTATAGCGCAGCTGAGCCAGACAGGCGTCATCGAGCACCTTGCCCCGGTCTTCGAGACGGTCTCTCGACTCAGGGGCGAATTGGCGGCGGAAATCACGCTGCTCGGCTTTTGCGGGGCGCCCTGGACCGTGGCGACCTATATGATCGCCGGTCGCGGGACGCCAGACCAGGCGCCGGCGCGCCTCTTCGCCTATCGTCATCCCAAGGCCTTTGAACGGCTTCTGGCGCTGCTTGCCGATATTTCCGCCGACTACCTGGTCGAACAGATCGATCGCGGTGCGGATGCGGTGCAAATCTTCGACTCCTGGGCCGGTGTGCTCGGCGAGGAAGAATTCCAACGTTACGCGGTGGAGCCTGTCCGGCGGATCATCGCCTCGGTCCGGTCCCGCCGGCCTTCGGCGAAAATCATCGCCTTTGCGAAAGGCGCCGGCATCCTGTTGAAGAACTATCGGCAAGCGACCGGCGCGGACGCAATCGGCCTCGATTGGTCGGTGCCGCTCTCCTTCGCAGCGGAGCTGCAGAAGGACGGGCCGGTTCAGGGCAATCTCGATCCGGTGCGGGTCGTGGCCGGTGGCGCGGCGCTGGAGCATGGAATCGACCGTATCCTGGACGTCCTCGGGCAAGGGCCGCTGATCTTCAATCTGGGCCACGGCATCACGCCGGACGCGGATCCGGAGCATGTCGCCGCGCTTGTGTCTCGCGTCCGAGGACGCCGATGAGAGGCGAACGTCAAACCGACCGCGGCCCCGGCAGACGGGCGCGGTTTCGGGCTGCTATCGCGCTTTCCGCCTTTACGGCCTTGCTGATCGGCCTCTTCGCTTGGCAGCCGGACGATTTCTATCTTTGGATCAAGGCGCTTCACGTCATCGCGGTGATCTCATGGATGGCGGCCCTTCTCTACATGCCGCGCCTCTTCATCTACCACACCGACGCCGCACCGGGATCGGAGCAGTCGGAGACCTTCAAGATGATGGAACAGCGGTTGCTCAAGGTCATCATGAACCCGGCAATGATGATCTCCTGGGTGCTTGGTCTTTACCTCGCCTGGGGCGTTTACGGTTTTCACGGGGGGTGGCTCCATGCGAAGATTTTCTGCGTTTTTCTGCTGACCATGGTACATGTGCATTTCAGCCGCGCAGTCAAAGTCTTCCAGCGAGACGAGAATCGCCGGGATGCCCGCTACTGGAGGCTGATGAACGAGGCCCCGACCCTGCTGATGATCGTCATTGTCATCCTCGTTGTCGTGAAGCCATTTTGAATTCAATCGATTCGCAGCTGCAATAGTTGCAGCTAATTTGGAGCGACCCCTTGCGGCGTTTCACGTGAATCGCTATTTTCCCTCATCTCCTTCTCCCCTTGGCCAGTGACGAAGTTTTAGAGCCTGCCTCTTCCCCCTTGCAGCTCCCTTACAAATCGCGCCGGCTCCCAATCCCAGATCAAGCACGGACCCTTCATGGCTGAAATGAAGCTTCAAGAACTTAAGAACAAGACTCCGACCGACCTTCTGGCCCTTGCCGAAGAGCTCGAGGTGGAGAATGCCAGCACGATGCGCAAGCAGGAGCTGATGTTCGCGATCCTCAAAATGCTGGCTCAGCAGGAGATCGAGATCATCGGCGAGGGTGTCGTCGAGGTCCTGCAGGACGGATTTGGCTTCCTGCGCTCGGCGAATGCGAATTATCTTCCAGGCCCGGACGATATCTACATTTCGCCTTCCCAGATCCGCCGCTTCTCGCTGAAGACCGGCGACACGGTCGAGGGTCCGATCCGCGGACCCAAGGAAGGCGAGCGCTATTTCGCACTGCTGAAGGTCAACACGATCAATTTCGACGATCCGGAGAAGATCCGCCACAAGGTGCACTTCGACAACCTGACGCCGCTCTATCCGAACGAGCGCTTCAAGATGGAACTCGAGGTCCCGACCTCCAAGGACCTGTCGGCACGTGTCATAGATCTGGTCGCGCCGCTCGGCAAAGGCCAGCGTGGCTTGATCGTTGCGCCGCCTCGTACCGGTAAAACGGTTCTTCTGCAGAATATCGCGCATTCGATCACGGCGAATCACCCGGAGTGCTATCTGATCGTCCTCCTGATCGACGAGCGGCCGGAGGAAGTCACGGACATGCAGCGTTCGGTCAAGGGCGAGGTGGTATCCTCGACCTTCGACGAGCCGGCAACACGCCACGTACAGGTCGCGGAAATGGTGATCGAGAAGGCAAAGCGCCTCGTGGAACATGGGCGCGATGTGGTGATCCTGCTCGATTCGATCACTCGTCTCGGCCGCGCATACAACACAGTCGTTCCCTCATCGGGCAAGGTCCTGACCGGTGGTGTCGACGCCAATGCGCTGCAGCGCCCCAAGCGCTTCTTCGGCGCGGCTCGTAACATCGAGGAAGGCGGGTCGCTGACGATCATTGCGACGGCGCTGATCGACACCGGCAGCCGAATGGATGAAGTGATCTTCGAAGAGTTCAAGGGCACCGGCAACTCGGAAATCGTTCTGGACCGCAAGGTGGCAGACAAGCGCATCTTCCCGTCAATGGATATTCTCAAATCCGGCACGCGTAAGGAAGATCTCCTGGTCCCGCGTCAGGACCTGCAGAAGATCTTCGTTCTTCGCCGCATTCTCGCGCCGATGGGGACGACCGATGCGATCGAATTCCTCATCGACAAGCTCAAGCAGACGAAGACGAACGGCGACTTCTTCGACTCGATGAATACATAGCCGCGGGAGAGCGGTTTAAGCCCCCACAGCGGCGCATGAACCACAGGCGGCAGCTTTTGCCGCCTGCCGGTACCTCTCCCCATTACGGCGGGGAGACGAAGCAAGAGCGATTGCGCCCGGATCTCGTGGTTTCTTTGCTTCCTGCTTGCCGCCAGTTTCGGCACATCGAATGATTCACGTGAAACGCGGCCCGATAGCAGGCACCGCGGTACTTGATTTTCAATCCGGCCGCGTGCATAAGGCCCAACTTCACGGCCGAAAATGCCGAGGAATTCGCAGGTACAGTGACCGCGCATCCTGCCGGCTACGCCCGATTCCGATATTGACGAAGCCGAGACGGCAGGCCCGGCCTGCGGCTTAGCGCCGTTCG
Organism: Sinorhizobium medicae; assembly: GCF_007827695.1. Taxonomy (GTDB): domain Bacteria; phylum Pseudomonadota; class Alphaproteobacteria; order Rhizobiales; family Rhizobiaceae; genus Sinorhizobium; species Sinorhizobium medicae. Next base: position 344,157 of record NZ_VITA01000004.1, on the reverse strand, counting down.
CCATTGATGAACCGGTAAGCGATGCAATTCACCGATACGATCTACGCGCTGTCGAGCGGCTCGCCACCGGCTGGGGTCGCATTGATCCGCGTCAGTGGTCCGGCAACAGCCGACGCCCTGGCGCGATTGTGTGGCCCACTGCCGCCGGCGCGTGTTGCGACCTTGAGAACGATTCGGACTCGAAACAGTGACATCCTGGACAGCGGCCTCGTCCTCTACTTCCCCGGTCCGGCCTCTTTCACAGGTGAGGATTGCTGCGAGTTGCAGGTTCACGGCGGAAGAGCCGTGGTGAGTGCCATTCTGGACGAGCTGGCCGCGATGGATGGGCTGAGGCATGCGGAAGCGGGAGAATTTGCGCGGCGAGCTTTTCAGAACGGCAAGCTGGATCTGGTCGAAGTGGAGGGACTGGCGGATCTGATTGCGGCCGAGACGGAGATGCAGCGGCGACTTGCGGTTGAGCAGTCCGGAGGAGGCCAGTCGGCTCTTTACGCGGGCTGGGCCCGACGCCTGACCCATGCACGGGCCATGATCGAGGCGGAGCTCGATTTCGCCGACGAGGACGATATTCCGGGTTCCGTCAGTGCGGCGATCTGGACCGATATCGGCAGGCTGCGAGAAGAGATAGATGAGCACATCGCCCGCGCTGGTGTCGCCGAGATCATTCGTGACGGGCTCAAAATCGTTATTGCCGGCGAACCCAATGCCGGCAAGTCCAGCCTGCTCAACGCTTTGGCGCAAAGGGATATAGCTATCGTTACGGAGATTGCCGGCACGACACGGGATGTTCTGTCTGTCGACCTTTCGTTAGCCGGATTCTCAGTCAAGCTCTTCGACACGGCAGGCCTGCGCGAAACGGATGAAGTGGTTGAGCGGGAAGGGATTCGGCGTGCCCGCCAGGTTATCGCCGATGCCGATCTTGTGCTCCTGCTATCGGAAAAGCCGAGTGATTTCCGCTTGGACGAATGGCAGCCGGGAAAGAGTGTCCCGGTTATACGCGTCGCTACCAAAGTTGATCGGCCGATGCCGCGTTGGAAGACTTCCGAGGCGGACGTGTTTCTCTCGACCAGAACCGGCGAGGGTATGGATAAGTTGCTGGCTATGCTTCAGGCACATCTCCCTGATCTGGCGGGCAATACGGCCCTGTCCATGCCATCGCGGAGGCGTCATGTCGATTGCTTGCGGCAGGCCGGCGCAGCGCTGGTGCGTAGCATGGAGGCCAGAGAGCTCGAACTTCAGGCTGAACAGCTACGGCAAGCCGGTGACGCGCTGGGCAGAATAACAGGACGCGTCGATGTAGAGAAACTTTTAGACGTGATATTCTCGGAGTTCTGCATCGGAAAATAGACTATTACCTGTGAGAGCGAATACAACGCAGGCGAGTCATTGAGCCGTTTCACGTGAAACGTCCAGTCGAAGATATGGAACTTTTGATCAAAATGTGCGTAAATTCGGAGCGATACTATGGCGGATTATGATGTCATCGTAATTGGCGGAGGCCATGCGGGTTGTGAGGCCGCAGCGGCGTCGGCTCGGCTCGGCGCGCGCACGCTGCTGATCACGCATAAGAAAGATACGATCGGGGTCATGTCCTGCAACCCCGCCATCGGCGGATTAGGCAAGGGACACCTTGTCCGCGAGATTGATGCTCTCGATGGCCTTATGGGGCGCGTTGCTGACGCAGCCGGCATCCAGTTTAGGCTGCTCAATCGACGCAAGGGACCTGCGGTCCGGGGGCCACGCACGCAGGCTGACAGAAAACTATATCGTGAGGCGATGCAGCGTGAGATTGCTTCGATCGAGAATCTCGACGTCGCTGAGGGCGATGCGTTTGACCTGCAGACGGAGGACGGGGTTGTTTGTGGGGCAGTGATGAAGGACGGACGAAGCTTCCGGGCAGCATCCGTAGTCCTCACAACAGGTACATTCCTCAGAGGGCTTATCCATATAGGTGATCGGAAAATGCCGGCCGGTCGCGTCGGTGAGCAGCCGTCCGTCGGCCTTTCAGAAACGCTGGCACGTTTCGGCCTGCAGCTTGGCCGCTTGAAGACCGGCACGCCGGCACGCCTGGATGGACGTACCATCGATTGGGGCCGTGTCGGGCGTCAGGGTCCCGACGAAAATCCGGTGCCCTTCTCATTCATGACCGACGCGATCGTCAACCGTCAGATTGACTGCGGGGTGACCCGGACGACGGATGCGACGCACAAGATTATCGCCGACAACATTCACCGTTCGGCGATGTACTCGGGTCAAATTGAAGGTGTGGGCCCCCGATACTGTCCTTCGATTGAGGACAAGATTGTTCGTTTCGGTGAAAGGGACGGGCACCAGATTTTCCTGGAGCCGGAGGGGTTGGACGATGACACCGTCTATCCGAACGGGATTTCGACTTCTCTCCCGGAGGATGTGCAGGATGCCTTCATTCGGACCATCCCAGGACTTGAACAGGTCACGATACTTCAGCCGGGCTATGCCATCGAGTATGATCATGTAGACCCTAGGGAACTTGAACCGTCTCTCGGCGTGCGTAGGATGCCGGGGCTGTTTCTTGCAGGACAGATCAATGGCACGACCGGCTATGAGGAAGCTGGCGCGCAAGGTCTCGTCGCCGGTCTGAATGCCGCGCTCCGTGCAGCTGAACGCGCTCCGTTCTTCTTCAGCCGAACCGACTCCTATATCGGGGTGATGATCGATGACCTAACTTCAAGAGGAATAGCTGAGCCGTATCGCATGTTCACGTCCCGTGCTGAATACCGGCTGTCCCTGCGGGCGGACAACGCCGACATGCGACTTACGCCTGTTGGTATCGAACTCGGATGCGTTGGCAATGCTCGCCTAACCCGCTTTCAACAGTGGAAGTCTGCCTATGAGGCCGGTCGCACGCTCCTGCAATCGCTTTCAGTGACACCGAATGAAGGCAAGCGTTTCGGCTTGAAGCTTAATCAGGACGGGCAGCGCCGCACGGCATTCGAGATTCTCTCCTATCCGGATCAATCGATCGAGGGTCTGAGGCCGCTTTGGCCGGAGCTTCAGGCCATTGCGACTGATGTTGCCGCCGCGTTGGAGATTGATGCGGCCTATGCTGTCTATATGGAACGGCAGGCCGCCGACATCATCGGAGTACAGAGAGAAGAGAGTACAGCCATTCCCGAGGCTTTTGATTACGAATCGCTGCCTGGGCTTTCGAATGAGCTGAAGCAGAAGCTCGCGCAGCAGAAGCCGCGCAACCTTTCCCAGGCGATGAAGGTCGACGGCGTGACACCCGCGGCCATTTCACTGATCCTGTCATGGCTGCGACGAGAAGACCGCCGTTCGAAGCGTGTAGGGGGTTGAGTTCTGCAATGCAAACGAGTCTCAATCGAGCGCTGAACGGATTGCGTGTTTCACGTGAAACCGTCGAGAAACTGGAACACTTCGCTTCGCTCTTCCAGAAGTGGGCGCGGTCGATCAACCTCGTCGCCCCTTCCACATTGGACGATCTATGGCGCCGCCATATTCTCGATAGCATTCAGCTTTTTCAACTCTCCCCTGCGCCCAAGACCTGGGTCGATCTCGGAAGCGGCGGCGGCTTCCCAGGTGTGATCACTGCGATTTGCCTCTCCGAGACAGAGTCTGGCTGGGTGCATTTGGTCGAAAGCAACAACAAGAAAGCCGCCTTTCTGCGAGTCGCGCTTCGCGAGACCGCTGCAAGGGGGACCGTCCATCCGATTCGAATCGAAGAGGCGCCCGCTGAAATTCCCACTTGCGACGCCATATCGGCGCGTGCGCTCTCCGATTTAAGCCAGTTACTGGAATATTGCGCACCCTGGATGACAGTCGAAGCATCCCGAACCATCGCGTTTTTTCATAAAGGGCGGGATTATCAACTTGAAATCGATAAAGCCGTTAGCCGCTTTCAATTCGATCTGGTAAAACACGCAAGTGTCGTCGAGCCGGATTCAGTCGTGCTCGAGGTCGCAAATCTTTCACGTCGGACGAAGTGATAGGCGAGCGAAACATGTTTGGCCCAAAGAACCGGATCATCACCATTGCCAACCAGAAAGGTGGCGTCGGCAAGACGACCACTGCAATTAATCTTGCGACGGCCTTGGCCGCTATTGGCGAGAAAGTTCTTATTGTCGATCTTGATCCGCAGGGTAACGCCAGCACCGGGCTTGGTATACAGCGGCGCGCGCGCCACCTTTCCTCCTATGAGCTTATGATGGGCACGCATTCCATCGCCGAGATCGCGCAGGACACGGCCGTGCCGAACCTGTCCATTGTTCCATCCACGATGGATCTGCTCGGCGTCGAGATGGAAATCGCCAAGGAGTCGGATCGGGTGTTCCGGTTGCGCAAGGCCTTGGGTTCGGCGGAAGCACTCGCCTACTCCTATATTCTGGTTGACTGCCCACCATCCTTTAATCTTTTGACGATGAACGCGATGGCTGCGGCGCATTCGGTTCTCGTCCCCCTCCAATGCGAATTTTTCGCCTTGGAAGGATTAAGCCAGCTGCTGGAGACGGTCGATCAGGTTCGTCGAACGGTGAACCCTGCGCTTGATATTCAGGGCATCGTTCTGACCATGTTCGACTCGCGCAACAACCTGGCGCAACAGGTAGTCAGCGACGTTCGCCTTCATCTGGGGGATAAGGTTTATCATACCCTGATCCCCCGCAACGTTCGGGTGTCCGAGGCGCCATCCTATGGCAAACCGGCCATCTTGTATGATCTGAAGTGCGCCGGAAGTCAGGCCTATCTGCAGCTTGCCTCGGAAGTGATTCAACGCGAGAGGCAGCGGAAGGCTGCCTGACCGTTTCGGAACCGTAATTAATCAGGTGTCAGATGAACGATGACAGCTCCAAGCGACGTCTTGGTCGTGGCCTAGCAGCGTTAATCGGGGAAATGGACCAGCCGTTGCAAACCGGCAGTGCTCCCGTCTCTCCGGTCAGCGCGGACCGGCGTATCCCGATAGAGTTCGTTTCCCGCAATCCTCGTAACCCTCGGCGGCAGTTTGACGAGGCTGAGCTCCAGGACCTCGCAAGCTCGATCCGTCAGCACGGGATCGTCCAGCCAGTCGTCGTCCGCACGATTGGGTCCGACCGCTATGAAATTATTGCAGGCGAACGGCGCTGGAGGGCGGCGCAGCTTGCAGGCTTCACCGAAATACCTGTTATCGTGCGCGATGTGGACGACAGGACGGCGCTTGAGATTGCGATTGTCGAGAATGTCCAGCGGTCCGACCTCAATCCCCTCGAAGAGGCGCTTGGCTACGAACAGCTGATCGCGGAGCATGGATACACGCAGAACGATCTCGGCGATATCATCGGCAAGAGCCGGAGCCATGTTGCGAACAGCCTGCGCCTGCTAAAACTGCCGGAGCCAGTCCGCGATATGCTGTCCGACGGCAGCCTCTCCGCCGGCCATGCCCGTGCGCTCATACCCACCTCCGACCCGGTCGCATTGGCGCGCGCAGTGGTGGCAAAGGGACTTTCGGTCCGCGAAGTCGAGAGGTTGGCGCAGAACGACATAAGGTCGCAGAACGATCCCAATTATGCGAAAGCGCGCCAGCGCGATGAGAAGGACGCCGATACACTGGCCTTGGAGCGGACCTTGTCGGATAGTCTCGGCCTCGAGGTGACCGTCAACCACAAGGCCAGTGGTGGCCACCTCAAGATCACGTATAAGACGCTCGATCAGCTGGAAGAGATCTGCAGGCTGCTCGAGCGGCGCTGAAGCGTGGCGCGGCGGCGTTGGTGGGTCCCGGAACTCAGCGCCGAGCCGACTGGATCGTAATCGCCAGCAAATTCTGTATCACAAGGCTCTCCTCGAGGCTCTGGCGGCTGCGGCTTTGGTAGATCGTTGATTGCAGGCGGCTCAATTCGCGCCGGATCGCCGGTGCGGTCCAGTGCTTCAACGCCGCCTCGACCACCGGCTTGCGGCGGAAATGCAGGCCGCGCCCGAGGGTCGCGACCACCTGGGCCGGAGGCTGGCGGTTCGCATCCATTTCGGCGCGCATGACGTCGAGCTGCTGGAACTGCCTGAGACAAGCCTGAAGCACGAGAAACGGCGGCGTCTTGGACGTGGTTATTTTCTTCATAGCATGCAACAGCGCGTCAGGATCGCCCTTCAGCACCGCATCGACCGCATCGTCCACCGAGATGGCGCTGGCGTCGCCCACGATCCCAAGGACGTCGACCTCGTCGACCATATCCTTGCCGAGACAATAGAGAGCTAGCTTGCGAAGCTCGTTGCGCGAGGCCATCCGGTCGCCGCCGAGCGCGTCCATGAGGCGCTCGCGCCCGGCCGGGCTGATGCGCAGGCCCGCATCGGAAAGTTCTTTGTCTATAAGGGCTTGCAGGCCACGGGCGTCGTCGCTGTAGCAGGCGATTGAGGCGACGGAACGGGAAGACTCGCCAACCTTCCTCAGCGCCGCTCCCTTCTTCAGATCTCCCGCTTCGACGATGAGACGGGCGCCGACAGAGGGATCTGACGCGAGAAACTGCAGGGCGTCGATGAGCGCCTTCTCCGTGGAGGCGCCACGCATCCACACCAGTTTCTCGCCGCCGAAGAGGCCGATTGCATTCACTTCGTCAAGGAGGCTTCCGGCACCCTGCAATCCCGTGGCATCCATTTTGACGACGGCAAAAGGATCGTCGAGAGGGATCCCGAAAGTTTCGGCGAGCGCTGTTGCGCGTTCGGACACAAGTCCTCGGTCCGGACCGTAGAGCAGGAAAAGCCGGTAGCCCGCCGCAGATCGCTGCAGAAAGTTGTCGAACTCGTGCGACTTTATTTCGCTCATCTGACGTTCGGATCAGCGGCCGAGGGCGGCTGCGAGATCGGCGCCGATAATCTCCGCCAGTTCCTTCGCGGCGCGATTCTCGCCATCGCGGATGGCGCGAATCTTGGCGAATTCCTGCTGGGGGAAGTCGACCAGCGCTACGGCCGCGCGGTTGCCCGCCTTCACCGTCTCGCCGGTGGCTGTTCTCGTCAGATTGTAATCGGCTTTTACGACGACGCGGCCCGCTCCGGCATCGTCGTCGTCATCGTCGTTATCCGTGCTCTCGTACAGCACGCCCATAGTCCGGTGCGAGACGCTGAGCGCGAGATGGTATTGCGGATTGACCGGCTCGCCCTGTCCACGCGAGGTTAGAAAGACGAGAGCGTTCCGGACCTCTTGCTCGACGCGGTCGTTGGCATCCGAAATTTCGATTGCGGCGAGCGCCGTCGAAGCCGAGCCGGTCGGACCGTCGGAATAAAGCGGCCTGACCTGGCAGCCACCGATAGCGGCGAGCGACAATGCGCCGGCTACAAAGCTCAGCGACCGACGACGAAAGCCAGCTAAATCAGACAACGACATTGACGATCCTCTGAGGCACAACGATGATCTTCTTCGGATTGCTTCCGTTGAGGGCAGTTTTCACGACGTCCAACGCAAGCACGGCACTTTCGATCGCACTCTGGTCTGCGTCGCGAGCGATTGTCAAATCGGCGCGCTTCTTGCCATTGATCTGGACCGGCAGTGTGATCTCGTTCTCCACGACGAGCGTCGCATCGAACTTCGGCCAAGGCCTCTCGGCGATGAGGCCCTTGCCGCCGATCGCCCTCCAGCATTCCTCTGCAAGATGCGGCATCATCGGCGCGATCAGGCTGATCAGGATCCCGGCGGCGTCTTTGACGGCGGCTGTGAGCGCCTGGTCCGCCTTGCCGGCGGCAATCTGTGCCAACGGTGCGGCCAATGTGTTCACAAGCTCATAGATGCGCGCTACCGCCTTATTGAAGGCGAGCTTGTCATAGTCGGCCTCTACTGCCTTGAGCGTGCGGTGCGCCGCCTGGGAGACAGCGAGTCCCTCGCCTTCCCTTGCCGGCGCGGCCTCGGCGGCGCTCAGCCCCTCTGCGGCCTCGCTCAGCAGGCGCCAGACGCGTTGCACGAAACGATGGGCGCCTTCCACCCCGGCCTCCGACCAGATGACGTCGCGATCCGGCGGCGAATCGGAGAGCACGAAGAAGCGGGCGGTGTCGGCGCCGTAGGAGGCGATGATATCGTCCGGGTCGACCACGTTCTTCTTCGACTTCGACATCTTCTCGATCGAGCCGATGGCGATCTCCTCGCTGGTCTCAATGTGGACCGCGCGCCGTTGGCCGTCGGCTTCCTCGATGCGGATCTCGGCGGGCGTAATCCATTCCCGCTGAGCGCCCTCGCCGCGGCTGTAGGTTTCGTGAACGACCATCCCCTGCGTGAACAGGCCCTTGAAGGGCTCATCCAGCGCCACATGTCCGGTCGCCTTCATCGCGCGCGTGAAAAAGCGCGAATAGAGCAGGTGGAGAATCGCGTGCTCTATTCCGCCGATATACTGGTCGACGGGCAGCCAGTGATTGGCAGCCTTCGGGTCGGTCGGACCATCCTCCCAAGGCGCCGTGAAGCGGGTAAAATACCAGGAGGAATCCACGAAAGTGTCCATCGTGTCCGTCTCCCGGCGGGCATCCTTGCCGCATTGGGGGCAGGCGACGTGCCGCCAGGTCGGATGGCGGTCGAGCGGATTGCCGGGCTTGTCGAAGGTCACGTCCGGCGGCAGCGTCACCGGCAGGTCCGTCTTGGGAACGGGCACGACCCCGCAGTCGTCGCAGTGGATAACCGGGATCGGGCAGCCCCAGTAACGCTGGCGGGAAATGCCCCAGTCGCGCAGCCGGAAATTGACTTTGCGTTCCGCGCGGGGCGTACCGTTCAGCAGATCCTTTTCGAGCCTGGTAGCGATGGTCTCGAACGCTTCTTCCGTCGAAAGCCCGTCAAGGAAGCGGGAATTGATCATCACGCCGTCGCCGACATAAGCTTCGTCGCCGATGGTGAAGGTCTGAGGATCAGCGTCCTTCGGCATGACGACCGGAACGACCGGGAGACCGTATTTGCGGGCGAAGTCGAGGTCGCGCTGATCGCCCGAAGGGCAGCCGAAGATGGCGCCCGTGCCGTAGTCCATCAGCACGAAATTGGCGACGTAGACCGGGAGCTCCCAGTCCGGATCGAAGGGATGTCTCGCGCGAATTCCGGTGTCTATGCCCATCTTCTCCGCTGTCTCGAGCGCGGCAAGCGACGTGCCGGCGCGACGGCATTCCTCACAGAATGCCTCGATCTCGGCGCTCTTCGCGGCAGCATCCCTGGCAAGCGGATGATCGGCGGAGATCGCCAGGAAGGAGGCGCCGAAGAGAGTGTCGGGCCGTGTCGTATAGACCGTCAGCTCCTTCTCCTCGCCGGGAACCGTCGCCGGATCGAGCTCCCACCGGACCGAAAGTCCTTCCGAGCGGCCGATCCAGTTTTTCTGCATCAGCCGGACCTTCTCCGGCCACTCGTCGAGCGTATCGAGCGAGTCGAGCAGATCCTGGCTGAAGTCGGTGATGCGGAAGAACCATTGCGTCAGCTCGCGCTGTTCGACGAGCGCGCCGGAGCGCCATCCGCGGCCGTCGATCACCTGCTCGTTGGCAAGCACGGTGTTGTCGACCGGGTCCCAGTTGACCTTCGACTGCTTGCGGTAGACCAGCCCCTTTTCCAGGAAATCGAGGAAGAGGTGCTGCTGACGCTGATAATATTCCGGATCGCAAGTCGCGAATTCGCGGCTCCAGTCGAGCGAAAGCCCCATGACCTTGAGCTGCGCCTTCATCGAGGCGATGTTCTGGTACGTCCAGCTCGCCGGATGGACGCCGCGCTCCATCGCGGCGTTTTCCGCCGGCATGCCGAAAGCGTCCCAGCCCATCGGGTGGAGTACGTTGAAGCCGCGCGCCCGCTTGTAACGGGCGACCACGTCCCCCATCGTGTAATTGCGCACATGTCCCATGTGAATCCGTCCGGACGGATAGGGGAACATTTCCAGCACGTAATATTTCTCGCGCGGATCGTCGTTCTTCGTCTCGAAGATCTTGCCCGCTTCCCATTGCTGCTGCCAGCGCGGTTCGGCATCGCGCGGATTGTATCGTTCGGTAGCCATGTCTTTGTCGATGTTCCGGAAATTCTGCGGGGCGCGAGCGCCCGCGCGTGATAGCTGGGTGACCTTCACCACGAAATGCCTCAAGCGTCAAGTTTTGAGGGCTCACGCAGCCTTAAACTGCAACCGATCGGGAGTCGGAACGATGCCGAAGGCCAACCGGCAAGCCGCTCCGCTTGCCCACGGACTTGGCAAGCAGCGCGAGATTCAATAAGCCGCAAGGCGACGATGTCGAGACGATCTGCATAGGAGAATAGCGATGGAAGTCGAAGAGCGGTTGAACGATGTCCTGAGCCGGATTCGCAAGAGCGAGAAATCGGCAAACCGATCGGAGAATGCCGTCAGCCTGGTCGCCGTTTCCAAAACCTTCGACGCAGACTCGATAGGCCCGGTGATCGACGCCGGGCAGCGCGTGTTCGGCGAGAATCGTGTGCAGGAGGCGCAATCGAAATGGCCGGCGCTGAAGGGCCGGACGCCGGACATCGAGCTGCACCTGATCGGCCCGCTGCAATCCAACAAGGCTGCCGATGCCGTCGCGCTTTTCGACGTCATCGAGACCGTGGATCGGGAAAAGATCGCCCGCGCCCTCGCCGCCGAAATGAAGCGCCAGGAACGGGAGATCCGCCTCTATGTTCAGGTGAACACCGGACTTGAGCCGCAAAAAGCGGGTATCGCCCCTGAAGGCACCGGTGCCTTCGTCACCTTCTGCCGCGAGGAACTGGGCCTCGATATCGAAGGGCTCATGTGCATTCCACCGCTCGACGAAAACCCGGGGCCACATTTTGCGCTGCTCGCAAAGCTCGCCTCCCAGTGCGGCCTTTCCAGGCTCTCCATGGGCATGTCCGGTGATTTCGAGACTGCGATCGCCTTCGGCGCTACCAGCGTGCGGGTCGGTTCCGCCATTTTCGGAGCGCGCTGAGCTCCTGTCCCCTCACCCTTTCGTCGGGGTTCCCGTTTACGTCCGTTCGCCTATCTTTCGAGGCGGAGGAGCCGGGAATTTTGTCCGGAAGAGCGAGTGGGAGGAACGGGATATGGCGAGCCGCTATCGCGAAGTGTACGCCGCGTGGAAAGCTGATCCGCAGGGATTCTGGGCAGATGCCGCATCGGCGATCGACTGGATCAAGCAGCCGGAGCGCGTTTTCGACCCGGAGGGCGGCACCTATGGCCACTGGTTTCCGGACGGCATGACCAACACCTGTCACAATTGCCTAGACCGGCATGTCGAGGCTGGCCGTGGCGAGCAACCGGCCCTCATATATGACAGTCCCGTCACCGGCGTGACCGAGAAGATCTCCTATGCGGACCTGCTAGCCGATGTGAAGGCAATGGCTGCAATCTACCACGAGCTCGGCGTAGTCAAAGGCGATCGCATCATCATCTACATGCCGATGATCCCGCAGGCCGCTATCGCCATGCTCGCGGCAGCGCGGATCGGCGCGGTGCATTCCGTCGTTTTCGGCGGTTTTGCCGCCAATGAGCTGGCCGTCCGCATCGATGACTGCCAGGCGAAACTCGTCGTCTCCGCAAGCTGCGGGCTCGAGCCCGGGCGGACCGTGGCCTACAAGCCTCTGCTCGACCAGGCGATTGAAACGGCAACCCACAAGCCCGCCCATTGCCTGATCTACCAGCGCGGCATGCTCGATGCCGCCATGGTTCAAGATCGCGACATCGACTTCGCCGAGGCGCTTGCGGAGGCCAAGGATAAAGGCGAGGAGGCACCTTGCGCCTCCGTCGCCTCGACGGATCCGCTCTATGTGCTCTATACTTCCGGAACGACCGGACAGCCGAAAGGCGTTGTGCGTGACAATGGCGGGCATATGGTCGCGCTCAGATGGTCGATGGAGCATTTTTTCGGCGTGAATGCCGGCGAGGTGTTCTGGGCCGCTTCCGATATCGGCTGGGTCGTCGGCCACTCCTATATCGTCTATGGTCCGCTCCTCAACGGATCCACATCGATCCTCTTCGAAGGAAAGCCGGTCGGCACACCCGACCCCGGAACCTATTGGCGCGTCATTTCCGAACACGGCGTCGCCGTCACGTTCACCGCGCCGACGGCACTGCGTGCGATCCGCAAGGAGGATCCGGAAGCAAATCACGTGCAGCGATACGACCTATCGAAATTTCGGGCGCTCTACCTCGCGGGCGAGCGGGCCGACCCGGACACGATCCGCTGGGCGGAACGGGCGCTGAAGGTCCCGGTCATCGATCATTGGTGGCAGACGGAAACAGGCTGGCCCGTCGCCGGCAATCCGCTGGGTCTTGGCCTCCTGCCGGTGAAATACGGTTCGCCGGCGGTTCCCCTTCCGGGTTATGACGTACAGGTCGTGGATGACGCGGGCCATCCGGTAGGATCCGGCACGCTCGGCAATGTCGTGATCAAGCTGCCGTTGCCGCCCGGCTGCCTGCCGACGCTCTGGAATGCCGATCGCCGCTTTCATGCAGCCTATCTCGAAGAATATCCCGGCTTCTACAAGACGGCCGATGCCGGCTATGTCGACGACGACGGCTACATCTTCATCATGGCGCGGACCGACGACATCATCAATGTGGCGGGACATCGGCTGTCGACGGGCGCCATGGAAGAGGTCTGCGCCAGCCATCCGGATGTCGCGGAGTGTGCCGTGATCGGTATTGCTGACTCCCTCAAAGGGCAGGTTCCGGCAGGCTTCCTCGTCGTCAACGCCAATGTTTCCCGTGAAACAGCGGAAATAGAGAAGGAGGTCATCGCTCTCGTGCGCGAGCGCATCGGGCCGGTAGCCGCCTTCAGGACCGCGGTTTGCGTCAAGCGCCTCCCCAAGACGCGGTCCGGCAAGATCCTGCGCTCCACGATCCAGAAGATCATTGATCGCCAACCCTGGAAAATGCCGGCGACGATCGACGATCCAGCAATTCTGGAAGAAATAGCCGATGTGCTGCGGGCGAAGGGGATTGGTGTTTAAAAGGGGATTGATGTTTAAAGTGGATGAAGGCCAACAAAAAACCCGGCTCCTGCGATCCGGGTTCTTTAATCGTCATCGCCGACGAATCGATCAATAGTCGTCGTCCTCGTCGTCCTTGCGGTCCGACTTCAGCGACTTGAGCTTGGCGAAGACGGCATCGGCGTCGATTTCCTTCTCCTCTTCGCGCTCCTGTCCGAAGCTGAGCTTTTCGGTCTCCTGTGCGGATTCGAGCGTTGCGCCGGTTTCGGCTGCCGAGGGAAGCGGGCGGCCCTTGGCAGCGCGTTCGACCTCGAGATCCAGGTCGATCTGCGAGCAGAGGCCAAGCGTCACCGGGTCCATCGGCGTCAGGTTGGCGGAGTTCCAGTGGGTACGCTCGCGAATCTGCTCGATTGTCGCCTTCGTCGTTCCGACCAGACGCGAGATCTGTGCATCCTTGAGTTCTGGATGGTTGCGAACCAGCCACAGGATGGCATTCGGGCGGTCCTGGCGCTTTGAGACCGGCGTGTAGCGCGGACCCTTGCGCTTGGAGTCCGGGACGCGGACCTTTGGCTCCGAAAGCTTGAGCTTGTGATTGGAGTTCGCCTCGCCGCGGGCGATCTCGTCGCGCGAAAGCTGCCCAGTTGCGATTGGATCGAGCCCCTTGATGCCCTGCGCCGATTCACCGTCGGCAATCGCCTTGACCTCGAGCGGGTGCAGTTTGCAGAACTGCGCGATCTGGTCGAACGAGAGTGCGGTGTTGTCAACCAGCCAGACGGCTGTTGCCTTGGGCATAAGCAGTTGCTGAGCCATGGATATAGTCCTTTTGTCCGTCCGCGCCGGCGTCGCGGGCCGTGGAGTCTACCACTGATTTCCGGGAATTGGCGGTTCTATACCGTTCTTGTCTCGAAATTGCAATTCTTCACTTTCAAATGTGCTTTTGTCTAATTGCGGACCGGAAGCGACCTGCTTATGAATTGTCGCAAAGGAACGGTGGGAGCCGGGCCGGAGCGGGACGAGGAAACTGCGCGCGGTTTCTGGTGCATTCCGCTCATGATCAGATCAGAAATACGCAGGGAGGAAAATATGGACGTCAAGACCTACCCGGTCCTGGAAGCGGCCAAGAACCGTACGCTGCTCGACAATGAGACCTATCTGAAATGGTACCAGGAGAGCGTTGCCGATCCGGAGACGTTCTGGGGCGAGCATGGCAAGCGAATCGATTGGTTCGAGCCCTATACCAAGGTCAAGAATACGACCTTCGAGGGCGATGTCTCGATCAAGTGGTTCGAAGACGGGCTGACTAACGTCTCCTACAACTGCATCGATCGCCACCTGAAAGCGCATGGCGACAAGACGGCGATCATCTGGGAGGGAGACAATCCCTATCTCGACAAGAAGATCACTTATAATGAGCTCTACGACACGGTTTGCCGTCTTGCCAACGTCTTGAAAAAGCATGGCGTCAAGAAGGGCGACCGCGTTACAATATACATGCCGATGATCCCCGAAGCGGCCTATGCCATGCTTGCCTGCACCCGCATCGGCGCCGTCCATTCGGTCGTATTCGGCGGCTTTTCGCCTGAGGCCCTGGCGGGCCGGATCGTCGATTGCGAGTCGACCTTCGTGATCACCTGCGACGAGGGCGTGCGTGGCGGCAAGCCCGTGGCGCTGAAGGAGAACACCGATACGGCCGTGGGGATCGCCGCCAAGCAGAATGTCACGGTCGGCAAGGTTCTGGTCGTGCGCCGCACCGGCGGCAAGGTCGGATGGGCCCCGGAGCGCGATCTCTGGTACCACCAGGAGACTGCGGCAGTGGAGCCGCATTGCCCCCCGGAAAGGATGAATGCCGAGGACCCGCTCTTCATTCTCTATACCTCGGGATCCACCGGAAAGCCGAAGGGCGTGCTGCATACGACCGGCGGCTATCTGGTCTATGCCTCGATGACGCATCAATACGTGTTCGACTACCAGGACGGCGACATCTACTGGTGCACGGCCGATGTCGGCTGGGTCACCGGCCACTCCTATATCGTCTATGGTCCGCTCGCCAATGCGGCGACGACCCTGATGTTCGAGGGCGTGCCGAACTTTCCGGATGCGGGACGGTTCTGGGAAGTCGTGGACAAGCACAAGGTCAACATCTTCTATACCGCACCCACGGCAATCCGGTCGCTGATGGGCGCCGGCGACGATTTCGTCAAGCGCTCCTCGCGCTCGTCGCTGCGCCTGCTCGGAACCGTCGGCGAGCCGATCAATCCGGAAGCCTGGGAATGGTACTATCACGTGGTCGGCGACGAGCGTTGTCCAGTCGTCGATACCTGGTGGCAGACGGAAACCGGCGGCATTCTGATCACGCCGCTGCCCGGCGCTACGGACCTCAAACCGGGTTCCGCGACGCGGCCGCTCTTCGGAGTCCAGCCGCAGATCGTCGACGGCGAGGGCAATGTCGTCGAGGGTGCGGCCGACGGCAACCTTTGCATCATCGACAGCTGGCCCGGTCAGATGCGGACGGTCTATGGCGATCACGAACGCTTTATCCAGACGTATTTTTCTACCTACAAGGGCAAGTATTTCACCGGAGACGGCTGCCGCCGCGACGAGGATGGTTATTACTGGATCACCGGCCGCGTCGATGACGTGCTCAACGTCTCGGGACACCGGCTAGGGACGGCTGAGGTTGAATCGGCGCTGGTCTCGCACCAGCTCGTCTCCGAGGCCGCGGTCGTCGGCTATCCGCATTCGATCAAGGGTCAGGGCATCTATTGCTATGTCTCGCTGATGGCGGGCGAGGTCGGCAACGACGAACTGCGCCAGGCACTCGTCAAGCACGTACGCTCGGAAATCGGACCGATCGCGACACCGGACAA
Organism: Sinorhizobium medicae; assembly: GCF_007827695.1. GTDB lineage: Bacteria > Pseudomonadota > Alphaproteobacteria > Rhizobiales > Rhizobiaceae > Sinorhizobium > Sinorhizobium medicae. Next base: position 328,419 of record NZ_VITA01000004.1, on the reverse strand, counting down.
GATCCAGTTCGCGCCCGGCCTGCCCAAGACGCGTTCGGGCAAGATCATGCGCCGGATTCTTCGGAAGATCGCCGAGGACGATTTCGGTTCGCTTGGCGACACTTCGACGCTGGCCGATCCCTCGGTCGTCGATGACCTGATCGCCAATCGCCAGAACCGCGCCTGACGTGAGTTGGGTACGGGCGCTCCGCTTCGTCCCTAACCCTAACTCTAACCCTCTCCTTCTCCCCGCATGCGGGGAGAAGGTCGCGGCGCATTGAGGGGCTCCCGCGGCGCCTCAACGCCAAAGCGCTCGACCGATTCGCATCCGAAACTAAATTTCGAGGCAAGCCTCAGAAATCGATCGCTCTGCCCTTGATTTCCCAATCGCCGAAGCGTGCCGGATCGAGGCCGCCGCGCCCGCCCACTTCCGCAGGAATTTCCTTGGGCGCCTTGGCGCCCCGTCTCTCCTCCGCCTCCTTCAGAGCGCGGAGCGCGGCGGGAGACAGCGGACGTCTTGGATGGTCGGGAGAATTGTCGTTGTCGTTCTGCATACGGGCACTGTTTCCGTAACGATATTGAAGAGCTGGCGGTTTATCCCCATCATATAGGCATTCCGTGCAAGCGGAAAAGCTGATTCACGTGAAACCCTCGCACAGGGCTGATGGAGCGATGCGGCCGCAGGCGGCTTTCCACAGAGTGCGGAACGGATCACGAACTGGTTGGAGCTCATTCATGAATCTCATGCGCACCGCAATGCTGCTAGCCTTCATGACCGTCCTGTTCATGGCCGTCGGCTATGTGATCGGCGGCCGGGGTGGCATGATGATCGCCCTCGTCATTGCCGCGGGCATGAATTTCTTCTCCTATTGGAATTCCGATCGGATGGTGCTGCGGATGTACCGGGCGCAGGAGGTCGATGAGCGAAGCGCCCCGGAATATTACGGCATCGTGCGTGACCTCGCAAAGAATGCCGGCCTGCCGATGCCGCGCGTCTATGTCATCGACAGTCCCCAGCCGAACGCATTCGCCACCGGGCGCAATCCCGAAAACGCCGCGGTCGCCGCTTCGACGGGACTGCTGCATTCGCTCTCCTACGAGGAGGTCGCCGGGGTGATGGCGCACGAGCTTGCCCATATCCAGTACCGCGATACCCTGACGATGACGATGACGGCAACGCTTGCCGGTGCGATTTCCATGCTCGGCAACTTTGCCTTCTTTTTCGGCGGAAACCGCGAGAACAACAATCCGCTCGGCTTTATCGGCGTGCTGATCGCGATGATCGTCGCTCCGCTGGCGGCGGCGCTCGTGCAGATGGCGATCAGCCGCACCCGCGAATATTCCGCCGACCGGCGCGGCGCGGAGATCTGCGGCAACCCGCTCTGGCTTTCCTCGGCGCTCCGCAAGATCGCCGGAGCGGCGCATGTCGTTCACAATCCCGATGCCGAGCGCAATCCTGCGACCGCGCATATGTTCATCATCAATCCCCTCTCGGGCGAGCGGATGGACAATCTGTTCTCGACCCATCCCAACACCGAGAACCGGGTCGTGGCCCTCGAGAGAATGGCCCGGGAGATGTCCACGGGGTCGACGGCACCCGTTCGGCCTGATAATGCGGTGCGAAAATCGCGCTCTGTCCCGAGAACCGGCTGGGGTCGCGGTGGTTCCGAACCGCCGAAAGGCCCCTGGTCCTGATGCCCGAAGACAGCAAGAACGATTCTCATCCGAAACGAATCCGAGAACACAGGCGCCCCGGATTGGGAGGGCCCAAGGCCGGCGCGCTTGCCCCGGCCAAACCGGGCTTGAAGAGCCGCCAGGCAGCGGCGAAGATCCTTGCGGCGGTGGTCGACCGGAAAACGCCGCTCGACGGGATGCTGGACCCGGAGCGGGGCAACCCGGTCTATCGTGAGTTGAACGATGCCGACCGCGCGCTGGTGCGCGCCATTCTGAACTCCGCACTGCGCCATCTGCCACGCATCCGCGCGGCGATCGATTCCCTGCTGCAGACACCATTGCCTGAGGGTGCGCGGGCACTCGAACATGTCCTGACCGTTGCTGCCGCACAAATTCTCTATCTTGATGTTCCGGATCATTCCGCCGTCGACCTCGCAGTGGAACAGGCCCAGTCCGATCCGCGAAATCGCCGTTTCGCCAGCCTTGTCAATGCGGTGCTGCGGCGGCTTTCGCGTGAAAAGGAGGCGATTCTCGAACGTCTGCAACAGGTGCCGGCGATGCCGGGCTGGTTCTTCGACAGGCTCGTCACCTGTTACGGACGCGATCAAGCGGAGCGCATCTCTGACGCGCAGCTCGTACCCGCCGCCATCGATGTCACCGTTAAATCCGATGCAGCTTCCTGGGCCGACCGGCTCAACGGCACCGTGTTGCCGACCGGTTCCGTTCGACTTCAGGATTTTGACGGCTCCATTCCGTCTCTGCCCGGTTTTTCGGAGGGCGGATGGTGGGTCCAGGATGCGGCTGCCTCCATTCCGGCGCGCCTCTTCGGAGATATTTCCGGCAGAAAGGTGGTCGACCTTTGTGCCGCGCCCGGCGGCAAGACGGCGCAACTCGTTCTCGCAGGGGCAAAGGTGATCGCGCTGGATCAGTCTTCCAGCCGCCTCCGGCGACTCAAGGCCAACCTTGAGCGGCTTGGATTAGAGAGCGCGACGAAGGAGGCCGACATGGCCGATTTCCGGCCGGAAGAACTCTTCGACGCCGCCCTTCTCGACGCCCCCTGCTCGTCGACCGGCACCACCCGGCGGCATCCCGATGTGCTCTGGACAAAAGGCCCTGATGACGTCGAGAAGCTTGCCGGGCTGCAAGAGCGGCTGCTGCGGCATGCACTCACCCTGGTGAAGCCCGGAGGGCTTCTCGTCTTTTCCAACTGTTCGCTCGACCCGCGCGAGGGCGAGGAGGTCGTGGCGCGCGTCGTTGCCGACGGCGGATGCGAGCGGGTGCCGATCGACGCGGCCGCCTGGCCTGGGCTCGAACAGGCGATTACCGCCCTCGGAGAATTCCGGACGACACCGGCGATGCTGTCCCTTGGACCGCCTTTCGCCAGCGGTCTGGATGGTTTCTATGCGGCCGTGTTGCGCCGGGCCGACGCCTGATGCTTGTCGACAGGTTTGATCGTGACAATTGACGCATTGAGGCGGTCCGCCTATCAATGACTTCAGGATTGATAAATATTTAATGATCTTTCCCGCACGATTCCGGTCTCCTGCTTGACCTTCGAATCAATTCCGATTCAAGCGTCTGCAGCCACTCAACAGCGACCTTTTCTGCGTTTCTGGAGACGCACGGTGCTGCGCCAGGCAATCCGCTAGGTGCTTTGCGCTTCGAAGGTCTTGCAGTCATGAGGAACTTACGGGCGCCGATGCCGCTTTCCAATAAACCAAGGTTCCTATATCTGTACCTGCGCGAAGGCACACGGCGGCTTGAGCGCCGGCTTTCGCTTGGCCGGACCGCGGCGCAGCGCTATGCCGGCTCAACGCCCGTCCGCCTCATCGTCGCGCCGACGGACCTTCGCGCAATAGACCCATTCGTTGCGGAGGAGATCCTCGCAGGCCGGTTTCCGCTCGCCGGGCGGGTTCTGGATACCGAAGGTGAGTCGGCTTTCGAGATCGATCTGCCGTCTTACGAATTCGCGATCCGCCTCCATTCCTTCGGCTGGCTGCGTCACATGCGGGCAGTCCAGGATGAAGCCGGCTCGGCCAGGCTGCGCCAGATTGTCGACGACTGGATGGGGAGCCATGGCCGAACTATCGGTGAAATCTCGTGGGACGCGGACGTGGTGGCACAGCGCGTCATCGCCTGGCTGTCCCACTCGCCGGTCGTGCTGCGCAATGCCGAGCATGGCTTTTATCGCCGATTCCTGAAGAGCCTGGCCCTCCAGGTGCGTCATCTCCGGCATGTTGCCGGGACCGTGCCCGATGGAGAGGCACGGCTGAGGGTTCGCCTTGCGCTCGCGATGGCCTCCGTCTCGATGCCGGCGACGGCTTCGGCGATCCGCAGGGCGTCCCGCAATCTCGATCTCGAGCTGGAACGGCAGATCCTCCCGGACGGAGCGCATTTCTCCCGCAATCCACGGGCGGGGCTCGAGCTCCTGCTCGATCTGCTGCCGCTGCGTCAGACATATGTCAATCTCGGACACGACGTGCCTTCGAAGCTGATTTCCTGTATCGACCGCATGTATCCGGCGCTCCGCTTCTTCCGTCACCAAAGCGGCGAGCTCGCCCTTTTCAACAGCGCGACATCCGTTGCTGCCCATGAGCTCGCCTCTGTGCTCAGATATGACGAGACCGCTGGCGAACCTTTCCGATCGCTTCCGCATGCGCAATACGAACGCCTGTCGCTGGGTGAAACCGTCGTCATCGTGGACACCGGGCGGCCACTATCGGTCGATCTGTCGCGCAGTGCCCATGCAGGCTGTCTCTCTTTCGAGATGTCCTCCGGCCGGAATCGCTTCGTCATCAATTCCGGCGCGCCGAAATTCGCCGGCGATCGATTTCGGCAAATGGCGCGCACCACGGCAGCGCATTCCACTGTCACCCTGAACGACAGATCCTCTTGCCGCTTCTCGCAGTCGCGATTCCTCGGTCCGATCGTGGCCGGGGGGCCGTCCCGCGTCGCGGTCGAGAGGAAGGACGAGCCAGGCAGAATGGAGACGGTCAAGGCGAGCCATGACGGCTATGTTGCGCCCTTCGGACTGCTCCACGAGCGTGACATCGGAATACTCAATGGAGGCCGGCTGATTCGCGGTCGCGACCGCCTGTTGCTCGAGGACGGCGGCGACCCTGATCCGGAGGACGGCTCGATCGCCATCGCCCGATTCCACATTCATCCGGCGATCGGCATGCGCCGGCACAGCGAGAGCGAAATATACCTGACGGCGCCCGACGGTGAGGCTTGGCTCTTCGCATGTCGGGACGGCAAGCTCGCCGTGGAGGAGGACATCTTCTTCGCCGATCCCTCCGGCGTGCGCGCCTCGTCGCAGATCACGGTGACTTTCGCCGCCGGCGACCAGCCCGAAATCCAGTGGACTTTCACGCGGGCAGCATGATGGACGCTGCCGGGAACCGTCCAGACGGGCAATTCCACGCTCTGCGACACGCCGAAGGTTTCTTCCCGGATGAAGCTATGCTAACGGGCAGCCAGCCCAACCGCCGGAACCTCCTCCTCACGCGTCCGGCGCTGCCAAAGGAGCAAGGTCGATGGCTGTCGCCTCCAAGAAAATTCCCGCCCCGGACGAAGTCCGGATCAAAACCGCCCTCCTTTCGGTCTCCGACAAATCGGGCATCGTCGAACTCGCCCGCCACCTCAATGACAGGGGCGTGCGGCTGGTATCGACCGGCGGGACGCACAAGGCGCTTGCCGATGCGGGCCTTCCCGTCAGCGACGTTTCGGAGCTGACGGGGTTTCCGGAGATCATGGACGGTCGCGTGAAAACCCTTCATCCCGGCGTTCACGGCGGTCTGCTGGCTATTCGCGACGATGCGGAGCATGCCGGCGCGATGAGCGCACACGGTATTACAGCGATCGATCTCGCCGTCATCAATCTCTACCCCTTCGAGGAGGTTCGCGCCAAGGGCGGCGACTATCCGACCACGGTCGAGAATATCGACATTGGCGGTCCCGCAATGATCCGGGCGTCGGCCAAGAACCACGCCTATGTGACCGTTGTGACCGACCCGGCGGATTATCCGCTGCTGCTGGAGGAGATCGCGGGCGGCACGACGCGCTATGCCTTCCGCCAGAAAATGGCCGCCAAGGCCTATGCCCGCACAGCGGCCTATGATGCGGCAATCTCCAACTGGTTCGCCGAGGTACTCGACACGCCCATGCCGCGCCACCGCGTCATCGGCGGGGTGCTCAAGGAAGAGATGCGCTACGGCGAAAACCCGCATCAGAAGGCCGGTTTCTATGTGACCGGTGACAAGCGGCCGGGGGTCGCCACTGCAGCGCTTCTCCAAGGCAAGCAGCTCTCCTACAACAACATCAACGACACCGACGCCGCCTTCGAGCTGGTGGCGGAATTCCTGCCGGAAAAGGCGCCTGCCTGCGCCATTATCAAGCATGCCAACCCCTGCGGCGTTGCGACCGCGCCATCGCTCGCGGAAGCATATCGCCGGGCGCTTGCCTGTGATTCGACCTCCGCTTTCGGCGGCATTATCGCGCTTAATCAGGAACTCGACGCGGCGACCGCCGAAGAGATCGTGAAGCTCTTCACCGAAGTGATCATCGCCCCGTCGGTCAGCGACGAGGCGAAAGCGATCATCGCCCGGAAGCCCAATCTGCGGCTGCTTGCGACCGGCGGCCTGCCGGATCCGCGCACGCCCGGTCTGACGGCAAAGACGGTGGCCGGGGGCCTTCTTGTCCAGACGCGCGACGACGGCATGATCGAAGACATCGAACTGAAGGTGGTCACGAAGCGCACGCCGACGGCGCAGGAGCTCGAAGACATGAAATTTGCCTTCAAGGTGGCCAAGCACGTCAAGTCGAATGCCGTCGTCTACGCGAAAGGCGGTCAGACGGCGGGTATCGGCGCCGGACAGATGAGCCGGGTCGATTCCGCGAGAATTGCTGCCATCAAGGCGGAAGAGGCGGCGAAGGCGCTCGGTCTCGCCGAGCCTCTGACACGCGGCTCCGCGGTTGCCTCGGAAGCCTTCCTGCCGTTCGCTGACGGCCTTCTGTCCGCGATCGCTGCGGGGGCCACCGCAGTGATCCAGCCGGGCGGCTCCATGCGCGACGAGGAGGTGATCGCAGCGGCCGACGAGCACAATGTCGCGATGGTCTTCACCGGGATGCGGCATTTCCGGCACTGAGCGGCGCCTCTGATCCTGCTGCAGGCGAAATGCCACAACCTCGGTTGTGGCCCCCTCACGTCGGGCGATGAGCCGGATAGGGCGTCCGCAGGAGAAGGACGAGTCCAAGGGCGAGGAAAGCGACGAGCGCTACCATGCCGATGCGGGCCGAGCCGGTCAGCAAGGTGACGGTGGCGACCGAGGCGGGCGCCAGGAATGACGTCGCGCGGCCGGAAAGCGCATAGAGGCCGAAATAGCGCCCGGCTTCGTCGGGCGATACACTGCGGGCGAGATAGGATCGAGACGAGGCCTGGACGGGGCCGAAGGCGATGCCGACAAGCAGGCCATAGGCAATGTAGGCCTTTTCGGCAGCGGTGCCGAACAGGCCGCCCGAATCCGTGCTCGGCAGCGGTGCGAGTCCGAAGAGGGTGAAGCCCGGTCCGGTCGAGACGATGCCGAGGGTGGCGATCGTGAGACAGACGAGGCTTGCGACCACGATCTTCTTCGAGCCGAGATGGGCATCGAGCCAGCTCGCAACGAGGCAGCCGGCGATTGCGACGATGTTGAGGATGATGCCGTAAACACCGAGCTCCATCGTCTGCCAGCCGAACATGCCGGCAGCGAAGGTGCCGCCGAGCGCGAGCAGGCCGTTTACGCCGTCCTGGAAGATCATCCGGGCGATCAGGAACCGCAATATGCCGGCCCTCTCCTTGAGTTCGCTGAGCGTTCCCCTCAGCTCCTCGAGCCCCCGCGCGGCTGCCTCTGCCATCGTCATCGTCGCCCGGATCGCATCCGGCGTGAAGAAAAACATGGGCAGGATGAAAATGAGATACCAGATGGCGGAGATCGGGCCGGTGATGCGGGCATCCTCGCCCTTTGCCGGATCGAGCCCGAACAGGGGATCGAGCCCGAGCACTGTCTTTCCCGTCTGCGGATCGCTGGCAACGAGCACGACTACCGCGATGAGCACGATCATGCCGCCGAGATAGCCGAGCCCCCAGGCGATGTTCGAGATACGGCCCACTTCCCTTTCGCTCACGAGCCGCGTCATCATGGAATCGTTGAAGACGATGGAGAATTCGGCGGCCACCGTGGCTAGCGCCAGAAGGAGCGCCGCGTAGATCAGGCTTGAGCCGGGCGCCGCATACCAGAGCAGGGCGAGCGAGGCGATCTTCACTGCGGCGAAGAAGGCAATCCACGGTTTTCGCGGGCCGGTCGCATCGGCGATAGCGCCGAGGACGGGAGAAAGCAGGGCAATCACGATCCCCGCGGCAGTAAGCGTATACCCCCAGACCGCCTGACCCTGTGCCGGGTCGGCCGTCAGCCTGGAAACGAAATAGGGTGCGAAGATGAAGGTCGTGATGACGGTGAAGAAGGGTTGCGCGGCCCAGTCGAAGAGCATCCAGCCCGCAATGCCGAGACGCGAGGTCCCTGGCCGCTCATCCATTCGCCCGGCCGCAATGTCCACGCCTTCCCTCCCCGCCGCTTGCACAAGCCCGCCGCGATCGATCGGGGCGGCTTGTGCAATGAAGAACGAACTTCGCCCGGAAGCGGATTCGAACCTCCGGGGAACTACGGCCGCAGGGACTTTGTCATTTCGTCCAGCCGCGTGCAAGGTCGCTGAGGACGCCGGCTGCGACTGTCACCTTGGCGAGCGTCGTTTCACCCTTTTCGGTCAGGAGCCTCAGCTGGTCGCCGACGCTCGCCACACGCTGCCGGTCGCGGTCCTGCCAGGCGAGGACCGGATTCCGTTCGCCCTTGTACTCGACGAGCGCGGCGATTGTGATGTCGCGGCGCGCGGTGCCGATATCGCCGACGGCCCGTGACAAGGCCATTGCCTCGAACTGCTCGGTGGCAGGCACCCGGTCGGCGGCCGCAAGCAGGCGGTTGACCCTCAGGCTCTCGGTGACGGTGAAATAGGCCTGGGCGGTGCGGTTCAGCGGCTCGCCGGTCACTATGGCGATCTGCATGATCTCCGGAACGAGGGTCATCAGCGAGAGCTCCGCGATTTCCTCGGCGAGCTTTGCCGGCACGCCGTTTTCAATGAAGCCCGCGGCCTTCTGACGCGCTTCCTCGGCCCCCTCCCGGGAGATTGCCGCCCGCATGGTGCCGCGCAGCTTCTGCAGGCCGTCGCGCAGCCGCGCAACCGCTTCCGCAACGGAGCCCTCGGAGGCCCGGGTGCGCAGCACCCTCGCTGCGACAAGGGCAAAGATGCGTCCCACCTCCTGATAGAGCCTGTTCTGGATCATGCCGCCGATCCGGTTGTCGAGCGCGTCAATCTCGGCATAGATGCGCGGCAGATCGAAACCGTCCAGTGCCAGCACCGCGGCCTTGACGACGTCGGCGGAAAGGAAGCCGGTGGCGTCCGTCAGCGTCGAGGCGAAAGCGGGCCCGCCGCGGTTTATCGTTTCGTTGACGAGCACAGTGGCGATGATCTCGCGGCGCAGCCGGTGCCCGTGAATGTCGCCGGCATAGGTCTTGCGCATCTTTGCCGGGAAGTAGCGCTCCAGCGTCGCCGTGAAATAGGGATCGTCCGGAAGATCGCTGATGGTCAGTTCGTCGAACAGGACCAGTTTCGCATAGGAGAGCAGCACGCCGATCTCCGGGCGTGTGAGCGGCCGGCCCGCCTGATAGCGCTCGCTCATTGCCTGATCGGTCGGAAGCGTCTCCACCTTGCGGTTGAGGTGGCCGTCGGCCCCGAGCCGCGCCATCAGCCGCGCGAGCGGCGTGCGGTTGGCGAGCCCCTGCATTTCGGTGAGCGAAATCGCAAGCGACTGCTGGTAGTTGTTGCGTAGCACCAGATGTCCGACTTCGTCCGTCATCGACGCCAGAAGCGTGTTGCGCTTCGGCCGGGTCAGGCGTCCGTCGCGCATGGCAGAGGCGAGCGCGATCTTGATGTTGACCTCGACGTCGGAGGAATTGACGCCGGCCGAATTGTCGATGGCGTCGGAGTTGCAGCGCCCGCCATTGAGGGAAAAGCCGATACGGCCTTTCTGCGTGACCCCGAGATTGGCCCCCTCGCCGATCACCCGGGCCCGCACCTCCTCCGCGGTGATGCGGATCGCATCGTTTGCGCGGTCGCCGACCTCCGCATCCGTCTCGCCGCTGCCGCGGACATAGGTGCCGATGCCGCCGAACCAGAGGAGGTCGACCGGGCTTTTCAGAATGGTGCTCATGATCTCGAACGGCGTCGCCTTCGGCTTGTCGATCCCGATCGCCGCCATCGCTTCCGGGGTGAGCGTCACCAGCTTCTCCGAACGTGAAATGATCATGGCGCCGGGCGAGAGCGCCTTCCGGTCATAATCCTGCCAGCTGGAGCGCGGCAGCGCGAAAATGCGCTTGCGTTCGGCAAAGGAGAGATCGATATCCGGATTCGGGTCAATGAAGATGTCACGGTGATCGAAGGCGGCGATGAGGCGGATCTTTTCCGACAGCAGCATGCCGTTGCCGAAGACGTCGCCCGACATGTCGCCGACGCCGGCGACTGTGAAAGGCGTGGTCTGGATGTCGACATCCATTTCGCGGAAGTGCCGCTTGACGGCTTCCCATGCCCCGCGGGCGGTGATCCCCATTTTCTTGTGGTCATAGCCTGCGGAACCGCCGGACGCGAAGGCGTCGTCCAGCCAGAAGTCCGCTTCCTGGGCGAGCGCATTCGCCGTGTCCGAGAAGGTCGCTGTCCCCTTGTCGGCCGCGACGACGAAATAGGGGTCGTCGCCGTCGAGCCGCAGCGTATCCGCGGGAGGCACAACCTCCTGGCCGACAATATTATCGGTGACCGAGAGAAGCGTGCGGATGTAGGTCTTGTACGCCTCGGTTCCCGCTTTGAAGATCTCGTCGCGGCTGCCGCCGGCAGGCAGCTGCTTGGGATAGAAGCCGCCCTTGGCCCCGACCGGCACGATAACGGCGTTCTTCACCTGCTGCGCCTTGACCAGACCGAGCACTTCGGTGCGGTAATCCTGTGCCCGGTCCGACCAGCGAAGGCCGCCGCGCGCCACCTTGCCGAAGCGCAGATGGACACCTTCCACTTCGGTGCCATAGACGAAGATTTCGCGGAAAGGCCGCGGCTCCGGCAGGCCGTCGAGCTGTTTCGGGTCGAGCTTGAAGGCGAGAACCGCGCGCGGCCGGCCGTCCGCGTCCTTCTGGAAGTAATTCGTCCGCAGCGTCGACTGGACCGCGTTGACGTATCGGCGCAGAATCCTGTCCTCATCGAGGCTGGGCACGGCTGACAGTGCCTCCTCGATCCCCGCCAGCAAGGCGTTGCATTTCTTAGTGCGCGTCTTCACCTCCGTCGTCGGATCCATACGGGTGGAGAAGAGCCGGAAGATGTCGGCGGCGATCGTCGGATATTTGTTGAGGGTATCGGCGATATAACCCTGGGAATAGGTGATGCCTGCCTGGCGCAGATAACGGGCATAGGCACGCAGCACCGTCACCTCGCGGGCGGTTAGCCCAGCCAGCATGACCAGCCGGTTGAAATTGTCGTCCTCCGTCGCGCCGTCCCAGGCAGCGAGGAAGGCCTCCTCCAGGTTCGGACCCATCTTGGCGAGGTTGAGTGTGTGCCCGTCGCGGTGGATCAGTTCCATGTCGTGGAGCACGACCTCGCGGGGCTCGTCCCCATGAGTGCGCACGCCGATGTCGTAGGTCTGCTCGCTGATCACGCGAAAGCCGAGATTTTCGAGAAGCGGCACACGGCGCGACAGCGAAACGGGCGTGTCGGCATGGAAGATCTTCAGTTCCAGCGTGTCGGGCCTCTCCTGGTGCCGATGGTAGAAGGAGATGCGGATCGGGTCGTCGGCCCGGCAGGCCGAGATGTCTGCGAGATCGGCATAGGCTTCTGCGGGTGTGAAGGCTGCCTGGTAGGCCTCCCCGACGGAAATTTCCGTTCCTTCCTTGCGCGCGAGCAGGTTGAACCGATCGATCCAGCGGGTGACGATGGCGCGGACCGCCTCTTCGAGCTTCGCCTGCGGAACCCGTGGCGTCTTGCCGCCCGAGCGGCCGATGATGAAGTGTACTCGCGCAAGCCCGCCTTCGGGGAAAGCGGGGTAATAGGCCGAGACGCGGCCGTCATAGACAGTTTTCAGATATTCGCCGAGCTTCTCCCGGACATCGGAGTCATATTGTTCGCGCGGCACGAAGACGATGACGGAAACGAAGCGGTCGAAATGATCTATGCGCGGCAGCACCCGCACCCGCGGCCGATCGCCGAGCTCGTTGATCTGTTCGCAGAAGGCGGCAAGCAGGCCGATGTCGATCTGGAAGAGATCGTCGCGTGGATAGGACTCCAGCGTATTCGCGAGCGTCTTGCCGGAGTGGCTCTGCGGATCGTAGCCGAAGTGATCGATGATCTTTTCGATCTTGTGTCTGAGCAGCGGAATTTCCGATGCCTGCCGGGTGTAAGCCGTCGAGGTGAACAGTCCGACGATACGCAACTCTCCGATGACGTTACCGGAAGCGTCGAAGCGTTTGACGCCAATGTAATCCATGTGAGCACGGCGGTGCACGACCGACTTCACATTGGCCTTGGTGACGATCAGGAAGTCGGGACCCTCGAGAAAAGCGAGGATCTCCGGCGTCGTCAGCACCGCGTCCTTGCCCTGGCGGAGGACCCGCACGTCCGGATTGGACAGGATGCCGAGGCCCCTGCCCTTGCCGCGTTCGACCGTCGCCTCTCCGCCCTTGCCGGAATAGGTATATTCCCGCATGCCGAGGAAGGTAAAGTTGCTGTCCCTTAGCCAGCGAAGGAAAGCCAGTGCCTCGTCGCGGTCGCTCTTCTTGCGGGACGCGTTGTAATCCTCCAGCTCCCGCATTGCCTGGTCGAGCAGAGCGGTCATCGCCGGCCAATCGTGCACCGCCTGGTGGACCTGCTCCAAGACGTCCGAAATCCGCTTGCTGAGCGATCGCTCCTCGAGCGGAGTCAGCTTGCTCAAATGGATCTGGATGTGGCTGACGCGGTGCTCGGGTCTACTCCCCTCGTCGGGATCAAACAGCTTCACCGCCTGGCCGGCTTCCATCACCAGGATCGGGTGGATCGCCAGATGGATGTCGCGGTGTGTGCTCGTCACTTCTCCCATCACCGAGTCGTAAAGGAAGGGCATGTTGCGCTCGGTGATCGCGATGATCGAGGCCTCGGTGCCGCCAGGGGCAATGCCGGGTACCGTCTCCACCGACACCCGCGGCTTGCCGCCGTCCCAGCGGGCGAGCTCGCTGCGTGCATGGGCCGCGGTGAGTGCCAGCATTTCGGGCGTGTACTGGTCCAGATCGTCGTTGCTCGCGCCGCCGAAGAGGATTTCAGGTGCCAGGGTCTCGGCCCCAAATCTGGATCCTGCCGCCCGGGCCGCATCGATGTGCCGATCCCGCTTCGGATTATACTTCACGCCCATCAAACCGCTCTCCACTGATGATAGATGAACCTATCAGAACCATGATCATTGGCGACCGTTTTTATGACGGATTTCGGCAGAACCGAGCCGGATTTCGGAGAAAAACACGAAGATTTCACCTAAATCCATTTAAATCGAAGGCAATTTTGCGAAAATTTCCTAAAAAAGGCGGAAACGCAAGAAATCGCCGAAGCTTATGTCACCGGCACTCTTCGGGAGAGCCCGTTGACAGGCCGTGAGGGCCGGGCGATCACAATTCAGAACGGAAAAAAGGGGCCTCCAATGTCCGAATCGCCTGCCGCGCCCGGTGCCATCATCGTGATTTCCAGCCATGTGGTGCGGGGCGCAGTCGGCAACCGGGCGGCCGTCTTCGCTCTGGAAACGCTTGGGCACCGGGTCTGGGCATTGCCGACGGTCATTCTCCCCTGGCATCCCGGGCACGGCCCGTCGACGCGGGTGATCATGCCGGACGCGGACTTCCGGTCGATCATCGACGATCTCATCCGTGCACCCTGGATCGGAGAGGTGCGCGCGGTTCTTTCCGGTTATATGGGATCCCCGGCGCAGGCGGCGGGCGTCGCTCGACTCGTGGCGGCGCTGCGCGAACGTAATCCCGACCTCTTCTATGCCTGTGATCCGATCATCGGCGATGCGGGCGGCCTTTACGTCCCGGTAGAGATCGCCACCGCCATTCGCGAACTGCTAATGCCGCTTGCGACGCTCGCCACACCCAACCGGTTCGAACTTTCCTGGTTGGCAGGCGCCGCCCTCGAGACGAATGCAGACCTCCTCGAGGCGGCGGTCGATCTCGGTCCTTCGCGCGTACTCGTGACGTCTGCGATCCCGATGATGAGCGGCGGCACGGGCAATCTCTACCTCTCCGGGCGGCATGCCCTGCTCGCCGAGCACCGGCTGATCGACAGCCCGCCGAACGGCACCGGCGACCTGCTCTCCGCCGTATTCCTGGCGCGACTGCTCGAAGGGCTTCCGGAGGAGCGCGCGCTGCAGATGGCGACCGCAAGCGTCTATGAGATCATCGCGCGAAGCCGCAAACGGGATGCCGATGAGTTGACGCTCGAGCAGGATGCTTCGAGCCTGGCGACGCCGATGGCGATGGTCCAGATGCGCCGCCTCCTGCATCCGAGCCAAGCGCGGAAGAAATAGCGGTCGACACGGAAGAATTGCCTTCTGGTCGCATTTCGTCCTTCCCGCTGGGCCAAGCTCGCTGTAACAGTTCGACGCTTCATGCTTCCCTGACCGTCTCTCAGGCATGCTATCCGCAAGTTTCCTCGAATTCCGATGAGAGACACGAGCACCACGGAAGATGCAGCATGAACGAGTGGATGACACGGGGTTACCGATGGATATACAGGGCTTTCCGGAACATCTTCTGACCGGCTACCGCAACTTCATGAGCGGCCGCTTCAACGAACAGCAGCAGCGTTACAAGACGCTTGCCGAGAGCGGCCAGAAACCAAGGACGATGGTTATCGCCTGTTGCGATTCCCGTGCGGCACCCGAAACGATATTCGATGCCGGCCCGGGAGAACTCTTCGTCGTGCGCAACGTCGCCAACATGATGCCGCCATACGAACCGGACGGGCATTATCATTCGACTTCGGCCGCGCTCGAATTCGCAGTCCAGTCGCTGCGCGTCACCAATATCGTCGTCATGGGGCACGGGCGCTGCGGCGGCATCAAGGCGGCACTCGACCCGGATGCGGAGCCCCTCTCCCCCGGCGATTTCATCGGCCGCTGGATGAACCTGCTGAAGCCCGCCGCCGAACAGATCCAGAGCAACGAGCTCATGACCCAGGCTGAACGCCAGCGCGCTCTCGAGCGGGTTTCGATCCGCAATTCGATCGCCAATCTCAGGACATTCCCCTGCGTCAACATTCTCGAGTCGAAAGGAAAACTGCGCCTGCACGGCGCGTGGTTCGATATTTCGACCGGCGAGCTCTGGGTTATGGATGCCAAAACCGGGGATTTCTCCCGGCCCGGATCGTGAAGACGGCGGGCCCAACGCAATCAGAGTTTCTCCGCCGGCCGGCGGAGAAAGAGCAAAAGAGCGACACGTCCTTTCGTGTCTTCGCGATTTCTGTCGGGGCACTTAGGAAAAGCAGGGTGGAACCGCCGTACAGCATAGTATTTCGGAACGTCCTGGGAACTCATCTGTTGCGTTGGTGCTCGCTACCCAGATCGGCGGCAAGCGCCCGCACCATCCAATCAGGCTTGGCCGCCAGCCGGCGGTGAACCTCATCGGCCGCCGCGCCCCGCAGCATGGGTTTGACATGGCCACCCATCTTGGCCGGCGCCAAACCGCGGCCGGACCGCTCGCGCTGGCCGATCCGCACCGCCGTCGCCGCGGATATTCCAAAGCGCAACGCGGCCGCCCGCACCGTCATGCCTCCGGCCAATGCGTCGGCGACGCGCTGGCGTAAATCCAGAGAACAGGTCGCGCCATCATTGCTGGCCTGCTCGCCAGCAATGATCTTGAACGACAATCGCAGCAAAAAGGGAATCCCCAGGCGATTCAGCTTAAGGCTGACCGACTCTAGTCTAGCGAGAGCGGGCCGCGGGTGGAAAACCGCCCACCCTTTCTAGCTTCGTTTTCAGCCACCATCTATTGCGGCGCCGATGATGGCGATCGCCTGCTGGTAGACGCTGGCAGCGTTCCAGCCCTGAATGGCGGCGAAGTTGACCTGGCCCGGCTGATAGCCGCCGCCCGGCTGCCAGCCGTGTCCGCGCAGGAAATTTGCAGTCGAGGCAAGCGCGTCCGCCTTGGAGCGGACCATGTCGACATGGCCGTTGCCGTCGCCGTCCACGCCGTATTTCAGAACGTTCACCGGGAGAAATTGGGTCTGGCCGATTTCGCCGTGGGCCGCCCCGCGGGCCGCCGGGCTGAGATCGCCGCGCTCGACGAGCTGGAGGGCGGCGTAAAGCTGGTTGGTGAAATAATCCGAACGGCGGCAGTCATAGGCGAGCGTCGAGACGGCCGAGAGCGTGTGCTCCTTGCCCAAGAACGAGCCGAAGCCGGTCTCCATGCCCCAGATGGCGATCAACGGGCCGGCGGGGACGCCGTAGCGCTGCTCGATGCTCTGGAAGAGCCGGGCATTTTGCGCCCGCAACTTCTTGCCACGCGAAATGATGACCTGGCCGCCGCGCTTCTGCATGAACTGGTCGAGCGACAGCTTGAAGCTCTTCTGGCCGCGATCGGCGCGAATCGTTGCTCTGCTGTAGGAGACGTTGGCGAGCGCCTGCTCGACAACGGAAGGATTGATGCCGTTCCCTGCGGCTTCGCGCTTAAACTCCGACAGCCAGGCCGAGAAACCGCTCCCGTCATTGCCGCACTGAGCCGCGCTGGCGGATCCCGGGAGAACTGCGATTGAGATAAGGGCCGCAAGGCCGGCTGCTGCGATCTTCACCTTGTGCATAAAATACCCCGTCGATTGCCCGAATGTGATGCCTTCGAAATATCCGCTGCCGGCTGAGGTTTCACGTGAATCCGTCGCCTGCCGAAAGAACTGCGAAACCCCGCCTGTCGCCGTAGCGAGAAAGGCGGGGCTAAGAATCGAGGCCAGCCGAAGCCGGTCAAGCCGCCTGCTTGCGCGGCTTGATCAGGCCACGGTTCACCAGGAGCTCGGCGATCTGCACCGCGTTGAGCGCCGCGCCCTTGCGCAGGTTGTCGGAGACGATCCATATGTTCAGGCCGTTTTCGACGGTCGCATCCTCGCGGATGCGCGAGATATAGGTTGCGTCCTCGCCGGCGCATTCGTAAGGCGTCACATAGCCGCCGTTCTCATGCTTGTCGACGACGAGGCAACCCGGTGCTTCACGCAGGATCTCGCGCGCTTCATCGGCAGTGATCTCGTTCTCGAATTCGATATTGACCGATTCGGAATGGCCGATGAAGACCGGTACGCGCACGGCCGTGCAGGTCACCTTGATCTTCGGGTCGAGCATCTTCTTGGTCTCGGCCAGAACCTTCCATTCTTCCTTGGTATAGCCATCCTCCATGAAAACGTCGATGTGCGGGATGACGTTGAAGGCGATACGCTTGGTGAATTTCTTGCTCTCGATCGGATCGGCGACGAAGACGGCGCGCGTCTGATTGAAGAGCTCGTCCATGCCGTCCTTGCCGGCGCCGGAAACCGATTGATAGGTGGAAACGACGACGCGCTTGATCTTGGCGCGGTCGTGCAGCGGCTTCAGCGCGACGACGAGCTGTGCCGTCGAACAATTCGGATTGGCGATGATGTTCTTCTTGGAGAACATCGAGATTGCATCCGCGTTCACCTCCGGCACGATCAACGGAACCTCGGAGTCATAGCGCCAGGCCGAGGAATTATCGATAACGACGCAGCCCTCCCGACCGATCTTCGGCGAGTATTTCTGCGAGACGGCGCCGCCGGCCGACATCAGGCAGATATCAGTATCGGAAAAATCATAGGTGTCGAGATTCGTGACTCTCAGCGTCTTGTCGCCGTAAGAAACCTCGGTGCCGACCGAACGCGAGGAGGCGAGCGCCACCACTTCATCCGCCGGGAAACCGCGCTCGGAAAGAATGTTCAGCATCTCCCGGCCGACATTGCCGGTGGCGCCTGCGACAGCAATTTTGAAACCCATGATCTAAGCTCTCTTTCTGTCTCTCCTCATCGGGTGGAGGGTGAAACCGCGCGGTCCGACCGCGAAGTTCCTGTCCCCGGCCGTACCGGGGAGAGAGCGGAGGCCAGAGACGTCAGACGGTTTTCGTCGTCGTTTTGGCCGTGGTTTTGCTAGCGAGCGAGAAATGGCTGATCCGCCCGGCGATGCAGGCCGGCAGATGAAGCCCAGCGATGGACGGACCGATCGGTCGCATGACGGTTTCCTCGTTCGCCGCTGCTCTTACCGGCTTTTCGGGAAGAGTCAAGTCGCCGCGGGTCGTGGGCGGGCTTCGCCGGCACTTCGAATTTGCTTAACGCCTTCAGCGGTGCGCATCGCCGTCGCGTCCTCAAGCCGCCTCCATCAGGAGCGGCGGCACGACGACCGTCTTAGACGAAAGTCATAAGCCCAAAGCATCTCTGCCTCGCGCGCCTCTTTTCTGACATCTTGATACGAGGCGCACCATGCCCGGGCGTCAAAGGGGACCCCGACGTTCAGGGAGGAATGTCCGGACCGGGAGATGGGCGCTCCAATATATATTTTGGAGTGGAGGAATATCATAATGGCAAACGTCGTGACAGCGGGCGGCACAAAAGCCGGCCCGATGACCGGCGAGGAGAAGAAGGTCATCTTCGCCTCGTCGCTCGGTACCGTCTTCGAATGGTACGATTTCTATCTTTACGGCTCACTTGCCGTTTATATCGGTGCAACCTTCTTCAGCCAGTATCCGGAGACAACGCGCAACATCTTCGCGCTGCTCGCCTTCGCCGCCGGCTTCCTGGTCCGGCCGTTCGGCGCACTGGTTTTCGGCCGCCTGGGCGATCTCGTCGGGCGCAAATACACGTTCCTCGTCACGATCCTGATCATGGGTCTGTCGACATTCCTCGTCGGCGTTCTGCCCGGTGCGGCCTCGATCGGCATCGCTGCGCCGATCATCCTGATCGCGCTCCGACTCCTGCAGGGCCTCGCGCTTGGCGGTGAATACGGCGGTGCTGCAACCTATGTTGCAGAGCATGCGCCGCATGGCCGGCGCGGTTATTTCACGTCGTGGATTCAGACGACGGCGACGCTCGGTCTCTTCCTCTCGCTGGTCGTTATTCTTCTGGTCCAATATATGCTTGGCAAGGAAGCCTTCGCCGAGTGGGGCTGGCGCATACCGTTCCTCCTATCCTTCGTGCTTCTTGGCGTTTCCGTCTGGATCCGCCTGAAGATGAACGAATCGCCTGCCTTCAAGAAGATGAAGGAGGAAGGCAAGGGTTCGAAGGCCCCGCTGACGGAAGCATTCGGCCATTGGCGCAACGCCAAGATCGCCCTTCTGGCTCTCTTCGGCGCTGTCGTCGGCCAGGCCGTGGTCTGGTATTCCGGCCAATTCTACGCGCTGTTCTTCCTGCAGAGCATACTAAAGGTCGACGGCCAGTCGGCAAACCTGATGGTCGCCGCCTCGCTCCTGCTCGGCACGGGCTTTTTCGTCTTCTTCGGCTGGCTGTCGGACAAGATCGGCCGTAAGCCGATCATCATGGCGGGCCTTCTGCTTGCCATGCTGACCTACTTCCCGCTGTTCAAAGCGCTGACCTGGGCCGGCAATCCCGCACTTGCGGAAGCGCAGCAGAGCGTCCGCGCAACCGTTACCGCGGCTCCGGGCGACTGCAAGTTCCAGTTCAACCCGACCGGTACGGCGAAGTTCACCACGTCGTGCGATATAGCGACCGCGTTCCTGACCAGGAACTCCGTTCCCTACGACGTCGTGACCTCGGCGGCTGCAGGGACGCCGGCGACGGTGAAGATCGGCGAAACGACGATCACCAGCTATGACGCGATCGCGGCCGGCGACAAGGCAAAGGCCGAGGAAGCGGCCTTTGGCAAACAGATCAACATGGCACTGCAGTCCTCGGGCTATCCGCTGGTGCGCGGAGCCGCCAAGGTGCCGGAATCGAAGCTCGACGCTTTCGTCGCGGCTAATCCGGAGCTTGCACTCGACGCGGCTGCCGTACGCGCCGGCGAAAAGACCATGGTCCCGGCCGACAAGCTCGTTGCAGACAAGCTGCTCACGCAGGAAGAGGTCGGCAGCGCCACCGAAATGGCCGTCTATTCTATAGACAAGGGCGGCGCCTTCACCATGGTGGCCGACCCGGCTCGCGTCAACTGGACGGTGATCATCGCCGTGCTGACCGTGCTCGTCATCTATGTGACCATGGTCTACGGCCCAATCGCGGCACTGCTCGTCGAGCTCTTCCCGACACGCATCCGTTACACGGGCATGTCGCTGCCTTACCATATCGGCAATGGCTGGTTCGGTGGGCTGCTTCCGGCAACGGCCTTCGCGATGAGCGCGGCCAAGGGCGATATCTACTACGGCCTGTGGTATCCGATCGTATTTGCGGGCATCACGCTGGTCATCGGCCTTCTGTTCCTGCCCGAAACGAAGGACCGGGATATCCACACGATGGAGTGAGCCGCTTGGCTACTCCACATATCTCCTGACTCCGGCGCGGCTTCCGCGCCGGCTTTTTATTTGCTCTCGGGCGTCGCATGCCGCAGCACCGGCCAGCCGTATGGGCCCGGCTTGAAGACCCAGTCCTGCCGGGCGAAGACGAACGCCATCATCAGTGCGACCCAAAGCCCGAGCAGCAGGCCGGCGGCGACATCGCTCGGATAATGCGCTCCGACGACGACGCGCGAGATCCCTACGAGCAGGGCCAGCAGCAGAAAAAGGGGCCGAAGCTGCGGCATCACCATCGCGAAGGCGCCGAAGAAGGCCCCGGCGGCGGTGGAATGGCCGGACGGAAAGCTTTCGAAAACCGTGTTGCCGGTGAAGGGCGTAAGGCTGTACGGACCGTAATCGGCAAGCAGTTCGGGACGGGCGCGGCCGATCAGAAACTTCAAGCCGTGCACCAGCGCACTCGCCGTGCCGATCGTCAGCAGGAAGTATGCGGAGAGATTGCGTGCGGCGCGCGCCCTCTGCCTCAGGGTGTCGCGCGCCGAAGCTCGCCTGATCACGAAGGCGATCAGCAGCAGAGTGGCAGAGGTGTATATCATCCAGGCAAAAGTGCCGACATCGGTGATGG
Source organism: Sinorhizobium medicae (assembly GCF_007827695.1). Classification (GTDB taxonomy): domain Bacteria; phylum Pseudomonadota; class Alphaproteobacteria; order Rhizobiales; family Rhizobiaceae; genus Sinorhizobium; species Sinorhizobium medicae. The sequence goes on along the minus strand of NZ_VITA01000004.1, from coordinate 307,554 downwards.
CGCGGTTGAAGCCGATGATCTCCTCCGGCAGAGCTTGCGCCCATCGCGAAAGGTGCGGATCGAAGGGCATGAAGGCGACGACGAGAACGATGGTCATCAGCCAGATCCAGGCGGTCAGTGAAAGTGGACGGTTCATTTTGCTCCTTTCCTTCGCCTTATGGATGTGAAGACGCGGCCGGTAAAATCAAGACCCCGCAAAACGCAAAGCACCCCCGGCAAAGCCGGAGGTGCCATTCATCCGGGCCTAACCGGGTCAGCCGTCAGGCCGAAAGGGTCTTGAACTCGGCGAGGATCGCCTCGCCCATCTCGGTGGTACCGACCTGGCGGCAGCCGTCCGCCATGATGTCGCCGGTGCGGATGCCCTGGTCGAGAACGTTGGCGATCGCCTTCTCCAGATTGTCGGCTTCCGTCACGAGGTTGAAGGAGTAGCGCAGGCACATGGCGAAGGAGGCGATCATGGCGATCGGGTTGGCGATGCCCTTGCCGGCGATGTCGGGTGCCGAGCCATGCACCGGTTCATAGAGCGCCTTGCGCTTGCCGGACTTGGCGTCGGGCGCTCCGAGAGAAGCGGATGGCAGCATGCCCAGCGAACCGGTCAGCATGGCGGCGACGTCGGACAGCATGTCGCCGAAGAGGTTGTCGGTGACGATCACGTCGAACTGCTTGGGCTGCCGCACGAGCTGCATCCCGCCCGCATCCGCCAGCATGTGCTCGAGCTGAACGTCGGAATATTTCGCCTTGTGCGTCTCGGTCACGACCTGGTTCCACAGGACGCCCGATTTCATCACATTGCGCTTTTCCATCGAGCAGACGCGGTTGTTGCGGGTGCGGGCAAGCTCGAAGGCGACGCCGGCGATGCGCTCGATCTCATAGGTGTCGTAGACCTGCGTATCGATGCCGCGTTTCTGACCGTTGCCGAGATCGACGATCTCCTTCGGCTCGCCGAAATAGACGCCGCCCGTCAGCTCGCGCACGATGAGGATATCGAGGCCTTCCACCAGTTCCGGCTTCAACGATGACGCATTGGCCAGCGCCGGATAGCAGATGGCCGGCCGCAGGTTGGCGAAAAGCTCGAGGTCCTTGCGCAGGCGCAGGAGGCCGGCTTCCGGCCGCACCTCATATGGCACCGCATCCCATTTCGGTCCGCCGACGGCGCCGAAAAGCACCGCGTCGGCGGCAAGCGCCTTCGCCATGTCCCCTTCGGAGATCGCAGCGCCGTGAGCGTCATAGGCGGAACCACCCACAAGCCCCTCATCCGTCACGAAGCCCGCGTCGCGCTCGGCATTCATGTAAGCGATGATTTTGCGGACTTCCGCCATGGCTTCCGGGCCGATGCCGTCGCCGGGCAGAAGGAAGAGATTGCGCACAGTCATGGATAGTCCTTCCAGCGGGAAAACTGCTGCAGCGACCTGCGTGCGTCCAACGGGACGCACGGTGCTGCAGGCGCCGTTCTTAGCGCAACTTCGTATCGAGGGAAATTGCGTTTGCGAAAGATTTGTGCGCGCCGCGCCTTCGAAGGTCTGCCCGTTTGCGCTTGACGGAATCGTGTTCCCGCGCTCGAATGACTGCGCTCAGCCGGAAATTCTGTCCGCGCAAGCTTGACGCTCCTGTTCCGAGCGACCACTTCAAGCGCCTGCCTTGCGGTTCTCCGCCGCTCGTCCGCCTTCGAAAGGAAACTTGATGAACGACATCGCTTCGCTCAACCCCGCCCTCGTGAACTGGACCGGACATGAGGGGCTGCCCCGGTTCGAGGCGGTAAGGGACGAGGATTTCGGACCTGCCTTCGATGCGGCGCTTGCCGCCCATGAGGCGGAGATCGACGCTATCGCCCGTAATGCGGAACCCCCAAGTTTCGGGAATACCGTCGTGGCGCTGGAAATCGCCGGGGATGAGCTGTCTCGCGTCTCCGCGCTCTTCTGGAGCAAGGCGGGAGCCCACACGAACGAAACGATCCAGGCACTGGAGCGCGAGATCGCGCCCAAGATGTCGCGTCATTATTCGAAAATCGGCACAAACCCAGCCCTCTTCAGCCGGATCGACGCGCTATGGGAGCGCCGGGAAGACCTCGGGCTCGATGTCGAGGCCATGCGCGTTCTGGAGCGGCACTGGAAGAGCTTCGTCAAGTCGGGTGCCAAGCTCGATAAGGCCGATCAGGACCGCCTCGCGGCAATCAACGAGAAGCTCGCCAGCCTCGGGGCGCGGTTTGGCCAGAATGTTCTCGCGGACGAGAAGGCCTGGGCGCTGCTGCTGTCGAGCGAAGAGGAACTGGCAGGGATTCCTGATTTTCTGCGTGATGCTATGGCGGCTGCGGCGCGCGAGCGCGGCGAGGAAGATAAGTATGCGGTCACGCTGTCTCGCTCGATTATCGAGCCTTTCCTGACTTTCTCCGAAATACGAGAGTTGCGTGAGCAGGCGTTCAGGGCATGGGCGGCGCGCGGCGAAAATGGCGGCGAAACCGACAATCGCGGCATCATCGGCGAAACGCTGTCTCTGCGGGCGGAGAAGGCCGAGCTGCTCGGCTACGAGAACTACGCGGCACTGAAGCTCGACAACACCATGGCGAAGACTCCCGACGCCGTGAACGGCCTGCTGATGCAGGTTTGGGAAAAGGCCGTGGCGCGTGCCCGGGAAGAGGAGGCGGACCTCGCCCGGCTGATCGCGGAAGAGGGCCGCAACCACGAGGTCATGCCCTGGGACTGGCGCCACTATGCGGAAAAACTCAGGGCGCAGAGGTTCAGCTTTTCGGAAAGCGAACTGAAACCTTATCTGCAGCTCGAGAAGATCATCGATGCCTGTTTCGCTATCGGCAAGCGCCTCTTCGGCCTCACCGCAGTCGAGAAGAAGGGCATTCCCGCCTATCACCCCGATGTGCGCGTCTACGAGATCCGCGACGCCTCCGGCAAGCTTACGGCGCTTTTCCTCGGCGATTACTTCGCGCGTCCCTCCAAGCGCTCCGGAGCCTGGATGAGCTCATTTCAGTCGCAGCACAGGCTGGCGCTCAAGAATGGCGAAACCGGCGAGATCCCGATCGTCTACAATGTCTGCAACTTCGCGAAGCCCGCAGAAGGCAAGCCGGCTCTGCTCTCGATCGATGACGCCCGCACGCTCTTCCACGAATTCGGTCATGCGCTGCACGGCATGCTTTCAAACGTCACCTATCCGTCCGTTTCGGGCACCGGTGTCGCACGTGATTTCGTCGAACTGCCGTCGCAGCTTTACGAACATTGGCTGACGGTGCCGGAGGTCCTGCGGACCTATGCGGTGCATTACCGGACCGGTGAACCCATGCCGCAGGCATTGCTCGACAAGGTGCTGGCGGCAAGGACGTTCAATTCAGGCTTCGCTACCGTCGAGTTCACCGCTTCGGCGCTCGTCGACATGGCCTATCACACGACGGAAGGGGTTGGCGATCCGATGGCGCTCGAGAAGGCGACGCTGGATAAGATCGGCCTGCCCAAATCGATCGTGATGCGCCACCGCAGCCCGCATTTCCTGCATGTCTTCTCCGGCGACGGTTACTCGGCCGGCTATTACTCCTACATGTGGTCGGAGGTGCTGGACGCCGACGCCTTTGCAGCCTTCGAGGAGACCGGCGATCCCTTCGACCCGGCGACGGCGGCGAGATTGAAGGACAACATCTATTCGGTCGGCGGCTCCGTCGATCCGGAAGACGCCTACAAGGCTTTCCGCGGCAAGCTGCCGAGCCCTGAAGCGATGCTGGGCAAGAGGGGGCTTGCGGCTTAGAAGGGACTCGCGCGACGCCCGTTCGCCCCGAGTATACGGCCGGTGTTTAGGGGCAAAGCGAGTGCCGCTTGTCCCTTCGCCCCGCTTGCGGGGAGAAGGTCGCGGCAGCGGGAGGGGCAAAGTTCACCCAGAAGAGGCCGCCGATCGGAGCAGATTCACGACTGCTCCACTCCCAGCACCCCAAGCAGATTGCGCATCCGCGCAACAGCCAGCTCCGGCTTGTCGAGCACATTGGCCTGATCTGCCAGGCGGAAAATATCGGCATAATGGAGCAATCCGCGAGCCGACTGAAGGCCGGCGGGCAGGGTGAAATGCCGTTGATGACCGTTCAGCCAGGCGAGGAAGACGACGCCGGCCTTGTAATATTGCGTCGGCGCCTCGAAGATCTTGCGCGACAGGGGTACTGTCGGTTCGATGACGCCGCGGAAGGTTGAGAGATCTCCGCTCGCGAGCGCCGCAAGCGCCTTCGACGCCGAAGGTGCGACCGCATCGAATATGCCGAGCAGCGCGTGACTGTATTTCGTGCCGTCTCCCTCGATCAGTTCCGCATAGTTGAAGTCGTCGCCGGTGAAGCAAAGCACGCCTTCGGGCAGCCGGTTGCGCAGGGCCAGTTCCTTGGCATTGTCGAGCAGTGAAATCTTGATGCCCTCAACCATGGCGCTGTTCTCGCCGATGATCGCCAGAACGGTTTCGAGCGCTTCCTCGAAGTTTTCCGAGCCCCAATATCCTCGAAGCTGCGGGTCGAACATGTCGCCCAGCCAGTGCAGGATCACCTTTTCTTTCGTCTGGGACAGGATGTGGCCGTAGACACGCCGGTAGTCGGCGGGGGAGCGCGCCACGCGGGCCAGAGCCCGGCTCGCCATCATGATCGCACGGCCGCCCTCGGCTTCGACGAAGCCGATTTGCTGCTCATAGGCGGCAATGACGTCTTCGATGGATCGCGCGTCCGCGGGCGCAAGATGGTCGGTGCCGGCGCCGCAGGCAAGATCGGCGCCCGGAACGCTGCGTGCTTCGGCGAGCGAGCGGCGTATCAGTTGCCGGGCCGCCGGCCATGTAAGGCCCATCCCGCGTTGCGCGGTGTCCATTGCTTCGGCAATCCTGAAGCCGAGGCCCCACAGATGATGCCGGAAGGCCATCGTCGCCTCCCAGTCGATCGCAGGATTGCCCCAGGGGTCTGCGTCGCGGAGCGGATCGGAAACGACATGCGCAGCCGCATAGGCGATACGGCTGAACGCCGGAACGGCGCCGGGACGGGCGATAGGCATTCCCTGGAGCCGGTATTCTTCGAGCGAGCCGTCCTGGCACGGAAGAAAAATGCTGGTCATTGGATTGAGATCCTCCTCTGCTTCGTCGTATCGGATAATTTAGATCGTTCCAAATTTCAAGACTGAATGTGACGGCCAGTTCATTGCTTGGAGTGGCAGGTCGACTTGCGCTGGGGCGATCCTTAAGGATTATAATCCAGCGGGGTTAGTTATTTCAGCGCCTTACACCAATGGCGGGGTTCTTTCGGGGCAGATCTCGCCGGCAAGACGCTGAGAAAAAAATGAAAGCAGGCCTCTTGACGAAATTGGAACGATCCAATTAATAAGGATGCGAGAGGCGCAAAGCCAGTTGGAGGATGTCCATGGGAAAGGAGCGGGTCACGGTTGTCGACATTGCGCGTGCCGCCGGCGTGTCGAAATCGACCGTGTCGCTCGTCCTGCAGGGAAGTCCGCTCGTCAATGAAGCGACGCGGGCAAAGGTCAATGCGGCGATCCGCGAGCTTGGCTATGTCTATAATCGCAGCGCCGCCAATCTGCGCCAGGCGAGATCGAAGATCATCGGCATCGTCGTCAACGATCTCACGAACAGTTTCTTTGCGGAGCTCGCGGTCGGCGTCGACGAGGTCGTGCAGTCCGCCGGCTTCGTGCAGTTTCTCGCCAATACCAGCGAGAAGCTGGAGCGCCAGCGTGAGGTCATCGCCTCTATGCGCGAGCACGGCGTGTCGGGCCTCATCATATCGCCGGCGCGCGGCACGGAAGTCGGCGATCTCGCACCGCTCGGCGCCGCCGGGATTCCGGTTGTACTCGTCGTGCGCGACATTCCCGGAGCCGATGTGTCGTCGCTGATATCAGACAATCACGCTGGCGCCGTTGCCGCCGTGCGGCATCTGGTCGAGCGCGGCCATCGCCGCGTGGCCTTCCTGGGCGGCTTTGCCGATACAGCGGTTTTCGAAGCGCGAATGCGCGGCTATCGCGATGCCTTGCAAGAGGCGGGTCTGGATACCTCCGAGACTCTGACCATCGGCTCGGCGCCGTCTCGCGCCGGCGGTGTCACGGCAATAGAGCAGGCGATGATGCTGAAGGAGCGGCCGACCGCGGCGCTCTGCTTCAACGATGCCGTCGCCTTCGGTGTCTGCGACGGCTTGCGCGCGCGTCGGCTGGAGCCCGGCGAAGACTTCGCGGTGATCGGTTTCGACGACGTGATCGAAGCGAAAACCGCGGTGCCGGCGCTGACCACGGTCTCTGTCGATCCGCAGGGCATGGGCGAGCGGGCGGCGGAGCTGCTTCTGAAACAGATCAATAGCGGCCGTGTCGAGCCGGAAGCGATCGTCAGCCCGGTACGGCTCGCCATCCGCCAGAGCTGCGGCGCAGCCGTCGGACGCAGGATGAAGGAGATTTCGTCATGATTCGCTGGGGATTGATCGGTGCGAGCACCATTGCGCGTGAATGGGTGATCGGCGCCATCCGCGCATCAGGTGGCGAGGTCGTGTCGGTGATGAGTTCGAGCGCGGAGCGGGGACGGGCTTACGCTGCGGAAAACAGCATTGGAAGATCCGTGACGAGCCTGGACGAGCTTGTCGGCGACCAGGACGTGGATGCCGTCTACATCTCGACCACAAATGAGCTTCACCACGGACAGGCGCTTGCGGCAATCCGCGCCGGCAAGCACGTGCTCTGCGAGAAGCCCTTGGCGATGAGCCTCAACGACGGCTGCGAAATGGTCCTCAAGGCCTGCGAGGCCGGTGTCGTGCTCGGCACGAACCATCACTTGCGCAATGCCGCCACGCATCGGGCGATGCGGGAGGCGATCGCGGCGGGCAAGATCGGCAGGCCGATCGCAGCGCGGGTATTCCATGCCGTCCATCTGCCGCCGCACCTGCAGGGGTGGCGGCTCGACAAGCCCGAGGCCGGAGGCGGTGTCATCCTCGACATTACGGTCCACGATGCCGATACGCTGCGCTTCGTGCTGGACGACGATCCGATCGAGGCCGTCGCGATCAGCCACAGTGCCGGAATGGGTAAGGAGGGGCTCGAGGACGGCGTCATGGGTGTGCTTCGTTTCCGTTCCGGCGTCATTGCCCAGTTCCACGACGCCTTCACCACGAAATATGCCGAGACGGGGCTTGAAGTGCATGGAACCGCAGGATCGCTTATCGGCCGCAATGTGATGACGCAGCGACCCGTCGGTACGGTCGTGCTCCGCAATGAGGAAGGCGAGAGCGAGCTGCCGCTCGACCATCGCAATCTCTACGAGACGGCGCTTTCCGCCTTCCATTCCGCGATCGAGGGTCAGGGCCGTCCGTCGGCCAGCGGCGAGGATGGGGTCTGGTCGCTCGCCACCGGTCTGGCGGTAGTCAAAGCGGCGGCGACTGGCGCGGCCGTCGAGATCGAAACGGGACTCTGACGCGATGACGACGGGCAAACACATCTCGCCTGCGCAAGCAGCCGGTCTGATCCCCGACGGGGCGATCGTTTCGGTTTCCTCCTCCAGCGGCCTTGGCTGCCCGGACCTGATGCTGAAGGCGATCGGCGAGCGTTTCGAGGCGACCGGGCACCCGCGTGACCTGACGACTCTGCATCCGATCGCCGCCGGCGACATGAGCGGCATCAAGGGCGTGGACCACATCGCCAGGAAGGGCCTGCTGAAGAAAATCATCGGCGGCTCCTATCCCTCCGGACCATCGAGCGCCGAGCCGCCCCTGATCTGGCAGATGATCGGCGCGAACGAGGTGGCGGCCTACAACATCCCATCGGGCATTCTCTTCGACATGCATCGTGAGGCGGCGGCGAAGCGTCCCGGCGTAATGACCAAGGTCGGGCTCGACACTTTCGTCGACCCTTCGCGCGAAGGCTGCGCCATGAACGCGTCCGCAGCATCCGAACCGGTCGTCCAGAAGATCGCCTTCGAGGGGGAGGATTGGCTTTATTTCAAGGCGATCGCGCCCCAGGTGGCGATCATCCGGGCCACGACGGCGGACGAACGCGGCAATCTCACCTATGAGCATGAGGGTGCCTATCTCGGCGGGCTCGATCAGGCCCTCGCAGCCCGCAACAATGGCGGCATCGTCATTGCCCAGGTGAAGCGACTAGCCAAGGAAGGCTCGCTGAAGCCTCATGACGTGCGCGTGCCGGGCGTATTGGTCGATTATGTCGTCGTCGATCCCGATCAGAAGCAGACGACGCAGACGCTTTACGACCCGGCCATTTCCGGCGAGATCTTTCGGCCGCTCGACAGTTTCCGACTGCCGGAATTCAATATTCAAAAGGTGATCGCGCGGCGTGTGGCGCAGGAACTCGAAGCAGGCAGTGCCGTCAATCTAGGCTTCGGCATTTCCGCCAACGTCCCGCGTATTCTCATCGAAGAAGGGCTGCACGGTGCCGTGACCTGGGTCATCGAACAGGGTGCCGTCGGCGGTGTGCCGCTCCTCGATTTCGCCTTCGGCTGCGCCTCGAATGCGGACGCCTTCATGCCATCGCCCTATCAGTTCACCTATTTCCAGGGGGCGGGCTTCGATGCATCTCTGCTCTCCTTCCTGGAGATCGACCGCACCGGCTCCGTCAATGTTTCGCAACTCAGCTTCCGCCCCCATGTGACGGCGGGAGCAGGCGGGTTCGTCGACATCACCGCGCGGGCGAAGAAGATCGTCTTCTCCGGCATGTTCAATGCCGGCGCCAAGCTCGCAGTTTCCGATGGCCGGCTCGTCATCCACAGGGAAGGCAAGCTCAAGAAGCTGGTAAATCAGGTCGAACACGTCACCTTCTCCGGCCGCCGGGCCGTCGAGCAGCGGCAGAAGATCACCTATGTGACCGAGCGTTGCGTGATGAAGCTGACGCCGGAGGGTGTCGTTCTCACTGAGATCGCCCCGGGCGTCGACCTCGAAACGCATATTCTCCGCCAGTCGGAATTTCCGTTGATGGTCTCCGACAAACTCAAGCTCATGGATTCGGCACTCTTCGGTGAAGCGCCTATCGGGCTGGCGCTGCCCATGAAAAGCCAGCGCCGGCTGGCGGGAGGTGTCGATGGCTGACGAACGAATCCGTCTCGATTTCGACGGTCCGATCGCGACCCTGACGGTTTCGCGGCCGGAAAAGCTCAATGCCTTCGACATCGACATGCTGAGAGCGCTCAGCGCAGCCTGCGATACCGTGGAGGCGAAACGCGACGTGCGCGTTATCATCCTTACCGGCGAGGGCAAGGCCTTTTCCGCCGGTGGCGACATCAAGGCCTGGGGCGGCATGGAGCCAGCCTCCTTCGGCCATGACTGGGTTCGGTTCGGTCACCGTGTTTTCGAGCGGCTCGCCACGCTGCGCATGCCGGTCGTCGCTGCGCTCAACGGCCACGCGCTCGGCGGCGGTCTGGAACTGGCGGCGGCGGCGGATATTCGCCTGGCCGAAAAACATGTGAAGATCGGCCTGCCGGAGACGAGCCTCGGCATGGTTCCCGGCTGGTCCGGTACGCAACGCCTGGTGGCCCGGTTCGGCGCGCAGATCGTCCGCCGCATGGTGCTTGGCGGCGAGATGTTCACGGCGGCACAAGCCGAGGCCGAAGGGCTGGTCGACGCCGTCGTCGAGACCGGCACGGTCATGCACGCAGCGCTTGATTATGGCAGGCGGATCGCCAGCCGCGGCCCCGCGGCACTGGAAATATCGAAACTGATGATCGCCTCGGCAAGCGGCGAGGACAAGGGCGCGGCGGTGGAAGCGCTGGGTTCGATTCTCGTCGCCAAGACCGGCGATCTCAAGGAAGGCGTGGCGGCTTTCAGTGAAAAGCGCGAAGCATGCTTCAAGGGAGAATGGTGATGACGGTACTCGTAAGGCCGAAGGCGCTCGGCGAATACAAGGTCCGTGAATTCCGAATGCTGATCGACGGCCAGTGGGTCGATAGCGCCGAGGGCCGGACGATCGAGCGCGTGGCACCCGGGCACGGCGTCGTCGTCAGCCGCTATCAGGCCGCTACGAAGGTCGATGCCGAGCGGGCGATCGCCGCGGCGCGGCGCGCCTTCGACCAGGGCCCATGGCCGCGCATGACCGCCGCGGAGAGATCGCTGATCCTGCTCAAGGTCGCCGACATGGTCGCGGCGCGCGCGGATGAACTCGCCTTTCTCGACGCGGTCGAATCCGGCAAGCCGATCAGCCAGGCAAAAGGCGAACTGGCCGGTGCCGCCGACATCTGGCGCTATGCTGCGGCACTTGCCCGCGATCTCTCCGGCGAAAGCTACAACACGCTCGGGGAGGGGACGCTCGGCGTGGTGCTGCGCGAGCCGATCGGTGTCGTTTCAATCATCACGCCCTGGAATTTCCCTTTCCTGATCGTAAGCCAGAAGCTCCCCTTTGCACTCGCCGCCGGCTGCACGACCGTGGTGAAACCGTCGGAGCTCACCTCCGCCTCGACGCTGGTGCTCGGCGAGATCCTGGAAGCTGCAGGCGTGCCCGCAGGCGCCGTGAACATCATCGTCGGCACGGGACCGGAGGCCGGCGCCCCGCTCACGACGCACCCGCATGTCGACATGGTCTCCTTCACGGGCTCCACCGGCATTGGCAGGCTGACCATGGCGAATGCGGCGCAGACCCTGAAAAAAGTCTCGCTGGAACTCGGCGGCAAGAACCCGCAGATCGTCTTTCCGGACGCCAATCTGGATGAATTCATCGATGCGGCCGTCTTTGGTGCCTATTTCAATGCCGGCGAATGCTGCAATGCCGGCTCACGGCTGATCCTTCACCGCGACATTGCCGAGGAGGTGACGGCGCGCATCGCCGGCCTTTCGGCAAAGGTGAAGGTGGGCGATCCGCTCGATCCTGAAACGCAGGTCGGCGCGATCATCACCCCGCAGCATCTTCAGAAGATCGCCGGCTATGTCTCGTCGGCGTCGAACGAAGGTGCGAGGGTGACCCATGGTGGCATGGAGCTCGATCTCGGCATGGGGCAGTTCATGGCTCCGACCATCCTCTCTGCGGTCAGACCCGAAATGGCAGTGGCGCGGGAGGAAGTCTTCGGCCCGGTTCTCTCTGTGCTGACTTTCGAAACGACGGAGGAGGCGATCCGCATCGCCAATTCGATCGACTACGGACTTTCGGCCGGTGTCTGGAGCCGTGATTTCGACACCTGCCTTACGATCGGGCGGCGCGTGCGCGCCGGGACCATCTGGATGAATACTTTCATGGACGGCGCATCGGAGCTGCCCTTCGGCGGCTACCGGCAATCGGGGCTCGGCCGCGAACTCGGACGCCATGCGGTCGAGGATTATACGGAAACGAAGACGCTCAACATGCATATCGGCCAGAGGACCAACTGGTGGATGCCGCGCTGAGACAGCGAGGCGAATGATGAAGAGCGGACTGCTTTTGGAAAGATCTCGGTCATGATTTCATGTCGTTCCGACCTGAAATCATCATGATCCAGGAAGGGCGGAGGAGGTTCCGCCTCAGTAACTTGCAAACGGGAGGATACGATGCGCAAGTTCATGACGACGACTGCTGTTGCAGCATTGATGCTGGCGGCTACGGCCGCGCGCGCTGCCGAGAATGTGGAAGTATTGCACTGGTGGACGTCAGGCGGCGAAGCCGCGGCCCTCGACGTCCTTAAGAAGGATCTGGAGAGCAAAGGCATCAGCTGGACCGACATGCCGGTCGCCGGCGGCGGCGGCACCGAAGCCATGACGGTGCTTCGTGCCCGTGTCACAGCGGGCAATGCACCGACGGCCGTGCAGATGCTCGGCTTCGACATTCTCGATTGGGCAAAAGAAGGCGCACTCGGCAATCTGGACGAGGTCGCCGCCAAAGAAGGCTGGGACAAGGTCATCCCCGCCGCCCTGCAGCAGTTCTCGAAATTCGACGGCCACTGGATTGCCGCGCCGGTGAACGTCCACTCGACGAACTGGGTCTGGATCAACAAGGCCGCGCTCGACAAGGCCGGCGCCAAGGAGCCGACGACCTGGGAAGAGTTGATCGCACTGCTCGACAAGTTCAAGGAGCAGGGCATCACCCCGATCGCTCATGGCGGGCAGCCCTGGCAGGATGCCACGATCTTCGACGCTGTGGTTCTTTCGCTCGGCACCGACTTCTACAAGCAGGCCTTCATCGACCTCGATCCGGCAGCGCTCGGAGGCGACAAGATGAAGGAAGCTTTTAACCGGATGACGAAGCTGCGCTCCTATGTGGACGACAACTTCTCCGGCCGCGACTGGAACCTCGCCTCGGCGATGGTCATCGAGAACAAGGCCGGCCTTCAGTTCATGGGGGACTGGGCGAAGGGCGAATTCCTGAAGGCGAACAAGGTGCCCGGCACCGATTTCGTCTGCATGCGCTACCCGGGGACTCAAGGCTCCGTAACCTTCAACTCCGACCAGTTCGCAATGTTCAAGGTTTCCGAGGACAAGGTCCCGGCGCAGCTGCAGATGGCCACGGCGATCGAGAGCCCGGCCTTCCAGTCGGCGTTCAATGTCGTCAAGGGGTCTGTTCCCGCCCGCACCGACGTTCCCGATACCGATTTCGACGCCTGCGGCAAGAAGGGCATCAAGGACCTCGCGGAAGCCAATACCAACGGCACGCTCTTTGGATCCATGGCGCATGGTCATGCCAATCCGGCGTCTGTCAAAAATGCGATCTACGACGTGGTCACGCGCCAGTTCAACGGCGAACTCAGCTCGGAGGAGGCAGTCACGGAACTCGTCGCTGCTGTCGAAGGCGCGAAGTAAGGCGTGCGGCCCCTCTGCTCGGGTTCTACCCGAGGACTGACCCTCTCCCCGCCCGCGGGGGAGAGGGGACGAAGGTGGTGCGGCATCTCCCTTCTCCCCGCCTGCGGGGAGAAGGTGCCGGCAGGCGGATGAGGGGCAGCCCTCCACAAGCGAAACATAGGTGGTAAAAATATGGACAGCCGCAGCCGGCTGCAGGAGCTTTTGCCCAAGCTCGTGCTCGCCCCAAGCTTTCTCATAGTCCTGGTGTTCGTCTACGGCTTCATAGCCTATACGGGCTTCCTGTCGGTGACGGACAGCAAGATGCTGCCGTCCTACAATTTCGTGGGTTTAAGCAACTACAGCCGGCTTTGGGCCTTGCCGCATTGGTGGCGTGCCGTCAGCAATCTTGCGATATTCGCGACGCTCTACATCGCCATCTGCTCGGTATTGGGTCTGGCGCTCGCGATCCTGCTCGACCAGAAGATCCGGGCCGAAGGTTTTCTGAGGCCGGTTTATCTTTACCCCATGGCGCTGTCCTTCATCGTCACCGGCACGGCGTGGAAATGGTTCCTCGATCCCGGCATCGGACTTGAAAACACGATGCACCTCTGGGGCTGGGAAAGTTTCTCCTTCAACTGGATCAAGGACCGCAATTACGCGATCTATTGCGTCGTGATCGCCGCCGTCTGGCAGTCCACCGGCTTCATAATGGCTATGTTCCTCGCGGGGCTGCGCGGCGTCGACAACGAGATCATCAAGGCCGCACAGATCGACGGAGCGACGACGCCGACGATCTACCGGCGGATCATCATCCCGCTTATGCGACCGGTCTTTCTTTCCGCTTTCGTCGTTCTCGCCCATCTCGCCATCAAGGCCTACGACCTGATTATTGCGCTCACCGGCGGCGGGCCTGGGCAGGCGACCGAACTCCCGGCGACCTTCATGTATTCCTACACCTTCACCCGCAACCAGATGGCGATCGGCGCCTCGTCGGCGATCATCATGCTGGTGATGATCTTCTCGATCATCGTCCCCTATCTCTATTCCGAAATCCGGGGAGGAAAAGGCTGATGGGCGCTCCCAGTCCCGAGAACGTCATCTCGCACAACCGCCTGACGCGGGCGCTGATCTATTCGGCGCTGATCCTTTTCGCACTCTATTCGTTGCTGCCGCTTTACGTGATGGTGGTGAATTCCCTGAAGCCCCTCGAAGAGATCCGTCAGGGCGGCATGTTGAACCTGCCCCGGACCTGGACCATCGAACCGTGGCTCTCCGCGTGGTCGACGGCGCAGATCGGCGTTGAGCCGACGGGCCTTCGCCCCTTCTTCATCAACTCGATCCTGATGGTCGTTCCGGCCGTGGCGATCTCAACGATAATCGGCGCGCTTAACGGCTATGTACTGACCAAGTGGCGGTTCCCCGGCGCCAACATCGTCTTCGGCATGCTGCTTCTTTCCTGCTTCATCCCGTTCCAGATCGTCCTGATCCCGATGGCGCGGATTCTCGGTATCCTCGGTATCGCCGGTTCGATCTGGGGTCTGATCCTCGTCCATGTGGTCTACGGCATCGGCTTCACGACGCTCTATTTCCGCAACTACTATGAGGCCTTTCCAACCGAGCTCGTGCGGGCGGCGCAGATCGATGGTGCGAGCTTCTTCCAGATTTTCCGGCGGATCCTGCTGCCGTCTTCGGGGCCGATCATCGTCGTCTCGGTCATCTGGCAGTTCACCAATATCTGGAACGATTTCCTGTTCGGCGCCTCGTTCTCCGGTCCTTATTCGACGCCCATGACGGTGGCGCTCAACAACCTCGTGAGCTCGTCGACAGGCGTCAAGGAATACAACGTCCATTTCGCCGGTGCGATCCTCGCCGCTCTGCCAACGCTCATCGTCTACATCGTATCCGGCCGCTACTTCGTCCGCGGGCTGATGTCCGGCGCCGTGAAAGGATAAGCCCATGTCATTCCTGAAGATCACCAATCTACGCAAATCCTACGGCGCTCTCGAAATCCTCAAGGACATCAATCTGGAGATAGACGAAGGCGGTTTTCTGGTACTCGTCGGCCCTTCCGGCTGCGGCAAGTCCACGCTTTTGAACACGATCGCCGGACTGGAGCCGATCACCTCGGGTGATATCGCCATCAACGGCCGCTCGGTTGCGGGGCTGCATCCGTCGAAGCGCGATATCGCCATGGTGTTCCAGTCCTATGCGCTCTATCCGAATATGACGGTCGCCGGCAACATCGCCTTCGGCATGGAGATCCGCGGCGTGCCGAAGGAAGAGCGCGAGAAGGCGATCCGCCAGGTCGCAGACATGCTGCAGATCGGTCATCTGCTCGAGCGCAAGCCGAGCCAGCTTTCCGGCGGCCAGCGCCAACGCGTCGCCATGGGCCGGGCGCTGGTGCGCGAGCCGCAGGTATTCCTGTTCGACGAGCCGCTTTCGAACCTCGACGCCAAGCTGCGCGTCGATATGCGCACCGAGATCAAGCGGCTGCATCACCGCATGAAGACGACGATCGTCTATGTCACGCACGACCAGATCGAGGCGATGACGCTTGCGACCAAGATCGCCGTGCTGAAGGACGGCGTGCTGCAGCAGTTCGGGACCCCGGCGGAGATATACAATGATCCGGCGAACATGTTCGTCGCCGATTTTATGGGCTCGCCTGCGATGAACCTCGTCAAGGCGCGGATCGAGGCGGCGGACTCGCAGGTCGCGGTGACCCTCGCCAGGCCGAATGCCGAACCCTTGAAACTCGCCGTGCCGCATAATGGTGCGCTTTCGGCCTATGCCGGCAGAGAGGTGATCTTCGGCATTCGTCCGGAAGCCCTGACGGATCCGGACGGCGCCGACCGCAATGCCAAATTCGTAGCCGAAGGCGAATGCCTGATCGAGGTGGTGGAGCCAGCCGGATCGGACACCTTCGCCGTCACGCGGCTCGGCGGCAAGGAAATCATTGCGCGCCTCAGGGCCGATGCCCGCATCGCGCCCGGCCAGACCGCGCGGCTCGCCTTCAATCTCGACAAAGCGGTGTTCTTCGACACCGAAAGCGAGAAGCGGATCGCATGAGCCAGAGCATGAAGAGCCAACCGGACATCGTCATCATCGGTTCGGGCGTCGGCGGCGCGACGGTTGCTGCCGGGCTCGCCGCCTCCGGCGCCGAGATCCTCATTCTCGAAGCCGGCCACCACATCGAGGACCTGCCGGTAAATCGCGACCAGCGGGCGATCTTCCAGCGCGGCCACTTCCGACCGAAGGAAACTTGGTATGAAGAGGGTGGTCCCGGCTTCAATCCCGGGAATTACTACAATGTCGGAGGCAATTCGAAATTCTACGGGGCGGTGCTCACCCGCTACCGTCGTGAGGATTTCGAGGAGATGCAGCATCTGGACGGTGTTTCGCCCGCCTGGCCGTTTCCCTATGAGGAGCTCGAACCGTGGTATTCGAAGGCGGAAGAGCTCTATCAGGTGCGGGGCCGGCTCGGCGAAGATCCGACCGAGCCCGTTCATTCGCGCGATTACCCTCATGGTCCGGTGCCGGACGAACCGGCGATCGCCAAGGTCCGCAAGCGCCTGGCGGAGGTTGGGATGCACCCCTATTCGCTGCCGCTCGGGGTGGATATCGACCGATGGCTCGCCAAAGGCAAGACGCCCTGGGACGCGCATCCGAACGCCTTCGACGGAAAGATGGATGCCGAGACGGCAGCTCTGGCGACAGCACTCGAGCATCCGAACGTGCACCTCCAGACCGGCTCTCGGGTGACGCGGCTTGCAACCGCGCCGGACGGCAAGGCAATCGAGACTGTTCACTACGTCAAGGATGGGACGGAGCACCGCATCTCGCCGAAGCTCGTGGTTCTCTCGGCAGGCGCGGTTCAGTCGGCAGTCCTGCTTCTGCGCTCGGCGGACGACCGCAATGCGTCGGGGCTTGCCAACGGTTCCGATCAGGTCGGCCGCAATTTCATGAACCACAATTCGAGCGCCGTCATTGCTCTCAGCCCCTGGTACCGCAACGATTCGGTTTATCAGAAGACCTTCGGTCTCAATGATTTCTATCTATCCGACGGGCAGGGCGGGCCGCCGCTCGGCAATATTCAGCTCCTCGGCCGCATCTCCGGCGCGATCCTGAAGGCGAACATGCCCGGCTTGCCGGAATGGCTCCTGAACCAGGTATCGGCGCGCGGCATCGACTTCTACGCCATGAGCGAGGATCTGCCTTCGTCGGAAAGCCGCGTGATGGTCGATGGGGAGCGTGTCGTGCTGAAATGGGTACGCACGAATTGGCAGGCGCATCTCGACCTCGTCGCCAAGCTGAAGGCGGTGCTCAAAAAAGCCTGTTTCCCGATCGTGGTCGCGCGAGCCTTCGACAAGCGGACGCCGTCGCATCAATGCGGCACGGTGCGTATCGGCATCGATCCCGCACAGGCGCCGCTCGACGTCTATTGCCGCGCCTTCGATCATCCGAACCTCTTCGTCGTAGATGCCAGCTGCCTGCCGACCTCGGCCGCCGTCAATCCGGCGCTGACGGTCGCGGCCCAGGCGCTGCGCGTTGCGGACCATATCGTGAAACAGGACCTGCGATCATGACCGAGAAGGCACGCCCCGTCGCGATCGTCACCGGCGGCCGCCGAGGCATCGGGCTCGGCATTGCCCGGGCGCTCGCGGTGAGCGGCTTCGACATCGCCATCACCGGCATCGGCGATGCGGAGGGTGTCGCTCCCGTAATCGCCGAACTTGGCATGCTCGGCGCCCGGGTGATCTTCCAGCGCGCCGACCTAGCCGACCTTTCGGGCCATCAGGCGACCTTAGATGCGGTTGTCGCCGAATTCGGCCGGATCGACTGCCTCGTCAACAATGCCGGGATCGCTCCCGTCGTTCGCGGCGATTTTCTCGATCTGAAGCCGGAGAACTTCGACACGATCATCGGCGTCAATCTGCGCGGCACGGTGTTTTTCACGCAGGTCGTGCTGAAGGCCATGCTGGCGGGCGAGGCTCAATCGCCGCGTTCGATCGTCAACATCACCTCGGTTTCCGCCGCGATGACATCGCCCGAACGGCTCGACTACTGCATGAGCAAGGCGGGGCTCGCCTCCTTCAGCCAGGGCTTGGCGCTGAGGCTCGCCGAGACAGGCATCGCCGTCTTCGAGGTCCGCCCCGGCATCATCCGCTCCGACATGACGGCTGGCGTTTCCAGCAAATATGACGGGCTGATTGCGGACGGGCTGGTGCCTATGCGGCGCTGGGGGGAGCCCGGCGACATCGGGGATATCGTCGCGGGCCTCGCCAGCGGAAAATTCGGCTTCGCCACCGGCTCGGTCATCCAGGCTGATGGGGGTTTATCGATCGGTCGGCTGTGAAACTGCCCTCTCCGGTTGTGAGATTTTCCCCTCTCCTCGGGTTCAACCCGAGAATTAGCCTTCTCCCCGGTCGCGGGTAGAGGGGACGTGGCTGACGCGCGGGAAAGGGCGGCAGCCGGTTGGGGGCGACACGCGGCACTTGACTTGAGGACGATGCGAATGAGCTATGACTATATCATTACCGGCGGAGGTCCTGCGGGCTGCGTTCTCGCAAACCGCCTGAGCGAGGACCCGGCCGTCAAGGTGCTGCTTCTCGAGGCAGGCGGTGGCGATTGGAACCCGCTTTTCCACATGCCGGCCGGTTTCGCCAAGATGACGAAGGGAGTCGCAAGCTGGGGCTGGCACACAGTGCCGCAGAAGCACATGAAGGGCAGGGTGCTGCGCTATACGCAGGCCAAGGTGATCGGCGGCGGTTCCTCGATCAATGCGCAGCTTTATACGCGCGGCAACGCGGCGGATTACGACCTCTGGGCTGGCGAGGATGGCTGCACCGGCTGGGATTATCGCAGCGTGCTGCCCTATTTCAAGCGCGCGGAAGACAACCAGCGTTTCGCCGACGATTATCACGCCTATGGCGGGCCGCTCGGCGTCTCCATGCCGGTTTCGACGCTGCCGATCTGCGACGCCTATATCCGCGCGGGGCAGGAGCTCGGCATTCCCTACAATCACGATTTCAACGGCAAGCAGCAGGCGGGTGTCGGCTTTTATCAACTGACCCAGCGTGATCGCCGCCGTTCCTCCGCTTCGCTGGCCTACCTTTCTCCGGTCAGGGACCGGAAAAACCTCATTGTGCGCACCGGCGCTCGCGTAGCCCGCATCGTCCTCGAAGGAAAACGCGCGGTCGGTGTAGAGGTGGTAACGGGGAAAGGCAGCGAAATCATCCGTGCGAACCGGGAAGTGCTGGTCACCTCCGGCGCGATCGGCTCGCCCAAGCTGCTCCTTCAGTCCGGCATCGGCCCGGCCGATCATCTGCGCTCCGTCGGCGTCGAGGTGCGGCACGATCTCCCCGGCGTTGGCGGGAACCTCCAGGATCACCTCGATCTCTTCGTCATTGCCGAATGCACCGGCGATCACACCTATGACGGCGTCGCCCGGCTGCACCGCACTTTCTGGGCCGGCCTGCAATATGTGCTCTTCCGCTCCGGCCCGGTGGCCTCGTCGCTCTTCGAGACCGGCGGCTTCTGGTATGCCGATCCGAATGCCCGCTCGCCGGACATCCAGTTTCATCTCGGTCTCGGTTCGGGCATCGAGGCCGGCGTCGCCCGGCTCAAGAACGCCGGCGTCACGCTCAACTCCGCCTATCTGCATCCGCGTTCGCGCGGCACCGTGCGGCTCTCCTCCGCCGATCCGGCGGCCGCACCGCTGATCGACCCGAACTATTGGGAGGACCCGCACGATCGCAAAATGTCGCTGGAAGGCCTGAAAATCGCGCGCGAGATCATGCAGCAGGCGGCATTGAAGCCCTTTGTCTTGGCTGAACGCTTGCCGGGAGACGAAATCCGGACCGAGGAACAGCTCTTCGACTATGGCTGTGCCAATGCCAAGACCGACCACCACCCTGTCGGGACCTGCAGGATGGGCACCGATGCTTCGGCGGTCGTCGATCTGGAGCTCAAAGTTCGCGGCATCGACGGACTGCGTGTCTGCGACAGTTCGGTCATGCCGCGGGTACCTTCCTGCAATACCAATGGCCCGACGATTATGATGGGCGAGAAGGGGGCCGACATTATCCGCAGCCTGCCGCCGCTGCCGCCTGCCGTCTTCCAGCACGAGCGCAACGATATGCGGCCGCGGGCGCGGACGGAGGTTCGGTGAGGGGCAATCTGGCACCGCAACAGTCTGACGCCTCGAAAGATCATTGCGACGGAAGCGTTCAGCCTGCATGGTGGCGCTTCGTCTCCCCAACACGAAATCCCGGACTGTTTCATGGCCTCGATCGAACCGCGTCCCTTCCTCATCTCCCTCTTCGAGGCGGCCGTTCTCGCGGCCGATCCTTACGCCGCGATCCGGGCGCATCTGCCGGCGCGGCCGAAAGGGCGGACGATCGTGGTCGGTGCCGGCAAGGCCGCAAGCCAGATGGCCGCCGCTTTCGAGCGGCTCTGGGAAGGGCCGCTTGACGGAGCCGTCGTGGCCCGCCACGGACCGATTGAAAAATGCGAACGGATCAAGGTCTTTCAGTCTGCCCATCCGGTGCCGGATGAGGCGGGGCTCGCGGCTTCGTCCGCACTCCTCGAAATGGTCGAGGGGTTGACTTCAGACGATCTCGTCGTCGCGCTCATCTCCGGCGGCGGCTCGGCCCTGCTTCCGGCGCCGCCCGGCGGCTTGACACTGGAGGACGAGATTGCCGTCAACAGGGCTCTCCTTGCCTCGGGCGCGCCGATCTCGGCCATGAATGTGGTGCGCAAGCACGTCTCGCGTGTCAAAGGCGGCCGGCTTGCGCTTGCCGCTGCGCCGGCGCGGGTCGTCAGCCTCGTCGTCTCCGACGTTCCGGGAGATAATCCCGCCTTCGTCGCCTCCGGCCCGACTGTGCCGGACCGCTCGAGCCTCGAAGAGGCGCGCGAAATCGTCGCCCGCTACGCAATGGCCCTGCCCGAGCGGGTGGCGGCGCATCTCTCCGCCGATGCCGCACGGGCGCCGAGCCCGGACGATCCTGTGTTCGCCCGCAACGAGGTCCATGTCATCGCTTCGGCGCGTGTTTCACTGGAAGCGGCGGCGGCAAGGGCGCGGGAAAGCGGCATCGAGGCGGCGATCCTCTCGGACGCGATCGAGGGCGAGGCGCGCGACATCGGCCGTATGCATGCGGCGCTGGCGCGCGAAGTGGCCTTGCATAACCATCCGTTTGCCAGGCCCGTGGTGCTGCTTTCCGGCGGCGAAACGACCGTGACGATCTCCGGCAAGGATTACGGCAGGGGCGGGCGCAACAGCGAGTTTCTCCTGTCGCTGGCGCTCGACATCGACGGCGCCGATGGCATCGATGCGCTTGCTGCCGATACGGATGGCATCGACGGGTCCGAGGACAATGCCGGTGCCTTCGCCGACGGGGCGAGCATCGCTCGGATGCGGGGTGCCGGCGTGGATCCCCGCCTGCACCTTACCCGCCACGATGCCTGGACCGCCTTCAAGGCAAGCGGCGACCTCTTCGTACCAGGCCCGACCGGGACAAACGTCAATGATCTGCGGGCAGTGTTGATCCGCTGAGTTTGCTTCCTCGAGAGAGGATGGCGTGTCGGGCGGGGGTTGCCCCTCCCACTGGACTGGTGGGAGGGCAGCCTGACAGCACTGGCTCGCTATTTCACCCGTTTCAGAGCATCGGCGAGCATCGACACGATCTCGCCGAAATGCTTCTTCTCCGCGATCAGCGGCGGCGAGAAGGCGATGATGTCGCCGGTGACGCGGATCAGCAGGCCGCGCTCGAAGCAATCGACGAAGGCGTCATAGGCGCGGGCGCCGGGCGCGCCGTCACGCGAATTGAGCTCGATACCGGCGATGAGGCCAATGGTGCGGATGTCGTTGACGTGCGGCAGGCCCTTGAGCGAATGCATCGCCTCATGCCAGTCGCCCTCGATTTCGGCGGCGCGGGTCATCAGGCCTTCGTCACGATAGATGTCGAGCGTGGCGATGCCCGCGGCGCAGGCGGCGGGATGACCGGAATAGGTGTAGCCGTGGAAGAGTTCGATCTGACCTTCCGGCCCGTGCATCAGCGCGTCGTGCACCTTGCGGCTCGCAAACACCGCGCCCATCGGGATCGCACCATTGGTAAGCCCCTTGGCAGCGGTGACGAGATCGGGCGTGACGCCGAAATAATCTGTCGCGAAGGCCGCGCCGAGGCGGCCGAAGCCGGTGATCACCTCGTCGAAAATCAGAAGGATTCCGTGCTTGTCGCAGATGGCGCGCAGACGCTCGAGATAGCCCTTCGGCGGGATGAGCACGCCGGTCGAGCCGGCGACGGGCTCGACGATGCAGGCGGCGATCGTCTCGGCGCCGTGAAGCGCCACGAGCCTTTCGAGATCGTCGGCAAGTTCGGCACCATGCTCAGGCTGTCCCTTGACGAAAGCGTTCTTCGCCGGGTCATGGGTGTGACGCAGATGGTCGGAGCCCGGGAGTTGCGGGAAGACGCGGCGGTTGTTGACAATGCCGCCGACGGAAATGCCACCGAAGCCGACACCATGATAGCCGCGCTCACGGCCGATGAGCCGCGTGCGGGTGCCCTGGCCGATCGATCGCTGGTAGGCGATCGCGATTTTGAGCGCCGTGTCGACGGATTCCGAGCCCGAGCCGGTGAAAAAGACCCGGTCGAGCTTGGCGCCCCCAGGGCCGGGCGCGATCTCTGCCAGCCGCTCGGCGAAGTCGAAGGCGATCGGATGGCCCATCTGGAAGGACGGCGCGAAGTCCATGGTCGAAAGCTGGCGCTCGACGGCGGCGGCGATTTGCCGGCGGCCGTGACCGGCATTAACGCACCAGAGACCGGCGGTACCATCGAGAACCGTCCGACCGTCGACGCTGGTGTAGTGCATGCCCTCCGCGGAGGCGAGCAGCCGGGGTGCCGCCTTGAACTGGCGGTTCGCGGTGAAGGGCATCCAGTAGCTGTCGAGAACCGGAGCGTTGGGCTTGTTGTGGGCGTTCATGGCATCCTCCTGTCACTGGCTGATTGACGCCATGATTTGAATTTCCGAACAAGTCCTTTTCTGGAGTTCTCTAAGTAATTGTATTTACATGATTGACGTTGCTAGAATTGCGAAATATCAAACAACGACAACACCGGAGTTTGCGATGAGTGTCGATATCGGCAACCGGTTGCGGCGTGTGCGACTGAGGCACAATCTCTCCCAGCGCGAACTCGCCAAGCGGGCGGGGGTGACCAACTCCACCATCTCCCTGATCGAATCCAATTCCTCGAACCCCTCGGTCGGTGCTTTGAAGCGAATCCTCGACGGTATCCCGATCGGGCTGGCGGAGTTTTTCTCCTTCGAGCCGGAGAAGCCGCGCAAGGCCTTCTATGCGGCGGAGGAGCTGGTGGAAATCGGCAAGGGGCCGATCTCCTATCGTCAGATAGGCGACAATCTGTTCGGCCGCAGCCTGCAGATTCTGAAGGAGTGCTACCAGCCGGGCGCGGACACAGGCAAGGTGCCGCTGGTGCATGAGGGCGAGGAGGGCGGGATCGTGCTTTCCGGGCGGCTGGAAGTGACTGTCGAGGACGAGCGACGCATTCTCGGTCCGGGGGACGCCTATTATTTCGAGAGCCGGCGGCCGCACCGCTTCCGCTGCGTCGGGCCGGTGCCGTGCGAAGTGATCAGCGCCTGTACGCCGCCGACGTTTTGATGGAAGTCGGGGTGTGAATGCCCCTCAACCGGCCGGCGGGCCGGATGAGGGGTCGTTTCAAGTCACCGGGCATCGGATAGGAGCCGCGCCGCCCGAGTCCTCTTAAACGCGGTGTAGACTTATGACAGCCGCTTGCATGCTGCCGAAATGCGTTCAAGCGCTTCCTTCAGTTCCGCCTCCGAGGTCGCATAGGAGATGCGGAAATAAGGGGAGAGGCCGAAGGCCGAGCCCGGGACGACGGCGACGTGGGAGTCTTCCAGAAGGTAGGCGCAGAAGTCCGTGTCCGACTCGATCCTTTTGCCTGATGGCGTCACCCTGCCGAGCACGCCGGCACAGCCGGAGAAGGTGTAGAAGGCGCCTTCGGGAACGCGGCAGTCGAGCCCTTCGATCGCATTCAGCCCGTTGACCACGAGATTGCGGCGGCGTTGGAAGCTTTCGGTCCGTTCTTTCAGAAAGTCCTGCGGTCCGTTGAGCGCCGCGACCGAAGCCGCCTGGCTTACCGAAGAGGGACAGGAGGTCGCCTGGCTCTGGACGACGGCCATCGCCTTGATGAGCGCGCGCGGGCCCCCGGCATAGCCGATCCGCCAGCCCGTCATCGCATAGGCCTTCGAGACGCCGTTGACGGTGAGCGTCCGATCCTTGAGGCCCGGCTCGAGCCGAGCCGGCGTGACGAAGCGGAAAGCGTCATAGACGATGTGCTCGTACATATCATCGACGAGCAGCCAGACATGCGGGTGCTTGAGCAGCACGTCGAGCAGAGGCCGGTAGTCGGCCGCGCTGTAGGCGGCGCCGGAGGGGTTCGAGGGCGAGTTCAGGAGCACCCACCTCGTCCGAGGCGTGATCGCCGCTTCCAGCTTTTGCGCCGTCAGGCGGAAGCCGGAAGATGCGTCGCATGCAATCAGGATCGGCTTGCCCTCGCAGATCTGGACGATATCCGAATAGGAGGTCCAATAGGGCGTCGGAATGACCACCTCGTCGCCGGGATCGAGCGACGCCATCATGGCATTGAACAGGATCTGTTTGGCGCCGGTGGCAACCGTGATTTCGTCGAGCTCGTAGGCTAGCCCGTTCTCACGCTGGAATTTTTCGCGTATCGCCTTCTTCAATTCCGGCGTGCCGTCGAGTGCGGTATATTTCGTCTCGCCGCGATGGATCGCGTCCGAGGCGGCTTGCTTCACGTGGTCCGGCGTGTCGAAATCCGGCTCGCCGGCGCCGAGAATGATCACCGGCTTGCCTTCGCGCTTCATGGCGGCGGCGCGGGCGCCGATCTTCAGGATTTCCGAAACGCCGATCGAAGAAATCCGCGAGGCGGGCCGGAAGCCCGCCTCCTTGACCGTTGCATTGATGGTCATGGCCGATCCTGTTCGATTATTCGATGTCGAAAGAGACGCCCTGCGCCAGCGGCAGAGCCTTGGAATAGTTCACCGTATTTGTGGCGCGTCGCATATAGGCCTTCCAGGCGTCCGAACCGGATTCGCGGCCGCCGCCGGTCTCCTTCTCGCCACCGAACGCCCCACCGATCTCGGCCCCGGAGGTGCCGATATTGACGTTGGCGATGCCGCAGTCGGAGCCATCGGCTGCGAGGAAGCGCTCCGCTTCCTGCATGTCCCGGGTGAAGATCGAGGACGAAAGTCCGGCGGCAACTGCATTGTGTTCGGCGAGCACCGCGTCGAAGTCGCTGTACTTCATGACGTAGAGGATCGGCGCGAAGGTCTCTTCGAGAACCGGTCCCTCCTGCTGCGGCATTTCGACCAGAGCGGGCTTGACGTAGAAGCCATTGTCGTAGCCGAGTTCGACGCGTTCGCCGCCGGTGACGGATCCGCCATGGCTCTGCGCCTCCGAGATCGCCTTCTGCATGCCGTCAAAGGCTGCCTTGTCGACGAGCGGCCCGACCAGTGCGGCCGGTTCCAGCGGATTGCCGACGGAAACCGACTGATAGGCTTTCTTCAGCCGCGGCACGAGCTGATCATAGACGCTCTCATGGACGAAGAGGCGGCGCAGCGTCGTGCAGCGTTGACCGGCGGTGCCCATTGCGCCGAAGGCGATGGCGCGAAGCGCCATGTCGAGATCGGCGGAGGGGCAGACGATGCCCGCATTGTTGCCGCCGAGTTCCAGGATCGCACGGGCGAAGCGCTTGGCAAGCCGCGGACCGACCTCGCGGCCCATGCGGGTCGAGCCGGTCGCCGAGACGAGAGGCACCTTCGGATGGTCGACGAGTACCTCGCCAATCGCACGGTCACCGATCAGGACCTGCGACAGGCCTTCCGGGGCGTCGCCGAAACGGGCAATGGCGCGTTCCAGGATCGCCTGGCATGCAAGCGCGGTAAGCGGTGTCTTTTCCGACGGCTTCCAGACGACGGCATCGCCGCAAACGAGCGCGAGCGCCGCATTCCAAGACCATACCGCGACGGGAAAGTTGAACGCCGAGATGATGCCGACGACGCCGAGCGGATGCCAGGTTTCCATCATCCGGTGGCCGGGACGCTCGGTCGCGATCGTCAGACCGTAGAGCTGACGGGAAAGGCCGACGGCGAAATCGCAGATGTCGATCATTTCCTGCACTTCGCCGAGGCCTTCGGAGGGGATCTTTCCGGCTTCGATCGAGACGAGGCGTCCGAGATCTGCCTTGAAGGCGCGCAGCTCCTCGCCAAGCAGGCGGACGAGTTCGCCGCGCTTGGGCGCCGGTACGAGCCTCCAGGAGCGGAAGGCCTCGTCGGCCCGCTCGATCTTCCCGGCGGCCTCGCTGGCCGTCACGGTCTTGAGGCTGGCGATCTTCTCGCCGGTGACAGGGCTGAAAGACGGCATGTCCCCGCCTGCGTAGAGTTCTTTGGCGACGCCCATCTTCTCAAGGAGAGCCGCAGCCTCCTTTGCAACGTCGACCTTCTTGGCTGCAATGTTCATGTCACTTGACTCCCGTTTCTTTCGGCCGCCTACCCGAAACGCACGCTGCCGAGCTTTCCCGGCGAGGTGAGCGTCTTGAGGCCGGCGGCGATGTTCTTCAGTTTTTCCGGCGTGTAGAAATCGTAAAAGGCCTGATTGCGGCGGCCGAGCGCATGTTCGGCGCTGAAGCTGCCATGATATTGCTCGACGGCGATCGCGACGACCCATTCGCGCAGGTGCTGCTCGAAGGCCGCATCGGCCAGAAGCGGACTGTCCTTCGCAACCACGACGTTGAAGTGGACACCGCCGTCGCCGATATGGCCGAAGTCGCAGATTGTGACAGCAGGAAATTTCTGCGGCATTTCGGCCTTCATATGATCACAGAAGGTCATGATGTCACCCCTGCGGAAGGAGAGGTCGAAGGCGATCAGCTTGCCGAGGTGCTTCACGCCTTCCGAAAGGGCGTGGCGCAGCGCCCAGACTTCATGCGGCGGGCCGACGAGCGCGTCTGCGAGCGGCGCTTCCTCCGTTTCCCATATCTCTGCAAGTACGCTTTCGAGCACCGCATCGAGTGGCTGTTCGCCGTCGCGCGGCGCCCAGCTCCGGGAGATTTCCGCGAGGATGACGTATTCGGGGACGTTGCCGCCCGGGAACGGGTTCTTGAGCGACGGCACATGGGCGAGAGCCCCGGCGATCGCGTTCTTCGACATGCCCTCGAAGGCCGAGAGATAGGCGCCGAGCCGCTCTTCCATGGCTTTCAGGAGAGGCAGCACATGTGCGCCGCTTGCCGGTACCAGGAAGGCAGTCGCCGTCTGCTTCGGCAGGCGCTCGAGATTGAGCACGCATTCGGTGACGATCCCGAAGGCGCCGGACGTGCCGATGAAGATCTGCTTCCAGTCGACCCCGGTATTGTTCTTGCGCAGGTCCGAGTGGAGGTCCAGTACGGTGCCCGCCTCATCGGCGAGTACCACCTTCAGGCCCAGTATATTGCGGCGGACGTCGCCATATTTGAGAAAGCGCGAGCCGCCCGTATTGGTCGCGACCATGCCGCCGATCCGCGGGTCGGCGCCGAGGTCGATCGGGAAGAACAGCTCATATTCCTCCAGCCGCCGGTTGAGTTCGGACAGGCGGAAACCGGCGTCGACGCGTACCGAGCGATTGTCGGGGTCGAGCGCGAACCGGCGGGTCAGCCGGTCCAGGCTGAGGACGACCTCCTCGCCCGACCCGTCCGGCGTCGATCCCGATACGAGGCCGGTATTGCCCGCCTGCGGAACGAGCGCAATGCCGTTGCGGACGCAGTAGCCGACGGCGGCGGAAGCTTCTTCGGTGGTGGCGGGACGCAGTACGGCGGCCGCGCGGCCGCGGTCATAGCGCGCGCCGGTCTCATAAGCTTCCATGTCCTCCCGGCCCGTGACGATGCCCTTGTCGCCAAGGAGCTTCTCCAGTGCGTCGATATGGTGCTCGTCAATCATTGGCGACGTATCACTCCGCTGCCACGGCGGCGGTGAGCGCCTGGAGGCAGTCTTCGATCGATGCCTGTTCGATGCCGGCATAGTGATCGAATTCGTTGAGGACCGCGACTCCGAGATCCGTCTCGAAGCGCTTCTGGTTCGGGCTCGCAACGAAGTCCTGCTGCGCGCCGTCGCCGAGATTCGACTGGAAGATACCGGCGGCGCTGACCGGAAGGAAGTCCTCATAGACGATAGGATCGAATTGAACGAGGCCATCAGCGATCAGCGAGTCCAGGTCGCGACGGCCCCTTTCCGCCAGGCAAACCGACATCTTCGCCTGCCTGCCCTTTTCCGTCAGGGAGTAGCTGAAATAGCCGAGGCCGGCAGCACGGATCTCCGCCCAATGGTCCGGAAAGGCTTCGAATACCTGGGCCAGGGCAGCACCGTATTCTCCGGCGTTCGAACCATCGGCGGCCGGGCGCACGATCTTGCGCGATTCGTCGAGCAGCCGGTCGTAGAGACCGCGGCCCTTCGGCGTCAATGCGATGCCGCGCTGTTCGATTTCGCCGAAGCGCGCGGTATGGGAACCGGCCTTCCAGCCACCATCGGCGCCGCGGAAAGAAACCGGCTCTTCGAGCGCCTTGAAGGAGGTCTGGCGAAGCAGGATCGGGCATTTACGCGTCGGCGGTCCTTCGACGACGGCTTTCGGCGCAATGCCGTATTCGGGCATCAGCGCCTGGACCTGATCGATGTCGAGCGTGCGCGGCGTCAAATGGTTGATGTGCGGACCCTTGAAGGAGACCACGTCGGCGATCAGGCGGTGCGCATCGTGGAGACGCTGGTACATGTCGGCGCTGACATTGGCCCTGTCGTGCCAGCGGAATGTCTCGATGACTTCGGCGACGAAACGCTCGGCCCCGGCCTTGTCGAGGCCACCCTCGCGCTCGGCCTGTCCGGTCAGCTCCATTGCGCCCGGAGTGAAGATCCGGCGCGCCTTAAGAATTGCTTCGGCCTCGGCGCGCAGGGCTTCGTCGGCAATAAGGTCGAGCCTCAGAAGAGATGTGAAGACGCGAAACGGATTGCGTTTCAGCGCCGCGTCTCCGACCGGGCGGAAGGCGGTGGAATGCACCGGCACGCCCGCGGTCGACAGATCGTAATAGCCGACCGGATACATCCCCATCACCGCGAAGACACGGCGCATCATCGAAAGCTCCGCCGGCGTGCCGAGGCGGATCGCGCCGTGACGCTCCTCGGAAATACGGTCGAGCGAATCGGTCGCTTCCAGGCGCTCCTTCCATGCGGAGTCGGCCGACAGCGTTTCGCCGTTGACCCTCGCGACGAGCTCCATCAGCGTGCCGTAAGCCGGCACTTCCTCGCGATACATGCGCGACATCGCAGCCGAAAAGGCCGAGCGGATATCGTCGGCGGATACGAAACTATTCTCTTTCACTGGGGCTCGCCTCGCGCTATGGATGAAGGACAAGGTCATTCTTAATTCTGATCATATCGGAAGGGTATTGGCTTGGATCGCGCTGCTTCTGACTATGTTGATGCGAGGCTGGAATGAAGTTGAGCCGACGACTGGTTCCCGACGTGACCACGCTGCAGGCCTTCGAATGCGCGGCTCGCCATGGCAGCTTCACCCAGGCCGCCGCCGAGCTCAATCTCACGCAGAGTGCCGTCAGCCGGCAGATCAAGGATCTCGAGAGCCAGCTCGGGGTGCTGCTCTTCGAGCGGGTGCGCCAGCGGGTCATTCTATCGGATGCGGGACAGAAATTCCTGCCCGAGGTGCGCCGGCTCCTGAACCAGACCGAGGAGCTGATGGTACGCGCCATGGCATCGGCGCGGGCCGATTCGAGCCTTTCCATCGCATCGCTTCCGACTTTCGGGAGCCGCTGGCTGGTACAGCGCCTGCCCGACTTCCTGAAGCGGCACCCCGGTACCGTGGTCAACATCGCCTCCCGCTCGGAGCCATTCGACTTCGAGGAGCAGAACTTCGACCTCGCCATCCATTATGGCCAGCCCGTCTGGGCGCGCGCCATCTGCAGCTATCTCTGCAGCGAGGTCATCGTACCGGCGGCCAGCCCGGCGCTGCTTGCCGTGCATCCGGTCGCATCGCCTGCGGATATCGGCGGCAGTCCGCTGCTGCATCTGGCGACGCGGCCCAAGCTTTGGGCGCAATGGTTCGAGACAAACGACGTCGAGCAGGACGGCGCCTATCGAGGCAACCGCTTCGATCAATTCTCGATGGTGATCGAGGCGGCGACTGCAGGTCTCGGTTTCGCCCTTTTGCCTCGCTATCTGATCGAGCAGGAACTTACCGCGGGCACCCTGCGGATCGTTCTCGATCGACCGATGCAGACGGAGAACAGCTATTATCTCGCCATTCCGGAAGGCAAGCTCGAGAATCCGATCAGTCGCGCTTTCCGGGAGTGGATCACCGAACAGGTCGGTTGATCCGTAGCAGTGGTAGGTCCGGTTGAGATTGCGCATCTCGACCCTCGGATAGATGCTGCATGCACCAGGAAGGGGCGGATTTTGACAGTGATACCCATCGAGCCGAGGAAACGCGGCGGCTGGCCGGGCTCCTCTTGTTCCGGCGCATCGGACGCGGCCTCAATCGGTGCTCGCATTCGTTGTAAGCTGCTGACATCCCGGCTAAAAAATGCCATGTTCATGCATCACGCGGCCCTGAGACCCAGCGCGCCGCCAGCCTTGCGACCTCTGAGCCTCAAGTTCCGGCTAGCACCCGCTTTCGCCGTTGCTTGCTTCCCGGGACGATAACGGCGAAGGAGGGCACATGACCGTGTCTAGAAACGCACCGGCGCCGTCTGCATCCTCAGGGTCGCAGCCACACCGGCAGAACAACGAGAACCGGGCCGATCCGTCCCGGGTGGAACCAGAATCCGTACCCATGCTCCAGCACACAACGCAGTCCAATTCACCGCGCGAACCGGAAGCGAAGCAGATCGACTATAATGATTCGATCCGCTCGACCTATTTTTCGATCGACGAGCTGCGGGCGTGCGGCGCAGGCCTCGCCAAGGACGGGGCTTCCTCCCTGCCGGGCTTCTTCTCCTTCGAGTTCCGCGCGCGCCACCGCGAGAACGAAAGGGAGATCCTGCGCGTATACCGCGCAACCGCGGCCGATGTCGAAGCCGGCGCCTCCATAACGCCCGCAGCCGAATGGCTCCTCGACAACCACCACGTCGTCGAAGAGGCGATCCAGGAAGTTCGGCGGGATTTTCCCCGCCGGTTCTACCGGCAATTGCCGACGCTCTCGGTCTCCGGAAATGTCATCCCGCGGTCGATGGCGCTTGCCTGGCTTTACGTCGCCCATACGCACAGTACGGTCACGCGGGAAAGCGTCACCGCGATGGTGGAAGGCTTTCAGGAACACGAGACGCTCAAGATCGGTGAATTATGGGCGCTGCCGTCGATCCTGCGCTTTGTCCTCATCGAAAACCTCAGGCGGATCTCCATCCGGGTCGAGCGCTCCCGCGGCATGCGGCGCAAGGCCAACGAAGTTGCGGATCAGCTCATCCGTGTGAACGACCCGGAGGGCTGCCGCGCACTTCTGATCGAATCCGAGGCGCTCGCCGCCGACAACACCTTTATCGCGCAGCTTCTTTACCGGATGCGTGATGGTTCTCAGACTTCGGGTGCCGTCATCGCCTGGATAGAGGAGCAACTGGAAAGGCGCGGCACCGACGTCGAGGAAGCGCTGGTTGCAGAGCAGAACCGGCTTTCGTCCGGTAACGCGACGATGAGCAATATCATTCGCAGCCTGCGCGAGATCGACGACACGGACTGGGCCGTATGGTTCGAAAGCGTCAGCAAGATCGACGCAACGCTGCGCGAAGGCTCCGACTATGCGTCTCTCGATTTCGGCTCGCGCAACACCTATCGCGACACCATTGAGAAGCTCGCGCGCCGCTCCGGCCATAGCGAGCACGAGGTCACGCAGATCGCGATCGAGATGGTCGAGGAGGCGAAGGCGGCGGCTGCGGCCGAAGCGCCTCTGCAGGAGCCGAATGTCGGTTCCTTTCTCGTCGGCAAGCAGCGCCTGACGCTGGAGAGGAGGATCGGCTATTCGCCTTCGATCTTCCAGCATCTGATCCGGTCCGTCCGCAAACTGGACTGGTTCGCCATTGCCGGGCCGAATATCCTGCTGACGATCCTGGCGATGATCGCCGTCTATGCCTTCATCACTCCGATGGACATTCCGAGCGGCGCCAAGCTGATCATGCTCCTGCTCTTCGCACTGCCTGCCTCCGAAGGAGCTATGGGCCTGTTCAACACGCTCGTGACGCTGTTCCTCAAGCCATCCAGGCTCGTCGGCTACGAGTTCATC
Organism: Sinorhizobium medicae; assembly: GCF_007827695.1. Classification (GTDB taxonomy): domain Bacteria; phylum Pseudomonadota; class Alphaproteobacteria; order Rhizobiales; family Rhizobiaceae; genus Sinorhizobium; species Sinorhizobium medicae. The sequence continues at coordinate 275,512 of NZ_VITA01000004.1, read as the reverse complement.
GACGGAATACCCGACGATGCCCGCACACTGGTGGTGGTCCCTTGCCTGATTTCCAAGCGCGACCATGTGGACGAGCTCGTGCGCAATCTCGAAGTGCACTACCTCGCCAACCCGCGCGGCGAGATCTATTTCGCTCTCTTGAGCGACTGGGGCGACAGCAAGGTCGAGGAGGCACCCACCGACACGGATGTGCTCGAATACGCCAGGCGCGAGATCGCCTCGCTCTCCGCCCGCTATGCCTATGACGGCAAAACGCGCTTCTACCTCCTGCATCGCCGGCGCCTCTTCAACGAGGCAGAGGGCGTGTGGATGGGATGGGAGCGCAAACGAGGCAAGCTCCACGAACTGAACCTGCTCTTGCGCGGCGACCGCGATACCTCCTTCCTTCAGGGCGCCAATACGGTGCCGGAGGGTGTTCAATATGTGATGACGCTCGACTCCGACACGCGTCTCATGCGCGATGCGGTGACCAAACTCGTCGGCAAGCTCTATCACCCGATCAACCGGCCGGTCGTCAATCCGAGGACGCAGGAGGTCGTGACCGGTTACAGCCTTCTGCAGCCGCGCGTGACGCCGTCGCTCACCACCGGCAGCGAGGCCTCGGCCTTCCAGCGCATCTTCACCATTAACCGCGGCATCGACCCGTATGTCTTTACCGTTTCGGACGTTTACCAGGATATTGGCGGAGAGGGCAGCTTCACCGGCAAGGGCCTCTACCACGTCGATGCCTTCGAAGCGGCTCTCAAGGGCAGGATTGACGAAAACGCGGTGCTCAGCCACGACCTTCTCGAAGGCTCCTATGCGCGTTGCGCGCTGGTGACCGATATCGAGCTCGTCGAGGATTTCCCGACCCGATACGAGGTCGAGATGTCGCGCCAGCATCGCTGGGCGCGGGGCGATTGGCAACTCCTTCCCTACATCTTCAATCCCAAGAGCGGTCTGTCGATGCTGGGGCGCTGGAAGATGTACGACAATCTGCGCCGCTCGCTCATCCCCGTCGCCTGGCTCGCTGCCTCGGTCATGGGCTGGTACTACATGGAGCCGACCCCGGCCCTGATCTGGCAGCTCGTGCTGATCTTCAGCCTCTTCGTCGCACCGACGCTGTCGCTGATCAACGGGATCATGCCGCGGCGCAACGACATTGTCGCGCGTGCGCATCTCCACACGGTGCTGTCGGACATTCGTGCCGCAAACGCGCAAGTCGCGCTGCGCATCGTCTTCATTGCGCATAATGCCGCGATGATGGCCGATGCGATCGTACGCTCGCTCTATCGCACCTTCGTCAGCCGCAAGCTGATGCTCGAATGGCGCACGGCCGCCCAGGTGCAGAGCGCCGGCCATGGTTCGATCGGCGACTATTTCCGTGCGATGTGGACGGCGCCGGCACTTGCACTCGTGTCGCTGGCGCTGGCCGCCCTCTCCGACACAGGCCTGCCCTTCATCGGCTTGCCCTTCGCGCTCATCTGGGCGGCTTCGCCAGCGGTCGCCTGGTTTGTCAGCCAGTCCGCCGAGACAGAGGACCAGCTCGTCGTTTCCGAGGAGGCGATCGAGGAGATGCGGATAATCGCCCGGCGGACATGGCGCTACTTCGAGGCGTTCGTCACCGCCGAGCAGAATTTCCTGCCGCCGGACAACTTTCAGGAAACGCCGCAGCCAGTGCTCGCGGAACGCACCTCGCCGACGAATATCGGGGTCTACCTCCTTTCCGTCATGTCGGCGCGCTCTTTCGGCTGGATCGGTTTCGAGGAGACGATCACCCGCCTGGAGCAGACCATCGCCACGATCGACCGCATGCCGAAATATCGCGGCCACCTTTTCAATTGGTATCGCACACGCGGCCTGGAGCCGATGGAACCGCGCTACGTCTCCTCGGTCGACAGCGGCAATCTCGCGGGACACCTGATCGCGGTCTCGTCCATGTGCCGGGACTGGGCCGAGGCGCCCTCCGCCCACGTTCAGGGCAATCTCGACGGCATCGGCGACGTCGCGGCGATCCTCAAGGAGACGCTCGGCGAGCTTCCCGACGATCGCAAGACCGTGCGGCCGCTCAGGCGCCTGATCGAGGAGCGTATCGCCGGCTTCCAGAATGCGCTGGCCGCGGTCAAGCGCGAGCGTGAATTCGCCTCCATCCGGGTGATCAACCTGGCGGTGCTTGCGCGCGACATGCACAAGCTGACGGTTAATCTCGACCACGAGGTGCGTACCGTCCAAAGCGGCGAAGTCGCAAAATGGGCCGGTTCGCTGGTGGCCGCCTGTGAGGCGCATATCGCCGACGGCGTCTTCGAACTCGGCGCCATCGAAGCGCTTCGCCAGCGGTTGCTGGTGCTGAAGGAGCGCGCGCGCGACATCGCCTTCTCGATGGATTTCAGCTTCCTGTTCCGGCCGGAGCGGCGGCTGCTTTCGATCGGCTACCGCGTCAACGCCAACGAGCTCGACGAGGCCTGCTACGACCTGCTGGCGTCGGAAGCTCGGCTCACGAGCCTCTTCGCGATCGCCAAGGGGGACCTGCCGACCGAGCACTGGTACAAGCTCGGCCGTCCGATCGTCCCGATCGGCGCGCGTGGGGCGCTGGTGTCCTGGTCGGGCTCGATGTTCGAATATCTTATGCCACCCCTCGTCATGCAGGAGCGGCAGGGCGGTATCCTCAATCAGACCAACAATCTGGTGGTCCAGGAGCAGATCAATCACGGCCGAAGGCTCGGCACGCCCTGGGGCATTTCGGAGGCGGCGTTCAATGCACGCGACCACGAGCTGACCTACCAGTACACGAACTTCGGCGTGCCGACGCTGGGCCTGAAGCGCGGCCTCGGGCAAAATGCCGTGATTGCGCCATACGCGTCGATCCTTGCCTGCATGTACGATCCGAAATCGGCGCTCGCCAATCTGGCTCGGCTCCGGGCGGTCGGCGCACTTGGTGCCTATGGCTACCACGACGCGGTCGACTTCACGCCCACACGCGTGCCGGAAGGCCAGAAATGCGCCGTCGTGCGCAACTATTACGCCCACCATCACGGCATGTCGGTGGCCGCTATCGCCAACGTCGTGTTCAATGGCCAGCTGCGCGAGTGGTTCCATGCCGATCCGGTTATCGAGGCCGCCGAGCTCCTCCTGCAGGAGAAGGCGCCACGCGACATTCCGGTCCTGTCCACCAAGCGCGAGCCCGAAGCGCTCGGCAAGGGGCAGGCCGATCTCCTGCGTCCGGAAGTCCGCGTCGTAGAGGATCCGATCAACCAGGATCGAGAGACGGTGCTTCTTTCCAACGGCCACTATTCCGTCATGCTCACGGCTACCGGGGCGGGCTATGCCCGCTGGAACGGCCAGTCGGTTACAAGATGGAGCCCGGACCCCGTGGAGGACAGGACCGGGACCTTCATCTTCCTGCGCGACACCGTGACGGGCGAATGGTGGTCGGCCACGGCCGAGCCCCGGCGTGCGCCGGGCGAGAAGTCCGTCACCCGTTTCGGCGACGACAAGGCCGAATTCGTCAAGACCGTCGGCGATCTGACGAGTGAGGTGGAATGCATCGTCGCCACCGAGCATGATGCCGAGGGCCGAAGGGTGATCCTGCTCAATACGGGTACGGAGGACCGGTTCATCGAGGTGACGTCCTATGCCGAGCCGGTGCTGGCAATGGACGACGCAGACAGTGCACACCCTGCCTTTTCCAAGATGTTTCTCCACACCGAGATCAGCCGGCTGGGAGACGTCATAAGGATCTCGCGAAACAAGCGCAGCCCGGGCGATCCGGATATGGAGGTCGCTCATCTCGTCACCGACAATGCCGGCAGCGAGCGACACACGCAGGCGGAAACCGATCGCCGGAACTTCCTCGGCCGGGGCCGCACGCTCGCCGAGGCGGCTGCATTCGACCCGGGCGTCACGCTTTCCGGCACGGACGGCTTCACCCTCGATCCGATCATGTCGCTTCGTCGCGTCGTTCGCGTTCCGGCGGGCAAAAAGGTGTCCGTCATTTTCTGGACGATCGCCGCCCCCGACAGGGAAGGCATCGACCGGGCGATCGACCGCTACCGGCACCCGGAAACCTTCAATCACGAGCTCATTCATGCCTGGACCCGAAGCCAGGTTCAGATGCGCCATGTCGGGATCACTTCGCAGGAAGCCGCGAGCTTCCAGATGCTCGGCCGCTATCTTGTCTATCCGGATATGCATCTTCGCGCCGACACTTCGACCGTAAGGACCGGTCTTGCGTCGCAATCGTCGCTGTGGCCGCTGGCAATCTCCGGCGATTTCCCGATCTTCTGCCTCCGGATCAACGACGACGGTGATCTCGGCATCGCGCGCGAGGCCTTGCGGGCGCAGGAATATCTCCGATCCCGCGGCATCACCGCCGATCTCGTGGTCGTCAACGAGCGCGCCTCTTCCTATGCTCAGGACCTTCAGCATACGCTCGACTCCATGTGCGAGAATTTGAGGCTTCGCGGCCTTTCGGATGGCCCGCGTCAGCATATTTTTGCAGTGCGCCGGGATCTGATGGAGCCTGAGACCTGGTCGACGCTCATCTCCGCCTCGAGGGCCGTCTTCCATGCCCGCAACGGCACGATCTCGGATCAGATCGCCCGGGCCGCATCGCTCTATGCCAAGCCTTCCGAAATTAAGGAGGAGGGCGCCGAGTTGCTGCTGCCGGTGCTTGCGGCGGCCGACGAGCGTGTGCCGGTTCAACTCGAAGGCGGCGATCTGGACTTCTGGAACGGCTTCGGCGGCTTTGCCGAGGATGGCCGTGAATATGCGGTCCGGCTGCGCGGAGGCGAAGCGACGCCGCATCCGTGGATCAACGTCATCTCCAACGAACGTTTCGGCTTCCATGTTTCCGCCGAAGGCGCGGCCTTTAGCTGGAGCCGCAATTCGCGCGACTATCAGTTGACGCCCTGGACCAACGACGCGGTCGTCAACCGTCCGGGCGAGGCGATCTTCGTGCGCGACATGGCGAGCGGGGCCGTTCTCACACCTTATGCCGCCCTGTCGCGGCGCAAGTCCGTCCTGTTCGAAACGCGTCACGGCTTGGGCTATTCGCGCTTCCTCACGACGCAGGACGAACTCGAAATCGAGGCCACGCATACGGTTCACAGGACGCAGCCGGCCAAGCTCGTGCGGCTGACGATCCGCAATCGGAGTTCGGCCGCCCGCAAACTCCGCGTCTACGGCTATGCGGAATGGGTGCTCGGCAACAATCGCAGCCGGACCGCACCCTTCGTGACGAGCGAGTGGGACGAGGGGCTGAAGGCGCTCGTCGCCACCAATCCCTACAGCATCGACTATCCGGGCCGATGCGCGTTCTTTGCCAGCGACGGCGATGTCGGAAGCCATACGGCGAGCCGGCGGGAATTTCTTGGCCGGGCGGGAGGAATTCTCGCGCCGCAGGCCGTGATCGCCGGTGCCGCGCTCAGCGGATCGACGGAACTGGACGGAGATGTCTGCGCGGCGCTCGCCACGGACTTCAACATCGAGGCGGGCATGGAGCGGCAGGTCACCTTCTTCCTCGGCGACGCCGACAGGTCCGATCAGGTGCAGGCGATAGTGTCCGAGCTCAGGGCGGGCAGTTTCGACACCGCGCTCGATGCGGCGAAGGCGTTCTGGGGCGATTTCACCGGCGTGGTGAAGGTGGAGACGCCCGACCGCGCCTTCAACCACATGATCAACCACTGGCTGCCCTATCAGTCGCTCGGCTGCCGGATCATGGCGCGCTCGGCTTTCTATCAGGCCAGCGGCGCCTTTGGTTTCCGCGATCAGCTGCAGGATACGCTTGCCTTCCTCATCCACCGGCCGGAGCTTGCCCGCGCCCAGATACTCAACGCAGCGGCGCGGCAGTTCGTCGAAGGCGACGTGCAGCATTGGTGGCTGCCCGGCACGGATGCAGGCGTCCGCACGATGATCTCGGACGATGTCGTCTGGCTGGCTCACGCGGTTGCGCATTATTGCGCCGTCACCGGCGGCGAGGACATTTTGGAGGAGAAGGTTCCCTTCATCACGGGTCCGGCTCTCGAAGAGGGTCAGCACGACAGCTTCTACAAGCCGGAGCCGGCCGACGAGGTGGGCGATATCTACGAGCATTGCGCTCGCGCGCTGGATCTCGCCATCCAACGGACCGGCGGCAACGGCCTTCCGCTGATCCTCGGCGGCGACTGGAACGACGGCATGAACCGCGTCGGCGAAGGCGGGGAGGGCACGAGCGTCTGGCTCGGCTGGTTCCTCGCCGGGACCCTGCGCGCATTCCTGCCCTATGCCCATGCGCGGAAGGACAAGCCGCGTATGGCGCTCTGGGAGCGGCATCTCGAAGCGCTCAAGGATGCGCTCGAAGAGGCTGGCTGGGACGGCGATTATTACCGCCGTGGCTATTATGACGACGGAACGCCGCTCGGATCGTCGGAGAACGGCGAGTGCCGCATCGATTCGATTGCGCAATCCTGGAGCACGCTCTCGGGGGAGGGCGATCAGGAACGCTCCCTGCGCGCAATGGACGCGGTGATGGCGGAGCTCGTCGACCCCGAAAAGCGCATCGTCCGGCTGTTCACGCCGCCGCTCGAGACGACGGAGCAGGACCCAGGCTACATCAAGGCCTATCCCCCCGGCGTGCGGGAGAATGGCGGTCAGTACACCCATGCCGCCACCTGGGTTGTGCTGGCTTTCGCCGCTCAGGGGCGGGCGGAAGAGGCCTGGCGCACCTTCCGCATGCTCAACCCCGTGTCGCATGCTCTAAGTCAGGCAGACGCCGAGCATTACCGCGTCGAGCCCTATGTTGTCGCCGCAGATATCTATGGGGAAGGTGCGCTTGCCGGACGCGGCGGCTGGACCTGGTACACAGGGTCGGCCGGCTGGCTCTACCGCGCCGGCGTCGAGGGAATTCTCGGCATCCGCAAGAGAGGCGACAAGCTTTTGATTCGACCTGTCCTGCCCCCCGATTGGGCGGGCTATTCGGCCGAAGTGCGTGTGAACGGCACCACCCACCGGATTTCCGTCAGCCGCGACTCCAAAAGTGGGGAACCGGTCGTAAGTGTAAATAATAGTGTCACAAAAAACGCGCATGAAGGGGTTTTGCTGTAACTGCCGGATCTGAGCAAGCGCTGAACCGGCTTTGTTCCCGTTAGGGCAAGGCCGGTTTTTCTTTGGCGCCTCAGGCTCGTCATTCATCCATGGCGTCGTCGCGGCCCGGGCGGGGGCATTGGCGGCGCCCGTTTCAACAGGGGTGGGGCGGGGCGCCAAATCCCGGATATCAACACGCATGCTGGAAAAGTCTTTTGCGGGCGGCGAGGATCACGGAAGTGTCGCCCATCCGGTGCCGACCGGGCGCGACACACGTCTCGACGTGTTTCGCGCACTCTGCCTGCTGACCATTTTCGTCAATCACGTCCCAGGTCAATATCTCGAATACCTGACGCATAAGAACTTCGGCTTTTCCGACTCGGCGGAGGCCTTCGTGCTGATTTCCGGCCTTTCGGTGGGCGTTGCCTATTCGGGCAAGTTCCTGGCCGGCGGACGGCTCGCCCTCACGCTGAAGATCTGGCGCCGTGCTCTCGCGCTCTATGTCGCGCACATCATGACGAGCGTGGTGACGCTTGCGATCTTCGCTGGCGGCGCACTCTATTTCGGCCGTCAGGAGCTGATTGGCGAGATCAACATCCGCCCGATCGTCGAGCAGACGGAGCAGGGCATCGTTGCCATGGTGCTGCTCGGCCATCAGCTCGGCTACAACAACATCCTGTCGATGTATGCGGTGCTGTTCCTGCTGCTGCCCGGCTTCCTCTGGCTGAATGCCGCCAGCCCGCGATTGCTGTTCGCGTTTTCGGCCACTCTCTGGCTCGCCGCCGGCTGCCTCAAGATGGTGCCTTATAATTTCCTCGACGACGGATACTGGTTCCTCAATCCCTGGTCATGGCAGTTCCTGTTCGTCATCGGTATTCTGTGCATGAGCCATGTGCGGCGAGGCGGCAGTCTTCCGCGAAGCGCCTGGCTCACTGGACTCTCCACCACCTATCTGGTGATTTCTGCCTTTTGGGTGCTGTTCTCCTGGTGGAGTATCGACCTTTCCTTCGGGCTGCCCGCGGTACTGACCGGCTTCGACAAGACCTTCCTGTCACTGACGCGGCTCCTGCATGTGCTGTCGCTCGCCTATATTCTCGCAACGGTTCCGTTCTTCAGCCGCCTGACGAGGCTGGAAAACAATCACCCTCTGGTGATGATCGGGCGCCATTCGCTCGCGATCTTCATATTCGGAACGATTCTCGCAATGGCGGGACAGGTACTGCTTCTCGTCACCGACCGTGACAGGATTGTCGGCACGCTCTTCGTCATCGGCGGCATCGGCCTGCACTTTGCCTATGCCTATTACCTCGAATGGCTGAAGGGGATGTCGGTGGCGAAGCCGCTGAAGGCGGCGTGAGGGAAATCTTACCCGCGACGGCGGCGGTGCCTGCTCGGCGGAAAGCAGCGCGAGGTCCGCCAGCATTGCAGCGGCGCTGTCGTAGCCCTGGGCGTTGCGGCTTTCGATCTCGCTTTCGATCTCCCGCCAAACCTCCTCGCCCTTTTGCTTCAACTGATCGAAGCGCGCGCGGCGCACCCTTGCCGCCTCCTCGGCCTTCGGCGTTCCTCGGCCCGACGCCGTTCGTCTTCGGCACGCCCGCGCCGGGCGCGGATTTCCTGTGCTTGGGCGCGCGCGATTCGCCAAGCGTCCGGCGCGGCCGCAGGCAGATGCTTCCCCTTCATTGAACATGATCGCTATGATGGCGGAGGAGATAACGACAACCAATGATAGAATCCAAGCGCTTCAGGCGTGTCTCTGACCGCCTCATCCCATTCTCGCTTCGTGGTCGGGCGGTGGTCGGCAAGTTCGCGCACGAATGCCTTCAAGCGCGCAATGTAGTCTCTGTGAACTATCGTCCCCGCGTATAGACACGTGAGGCGCTTCCGCAACGAATCGCCTGGTACTCCTCCGGCGAAAGCCCGGCAGTGCTTAGGATTTCTTCCAGTAATTCGCTCCATCTCGCCACCCCGCCGCCAAGTTCGCAAACGGGGAAATTGCTTGCAGCCATCAGGCGGGCAGGCCCGAAAAGCCCAAGAATCCAATCGGCCCGTTCCGCAATATCAGCAAGCCTGACATCCGGCCCGAAAGGTTCGGTCAGGCCGGAAAATTTGGTCGTCACATTCGGCAATCCGGCAAGCGATGCGATATCCACCTTCCATTCCGCAAAACCATTCGACACAGGAGGCAATCCACAATGGTCTACAACGATCCGGGCACGCTCCACTTCGGTCGCCAAACGAGCAACGACATCAAGGTGTTCCGGAGGGGTCAGGCATTCGATGGCCAGACCGGAATCCGCAAGTTCTCCAATCCGTGTCAGACTTGCCGGATTGATTAAGGTCTCGGGGCTTGCCATTCGGTTCAGCATGATACGGATGCCGCAAACAAGCGGATCGGAAATCAGGTCCTCCATCTCTACGCGACAATCCGCGGCAAAAATATCCAGCCAACCGACGATTCCGATCACGCCATCGATGTTGCCCGCCTCGGATCGCAGCCAGTCAGAATGCGCCTTTGTCGGAGCGGATTGGACAACGATGGCTCCTTTCGCTTCTATTCGTCGCAGATGGGCGGCAAGACGATCGCGCCGGGCGGTTTCCACAAGCTCTGGCTGATGTTTCAGGACCAGAATGTCGTCATTCCGGGCAGGGTCCCAAAGATGAACATGGGCGTCTGTGGCGCCTTGAAATATCATGCGTAAAGGGCTTTCAACTGGACGGCCTGCCAGAAATGATCCGAAATATCGGCTGCAAGCCCGTCCAGATTCGCCGCAAGCTGCGCCGGGCTGGTGGCGCCCAGAAGCGTTGTGCTGATCCGTGCGTCCCGCCCCGGAAATTGCAGGGCCGCCGCGATCAGCGTGGTGCCGTGCCGCTGCGCGATCTCATCAAGTTCACACAGCACCTGACGCTCGTCCGCCGTGATGGGACGGTAGTCGAAACATGCATGCGCGGCCCGGGGATCGACGAGGCAACCCGAGTTCAACACTCCGCCCACGATAAGCTTGCAGCCTTTCTCCGCCGCCAGCGAAATGAGCTGATGACCCGCCGTGCGATCTGCCAGCGTCCACCGTCCGGCCACAAGCAAAGCGTCGGCGGCATCGGCGTTGACCGCTGCAAGATGCTCGGCCACGGAGTTGCACCCGACGCCGACCATGGCGATCCGGCCCCTGCTCTGAAGCTCGCGCAAAACCGGCAGCGCCTCGCCTAAAGCCTGATCCTGCGCCTGATGGATATCGTGCAGAAAAACAATATCAAGGCAGTCGCGGTGCAAACGCTCGCATGAGCGTTCGACGGATTCGCGGATCGCGGCTTCGGAAAAATCCCACTTGTCCGGTTGCCCGGTTCTGTACGCGGGCGCGGCCCCGAATTCGCGTCTACAGCCGCATTTGGTCGATACAACGACATCCCGCGGTGCCGAGCGCAGCATCTGACCCAACCGAATCTCGGCCTGACCACCACCGTATAAGGGCGCCGTATCGAAATATCGGATGCCGCGATCAAGCGCGTGGTCAAGCGTTGCGCGTGCGTCCATTTCAGGCACGAGCGCAATCGCGGCCGTGCCGAGACCGATTGCGGGAAGCTGTGGCCTCATCTGACCATGCCCCACCTGCGCACCGTCACCCGTTCGATGGGCGTGAAGAGCAACGCGTCCATCAGCAACCACAACACACCGATGACAATCATGCCCAGAATGACGATTTCAGCCTGATACCATTGCACGGCCTCAAGCGTCATGTAGCCGACCCCATCGGTCCCGGCGATCATTTCACCGGCCACCAATGCCCGCCAGCCATAGGCCATTGATGTGCGCAGCCCGACCAGGATCTGCACCATGGCGCCCGGGATCACGACATTGCTGATAATATCCCATCGGCTTGCACCATGCGACAGAGAGGCACGGAAAAGAACCCGCGGGATGGTGCGCACGCCGATGACCGTCGAATAGATCGAGGCGAAAAAGATCGTGTTGGCGATGACGAACAGGACCGAGCCTTTACCGACTCCAAACCAGATGATCGCCAGGGGAACCCACGCGATTCCGGCGATGGACTGGAAAAAGCTGAGCACCGGCGTCAGGGTCTCGGAAACCGCGCGGTTCAGGGCAATTGCAAGCCCCAGCGGTATGGCGATCAGATTGCCCAGCAGATAACCGGCCGCCAGTCGTTGCAAGGACGCCCAGACATGGGCCATCAAACTGCCATCGGCCATCATATTGGTAAATGTATTCAGGACTTTGCCGGGCGACGGCAGTTTGAACTCCGGAATCCCGGCAAGGGCTGGAAGTAATGCCCAAGCGGCAAATAGGGCGATGAAGGGCAGAATGCCCGTCAATGCAGCCGAACCCCTCCGCATGAACGGCCGTGATCGCCGTGCGATCATGATTCACCTCCCTGAGCCCGGACAAGCCCCCAGCGTTCGATTGTGGCGCGCTCGATCGGCCGCAGGAGCAGACGGTCCATCAACAGCCACAGCAGCCCCATCATGATCATGCCGACAACGACACGGTCGGTCTGGCGTGTGCTCGCCCCATCAAAAATCAGGAAGCCGAGCCCGGAACCGGCGGCGATCATCTCGGCAAAGATAAGTCCCCGGAAAGCGAAACCCGCCCCGACCCGCAGCCCTGTCATGATATTCGGCAAGGCGGCGGGCAGGATAACCGAAGTCAGCACCTGAAAGCGCGAGGCGCCAAGCGTCCTGACCGCGTTGATAAGGACCGGCTGGATCGTCTGCACCCCTGTCAGCGTGTTATAAAGTACTGGGAAGAAAACCACATAGGAGATGGCGATCAGAATGGTGGGGAAACCATAACCGATCCAGATTACCAGCAACGGAATCCAGGCAACCTCGACAATGGCGTAGAAAAACCTGATGATCGACCCCAGCAGCCGCGACCAGAAGCCCGATAGCCCGATCAGCAGTCCGAAGATGATCCCAAGAGACAATCCCGTCCCGACGCTCACGGCATAACGCCATGAGCTGTCGGCGAGATACTCGATCAGAATGCCGTTCCGGATCAGTTCGCCGAATGCCGCCAGAACGTCCCGGGGGGCAGGATAGAAATAGGGCGGAAGATCGATGATCCAGACGGATATCTGCCACAGCAGCAGCACCGCCAGAATACCAGCCGTTCCGCGCCGCTGCGCCCGGGAAATCCAAAGGGTGCGCGGTCTGAGATGGATGGCAACGCTATCGGTCATTCAGGGGCCTCATAGGGTTCGATCGTCCCGATCCAGTAGTTTCGCGCCAGTTTGCGAAGCGCCTCGGGATCGGCCGAAAGGATCAGCGCCCGCCCGTCGGACCAGCCCTGATAGCGCCCGGTGTCCTGAAATTTTTCCAGATGAAAGCGTTCCGGCTCAAAACTCAGCCCGATGGTGACATCGACATCGGATGACAGATCCATGTCACCCAAAAGCATGGCCGAGTTGATACGGCCATGGATGCCGAAACCAAAGATCACCACCAGGACGATCGCAAGCGACAGAACCGGCAACCGCCAGGCTGATGGCAATCGTTGGGTCATCCGTTTTGATCCCGGACGAGTGCCATGACCCGGTCACGCAATGCGATGAATTCCGGGTCACTTGTGATCGTATCCCAGTGTCGCGCATTGCGGGGGATATCTATCTCCACGATCTCACGCAGTTTTCCCGGCCCCGGCGTCAGGACTGCGACCCGGTCTGCAAGAAACACGGCCTCTTCAACTGAATGAGTGATGAAAAGGACCGTGATCGGATTGTCATTCCAGACCCGCAGCAATTCCTCCTGAAGCGACAGGCGCGTCTGCGCGTCGACTGCGGCGAAAGGTTCGTCCATCATCATGATTTCCGGCGTGTTCGCCAGCGTTCTGGCCACCGCCGCACGCTGGCGCATCCCGCCGGAAAGCTCATGCGGGTATTTTTTCGCCGCTTCGGTCAGGCGGGCCATCGCGATATATTCCATCGCTTTCGCCTCCCGATCGGCCCTGGGCACGCCTCTGAATTTCAGGCCAAGCGCGACATTGTCGAGCACCGTTTTCCACGGCAGAAGCGCATATTCCTGAAACACGACCCCGCGATCCGCGCCGGGTTTGGTGATGCGCTCTCCGTTCATCGTAACCGTTCCGGTCTGCGGTTGCATGAATCCGGCGATTGCCGAAAGCAAGGTCGACTTGCCGCAGCCCGATGGCCCGACAACGCAGAGAAATTCATTCTCCATGATGTCCAGCGTCAGGTTTTCGACGGCAACATTGGATTGCCGCCGTTCTTCGTTCACATGGACAAGCGTCATATCCCGGATCGAGATCTTGGGCGTTCCACCCGTCAGTGCGGCCGTGTTCATGATTTGAGCCTCACTTGACCTGAATGTCTTTCGGGATAGGTTCCAGATCCGAAAATGCCTTGGGATTGCTTTCCTGCGCGGCCTTCAGAAAGCTTGTGTCGATGGAATCCGATGGATCGAATACTTTTTCGACCCGGCCGAGACCAACCAGAAACGGCAATGTCTTTTCCTGATACATTGCGGCGGTATGCGCCGAAATGCGCGAATCCAGCGGGATATTCTTCAGTGCTAGAGCCATGGTTTCGGCATCGACGCCCGAAATCCAGCGGGTGTTTATCTCAGCCGCCTTATCGGGGTTCTGACGCACCCATTGCTGCGCTTCGGCGAAGGCAGCCATGAAGCGCTTCAGCTCCTCAGGCTTTTCCGTGGCAACCATGCGGGTTGTCAGGATCGTGCCGGGATCATAGCAACCCGCGCAGCCCCCCGCGACGACCTCAACCGTTCCTTCGATTTTCGTCAGCGCGGTCGCGGCCCAGGGCTGCCAGATCGAAATGGCATCAACGTCCCCCTGAGTCAGCGCAGTCACCAGCTCTGCCGGCTGCACATTGACCAGTTGCACATCCTTCTCGCTGAGCCCTGCCGATTTCAGTAACCCGAACAGATAACCCTCCGCACCCGTACCGCGCGGCAAGCCGATCCGTTTCCCGGCAAGCGCCGCAATATCGGCTTTTTTGACGCCCGATTCAGCCGAGGCGATAACGGATTGGTTGTCGGAATAGTCGGTACGGTTCGGGTCACCGTGCAAATGCCCGATCAGGACAAGGGGAAACCCGCGTGAAATCCCGGACAGGAACGGGACCGAGCCCATGACATTGACTTCCTGCGCCCCGTTCATGAGCCCGTTCACCATATCAACGCCGGACTGATACATAACCACGTCCGCATCCAGGCCATGTGCGGCGAATATTCCCTTCTCGACCCCGATGAAGACCGGAGCATGATCGACAGCCGAAGCGGCGCCGATGCGGATGGGCAAGGGATCCTCGGCCCAGGCGGTGCCTGTCGAAAGCGTCGCGGCAAGGATGGCGGCAATTAGGTGTTTCATGTGTTTATTCCTCCCAGAATTACATGAAAATGGCGGTTAGTTATCGAGTCTGTTCATATCGGCGGTGTATTCCCAGACATGGGTCTGCGCTGGCTGAACCTCACGCGCCCAAGCGGCGAGAATGTCTTTCTCGGCTCGTCGTTCCCGCATGCGGGCGGCAACCGTTTCGGGCCGCCAACCGTCATGGGCCAGGCGCGCCGACAATCGTTGAAACATTTCCGCACAATCCGGGTCCTCGGCGCGATTGATACGCTCATCCGGATCTGTGGACAGATCAAACAAAAGCGGCGGCTCGCCGTCATAGACGGACAATTTCCACGAACCTGACCGGATCATCCGCTGCTGCACAGCCCGTCCTCCGGTCCATGATGGTACCGGATCCGTACAGTATTCGCTGAATGTCTCGTTCTCCCATGGCGCTTCGCGATCACAGGCAACGGCCCAGAAACTTTTGCCATCCGCATAGGGCAAAGGCTGAGCCCCCATGACCTCGATCATCGTCTGGCTGAGATCGACCAGATTGACGACCTGATCCCGGCTTTCGCCCGCCGGAATGGCGCCGGGAAGCCGCATCACCAGCGGAAACTTCACGGATTCTTCAAAGAATGTATGTTTCCACCACAGGCCACGTTCTCCGACATGGTCGCCGTGATCGGACGCATAGACGATCAGGGTATCGTCCATCGCGCCGATTTCCTTGAGCGCGTCGAGAACCTGCCCGATCATTTCATCGGTGCGCTGCACAAGCCCCCAATAGGCGGCACGGGCGCGATCCCTGACTGCATCAGACACTTCGCCGATGCCGCGGTCGTGACGCCACCACCGATGCCAGTCATGCTCGTCCTGCGGCACATCCAGACGGGGCGGCGGTACTTGCCCGTGATAATGGTCGAAGGCCTCGCGATCGACGACATAGGGGGCATGCGGCGTCATCAGCCCGACCGTCAGGCAAAATTGCTGCCCGGCGGCGTTTCTGGCCGCTCCCTTATCCCGAAGCCAGGCCGCAGCGGCATCCACGACGTCCTGATCTTTCCGCTGGTAGATCGCCATTCCCGCTCCACTTTGCGTCAGGGATACGGAATCCGGTTCGTTGGTGCCTTCAAGCACACCCATGGGAAATCGTGCGATCCCCGCGAAATTCGGCGTATGATCCCCGATTCCACGCTCGGCATAGCCGTGAAGCTGGTCCGGGCCTATCGAATGCATCCGGCCGATCAGCGCGGGGCGGTAGCCGGCCTCTCCCGCCCGGTGCAGCCATGTCGGGACATCCGAACGAAGCATGTCGTCATTCGTCCAGCATTCCTGCCTGTGCGGCCAGCGGGCGGTCAGCATCGACATCCGGCTTGGCGTGCAGATCGGTGACGGGCAATAGGCATTGTCGAAGCGCACACCTTCCTGCGCGAGCCGGTCGATATTGGGCGTTCGGACGACATCATCGCCATAACAGCCCGCTACTTTCTGCGCGTGCTGATCAGAGAATATGAACAGGACATTCGGCTTGTTCACGATGACAGATCCTCATGTCCAAGGGCGCGCCGCCATGATGTGGTGAGATGAGACTTCAATGCGGCGACCGCAGCGTTTTCATCCGTCGCCAGCAGCGCGTCGATAATCGCCAGATGCTCCGACATGGCATCGACCAATCGTGACGTGGTGTAGTTCTTGTTGGAGCGGATCAGCCGGACACGGTCCTGGATTATCCTATGGGTGCCGCTGATCAGCGAGTTATCGAAATGAGCGACCAGCATATCGTGAAGCGCCAGGTCGACCTCCAGCCCATCCTTCAGATAGGTCTGGTCAGAGGCATCGGCCCGCTCTGCCCGCGATCTGATGTTCTGGGTCCGCTCGCGCAATTCCGCCAGCTCAGCACGATTCGGCGACCCCGCCATTTTTCGCGCCGCTTCCTGCTCGATGAGAAGCCGGAACTGGAAGGCTTCATTAATCAGGCTCAGGTTGATATCGGTGATCTGCACGCCGCGCTGGGGCAAAATGTTGATCAAGCCTTCGGCTTCAAGCCGCTTCAACGCTTCTCGGACAGCCCCCATCGGGCTTTCGAGTATGTCGCACAGCTCTCTTTGCGACAGAAAGCGCCCCGGAATCAATGTCCGGTCAAAAAGCCTGTTCTTGAAATTCTCATATGCGATCTGCCGCAATGGCGCCGACATCCCCGCTCCTTCCCGACATCTAAGTACTTACCTAGTACCTAGTAAGATTTTAGTCAATGTGCGTCTGATAAGACGCACGGCGCTGTAGATGTTTTGATCCATGGTTTGACGGTGCGGTCCTCTCTCAGGAATGGAAGGAAGCCTCACGGGAAAAGTTCGTCACCGGAGCGTCACAACCACGTTCGCCGTCAATGTTGCAAGACAGCGGACGCAAGCTTCGCTCTCGCAGTTCGCCCGGCCTGACTCGTTACGGCGACCGACAGCGTCGTGCGGCCATCATATGTCGTTCCGCTACCAATCACCCGTACCAGCCTCGGGCGAGACGATCGGCGCGGTCCACCGCGCTCTTGGCGCCGTTTACCGCGAGGCCAGCCGCTCGGCAAGGAAGTGGGTGAGCGAAGGCATGACCCACCCGCGGGCGACCGATTGCGGAAAGGCACTTCTCTCGGCTATTCCATGACCCGCCACAAGGCATCGCGCCTCAAGAGGGCGGCGCCGAGCCTGGCGCGGCTGGATCGCCCGCTTCCGGTCGGCCGGAGTGAAAGGTGTCTGAAGGAATTGGATGGCTGGCTGCGGCGCAAACTGGACTATATTGTCTGGCGACAATGGAAACGGCCTGCCACGCGTGCCACGCGCCTGAGCGACCTGACGGAACAGCGGCACGTGACTCGGCCGGCAACGGTCATGAACCCTGGTGGAACGCCGGGGCCAGCCACATGAACGATGCATTCAGCAAGGCCTTCTACCATCGGCTCCGGATGACCTCGCTTCAGCAGGAACTCCGACGGCTAACTGACTTACACTTGGTGAGCCGCCGTGTGCGAAACCGTACGCACGGGAGGAGGGACGCCGCAAGGCTCCCCTCCTGCCCGATGCAGACCAGCGATGGGATCACGCTGCCGTAAGGCTCTTGCGAACATCCTCGTCCGTAAGGATCCCGCTGGCGCGAAGCAGTGCGGCAAAGCGGCCATTGCTCTGGCTGAGCTCGTTGAAGCCGCCCATTTCCACGATTCGGCCCTGATCCATGAAGATGACCAGATCGGCCTCCCGCACCGTCGACAGGCGGTGGGCGATGATGAAGGTCGTCCGGTCCTTCCGGAGCGCGTCGATCGCATCCTTGACTCGGGCCTCTGTCTCCACGTCGAGCGCGCTGGTCGCCTCGTCCAGCACCAGGATAGGCGCGTTCTTCAGGATCGCGCGGGCGATGGCGATCCTTTGCCGTTCGCCGCCCGACAATCGGTTGCCGCGTTCGCCGACGACCGTGTCGTAGCCGTTGAGGCGGTCCTCGATGAAGTCGCTCGCAGCGGCGGCTTCGGCGGCGGCCATCACCTCGTCCAGAGAGGCGTCCTCGCGGCCGAGGCGGATATTGTCGCCGATCGACCGGTTCATGAGGCCCGCATCCTGAAAGACCGTGGCGATCGACCGGCGGAGCGACTTGCGGGTGACGGTTCCGATGTCCACGCCGTCGATGAGGATCTTTCCGCTCTTCGGCTCATGGACCCGCTGCAGAAGGTTGACGAGCGTGGTTTTTCCGGCGCCGGTCGGGCCGACAATGGCAACCGTCTGGCCGGCTTTGGCCTTGAAGGACACGTCGCGCACGCCTTGGGCCGAGTTCGCGAAGTCGAAGGAAATGTCCCTGAATTCGACCTCGCCGACGACGCCCTTGAGTTCCCCGGCATCGGCGGGTTCCTCGCGGTCCTGAACCGAATCCTCCAGCTGGAAGAAGTCTTCGAGCTTGGCGCGGGCTTCGAAAATCTGGGTGGCGAAAGCCTTCATCTGGTCGAGACGGCCGATCAGCAGATTGGCGAAGCCGATGAAAGCAATCACCTCGCCGACGCCGAGCTCGCCGCGCTGCACGAGAACGGTGCCGATGACGAGGATCGCCATCATCGATATGGTTGAAGCGATGCGGTTGAGGCCGCTCGCCAGAGCCCACCAGTCGAGGACCGGGTACTGGGCCGACAGCAGACGCTGGGTGAAGTTCTTCAGCTCGCGCGTTTCGGCTTCGATGCGGTTGTAACTGTGCACCACGGAAACATTGCTGATCGAATCCGACACATGCGAGAAGACCGTGTGATAATGGCTCTCGACGGAAGCCTGGCCCTCTTTCGTGCGGCTCATCACGGCCTTGCTGATCATCACATAGGCTGCGCCGAGCACGACGAGGATGAGCGACAGCCGGACGTCCATCGCAAAGGCCGTCGGAACCAGAAGCACGAGCGCCACTGCGGTCGCGAGATGCTGCCGCATGAATTCGAGCCAAAGGCCGAAAAGCGTCTCGCAAGCGCGCAGCAGCGTATGCAGTGCGTTGGAGGTGCCGCGCTGGCTGTGCCAGGAAAGCGGCATCGAGATGATGCGGCCGAAGGCTTCGGTCAACAGCGAAGCACGGCGGCCGTGGGCAAGCCGGTCAGCCTCGCGCGAGACGAGAACGAAGGCGATCGTATTGAAGACGCCGAAGCCCGCCCACAGGAGCAGCATCGGCGCCACGTCCTTCTGTGTCGAGATCGCGTCGATGATCCGGCCGAAGAGAATCGGCTCGGCGATGGTGATGGCGGCCAGGACGATATTGGCGACAACGATCGCCCCGACACGAAACTTGTGGACAGCAAGATACTGAAGCGCTCTTGCATACACCTGAAACAAGGACACTGTCTCACCCCTTTCGGGTATCGGATTTGACGCCGCAACGGCACGATGCGGCAATGCGTAGCGTCTTGTACCGGCCGGAAAGGATGCTCTTCATCCATTTGCCGTCCGACGAAGCCGCGGGTGACGGCCTTTACGTTCTTCCCGAAAAACTCAGGGAGACGGGGCGGGAGAAGACAGAGGGATCGACCAATTCCATGGGAGGGTTGGCGGTCTGATCCATCGTTAGCTATCTTGACGCCTCGACTCCGAGTTTTTGCAGGTTTCCTGCAAGACCGAGCGTGATATGAAGAATTATCGCGGTTGCAACATGAATGGCTTCTGAACGGCGTGTTCACCTGGCCTGGAGGGGTTGCGTTGCGCGTTTTTGATTTGAGGGTGCTCTATGAATATCACGTTGCTCGTACAGTTTCTGGCGCTTCTGGAAGAGATGAAGACGCGCGAGGAGATTCTGCCCGAGTTCGAGCGCCTGCTCGACCGCTGCGGCTTCGATTTTTACGGTGTCGTGCGTCAGCCGAAACCGCATGAGAATCCACTCAGGCTCCTTCTGGCCGGACGCTGGCCGGAGGGTTGGCCGCAAATTTACATTCGCAAGAAATACGTCGTCATAGATCCTACGATCCGCTTCCTCGGACATGCCCAGCGCGGTTTCCGCTGGCGCGACACGCTCGTGGCCTTCCGTTCGGACCCGCACCGCAAGCGCATGGAAAGCATGATGATCGAGGCACGCAATCACGGCCTCTTCGACGGCTACATTTTTCCGGTGCACGGCCGCCGCGGACTCATGGGCAATCTGACGGTAGGGGGGCGGGTGGTCGATCTGAGCCCGGTGGAATTGAGCCTTTTCGACGCCATCGCAAAGCGGCTGTTCTGGAAGCTGCTCGAACTCACCGATCCGGAGATCATGGCGGAGCTCGTCTCGCGCGTCGAAGTCCAGATGACGCGGCGTGAAATGGAAGCGCTCCATTACCTCGCCGACGGCATGACGTCGAACGACATCGGCAAGGTCCTGGATATTTCGAGCCATACCGTCGACTGGTACATGAACGGCATTCAGGAAAAACTGAAGGCGAAAAACCGGCACCATGTGGTGGCGCTCGCCTTCCGCCTGGGACTGATCTCGTGACTTGATGGTCAAACACCGTCTCCCGCCCCTCCTGACCGAATGGGTCAGGATTCATGTCGCGTCTGAAATTGCACTTCATTCCTCGACTCGCTAATAGTCTTTTCGCGGGTGCAGCATTCCCGCGTGTCCAAGACCATGAGGAGTCCGACTTGTCCATATCGAAGATCCTTGTCGCCAACCGTTCCGAAATTGCCATCCGCGTCTTCCGCGCGGCCAATGAGCTGGGGCTTAAAACGGTCGCGATATGGGCTGAGGAGGACAAGCTGGCGCTGCACCGCTTCAAGGCGGACGAGAGTTATCAGGTCGGACGAGGGCCGCACCTTCCCCGTGACCTCGGGCCGATCGAAAGCTATCTTTCGATCGACGAAGTGATCCGCGTCGCCAAGCTGTCCGGCGCGGACGCCATACATCCGGGCTACGGCCTGCTTTCCGAAAGCCCCGAGTTCGCCGAGGCTTGCGCCGTAAACGGCATCACCTTCATCGGCCCGAAGCCGGAGACGATGCGTCAGCTCGGCAACAAGGTTGCGGCCCGCAATCTCGCGATCTCCGTTGGCGTGCCGGTCGTGCCGGCGACCGAGCCGTTGCCGGACGATACGGACGAGATCAAGCGGCTGGCCGAGGAGATCGGCTATCCGGTGATGCTGAAAGCTTCCTGGGGCGGCGGCGGCCGCGGCATGCGGGCGATTCGAGACCCCAAGGACCTGATCCGCGAGGTGACCGAGGCCAAGCGTGAGGCGAAGGCTGCCTTCGGCAAGGACGAGGTCTATCTCGAGAAGCTCGTCGAGCGTGCCCGCCACGTCGAAAGCCAGATCCTCGGCGACACGCATGGCAATGTCGTCCACCTGTTCGAGCGCGACTGCTCGATTCAGCGGCGCAACCAGAAGGTCGTGGAGCGCGCGCCGGCACCCTATCTCACCGAGGCGCAGCGCCAGGAACTCGCCGACTACTCGCTGAAGATCGCCAGGGCGACCAGCTATATCGGCGCCGGCACGGTCGAGTA
Source organism: Sinorhizobium medicae (assembly GCF_007827695.1). Classification (GTDB taxonomy): domain Bacteria; phylum Pseudomonadota; class Alphaproteobacteria; order Rhizobiales; family Rhizobiaceae; genus Sinorhizobium; species Sinorhizobium medicae. The sequence continues at coordinate 254,177 of NZ_VITA01000004.1, read as the reverse complement.
TCTGATGGATGCCGACACCGGCAGATTCTACTTCATCGAGGTCAATCCGCGCATCCAGGTCGAGCATACGGTGACCGAGGTCGTCACCGGCATCGACATCGTGAAGGCGCAGATCCACATTCTCGACGGCTTTGCCATCGGGTCACCGGAATCGGGCGTGCCGCGTCAGGAGGATATCCGTCTTAACGGGCATGCACTGCAATGCCGCATCACGACGGAAGATCCGGAGCAGAATTTCATCCCGGATTACGGTCGCATCACCGCCTATCGCGGCGCCACCGGCTTCGGCATCCGCCTCGATGGCGGCACCGCCTATTCCGGTGCCGTGATCACCCGCTTTTACGACCCGCTTCTCGAGAAGGTGACCGCCTGGGCGCCGAACCCGGACGAGGCGATAAAGCGGATGGTCCGTGCGTTACGGGAGTTCCGCATCCGTGGCGTGGCCACCAATCTCACCTTCCTCGAGGCGATCATCAGCCACCCGAAATTCCACGACAACAGCTATACCACGCGATTCATCGACACGACGCCGGAGCTGTTCCAGCAGGTGAAGCGTCAGGACCGCGCCACCAAGCTGCTCACCTATCTTGCCGACGTGACCGTCAACGGTCATCCGGAAGCCAAGGGCCGGCCGATGCCCTCAGAGGACATCGCCTCCCCGCTCGTGCCGTTCATCGGCGACGAGGTGAAGCCGGGAACCAAGCAGCGCCTCGATCAGCTCGGTCCGAAGAAATTCGCCGAATGGGTAAAGGCACGCAAGGAAGTGCTGATCACCGACACGACGATGCGCGACGGCCACCAGTCGCTGCTCGCCACCCGCATGCGCACCTATGACATCGCCCGCATCGCCGACACCTATGCGCGGGCGCTGCCGGGTCTCTTCTCGCTCGAATGCTGGGGCGGGGCGACCTTCGACGTCTCGATGCGCTTTCTGACCGAGGATCCGTGGGAGCGGCTGGCGATGGTGCGGGAGGGCGCGCCGAACCTGCTGCTGCAGATGCTTCTGCGCGGTGCGAACGGTGTCGGCTACAAGAACTATCCCGACAACGTCGTCAAATATTTCGTCCGCCAGGCCGCCAAGGGCGGCATCGATGTCTTCCGCGTCTTCGACTGCCTGAACTGGGTCGAGAACATGCGCGTCTCGATGGATGCGGTGGCGGAAGAGAACAGGATCTGCGAGGCGGCGATCTGCTATACCGGCGATATTCTGAATTCAGCCCGGCCGAAATACGACCTGAAATATTATACGGCGCTTGCGGCCGAGCTTGAAAAGGCCGGCGCCCACATGATCGCCGTCAAGGACATGGCCGGGCTCCTGAAGCCCGCCGCGGCGCGCGTGCTCTTCAAGGCGCTGAAAGCGGCGACCGACCTGCCGATCCACTTCCACACGCACGACACGTCGGGCATTGCCGCGGCGACGGTGCTCGCAGCCGTCGAATCCGGCGTCGATGTCGTCGATGCGGCGATGGATGCGCTCTCGGGCAATACCTCGCAGCCCTGCCTCGGGTCGATCGTCGAGGCGCTGTCCGGTTCGGAGCGCGACCCGGGCCTCGATCCGGAATGGATCCGCCGCATCTCCTTCTACTGGGAGGCCGTTCGCCACCAGTATGCGGCCTTCGAGAGCGACCTCAAGGGGCCGGCCTCGGAAGTCTATCTGCATGAAATGCCCGGGGGCCAGTTTACCAATCTGAAGGAACAGGCTCGCTCGCTCGGTCTCGAAACCCGCTGGCACGAGGTTGCACAGGCCTATGCCGACGCGAACCGGATGTTCGGCGACATCGTCAAGGTGACGCCCTCCTCCAAGGTGGTCGGCGATATGGCGCTGATGATGGTGAGCCAGGACCTGACAGTTGCCGATGTCGAGAATCCGGGCAAGGACATAGCCTTCCCCGAATCGGTCGTATCCATGCTCAAGGGCGATCTCGGTCAACCGCCGGGCGGCTGGCCGGAGGCGCTGCAGAAGAAGGCGCTGAAAGGCGAGGTGGCCTATGACGCGCGTCCGGGCTCGCTGCTCGAAGACGCCGATCTCGACGCCGAACGCAAGGACATAGAGGAGAAGCTCGGTCGCGAGGTGACCGATTTCGAGTTCGCCTCCTATCTCATGTATCCCAAGGTCTTCACCGATTATGCGGTGGCCTGCGAAACCTACGGCCCCGTCAGCGTACTGCCGACGCCCGCCTACTTCTACGGCATGGCGCCGGGTGAGGAACTCTTCGCCGAGATCGAGAAGGGCAAGACGCTGGTCATCCTCAATCAGGCGCAGGGCGAGATGGACGAGAAGGGCATGGTCAAGATGTTCTTCGAACTGAACGGCCAGCCGCGTTCGATCAAGGTGCCCGACCGCAACCGCGGCGCTTCGACGGCCATCCGCCGGAAGGCGGAATCCGGCAATGCCGCACATCTCGGCGCGCCGATGCCGGGCGTCATCTCCACCGTCGCGGTCGCCAGCGGCCAGTCGGTCAAGGCCGGCGACGTGCTGCTCTCCATCGAGGCGATGAAAATGGAGACAGCGCTGCATGCGGAGAAGGACGGCGTCGTCGCGGAGGTGCTGGTCAACGCCGGCGATCAGATCGATGCCAAGGATCTGCTGATCGTGTTCGGGGAGTAGAGCACCCGCCGCGTCGACGAAAGACCTCCTGACGGTGTAGAGAAGGGCCGCGGGAAGCCGGCCCCTCGGCCGAATTTCAGATATCGTAGCTCATCGGCGCGCTGAGCGAGGCGATGAATCGCTTCGTGCGCTCCCGCTCCGGCGTGGAAAAGATCTTGCGCGGCGGACCGCTTTCGACGACGACGCCGCCATCCAGGAAAACCACGTGATCGGCGACGCGGGAGGCGAGGCGAAGGTCGTGGGTTGCCATGATCATCGTCGTACCATCGCGGGCGAGGCGGCTCAGGACCTCCACCACTTCCTCCGCCAGTTCGGGGTCCAGCGCCGAGGTCGGTTCGTCGCAGAGAAGCACGCGCGGCGATGGCGCGAGCGCCCGGGCGATCGCCACGCGCTGTTGCTGGCCGCCGGAAAGGGTCGCCGGCCAGGCATCCGCCTTGTGTGCCATGCCGACCTTCTCCAGAAGTTCGAGCGCCCGTGTCCGGGCCCGGTCGGGGGGCCATTTGAGCACGGTCACCAGGCCCTCCATCACATTGCCGATCGCCGTCTGGTGCGGAAAGAGCTGGAAATTCTGGAACACCATTCCGGTCTGGCGGCGCAGCCTCTGGATCGCCTGCCAGCCGACCTTGCGGCCCTCGGCGAATTCAAGCCGGTCGTCTCCGAGCCGGATCGCCCCGGCGGTCGGGATTTCCAACAGGTTGACGCAGCGCAACAGCGTGCTCTTGCCGCCGCCGGAAGGTCCGACGAGTGCGGTCACGCTGCCCTCCGCGAGCGAGACGCTGATGTCATTCAGCACGGTGTTGGTGCCGAAGCGCTTGACGATGTGGGAGAGCTCGATCATGCGCGCGCCTCCAGGAAGCCGCCATAGCGGGCGAAGCGCTGCTCCAGTTTCCCCTGCAGCGCCGAAAGAACGGAACTCATGACAAGATAGATCAGGGCGGCCTCGATGTAGAGGATCAAGGGTTCATAGCTGGTCGCGACGATGCGCTGCGCCGTCTGGAACAGCTCCGGCACCGTTATCGCCGCTGCGAGCGACGTATCCTTGACGAGCGAGATGAAGGTGTTCGACAGCGGCGGAACGGCGACGCGGCCCGCCTGCGGAAGGATCGTCCGGCGCATCGCCTGGCTCCAGCTCAGGCCGATCGAATAGGCCGCTTCCCACTGTCCCCGCGGAACAGACGAAATTACCGCGCGGATGATTTCGGAACTGTAGGCGCCGATATTGAGCGTGAAGCCGATCAGCGCTGCAGGAAAGGCGTCGAGCAGGATGCCCATGCTCGGCAGGCCGTAGAAGATGACGAAGAGCTGCACCAGCAGCGGCGTGCCGCGGATCACCCAGACATAGAATCGCGCCACGACCGCGAAAGGAGCCGGGGCGAAAAGCCGGACGACGGCGGTCACGAGGCCGAGAGCCAGACCGAGGGTGAAGGAGAGGAGCGTCAGCGGGATCGTGAAGATCAGCCCCGCCCAGAGCAGGGCCGGCAACGAATCCGCCATCAATTGAAGCCAATGGGGCAAGGGAGCACCTTTCAAAACGCGCGATCCGTCCCGGGTGCCGGGACGGATCGCGATTCATAAGCAGGATGGGCATGGGTGTGAAGCCCACGTTCCCTGCAACTGTCCCGGAAGAACGCCGCGTTCCCCCAGGCAATTCGCGGCGCTACTTCGAAACGTCGGCGCCGAAATATTTTTGCGAGACCCTCTGATAGGTGCCGTCGGCCTTGATCTCCGCCAGCGCCTTGTTGATTGCCTCGAGCAGTTCCGGCTCGCCCTTGCGGATGATGATGCCGGAATAATCGGCGTCGGGCTTTTCGGCGGCGATCTTCACGTTCGCATCCGGCTTCTGCTTCTTGAAGTCGAGGAAGGAGAGGCTGTCATTGATGGTCGCGTCGGCGCGGCCCGTCAGCACAAGCTGGATCGACTGGTCGAAACCGTCGGTTCCCACGAGCTCGGCGCCCGAGGCCTGTGCGAGCTTGCCGAAGTTGCTGGTCAGCGACTGTGCCGATTTCTTGCCCTTCAGATCGGCGAAGTCCTTGACCTCCTCGTCGTCACCGCGGACGATCAGCACGGCCTTGGAGGCGATATAGGGCTCGGAGAAGTCGTATTTCTTCTTGCGTTCCTCGGTGATGCCGACCTGGTTGATGACCGCGTCGTAACGGTTGGCGTCGAGGCCGGCGATCAGGCCATCCCACTTGCCTTCGAGGAATTCCGGCTTGACGCCGAGCCGCTTGGCAACTTCCTGGCCGATCTCGACGTCGAAGCCGACGAGAGCGCCGCTCGCATCATGATAGGTAAAGGGAGCATAGCTGCCCTCGGTGCCGATCTTCAGAACGCCTGCGGATTTGACGTCTTCCAGGTTGGAGCCGGCATGGGCCGGCGCGAAGGCGGCGAGTTGCAGGAGGGCAGCGGCAAAAAGCGTTGGAAGGATTTTCATCGTGGATTCCAGTTCTGGTTCTCCGGCGTCATCCGGATTGCGGCGAGATTCGCACAATCCGTTCGGTTTCCAAGCGCATAAAAGACCAATTCCGAACCGTTTCGATGAAGATTTTTCTTCGAAAGGACTGATTTCCATCCAAAACACTGCGGCGCGGAATGTTCCGTCGGCTTCCGCAGTTTTGCGACCGGACTGGATTGAAATACCCGATCAAGGGTGATAATCACGTTTTCATCGATTCATGCACGTTTGTGCACGGTTTGCTTATGACAACAGATTTGCTGCTGCGAGAAAGAAAAAGCCTGATCCAGGAAAGGCTGAGAACCGAGGGCCGGGTGCTCGCGGTTGATCTCGCGCGCGAACTGGGCGTGTCGGAAGACACGATCCGGCGGGACCTGCGCGAGATGGCCGCCGCTGGTCTTTGCGAGCGTGTTTATGGCGGAGCGCTGCCGATTCCGCCCGATGCAGGTCTGCTTACGGTGCGGGTGTCTCGCGCGCCCGAACGGAAGGCGGCGCTGGCACGGGTTGCGGTCGGGTTTCTGAGGCCGCGCATGACCGTGTTCCTCGATGCCGGTTCGGCGAATCTCGCGATCGCGCAGGCAATCGGTCCCGAACTCTCGGCGACGGTCATCACCAACACGCCCCTGATTGCCGCGGCCTTGATGGAAAAGCCGGGCATCGACGTCATCCTCATCGGCGGTCCGTTGAACCGCGCCGTCGGCGCGGCGGTCAGTGCACGGGCGCAGCGTGACGCCGAGCTTTTGAGGCCGGATCTTGCGATCCTCGGGACATGCGGTGCGGATGCCGAGGCAGGCCTGACCGCGTTTCATGTCGAGGATGCGGAATTCAAGCGGCTGATCGCTTCCAGGAGCCGCTCCCTGCTTGCCGCCGTGACGACCGAGAAGCTCGCTACCGCAGCGCCGCACACGATAGTCCCCATAGACGGTTCCTTTACGCTTGTTCTCGAAGCGGATGCGCCGGATTCAGAGGTCGCGGCGCTCAGGGCGCGAGGTGCGAACGTCGTTCTTGCGAAGGAGATCGCCGGATGAACATTGCCCATTTCGACCTTGGGACCGAAGAAGCCGTGATCCCGACGTCAACTTCATCGAAAATCACCATTTGAGCCGGATCGATCCGGCAGCGGAAGGTTACTCCCATGGATCAGCGCACAGATTCCGCCCCGCAGGCCATTGGCCGGCAAGGATATATGTCCAGGAACCGGCTCGCCGTGTCTCTCCTGTTTCTTATGAACGGCTTCGTCACGGGTAGTTGGGCGCCCAAGATACCGGAGTTCAAGGAGCGCCTCGGCATAGGCGAAAGCGTCCTCGGACTTCTCATCCTGGGATTCGGCGTCGGTTCGCTGGTGCTGATGCCGATCGCAGGCGGCTTTATCGCCCGCCTCGGTTCGCAAAAGGTCGTCAAGGTCACGGCCATAATCCTTTCACCGCTGCTTCTCCTTCTGACGCTCCTGCCCAATCTGTGGACGGCCGCGCTTGGTTTGTTCCTGCTCGGTGGCTTCGTGGGCGCAATGGACGTGGCCATGAACGCCAATGCCGTCGAGGTCGAAAAGTCGATGCGGCGCGCCATCATGTCATCGTGTCATGCCTATTGGAGCCTTGGCGGGTTGATCGGCGCGGGGATCGGCGGCTTCCTGATGGCACGTTTCGGCGTGCTGCCGCATGCGATGGTCGTTACCGTTCTCTGTCTCGTTATTCTCGCCGTTGCCTGGCCGATGATCCTCGCCGACCGGCCGCATCTGGCGGAAAGCCGGGAAAAGCTCCGCTTGCCGATGACGCCGCTGCCCTGGCTGATCGGCATCATGGCGCTTTTCTCGATGGTGCCCGAGGGAGCCGTCCTCGATTGGGGGGCGCTCTATCTCAAGAATGAACTCGGCGCATCCGTCGAACTTTCAGGCTTTGGCTTTGCCGCCTTCTCGGCCACCATGGCGGCCATGCGCTTTGCCGGCGATCACGTGCGCGACCGGTTCGGAGCGAAGCGGACCCTGCGCATCTCCACCGTGACGGCGCTCGCCGGCATGGTGCTCGCCGGCCTCGCCCCCAATGCCGTTCTTGCTATCCTCGGTTTTGCGCTTGCAGGCGTGGGGATATCCAACATGGTTCCGATCGCTTTCTCCGCGGCCGGCAACATGCCGGGCCTGCAGCCAGGAATAGGGCTGTCGGTCGCCACCACGATGGGTTATTCCGGCATGCTGTTTGCGCCCTCCTTGATCGGCTTCATCGCGGAACACAGCGGTTTTGCCATCGTTTTCGCATGCGTTCCCGTGCTCTTCATCGTCGTGCTCCTGCTCTCGCACCACGCCGTACACGCGGATCACGCCAAGGGGTAGCGTCCTGCGGGCGGTACCAGCGGCGGCGGGCTCTCGCGCCCGCCTTGCCATCAATTCGCCGTCAGCGCGTGATGTTGCCGTTGACAAGCGGGCGTTCCTTCGCCACCTGAAAGGTGAGAATTTCGGGCGGTCCGTGCACGTTCCGCTCTGCTGCAACGGACCCAAGAAGAGGCCTTCATGTCTTCTGCCTTCGATTTCGAACCACAGCCGCGTCGCGCATCGGTCGCCGTCGATGTCGGCGGCGTGATCGTCGGCGGCGGTGCCCCGGTCGTCGTCCAGTCGATGACCAACACCGACACGGCCGATATCGATGCGACCGTGGCGCAGGTGGCGGCGCTCCACAAAGCGGGATCGGAGCTGGTGCGCATCACCGTCGACCGCGACGAGAGCGCCGCGGCCGTGCCGAAGATCCGCGAGCGGCTCCTGCGTCTCGGCTTGGACGTGCCGCTTGTCGGCGATTTTCATTATATCGGCCACAAACTGCTTGCCGATCATCCGGCCTGCGCAGAGGCGCTTGCAAAATACCGCATCAATCCCGGCAATGTCGGCTTCAAGGACAAGAAGGACAAGCAGTTCGCCGAAATCGTCGAGATGGCGATCCGCTACGACAAGCCGGTGCGCATCGGGGTGAACTGGGGCTCGCTCGACCAGGAGCTCCTGACGCGGCTGATGGACGCCAACAAGGCGAATGGCTTTCCATTGACGGCACAGCAGGTGACGCGCGAGACGATCGTGCAGTCGGCGCTCCTTTCGGCCGAACTTGCCGAGGAGCTCGGCCTGCCTCGAAACAGGATCATTCTTTCCGCCAAGGTTTCCGGCGTCCAGGATCTGATCGCCGTCTATGCGATGCTCTCCGCGCGTTCCGACCATGCACTTCACCTCGGGCTCACCGAGGCCGGCATGGGAACAAAGGGTATCGTCGCTTCCTCCGCCTCGCTCGGTATTCTGATGCAGCAGGGGATCGGCGACACGATCCGCATTTCGCTTACTCCGGAGCCGGGCGGCGACCGCACCCGCGAGGTACAGGTGGCGCAGGAGCTTCTGCAGGTGATGGGTTTCCGCCAGTTCATCCCGGTCGTGGCGGCCTGTCCGGGGTGCGGCCGCACCACTTCCACGGTCTTTCAGGAACTTGCCCAGAAGATTCAGGAGGATATCCGCTCGAGCATGCCGGTCTGGCGCGAGAAATATCCGGGCGTCGAGGCGCTGAAGGTCGCGGTCATGGGCTGCATCGTCAACGGGCCCGGCGAGAGCAAGCATGCCGATATCGGAATTTCGCTTCCGGGAACCGGCGAAATGCCGGCCGCTCCCGTCTTCATCGACGGTCACAAGGCGATGACGCTCCGCGGGCCGAAGATCGCGGAGGACTTCCAGCTTCTCGTTGCCGATTACATCGAGAAACGCTTCGGCCACGGCCAGGCGGCGGCGGAGTAACAGGAGCGGTTCGCCCTTTCCGAAGAGCAGTCGCGCGCGCCGGATTACGCGCGCTCACATTTCGCCGGAACGGGAGCCGAACGTCACGACATGATCAAGCCGCCATCGACATTGATCGTCTGCCCGGTAATGTAAGCCGCATCCTCTGAAGCCAGGAAGGCGACCAGCGCCGCGACTTCGGCCGGCGTTCCGGCGCGGCCCATCGGGATACCGCGAACCCATTCGGCCATCAGTTCGCCGGGGGCGTATTCACCGAGCATCTGGCCCCAGACGCGGTCATTGTAATCCCACATCTCGGTGTGGATGATACCGGGGCAAATTGCGTTGGCGGTGATTCCTTCCCGCGCGAGTTCCTTGGCAAGGCTCTGGGTGAGGCCGACCACGCCAAACTTCGAGGCGGCATAATGCGGGGTATAGATGAAGCCTTGGCGCGCCTGGCCGGAGGCGGTATTGATGAGGCGGCCCTTGATACCGCTGGCGCGAAAGCGGCGAACGGCTTCTTGGCAGCAGAGGAAGACGCCCTTGGTGTTCACATCCAGGTTGAGGTCCCACTCGCGCTCGGTGAGGTCTTCGACCTTGGCGATGGTGATGACACCCGCGTTCTGGACGGATACGGAGATCGCGCCCAGCTTCGCCTCGGCCTCCGTAAAGGCTTCCTGTACCGCTTGAATGTCGGTTACATCCAGCGTCAGTCCGATGACATCGGTGCCGGTCTCTTCAGTCAGCGTCGCGGCGGCCGCGGACATGTCCTTCTCGATCGCCGCGATGGCGACCTTCGCTCCCTCTTCGGCAAAGCGCTTGGCGATGCCGCGCCCGATTCCCTTGTTGCCGCCGGTGACGAAAACCGTCTGGCCTGCGAAACGTCTCATGGTCTTTCCTCCATAATGCGCAACGGGCCAGGACCGATCTTCAGATCAGGCCGTGAGCCGAGCTGCTGTGAACTTGTCGGTGACGAGCACATCGATAACGCCAAGTCTAAGGGCGCCGGCAATGGCTTGGGTTTTGGATTCGCCGCCCGCGAGCGCCATGACGCGGCCGGTCTTGCGCAGGTCTTCCAGCGAGATGCCGATTACGCGGTCGTTAAGCGGGGTTTCGACCGGCTTTCCGCCCTTGTCGTAGAATCGGTAGGAAATCTCGCCGACCGCCCCGGCCTCGTGCAACATCGCCATTTCCTGGCGGGAGAAGGTGTTGCCGGAGCGGGCGAGCAGTTCCGATGGTTCCACCGCGCCAATGCCGATGATCGCAAGGCTGAGGCGGCCGAAGAGGTCCATCGTCTCGCGCACCACCGGGTCGGCGAGCATGACGAGTTTCGCCTCGCGTGAGGAGGTGATCCCCTGAACGAGAAGCAATCGCGGCTCGCCGCCGGTGAGTCTTGCAAGGCGCGCGGTCAGCTGCGTGGCATGGGTCTGCACCGAGGCGTCGCCCATGCCGCCGAGGATCTGCACGATGTACTTCGCCTTGGCGTTCTTCAGCGGGTGGATGTTGTCCACCATGCGCAGAATGGTCTGACTCCAGCTCGATACCCCGACGATCTCGTCCTGCTGCAGCGTGACTTCGAGGAAATGGGCAGCCGCCTCGCCGATGCGCGCCATGATCGCTCCATCGCGATCTTCCGAACAGTCGATGACGATCGCTTCGGTCAGGCCATAGCGCTCGCGCAATGCAGTTTCGAGATCCGCAAAGGTACCGGCGGGGGGAATGACCGTGGTGCGCACGATGTCTTCCTGCTCGGCGCGCTTCAGCATGCGGGAAACGGTTGCCTGCGACATGTGCATGATTTCGGCGATCTCGGCCTGCCTCTTGCTTTCGATATGGTACATCTGGGCTACGCGGGCGATCAGTCGAAGCTCGTTGAGCCGTCCCATCGGGATCCTCCAGTGGTGAATTTTTATTCACTCATAATTGAAGGACCTGGAACGGTCGAGCGGTAGATTGCGTCCTGCCAAACCATGAGGCGATCTGCGGCATCGCAAGGGCGCGGCAGCACGGGTTTGCCGGCGCGCGGCAGTGAAGCGACAGCGGCGAGATCGGGCCAAACGCCGAGCGAGAGACCCGCCAGATAGGCTGCGCCGAGCGCCGAGGCCTCTGGCGCGTCGCACTGAGTGATGACATGGTTCAGGGTATCGGCCACGCATTGCATCAGGAAAGTGTTCTTGCTCGGCCCGCCATCCGCATAGAGTCGGCCGAGCGGTGTCGGCGATTGTGCCGACATCGCCTTGAAGACGTCATGGACCTGGAAGGCCATTGAGTCCGTGACCGCACGCGCCATCTGGGCGCGCGTCGTGTTGAAGGTTATGCCGGAAAACAGCGCTCGTGCATCGGCGTGCCAGTAAGGGGCGCCGAGACCCACGAAGGCCGGCACGAAACCCGGGCCGCGGGGCTCGGCGGTGGCGGCGAGATCGATCAGGTCCTCCACATGGGAAAGGCCGAGCATTTCGGCCATCCATGGAAGGGCCGCGGCCGAAACGAGAATGTTGCCCTCGAAGGCATAGGTCGGCCGGCCGGCGATCGACCAGGCGATCGTCGTCGTAATTCCCTGCTCGGGAGCGATGAAGCGGGGTAGGGTCGTCATGATAGAAGAGCCGGTGCCGAAGGTCACTTTGCCGTCGCCGGGTTTGAAGGCCCCGTGGCCGAAAAGCGCGGCGTGGCTGTCGCCGATCGCCGAGGCGATCGGGATTCCGTCCTTCAGCCCCGGCACATTCTTCGTGACGCCGAAGCGGGCGGCGCTGTCGCACACCTCCGGCAGGGCGGATTTGGGTACGCCGAACAGGTCGCAAAGCTCGTCGCTCCAGGCCCGGCGGTTGAGGTCGTAAAGCTGGCTGCGGGCGGCATTGCCGGCATCGCAGGCATGGATCGCGCCAGCCGTGAAGCAATGGATCAGCCACGCGTCGATCGTGCCCAGCCGGACCTCATGTCCCGGGGGAATGCGATCGAGCAGCCACTTCATTTTGGGACCGGGGAACATAGGGTCTATGGGGAGACCCGTGAGCGCCCGGACGCGCTCGGCATGGCCTGCGGCGCTGAGTTCGGCGCAGGCCGGCGCGCTGCGGCGGCATTGCCAGCTGACCACCGGGCCGAGCGGCTTGCCCGTTGCGGCGTCCCAGGCGGTGACCGACTCGCGCTGGTTGGAGATCGCGATCCCGAGGATGTCGGATCGGGGTCCCTTCTGCAGGCAGGCGGCAATCGCCTCCTGAACCGATTCCCAGATGCGAAGCGGGTTCTGCTCCACCCAGCCGGGCTGCGGATGTTCGATGCCGACCGGCGATGCGCCACGCGAGAGGATCTCACCGGTCGTCGAAACGAGAACGGCTTTTGAATTCGTGGTGCCCTGGTCGATGGCGAGAATGGCAGTCGTCATGGCGGCTCCGGCTGACAGGAATGGGGCGCGGCAGGAGGATTGCCGCGCCCGGCACGAAATCTACCTGCGCATGATCATGCGCGGGAGGGCTTTCGTGCGATCAGTGCGACGGCCGCTTCGGCGATGGCGGCAGGGGACATGCCGAATTCGTCGAGCAGGAATTCGGCCGACCCGGTCGGGGCGAAAATTCCCGGAACGCCGAGGATCTTCATCGGCACGGGCGCTTCGGCCACGACAAGTTCGGCCACGGCCGAACCGAGCCCGCCGAAGGTGGAATGCTCTTCCGCCGTCAGGATGGCTCCGGTCTCGCGCGCGGCGGCCACGACGGCATCGAGATCGAGCGGCCGGACTGTCGCCATATTCAGCACGCGTGCCTCTATGCCCTCTGCCGCCAGCAGATCGGCAGCCTTCAGGATGCGGTGGGTCACCGTGCCGTTGGCGACGAGGGTGATCGCGTCGCCGTCCCGCAACAGGTTGGCCTTGCCCAGTTCGAATGTGTGGCCGGACGGCAGCAGGTCCGGAACGCCGACGCGCGACAGGCGCAGAAAAACCGGGCCATCATAATGGGCGGCCCATTCGACGGCCGCGGCGGTTTCGACCGAGTCGCAGGGTGCGATGACCGGAAGGTTCGGCAACACGCGGGTCCAGGCGAAATCCTCGATGGAGTGGTGCGTCGGCCCGAGCTCGCCATAGGCCATCCCGGAGGAAATGCCGATGAGCTTCACGTTTGCGTTGGAATAAGCGATGTCGGCCTTGATCTGCTCCAGCGACCGGCCCGTGAGGAAACAGGCGGCGCCGCAGACGAAGGGCAGCAGTCCGCCATTGGCAAGGCCAGCGCCGACACCGACCATGTTCTGTTCGGCGATGCCGACATTGACCAGTCGGTCCGGCCACCTGGCTCTGAAGCCGCCGAGCTTGGAGGAGCCGACGGAGTCGTTGCAGACGGCCACGATCCTGGGGTTATCCGCACTGAGGCGCTCCAGCACCGTAACGAAGGCGTCACGGCAATCGTGCAACTTGGCACACGATGTCACGGCGTTCATCACAGGGCCTCCGAAAGCTCAGCCACGGCAATCTTGTATTGTTCGTCGTTCGGCACCTTGTGGTGCCAGTCGACCTTGTCCTGCATGAAGGATATGCCGTGGCCCTTGTTCGTATGGGCGACGATACAGTGCGGGCGACTGCCGCGCTTTTCCAGCGCCGGAACGACTTCATCCATGGCATTGCCGTTGATCTCGGTCACATCCCAGCCGAAGGCTTCGAGTTTGGCGGGGAATGGAGCGAGATTGTTGGTATCCTTCAGAGCGGCGCCCTGCTGGAAGCGGTTGTGGTCGATGATCAGGGTCAGGTTGTCGAGACCGAATTGCGCGGCCGATGAGATGGCCTCCCAGTTGGATCCTTCCTGCATTTCGCCGTCACCGGTCAAAGCATAGGTGTGATATTTCGCGCGGGTCAGCTTTGCCGCCTTCGCCATGCCCACCGCCACCGGCAGCCCGTGGCCGAGCGGGCCGGTATTCGTCTCGATGCCCGGCACCTTGGTGCAGTTCGGATGCCCGTTGAGGCGCGAATGCGGCTTCAGGAATGTGCCGATTTCTTCCTCTGGAATGAAGCCTCGCTTGGCCAGCGTCACATAGAGCGCCAGCGCCACATGGCCTTTCGACAGCACGAAACGGTCGCGGTCCGGGTGCTTCGGCTGTTCGGGCCAGATGCGCAGCACGCGAAAATAGAGCGCCGTCAGAATGTCGATGGCGGACATCTCTCCGCCGATGTGGCCGGCGCCGGCTTCGAAAACCGCTTGCAGATCGCGAAGTCGGATCTGTTGAGCGATGCGGTCGAGATCGTTCGGCTGCATGAAATCCTCATTGTGAATAAATATGCTACTGATCATATATTTGCACGCCCCTCTCGCAAGTCAAGCGGAATTCCGCAATAGCAACCGCGAGATTGCAGCCTCCCTCGTATTGACAGCCTCAGGATTGGTCGTGTATGAACACACAGTAATGAATAATTATGCTTACCGGCAACGGGAAGCGGGCTATGCGGGAGGACGGCGCATGCGGGCTGCGGTGCAAGACAAGCAAGGGGCTGCCGTAAGGCTGCTTCCGTCACTGAAGGGCGCGACCGGTCCGCTGATCGGGCTGATCGTGCTGTGCCTTTTCCTGACCTTCGCGACGGACAAGTTCCTGTCGGTGCGGAATTTCCTCAATGTGCTCGACCAGATCACGGTGCTGGGCGTCATGGCTGTCGGCATGACTTTCGTCATCCTGATCGGAGGTATCGACCTTGCGGTCGGGTCGGTCATGGCGCTGGCGATGATGGTACTCGGCTACCTGCACGTCGTGGCCGGCGTGCCGATGTGGCTCGCCATTCCCCTGGCGCTCGCCGCCGCCTCGCTAAACGGCCTCATCGCGGGCCTCCTCATAACCCGCTTCAACGTACCGGCCTTCATCGCCACGCTCGCCATGATGTCGATCACGCGCGGCCTTGCGAACATGGTCACCGACGGCCAGCAGATCATAGGCTTTCCGGCCTGGTTCAACATGATGGCCATCGTTCGCTTCGGTGGCTTCCTGACGCTGACCGTTGCCGTGATGATCGTGGTCTTCATCGTCGGACTTCTCTACCAGCGCTACCGGCATGGCGGGCGCGTGCTTTACGCCGTCGGTGGCAATGCCGAAGTGGCGCGCCTTGCCGGTATCGACGTTCAGCGCGCGACCGTGCTCGTCTATGTCGTCTGCAGCTTCCTCGCGGGTCTTTCCGGCATGGTGCTTGCGGCTCGTCTGGACTCGGTCCAGCCGTCGTCGGGCGTGTCCTATGAGCTCGACGCCATCGCGGCGGTCGTCATCGGCGGTACTTCGCTTTCCGGCGGAACGGGGGGGATCGGCGGCACCATCATCGGCGTGCTCATCATCGGTGTCCTGCGAAACGGTCTGAACCTGCTCAGCGTGTCTCCCTTCATGCAGCAGGTGATCATCGGTGCCGTCATCGTACTCGCCGTCACGGCGGAAACGTACCGCAAGCGGAAATAGCGACATTCGCCCCGTTGCCGAACTTCGGTGGGGCGCTGAAAACGGCCAGCAATGGTGCCGGCCGGCAAAGAGAAGGTGACTTCCTGCGAGGGCAGGGCGCCACCGGGCAAATCGGAGGAGAAACTATGAAACTGTCCACACTGCTGGTGGCCGCAACCACCGCTTCGGTCCTTGCGCTTCCCGCATCCGCAGCCGAGGTCAAGAAGATCGGCCTGCTGTTCCGAATCTTCAGGCCGACTTCTTCAACCAGATCAAGCTCGGTGTCGAAAAGCACGCCAGGGAAAAGGGCCTCGAAGTGGTGGTCGTCGACGCGAAGAACGACACCAACACGCAGGTCAGCCAGGTACAGGACCTGATGATCCAGGACATCGACGCCTTCATCTATATCCCGGCCGGCGCCGCGGCGGCTGCGGTCCCGACCCGCCTTGCCCGCGAAGCCGGCATTCCGGTCATCAACGTCGACCGCGTCCCGGAGGGTGCGCCGGGCGACACCTTCATCGCCGGAGAGAGCGTCGAATCCGCCTACGCCGTCTGCAAGTTCATCATCGAGAAGGCCGGCGGCTCGGGCAAGATGGCAATCATCCACGGGCAGAAGGGCACAACGCCGGAGGTCGACCGCTTCACCGGCTGCAAGCGCGCCATTGACGAGAACAAGGGCGTCGAGCTTATCGACCAGCAGTGGAGCAACATGTGGTCGGCCGATGAAGGCTTCTCGATCGCGCAGAACATGCTGCAGGCAAATCCGGACATCACGATCATTTTCGGCCAGGCCGACGGTCTCGCCATGGGGGCGGCCAAGGCGGTCGACGTCGCCAATCTCTCCGACAAGGTGATCATCGGCGGCTATGACGGCGACGTCTCGGCGCTCGAATACCTCGCCAGGTGCAAGGGCCCGTTCATCGCCACCGCAACGCAGAGCACGCAAAAAATGGGCGTTCTTGCCGTCGAATCCGCACTTGCCGTTGCGGCGGGCGAGAAGGTCGAAGAGCGTCAGACGCCGAATGCCGTGCTGACGACCTGCGACAACGCTCCGGAATTCGTAAAGAACCATCCGTAACCCGATAGCCGAAAGGCAGCAGCGCCATGACGCCCCACTCTCCCATCCTGTCGCTCCGTCGCATCCGCAAATCCTACGGTCCGATCAAGGTTCTCCACGGTATCGACCTCGATATCCATCCGGGAGAGGTGGTGGCGCTGCTCGGCGAAAACGGTGCCGGAAAATCGACGCTGTCGAACATTATTTCCGGCACCGTGCAACCCTCAGCGGGCGAAATGACCTGGCTGGGCAGGGCCTACGCCCCCGCAGATCCCCGTGCCGCGATGGAGGAGGGGATAGGCATGATCCATCAGGAACTGAAACTGCTCCCGAAGCTCTCCATCGCGGAGAACGTGTTCGTCGGCCGCTACCCGATGAAGGCGGGGCGGATCGATCGCAAAACTATGGAAGATCGGGCACGCAGCGGCCTGCACCGGCTCGGTCTCGACATCTCGCCGGATCGCCTCGTCGACGGGCTTTCGACCGGCAAGCAGCAGCTCATCGAGATCGCCAAGGCGTTGACGCTCAATGCGCGCCTCCTGATTCTCGACGAACCGACGGCCGCGCTCGGCGCCGAGGAGACCCAGCTCCTCTTCCGGCAGATCGAACGGCTGAAGTCGGAAGGCGTCGGCATCATCTACATTTCGCACCGCCTGGAGGAGATCCGCAAGATCGCCGACCGCATTGTCGTGATGCGCGACGGCGCCAAGGTGCAGGAGTTCGAGAGTGGCGACGTGCCGATACGCACGATCGTCGAGGCCATGGTCGGGCGCTCACTCGAGCGCATGTTCCCGACCCTTCCGGCCCCGACGGACCAGGTGACGCTGGAGGTACGAAATCTCTCGTCGCCGTCCAACGCATTCCGGGACATCAGCTTTTCGGTTCGCAGGGGCGAGGTTTTCGGCATTGCGGGCCTCATGGGAGCCGGCCGGACCGAACTCGTACGCGCCATCAGCGGCGCCGACCCCATTTCCAGCGGCGAAGTCCTGCTGCACGGCAGGCCCGTCACGCCCCGCTCTCCGATCGATGCGATCCGCAACGGCATCGTTCTCGTGCCGGAGGATCGAAAGCTCCAGGGCGTCGTGCTCGATCATTCGATCGCGGAAAATATCGGCTATGCCAACCTCGGCGAAATCTCCCGCAGCGGCTGGGTCTCCTCGCGCCGCATCCGGCAGTTCGCCGAGGAGTGCATCAAGACGTTCGGAGTAAAAGGCCGCGGGGGGCAGAATGCCGGGGAGCTTTCCGGCGGCAACCAGCAGAAAGTGGTGCTCGCCAAATGGCTGGCGCGAAAACCGCAGGTGGTCGTGCTGGACGAGCCGACGCGCGGCATCGACGTAGGCGCCCGCTCGTCGATCTACGATCTCATCATCGATCTCGCCCGCGAGGGCGTCGCAGTCATCGTGGTCAGCTCGGATCTCGAAGAGGTGCTCGGCGTCTCCAGCCGCATCCTGGTCATGGCGCAGGGCAAGCAGGCCGGCATCCTGAACCGCGAGGATGCGAACGACGTCTCTGTCATGGAACTGGCAACGATCTAAGCAGGAAAGAACCCATATGTCTGAAATCAGTCTTGACGCACCGAAATTGTTCGATCTTGCCGGAAACGTCGCCCTCGTGACCGGCGCGGGCAGCGGCATCGGCCAACTCATCGCCATCGGTCTCGCACAGTGCGGCGCAGATGTCGGGTTACTAGACCGACGGACCGATGATGGTCTCGCGAAGACGGCCGATCTCATCGAAAAGGCTGGGCGTCGCAGCATTCAGATCGCCGCTGATGTCACCAGCGGCGCGGCGCTCGACGAGGCGGTTGCGCGCACAGAAGCGGAGCTGGGCCCGCTGACCCTCGCGCTCAACGCCGCGGGCATCGCCAATGCTCATCCGGCGGAGGAGATGGAGGAAACTCAGTTCCAGACGATGATGGACGTCAATCTGAAAGGCGTTTTCCTCTCCTGCCAGGCGGAAGCGCGCGCCATGTTGAGGAACGGACGCGGGTCGATCGTCAACATCGCCTCGATGTCCGGCGTCATCGTGAATCGAGGACTTAACCAGTGCCACTACAACGCCTCTAAGGCGGGTGTAATTCACATGTCGAAGTCCATGGCGATGGAGTGGGTAGGCCGCGGCATCCGGGTCAACACCATCAGTCCGGGCTATACGGCAACACCTATGAATACTAGACCGGAAATGGTGCACCAGACCAGGCTCTTCGAGGAACAGACGCCGATGCAGCGCATGGCTGGCGTGGACGAAATGGTCGGCCCGGCCGTTTTCCTTCTGTCGGATGCGGCGAGCTTCGTAACCGGAGTAGACCTTCTCGTTGATGGCGGCTTCTGCTGCTGGTGATATCGCCGGTCAGGAGGCGGCGCCGCAATCTCGCCGGTGCCGCTTCAATCTGACCTGCGATCTCACAGAATTTCGTCGAGCGCCGCGACCAGTTTGGCGCATTCATCATCGGTGCCGATGGTGATGCGCAGGAAATCCTCAATCCGGGGCTTGGCAAAATGGCGGACGATGACCGCGCGTTCGCGGAGTTTCGCCGCCAGCGTCTGGCCCGCGTGGTTCTGATGCCGGGCGAAGACGAAATTCGCCTGAGACGGCAGGACCTCGAAACCGCGCGCTTCGAGCCCCTTCGTCAATGCCGCCCGCGTGGCGAGGATCTTGGCGCGCGTCTTCTCGAACCAGGCCTCGTCCTCGATCGCAGCCGTTGCACCCGCAAGGGCGGCGCGCCCGAGCGGATAGGAATTGAAACTATCCTTGACGCGCTCCAACGCCTCGATCAGCGGCCTTTGGCCTATCGCGAAGCCGACGCGAAGACCGGCAAGCGCACGTGACTTCGAGAAGGTCTGAACGACGAGCAGGTTCTCGTATTTCGGAACGAGTGCGATCGCGGATTCGCCGCCGAAGTCGATATAGGCCTCGTCGACGACCACGGGCTGGTCGGAATGCTCGCTCACCAGCCTTTCAATGTCGGAAAGCGGCAGGCCGATTCCCGTCGGCGCATTCGGATTCGGCAGGATGATGGCGCCGGCAGGGCGGCGATAGCCTGCAATTTCGATGCGGAAGTCGGCGTTCAGCGGAATCTCGACCGCTTCGATGCCGAAAAGGCCCGCATAGGTCGGATAGAAGCTGTAGGAGATGTCAGGATAAAGCAGCGGCCGATCGTGTTTCAAAAGCGCCGCGAAGGTGTGGGCCAGAACCTCGTCGGAACCATTGCCGACGAAGACCTCGCCGACGGACATGCCGTAGCGCCTGGCGATCGCCTCCCGCAACCCGAGAGCGACGGGATCCGGATAAAGCCTGAGATCCATGTCAGCCGCCGCCCGAATCGCCTCCAGCGCTTTTTCCGAGGGGCCATAGGGGCTCTCATTGGTGTTGAGCTTGACGAGGTTCGCCATCCGCGGCTGTTCACCGGGAACGTAAGGCTTCAAGGCGGCAACGATCGGCGACCAGAATCTGCTCATCTATCAGTTCCTGCGGTTGGCAATGAAACGAGCGGTCTCGGCAAGGACCTCCGAACGGGCGCCATAAGGCTCAAGGAGCGCTTCCGCCTCGGCCACCAGGCTTTCGAGCCGCTGCTCGGCCCAGGGCTGTCCGTGCAGCGCGACGAGTGTACCCTTTCCTCGCGCGGCATCCTTTCCGGTTGCCTTGCCTATGTGCGCGGCGTCGGCGGTGAGGTCGAGCAGATCGTCCGCAAGCTGGAAGGCGAGGCCGATCTTCTCTCCGAAGGCCCGCAGACGCTGGCGGTCCTCGGCCGCCGCATCCGCGATGATCGCGCCCGCCTCGCAGGCGAAGCGGAGAAGCGCGCCGGTCTTCATCGATTGCAGGAGTACGATGCCCGTCTCATCGGGGGCGCTCTTTTCGGCGGCAAGGTCGAGTGCCTGCCCCCCAGCCATGCCCCCGTGCCCTGCCGCCCGTGCGAGCGCCAGCACGAGCGCGGTCTTCTGGCGATCGGAAAGGGCTGTCTCCGGCGCCGCGATGATGTCGAAGGAGAAGGTCAGCAGGCTATCGCCCGCGAGGATCGCGGTTGCCTCGTCGAAGGCGACGTGCACCGTCGGTTTTCCGCGCCGCATGTCGTCGTTGTCCATCGCCGGCAGATCGTCATGGACAAGCGAGTAGCAATGAATGCATTCGAGCGCAGCGCCAATTCTCAGTGCCGCTTGCACATCGCCGCCGAGGAGCGCCGCAGTTTCGCTGACAAGAAAGGGCCGCAGCCGCTTGCCGCCATTGAGCACCGCATGACGCATGGCTTCGAGCAGGTTCGCAGGGCGGGAAATTTCGCCGCCACGCACGGCCGGGTCGAGCAATGTCTCGAGCAGCGCTTCGACCGCGACCGCATTGGACTTGAGGCGCTCTGGAAAGGATGATCTTTCGTCTGTCATACGAGGCTCTTTGGCATGCGGCGGAGCGGCTTTCAACGGGCTTTCACGTCGCAGCGCGCACAGCCTCTCGGTGATGATGCACCTTCTGAGCCTTGCCTTTTGCCAGAAAGGCCGTTCAACTTTGGCTCGCCATGGCATATGAGGGAGGTGGATGGAAAACCGGGCGGACGGGAAAGAGGTGGACGGGCGGGGCGTGGACATCATTTCGGAAGAGCGCGAGGAAGCGGAATTGCCCGCCGGCCGGCAGACGGCCGTGCGACGGACGTGGCGTGCGCGTCGTCGCCGCCTCGTTCTACTCGTGCTCTCCATCCTGTTCCTGCCCTACGCGCTGATCTTCTTCTATCTCGCCGAGTTCATTCACCCGGTCTCTACCCTGATGCTGCGCGACCTCGTGCTGGCGCGCGGCTATGACCGGCAATGGGTCGAGTTCGACGACATCGCGCCGGTGCTCGTCCAGTCGGTAATGATGTCGGAGGACGGGCAGTTCTGCTCGCATGCCGGCGTCGATTGGGCTCAGATGCGCGCCGTCGTAGAGGATGCGCTCGACGGCGGACAGACGCGCGGCGCCAGTACGATCCCGATGCAGACCGCCAAGAACCTGTTCCTCTGGAATGGCCGTTCCTTCGTGCGCAAAGCGATGGAGCTGCCGCTCGCGGTCGCCGCCGATTTCGTCTGGAGCAAACGGCGCCTGATGGAGATTTATCTGAACGTCGCCGAATGGGGCGAGGGCATTTACGGGATCGAAGCTGCAGCCCGGCATCATTTCGGCGTTTCGGCGGCGGAGCTCTCGCGCCGTCAGGCTGCTCTTCTCGCCGTATCGCTGCCAAATCCGGTCGACCGCAACGCCGGCAAACCGGGGCGCGGTCTGCGGCGTCTCGCCTCGGTGATCGAGCGCCGGGCAAGCCGCTCCGGCGGCTATATCACGTGTCTTTATGATTGAGATGAATCCAATTCATTGGTCTGTCGGCCTTTGATGTGGCAAGGCTGCCGTCCGGAACTTCAGGCGGAGACAAAAATCATGGCCAAGCTCGTCCTCTATGTCGGCAACAAGAACTATTCGTCCTGGTCGCTCCGGCCATGGCTGGCACTCACGGCCAGCGGCATTCCGTTCGAAGAGGTCGTCATTCCCTTCGACTTTCCCGCCGGCAACCCCCGCATTCGCGAGATGTCGCCGACAGGACGTGTTCCGGTACTCCATCATGGCGAAACCCGCGTGTGGGAATCGCTCGCCATTATCGAATATGCGGCGGAGCTCTTTCCGGAGGCTGGCCTCTGGCCCGATAGCCGCGAGGATCGCGCACGCGCGCGGAGCTATTCGATGGAGATGCTCTCCGGCTTCCAGGCACTGCGCGGCGCCTGCCCCATGAACATCCGCCGGTCGAAGAAGGCGATCGATCTGCCCGACGGCGTTACCGAGGATGTGGCGCGGATCGAGACGATCTGGCACGAGCAAACCGCGCGGTCTGGCGGTCCGTTCCTCTTTGGCCGGTTCACCGCCGCGGATGCCATGTTCGCACCTGTCGTCATCCGCTTCGAAGTCTATGACCTCGTGAAAGATCCGGCGACGCTTGCCTATATGGCGGCCGTCCGAGGGCATCCGGCCTTCCGCAAGTGGGAAGAGGCCGCGAAAGCCGAGCCCTGGATCGTTCCGGAGGATGAAGCCTGAATCGAAAATTTGTGCGCGGGGACTGGTCAAACTGCGGTCCGGCATGTATAAGCGCGCGAAATTCCGAGATCGACATCTGTTTGACCCGGCCATTTTCGGCTGCTGAACAGTGTTTTGCCCGATAAGTGGAGAATGAAATGGCTGTACCGAAAAGAAAAACGAGCCCGTCCAAGCGTGGCATGCGCCGTTCCGCTGACGCCCTCAAGGCTCCGACCTACATCGAAGACAAGAATTCCGGCGAACTGCGCCGCCCGCATCACATCGACCTGAAGACCGGCATGTATCGCGGCCGCCAGGTTCTGACGCCGAAGGAAAGCGCATAAGCGCATATCACTCGCGGATGAAATTCGAAGGGTCGGCATTGCCGGCCCTTTTTCTTTGGTACGGCTCCGAATGCCTGAAAGTCAGCCGAGATTATCCAGCTTCGTCTGGAGGGCTCGAAGCTGTTCTTTCAATTCGTCGATGTCTTTCGCTTCGGCCTTCTTGCTTTCTTTTGCGGCTGGGGCCGCCATGAAGGGCGAGAACATCTGCATGGCCTGATGGAACATTTCGGTGTTGCGCCGGACCTGTTCCTCGACCAGTTGCAGCGGCACTTTGAGGTTCTTGCCGATCGGCGTCTCACCGAAGGCCTTGGTGATCTGCTCGCGCATCTGAGCCTGCTGTTCGGTGAAAGCCTGCATCGAGTGTTCGAGATAGCTCGGCACGACCATCTGCATCTGGTCGCCATAAAAGGAGATCAACTGGCGGAGAAAGGAAATCGGCAGGAGCGTGTTACCGGTTTTCGACTCCTGCTCGAAGATAATCTGCGTCAGCACGGAATGGGTTATATCTTCGCCGGACTTTGCGTCCTGTACGATGAAGTCCTCGCCCCTCTTCACCATGACAGCCAGGTCATCGAGGGTTACGTACGTGCTCGTACCGGTGTTGTAGAGCCGCCGGTTCGCATATTTCTTGATAACGATCTGGCCTTCGTTTTTCCCCATCAGGGTCTCCTCTTACCCATCGTCCCGTCTTTATTGTACTTTTCAGAGTATCCGCAAAAGAGCGCCACTGACAATCTCTTTGTGCAATGCGGCGACGCAGGTGCGAACAAGCGTCGGCAAGCCCTCCTGAAGCTTTTGCGGCAGTGCAACTCGCCGTTTGACTTGCGCCCCTCCCTTTGCCAGTCTGCCTCCATCAGGCAAAGCAAATATGAGGAACGTCCCATGAGCAATCCCTCGATCGTCATCGCCAGCGCCGCCCGCACGGCCGTCGGCTCCTTCAATGGCGCCTTCGGCAATACGCCTGCGCACGAATTGGGCGCGGCCGCGGTCAAGGCGGTTCTGGAGCGGGCCGGTGTCGAAGCCGGCGAAGTGGACGAGGTGATCCTCGGGCAGGTGCTGCCGGCGGGCGAGGGGCAGAATCCGGCGCGCCAGGCGGCGATGAAAGCCGGAGTCCCGCAGGAAAAGACCGCCTGGGGCATGAATCAGCTCTGCGGCTCCGGCCTGCGCGCCGTGGCGCTCGGCATGCAGCAGATCGCAACCGGTGATGCGAAGGTCATCGTCGCCGGCGGCATGGAGTCGATGTCCATGGCGCCGCATTGCGCGCACTTGCGGGGCGGCGTGAAAATGGGCGATTACAAGATGATCGACACGATGATCAAGGACGGCCTGACGGACGCCTTCTATGGATATCACATGGGCACTACCGCGGAGAACGTCGCGCGGAAATGGCAGCTTACGCGCGAGGAGCAGGACGAATTCGCGCTGGCCTCCCAGAACAAGGCCGAAGCCGCCCAGAAAGCCGGCCGCTTCGCCGACGAGATCGTTCCTTTCGTCGTCAAGACGCGGAAAGGCGACGTCACTGTCGACCAGGACGAATACATACGTCACGGCGCCACGCTGGAATCGATTGCGAAGCTTCGCCCGGCTTTCGACAAGGAAGGCACCGTCACTGCCGCCAACGCGTCGGGCCTCAATGACGGCGCCGCCGCCGCTCTGCTGATGACCGAGGCCGAGGCCGGCCGGCGCGGCATCCAGCCGCTTGCCCGCATCGTCTCCTGGGCCACGGCGGGCGTCGACCCGCAGATCATGGGCACGGGCCCGATCCCCGCATCGCGCAAGGCACTTGAAAAAGCCGGCTGGTCGGTCGCCGAAATTGAACTCGTAGAGGCCAACGAGGCCTTCGCGGCCCAGGCATGCGCCGTCAACAAGGATCTCGGTTGGGACCCGTCGATCGTCAACGTCAATGGCGGCGCGATCGCCATCGGACATCCGATCGGCGCGTCCGGAGCCCGCGTGCTGAACACGCTTCTTTTTGAAATGAAGCGGCGCAACGTCTCGAAGGGCCTTGCGACACTCTGCATCGGCGGCGGCATGGGGGTCGCCATGTGCGTGGAACGCCTTTAGCCGACGCCCGGTGAGCCGGGCGACTTCCAGATCCGGATATGCACAGGCGGCCCGGGCTCCGGGCCGCGGAAGGACGATTTTCGCCAATTTGGCTTAACAGAGCGGGAGGCACTAATGAGCAGGGTAGCATTGGTCACGGGCGGATCGCGCGGCATCGGCGCGGCAATCGCCATCGCGCTGAAGGCAGCGGGCTACAAGGTGGCTGCGAATTACGCGGGCAATGACGAAAAAGCCCAGGCTTTCAAACAGGAGACCGGCATCCCCGTTTATAAGTGGGATGTCTCGAGTTACGAGGCCTGCGTCGACGGCATTGCCAGGGTCGAGGCGGACCTGGGGCCGGTAGATATCCTCGTCAACAATGCCGGCATCACACGTGACGCGATGTTCCACAAGATGACGCCGCAACAATGGGTCGAAGTCATAGGCACGAATCTCACCGGCGTTTTCAACATGACGCATCCGATCTGGTCGGGGATGCGCGACCGCGGGTTCGGCCGCATCGTCAACATCTCGTCGATCAACGGTCAGAAGGGGCAGATGGGACAGGCGAACTATTCTGCCGCCAAGGCCGGCGATCTCGGCTTCACCAAGGCGCTTGCTCAGGAAGGGGCAGCGAAGGGAATCACGGTAAATGCCATTTGCCCGGGTTATATCGGCACGGAAATGGTGCTCGCCGTACCGGAGAAGGTGCTTAACGAGCGGATCATCCCGCAGATACCCGTCGGCCGCCTGGGCGAACCGGAAGAAGTCGCGCGATGCGTCGTGTTCCTCGTGTCGGATGATGCCGGCTTCATTACCGGTTCCACGATCTCGGCCAATGGTGGCCAGTACTTCGCCTGAGACTTTTTTCTGACCGACTGTGTTCCCGCCGCCCTTTGCGGCGCCGGATTTTTTTCGACGGGCATTCGGCGGCTGGACCACGGTTTTTTGGGTTGGATCGGCCTCAGGAGACCGCACGCAGTGTTCCTCATCCGGCTCTACATGTTGTGGTGAACGAAAGGGGAAAATGGCCGTGCCGACGAGTCGCGAGCGAACTGCCCGGCAAAAGCCGAATACCCGCGAAGCGATTCCTATTCCCGGATTCGCGCGCCGGCCTCGTGAATCCCGTTAATTTTTTTCAATCATTCCAAACTCTTGGATTCGGAATCCTTTGCGCGGTTCAGAGCAATGCTGCGAAATGAAGAGGCCGCTTGGGACCTTTCGACGTATGTTTCTTGCCCGGATTCAGCATATGGTGCGTAACTAGATGTTGAAGCCCATATATAGCCGTGAACATAGAGTGAATCAGAGAGAGTCAGCGATTCGTCGCTGATTCGTTCCGGCGCTGTTCCGGAATCTTGAGCCGCAAGTTCTACGTGAGGCGCAAGATATGGTTGGGCGCTTTTGAGTTTTTATTGTCCATGAACCCTTGCGTTCGGCGCGTCGCATGGGCATCTGTTTCCCGCCGGAAGGTGAAAGCCCCGCCGGCTCCAATGCATCTATTCCTGGAGCGGGACCGGTTTGAGAATAGAGGCATGCGGCAATTCAAGCACTGCAGCGATCTTCGTGCGTCTGAAAAACGTGCGGCGCTGCAAAGACTGCCTGGGATCGAGATCTTGTCCTTTCAATCCATGATCCTGAGCGGCCGCGGTGTAACCGCGGTGCTCGGACCTACCAATACCGGCAAGACCCATTATGCTATCGAGCGCATGGTCGCGCATGACAGCGGCGTCATCGGGCTGCCGCTGAGATTGCTCGCGCGTGAGGTCTATACGCGCCTGGTGGAGAAGGTCGGCCATCATAATGTCGCGCTGATAACGGGCGAGGAAAAGATCGCGCCCCACCGGGCCCGGTACTCGGTCTGCACGGTGGAGGCGATGCCGCGCGAGACGACGGCCTCTTTCGTGGCGATCGACGAGGTCCAGCTCGCAGGCGATCTCGAACGCGGTCACATCTTCACGGACAGGGTCCTGCACCTTCGCGGTCGCGGCGAGACGCTGTTCCTCGGGGCTGCGACGATGCGGCCCATTCTCGAATATCTTCTGCCCGGCATCACCGTGGTCGAACGGCCGCGTATGTCGCAGCTCCTCTATGCCGGATCCAAAAAGATCACGCGCCTGCCGAACCGCTCCGCAATCGTCGCCTTTTCGGCCGACGAGGTCTATGCGATAGCAGAGCTCATCCGGCGGCAGCGCGGCGGGGCGGCCGTCGTTCTGGGCGCTCTTTCGCCGCGGACCCGCAATGCCCAGGTGGCCCTCTACCAGGAGGGAGACGTCGATTATCTCGTGGCAACCGATGCGATCGGCATGGGGCTGAACCTCGACGTCGACCACGTGGCCTTCGCCCAGGACCGGAAGTTCGACGGTTATCAATATCGCAACCTCAATCCGGCGGAGCTCGCGCAGGTGGCGGGGCGCGCGGGCAGGCACGTTCGGGACGGGACGTTTGGCGTCACGGGCCGCGTCGACCCTTTCGAGGAGGAGCTTGTTCACCGGATCGAATCGCATGAGTTCGACCCCGTCCGGGTGCTGCAATGGCGCTCCAAGGCGCTGGATTATTCTTCAGTGAAGGCGCTGAAGAAAAGCCTGGAGGCGGCACCGGCGGTCTCCGGGTTGGCGCGGGCGCTCCCGGCCGTCGATCAGCAGGCTCTCGAGCATCTGACGCGCTACCCGGAGATCGTCGACGTAGCGACGACGTCCGAGCGCGTGGAGAAGCTGTGGGAAGCCTGCGCACTCCCGGACTACCGCCGCATTACGCCCGCCCAGCATGCGGATCTGATCTCGAGTATCTATGCCGACCTCGTTCGCCATGGGACGGTCAATGAGGATTTCATGGCCGAACAGGTCCGGCGTGCCGATCACACGGACGGGGAAATCGACACACTTTCGGCGCGAATTGCGCAGATCAGGACCTGGACCTATGTGTCCAATCGGCCCGGGTGGCTTGCCGATCCGACACACTGGCAAGAAAAGACGCGGGAAATCGAAGATCGATTGTCCGACGCGCTACATGAACGGTTGACGAAACGCTTTGTTGATCGCAGGACATCTGTGCTCATGAAGCGCCTGAGAGAGAATGCGATGCTGGAAGCAGAAATCAGTGTGAATGGTGATGTCTTCGTCGAGGGACACCATGTGGGTCAGCTAGCCGGTTTCCGGTTCACGCTCGTTGCGGGCAGCGAGGGAACGGACGCGAAGGCCGTGCAGGGCGCCGCCCAGAAGGCGCTCGCGCTGGAATTCGAAGCGCGCGCCGCCCGTCTCCACGCGGCCGGTAATGGCGATCTGGCCCTGTCGTCGGACGGTCTCGTCCGTTGGCTCGGGGATCCGGTCGCGCGGCTCACGGCGAGCGACCATGTCATGCGTCCCCGGGTGATCCTGCTTGCCGACGAGCAGCTCCAGGCCAATGCGCGCGAGCATGTACTCGCTCGGATCGAGCGCTTCGTAAATCATCACATCAGCACGGTGCTGAAGCCGCTGGACGATATCTCGCGCGCCGAGGACCTGGAGGGGCTTGCCAAAGGGCTTGCCTTCCAGCTCGTCGAAAACCTCGGCGTGCTCTTCCGTCGCGACGTTGCAGAAGAGGTGAAGTCGCTCGATCAGGAGAGCCGTGCATCTATCCGCAGATACGGTGTTCGCTTCGGAGCCTATCACATCTTCCTCCCCGCGCTTTTGAAACCCGCTCCGGCGGAGCTGATCACGCTGCTCTGGGCGCTGAAAAACGATGGGCTCGACAAGCCGGGCTACGGCGACCTCATCCCGATGCTCGCTGCTGGGCGGACCTCCGTCGTCACCGACCCTTCCTTCGAGCGGACCTTCTACAGGCTCGCGGGCTTCCGATTCCTCGGCAAGCGCGCGGTGCGCATCGATATACTCGAGCGGCTTGCCGATCTCATCCGTCCGCTTCTCCAGTGGAAGCCGGGGACGTCGCCGCGTCCCGAGGGCGCCTATGACGGCCGCCGTTTCGTGGCGACGACATCGATGCTGTCCATACTCGGGGCAACGCCTGACGACATGGAGGAGATCCTCAAGGGGCTCGG
The DNA here is from genome assembly GCF_007827695.1 of Sinorhizobium medicae. Taxonomy (GTDB): domain Bacteria; phylum Pseudomonadota; class Alphaproteobacteria; order Rhizobiales; family Rhizobiaceae; genus Sinorhizobium; species Sinorhizobium medicae. The sequence goes on along the minus strand of NZ_VITA01000004.1, from coordinate 225,493 downwards.
CTATCGTGCCGATGCCGTGACCGCCGAAGAGGCGGCCGCATTCCTGGCAAGTCAGAACGGCGCTACCCCGGCGGACACACCTGCCGGAGAAGCCGCCGTGAGCGAAACGGATGCCGGGGCTCAACAGACCGGTGAACCGGCTGCAGAGGCCGAAGCGGCCCGCATACCGCCAGCAGAGGCTGAGACGCGCGATGCACCGGCCGCGGAAGCGGAAGCGGCCGATGCTGCGACCAGCGGGCAGGAAGTCGCGCCGACCAGCGACGAAACACCGGCGCCGGCCGAGCCTGAGACGCCGGCTGAATCCAAGCCGGTGCTCCTGTGGCGGCCCGGCACGCGTCAGGACAATCAGCGGCAAGGCGGTCGCCAAGGCGAACAGCGCCGCGGTGGACAGCGGCATGCCCAGACCGAGGGACGCGAGGGCGGCCGCAGGCAGGGCGCCCAGGGCAAGCCGCCAGGCAAGCCGAGGGAAGGCAAGCCTCAGGAGGGCAAGGGTTCGGAAGGAAGGCCGGGCGGACAGCGCAAGGAGCGGGGCGACCGGTACGATCGCAGCAAGCCGTCTCCCGCCAAGTTCGAGGGGCGCCCGCCACGCAAGGAGAAGCCGATCGATCCGGATTCACCTTTCGCCAAGCTGGCTGCTCTGAAGGAGCAGATGAAGAAATAGGTTCGGGCCATGGAAAAACAGCCGCCGTCCGCCCCTGCAACGCGTCAGCGGCTCGACAAATGGCTGTTCTTTGCCCGGCTGATCAAATCGCGCTCGCTCGCTCAGAAGGCGATCGAGGCCGGTCACGTGGTGGTCAACGGCAAACGTGAAACGCAATCGTCCGCCCAGATAAAGGCCGGAGACATGCTCGAAGTGTCGCTGGAGCGGCGCGATCTGGTCTTGCGGGTGCTGCTGCCTGGGTCCCGCCGAGGGCCCTACGAGGAAGCCCGTCTGCTTTACGAGGATCTCACGCCCGCCGCGCCCGCCGGCAAGCCCACGCTTTACGAGCAGGCGACGCGAGACCGCGGAGCAGGGCGGCCGACGAAGCGGGAGCGTCGCGAAACCGACCGGCTGCGGCCGGGCGCGGACCACGAGGACGATTGAGTTTCGTCGCGCCGGGCACCGTCGGGACGCCCGATTGCCCTTCCTTTCAGGTGCCCTGCAACGGAATTCGGCACGCCGGTCCCGAGGCTGGAAAACTGTGCCCCCATAGGGGCAAATCGCGCATGGATAATTCTTGCAAAGGGCCGTCAAAGCCTTTACGTCACAAGCAACGCTGCAGCGCCGGGCCCATTTTTTCGGGGCGACGGCAGGTGTAGCAGGTTGAACCGATGCGTGGTTTCACCCCTGGATCGTTCCCGATTCACGAAGCCATGCGGAGGATGGCATTCAGGACTGCTTCGGCAGCTATGCGCTCCGGACATTCCTAGCATGCGCGGGCGATCGAGTGTCACCGTTGATTGCCGTCTGCCATCAAATGTGAGCATTGGCTGGAGTACCTCATGACGTATGTCGTGACCGATAACTGCATTCGCTGTAAGTACACGGACTGCGTCGAAGTCTGCCCGGTGGATTGTTTTTATGAGGGGGAGAACTTCCTCGTCATCCATCCGGATGAATGCATCGACTGCGGCGTATGCGAGCCGGAATGTCCCGCTGGGGCGATCAAGCCGGATACCGAGCCGGGTCTGGATATGTGGTTGAAGCTTAACGCAGATTTCTCCACGCAATGGCCGAACATCACCGTCAAGCGGGATCCGCTGCCGGAGGCTACGGAGATGGACGGCCTGGAAGGAAAGTACGAGAAGTATTTTTCTCCGGAGCCGGGACAGGGCGACTGAGGCGGCTCTGCGGCGCTGGAGCGTCGTACAGGCGGACGACAGATGGCAAGGCCGGAAAGCTGGGGAAAATCCCACCGGCACTTCGCGCTTGCGAGCGCGGCGACTTGATCGTTGCCGTGCAGCAAATTATTGATTTCCGCTCTTTTTTGTGATAGTTTTCTTACACTGATCCACAGAGGGTGCTTTTGCGCGCCCGAAAACCAGCACGAAAGCAAACGATCCTTCCGCGCGGCACTTTTGAGATATGCAACGGCCCGTTGCTTGTGACTGCGCCATAAGAGCTTGTTTGCGTTTCATTGGACGGACCAGGTGGACCCACCCGGCGGTATCCCCGTCTATCCCGGGCCTGACTGACCCGGCCCCGGCTCATGAGAGGCCGGGTGCGCACTAGGGAGTGTACGAAACGAATGACCACCCAGCAGAAGAAATCTTCAACGCGCCAAGGCTTCAAGACCGGTGAATCGATCGTTTATCCGGCTCATGGCGTTGGCCAGATCGTCGCGATCGAGGAACAGGAAGTCGCGGGCATGAAGCTCGAACTTTTCGTCATCGACTTCGAGAAGGATAAGATGCGCCTCAAGGTCCCCGTGGCGAAGGCTGTGGGTATCGGTATGCGCAAGCTGTCCGAAACCGATTTCGTCGACCGCGCGTTGAAGGTCGTGCAGGGCAAGGCGCGCGTGAAACGGACCATGTGGTCGCGGCGTGCCCAGGAGTACGATGCCAAGATCAACTCCGGCGACCTCATTTCCATCGCGGAAGTGGTGCGCGATCTTTATCGTGCCGAAAACCAGCCGGAGCAGTCCTATTCCGAGCGCCAGCTCTATGAAGCCGCGCTTGACCGGATGGCGCGCGAAATCGCTGCCGTGAACAAGATGTCGGAGACTGAAGCCGTTCGTCTCGTCGAGGCCCATCTCAACAAGGGTCCGAAACGCGGCAAGGCTATCGAAGAAGACGACGCACAGGACGAAGCCGCCTAGATCGCGGTTTGTCAGGTCGGATCGACCTAGAACAGGACGTGATCGGTTTCAAAGAGTTGAGAAGCGAACAAAAAACCCGGCCGCAGGCCGGGTTTTTTGTTGCCCTAGATTTGTTGCCAGTGCTCCCTGGGCGCCGCCGGACCTTACAATCAAATGCCGCAAGGAAGTCGCGGCCACAATCAAAAAGCGGTATCGCGCGCGGAACTTTTCCCGCCCGCGCACGTTTAACACTCCCGGCAGGGAGGTCTTTGCCTGTACTGCCGAGCGATCTGGCCCCGTGAATTCCTCACGCCTCAGGTTCGTATTCTTCCATTTAGGGCGCTCTGTCACTTCGTCAACCAGCGCCATCCGTCCCGTTGCCGAACGCGGCAAGAGACCGCTCGGCCTTTGGAGTTCAATCGCGAAATGGCGCTCGACGCCAGCTACGGAGCAATCGATGAAGACCCTCACAGCAGACAGGCGTATGATCAAGATTGCCATGGAAGCGCCCTATCTCGAGCGGGACGAGGAACATGCGCTCGCGGAGGCATGGCGCAACGACAACGACCAGGAGGCGCGCAACAAGATCGCGATGTCGCATATGCGGCTGGTCATCTCGATGGCGGCGAAGTTCCGTAGCTTTGGGCTGCCCATGGGAGATCTCGTGCAGGAGGGGCACATCGGTCTATTGGAAGCCGCAGCGCGCTTCGAACCGAGCCGTGAGGTGCGTTTTTCGACCTATGCGACCTGGTGGATCCGAGCCTCGATGCAGGACTATGTGCTGCGCAACTGGTCGATCGTGCGCGGGGGAACCAGTTCGGCGCAGAAGGCGCTTTTCTTCAACCTGCGCCGGCTGCGGGCCCGGCTCGCACAGGGCGACAGGCAGTTGACCTCGCAGGCGGTGCATGAGGAGATCGCCGCCGCAATCGGCGTGAGTCTCGCCGACGTACAAACGATGGATGCACGCCTCTCTGGAAACGACGCGTCGCTGCAGGCCCCCATAGGCGGCGGCGACCCGGATGCGGGGGCCCGGCTCGATTTTCTGGCGAGCGAGGCGCCTCTGCCCGATGAGCAGGTGAGCGACCTGATCGACGGGGAGCGCGCCCGACGGTGGCTGCACGTCGCTCTCGGGGAGCTTAGCGAACGCGAAATGAAGATCATCCGCGCACGGCGTCTCTCCGAGGACGGTGCAACATTGGAGGAACTCGGTGTTGCGCTTGGAATATCGAAGGAGCGCGTGCGGCAAATTGAAACACGTGCACTTGAAAAGCTGCGCGCGGCACTCACCGCCAGGGCCCCGGCCCTGACGGCGGCCCTGCATTAAGTCAAAGCCTGGCGAGATCGTTTGCTCCTCATCCGCCTACCGGTAATTTCTCGCCGCAAGCGGTGCGAAGGGACCAGCAAAGCTCGCTTTGCCTTGCACACGGGCTTTATACTCAGGGCTATTAGACGCAACGAGGACCTTCTCCCCATCATGCGGAGAAGGTCGCGGGAGCGGGATGAGGGCGGCCGCCACAGCGCCGTGCTTCATCGGACGCACAAAGGTCGCTGTAGTACTTTGATCTGCTGCATCTTTTTGTCCTTTAATCGGATCCGATTAAAGGAAATATGCGGTAGCCGTCTCACTCGGAAATGATCTTCACCTTGTCGCCCGGTCTGACGGTGGAGGTGATCTGCATCGCATTGATCAGGCGAAAGAGGTCGAGCTTCCGGTCGGTGCCCATCATGCGCGCCGCCAGTGTCGCGGTCGTGTCGCCGGACCGGACCGTGACCACCCGGACACGCAGCGGCTTCAGCGACTGAACTTCGCCAGACGTCATCCGTCGGAAGGACGTGCGCAGCTGGTCCGCTGTCGGCTGCAGTGCGCTGGAACCCTTTGGAACGGCCGTCAGAAAGCGGTATATGCGCTCGCCGAGCCTGATCACCGTGACGTCGAAATCCCAGCGGTCGGCGGAGGCGCGCGCCGTCGCGGCCTCCAGACCATTGACCCGGATGGAACGGATCGTATCGGGCTTGAGGCCGGTCACCCAGCCGCTGGCGATGTAATCGGTCAGGTTGCGCCCGCTCGTATCGGCGATGCCGTCGAAACGGACGGCCACTTCACCAGGACCCGTGGCAAGTACGGCCTCTGCCTTGTTGTCGATCTGAAAACCTGTGGGCACGTCGAAGCGTATGCCGAGCTGGCCGTGCAGGAAGGTCTGTCCACGGACATAGCCTTCCTGCGGACTGTCGCCATAGAGGATACCGTCGATTCCCGCGAGATAGTAGTCGCGCCCGCGATCGCCGCTTGTGCCCTCGAGACCAAAGGCACGCGCATGCCGTCGCGCGAGGTCGACGCGCTGCGGCGCGTTAGGGTGGCTCGACAGAAAGTCCAGGCTCTGGTCTGCCTCCGGATCGACCGCACTGAAGCGGCTATAGGCAGCCATGGAATCGAGAAAGCGTGCCGCCGCATAGGGATCGTAGCCCGCTTCTCCCAGCATGCGGACGCCGATCACGTCCGCCTGCAGTTCCTGATTGCGTGAAAAGGCCGCGAGGCGCAGCTTACCCCGGGCAAGCGCCTGTTTGCCGGCGAGATCGGAAGACAGCACCTCGGAAACGACGCGGCTGGCGATCACCTCCGCCTCCTCGCGCTGCTGTCGCTGAATGCCGTGATTGGCCGTCACATGGGCCATCTCGTGCGAGAGCACGGCTGCCACTTCAGAGGCGTCGTTGGCAAGCGCCAGCAGACCCCGCGTGACGTAGAGATAGCCGCCGGGGAGCGCGAAAGCGTTGATCGCCGGCGAATTGAGAATGGTGATGCGGTAGGATTGCTGGGGATTTTCCGAAACGGCCGTCAGGGCGCCGGTGATCCGGGCGACCAGCCGCTCTGTCTTGGCGTCGCGGTACTCACCGCCATAGCTCGCAACGATGCGCGGATGTTCGCGTGCGCCGAGTTGGGCACGCGGATCGTTCTTCTGCACCTCTTCGACGATCTGCGGATTGGAGGATGGCGAAACGGTCGGCTCGTAGGTCTGTTCGATTACCGACTGGCAGCCGGCGACCAGCGTCGTGGCCGCCAATACAACCAACGCTCGTGCGCGCACGGTTCCATGCCGCCGCGGAAACCAGTCATTCTTGACTGCCTGCCTTATCATGCCTCAGCCCGTTCCCATCCGCCGGCGCGACCCGCGGCTTACAGCCATTCATCGCAATCGGCGAAAAGTCCTACTTTTTCAGCCGGATGCGATGCACCGGCGCGGGTGTTTCAGCCAGAGATTCTGCTGTATCCGATTTCAGCTCTGCCTGCCTAGCCGACCCCAGTAGAAATAGTTGCCCCGTGGTTTCGCAGCAACGGATGCGCGAATTTTTGAAGACATCCGCTGCTGCATGCCCATGATCCGCAGCCTATCACGGGCGAACAAGCAGCTGTTCGAAGCGCTGACAGCGACCTCTTGCCCGTCTGCAGAGCACGGCGCCGTAGTGCACACCGCGCGTCGCACAGCGCAGAGGTCAAATTGTGGCGAACGGCAAATTTAGAGCGCAATGAAGAAAACTGCGCACGTTTTTCCGTCCTTACCCGAGGAACCGGCTGATTGCAGGAATGTCTCGGCGCTCGAAAAACCTGGCGGTCTCATCATGGGCGATAATACGGCCCTGGTCGAGGAAAATGACGCTTTCGGCCAGCGCCCTCACGTCATCGGGATGATGCGTGATCATCAGTATCGTATTGCCTTCCTCCTGGTGCAAATCGCGGATGAGACTACGCATCTCCGTCCGCAGGCCGGGATCGAGCGCCGCGAAAGGCTCGTCGAGCAGGAGTATCGGCCGGTGCCTTACGAAAGCCCGGGCGAGCGCTACCCTCTGACGTTCCCCGCCCGACAGGGTCGGGGGAAGGCGGCTGCCGAATCCGGCGAGGCCCACCCGGCTGAGCGCATCCTCCACCTTCATGCGCTCGGCCGCGCCGAGCCGCAGCGCCGCGCTGATGCCGAAGCCGACATTGGTGGCCACGTCGAGATGCGCGAAAAGGTTATGCTCCTGGAAGATGACGGAGACCGGGCGTTCCGCCGGTGGGCGGCCAGCCATCTCCTCGCCGAAAATGCGGACCTCTCCACGATCGGGCGGCTCGAAGCCGGCAATGACGTTGAAGAGTGTCGACTTGCCCGAACCGGATGCGCCGGCGACCGCGACGATACCGCCCGCGGCAATGGTGCAGTCGAAGGCGAGCGTCGTCGCGTCAAAGCTTATCTCGACGCCCCTGAGGGCGAGAGCGGTGGAAATCATGCGCCTTTACCTTCAGGCTCTTCTCCCGCCGTGCCGAGCACCGTCAGGACCAGGCAGAGGAGGCCTAGGAACAGCGCGAGCCCGGCCGCATCGGCGGTGCGATAGCTGCCCATCCGGCTATAGAGCAGATAAGGGAGGGTTACCATGTCCTGCGAGCCGAAAAGTGCGACCGCTCCCAGATCCCCCAGGGACAGGGCCATGGCAAAGGAGAATGCGACGAAAAGGGGTTTGCGCAGGCCAGGCCAGTCGATCCATAGCAGGCGTTGAAAGCCGGCGATTCCAAGGCTTGCGGCAAGGCGACCGGTGCGCACGGCGTGCGTCGCCATGGCGGGTGCGAGCACCCGGTGAACGAAGGGAAGCGCCATGAGCGCGTTGATGGCGACGACGACGGCAGGGGCGAAGCGGGCGACGTCGCCGAAAGGCCTCAACAGCAGGAACCACCCGGCGCCGAGCACGACGGGTGGTATCAGCAGGATAAAGGATGTGCTCGCACCGATAGCGCCGGCGAAAAAACGTGCCGTCATTCCGGGGCGCCGCTGCGCCAGTGCGAGACTTTCGGTGCGGATCATCAGCGCCGTCACAGCGACCGAAATGACGGCGGAGAGTACCGAGATGGTCGCGCTCATCGCGAGCGCCCGATGGAACACCGGCTCGCTCAGAAGCCGGAACAGATCAGCCTTCGAACCGGCATAGGCGATGGCTGCAAACGGCAGGCCTACCAGGCCGGCGGCGAGGACCAGCCAAACCCGGTCGGCAAGCCGGGAAAGACTGCTTGCACCGTCGGAACGCCGGATCGACTTGCCGCTCGTCTCACCCTCCGGCGGCGGCGGCGCGATCAATTTCAGGACGAGAAGCAGCGCACCTGTAAGGGCGACCTGAAGTGCCGCCAGGGCGATCGCTCGCGGCGGGTCGAAATCGAAGCGCAGCGCCTGATAGATGGCCACTTCGATGGTGCTGGCGGCCGGACCGCCACCAAGCGTCAGCACGAGTGTGAAGCTGGTCGCGCAGAGCATGAAGACGAGTCCGGCGATGCCGGGAAGCAATCCGCGGATCACCGGCCACTCGATGAAGCGGAAGATGGCGAAGGCGCTCATGCCGAGATTGGCGGAGGTGCGCCAATACTCGGCCGGAATGCGCTCGATGCCGGCAAGCATCAGACGGGCGGCGAGCGGCATGTTGAAAAAGACATGGGCGATGAGAATGCCGGAGAGCCCATAGATGCTGACCGGTTGCTCCAGCCCGGCCGCCGCGAGCACCCTGTTCAAAAGCCCCTGTCGTCCCCAGATCTCAATGAGGCCGAGAGCGCCGACGAGGGCCGGAAGGCCGAGAGGCAGCGCCAGCAGCCGCAACATCCAGATGCGGCCGGGGAACGAAGCCTGGCGGGCAAGTGCGCGGGCCACCGGTATGGCGAGCAGCACGGAAAAGAGCGTGGAAAGGCCTGCCTGCAGCAGTGTGAAGCGTGTTATGCGCCAGATATAGGCGTCAAGGAACGGACCGGCATCGTTGCCGCCGGTCGATTGGGCGAGCAGCGACCCGGCTGCGAGGCCGATGAAAAGCAGAACGCCGCCAAGGGCGAAACCCCCGGCGGCCATTGTCATCCTGTTTTCGGCCGTCCTGTTTTGGTTGGCGACAGACAATCCAGCCTCAGTTCCTGCTCATCGCCGTCAGCCACTCATCGATCCAGGCCCTGCGGTTGGCCGCAACCTCCTCGGAGGGGATGAGAAAGGTCTTCCGGGGTTCGACGAGCTTTCCGAAGGCCTCCGGCAGCGGTTCCTTTGTGGCCGTCACCGGCATCATCCAATTGGTCGTCGGGATGATCGACTGGAATTCCGGACCGATCATGAAGTCCAGAAACTTCCGGGCGAGCTCCGGGTCCTTCGCGTTCTTCGTCAATGCGGCGACTTCGATCTGGATGTAGTGGCCCTCGGTGAACGGGGCCGCCTGATAGCGCTCGGTATCTTCCGCGACCATGTGATATGCGGGCGAGGTGGTGTAGGACAGAACCATCGGCGCCTCACCCTTGGTGAAGAGGCCATAGGCCTCCGACCAGCCCGGCGTGACCGTCAGCACACGCGCCTTGAGCTTTGCCCAGGCCTCGCCGGCCCGATCGCCATAGACCGATTTCACCCAAAGCAGCAGGCCGAGGCCGGGGGTGGAAGTGCGCGGGTCCTCGATCACGATCTTCTGCGTTGGATCGCCTTCCACCAGATCCCTGAGGCTCTTCGGCGGGCTCTTCAGCATCTCGGTATCGTACACCACGGCGAAATGGCCGTAGTCATAGGGGATGAAGGTGTCGTCGGTGAAACCACCAGGAACATCGACGGAAGTGGTATCGACGCCGTGCGGAACGAAGAAGCCGGTCGCCTTGGCCTCGGCAACGAGATTGGTGTCGAGACCGAGCACGACGTCGGCTTTGGATCCCTCACCTTCGAGCTTCAGCCGCGTCAGCAGTTCGACCCCGTCGGCGACGCCCACATAATCGACCTTGCAGTCGCAGACCTTCTCGAAGGCTTCGGAGACCTTCGCGCCCGGCCCCCATTCTGTGATGAAGCTTTCGTAAGTGTAGACCGTCAGCGTCTTTTCCGCGGCGAAAGCACTTGCGGAAACGCCCGTGACGGTGGCCGCTGCAATCATGAACCCGGCAAGTGTTCTGCCGTGGAGTGAAATGGACATTGTGGCACCTCTCCCTTTGTCGTTGCTGCACGGGAAAAGCGCGTATCGGTCCGATCGCTTCTAATCCCTCCGCCGGTATGAGCCGGATCAGGTTCCGCGGGTTGGCTCGAAGCCTCTCAGCCCTGGTTCGAATTCAAACCGAAGGCACCCCGTTAGAGCAGCAGAAGATTTAGCTTTCGCCAGCCGCTTAGGCAAGCGGAGTTTCGGCAGCGTTTCTGCAGAGACGTTTGCCGTCCGCGCCAGGCGCGCTATTAAAGGTCAAACCATTGCCGGCGCCTTTTGTTCGCCGAAAGCGGAGACACTTCCATGGCAGACATGCTCGTCCGTCTCTATGCCTTGCCCGAGCGCGGCCCTTCCCGTCTTGCGCCCGACGTTCGCATCCGCCGGGCGCTGGCGGCCGAGCGGCGGGTCGTTATTGCCTGGATCGAGGAACGCTTCGGGGCCGGATGGGCCGGGGAGGCCGAAACGGCCTTCTCCTCGACGCCGGCCCGGATCCATATCGCTCACGATCGGGACCGGATTTTGGGCTTCGCCTGCCACGATGTCACCGCTCTCGGCTTCTTCGGTCCGACCGGAGTGGAAGCGGCGATGCGCGGCAAGGGCATAGGCGAGGCGCTGCTCATCGAAAGCCTGCTATCCATGCGCGCGGCCGGCTACGCCTATGCGATCATCGGCGGCGTCGGTCCCGCCACGTTCTATGCCCGCGCCGTCGGCGCGGTGGAGATCGCGGGTTCGACGCCGGGAATCTATGCCGGCATGCTCTTTCCCGGGGATTTAGCGTCCGGAACCTGATCCGTGCCCGCCGCGTTGGCAAAACAGCGGACGAGGCCCTTTTCCTTCACCGCTGCTTTGCGCTATGGGCTTAGCGATGACCCGACCACCCTTCACAATCCTTCTCGGCGGTGCGCTGATGCCGACCGGCCGTCTTGCTCGACAGCTCGAAGGCAGCCGGTTTGTCGCGGCCGACGGCGGCATGCGCCACGCGAGGACGCTCGGGATCGTGCCCGATCTCTGGGTGGGCGATTTCGATTCGACCGACGACGCTCTTCTGGCGGAGTTTGCGGATGTCCCGCGGGAACGCCATCCCGCCGCCAAGAACGCGACGGATGGCGAGATCGCCGTCGAGGCGGCTGTCGGGCGTGGCGCGTCCTCGCTGATCTTCGCGGGCGGGCTCGGCGGCGCGCGCAGCGACCACGCCTTCCTGCATCTCCTCGGCACCGTAGCTCTTGCCGAGAGCGGGATTGACGTGATGATGACCTCCGGAGAAGAGGAAGCCTATCCGCTGCTGCCCGGTTCGCAGGAGATCGAGCTACCGGAAGGCAGCCTTTTCTCGATTCTGGGCTTTTCGGATCTTGATGGCCTCTCGATCGAGAACGTGCGGTATCCCCTCAAGGAGTTCCATTTGCCCTTCGGCTCCTCGCGCACCATTTCGAACATCGCGGACGGAACGGTCCGCTTCACCCTGAAATCCGGCCGGGCCGTCATCCTCGCCCGGCCCTATGATCTTTCCGGAGCCTGATGCCTTGGCGCCTCCCATTTTGAAGCTGGACGACATTTTCCTGACCTTCGGCGGCACGCCGCTGCTTGCGGGGGCAGGCCTGCAGGTGGAGTCCGGCGACCGCATCTGCCTCGTCGGCCGCAACGGCTCGGGCAAGTCGACGCTGATGAAGATCGCTGCCGGGCTGGCTGAGCCGCAGTCGGGAGAGATATTCAGACATCCCTCCGTGACGATCCGATATCTGCACCAGGCGCCCGATTTCGAGGGATTCGATACCGTACAGGCCTATGCGGAAGCAGGCCTTGGTCCCGGCGACGATCCTTACCGGGTCGTCTACCTGCTGCAGCATCTGGGGCTGACCGGCGAGGAGGAGCCGCAGCGCCTTTCCGGAGGTGAGGCGCGGCGTGCCGCGCTCGCTCGCGTGTTGGCGCCGGAGCCCGACATACTGCTTCTCGACGAGCCGACGAACCATCTCGACCTGCCGACGATCGAGTGGCTGGAAGACGAGCTCGTCCGCAGCCGATCGGCACTGGTGCTGATCTCGCACGACCGGCGTTTTCTCGAAAACGTGTCGACGGCGACCGTCTGGCTCGACAGGGGCCAGTCGCGGCGTCTTGACCGGGGCTTCGCTCATTTCGAGGCATGGCGCGACGAGGTGCTGGAAGCGGAAGAACTCGAGCAGCACAAACTCGGAAAAGCGATCGAGCGTGAGGAGCACTGGCTGCGCTATGGAGTGACCGCGAGGCGCAAGCGCAATATGCGCCGGTTGGGTGAGTTGCACGACATGCGGGCTCGCCATCGCGGGCACAAGGGCCCGCAGGGGACCGTGCAAGCGACGGCTGCCGATGCCAAGGAGTCCGGCAAGCTCGTCATCGAGGCGGAAAAAATCACCAAGGCTTACGGTGACCGCGTGATTGTCGCGCCCTTTTCGATCCGCGTCCATCGCGGCGATCGGATCGGCCTCGTCGGGCCGAACGGCGCCGGCAAGACGACGCTCCTGAAGCTCCTGACCGGCCAGATCGCGCCGGATAGCGGCAGCATCCGGCTGGGCACCAATCTTGAGATCGCGACGCTCGACCAGAAACGCGAAGAGCTGAACCTGGACGAGACCTTGGCGCATTATCTGACCGACGGACGCGGCGAGACCCTCCTCGTCAATGGCGAGCAGCGCCATGTCACCGGCTATATGAAGGAATTTCTTTTCCAACCGGAGCAGGCGCGTACGCCCATTCGCGACCTGTCTGGCGGCGAGCGAGCGCGCCTCATGCTTGCTCGCATCCTGGCGCGTCCCACCAATCTTCTGATCCTCGACGAGCCGACCAACGACCTTGACATCGAGACGCTCGACCTTCTGCAAGAAATTGTCGCCGGATTTGCGGGAACCGTGATCCTCGTCAGTCACGATCGCGATTTCCTCGACCGTACGGTGACATCCACGATCGCACCGGCCAACCCGGAAACGCCCGATGGCCGCTGGATCGAATATGCCGGCGGCTATTCCGATATGATGGCGCAGCGCCGGGGGGCGCTCGCGGATAAACGCAGGAGCGAGAAGGGCGGGAAGGCGAAGTCGAGCGATGCCTCGCCCTCGCCGAGCGAGCCTCAGAAAGCGAAGGGCAAGCTTTCCTACAAGCAGAAATTCGCGCTCGAAAACCTGCCGAAAGAGATTGCCGGCACGGAAGCGAAGATCGCCAGGTGCGAAGAGAGAATGGCCGATCCGGAGCTTTTCTCGCGCGACCCGAACAGCTTCGCCAAGCTCGCCGCGGAGCTCGATACGTTGAAGACGGCCCTGATACGGATGGAAGAGGAGTGGCTCGAACTCGAAATGCTGCGCGAGGAGATCGAGGGCTGACCCCGGGATTGCGATATTGCTGAAGGGCAGTACCCTTGCCGCACCCGCGTCTCAACTCCTGGATTCGATCACGTTCATGTTCTTAAGCCCGGCCCGACCTAAAAACATTGTCATCTGCAGCGCCGTGCGTCTTATCAGACGCCCAAAGGTCGCTGTAGCACTTTGATCTGCTGGATGTTTTTCTCCTCTAATCGGATCTGATCAAAGGAAACATGCAGTGGTCTAGAGAATTTCCGCTTTTCTCCGCTACGCACTTTTCTTGGAAGCTTTAGCGGACTTGCGACCGCCTCAGACGCTGCTCGACAGCCCTTAGCGCCAGTGAAAGCCCTATCGTCAGCACGAGATAGACATAGGCAACGATGGAGTAGGTCTCGAAAAAGCGGAAGGATCCCGAGGCATAGATCTTGCCCATCTGGGTCACGTCGGCGACGCCGAGCACCGAGACGAGCGAGGAATCCTTGACCATGGCCACGAAATCGTTGCCCAGCGGCGGCAGGATGACGCGGATTGCCTGCGGAAAGACGACGAGGCGAAAACGCTGGTAGCGGGAAAGCCCGAGCGCCTTCGCCGCCTCCACCTGGCCCTTGTCGACCGACTGGATGCCGGCGCGGAATACCTCGGCGATGAAGGCCGAGTAGCCGATCATCAGCGCGATGATCGCGCGCCACATCAGGGAAACGTCGCGCACGACGAACGCCTCCATCCATCCCGCCGAGATCAGGGGGGCCGCCACGAAATTCGCAGCCGTTACCAACGCTGGCGCGCCGACGAAGGCGATGTAGAACAGGAGCACGAGAATAGGCACGCCGCGGATGACTTCCGTGTAGAAGCGCGCAATCTGGCGCAGCGCAACATGCCCGGAAAGCGCCATCAGGGCGACACCGAGGCCGAGCAGCGTCGCAAGCACGAAGCCGACGAGAGTTACGAATACGGTGACGCCCAGTCCCTTCAGGACGACTGTGAATACCTGCGTGAATATGTCATTGGCAGCAATGACAAGAGCCAGCGCCGCCGCGATGAGGATCAGGGCGATCAGCCACCAGGGATAATCGCCCTTCTGAGACGGAGTGTCGGATGATTGGACCGGCGTCATTACAATTCCAATAACGGGGAGCGGGGTGCGGCAGCAAGCCGCACACGATTCCTCTCCCGCTCCAGGGATCAGCCGCCCATTTTGTAATCGAGAAACCACTTCTTGTTGAGCGCGTCCAAGGTGCCGTCGTCCTTGAGCGCCTTGATGGCGGCATTGACCGGCGCCACAAGCTCCGATCCCTTCGGGAAGATGAAGCCGAAATCCTCGGTGCCGAGCGGCCCGCCGACCACCTTGAGCTGGCCTTCGGAGGAATCGACATAGCCCTTGGCCGCAACGCTGTCGGTCAGGACCAGATCGACGTCGCCGGCCTTCAGGGCCTGCACCGTCGCACCGAAGGTCTCGAACAGCTTGATCCGCGGGTTCTGCTCGTTGCCATCGAGAATTTCGTAAACTGCCGTGTAGAACGGCGAGGTACCGGGCTGAGCGCCGATCAACCCGCTTTCAAGCGCCGCGAAACTCTTCGCATCGCTAAAGCGGGTCTCGTCGCCCCGCACCAGCATGAACTGCTCCGATCGCAGGTAGGGATCGGAAAAATCGACCTTTTCCTTGCGGTCGTCCTTGATGGTGATCCCGGTCATTCCGATCTGGTACTGACCGTCGGAAACGGCCTGGATCATCGCATCCCAGCTGGTGTTCTGATATTCGACCTTGAAGTTCAGCCGCTTGGCGATCTCGTTCATCGCGTCATATTCCCAGCCGATGGCCTGGCCGGATTTGGGATCCACGAACTGCAGCGGGGGGTAGGCGTTCTCGGTCACCACGACGACCGTCTTGCCGCCGAGGTCGGGCAGGTCGCTTGCGAAAGCGGGCGCGGAGACTGCGAGTGGAGCGGCAAGAACTGCGGCAATGCCCGCAAGCACGTGGCGACGTATTGTCATTGAGGACTCCCAAAGATTGTGGCGGCCGAAAATGTCATAAAATCTATGGGGAACACAAGCGGCAGGTGCAAAAAGAAAGGCGGCCCTGAGGCCGCCTTTCGACACAACTCTGAAGTGCTGCGATTTATTCCGCTGCGGCTTCTGCAGCCTTTGCTTCTTCTGCTGCCTTTGCCTCGGCAGCTTCGGCTGCTGCCTTTTCGGCGGCCAGAGCCTGGGCTGCTGCGACCTTTTCAGCCTCGATGCGCGCCTTCTCCTCGGAAATGGCCTGGCGCTCGGCATCGTTCAGCTTGCGAGCGCGGGTGCCGGTGTTCTCGACGATACGAGCCGACTTGCCGCGGCGGTCGCGCAGATAGTAGAGCTTGGCGCGACGGACCTTACCGCGGCGAACCACATCGACGCTCTCGACGAGCGGAGAATAAACCGGGAATACGCGCTCGACGCCTTCGCCGTAGGAAATCTTGCGAACGGTGAAGCTCTCGTTGATGCCGCCTCCGGAGCGGGCGATGCAGACGCCTTCGTAAGCCTGTACGCGGGTGCGGGTGCCTTCGACAACGCGCACATTAACGCGGACAGTATCGCCCGGGGAGAATTCGGGAAGGGTGCGCTTTGCGGCGATCTTGGCGGCCTGTTCGGCTTCCAGCTGCTGGATGATGTTCATCGGTTTAACCTTTGCGTTCTTCTGAAACAGCCAGAGCGCCCTCGATCGGCCTGTCGGACTTGCCTTCAGGCCTTGCCGTCTTTACGGCAGGGGCGGATTCGCCATTCTTTGTTGACGGTCGACGGGCGAGAACCCGAGCCGGGCCGGCACATACACCATACGGTCGGCCTTGTCATCCCCGAAACAGGAATTTCGTACCGGTATAAGCCCCAAACGTTACGATCGCAACTTAAGCCGCCGCCGAGATCGGGGGGCGGGGTTGCGGGCGAACGCGCCACCCGCTATCCCCGATTCACGCGTTCGGGGGAAGCCATGACGTTATTCCAGATCTTCTTGCTCTTCGTTGCAGGGTTCCTGTCCGGCGTGGTCAACGCTATTGCCGGCGGCGGCACCTTCCTGACTTTCGGCGCCATGACGCTTGCAGGCCTGCCGCCTATCGTTGCCAACGCCACTTCCTCCATCATTCAGTTCCCCGGCTACATCACCTCGGCGCTTGCCTATGCCAAGGAAATCCGGGCCGACCGGAAGAACGCGCTCGTCCTCGCCGTCATCTCGGCGGTCGGAGGTCTTGCCGGCGCGCTGCTTCTCCTGTCGCTCTCCAATCCGGCTTTTCGTCAGATGGTGCCCTGGCTGCTGATCGCCGCGACAGCGATCTTCGCGGCCGGTCCGCTGCTGAAGCCGAAGGCGCGCAGCGACGAGCACCGCATCGGGCCGCTCGGTGTGGCGAGCCAGTTGGTCACCTCCGTCTATGGCGGCTTCTTCGGCGCCGGCATGGGGATCATGATGCTTGCCGTTCTCGGGCTTGCGACCGGCGGCGGCTACCACCGGCTGAACGCGCTCAAGAACTTCATCTCCATCATCATCGCCGCGATCGCGATCGTGGTTTTCACCGCGGGCGGGGTCGTCTCCTGGCTGCATGCGGCGATCATGGTGCCGGGCGCAGCCCTCGGCGGCTATATGGGCGTATGGGCGGCACGCCGCGTTCCGCAGTCGGTGATACGCGCCGTGGTCGTGGCAGTGGGGCTCCTGCTGGCCGCCTATTACTTCTTCACGGGTTGAGCCGGATCAGGCTGCGGTTTCAGATCACGCTCCAGGAGGTCCGGCCGGCGCTCGGCGGTCAGCCGGCGGGCGGCGACCAATCGCCATTGGGCTATAGCGGCGTGATTGCCTGACGTGAGCACGGCTGGTATTTCTTGACCCTCGAAGACCTGGGGACGCGTGTAGTGGGGATGCTCCAGCAACCCTCCTTCGAAGCTCTCGTGCACGCCCGAGAGTTCGTTTCCCATGACGCCCGGCAGAATGCGCACCACCGCGTCCAGCAGGACCAGTGCCGCCGGTTCGCCGCCGGAAAGAATGTAGTCGCCGATCGAGACTTCCTCCAGCTGGCGCGTATCGATGACCCGCTGATCGACACCCTCGAAACGGCCGCAAACGACGACGACGCCGGGACCGGCGGCCAGCGCGCGCACCCGTTCCTGCGTCAGCGGCCGCCCGCGCGGGCTCATCAGAAGCCGCGGTCGCTCGTCATCTGCCGAAACATGGTCGATAGCGCGGGCAAGAACGTCGGGCTTCAGCACCATTCCGGCGCCTCCGCCGGCCGGCGTGTCGTCTACCGTGCGGTGCCTGTCGCCGGCGAAGTCGCGTATCTGCACGGGTTCGATCGACCAATCCCCGCGCTCCAGTGCCTTTCCGGCGAGCGAAACGCCGAGATGTCCGGGGAACATTTCGGGATAGAGCGTCAGGACCGTTGCACGAAAGAGCATCGCCGGGGGCTCACTTGCGCTTGGTCGGAAACGGCTTGCCTGGGCCACTCTTCTCATCATCGACCAGCCCTGCTGCAGTCGGGTCGATGACGAGTTTGCCCGCTTCGAGGTCGATTTCGAGCACCGACCATTCGGTGAATGGAATCAGCACCGGCCGCAGGCCCGGGCCCTTGAGTTCGAGAAGATCGCCAGCACCGAAGTCAAAGACACCGGTCACCGAACCATAGCTCTTGCCGGTGCGGTCGACCGCCTCCATGCCCTCGAGATCGGCATAGAAGAACTCGTCCTCGTCCAGATCGTCATCGGGAAGATTGTCGCGCTCGATGAAGAGCTCGAGCCCGTTGAGCGCCTCGGCAGCCGTTCGGTCGTTGACACCGCGAAACCGCACGACGACCACATTCTTCGCCTCGCGAATTTCGAGCACCTCGAAGACGCGGCCGTCCTCGCTGTGGAGATTTCCATAATCCCCAAGTGCCGTCGGATCGTCCGTGAAAGACTTCACCCTCACCTCGCCGCGCAGCCCCTGCGCCGCACCGATCGTCGCCATCAGGACAGGATTTTTCAGCTGTGTCATTGTCGGCATCCAGAGTGAACTTGCCCATGCTCCTGAAATCCACCGGGAAAAGAGCATGCGAATTTCCCGGAGCACATAAAGCAAAACGGGCGGCATGGAAATGCCGCCCGTTTTCACTGCCGATCGGCGAAGATTATTCCGCGGCTGCTTCCGAAGCCGCAGCGGCTGCTTCTTCGGCCTTCTGCTTGGCCTCAGCGGCACGTTCCTGTGCCTTCTTGCCGGGTAGCGCCTTCACCGGGTTGCTGCGGGCCGGGCGCTTGGCGAGGCCTGCCTGATCGAGGAAGCGCAGAACGCGGTCGGTCGGCTGGGCGCCCTGGTCGATCCAGTGCTGAACGCGCTCGGCGTTCAGTTCGATGCGCTTTTCATCGTCCTTGGCAAGCATCGGGTTCCAGGAGCCGAGCTTTTCGAGGAAGCGGCCGTCACGCGGGCTGCGCGCGTCGGCAACGACGATCTGGTAGTAGGGGCGCTTCTTGGAACCGCCGCGGGCGAGACGAATTTTCAATGCCATTTCGATTTACTCCTTGCAGGCTTTCTTGACCGCTTTGCTCAAGCGGAATGTGTGTTGCCGGCGTTGCCCGCGGAATGCGAGCAATCGGCGGCGATGGCTTCATGATGCCGGATGACTTCCTTGATGATGAAGTTCAGGAACTTCTCGGCGAAATCCGGATCCAGATTGGCATCCTTGGCGAGGTGTCGAAGGCGTTCAATCTGGTATTCTTCGCGCGCCGGATCGGCCGGCGGCAACTGGTGCTTGGCCTTGAGCACGCCAACCGCCTTGGTGCAGCGGAAGCGTTCGGCCAGCATGTGGACGAGCGCGGCATCGATATTGTCGATCGATTGCCGGTAGCTCGCCAATTCCTCTTTGATCCCGGGATCAAGCATTCGTCGCGATCCTCACTTCTTTTTCGGCAGGCCGGGGAGACCGGGGAAACCGCCTCCCAGGCCCGGCAATCCACCGCCACCAAGGCCAGGCAAGCCACCGCCGGGCTTGCCGAGGCCGGCGGCTTCGGCCTGCTTCTGCAGGGCCTCGAGTTGCTTCGGGTCGAGCTTCGACAGATCCGGCATGCCGCCACCGAGGCCGCCAAGCCCCATCTTGCCGGCAAGGCCACCCATCATCTGCTTCATCATGCCGCCCTTGCCCTTGCCGCCCATCATCTTCATCATGTCCGCCATCTGGCGGTGCATCTTCAGAAGCTTGTTGATGTCGGAGGCATCGGTGCCGGAGCCGCTGGCGATGCGCTTCTTGCGCGAATGCTTGAGGATGTCCGGATTGGCGCGCTCGGTCCTGGTCATGGACGATATGATCGCGATCTGGCGCTTGAAGAGCTTGTCATCCAGGCCGGCGGCGGACATCTTGTCCTTCATGCCGGCCATGCCGGGCATCAGCCCCATGATGCCGCCCATGCCGCCCATCTTCTGCATCTGCTGCAGCTGATCGGCGAGGTCGTTGAGGTCGAACTTGCCTTTGGCCATCTTGGCGGCCATGGCCGCCGCCTTTTCGGCGTCGATGTTCTCCGCCGCCTTTTCGACCAGCGAGACGATGTCGCCCATGCCGAGTATCCGGTCGGCGACGCGGCGGGGGTGGAACTCCTCGAGTTCGTCCATCTTTTCGCCGACGCCGATGAGCTTGATCGGCTTGCCGGTGATGGCACGCATGGAGAGCGCCGCACCGCCGCGGCCGTCGCCGTCCATACGGGTCAGGACCAGGCCGGTGATGCCGACGCGTTCATCGAAGCTGCGGGCGAGATTGACGGCGTCCTGGCCCGTCAGCGCATCGGCGACGAGCAGGATTTCGTGCGGGCTGGATTTCCGCTTGATCTCCGCCATCTCCATCATCAACGGCTCGTCGATATGGGTGCGTCCGGCTGTGTCGAGGATGACGATATCGTGGCCGCCGAGCTTGGCCGCCTGTACCGCGCGCGCGGCGATATCGGTCGGCGACTGGCCGGCAATGATCGGCAGCGTGTCGACCCCCGTCTGCACGCCGAGCTGGCGCAACTGCTCCTGCGCGGCCGGGCGGCGGGTATCGAGCGAGGCCATCAGGACCTTCTTCTTGTCCCGCGCGGTCAGCCGCTTGGCGATTTTGCCGGTCGTCGTGGTCTTGCCCGAGCCCTGCAGGCCCACCATCATGATAACGACGGGAGCCGGAGCGTTGAGATCGATCGTGACGCCCTCGGATCCGAGCATCGCCACGAGCTCGTCATGAACGATCTTGACGACCATCTGGCCGGGCTTGATCGACTTGACGATTTCGGCGCCGACCGCCTTCTCACGAACCTTTTCCGTGAAGGACCGCACGACGTCGAGTGCGACGTCCGCTTCGAGCAGCGCACGGCGAACCTCCCGAAGCGCTGCGGAAACATCGGCTTCCGACAGGGCGCCGCGGCCGGTCAGTCCATTCAGTATGGAACCAAGACGGTCCTGGAGGCTCTCGAACATATTCTCTTCCTTCTTGTCTCCGGATTGCCATAGCACGGCTCGTCCGAAAACGTGGGTCCCTTCGCGCGGAAAACAAGGCGCAAAGCCAAAAACCACCCGAGGGCGCCACGCGCTGTCGGATGTTGACCTCCTGGCTCTCTTTATACCTTTGCGGGGCCGGGTCGGTGGCTTCGGAAGTCATCGCTTGCGAAGGAATTCGCCGCGATAAACAGGAAGCGGAAAGAAAAGTCAAGGATCTGCAGCGGAAACTCCTATCCGAGCTCTGTGACCGAAAGCCAAGGGCGCCTATTTACGTTTCAGGAATCCTCTATCGAGGCAGCGATGAAGAAAAGCGGCAATCCCTATCATGGCGGCCCGGTTTCGGACCATTTCGACGGGCTTCGATTCTACAATCCGGGCGGCACGCCGCCGCGTGGATTAGCCGACCTCCTGCACTGGCAGTTCGGCGGTGGACGGGTGGCGTGGCCGGCTCGTTACGACAGCCCTTTCCCCCAGGCGAAGCCCGAACTTTCCGTCGCCGGCGATCGGCTGCGTGTGACCATGGTCGGTCACGCGACCCTTTTGATCCAGGTCGCGGGCATCAACATATTGACCGATCCGGTCTGGTCTCGTCGCGCAAGCCCCTTCACCTTTGCCGGACCTCTTCGCCGCAACGCGCCGGGCGTCCTGATGAGCGACCTGCCGCCGATCGACCTCGTGCTGGTCACGCACAACCACTATGACCACCTCGACATCGATACATTGAGTACACTTCACGCCCAGCACGCACCACAGATCATCACGCCGCTCGGTAATGACGCGATCATTCGCCGCTCAATCCCGAATGCGGAGATCCGCGCCGTCGACTGGGGCGATCGCATGGAACTCGAAGGCGCCGTCGTTCATGCGGAGCCCTGTCATCATTGGTCGGCCCGCCATTTGCGCGACCGGCGGATGGCGCTCTGGGCCGCCTTCGTCATCGAAACGCCGGCCGGCAAGATCTACCATGTCGGCGATACAGGCTTTCACGACGGCATCAATTATCGGGCGGCGCGCGAGAAGCACGGCGGCTTCAGGATCGCCAATCTGCCATTCGGGAGCTACGAACCCCGATGGTTCATGGCATCGCAGCACCAGAATCCGGAAGAGGCGGTCATGGGTATGGTCGCTTGCGGAGCCGAACACGCGGCGGGTCATCATTGGGGCACCTTCCGGCTGACCAATGAAGGGGTCGAGGAGCCCCTCCGGGTGCTCGAGACAGCGCTCGACGGGGCCGGCATAGAGCGCAGCCGGTTCAGGGCACTGCGACCCGGAGAGGTCTTCGATGTCCCTGCCTCGTCTTTGGCAAGGGAATGACGCCGGCACTGGTAATTTCCGGGCTTTTCCGCCATATACAGCCCGAATGAAGGGCGCCTCCGGAACGGAAGGCCAGGTTTGGATAATCGCGACATGGCCGATCAGGTGCAATTTGCCAGGATGAACGGGCTTGGAAACAAGATCCTGGTGGTCGACATGCGTGGCCGCAAGGACCGCGTGACGCGTCAGGCTGCAATAGTGCTCAACGCCGACCCGGCAACCGAGTTCGACCAGATCATGGCGATCCATGATCCGAAGTCCGCCGGCACCGACGCGTGGATCGACATCGTCAATTCCGACGGGTCGATGGCCCAGGCCTGCGGCAACGGCACCCGCTGCGTGGTCCAGGCGCTTGCGGCCGAGACCGGCAAGAAGGCCTTCCTCTTCCACACGGTTGCGGGCCTCCTTGAAGCGAAGGAGCATGACGACGGCTCTATTTCGGTCGATATGGGCAAGCCGCGTTTCCGCTGGGACCAGATACCGCTCGCCGAGGAGTTCCATGACACGCGCCGGATCGAGCTGCAGATCGGACCCATCGAGGCTCCCGTGCTGCACTCTCCTTCCGTTGTATCCATGGGCAATCCTCACGCGATCTTCTGGGTCGAAAACGACGTGTCCGGCTACGATCTCGATCGTTTCGGACCGCTCCTCGAGAACCACCCGATCTTCCCTGAACGGGCCAATATATCGGTCGCCCGCATCCGCTCCCGCCAGGAGATGGACCTGCGGACCTGGGAGCGCGGCGCCGGCCTGACGCTTGCCTGCGGCTCGGCCGCCTGTGCCGCTGCCGTCAGCGGTGCGAGAACAGGCCGCACGGAGCGCGCGGTGACCGTAAATGTGCCCGGAGGACCACTTCGGATCGAATGGCGCGAAAGCGACGACCACGTCATCATGACCGGCCCGGCCGAATGGGAATGGTCCGGCACGCTCGACCCTGTCACCGGCATTTTCGAGCGGAACGAGCCGGAGAGCGGCGACATCGGAGCCCGAGCGCCTTGAGCGGCGTCGAGGTCATAACCTTCGGCTGCCGTCTGAACACCTATGAATCGGAAGTGATGCGGGCAGAGGCCGAAAAGGCGGGGCTGAACAATGCCGTGCTCGTCAACACCTGCGCCGTGACCGCCGAGGCGGTGCGCCAGGCGCGCCAGGCCATCCGCCGCGCGCGGCGCGAGAACCCGCACGCCCGTATCATCGTCACCGGCTGCGCCGCGCAGACCGAGAAGGAAACTTTCGCGGAGATGGCGGAGGTGGACGCGGTTCTCGGCAATGAGGAGAAGCTCACGAGCGCTTCCTATCGCTCGCTGCCCGATTTCGGCGTCTCGGCCGAGGAGAAACTCCGGGTGAACGATATCATGAGCGTGCGCGCCACCGCGCCGCAAATGGTGAAGCATATCGACGGGCACGTGCGTGCCTTCATCCAGGTGCAGAATGGCTGTGATCATCGCTGCACCTTCTGCATCATCCCTTATGGACGCGGCAATTCCCGCTCGGTGCCGATGGGCGCCGTCGTCGACCAGGCGAGACGCCTTGTCGAGGGCGGCTATCGCGAGATCGTGCTGACCGGCGTCGATGCCACCAGCTACGGCGCCGACCTGCCCGGAACGCCAACCCTCGGACTTCTCGCCAAGACCTTGCTGAAGCAGGTCCCGGAGATCCTTCGTCTACGGCTTTCCTCCATCGACAGCATCGAGGCGGACGTCCATCTTCTCGATCTCATTGCCGAAGAGCCGCGTTTCATGCCGCATCTGCATCTCTCGCTGCAGCATGGCGACGACCTGATGCTGAAGCGGATGAAGCGGCGGCATTCAAGTGCCGACGCGCGCGCCTTCTGCGCGGAGGTCCTTCGGCTCCGACCCGAAATCAGTTTCAGCGCCGACATGATCGCCGGCTTTCCGACCGAGACCGAGGCGATGTTCCAGAATGCCGTCAGGCTTGCTGAGGATTGCGGCCTTGCGCATCTGCACGTCTTCCCCTACAGCCCACGCCCCGGCACGCCGGCGGCCCGCATGCCGCAGCTCGACCGCGTGCTCGTCAAAGAGCGTGCCGCACGCCTGCGTGCAAAGGGCGCCGAGCTCCATAGGGTCCATCTCGAACGCATGGTCGGCAGCAGGCAAATGGTGCTGGTGGAGATGAACGGTCTGGCACATACCGAAAACTTCACGCTCGTCGATGCGGCCGGCCTCGAGCCGCGATCGCTCGTTGCGGCCGAAATCACCGGCCATAACGGCAAGCATCTGACGATCAAGCGCAAACAGATGGCTGCGGCCTGATAGCGGACATTCATTCCCATGGCGATTGGTTTCATCAAGAAGATCTTCTCCTTCGGCAAGGACGCCGTCGAAGAGAAACCCGCGCCGCCGCAGGAGGTTTCGGATGCCGCACCCTCTTCTGTGCCCTCAGGAGAGCAGGGTGAGAGCCAGGCACCGGTCGAGGAAAAGCGTACCGCGGCCGAGGCAACGGAAGCTGGCACAGACGATCGCGATGTCTCCCTCGCACCAAGCACGGCAAACACCGAAACCACGAGCGACGAAGCCCCGGCAGGTACTGCTCCCGCAGCAGATGAGAACACCGTGAAGCAGGACGAGAGCGTCCCGCATCCGATCTCTCCCCTCGCGGGGGAGATGCCCGGCAGGGCAGAGGAGAGCGAGCCTCCTTCCGAACACCCAACGGGAGCCGATGACGTTTCGGCACCCTCCTCCGTCCCTTCGGGACATCTCCCCCTCAACGGGGGAGATCACGGGGAGACCGAGGCAACCGCTGAGAACAGCGGGGCTCCTGTCGAGCAGGCGGAGGCGCTCGCAGGCGACGCCGATAGGCGGTCAGATGCCGGTTCCGACATCGAAGCGGAGCTCCGCACATCCAGCCTTCCCAAAGGTTTCGCCGCCGCCGACAGGCGCCCGAAGGACGAGACCCCGGCGGCGCAGCCGAAGCTCAACTGGTACCAGCGCCTCCGTCTGGGTCTCGCCCGCACCTCGTCGCAGCTCACCGGTCAGATCGCCAGTCTCTTCACCAAACGCAAGCTGGACGAGGCGACGCTGCAGGACCTCGAAGATCTCCTGATCCAGGCGGATCTCGGCGTCGAGACCGCGATGCGCATCACCGACGCGCTCGCCTCGGAGCGTTACGGCAAGGATGTGTCCGGCGAGGACGTATCGCGCATCATGGCGGGGGAGATCACCAAAGTGCTGGCGCCGGTCGCAAAGCCGCTCGAACTCGATCTCAATCATAAGCCGCATGTGATCCTGGTCGTCGGCGTCAACGGGACAGGAAAGACCACGACGATCGGCAAGCTTGCTGCGAAACTGTCCGGCGCGGGCCTCAAGGTCATGATGGCCGCCGGCGACACTTTCCGGGCTGCGGCGATCGAACAGCTGAAGATCTGGGCCGAGCGGACGAGGTCCGAAATCGTCTCCTCCAAGCTCGGAGCCGACGCGGCCGGGCTGGCCTATGAGGCGTTCCAGCGTGCCCGCGAGCAGAAGGCGGACGTGCTGATCATAGACACCGCCGGGCGATTGCAGAACAAGGCCGAGCTGATGGCGGAACTGGAGAAGATCGTACGCGTTCTCGGGAAGCTCGATCCGGACGCGCCGCATACGGTCCTGCAGACACTGGATGCCACGACCGGGCAGAACGCGCTGCAGCAGGTAGAGATATTCCGCAACGTTGCGGGCGTCAGCGGATTGATCATGACAAAGCTCGACGGGACGGCGCGCGGCGGAATCCTGGTGGCGATCTCCGCCAAGCACAAGCTGCCGGTCTATTTCATCGGTGTCGGCGAGGGTGTCGACGATCTCGAACCCTTCGAGGCAAAAGACTTCGCCGAGGCGATCGCCGGTGTTGCGGCCCCATGACCGCGGAAGCGGTTTTGCAGCCGTACCGACGGTTGATATGGTTTTGCCGCAATCCTGATGTTATGAGCGTCAGACGATGACAGAACAGGATCCGCACATGTCGACCGTCGAGGCAGCCAAGCCGAAAACAGAGGTAAGCCCGCTCCTCAAGCTCGTGCTCGAGCTCGGGCCTCTGATGGTCTTCTTCTTTGCCAATTCGCGGGGCGAATGGCTGGCGAGCCGCTTTCCCGTGCTCGCGGATCTCGGCGGGCCGATCTTCATCGCCACCGGCCTCTTCATGGCGGCGACGGCTGCGGCTCTCGCCGTTTCCTGGATGATGACGCGCACGCTGCCGATGATGCCGCTCATCTCCGGCATCGTCGTCTTCGTCTTCGGTGCGCTGACGCTCTGGCTGCAGAACGACACTTTCATCAAGATGAAGCCGACCATCGTCAATACGCTCTTCGGCGCGATCCTGCTCGGCGGGCTCCTGTTCGGCAAATCGCTGCTCGGCTACGTTTTCCACGCCGCCTTCAAGCTGGACGAAGAGGGCTGGCGGAAGCTTACGGTGCGCTGGGGTGTGTTCTTCCTGTTCCTCGCGGTGCTGAACGAGGTTATCTGGCGCTCCTTCTCGACCGATTTCTGGGTCGCCTTCAAGGTCTGGGGCACCATGCCGATCACCATTCTTTTCACGCTCGCGCAGATGCCGCTGATCATGAAGCATTCGGTCGATCAGGAAAACGCGAAGTGACGATCGCGGCCGGCTCGGACGACAACCGGCAGCGACGCGCGGCACTCTTGCTGCTTGCCTGCCTCGCTGTGCTGGCACTCCAGATCCTGGTGCTGCATCTGATGGGGCGGCTGTGGATCTGCGAATGCGGCTACATCAAGCTGTGGGAAGGCGTCGCCAAATCCAGCGGTAATTCGCAGCACGTTTCCGATTGGTACACACCGTCCCATATCATTCACGGATTCCTCTTCTACGGCCTCGGTCATCTTCTCATGCGCGGTAAGCCCTTGAGCGGGCGCCTGCTTCTCGCGACCGTGATCGAGTCCGCCTGGGAGATTCTTGAGAACACGCCGATGGTGATCAACCGCTATCGGTCCGCAACCATTTCGCTCGATTATTTCGGTGACAGCATCCTGAACTCGACCATGGATACGCTTGCCATGGCGACAGGCTTCCTCATCGCTTCCCGGTTGCCGGTGGCAGTGACCGTCGCTATCGCGATCGCTCTCGAACTCTTCACCGGCTTTATGGTGCGCGACAATCTGACGCTCAACGTGCTGATGCTGGTGTGGCCGATGGATGCGGTGAAGGCGTGGCAGGCCGGATGAGGGCTACGACCCGGCAAGCGCTTTTTCGATCGCCGGCAGCAGCCCTTCCCTGAGGCTCTTCTCGTCGAAGGGCCCGGCACGCTTGTAGAGGATCGTCCCATCGGCGGCGACTAGGAATGATTCCGGGATGCCGTAAACGCCCCAGTCTATCGCTGCCTTACCGTTCGGATCGACGCCGATCGCCGAGAAGGGGTTGCCGAGTTCGCCGAGGAACCTCAGCGCGTTCTCGTTCCGGTCCTTGTAGTTGATGCCGACGACGGTCAGGCGCGGGTCTTTCGACAATGCAAGAATGACGGGATGTTCCTGCCGGCAGGGCACGCACCAGGAGGCCCAGACATTGACGAGCGTAAGCTTGCCCTTGACGGCCGTATCGGTAAGCGCCGGCATCGGTCGGCCGGACGGAGCCACCGCGCCTTCAAGCCGCGGCATGTCGAGCGTCGGCGCCTTGGTCCCGATCAAGGCCGAGGGTATTTCGCTGACGTCCCTGCCGGAGTTCAATTGGCTCCAGAAGATGAGTGCGAGAACCGCAAAGATCAGGAGCGGAAGCGCCGCCACGAGATAGCGAATAGCGCCTGGCGCACGTTCGTCCCGCGCGTTCGTCATCTGCCCCCCCCGGTCGAAGCTTCCGCCGAACGGCGGCGGATGCCGGCCGCTTCGAGCTGCTCCAGCTCGCGCTTACGGGCACGGCCATCGGTTAGGACCCAGAAGATGAGCCCCGCCACCGTCGCGGCGGAGACCGCGTAGCAGGCAATGACATAGGTCGCATGGCTCATCATGGTGCAAGCTGCTCCCGGCCCGCGTTTCGAGCCGCCTGCCGCCTGAGCGAGGCCACCCGGCGGCGCCAGATCTCGTTGCGCATCGCGCCGATGTGCAGCGTGAAGAACAGCAGCGTGAAGGCAATTGCCATGACGATGAGCGGCCGCAGGAATTCCGGATCGATCGTCGGACCGTCCAGGCGTATGACGCTCGCCGGCTGATGCAGCGTGTTCCACCAATCGACCGAGAACTTGATGATCGGGATGTTGACGAAACCGACGAGAACGAGCACGGCCGAGACGCGCGCCGAACGGCTCGGATCATCCATGGCGCGATTCAGCGCGATCAGGCCGAGATACATGAGGAAGAGCACGAAGACCGAGGTCAGCCGCGCATCCCATACCCACCAGGTGCCCCACATCGGCTTTCCCCAGAGCGAGCCGGTGACGAGCGCCAGAAAGGTGAAGCAGGCGCCGATCGGCGCTGCGGCCTTTGCCGAGACGTCTGCGAGCGGATGGCGCCAGACGAGGGTGCCGAGCGCCGAGATCGCCATGACCGTATAGCACATCATGGACAGCCAGGCCGAAGGCACATGCACATACATGATGCGCACGGTCTCTCCCTGCTGATAGTCGCCCTCGGTGGTGAAGGAGAGCCAGAGCCCGGCGGCAAAGAAAAGAGCGGTAAGAGCGGCAAGCCACGGCAGGGCACGCGCCGCCAGCGCCAGGAACCGGGTCGGGTTGGCGAGATCGCTGAACTTGCGTATGGCCAGGCTGTTTTCGCTCATATTGGCTCTTTAACGCGGAAGCACCCCTTCCGCAATCGATCCTAAAGTGCCGTGTCTCAGTCGGCCGAATGCCTGAGGGCTGAGGCGGCCGCCACGGGTCCGATCACCGCAAAGAACAGGGTTATCGCCATCAATATCATGAAAGGCGGCAGAAACGGGGCGGGATCCTCGATAGCCGCATAGACGGCGCTGACCCCGAAGATCAGAACCGGTATGGCGAGCGGAAGCACCAGGATCGATACCAGCAGGCCGCCGCGCGGAAGCGCCACCGCTACCGCTGCGCCGACCGCTCCGATCAGGGTGATCGCCGGGGTTCCTGCAAGCAGCGTCAGCATCGTGGCGCCGATCGCGCGTTCGTCCATGTTCATGAAGAGACCGAGGAAGGGCGAGGCGACCACCAGCGGCAGACCGGTGGCGGTCCAATGAGCGGCGCATTTGACGAGAACGGTGAGGAGCAACGGCGTCTCCTGCATCATGATGAGGTCGAGCGAGCCGTCTTCGCGTTCTGCCTGGAAGAGCCGGTCGAGTCCGAGCAGCGATGCGAGCAGCGCTCCGATCCAGAGGATTGCCGGACCGATCCGAGCGAGCAGGTTGAGGTCCGGCCCGACACCGAAGGGGATGACCGCGACCACGGTCATGAAGAAAAGTACGCCGATCATCGCGCCGCCGCCGGCGCGCACCGAAAGCTTGAGATCCCGGAGAAAGAGGGCGGTCAATGGAAGAACCCCGTCATTTCGAGGCTTTTAACCCCGGTGAACCCCAGAGCCTGGTGCGTGGCGGCGATGACGATCCCGCCGCGTTCGAGATGGCGCGCCACCAGCCCGGCAAAGAGCCTGTCGGCGCTGACGTCGAGAGCCGCCGTCGGCTCGTCGAGGAGCCAGATCGGCCGATAGGCCACGAGCAGTTTCGCCATTGCCATGCGGCGCTGCTGGCCGGCGGAAAGGTAGCCGAAGGGCAGGTGGATGATGTCGGCTAGTCCCACGGCCGTGGCGGCTTCAACGAGGCCGTCTCCGGAGCCGCCGGGTGAATCGCCGAGAAAGCGCTGCCAGAAGATGAGATTTTCCTCGACCGTCAGCTCACGCTTCATTGCGTTCCGGTGGCCGAGATAATGGCTGAGTTCGCGCGGGTGATCGAAACCGGCGGGCCCGCCCTTCAGCCGGACACGGCCCGAATCCGCTCCGAGAAGGCCTGCCAGCACGCGCAGAAGCGTCGACTTGCCGGAACCGTTCGGACCGGTCACCACGAGCGCCTCGCCGCCAGCCAGATCAAACGAAATATCCTTGAAAATCAGGTCCTCGCCGCGCCTCGCACTCAATCCTTCAGCCAGCAGGCGCATGAATTTGCAGCTTCCCTTGACGTGTATTATCGCAGAGCAAAAAAAGTTCCGATTGGACCTTGCTTGGTCTGGCACGATTTCAAGAAATTATCTATAAGGCGGCCAACACGCCAGCGGTCGGCGTGAATTTCATCCTAGCGCCGAACATGGAACGCGCTTCCACGTACGGACAGCGGAAATGGCCGCACCCGCATCCCATTTCGCGCCTCACAGGTGCTCGGGCGTTCGTACGTCAGTTTTTGGCGATCAGACGGAACGGGGTATCATCCAGTGTCCAAATCCCTAGACAGCTTCAATTGTCGCTCCACGCTCGCGGTCAACGGTGTGGACTATATCTATTACAGTCTACCCAAGGCCGAGGCGAACGGCCTCGCCGGCGTCTCGAAGCTTCCCTATTCGATGAAGGTCCTGCTGGAAAACCTGTTGCGGAACGAAGATGGACGCTCGGTCACCAGGAAGGACATCGAAAACATTGCGGCATGGCTGAACGACAAGGGCACGGCCGAAAACGAGATCGCCTACCGCCCGGCACGCGTGCTGATGCAGGATTTCACCGGCGTTCCGGCCGTTGTCGACCTCGCGGCCATGCGCGACGCGATGGTTTCGCTCGGCGGTGATCCGGAAAAGATCAACCCGCTCGTTCCCGTCGATCTCGTTATCGACCACTCGGTGATTGTCGACGAATTCGGCACGCCGACCGCCTTTGCCCGCAATGTCGAGCTTGAATATCAGCGTAACGGCGAGCGCTACCGCTTCCTGAAATGGGGCCAGCAGGCCTTCCAGAATTTCCGCGTCGTGCCGCCCGGCACCGGCATCTGTCACCAGGTCAATCTCGAATATCTGGGCCAGGCCGTCTGGACCAGGGAAGAAGACGGCGAAATCACCGCCTATCCGGACACTTGCGTCGGCACCGACAGCCACACGACAATGATCAACGGTCTCGGCGTCCTCGGCTGGGGCGTGGGCGGCATCGAAGCCGAAGCGGCGATGCTCGGCCAGCCGGTCTCGATGCTCCTGCCGGAGGTCATCGGTTTCAAGCTCACCGGAAAGCTCAAGGAAGGCGTGACGGCGACCGACCTCGTGCTCACTGTGGTGCAAATGCTGCGCAAGAAGGGCGTCGTTTCGAAGTTCGTCGAATTCTTCGGCCCCGGCCTCGACAACATGACGCTCGCCGACCGTGCGACGATCGGCAATATGGGCCCGGAGTACGGCGCCACCTGCGGCTTCTTCCCGGTCGATTCCGAGACGATCAATTATCTCACCATCTCCGGCCGTGAAGAGCAGCGCATCGCGCTCGTCGAAGCCTATTCCAAGGCCCAAGGGATGTGGCGCGAAGGCGACGGCTCCGAACTCGTCTTTACCGACACTCTGGAACTCGATCTCGGCGAGGTCGTGCCGTCGATGGCCGGTCCGAAGCGCCCCGAGGGCCGTATCGCGCTCGAGAACATCGCCTCCGGCTTCGCGTCCTCGCTCGACAACGACTACAAAAAACCGGGGCAGCTCGCGAACCGCTACGCGGTCGAGGGCACGGACTACGATCTCGGCCATGGCGACGTCGCGATCGCCGCCATCACGTCCTGCACCAATACCTCGAACCCGTCGGTCCTGATCGCCGCCGGCCTGCTTGCCCGCAATGCGGTCGCCAAGGGCCTGAAGACCAAGCCCTGGGTCAAGACGTCACTGGCGCCCGGATCGCAGGTCGTCGCCGAATACCTGTCGAAATCCGGCCTGCAGACAGATCTTGACAAGCTCGGCTTCAATCTGGTCGGCTTCGGCTGCACCACCTGCATCGGCAACTCCGGACCGCTGCCGGCGGAGATCTCCAAGACGATCAACGACAAGGGCTTGATCGCTGCCGGAGTCCTTTCCGGCAACCGCAACTTCGAAGGCCGCATCTCGCCGGATGTCCAGGCAAACTATCTCGCTTCGCCGCCGCTCGTGGTCGCCTACGCACTTGCCGGTTCCGTCCAGAAGGATCTGACGAAGGAGCCGCTCGGCGAGGACCGGAACGGGCAGCCGGTCTACCTCAAGGACATCTGGCCAACGTCCCAGGAAATCCAGGACTTCATCTTCAAATACGTCACCCGCGAGCTTTACGCGACGAAATACGCCGATGTGTTCAAGGGCGACGCAAATTGGCAGGCGGTTCAGGTTCCGGCCGGCCAGACCTACGCCTGGGACGAGGGGTCGACCTATGTCCAGAATCCGCCCTACTTCGTCGGCATGGGCAAGAAGGGGGCCGGCATCTCGGACATAAAGGGTGCCCGCGTCCTCGGCCTGTTCGGCGACAAGATCACCACCGACCACATCTCGCCGGCCGGCTCGATCAAGGCGGCGTCGCCTGCGGGCGGCTATCTGCTCGAACATGGCGTCGGGATTGCCGACTTCAACCAGTACGGGACGCGCCGCGGTAATCATGAAGTGATGATGCGCGGCACCTTCGCCAATATTCGCATCCGCAACCATATGCTCGGTCCGAACGGCAAGGAAGGCGGCTACACGATCCACTACCCCTCGAAGGAGGAAATGTCGATCTACGACGCGGCCATGCAGTACAAGGCAGAGGGCGTTCCGCTGGTCATATTCGCCGGCGTCGAGTACGGGAACGGCTCTTCGCGCGACTGGGCGGCGAAGGGCACCAACCTTCTCGGCGTCAAGGCCGTGATCGCGCAGTCCTTCGAGCGTATCCACCGTTCGAACCTGGTCGGCATGGGCGTCATCCCATTCGTCTTCGAGGAGGGCACCAACTGGGAGGCCCTCGGTCTCAAGGGGGACGAAGTGGTGACGATCGAAAACCTCGCCAATGTTCAACCGCGCGAGAAGCGCGTGGCGAAGATCACCTATGGCGACGGCTCGGTGAAGGAGGTCCCGCTCATCTGCCGCATCGATACGCTCGATGAGGTCACCTACGTCAACAATGGCGGCATCCTGCAGACGGTCCTACGCGATCTCGCCGCCTGATCGGCGACCCGCATGAATAAAATGCCGGGGCGTCCAGCGGCGCCCCGGCATTTTATTGCCTGTTTTCGCGGTTATCCACCGCTTTGCTGCAGTCACTCCAACGTGACTTTTCGTTGAAGAATACCCGTCGTATGTAGGGGTGTCCCGCGCGACAAGTCGCCGGTTTAACCAGAACGAACAAAGACACCATGATATTCGCCTGCAAACCAACGATCCGACGTCTCGCCCTGACGGTCGGGCTGTTCGGCGCGATCAGCGGTACGGCTGCAGCGGAAGACGGCAAACCGATGGGCGATGGGGCGATCAAGGGCGTCGTCGAACTCTTCACCAGCCAGGGCTGTTCCTCTTGCCCGCCGGCCGATGCGGCACTCAAGAAGCTCGTCGATGAAGGCGGCGTCGTCGCGCTCGCTTACCATGTTGACTATTGGAATTATCTAGGTTGGGCGGATACGCTCGCGTCCAAGCAAAACACCGAGCGGCAATATGCTTATGCGCGGATGCTCGGGCGTTACGGCGTCTATACGCCCCAGGCCATTCTGAACGGACGCGATCACACGAACGGCTCGGACCTTCCGGCAATCAAGAACCGCCTCGCCTTGATGGAGGCGAAAGGAAAGGGCCTGTCGGTGCCGGTCGACGCTTCCATCGGCGGCGATGAAATATCGATCAAGGTCGGTGCCGGGACCGGCAGGGCGAATGTCGTCGTCGTCTATTTCGACCGTGCAAGAGTGGTCAATGTCGAGAAGGGTGAGAACAGCGGCAAGAAGATCGCCTACTGGCACGCCGTGCGGGATATCCAGACGATCGGCATGTGGGACGGCAAGCCCGCGGAGTTCACGCTGCCCGCCTCGGTTCTCATCGAAGGCCAGGGAAACAGCGGCTGCGCCGTGCTGCTGCAATCGATGAAGGACAAGGAAACGCCGGGGGCGATCATCGGCGCCGCAACCGTTCTCGCGGGGCCGCAAGGGAAGCTCTGAGGGCGCAGGAAGGTTCCGCCTCGCTTGCGGCGGAACAGGGGATGGTTCGGCCCGGCAGCATCGAGGGGCTGGGGCTGAGGGTTCGAAGTTACCGGACCGAACCAGCCATGTCTGCGTTCGAGAACCTCCCGCAGCATGACGGCTGGCCGGACATACGGTGGCAACGACTCTGTCCGGCAGCGGTCGGAGTGTTGCGGCGAATTGGGGCGGCGTTTTGACTGAATTGCGGCAGCCCCAAGAATTGCTGACATTGATCAACAGCTTCCGGCTTGCTTTTCGGATTGTGTGAGGCACACTGTCGTGGTCCTGTCACATTAGAAGGCCGAAATGCCGATGACTGATGAAACGGATTTGCCGCGAGGCGAAGCACGTCACTACGGCCAGACCACCTCCGATGTGGTCGTCGATCTTCACGAATACAAGCAAGCCAGGAACCCACCGCCCATCACCTTCCATCGCCGCGAACTCGACCTGATCCTCAAGGTCTATGGTCGAATGGTGGGCGAAGGGGAGTGGCGCGACTATGCCATCGACCACCTCCGGGACCGGGCCGTTTTCTCGGTATTCAAGCGTGCCGGAGAAGTGCCTCTCTACCGCATCGAAAAAAACCCGAAGCTGGCCGCCAAACAGGGCGCCTTCAGCGTGCTCAACGCTCACGGGACCATATTGAAACGCGGCCACGAGCTCTCTCAGGTGCTGAAGATCTTCGAGAAGATTCTGAAGCTCGTGAAATCCTGACGAGGCGCTTCGCGCTGCTGGAAGGATTCTCTTCCATCCCTCATCGAGACCGGCGATCGGCCGGAGGAGCGGGTGTGCTCCCTCACGACAGTAGCATCGGTACTTCTCGTAGGCCGAGCGGATGTGAGGCGAGGTCACTCTCGCCGGAAACGTGCGGCAGTGTTGCGAATCAGATAAGTGTTTGCTTATCTGTCGTTTATGATTGAGAACGATATATTCAAAGCTCTCGCCGACCCGACCCGCCGTGCAATCTTCGAGAAGCTGGCGAGCGGCAGCATGAACGCCAGTGCCTTGCGCGATGGAATGCACATCAGCCAGCCGGCCATGTCCCAGCACCTCCACGTGTTGCGTGATGCAAAGCTGGTGCGGGAAGAACGGCACGGGCGCTTCGTGAACTACGAGGTCGACCCGGAGGGGCTGGCGCTCATAGCCGGATGGCTGACGAAGTATCGCGCCTACTGGCCGGCGCGTATCGATGCGTTGAGAGACCTGCTGAAGGACATGGGACAATGAATAAAGTGAACCCACGCGAACAGGCCGGGCATCTGGTGTTCGAATATGAACTCGGTGCACCGCCCGATATGGTTTGGCAGGCGATCAGTGTCCCTGAGCTTGTCGATAGATGGTGGCCCGAGCGGGAACTGGCCGGTACCGAGCCTGTCTCTACCGCTCCCGGTCAGGAAATCTGCTACAGGATGCGCGACGACGAACCTCCCTTTCTCGAGAGTCTCGTGACGTTCCAGATCCGGCCCAACGCTGATGGCGGCACAATCCTTAGAATTGTCCATGGGCTTGAGGATGAGCGTCTGGGCCCGCCGGCTGCGAACAGCAATCAGCCTTGGCTGATGCGCGCCGCCTGACGTCTCGATCTACAAAAATAAACAGGAGTTCGCCTATGCGTGAAGCAATGCAACTCGTCCCCATGGTCGTTGAACAATCCAGCCGAGGCGAGCGCTCCTTTGACATCTATTCCCGCCTGCTGCGTGAGAGAATCATTTTTCTGAACGGCGAGGTGAACGATGCCGTATCCGCTCTGGTTTGCGCACAATTGCTGTTTCTGGAGGCTGAAAGCCCCACGAAACCGATCCAGCTCTACATCAATTCGCCTGGCGGTGTCGTTACAAGCGGCTTCGCCATGTATGACACGATGCGATATATCCGAGCGCCGGTTCATACGCTTTGCATGGGGACCGCCCGTTCGATGGGGTCATTCCTGCTGATGGCAGGCGAGGCGGGCGGGCGTGCCGCCCTGCCAAATACCAGCATACTTGTCCATCAGCCTTCAGGCGGCTTCCAGGGGCAGGCATCCGATATGCTTATCCATGCCGAGGAAATCAGGCGAACCAAACACCGAATGACGCGGCTTTATGCCGAGCATTGCGGGCGAACCTATGAAGAATTCGAGCGTGCGATGGATCGCGATCGTTTCATGACGGCGGAAGAAGCTCTGGAGTGGGGTTTGATCGACTGTATCCTCACCGAACGAGTGGCCGGTGCTGAACGTGACGGATAAAGTTCTCGCGCTGCGCTGCAGGCTGCATCTCAACCCCTGTAAAGCGTGTCCGGATAGACACCCGCTGCGGGCGTCGTTGTCGTGCCCTCGCCGAGCGGACGCTGCATGAAGACCGTATCGAGCCAGCGCCCATGCTTGAAGCCCGTTGCCTTTATCAGACCCTGCTGCTCGAAGCCGAGCGCCCGGTGCAGGGCGATCGACAAGGGGTGGGCCCCACCGATCACCGCTATCATCTGGCGGAAGCCGAGAGCGGTGCAGCGCCCGATCAGTTCGGAAAGCAAAGCTTTGCCGGTGCCCTTGCCGCGCGCTGCCGGCGAAAGATAGATCGAATCCTCCACCACGAATCGATAGGCGCTGCGGTTGCGAAATGCCGAGGCATAGGCGTAGCCGATAACGGCGCCGGCCTCATCCAGCGCGACGACATAGGGGTAACCGCTCCCGGTGATCGTCGAGAAGCGGAGCGCCATCTCGGCCTCGGTCGGCGGTGTCTCCTCATAGCTTGCGACCCCGTTCAAGACGGACTCGCGATAAATCCCCGTGATAACAGGGAGATCGGCGGCAACGGCGTCGCGGAGCGTGGCTGTCATGGAAATCTTCGCGTGTTTCTGGGCACAACTGAAGTTGGATAGGCTCGGCCAACAAAAAAGGCGGCCGAAGCCGCCTTTTTCATCATTCGTCCGAGCTACTCGTTCCTGTTGCCAAGGAACTGCAGCATGAACATGAACAGGTTGATGAAGTCGAGATACAGTGTCAGCGCGCCCATGATGGCCTTGCGGCCGGCGACCAGCGCATCATCGCCTTCGAAATACATTTCCTTGAGCTTCTGCGTGTCGTACGCGGTCAGGCCGGCGAAGATAAGCACGCCGATCACCGAGATCGCGAAGCCGAGTGCCGAAGAGGCTAGGAAGATGTTGACGACGGATGCGATGATCACGCCGAACAGACCCATGATCAGGAACGAGCCGAGACCGGAGAGATCCTTCTTCGTCGTGTAGCCGTAAAGCGACAGGGCGCCGAACGAAGCCGCCGTTACGAAGAAGGTCTGCACGATGCTCTGGCCGGTGAAGACCAGGAAGATCGACGAGAGCGACAGGCCCATCAGCGCCGCATAGACCCAGAACGTCATCTGCGCCGTGGCAACGCTCATGGAATTGATGCGGAAGCTCAGGAAGAAAACCAGCGCAAGCGGCGCCAGCATCACGACCCACTTGAGAGGCGAAGCGTAGATAAGCTGGGCGAATGCCGGATTAGAGGCGGCAAGCGCATAGGTTCCGTAAGCTGCCACGCCTGTGATCGCCAGGCCGAGGGCCATCAGGTTGTAGACCTTCAGCATATAAGCGCGAAGGCCTTCGTCGATCACGGCACCCGCCTGAGCGCCGGCGGGCGACATTCGGGTTTGGTAGTTTCTCAGATCAGCCATTGTTTCCTCTTTTAAGCCCCGGTTGAAGTTACGGTGTCGGGCGGCGAACTTTGTCGTTTCCTTGCGCGCCCAGGCGCCGCTGCGGGGCTCCAGCATGCCTGTTGACAAATATGATGGCGAACGCCGTCATGCACAAGGGCCGAAGCGCTTGGAATCGCACAAAGCCGGGCAGTCGGGCCATCAAACTGAAGTGATTTACGGTTAATTCGGCGATCAGGGCCGTAAGCGCTGCAAAATGACCGCAAGCTCAAAGTTCCCGTAGCACCGGAGCGGCTTTTTGCCCGAGGACGCGCCAGGTGCCGGCAAGGCCGATCCCCACCGTCACGACCAGCGCCAGGATGATCGTCGCAATCGCGACGTCCGGCAGGAAGCTCGAGGGCAGGGTCATGATGCGACTGACGACGAACCAGGCCGAAACGCCACCGGCGAACAGTGCGAACACCGCCGTCGCCAGGCCGAGGATGATGTATTCGTAGCTGAAGGCGCGGATGAGCGTGGCCCGTGTGGCGCCGAGTGTCTTCAGGACGACCGCATCATGGATCCGGGCACGATTGCCGGCAGCAAGTGCACCGGCGAGCACGAGGATGGACGCGACCAGCGCGACCGCCGCAGCGGCTCTAACTGCCGTTGCAAGCTGTCCGAGCAGAGTGTTGACGATATCGAGCGCGTCCTTGACGCGCACGCTCGTGATGGTGGGATAGGTATTGGTCACCGTCTTCAAGACCGCCGCCTCCTCCTGCGCGGAGGCGTCGGGATCGATAATCGTCGCGAGCCAGGCATGCGGGGCGCCGGCAAAGGTATTCGGCGAGAAGACCATGACGAAATTGATCGACAGCGATTCCCATTCGACTTCGCGGAAATTCGAGATTCTTGCCGTGATGTTGCGGCCGAGTACGTTGACGGTCACCGTATCGCCGAGCTTCAACCCGAGTTCGCGGGCCTCCTCGGCCGAGAAGGAGACGAGGGGCTCGCCGCCATAGTCCTCCGGCCACCAGCTGCCTTCGGTGAGCTTCGAGTTTTCGGGCCTGTTCCTGGCGTAGGTGATGCCACGGTCGCCGCGCAGCACCCATTGCCCTCCCGGCGGAACGTTGCGGCTGTTCACATCTTCGCCGTTGAGCGCCACGATGCGCCCGCGCAGCATAGGCACCTCGATGATCTTGCCCTCCGGCATTGCTCCCGCGAGCAGGGAACGGAAGCCTTCGATCTCGCTGCTCTGAATGTCGACGAAGAAGAAGTTGGGAGCGCGCTCGGCCATGTCGCCGGTGAGCTCACGCCTGAGATTGCCGTCGATCAGCGCCAGGGTCACCAGAAGGGCCAGGCCGAGGCCAAGCGACAATACCACGGATGGTGTCAGTGCCCCCGGCCGATGAATATTGCCGATGGCCAATCGCAGAGCCGGCGAATGGACGCGCGGGCTGCGCCGCGCGAGCCACGATATCAGGAGCGAAACGCCGCGCAGCACGATGAAGGCAAAGGCGATCGCGCCGAGGAAGACCAGTGAAATGTACTGGTCATAGGCAGTCCAGACAGCAAGCCCGGCAAGTGCCGCCAGGCAGATGAAGGCTCCGGTGAGATAGGCCAGCGGGGGAAAGCCCGTAGGTTCGAATCCCTGCTGCCGGAAAAGTGCGGTGGCCGGCACCCGGCGTGCTCGCCCAAGCGGCAGAATGGCGAAGGTAAGGGCCGTCAGGAGGCCGAAAAGTGCCGCAAGGCCCAGAGCCGAAGGGTAGAGCTCGAATGCGGTGGAGACTGGCAGCACGCCGGCGAGAAACTGCGCCGCCACGAAGGGGATGAAGGCACCGATGGCGATGCCGATGCCGATACCGACAAGGGCGATCATCAGGATCTGCGAAAGATAGATCATCGCGACTAGCGATGCCGGAGCGCCGAGGCACTTGAAAGTGGCGATGACGCTGCGTTTGCCGTCGAGATAGGAGCGCACGGCATTGGCCACGCCGACGCCGCCGACGATCAGCGCCGTGAGCCCGACGAGCGTCAGAAATTGGGAGAATCGGGTGATGTTCGCGTTCAGAGACGGTGCGGCATTGCCGCTCGTCCGGATAGACCAGCCGGCGGAGGGAAAGCGCGTCTCCGCCTGGGCGCGAATGACGGGCACGTCCGCGGGGTCGGGCAGGCGGATCTTGTAGGTATGTTCGACGAGGCTGCCGGTCTGCACGAGCCCCGAAGCGACAAGCGCCTCCGAGGAAATCATCAGCCGCGGCGCGAAACCGAAGCCGTCGGAAAGAGCGTCGGGTTCGCTGACAAGGGAGGCGCTGATCCGGACGCGTGCATTGCCGATGAAGATTTCCGCGCCAGGCGTGACGCCGAGGCGCTCAAGCAGCAGCGGCGCGGCGATTGCCCCGAAGATCTCACCTTCCTTCGCCAGCAGTTCAGGGACCGGCTTTGCCGGATCGCTTTCCAGCTTGCCATAGAGCGGATAGGCGCCATCAACGGCCTTGAGCTCGACGAGCGCCTGGTTGGAGCCGTCCGGAAGACGTGCCATGGAGCGCAGCCCCGCGGACACCGAGACATCGCCCAGCCCCTGGAGGAAGGCGCGCTCATCCGCCGTCGCCACGCGATTGTTGAGCTCGAAGCGGATGTCGCCGGCGAGCAGTTCCTGCCCCCGCGAGGCAATCGTTTCGCTGATCGATTGCGATAGCGAGTTGACTCCGGCAATCGCCGCCGTGCCGAGGGCGATACAGGCGAGGAAAATGTAAAAGCCCTTCAGACCTCCACGCATTTCCCTGAGCGCCAATCGAAGTGCGAAGAGGGGGCGAAGTGCGAAGAGGGGGCGAAGCGCAAACAGGGGGCGAGTGCGTCGGACGGCAGCTGCCTCGCTCATGCTGACACGGCTCCCTGCCGGGTCGAGGCAGAGAGCCGTTCCGCGTCGGAGACGATTTCACCGGAGCGGACGCGCACCTGCCGTTCGCAGCGCCCGGCCAGCGCCGCATCATGCGTGACGAGGACAAGCGTCATGCCGCGTTCGCGCTGCTCGGCGAAGAGCAGGTCGGTGATCTGCCGGCCGGTCTCGGCATCGAGGTTGCCCGTCGGCTCGTCGGCGATCAGGAGTTTCGGCGAGGGCGCGAGCGCCCGGGCGATCGCCACCCGCTGCTGCTCGCCGCCGGAAAGCTGCCCGGGGTAGTGCGTCAGGCGCTCGCCGAGTCCGACGGCGATCAGTTCCTTACGCGCTATGTCGAAGGCGTTGCCGACATTGGCGAGCTCGAGCGGCACAGCGACGTTCTCCAGAGCCGTCATGTTTGGAATGAGATGAAATGACTGGAAGACGATGCCGATATTGCGGCCGCGGAAATCGGCGACCGCATCCTCGCCGAGGCGGTGGAGCGCCGTGTCGGCGATGATGATTTCGCCGCCGTCGAGCCGCTCCAGTC
Source organism: Sinorhizobium medicae (assembly GCF_007827695.1). Classification (GTDB taxonomy): domain Bacteria; phylum Pseudomonadota; class Alphaproteobacteria; order Rhizobiales; family Rhizobiaceae; genus Sinorhizobium; species Sinorhizobium medicae. The sequence goes on along the minus strand of NZ_VITA01000004.1, from coordinate 184,651 downwards.
CGGCCATGACCATGAGCAGCGTGGATTTGCCCGACCCCGAGGGGCCGACGATGCCGACCGATTCGCCGCTATTGATCGCGAGGCTCACACCTTTCAGCACATGCACGGAGGCGGCGGCCTCGCCCAGCGTCAGATCTGCATTTTTCAACTCGATGATGGTTTTTGCCACGCGAAAGAGCCCTATATGAAAATCTGATACGGATCACGAAATGAATTGCACGCCGATTTAGGAACGAACCTATGGCATTAAAAGACTTTCTGCCCTTTTTATTCGGCCTGACAATGACAATCGTGTTATCGGCGGCGGCTCGTGCCGAGCCCGTAAGCCTCGTCGGCTTCGGCGACAGCCTCATGGCCGGCTATCAGCTTCCCCCTGAAGATGCTTTTCCCACGCGTCTCGAAAAGGCCCTGAAAGGCAAGGGAATCGATGTCACGATCGCCAATGCCGGCGTTTCAGGGGACACGACCTCCGGCGGCCTCGCCCGCATAGACTGGTCGGTCCCGGAGGGAACCGACGGAGTGATCCTGGAGCTCGGGGCCAATGATGCGTTACGCGGCATCCCGCCGGAAGAGACGCGCAAAAATCTCGAAGCAATGATCGTGCGGCTCAAGAAGCGCGGCATCGCAGTCCTGCTTGCTGGGATGATGGCGCCGCCGAACATGGGGCCGGATTATGGGGAGCGCTTCAACGCCATCTATCCCGAGCTCGCCAAGGAGCATGACACCGTTTTCTACCCCTTCTTTCTCGATGGCGTCGTCACCGAGGCCGGTCTGAAGCTAGAAGACGGAATGCATCCGAACGGCGAGGGTATCGCCGTAATGGTAGATCGCTTCCTGCCGACGGCCGAGACCTTCATCCGCACACTTCAGGAAGGAGAGTGACGCCAGCGCTTAGCGACATCCACAGTTAAGATAAAGTTAACGTTCCTACGGAACAAATAATGGTTGCGTGCAGGTGCGATGCGTGATTCGCTTCAAGCATCTGCAAGAGATTCGGGGAGCTCGCCATGCCGAGACTATTCACCGCCCTCGAAATTCCGCGCAATGCAGCAATGAGTCTTTCCTTGCTGCGCGGAGGTCTTCCCGGAGCTCGCTGGATCGATGTGGAGAATTATCACATCACGCTCCGCTTCATCGGCGACGTAGACTGGCGTACCGCCGATGAAATCATCGACAGACTTGACCGCATCGAACGGCCCGAGTTTCAGCTGCAGCTGTCGGGCACCGGCGCCTTCGGCTCCAAGAAGCCGCATTCCGTCTGGGCCGGCGTCAGTGCCGTTCCCGAGATGTTCGCCCTGCAGGCGGAAATCGAACGCATCTGCCAGCGCATAGGGCTGCCCTCGGATCCACGCAAGTTCACCCCGCATGTGACGCTGGCGCGCCTGCGCTCATCGCGCGTCGAGGACGTGGTCGAATACCTCTCCGGGCGTGGCAATTTCGTCACTGCTCCATTCACCGTTTCGCGCTTCGTGCTTCTATCGTCACGCGATTCGGTCGGCGGTGGTCCGTATCTCACGGAAGAGGTCTTTCCGCTTCACGAAGAGCGCTCGAGCCTCTCGAGTACCGACAAACATCCGGCTTCCAGCGCCTGGTAGAGCGCATCGAAGCTTCCGTCCATTCGTGATGGAGTCCGGAACTCCTCGCCTCGCACTGCGGCATAGGCCCCGGAAGAGGTGCATCTTGCGCGCCATCGCAGCCGTACAAACGACGAGAATTCCGGCCGGTTTCATGATATCCACTCAGCCTTGCAGGCATGGCGGCGGGGTTGCGCGTGAACATTGTCGCGGGCGATTTCGTTGTTAAGCACGGATGAAGCAAGGAGGAACAGCATGCGGCCGGAAAAATTGGACGCGGCGGCCATTGCCGAGCAATTGCACAGGATGGAGGGCTGGGTTCTTGCCGAGGACGGCGGTTCGATATGGAAGGCGTTCCGGTTCAAGAGTTTTGCCGAGGCATTCGCCTTCATGACGCAATGCGCCTTCGCCGCCGAGAAGCTCAACCACCACCCCGAATGGTTCAACGTCTACAACAAGGTGGACGTCACGCTGTCGACTCACGACGCGCAAGGTTTGACCGAACTCGATTTCAAGCTGGCGGCAAAGATGGACCAGGCGGCGGAGGGCCGGATGCCCGACCACATGAAATAGGGCCGGAGGCCCGCGACTTTGAAATGGCGGCCGCCATTCCCATATCAGGATTGCGGCGCTCTTCGAAGCCGCCGCAGCTTTTTGGCCAACCGGAACGGAAGCGATGGACGATATCAAGATCGGTGAAATTCTCCTCCCCGGCGAGGAGTCCGAACAGGAGCGCAGGGAGCACAAGGTGCGCCGCCGGTTTTGGCCGACTTTCCGCCGGGCGGCTCGGCAGATTCCCTTCAGCCGCGATCTCGTCGCTGCCTATTATTGCGCAGTGGACCCGGCCACTCCCACGCGCACGCGCGGTATTCTGCTTGCGGCGCTCGGCTATTTCGTCCTGCCGCTCGATTTCGTTCCCGACGTGCTCGCGATGATCGGCTTCTCCGACGATATCGCCGTGCTGACGGCGGCCTTTGCCGCGATCAGCGGCCAGATCAAGGAAAGACATTACCAGAAGGCCGACGAAGTGATGCGGGACAGCGTCGACTCCTGAGCCGCGGCGGCTCTTGCGCGCCCGAACGGCGCGCGACGTCGTCCGCCTTGCCGCAATCCCGCCCGGAAAGTCAAACTCTTGCCCGATTCTTTGTGACATAGAGGAGGCAAGGGGCGGCTCTCCAGCAATCAACGTCGACCGGACCGGCAATCCGCGTGCGAATGGACCTCGAGCCATCAGTGAAGGTCAACCGCGTGGCGGTTACATTCGGGCGCAATAAAGGGGCGGCTTTCCCGAATCGTTGACGGTTTGGTAACCCGGATTAAGTCAAAATAAACTTAAATCGTGACTATGCGTTGCCCGCGCCAGGCGGTGTCGGGCGACCGTAAGCAAGACAAGCGGCAGGAACTCATGTTTGTAAGAAAGATCGTAACGGCACTCGCATTCGTATTGGCTGCATCCGGCGTGGCCTCCGCTCAATCTCCGACGCGAATCCAGCAGTTCAACGCCTGGGGCGCCTATTCCTATCAGGCAGGCAACGGCAAGGTCTGCTACGTGCTCTCGGTACCGAAGGAAAAGAGCCCGGCCAGTGTCGATCACGGCGATATCTTCTTCCTGGTTTCGCAGCGTCCGGGACAGAACATCAGCTACGAGCCGCAGGCGATGATGGGTTATCAGCTGCAGGACAATTCCAAGGTCAACGTGGTGGTCGACGGTCGCACCTTCGTCATGTTCACCAAGGGCAACTCGGCCTGGGTGGAAAACGCCGCAGAAGAGCCGGCACTGGTGGCCGCGATGAAATCGGGCAAGGCCATGTCGGTCAATGCGAAGTCGCGTCGCGGTACCGAAACCTCCTACTCCTATTCGCTGTCAGGCATATCGGCTGCCCTGAAGCAGATCGAGGCCTGCAAATAAGCGACGAAAGCGATCTTTCGATTTGCGAAGGCCGGCCATGCGCCGGCCTTCGTCGTCTCGCCGGTGGCAGGACGGAATTTGACCGCATGGACGCTTTTGCCGCTGCCGCAACGCCCTATGGTGACTCGCCGCAAAAAGAATGCTAAAGCGGCTCCAAATTCGGAGCCCCCTGCGCCCCCGTCGAGCGCGCGACCGAGGCTCGCCAGATTTCAATTCGAGCATCGGTACAGGGTCCGGAGACGTCTCCGGACGAGCCGCTGCTTTACGACAGGACAAATATGAGCATGGCAGCCACCGAAACCTTGAACAGGACCGACATCGCCAAGGCGCCGCAGGTGCGGCTTGCGGCACAGCCGGAAAAGCCGTCGCTGATCGGCCTGTTGCGCGAAGATATGGCGAAGCTGCTCGTCGAGAAAGGCGTGCCGGAGCGCCAGGTGAAGATGCGCGTCAGCCAAGTCTGGCACTGGCTTTATGTCCGCGGCGTCTCGGATTTCAACGAGATGTCGAATGTCTCCAAGGACATGCGCGAGATGCTCAGTGCGCATTTCACCATCGCGCGGCCGGAGATCGTCGAAGAGCAGGTTTCCGGCGACGGCACGCGCAAATGGCTGCTGCGCTTCCCTCCGCGCGGAGCCGGCCGCCCGGTGGAGATCGAGACGGTCTACATTCCCGAGGAAGGCCGCGGTACGCTCTGCATTTCCAGCCAAGTCGGCTGCACGCTCACCTGCTCCTTCTGTCATACCGGCACGCAGAAGCTGGTGCGCAATCTGACGGCGGAAGAAATTCTCGCGCAGCTTCTGCTTGCGCGTGACCGGCTCGGCGATTTCCCGGATCGCGACACGCCGCAGGGCGCCATCGTACCGGCGGAAGGCCGCAAGATCACCAATGTCGTGATGATGGGCATGGGCGAGCCGCTCTACAATTTCGAGAACGTCAAGACGGCGCTTCTGATCGCCTCCGACGGCGACGGGCTGTCGCTTTCGAAGCGACGCATCACCCTTTCGACCTCGGGCATTGTGCCGGAGATCTACCGCACCGGCGAGGAAATCGGGGTCATGCTCGCGATCTCGCTTCACGCCGTGCGCGACGATCTGCGCGATATGCTGGTGCCGATCAACAAGAAGTATCCGCTGAAGGAGCTGATGGAGGCCTGCCGCGCCTATCCGGGCTTGTCGAATGCCCGCCGCATCACCTTCGAATATGTGATGCTGAAGGATGTCAACGACAGCCTGGAAGACGCCAAGGAACTGGTGAAGCTCCTGAAGGGCATTCCCGCCAAGATAAACCTGATCCCGTTCAATCCCTGGCCGGGAACCAATTACCAGTGCTCGGACTGGGAGCAGATCGAGAAGTTTGCCGATTTCATCAATCAGGCGGGCTACGCTTCGCCGATCCGCACCCCGCGCGGGCGCGACATTCTGGCCGCTTGCGGCCAGCTTAAGTCGGACTCGGAGCGCATGCGCAAGGTCGACCGCCTTGCCTTCGAGGCGATGATGATTGCCAATCACGGCGAGGACTAGACGTCCGATCGCCCGCCGAAGGCAACGGCTTCATGATCAAACGTCTTCACCGACCGCAGTATTCGTGCGGTCGGGTATTTGCCGATTGATTTCGGCCCCCCGCTTTCCTAAGAATGTGGCGAAAATATTCTACAGCGGGATGCGGGAGGGGCGTTGCATTGCCTATTCCGGAAATCGCCAACCAAAAACCGGAGGACACCCATGCGTTCGCTTCTCATCGCGCTTGCCGCCACGGTCGCGCTTTCACTGCCGGCACGCGCCGACGAGGTCACGGTCGCCGTGACGGCAATCGTCGAACATCCGGCGCTCGATGCCGCCCGCGACGGCGTCAAGGATGCGCTGGCCGCCGCTGGCTACAAGGAAGGCGAGAACCTCAAGTTCATCTACGAGTCGGCGCAGGGCAATCCGGCGACTGCTGCGCAGATCGCCCGCCAGTTCGCCGGTGAAGCCCCGAACGTGATCGTGCCGATTTCCACCCCGTCGGCCCAGGCCGTCGTTTCCTCCACCCGCGATATCCCCGTTGTTTTCACCGCCGTTTCCGATCCGCTGGGCGCGCAGCTCGTGAAGGATATGGAGAAGCCCGGCGGCAACGTCACCGGTCTTTCCGACCTGTCCCCGGTTGCCGAGCACGTGGCGCTGATCAAGGAGATCCTGCCGAACGTCAAGACGATCGGCTTTCTCTACAATTCGGGCGAGGCGAATTCCGTATCGCTGCTGGCGGTTCTCAAGGAAGAGGCTGAAAAGGCCGGCCTGAGCGTGATCGAATCCGCCGCGACGAAATCGGCCGAGGTTCAGGGGGCGGCTCGTGCGCTCGTCGGCCGCGCCGACGTGATCTACATTCCGACGGACAACACCATCATCTCCGCGCTCGAAGGCGCCGTTGCGGTCGCCGAGGAAAGTAAGCTGCCGCTTTTCACCGCCGACACCGATTCCGTTTCCCGTGGCGCCGTCGCGGCGCTCGGTTTCAATTACTATGATGTCGGCAAACAGACCGGCGAGGTGGTTGTCCGTGTCCTCAAGGGCGAAAACCCCGGCGACATTGCCGTCAAGGTTGCGGCCGGAACCGACCTCGTGATCAACAAGGGCGCCGCCACCCGCATGGGGATCACCCTGCCGGAGAGCGTCGTCGGCCGGGCGACCCGCACGATCGAATAAAAATGCCTTCGAGCGTCTGACAGGACGCGGCGCTGCACGGATATTGTTGCGTTTTCGCCGCCCTCGTTCCATACGGGGGCGGTTTGCTTATAGAGCGGAATGAGCAATCGTGCCCATCGCTCCCATTTTGAGAATACATGTTCCGCATGCGCCTCAAGCCTGCGGAGCAACCGAGGAAAAGGACTGCCGGCGTTGAGTCAAATCGCTTTCTGGGGAGCCGTGGAACTGGGGCTTGTCTATGCCTTCGTCGCCGTCGGCGTCTTTCTCGCCTTCCGGGTGCTCGACTTTCCCGACCTGACCGTTGACGGGTCGTTTCCGCTCGGCGCGGCAGTTACCGCGGTCCTGATCATAGCCGGCGTCAATCCGTGGCTTGCAGCAGCGGTGGCAATGGTCGCGGGTGCCGCCGCGGGTATCGTCACGGCGCTCCTGAATGTGCGGTTCAAAATCCTCAACCTGCTCGCCTCGATCCTGACGATGATTGCGCTGTTCTCGGTCAATCTCCGTGTCATGGGCAAGCCGAATGTCGCGCTGATCAATGCCGATACGATGCTGTCGCCCTTTTACGGGCTTGGCATCCGGGACTTTTATGTGCGGCCGCTATTCGTCGGTATCCTCGTCGCCGTCGCCGTCGTTATCGTATGGCGCTTCTTGGAAAGCGATGCGGGGCTGGCGATGCGGGCAACCGGCGCCAATTCGCGCATGGCGCGGGCGCAAGGAGTCGATACCAGCCGGCAGATTTATCTCGGAATGGCGATCTCCAACGCACTCGTTGCGCTGGGCGGTGCGCTCTTTGCCCAGACTAACGGCTTTGCCGACGTGACCTCGGGCGTCGGCACGATCGTCGTCGGGCTTGCCGCAGTGATCATCGGCGAGACGCTGCTCGGTGCCCGCGGCATTCTGATCGCGCTCATCGGCTGCGTTCTCGGGTCGATCCTCTACCGCATCGCGATCCAGGTGGCGCTTTCGACGGATACGCTCGGGCTGCAGGCGTCCGACCTCAATTTCGTGACCGCGCTGCTCGTGACGATAGCGCTCATCCTGCCCCGTCTGCGCCGCGGAGGTGCCGCATGATCAACGTCGAAAACATCCAGGTCGTCTTCGGCAAGGGCACTCCGCTCCAGAAGCAGGCGCTGAACGGCGTCAGCCTGATCATCGAGGAAGGCTCCTTCGTCACGGTCATCGGTTCCAATGGCGCCGGCAAGTCCACGCTTCTCGGGGTTCTTGCCGGCGATGTGCTGCCGAGCGGCGGCCGGGTCACGATCGGCACGACGGATGTGACACGCAAGAGCACCGCATCGCGCGCGGGGCTTGTGGCGCGCGTCTTTCAGGATCCGCTTGCCGGCAGTTGCGGTGCGCTCTCGATCGAGGAGAACCTTGCGCTCGCCGCCAGGCGAGGAGAAAGCCGCGGCCTTACGCCGGCGCTCGGCTCGAAGCGCCGCGAGCATTTCCGCGAGCGTATAGCCGATCTCAATCTGGGCCTCGAAAACCGCATGGGCGACCGCATGGACCTGCTTTCGGGCGGCCAGCGACAGGCGGTATCGCTGGTGATGGCGACGCTCGCCGGCTCCGAGGTGCTGCTGCTCGACGAGCACACGGCCGCGCTCGATCCCGGCATGGCCGAGTTCATCATGAACCTTACGCAAAAGATCGTTTCCGAGCGCAAGCTCACTACGCTGATGGTAACGCACTCGATGCGCCAGGCGCTCGATTTCGGCCATCGCACCGTCATGCTCCACGGCGGCGAGATCGTGCTCGACGTCGCCGGCGACAGCCGCAAGACGCTCGAGGTCGAGGACCTCATTGCCATGTTCCGCCGCATCCGCGGTCAGACGTTGGACGATGATGCTCTGTTGATCGGGTGACGCGCCTTCAGGGACGTGCCTCTCATCTGCCTGCCGGGAGGCAGATGAGAGGCAAATGCAAACGAAGCCGTCTCAGCGCGCCTGTGTGAAGAAGATCTTGATCGCGAATATGGAGAAGACGCCGGCGAAGCCGTAGTCGATCGCCCGCATCACGCGCCTGTTGCGCTGCAGCCAGGCTGCGAGCCAGTCCGCAGCAAGAACGACCAGCGCGTTCACCGGCATGCCGATGACGATGAAGAAAAAGCCGAGAAACAAGAGCTTGCCGGTTACCGCCGGGTCATCGACCCTGACGAACTGCGGCAGGAACGTCATGAAGAAGATCACCACCTTCGGGTTCAGAATGTTGACCGAGAATCCGGTCGCGACATTCGAAAACCCGCTTCCCTTCGCATCCGTCATCTTCGTCACCGAAAGGCTCGATCCATAGCGGATTGCCTGGATCGCCAGCCATAGAAGATAGGCGGCGCCCCCCGTCTTCAGCGCCAGGAAGGCGGTCGGGGATGCGGTGATCAGAGCGGAGATGCCGAAGGCGACGAGGAGCGTGTGGACCACGATGCCGAGGCCTGTTCCGAGCACGACCAGGAGCGCTGCTTTCTTTCCCTGCGCCAGCGCCCGGCTGATCGACAGCGTCATGTCGGGTCCGGGCGTTGCGGCGAGAAGCAGGCTCGCCGCAGCGAAGGCAAGCAAGGTCGGCAGACTGGGAACGAAGTCCATGGCGCATTCCTTGAAAAGATGGTCTTAGCTGATACCGGCGGTGCGGCTCTTTTGCCAGCGGATTTGCGCGATCCCGGCCTGCTAACGCTTGTATCCCGTCACGTTCTGGCTAAAGTGCCGCAGATTTTCGTGCGGCCTCGCCGCCCCCGAGCAGACGGACAAGAACCATGGCATCGCATAAAGACGTGAAAAAGGTCGTTCTCGCTTATTCCGGCGGACTCGACACCTCTATCATCCTCAAATGGCTCCAGACGGAACTGGGCGCCGAAGTGGTGACCTTCACCGCCGACCTCGGCCAGGGCGAGGAATTGGAGCCGGCCCGCAAAAAAGCGGAGATGCTCGGCATCAAGGAGATCTATATCGAGGACGTCCGCGAGGAATTCGTGAAGGACTTCGTCTTCCCGATGTTCCGGGCCAATGCCGTTTATGAAGGCGTCTACCTGCTCGGCACCTCGATTGCCCGTCCGCTGATCTCCAAGCACCTCATCGACATCGCCAGGAAGACCGGCGCCGACGCGATCGCCCATGGCGCGACCGGCAAGGGCAACGACCAGGTCCGCTTCGAACTCTCGGCTTACGCGCTCAATCCGGACATCAAGATTATCGCGCCCTGGCGCGACTGGTCGTTCAAGAGCCGCACCGATCTGCTCGAATTCGCCGAAAAGCACCAGATTCCGGTCGCCAAGGACAAGAAGGGGGAGGCGCCCTTCTCCGTCGATGCCAACCTTCTTCACTCTTCCTCGGAGGGGAAAGTTCTGGAGGATCCGGCACAGGAAGCGCCCGAATATGTGCATATGCGCACCATTTCGCCGGAAGCAGCGCCCGACAAGGCGACGATCATCAAGGTCGGCTTCGAGCGCGGCGATGCTGTTTCAATCGACGGTGTGCGCATGTCGGCGGCGACGCTTCTTGCAAAGCTCAACGAATATGGCCGCGATAACGGCATCGGTCGCCTCGATCTCGTGGAAAACCGCTTCGTCGGCATGAAGTCGCGCGGCGTCTACGAAACCCCCGGCGGCACGATCCTGCTTTCGGCTCATCGCGCCATCGAGAGCATCACGCTCGACCGCGGCGCGGCGCATCTTAAGGACGAGCTGATGCCGCGCTACGCCGAGCTCATCTATTACGGTTTCTGGTTCTCGCCCGAACGCGAGATGCTGCAGGCCGCGATCGACAAGAGCCAGGAGCATGTGGAAGGCGAGGTGACACTCAAGCTCTACAAGGGCAACGTCATGGTCGTCGGCCGGGAAAGCGGCAAGTCGCTCTATTCCGACAAGCTCGTCACCTTCGAAGACGACCAGGGCGCCTACGACCAGAAGGATGCTGCAGGCTTCATCAAGCTCAACGCGCTGCGCCTGCGCACGCTCGCGGCGCGCAATCGCTGAGACGATTGAGCGGGAGCTGCGGTGGAGCAATTCGCCGCGGCTCGTCTCCGCTCATTCCGCCGCCTGAACGATAGGATCTTGCTCGGCCGTCGGCGCGGCCAGCGGCCTCAGTCGAACGGCCCTGCGATACCAGAGATAGCTTGCTAGCGAGACAAGGCCGAAGCTCGGGATGATCGTGCCGAGCGCCAAGGCGGGCACGCCGACGAGGGCAGCAAGTGCGCCGCCGAGAAGCCCGGCACTCATCTGGATGAAGCCCATCATGGCCGAAGCGGTGCCGGCGATGTGCGGAAAGGGGGCCAACGCCGCCGTCATCATGTAGGGCATGACAAAGGCGATGCCGAAAGCATAGATCCCGATCGGCGTCATCACCGAAAGGAAGGTCGGCTCCAGCGCATGCATGGTGAAGGCGAGGGCGAGGCTCGCCGCGCCGATGAATGAGAGTCCGACGGGCACGAGTGCCTGCGGGGTGAAGCGTCGCATCATGAGGCGCATCGTGACCGTGCCCGAAAAAAACAGGCCGGATTGCATGAGCATGCCGATGCCGAACGCTGTGGGCGTGAGGCCGACCTGGCTGATCAGAACGAAGGGGAGCATGGTGGCCCAGGCATAGAGCGCACCAACGGCGCCGGCGATCACCAGAGTGGAAGACATGAAACGGCTGTCGCTCATAAGCTGGCAATAGGCCGCGAATATGAGTGCGAGGTGCCCCTTGCTGCGGTCCGGCGTCGCGGTTTCCACCATGAAGAATTGCACGACCAAGCAGGCCGTCAGGGCAAAGCCCACCATCAGCAGGAAGATCGACTGCCAGCCGAAAAGGCCGAGCGCGATGCCGCCGAGGGTCGGTGAGACCGCGGGCCCGAGCGCCAGCATCATGCCGATCATGTTCATGATCCGGGCCGCAGTCGTCCCGGTGAACTGATCGCGAACGAGCGCGCGCGATACCGTCATTCCGACTGAGGCGCCGATCCCCTGCACCAGGCGGCCGGCGAGCAGCACCGGGATCGAGGGCGCGAAGGCCGCCATCAGGCTCCCGGCGAGGTAGATCGCCATGAAGATCAACGTTGTACGCCGCCGGCCGATAACGTCGGAAAGCGTGCCCGAAACGAGTTGAGCGAAGGCGAAGCCGCCGAAATAGAGCGACAGCGTCATCTTGATTGCCGCTTCGCTGGAGGCGAAGGCACGCACGAGCTCCGGCATTGCCGGCGTGTAGAGCGCCATCGATATAGGGCCGAGTGCCACCAGAAAGGCGCCGATGATGCTCGTGCGCCGTTCGCTCATCCGGAGCGTCATTCGGCCTCCCCCTTCCCCTTGCCGGCGAGGCATGGATCGAGGCGGTGGAGACTGTCACGGAGAATCCTCAGGTTTGCACGCAGGACCTCGCGTCCTTCGTCCCCCAGATCCTCCGTGTAGGCTTTCATCATCTCCCGCAGACCGGACATCAGCTCGGTGATGAGCGGGTCGGCCTTGTCCGTTACGACGACGTTCTTGGCGCGCCGGTCCGCGGGATCCGGTATCCGCATGACAAGACCCATTGCTTCGAGCCGGTCGAGATAGGCCGAGAGCGTCATGGGCTCGATTCCCATCCGGGTCGCGATCTCCGCCTGCTTGATGCCTTCGGTAACGGCCACCTGGACCAGTGTGCGCGCTTCGCCGGGGGTGATCCCAAGGTTCATCGCGTTGACCTTGCGATCGAAGGCTCCGCGCAACAGGCGTGAAACATCGGTGAGGAGCATCCCGATCGTATCGGACTCGAGTTTCCTGGGCATTTGACCGATCGTGTTCAAAATAATAAGTTTTGCTTATCATACCCCTTCCGGGCGTTCAACGCGCTCAAACCCCCTCCTCCTGTGAGACACTGCAGTCGTCGCGCGATTGCCGAACCGACAAAAAATTGATATGAGCACGGGCATGGAATCCAAATTCGGATGTCGTGAGCAGAAAATCGTCGTGCTGCAGGACCACAAGCGCCTGCCGGCACGCTTTTTCGCGCGCGTCTCAGGGGCTCTTACCAGCCGCCTATCCTGATCGCTCGATCAGCAGTTTGCCGGCCGCCTTGGTGCCGGCCCCATTCCACATTCCTTATTCTGATGGACATACAAGCCATGAGCGCACCGCGTACTCTCTACGACAAGATCTGGGACGATCATCTGGTCGACAGCCAGGCCGACGGAACCTGTCTTCTCTACATCGACCGTCACCTCGTTCATGAGGTGACGAGTCCTCAGGCCTTCGAGGGCCTGCGCATTGCCGGCCGCAAGGTTCGAGCCCCGGAAAAGACGCTCGCAGTCGTCGATCACAACGTCCCGACGTCGCCGGACCGCCATCTCGGCATCAAGAACGAGGAAAGCCGCATTCAGGTAGAGGCACTCGCAAGGAATGCGGCGGATTTCGGCGTCGAATATTATTCGGAGAGCGACAAGCGCCAGGGGATCGTTCACATCGTCGGCCCCGAGCAGGGTTTCACCCTGCCGGGCATGACGATCGTCTGTGGCGACAGCCACACTTCGACGCATGGCGCCTTCGGTGCCCTGGCGCACGGCATTGGCACGTCCGAGGTCGAGCACGTTCTGGCCACGCAGACGCTGATCCAGAAAAAGGCAAAGAACATGCTGGTGCGCGTAGACGGCCAGTTGCCGCCGGGCGTCACCGCCAAGGACATCATCCTTGCCATCATCGGTGAAATCGGAACGGCGGGCGGCACCGGCCACGTTATCGAATTCGCCGGCGAAGCCATCCGCTCGCTGTCGATGGAAGGCCGGATGACCGTCTGCAACATGACGATCGAAGGCGGCGCCCGTGCGGGCCTGATCGCTCCGGACGAAACGACTTTCGCTTATATCGAGGACAGGCCGCGCGCACCGAAGGGTGAGGCTTGGGATATGGCGGTCGAATACTGGAAGACGCTGCATACGGACGAAGGCGCCCATTACGACCGCGTCGTCGTTCTCGATGCGGCGAACCTGCCGCCGATCGTCTCCTGGGGCTCCTCGCCGGAAGACGTCGTTTCCGTCCAGGGCGTCGTTCCCAATCCGGACGAGATCCCGGACGAGACGAAGCGCACCTCGAAGTGGCGCGCGCTCGACTATATGGGGCTGAAGCCCGGCACCAGGATCACCGATATCGCGATCGACCGGGTGTTCATCGGCTCCTGCACCAATGGCCGTATCGAGGACCTGCGCGCCGTCGCCAAGGTCGTCGAAGGCCGCAAGGTCGCCCCGACGGTTTCGGCGATGATCGTTCCCGGTTCCGGCCTCGTCAAGGAACAGGCGGAAGTGGAAGGCCTGGACAAGATCTTCAGGGAAGCGGGTTTCGACTGGCGCGAGCCCGGCTGCTCCATGTGCCTGGCGATGAACGACGACCGGCTGAAGCCCGGCGAACGTTGTGCCTCCACATCGAACCGCAACTTCGAAGGCCGCCAGGGCTTCAAAGGGCGCACGCATCTGCTTTCTCCGGCAATGGCGGCTGCAGCGGCGATCGCCGGGCATTTTGTCGACATTCGCGAATGGAAATAGCCGGTTTGAGCTTCCGCCATCTGGCCGCCCTTCGGGGCGGCTTTTTTTACACTCCAGGCAGTGCGACAATGCGCGGCCATCCCCGCGAAAACTGCCCGTGAGGAGTTCAATGCCTGATGACGCCCGACCCGCGGCACGCCGCCTCTTGCTGCTCCGCCACGCGAAATCCGCCTGGCCGGACGATGTCCACGACCATTGCCGGCCGCTTTCGCAGCGCGGGCGGAAAGCGGCTCCCGCCCTCGGTGCCTTCATGGCGCGCCAAGGGTTTGCTCCGGACCTGGCCCTCGTTTCGACCGCGCGGCGTGCGCAGGAGACATGGGAGTTCGTCGCCGGGGCTTTTCCGCAACGGATCACTGCCCGCGATACCGCTGACATCTATGAGGTTGATGCGCCCGCGATTTTCGGCGTTATCCGCAAGGTGGAGCCGTCTGTCGAGACATTACTCCTCGTCGGCCACAATCCGGGAATGGCCGATCTCGCGCTACTGCTCGCCGGCCGCGGCGACGAAGCGGGGCTGGAGCAGTTGAGGGAGAAGTTTCCGACAGCCGGGCTGGCCGTCATCGATTTCGAAGCCGGGAGCTGGTCGGAAATTGCGCGCGGCACCGGCCGCCTTGTCCGCTTCGTGACGCCGCGCCTGTTGAAACAAGAGCAATCCGGTTTAGCGTAGTTCAGCCCGCCCGGCATCATGACGACCGTCTGCCGGAAGGCTGATGAGGAGCCAAAGCGAGCGCGACTCAAGGGCGGAGCCTACACGACCTTCACGATCGTGCGGCGGTGCATGTTCCGGATCAGTCGCCGCATCGCCGTCAGACTGATCGCGACACAGCCTTCGGTCGGCTCGTAACCGGGGCGGATGAGGTGGAAGAAAATGGCCGAGCCCGCATTGCGCCTGCGGCAGGAGACGTTCCAGTCCATGACGAGGCAGATGTCATAGAGCCCATCCTCGCGCATCATGCTTTCATGTCCCGCCTGAAAAGGCGCCCTGACCGGGCGATTGTAGCACGCGTGTTGCGGAGCGTCGCACCAGAGCATGTCACGCCGGACGCTCCGCATCGGCAGGCGCGTCGGGGGTAAGGATACGCGGTCGCGCCGTATGTAGCCGCCGATGAGCCGCATTGCCGCGCGCGGGGTCGCCCCGTCGCCTTCGCGCTTGAACGCCGTAATGCCGTTTCGTCCGATCGCGGCCTGTTCCGCGTGTCCGTCGAAAAGCACGAGCGCGCGCCGGCGGTCGCGCGGGGCGGTTTTCACGACGACGGTTGATGGTCTCGATCTCCTTGCGGACGCCTTCTTGCGCATCGTTCTCACGAATTCTTGTTTTGCCGCGATCTCGCGGCGACCTTAAGCGGGTTTTCATATATGACGATGGCTAACGCGCCTGCGTTTCACCGGAAGCGCGAAGGTCGCTTTAGCCAGTCTCAGTTACCACATGCTTCTATCCTACATCGGCCAGGATTTAGCGAAACATGCGGCAGCGACCGCCGCGCTTGCCAAGCGTGGCATTTGAGATAGTTTTGGATCAGGAAGCAAACAGGAATTGTCCCATGGCGACTCGCACCATCCTCCTTGTCGACGACGACGATGATCTGCGTGAGACCTTGATAGAGCAGCTCTCCCTTTACGAAGAGTTCGATCTTTTGCAGGAAGCGACCGCCGGTAAAGGCATTCAGACCGCTCGTGCCCGCCAGGTCGATCTCCTGATCATGGATGTCGGTCTGCCGGACATGGATGGGCGCGAGGCGGTGAAGCTTTTGCGCAAAGGCGGCTTCAAGGCCCCGATCATCATGCTCACCGGCCATGACACGGACTCCGATACGATTCTCGGCCTCGAGGCCGGCGCCAACGACTATGTGACGAAGCCCTTCCGCTTCGCGGTTCTGCTGGCCCGCATCCGCGCCCAGCTTCGCCAGCACGAGCAGAGCGAAGACGCGACCTTCAATGTCGGCCCCTATACCTTCAAGCCGAGCCAGAAGCTGCTTACCATGGAGAACGGGCAGAAGATCAGGCTGACGGAAAAGGAAGCCGCGATCATCCGCTATCTCTATCGTGCCGACCAGAAGGTGGTTACCCGCGACGTGCTCCTGGAAGAGGTCTGGGGTTACAATTCCGGCGTCACCACCCATACTCTTGAGACGCATGTCTACCGGCTCCGCCAGAAAATCGAGCGCGACCCTTCCAATGCCGAGATTTTGGTGACAGAAAACGGCGGCTACAAGATCGTTCCGTAAATGGGAGATCGCTGCGTGACCGGGGGAGATTTGCCGCTTGGCGCTCAATGACGACATTGCGCTCCTGTCCAATGTTTCGCTCTTCGCTGACATCGGCGAGGACAAGCTGAGGCTGATCGCCTTCGGCGCCGAGCGCCGCCGGGTGGCAAAGGGCCAGGAGCTTTTCCGCGAGGGCGCGCCGGCCGATTGCGCCTATGCCGTCGCAGCCGGCAGCTTTGTCCTCTCGAAGGCGGGCGCACAGGGACGGCAGCAGCAGGTGATGACGGTCGGCCATGGTGCGCTGCTGTCGGAACTGGCACTCATCTCGATGGTCGAGCGCAAGTTCACCGCCACGGCGCAGGAAGACAGCGAAGTGATCCGCATCAACCGCCCGCTCTTCCGTCGGATGCTGGAGGAATATCCCGAAGTGACCGCCATGGTCGAAGCCCGCATCCGGGAAAACATCCAGGCGATGATCCGGCGCGTCGAGGCGCTTGCCGGGCGGTTTGCCTGACGGGGCACGGCCAGGCGGCACGCGCCCATCCGTCAAAGCTCGAAATGGGCGATCACCGGGACGTGGTCGGATGGGCGCTCCCAGCCGCGCGCTTCCTTGATGATTTCGACGCGGACGAGCTGGTTTGCGAGATCGGCGGAGGACCAGATGTGGTCGAGGCGGCGTCCGCGGTCGGCTGCGGCCCAGTCCTTGGCCCTGTAACTCCACCAGGTGTAGAGCTTTTCCGGCGGTGGCGTGTGGCGGCGCATCAGGTCGACCCAGGCGCCGCCGGTCATGACCGAAATAAGGCCTTCGGTCTCGATCGGCGTATGGCTGACGATCTTAAGGAGCTGCTTGTGCGACCAGACGTCGTGCTCGAGCGGCGCGATGTTGAGATCGCCGACGAGGATCGAAGAGATACCTTCTTCGGCCTCCGCGTGCAGGAGCTTCATCTCATCGACGAAGTCGAGTTTGTGTCCGAACTTCGGGTTGACAGTGCGGTCCGGCTCGTCGCCGCCGGCCGGGACATAGAAGTTGTGCAGGCGGATCGTCTTTCCCCCGGCTGCGAAAACGACCGAGAGATGCCGTGCATCGCCGATACCGCAATAATCGCGACGATCGCTCAGCTGGTGAAGCGGCAGGCGCGAGATAGTGGCGACGCCGTGATAGCCCTTCTGGCCGTGCATCTCGATATATTCGTAGCCGAGCTTGCGCAGCGGCGCGGAGGGAAACTGGTCGTTGATGCATTTGATTTCCTGCAGGCAGAGGATGTCCGGCTGCCATGTCTTCAGGAAATGTTCGACCAGCGGCATCCGCAGGCGAACGGAGTTGATGTTCCATGTGGCAATGGAAAGAGGCATTCCTCATTCTCCCGGGGAAATTACCGGCAAAGGAAGCGTCCGGCAAAGCGGAGCGTTTAAAACAGGTTCAACCCGGATCGACAAGCATGAAAAAGGCCGCCCGAAAGCGGCCGTTTCTCTGATGCCGGCTTTTCCGGCGCCGTTCGTGTTGTCAGACGCACAAAGTCACTGCAGCACGTCCTCGATCCGCTCTGAATCAGCCGCCGCGCCGCTTGTTGCGAACCTCGTCATAGGGGATGCGGAAGACCTTGTCGTCGAGTGCGATACCTGTCCGGACGTTGAAGATCATCACCGAGGTATCCTTCCTCTGCGCGTCGGTGATCGTCCACTGCCGGAGATTGTAGCTCTTCGGGTCGAACATCATCGTGATGGTCGAATCGCCGAAGATCGAGCGGTCGCCCAGCACGATGGTGATGAGGTCCGCTTCCACCTTCACGTCACGCACCATTTTGCTGCTCAAGTCGATCCTCTCACTGAGCAGCAGGTTGAGCGGGGTCTTGGAGAGCGGGTAGATGTCCCAGGTCTTGAGCTTCATATTGCCGATGACGACCGATTTGCCGTCGGCGATGACCCGCATCGGCGAGGGCGCTTCGTAATTGAAGCGAATGCGTCCCGGCCGTCGGATATAGAACTTGCCACCGGTCTGTTCGCCGCGCGGGCCGAACTGGACGAATTCGCCGGCCATTGTCTTCACGGACGAGAAATGATCGGCGATCCTCTGGGCAACGGCAGACGCCTGAGCCGAAGCATGCTTCGAGCCGAACATCGTGGGGCCGAAGCCGGCAAGGGCCGCCAGGCCGCCAATGAAGACGCGCCGCGAGATTGCCCCGTTGCTGCCGTCGGTTTTGGTCTCCATCATCGCAGTCTCCTTCATTCGGGATCATTTGAAGGGCAAGTGGGGCGCCTTCAAGGCGTTGCGAAATCCCAGAAACGCGCCGCCTTCAAATGACCGTTACCCGCCGCCGAGGGGTGCTTCATCGGCCGGTGATTTCAGCCTCGGTCGGCACCAGTATTTCGCGTTTGCCGGCGTGGTTGGCAGGGCTGATTATGCCCTCCTGTTCCATGCGTTCAATCAGCGAGGCGGCCCTATTATAGCCGATTCCGAGGCGTCGCTGCACATAGGAGGTCGAAGCCTTGCCGTCGCGCAGCACGATCGCGACCGCCTGGTCGTAAGGATCCTCGGAGTCGGCGAGGTTGGAAGTGCCGGCCGGTCCGCCGCCCTCGTTCTCGTCGTCATCGTCCTCTGTGATTGCGTCGAGATATTGCGGCACGCCTTGCGTCTTCAGATAGGCGACGACCTCTTCTACCTCAGTGTCGGAGACGAAGGGCCCATGCACGCGCTGGATACGGCCGCCGCCGGCCATATAGAGCATGTCGCCCATGCCGAGCAGTTGCTCCGCACCCTGTTCGCCCAGGATGGTGCGGCTGTCGATTTTCGAGGTCACCTGGAAAGAGATCCGGGTCGGGAAGTTTGCCTTGATCGTGCCGGTTATGACGTCGACCGATGGCCGCTGCGTCGCCATGATCACGTGGATGCCGGCGGCACGCGCCATCTGAGCGAGGCGCTGGACGGCACCTTCGATGTCCTTGCCGGCGACCATCATCAGATCGGCCATCTCGTCGATGATGACGACGATATAGGGCATGGGCGAGAGGTCGAATTCCTCCGTTTCGTAGATCGCTTCGCCGGTCTGGCGGTCGAAGCCGGTCTGAACGGTGCGGGTGATCGCCTCACCCTTGGCCAGCGCCTGTTCGACTCGGCTGTTGAAGCCGTCGATGTTGCGCACGCCGATCTTCGACATCTTCTTGTAGCGCTCTTCCATCTCGCGCACGGTCCATTTCAGCGCCACGACCGCTTTCTTCGGGTCGGTCACGACCGGCGAGAGGAGATGCGGAATGCCGTCATAGACGGAAAGCTCGAGCATCTTGGGGTCGATCATGATGAGACGGCACTGATCGGGCCTCAGGCGATAGAGCAGCGACAGGATCATGGTGTTGATCGCCACGGATTTGCCCGAGCCGGTGGTGCCTGCGACGAGAAGATGCGGCATCTTCGCGAGATCGGCGACCACGGATTCGCCGCCGATCGTCTTGCCGAGCGCCATTGCCAGCTTGGTTTTGGTCGTCTCGAAGTCACGGGAGCCGATGAGCTCGCGAAGATAGACCATCTCGCGCCGCTGGTTTGGCAGTTCGATACCGATCGCATTGCGGCCGGGCACGACGGCGACGCGTGCGGCGATAGCGCTCATCGAACGGGCGATGTCGTCGGCGAGCCCGATGACGCGCGACGATTTGATCCCGGGCGCGGGTTCCAGCTCGTAGAGGGTTACGACGGGGCCGGGGCGAACATGGATGATCTCGCCTTTTACGCCGAAATCCTCGAGAACGCCTTCGAGCATACGGGCGTTCTGCTCGAGCGCGTCGGCCGAAAGCGAGGCGTCGCGCGCGATATTCTTCGGTTCGGCCAGGAAATGGATCGGTGGGAGCGTGAAATCGCCGTCGTCATCGACGAAGGAGCGCTGTGCCTCGCGCTCGATGCGCTGGCCGCTTTTCGGCCGCACCGGCGGCGGGGCAACACGCGAACCTGCAATGGCCGGAGCGGGTCTCGGCGGTGCGGGTCTTGGAGCCCAGTCGGCGGCTCCATCGTCTTCCTCGTCGTCCGGCAGGATGCCGGCGGGCAGGATGCCGGCGGCACGGCGCTCGTCGATATCGAAGGGCGGTTCGTTATCGTCGCTCATCATCGGCGGCGGTGTGACGATGCGGCGCTCGGATCGATCGAGCGAGGGTTCGATTCGCCCGCCACCCGTCTGAGCCTTCGGCCGGACCGGCTCGTTCAGCGTGCCGAATTCGTCATTGTTGAAGTCGTAGGGTTCGTCGTAGTGACGCTTCGCCGGCTTGCCTTTCATGCCGAAGGCGCGGCGAAGCCTGGCCTGCGCCGTGTAGCGAATATGGGCCAGCGAGCCCATCAGCACGGTAAGCGGCCCCCCTTCGTCGTCTTCCTCGAGTTCGTCGCGTATGGTGCGGGCCTTGCTGGGTGCGGGCTCCGGCGCGGAGTCAACTTCATCCTCCTCGCTGACCCCGATAAGGCCGGCGCTGTAGATGAGGCACCAGGCGGCGGGCGCGGCGAAAAGGCAGGCGAGGACGGTCGCAAGGGTGCCCGTCGGGAAGGTTCCGGTAAAGAGCGCGGGAAAACGCAGGATCATATCGCCGAAGACGCCTCCGAGGCCGTTCGGAAGCGGCCAGGTGATCGGCGCCGGTACGCAGCTCAGGGCCGCGCTGGCAAGGACCGAGCCCGCGAACCACAGGCCGAGCCGCTTGAGGATCTTGTCAAAATGCGTGCCGCGGATGAGGACAATGGCCCAGGCGACGGCCGGAAGCAGCGCCACGACACTCGCAAGGCCGAAGAACTGCATGAAAATATCCGCGAAAACGGCGCCGCCATAGCCGAGCAGGTTCGTCGGCTCGTTCGAGGTCGCATAGGAAAAGCTCGGATCCGCGACGTTCCAGGTCGAAAGGGCGGCAATGGCGAGCGCCAGCCCACCGAGGAGAACAAACCCCGCCAGCGAGGCGATCTGCCGCCAGACGAAGTGGGTCAGCACGAACCGGTTGGAACGGCTGTCAAGCGTTGCGGGATTGCTTCTGCTCATGTTGCCTGCTTTGCCCGTTTCGATCCGCCGGAACGAGAGCGGCCGGAAAGAGACCGCTCATGAAATTCCAGCCCTTTTCAGTGCGGGAGCAGCCTCTCCGCCTGGATCCGGGCGAAAATCAGGATGCTCCGGGCACATTGCGTGCCCATGGAATCAACCTAAGCGAAGCAGGGTTAATGCGACATTAACCATGCGCGTGCAGCGGCAAATTAGCCTGTCTGCCGCATGTTCCCTAGCTGAACCGCGCAAAAAAGTGCCCGGATCCTGCGATCCGGGCGAAGGGCGATCCGCAGGATGCGGACCGCGACGGGACTGTTGGCGGCGTCGTTTGCCGACGCGGCTCAGCTCGCGTGATAAGCGGCTTCGCCATGCGAGGAGAGGTCGAGGCCTTCCCGCTCCGCTTCCACGCTGACGCGCAGGCCGACAAGCGCATCGACCACCTTGTAAAGGATGACGGAAACGACGCCGCACCAGACGATCGTGATGGCGACTGCCGTGAGCTGGGTCATGAGCTGGCCGGCCATGGTCACGCCGTCGGCATAGCCGATGCCGCCGAGCGACGAGGAGGCGAAGATGCCGGTAGCGATCGCGCCGAAGAAACCGCCGACGCCATGAACGCCGAAGACGTCTGCTGTGTCGTCATAGTGGAACTTGTTCTTGATGACCGAGACGAAGAAGTAGCAGAGCGGCGAGACGATCAGGCCCATAATGATGGCACCCATCGGGCCGGCGATACCGGCAGCCGGGGTGACGGCGACGAGGCCGGCAATCATGCCCGAGGCGGCGCCGAGCATCGACGCCTTGCCACGCGTCAGCGTTTCGACGAGCGACCACGAAAGAACTGCGGCAGCCGTTGCGAGGAAGGTGTTGACGGTAGCCAGAACCGCACCGCCGGATGCTTCGAGGTTGGAGCCGGCATTGAAGCCGAACCAGCCGAACCACAGCATGGCCGCTCCGACAAGCGTCAGGGTCATCGAATGCGGGGCCATCATATCCCTGCCATAGCCGATGCGCTTGCCCACCATGAATGCACCCACGAGGCCTGCGACGCCGGCATTGATATGGACGACGGTGCCGCCGGCAAAATCAAGCGCGCCCATGCCGAAGAGCAGCCCGTTGGCGTCCCAGACCATATGCGCGATTGGAAAATAGACGAATGTCGCCCAGAGAATGGAGAAGAGGATTGCGGCCGAGAACTTGATACGCTCGGCAAAGGCACCGACGATGAGTGCCGGGGTGATCGCGGCGAAGGTCATCTGGAACAGCATGAAGAGATATTCCGGGATGACGACACCGTCGGTGAAGGTCGCAGCCGTGCTATCGACGGTCACGCCCGCGAGGAAAAGCTTGGCGAAGCCGCCGAAATAGGCGCTGGTCGAGCCGCCGAATGCAAATGAATAACCGTAAACGACCCAGACGATCATCATGGCGGCGCCGATGACCGTGCACTGCATCAGCACCGACAGCATGTTCTTGGCTCGTACGAGGCCGCCGTAAAAGAGGGCAAGGCCCGGAATCAGCATGAACAGGACGAGCAGCGTCGAAAGGAACATGAACGCGGTATCGGCCTTGTCCGGCACCGGTGTTGCGGCCGCGGCGGGTGCCGCTTCCTGAGCAAATGCAACGACGGGCGCGAGCATGGCGGAAGCCGTCGCGGCCACGCGCCGAAGAGAGGTGGAAGGAATGAATGACGACATCGGTAATAGCTCCCTGAACGGCGTGGTTTACAACGCTTCCGCGTCGGTCTCGCCGGTGCGGATGCGCACGGCGTGGTCAATCGAGTAGACGAAAATCTTGCCGTCGCCGATCTGGCCGGTCTTTGCGGCCGCGGCGATGGCTTCGACGGCCCTGTCGACGATCTCTGTCGGAACTGCGATCTCGATCTTCAGCTTCGGCAGAAAGCTCACGGCATATTCGGTGCCGCGGTAAATCTCGGTGTGCCCCTTTTGGCGGCCGTAGCCCTTCACTTCGGTCACGGTCAAACCCTGGATGCCAACGGCAGTGAGGGCTTCGCGAACCTCATCGAGCTTGAACGGCTTGATAATGGCCATCACAATTTTCATCGAGTTCCCATCCTTGTCCGCCTCCAGCGGAGGCCATCTCTCCTTGCTGCTTGAGCGCCTGACGCGCTGGCAACCGGAAAGCTACATTCAAGGGGCGTGCCAGATTCGATGAAGCAGAACAAACCACTGAAAACTAATGGAAAAAATTTGATTGGAGCGGCATCTGCCCGAGGGAGCTAAAAAAAAGCCACGTGGAATGATTATTATTCGGGCAGAATCGAAAAATTGAACTAATTTTATGCAGTTGCCTTTTTGCGGATCAATCCTTCCTGCGCCACAGAGGCAATCAGAACGCCGGAGCGATCGAAAAGGCTGCCACGGGTCATGCCGCGCGCGCCGTGCGCACTCGGGCTGTCCTGGGTGTAGAGCAGCCAATCGTCCATCTTCGAGGGCCGGTGGAACCACATTGCGTGGTCGAGGCTCGCGACCTGGAGGCTGCGGTCGAACACCGACGTGCCGTGCGCGTAAAGCGATGTGTCGAGAAGCGTCATGTCGGAAAGATAGGCAAGGACGGCGGCCTGCAGATGGCGCTCGTCAGGCACCGCGCCGACCGCTTTCACCCAGACGTCCTGCTTCGGCGATGCCTTGGCTCGTGAGAAATAATGCTCGAGCGAGACGGGGCGGATTTCGATCGGCCGCGGCCGCTCCCAATAACGGCGGATCGCCTCCGGCGCGTGGACGAGGAACTTCTCCTTGAGTTCCTGCTCGCCCGGCAGCGTCTCCGGCATAGGCACGTCCGGCATGTCGAACTGGTGTTCGAATCCATCCTCGTCGTATTGGAAGGAGGCCGACATGGCGAAGATGGCCTTGCCGTGCTGGATCGCCGCCACGCGCCGCGTGGCGAAGCTCGAGCCGTCGCGGATCCGGTCAACTTCGTAGACGATAGGGACCGACGGATCGCCCGGCCGCATGAAATAGGCGTGCAGTGAATGGACGTAACGGCCTCCTTCGACCGTGCGCTGGGCGGCGACCAGCGCCTGGCCGATCACCTGGCCGCCGAAGACCCGCTGCCAGCCGACCTGCGGGCTTAAGCCCCTGAAGAGGTTCTCTTCGAGCTTTTCGAGGTCGAGTATCGCAAGCAGCGCGTCCATTGGCGTGGCAGTCTCGGTGAGGCGCGACATCTTGGCGGTCTCCTATGGTAGGAACGGCGATGGCATTGATCTATATAGGCACGAGATGATGCTCAAGTGCGGGAGACGAGGCGGATGATCGATGTATTGATTGCCGGGGGCGGTTATGTCGGCCTCTCGCTTGCGGTATCGCTGAAAAAGGCGGCACCCCATCTCGATGTCATGGTTGTCGATGCCGCGCCGGAAGGCGCCTGGAAGAAGGACGAGCGGGCGTCGGCCATCGCGTCGGCCGCCGAGCGGATGCTCGAGATCCTCGGCGTGTGGCAGGCGATCGCGCCGGAAGCGGAGCCGATCCTGAGGATGGTGATCACCGATTCGAAGACGGCGGATCCCGTGCGCCCGGTCTTCCTCACATTCGAGGGCGATGGCGGTGACGGCCGGCCCTTCGCCCACATGGTACCGAACACGGCCCTCGTCGGTGCGCTTCGCCGCGCCTGTGACGAACTCGGCGTTTCGGTCCGGCAGTCGACCCTGGTGGAGAGTTTCAAGACCGGAGATCATTCCGTTGCCGTTACGCTCGCTGGAGGGGAGGCGGTCGAGTCGCGGCTGCTGGTCGCCTGCGACGGCGTTCGCTCCAGGCTGCGCGAGGCGGCGGGCATCAAGGTCGTTGAATTCGATTACGGCCAGTCGGGCATCGTCACGACCGTCGAGCACGAGCGGCCGCACGGCGGAACGGCGGAGGAGCATTTCCTGCCGGCCGGCCCTTTCGCGACGCTGCCGCTCAAGGATAATCGCTCCTCGCTCGTCTGGACGGAGAGCACCTATGATGCAGAGCGCCTGGTCAAGGAAGATGATTTCATCTTCGAGGAGGAGTTGGAGCGTCGCTTCGGCCATAAGCTTGGCCGCCTCAAGGTGGTGGGCGGACGGCGCGCCTTCCCGCTCGGCCTCACGCTTGCGCGGGATTTCGTCGCGTCGCGTTTCGCGCTCGCCGGGGATGCCGCACATGGGATACACCCGATTTCCGGACAGGGGCTCAACCTCGGCTTCAAGGACGTCGCGGCTCTTGCCGAAACGATCGTCGAAGCGGACCGCCTCGGCCTCGATATCGGCTCACTCGCCGTTCTCGAGCGTTATCAGACGTGGAGGCGTTTCGATACCTTCCGGATGGGCGTTACGACGGACGTCCTCAACAGGCTCTTCTCCAACGACATCATGCCGGTGCGGGTCGCGCGCGATTTCGGACTCGGCGTCGTGGACCGCATGCCGTCGCTCAAGAAATTCTTCATCCGCCAGGCGGCGGGTGCGCCCGGCAGAAACGATCCGCGGTTGCTCGCCGGCGAGCCGATTTGAGATAATTTGAATTCTTTCTCGGTCTGCGGCAGCGTCCGCTCCGAACATTATTCTTCGATCTTGCGTGCCTCCGAGATCAGCATGATCGGCACGCCGTCGCGGATCGGATAGGCGAGGCGGGCCTTTTCGGAGACCAGTTCGTTGGCTTCCGGATCGTAGCTGAGGCGGCCCTTGGTCAGGGGGCAGACGAGCAGTTCCAGGAGTTTCGGGTCGACCTTGCTTGCGTTGACGTCCATGCTCTTTTCACTGCAGGATGTTGTCGAGATCGCCGAAATCCCTGGCGAGCACGATCTCGGTGATGGCGATCAGCGTTTCGGCGCGCGTCTTGAGGTCGGGTGCCTCCAGCAGGGCCTGTTTTTCCGCCGGCCCATAGGGCGACATCATCGCCATGGAATTGACGAGGGTACGGTTGCTTGCCCGTTCCACGCTTTCCCAGTCGGCCTCGAGCTTGTTGGCGTCGAGATAGGCACGGAAGGCCGCCAGAAGGGCGCCCCGGTCGACAAGGCTCTCATCGTCCGCGTTTTCGAGATCGCTGGCAAAGGGGCCGATGCGGAAGCGCCGATAGCCGCGGGCGCCGGCGACCTCGGAGAAGAGCCGGAAACGGCAGACGCCGGTTAGCGAAGTGATGTATCGGCCGTCGCCGGTTTCGGCGAAAGAGGTGATGCGGCCGATGCAGCCCACCTGGCAAAGGGCCGGGACCGGCGAGGAATCGATGTCGTTGCGGCCTTCCGCGAAGGAGGGCTGGACGATGCCGATCAGACGATTGCCGGCGAGCGCGTCATCGAGCATTGCGAGATAGCGGGGCTCGAAAATGTTGAGCGGCAGCTGCGCGGCGGGAAGCAGCAGCGCGCCCGTCAAGGGAAACACCGGAAGAATCTCCGGCAAGTCCTTCGGACCGAGATAGCGCGCATTTCCGACATGCATTCCGACAGACCCTGCAGATGGCGGCCGCGCCTCGTCGACACGCGGCGCTGTAGGACCAAAAAATGGTGCGGTACTCCGAATTCTCAAGAAGGAGTGCACCGGAATCGATCGGCTGCGGCTGAAAAAATTGCCGCGCAGCCGTTACGAAAAGAGAATCGACGACAGCTTGCGCCGTGCCGCGATCGTTGCCGGATCCTTCGGCCCCCATACCTCGAAGAACGACAGCAGTTCGCGCCGGGCGCCGTCGTCCTCGAAGCTGCGGTCGCGCTTCATGATGGTCAGGAGGTGTTCGGCGGCGGCGGCCCGGTCGCCCTCCACATTGCGGATCTTGGCAAGCTTGAGCCGTGCGCCGTGGTCATCCGGATCGAGCGCGAGCTGACGCTCGAGCGCCGTCGGGTCACCGAGCTTGCGGGCCTCCTCGATCTGGTCGAGCTTTTTCGAGACGGCAGCGACGGACGCTTCATTGGCGAGCGCCTCCGGCAAGCCGGAAAGCGCCTGGCGTGCCTCGGCGAGCTGCCCGAGCGCGATCATGCATTCGATCATCCCGGCTACTGCCGTGGCATTCTCCGGATCCGCCTGCAGGACCGCACCGTAGAGGCCGGCGGCGTTCTGCGCGTCGCCTGCATCGAGCAGCGCCCTGGCTTCCCCAAGCACATTCTCGATCTCGGCCGTTGCGTCGTCTGTGCCCGGGCCGGCGATGCGGTCGATGAACTCCTTGATCTGGCTTTCGGGCACGGCCCCCATGAAACCATCAACCGGTCGGCCGTCGACGAAGGCGATCACTGCGGGAATGGACTGAATACCGAGCTGGCCCGCAATCGAGGGATGATCGTCGATGTTCATCTTGACGAGCTTCACCCGGCCGGCGGCTTCCTTCACCACCTTTTCGATGACCGGGGTCAGTTGCTTGCATGGACCACACCAAGGCGCCCAGAAATCGACGAGAACCGGCTGCTGGCGGGATGCCTCGAGCACGTCGCGACTGAAGGCGGCGGTCGTCGTCTCCCTGATCAGGTCGTCCGGGATCAAGCCGTTCGGACCGCCCGCGGCGCTTTCCGGCCGTACACCGAAGGAAGCCGAGCCCGTCATCTGGCTGCCGAAGGAACCTTGATAGGGATTGTCGCTACCGCTCATTCTTCTCTCCTCGCGGACTCGGGCGTCCGGTTTTCATGCATTCGCGCCAAAGATCGTATGTCAGGCCGTTACTTTCAAGACAAGCGGCTCGTGTCCTGTCGCTTCCATGAAGCGCAGCATGTCCTTCGACGCGATCGAGGTC
Source organism: Sinorhizobium medicae (assembly GCF_007827695.1). Lineage (GTDB taxonomy): Bacteria > Pseudomonadota > Alphaproteobacteria > Rhizobiales > Rhizobiaceae > Sinorhizobium > Sinorhizobium medicae. The sequence goes on along the minus strand of NZ_VITA01000004.1, from coordinate 157,133 downwards.
GTCTGGTCGTTCGAGAGCGGATGGCAGTTGATCGTGTCGAAAGCCATCAGGGTCTCGTCGAGAATGATCTTCACCTTGCCTTCGGTGTCGTTGATCGCCCCGAAGGCGGTGACGGCGCCCGGTATCACGCCCAGATACTCCATCAGCTTCTCCGATCTGCCGAAGGAAACCTTGCTTGCCGCGCCGATGATCTGGTGAACGGCCTTCAGGTCCACCGTTGCGTGCTCCTCGACGGTTAGAAGGAAATAATTGTCCTTTTTGTCCTTCAGGAACAGGTTTTTTGTATGTCCGCCGGGGATTTCATCGCGCAGCGCCACCGACTCGGCGACGGTAAAGACCGGCGCGTGCCGCGTCGTCCTGTGTTCGATTCCGAGTTCGTCCAGAAAACGGAACAGGTCCTCCGCCGTCTTCGGCTCTGCCTTGCTCATGGTCACCCTTTCTGCCGTGCGATATCCCGCATGGTTTAAGGATGGGCGGAAGATTTCGCAATCTCATGCGCGGCATTGCGCCGCCGCAACAACGGCATCCCCGGTCTTCGCATACGCTCACAAAAAAATTCTTCGCGTTCGCGTCATTTCCCTGTTGCATTTGAAAAGGGCTTGGGCCATATAGCGCCCGTCGCCGCAAGACGGGGTGACGCCCTGGTCCATAGACTACCCCCGGACCTGGGTCTTATGAGCGGGTGTAGCTCAGGGGTAGAGCACAACCTTGCCAAGGTTGGGGTCGGGCGTTCGAATCGCCTCACCCGCTCCAGTTTTCCAAGAAATAGCGATATGTAATGAAGCCGCCGAAAGGCGATCGAAGTGTCCGCAAGGATCACTTCGCAGCCTCGTTCCGGCGATGCGCAGCCTCGGCGTCGTGTATCGTGCCCCCGAGGGCAATGAGGCGCTTCCCGATCTCGACGCGCACAAGCGCCTGACGCACGATCGCGGCCGTTTCCAACACTGGCATTGCCATGCTGGTAGCAGGGATCCTGATCGAGCTATTCGCCCAACGCTGCCAACGCCTCGGCCGCATCGCCGTCTATGATCAGACCGTTGACGACGCCGCTGCGAAGCAGGGCCCGGGCCGCCTGGATTTTCTCCAGGCCGGCGATCAGCAGGAGCACCGGCAGAGCCTTCAGCTCTTCGAAACCCAGTGCGATGGTCCGTTCGTTGAGCTCATGGTCGACCTGCCTCCCTTCGCTGTCGAAGAAAATGCCGTTGGTGTCGCCGACGGCGCCGGCCTGCCGCAGGCTTTCGAGTTCGGTGCCGCTGATCATGCCCTGGCGCCGTAAAAGCGATTCCTCCGTCAATTCACCCGCGCTGATGAAGCAGACGGAAGCACTGCGGGCGATTTCCAATGCCTTGACCACGGAACGTTGTGAGATGAGGACCTTTTTGTCATCTACCGAGTCGGCGATGAAGGGCACCGGAAGAAAATAACCTTCGCCGCCGGTGCGTCTCGCGAGGCTGTGCACGACTTCGAACGGGTTATAGGCATTGTTTGCCGTCAACGACCCCATGATCGAGATGAAGCGCGCATGCGGCGCCCGAACGCCGGCCAGATGCAAGGTCATCTGTTCGATCGTTCGGCCCCAACCGGTCCCGACCGTCAGGGAATCGTTCTCGGAAAGCAATGTTTTCAAGTGATTGGCGGCAGCCACGCCCACGGCTCGGAAGGCGATCTGCTTGCGCACTTCGCTGTCTTGCTTGGACGTATCGTGAAACCCGAAGGCCGGTGTGGAGATGCAGAAATCAAGCCCGAAGCGCGTGCGCAGCCTGTCCTCGAGCGGCAGGACACCGACCCGCCGATGGTCGATCGAAATGCTGACAAGCCCGCTCTCGCGCGCCTCGGCCAGCATTTTATTGACCCTGGCACGGGTGAGGCCCAGCCGGGCGGCGGTCATTTCCTGGTTGAGGCCGCCGACATAGTAAAACCAGGCCGCCCGCACCATCAGCGCGTCATCATCTTCCGACATTCCATCCCTTTCCTTACAAATGTATTTTAAGTTGACAAATGTAACGCTGTCAATTTACATGACTGCATTCGCCTAGTGAGCGCGAATGGGGAAGTGGGTCAATGTGGCCCGCCGTGGAGGAGATCAAATGTCAGCTAATTGGAGGAAGGCGGCGGCCGCCGCCGTCGTAGGATTTCTATTGAATGCAACCGGCGCGAATGCGCTGAATCTCGCCTGGGTGCACGCAAATGCCGCCGCCCAATCCGAGCAGCGGGTCAAGGCCGGCTTCGATGCCTGGCTGAAGGAAACCGGCAAGGACTGGAATGTGAGCCTGCTCGACAGCGGCGGCTCCGGCGAACGCACCGCATCCAACCTTCAGGACGCGGCTTCCCGCGGCGTCGATGCGATCATCATCACCATGGCGGATCTGCGCGCGTCCCGCGCCGCAATCGATGCCGCGGTCGACGCAAAAATCCCGATCATCACCGTCGACAGCGGTTACATTCCGGGCGTTCTGGTCGACGTCACCACAAATAACTGGGCCATGTCTTCGGATGTTTCGCCCTATCTGCTGAACGAACTGGGTGGGAAGGGCCGCATCATATTCCTTCGCATGGCCGAACATCACGGCACCCGCAAGCGCGGCGACGTGATGGAGACCATCCTCAGGGAATACCCGGACGTGAAGGTTCTGGCCGAGCACAACATCGACTACACCGCCTTCTTCGAGGATACGACATCGACGATGCAGGATTATGCATCCCGGTTCGGAGACGAGATCGACGCCGTCTGGGCTCCCTGGGACGAGCCTGCGCAAGCGGCGATCAACGTGCTGCAGGCTGCCGGCCTCAAGAACGTGAAGGTTATCGGCATCGACGGCCATCCCAATGCCGTCACCGAGGTCTGCAAGCCGGACGGTCTGATGATCGCCACAGTCAGTCAGCCCTTCGAGAAGATGGGTGCACAGGCCGGCGCGTGGATCGAGGAGATCGTCGTCAGGAAAGAAGACCCAGCCAAGGTCATACCGGCGAAGACGGTCTATATGGACGCCCCGTTGGTCACCAAGCAGAACTGCAAGGACTTCCTCCCGAAGTGACCGAAGGGCCGGCTCCGTCTGAGGAGCCGGCCCGGACTCGACTTGGATTCCGCAGCGTCGCTCGCGATGCGGGGAAAAGGCAATGGAAGCGAGGACCAGATGGCCGTCAGTCTTTCCGGCATCGTCATGCAATATCCGGGCACGCGCGCGCTCGACGACGTAAGCGTCGACTTTCGCTTCGACGAGGTCCACGGCCTTATTGGCGAAAACGGGGCGGGCAAGACCACGCTTGTCAGCGTTCTGGCCGGCAGCAAACTGCCGACTGCCGGCAAGATCACGATCGACGGCAGGCAAGCGGTACTGCACAGTGCCGGTGACGCGCTGCGCAAGGGCATTGCCCATGTCTCGCAGGAGGGGTGCCTGGTTCCCGGGCTCAGCGCCGCCCAGAATATCCTGCTCGGAGACGAGCCGAGAAATGCGCTCGGCATCATCAACAAGCGTGAACTCAGCAGCCGCGCGGCAGCTCTGCTCGAGAAGTGGTTTCCTGAGGTCTCCATCGACCTCGACATGACCATCGACAGCTTGCCGATGGCCGACCAGAAGGTCATCGAAATCGTGCGCGCATTGCGCGGCGATATCCGGCTGCTCATCCTCGACGAGCCGACGGCAACGTTGCCGGCGCGCGAAAAGGAAAATCTCTGGCGCATCATCAAGACATTGCCGGCCCGCGGCGTCGGCATCGTTCTGATCAGCCACTTTCTATCGGAGGTGAAGGCGCTGAGCGACAGGATTACGGTGCTTCGCGACGGCCGCCACGTCTCCACCCTCGCATCGGTGGAGGCCAGCGAAGCGCAACTCGTCGATCTCATGCTGCAGCGCGCCGGCGGGGCGGGGACGGGGACCGCCGCGGCACAAGTGACCCGCACGATCGGCGACGCGGTGCTCGAACTCGAAGAGTGGAAGGCGGGCGCTGTCGAAGTCGACCGCTTCGCGATCCGGTCAGGGGAAATTGTCGGCCTGATCGGTCTTACCGGCGCCGGCCATTTCGGTTTTGCCCGGTCGATCTACACCGGGGAAGGCGTGGTCCGCGGCGAGACGCGGTACAAAGGTCAGTCACTGAGGAGCGTCAACGCCCGCGACATGCAGAAGCGCGGCGTCGCCTTCATCCCCGATCAGCGCATGGAAAACGCGCTCGTCGCGGATTGGGATGTGCGTGAGAACCTCGCCATGGTGCATCCGCAGCACGCGACCTTCGGGTCCACCGGCGTGCTCTCACCGCGCAAGGAAGTGCATGAAGCCAACGAGATCATGTCGCTCCTCAACATCAAGGCGCATTCCTCGGCGCAGATGATCAAGGATCTCAGCGGGGGCAACAAGCAGAAGGTCTCGATCGGCAAGTGGCTCTACGGTGCCGGCGAGCGCTACAGCCTGATGATCTTCATCGAGCCAACCGAAGGCGTCGACATCGGCGCCAAGCGCGAAATCCACGGTCACCTGAAGCGGCTGGCGGCGCAGGGTGCGGCCATCATCGTCACGTCGTCGGATCTCATGGAGATCGCCGACATCTCCGACCGGGTCATTCCGTTTGTCGGCGGACGGGCTCACCCCATCATCGAGCGAGCCGATTTTTCCGAGATCCGATTCATCTCTGCCATGGCAGGAGTAATTCAATGAATGCAACCTCACAAACCCTGGCAGGTGCCAAAGGCGTGACGGCGAGCCGAGGCCGCAAGGACTGGCTCCTCAGATACAGCACGCTCTTCGCGCTTATCGTTCTGTTCCTTGGCTTCGCCATCACCGTCGATCGATTCCTCACGGCGTCCAACCTGCTCAACATCATCCAGCAGATTTCGATGCTGACGATCGTCGGTGCCGGATTGACCTTCGGCTTTGCCGCGCGTGAAATGGATTTGTCGGTCGGCTATATGGTTGGTCTTTCCGGTATCCTCGTGCCGTTGCTGCTGATTTCGGGTGTGCCGCTGCCGCTTGCGCTTCTCGCTGGAGTCGGCGCCGGCTTCGCGGTCGGCGCAGTCAATTCCGCATTGGTGACGCTTGTCGGCGTGCCCTCGCTGATAGCGACCCTGGCAACAGGTTCGATCCTTTACGGCATCAACTTTCTCACGACTGGCGGCCGCGCCATCTATGGCGGCCTGCCGGATGCCTATCTGTGGATGGGGCAGGGGCGGTTGCTCGGGATTCCCGTGCTCGCCTATGCAATGGTGCTCTTCGTGCTGCTGGCATGGTTCCTGATGGAGCGGACGATTTTCGGCCGCTACATCTACGCGGCCGGCGGCAATCTCAGGGCGGCGGAGCTCTCGGGCGTCAACGGCCGCTTCTACCGTGCCGCGGCGCTCGTCGTCTGCAGCCTCTTTGCTGCTGTCGCCGGCGCATTGCTGGCCGCGCGTCTCGGCTCCGGTCAGCCGAATGCCGGCGAGCGCTACCTGCTCGATGGCCTGGCAACCGTGTTCATCGGCATGACGATGATCCGTCCCGGCACGGCGACCGTCACCGGCACCTTCTTCGGGGCACTGTTCATCGGCGTCATCAACAACGGACTGAACCTTGTCGGCATGGACACCTACATCCAGAGCATCGTCAAGGGACTGATCATCCTGGTCGCCGTAGCGATCGTCTCCCGGACGACGAAGCTCAAGCTTCTCTGATCGCGGAATCCCGAATCATGAACCATAAAAGGAGGGACGCGTGGACGCTCCTGTGAATACCAACCTGCTCGAGCTCTATCGGACGATGCGGCGCATCCGCACCTTCGAGGAACGGGTCGGCGAACTCTTCGTGCGCGGACAATCCGCAGGTTCGATGCTGCATCTTTCCATAGGCGAGGAGTCGAGCGCTGCGGGCGTCTGCGCGGCAATGAAGCCCCAGGACACCTTCACGACCCACCATCGCGGCCATGGCATCTTCCTCGCACGCGGTGCCGATCCTAAGCGGATGATGGCTGAAATCGGCGGCAAGGAAACCGGTTACTGCCGCGGAAAGGGCGGTTCGATGCACATCGCGGACATGGCGCTCGGTCATCTTGGTGCCAATGCCATTGTCGGCGGCGGCATACCCGCCGTGATCGGTGCCGGTCTGTCGAGCAGGCATCTCAAGCAGGATTCGGTCTCGATCGCCTTCTTTGGGGACGGGGCCATGCAGCAGGGCATCCTGTACGAGAGCATGAACATGGCTTCGCTCTGGAACCTGCCGGTGCTCTTCGTCTGCATCAACAATCAGTACGGCATGGGCACGCGCATCGACCAGGCGACCCGCAACACGGCATTCGACCAGCGGGCCAAGGCCTTTGGGCTGAACGGCGCGGTGGTCGACGGCCTCGACGTCGAGGAAGTTCAAGCCGCGGCGCGCTGGCTCGTTGACGAGGCGCGCGCCGGCAAGCCCGGATTCCTGTCCGTCGAGGTCTATCGTTTCTTCGGCCATGCACGCATGGACAAAAGTCCCTATCGCGAGGAGGCGGAGGAACTGGAAGGCCGCAAAAAGGATCCGGTGCTTTTCGCGCGCAACAAGCTGATCGACACCGGTATCGAGGAGGAGCGGATACTCGACGAACTGGACAAAGCGATCGCCGCGGAAATGGATGCGACCATCGATTTTGCCGTCGAATCCAAGGCACCGCCGCTGGGCTCGATGTTCAAGGATGTCTACGCCGCCGGCGAGCCCGAGCCTGAATCCGTCAGGGCCCGTATCGACCGTGTTCTTGCCAGGGATGACGCATGATGACTTCGATGACGTACAGAGACGCGCTCCGCAAGGCGCTGGACGACGCGATGACGGATGACAGCTCCATCGTCGTGATCGGCGAGGAAGTGGGCCGCTATGGCGGCGCATACGGGGTCACCAAGGATCTCATCAAGATACATGGGGCCGACCGACTGATCGATACGCCGATCTCCGAGCCGGCCATCGTCGGCACCGCTGTCGGTGCGGCGATGACGGGCCTGCGCCCGGTCGCAGAACTGATGTATATCGACTTTCTGGGCATGACCATGGATCAGCTCGCCAACCAGGCGGCCAAGATACGGTACATGTTCGGCGGCCAGATCGGCGTACCTATGGTGCTCAGAACCCAGGGCGGTACGGGCCGTTCCGCTGGCGCACAGCATTCGCAGAGCCTCGAAGCCTGGGTGATGCATACGCCAGGTCTTCGGCTCGCCATGCCGGCAACGGTCGCCGATGCCTATCATCTGCTGCGCCAGAGCCTGACCAAACCGGATCCGGTGGTCTTCATCGAGCACAAGGCACTTTATACCCGCAAGGAGGAAATCGACCTCGACGCAGATCCTTTGCCCTGGGGCAAGGCTGCCGTTCGCCGCCAAGGCGACGATCTCGTCATCGTCACCTATTCCCGACAGGTGTTTTACGCATTGGAAGCGGCCGACGCGCTTGCCAGGAAGGGGATCGAAGCGACCGTCATTGATCTCCGGACGCTGAATCCCCTGGATTTCGATACGGTGCGCGAGCATGTCGAGCGCGTAGGCAAGGCGATGGTGGTGAGCGAAGGGGTGATGACCTCGGGCGTTGCCGCCGAGCTTGCCGCCCGCATCTCCGAGGAGTGTTTCGATTTTCTGGAACAGCCCGTCCTGCGCGTGGCCGGTGAAGACATCCCGATCTCGGTTTCGCAGGAACTCGAGTCCGGCAGCGTGCCTTCCGCAAGGATGATTGCCGATGTTGCCGCGAGAATGATGGCATGAGCGAACGCATCCTCAAAATGCCTCGCCTCGGCGAGACGATGGAAGAAGGCAAGATTGTCGGCTGGCTGATCAAGCCGGGCGACAGTTTCCGCCGCGGCGATCCGATCATCGAGATCGAAACCGACAAGACGATCGCCGAGTTCCCGGCGCTCGGGGACGGAAGGCTAGAGGAGGTTCTCGTCGAGATCGGCGACATGATCGAGGTCGGCAAGCCGCTTGCGCGCGTCGATATCGTCTCCGGTCCCGACTGGACCGCCGAGGATGGCTCCGCGGCGGAACCGGAGACCGAAGCCGCAGTGACAAAGGCCGAGGCGACGGCAGATACGGCGAAAGAACCGCCTTTAGACGATAATCCCAAGCGCCCGGGTGATCGCGTCCGTGCGACGCCCCTTGCACGCCGATTTGCGCGCCGCAGCGGCATCGACATCAACTCCGTAGCCGGCACTGGCCGGCGCGGCCGCATCGAGAAGCATGATGTGCTGGCCGCCGCAGACGGTCAATCGGTGCCATCCAGGATGCCCGCTGCTGCGGCAACCAGCTACGCAGCGCTTCGGCGCGGCCGCATGGCTTACCTCGACAGCGGCAAGGCATTCGGGGGCACAGTGCTGCTCCTTCATGGCTTTTCGGGTGACCGGACCACCTGGACGGCAGTCCTCGCGGGCCTCAGACGCGCCGGCAAGCGCGTCATCGCTCCGGATCTTCCCGGTCATGGACTGACGGAGATTGAAGCTAGCTCGCCTTCCGACCTATCCGCCGACCTTGTCGAATTTCTTGACGCGCTCGCCATCGAAAAGGTGGACGTCGTCGCGCATTCGCTTGGGGCGGTAGCTGCCCTCGGGCTTGCCGCTTCGGAACCGCGCCGGATCGGGTCGCTTTCGTTGATCGCCCCTGCCGGCATCGGTTCCGAAATCGACACCGGCTTCGTTCATGGCATGGCTGGTGCTCGCACGAGCGGGGAAATAGCCCATCTCCTGCGCCGCTTGTCCGTCAACGGCATCGAGCTTTCAGAAGCTGCATTGGAAGCGATTGCGGCTGATCTCGCGAGAGGAAGGCTTAGGGCGCTTGCCGATGCCGTGGCGGGTCCGTCCGGCCAGAGAGTGGACAGCCTTATGGCGCTTCAGAGGCTCGTCGCATCGATGCCGGTGCGGGTGCTCTTCGGTCTCGAAGACAGGATCATTCCGTGGCGGCAGGTCCTTGCTTTGCCGCCGCAGGTGGCGATCCATCTCCTGTCCAGGTCCGGCCATATGCCGCAATGGGACCAGACGAAGGACGTCCTCGAAATCCTGCTTTCCAAGGGAGAACAGCCGTGAGCGAAGTTTCGGAAAAACTGAAGGATGCGCAACGCCGGATCGCTGCGCTGGCCAAAGCCAGCCCAGAGCTCTTCGGTGGCTTTGCACGGGTCAGCAAGGTCGCGGCCGCGTCAGGCAGCTTCACTTCGACGCAGAAAGAGTTGATGGCGGTAGCAATCGCCGTATCGAAAGGATGCGAAGATTGCATTCTTTACCATGTGGATGCCGCACTTAAGCACGGTGCCAAGGAGGCGGAACTGGTCGAGGCCCTCGAGGTCGCGGTGGAGATGAGCGGCGGTCCGGCGGTCATGTATGGCGCAAAGGCATTGGAAATCATGCGCGCACTGCAATAGGGAGCCATCCCGCAGGGGCGGAGGAGGAGGATGGAATGGGCTATTTTCTGACCGCGGATGGCGGCACCGAAAGTCTTCGGGCACGCCTTTACGATCTCACCGGCAACTGCCTCGGGAGCGCTGCCGTCCCTTACGAGACGAGGTTTTCGGCCGGCGCGCGCGCCGAACAGAACCCGGAGGATTGGTGGAGAGCCTTCGTCGAAGCATCGCGCCGGACGATCTCGGAGGCAGACGTGGAACCGGCTGCAATCGAGGCGATCACGCTTGCGACGACGAGTTGCACAGTGGTCGCGCTCGACCGTGAGGGCAAGGCGCTCAGGCCGGCGATCATCTGGATGGATGTGCGCGCCAGCGATGAAGCGGACGCGGTTCTCGCAACCGGCGACGAAGCCCTCATTTCAAACGGGGCCGGTCGTGGACCGGTGTCAGCGGAATGGATGATCCCGAAGGCATTGTGGATCGCCCGCAACGAACCCGAGATATTCGAAGAAGCACACACGATCTGCGAATACCAGGACTTCATGACCTTGAGGCTCACCGGGGAGCGTGCGGCGAGCCTCAACAACGTGACGCTACGATGGCACTACCAGACCGATCGCGGCGGCTGGGCCAGGACGCTCGTAGAGAAGCTCGGACTTTCGGCGCTGCTCGACAAATGGCCCCAGCGAGTCGTCGCCCCAGGTGAAGTCGTAGGTACCCTATCGCCGGCTGCCGCACAGGAACTCGGTCTCTCCACCAGGGTCAAGCTGGTCCAAGGCGGCGCGGATGCCCTGATCGGCATGATCGGGCTGGGCGTCGCCAAACCCGGGCAGCTCGCGTTGATCACCGGCTCGTCGCATCTTCAGTTCGGCGTCACGGAATCCGCCGTTCATGCACCGGGTGTTTGGGGCACTTATCGTGACTGCGTTTATCCGAACCGCTACATCGTCGAAGGGGGCCAGACTTCCACCGGATCGATCATCGCCTGGCTCGGCCGGCTGATGAACGGGACGATGGATCTCGACGAACTGAACCGCAAGGCGGCCGCGCTCGAGCCCGGTTGCGACGGGCTTCTGGTACAGGACCATTTCCAGGGGAACCGAACTCCCTACACCGATGCGCTCTCGCGCGGCGCGATCGTCGGTCTGACACTGGCCCACGAGCCGCATCATATCTTTCGCGCCATCATGGAGGGCATAGGCTTCGGGACGCGCGCAATTCTCGATGCCATGGCGGAAGCAGGCTATCGCGGCAGCGAAATCACAGTTGGCGGAGGTGCTGGCGCATCCGAGCTCTGGCTTCAGATTCATGCCGATACCGCCGGTCTTCCGGTGTGCGTGCCGGCCTCCCGCGATGCGCCGTCCGTAGGTGCCGCGGTTCTTGCCGCGCATGGCGCCGGCTATTTCGCCAGCATCGACGAGGGCATTTCAGCGATGGTGCGGCCGGGTAAGCGTATCGAGCCCCGCCCGCGTGAGGCAGCGCTCTACGACGGGATCTATCAGCAGTACCGCGCGCTCTATCCTGCACTGAAGTCGCTTCGGGATCGGGGAGGTGAACCAAGATGAGTGACGCTGACTTCAGGCTGGACGGCAGGCGTGCGGTCGTAACGGGCGCTGCCCGGGGCATCGGCCGGGCGATCGCCGAACGGCTGGCTGTGGCCGGTGCGCATGTGGTCGTCGCCGACCGCGAAGAAGCGGAGGGTAATATGGCGGTAGCGTCCATCGAGGCGGCCGGAGGTAAAGGCGCTTTCATTTCTCTGGACGTCACCGATCCGGGAGCTGTCGCTCGGGCCGTGGACACCATCTATGACGAGTATGGCCCTGTTGACGTTCTGGTCAACAATGCCGGCATCGTTCGTAACGCGCCTGCTTTGGAGATGAGCCTGGATGACTGGAAAACGGTGATCGACATCGATCTCGGGGGCATTTTCCATTGTGCGCAGGCTTTCGGCAGGCGCATGGTCGCAGCCGGGCGTGGCTCGATGGTCAATATTTCATCCATCTGCGGCGAAGTGACCGTCTATCCGCAGCCCCAGGTTTCCTACAATGCCGCCAAGGCCGGCGTGAACCTGCTGACGAAATCGCTTGCCGTAGAATGGGCGAAGAGTGGTGTCCGCGTAAACGCCGTCGCTCCCGGCTATGTCGGTACCGAACTGACGTTGCGCGGCCGCAGCAATCCCGAATGGTTTGGCACCTGGATGCAAATGACACCTATGGGACGTCTGGGCGAGCCGCGCGAGATCGCCAATGCCGTCCTTTTTCTTGCCGCCGACGCTTCGAGCTATATCACCGGTACGGTGTTGACGATCGATGGCGGCTATACCGCTCTTTAGAATGGAGGACCCAATGACTGCTTCCAACCGTACCGCGCTCGTAACCGGCGCAAGCCGCGGCATCGGCCGTGCTATCGCCATCGGTCTCGCCGAGCGCGGCTATGACGTCGCCATCAACGATATTGAGCGGCAGAAGGATGTTCTCGCCGGTGTGGCGACGGAGATAGAAGAGCTCGGGCGGCGCGTCATAACCGTTTGCGCCGATGTCAGCAGCAAGGCCGAGGTGAGGGCAATGGCAAAAGCCGTCGGTGATGCCTTCGGCCATCTCGATGCGGTGGTCAACAATGCCGGAATACTGATTTCAGGTGATGTCGAAGGCCTCGACGAAGAACACTGGGACAGTGTCATGGATGTGAACGCCAAGGGAACCTTCCTGGTCGTCCAGGCCGTTCTGCCGATGATGAAAGCGCGCAGATATGGACGCATCGTCAACATCGCCTCGATCGGCGGCAAGCATGGTGCACCCGAACAGGCCCATTATTCCGCGTCGAAGGCTGCAGTGATGGGTTTCACGCGCGTTCTGGCACAGGAAGTGGGCGTTGACGGGATCACTGCCAACTGCGTGTGCCCCGGGATCATTCTCACGGATATGGGGCGCGTCAATCTCGACGATCCGGCTGTGAAGAAGAGCTGGCAGGACAAAACCGCCATGCGTCGCATCGGCGATCCCGAGGATGTCGTCGGTGCGGTTGCCTTCTTTGCTTCCGATGATGCGGCTTTCGTGACCGGCCAGACGCTGAATGTGGACGGCGGCATCGTGCTGAGCTGATCAAGTCGCGTGGCCCGAACCGCTGCACGGTTTCGGCCATCGCACTGCCCGGGAACTCTCCACTATCCGCCGGCAGGCGGGGTTGCGCAGCATGAAGCGAAGCCTCCGGAGATTACGTCCCTTGGGAGGTTGCGGCCGATGAAGACAAGGCGCGAGACACGCTCCTCCCCATCTGTCCAGGGACGCTGGTGATCGCCTTCCACCAGCATATGCACGCCTTGGACGACATAGCGGTGGGGATCGCCGGCAAGGGCGATGATGCCCTTCATCCGCAGCATGTCCATGCCGAAGGTCCGAGCGGTTGTCTGGATCCAGCGGAAGAACTTGTCAGGGTCGACGGGTCGACGTTCGACCAGTGAAAAGCTGGTGACATGATCGTCATGCTCGTGAGCGTGCTCTTCTTCCAGGAAGTCGGGCTCGATTTCGAGAATGCGGTCGAGGTCGAAGGCCTTGCGATCCAGCAGACTGGTAATATCGAGATCGCAGCGTTCAGTCCTGAGAATGCCGGCCGTGGGATTGATCCGGCGGATGCGATCCTCCACGGCCTTGACGCCCTCGGCCGATACGAGATCGGTCTTGTTGAGGATGACCGTGTCTGCGAAAGCCAATTGCTCCTGCGCCTCGTGCGCGCGGTCGATTTCGCCGAGAAGATGCTTCGCATCGACGACGGTGACGATGGAATCGAGCCGTGTCTTGGAGCGAACGTCCTCGTCGACGAAGAAAGTCTGGGCGACCGGAGCCGGATCGGCGAGACCCGTGGTCTCGATCAGGATGCCGTCGAAACGATCGCGTCTGCTCATCAGCGCCTCGATGATGCGGATCAGGTCGCCGCGCACCGTGCAGCAGATGCAGCCATTGTTCATTTCGAACACTTCCTCGTCGGCATCGACGATCAGGTCGTTGTCGATGCCGACCTCGCCGAATTCGTTGACGATCACGGCGAATTTCCTGCCATGCGGCTCAGAAAGGATGCGGTTGAGGAGTGTTGTCTTTCCAGCTCCGAGATAGCCGGTGAGAACTGTAACGGGGGTGGGGGCGATCTGGTCTGGCAAGGCGAACCTCGAGGCTGCATGGTCGCCGGATGGATACGCCGGCCGGCCATAATGTTATTACGTAACCTTGCAATGTAATAACGTAACACACCCGATGCTTGTCAACCCCGAAGCTCGTATGCGGGCCTCGTCAGCGGCCAAAAACGAAAGTCGGCGGCAGGGCGCGCGCTCGTCCCTGCCCTTACTCAGCCCTCAATTCCTGGTGAAGACGTAGTCCGTCTCCTGCCGAAGCGTTTCGCCCGGCCGCAGAATTGCGTTAGGAAAACCTTCGTGATTGACCGCATCGGGCCAGATCTGTGTTTCGAGACAGAAGCCTGCAAAGGCGCCGTAGCGGCGGCCTTCGAGGCCGGGAACGGCTACGTCGAGTTTTTCTCCGGTATAGAGCTGGACGCCGGACTCCGTCGTCAGAACTTCCAGCGACACGCCCGAATTGATGCTGCGTACCAGCGCGACGGATCGCTTCTGCATCCGTTCCGGGGAGAGGCAGAAATTGTGATCGTAGCCTATCCTGTCGCCGTCCAGTTGTCGCTTGAGCGAGGTCATTTCGCGCAGGTCGAAGGCGGTGCCGTCGACGGGGCGGATCTCTCCCGTTGGAATCTGCCGCTCGTCGGTAGGCAGGAAGTGGTCCGCCGCGATCATGATATCGTGGCCGAACGCGTCCGATCCGCCATCGAGGTTGAAATAGCTGTGCTGGCAGACATTGGCGAGCGTCGGCGCGTCGGTCTCGGTTTCGTAGACGACGTTGAGCGTACCGCCGGGCTTCAGCCGATATGTGCAGGTGATCGTGCAATTGCCGGGATAGCCGGCACGGCCGTCCGGATCGGTGATTTTGAGCGTCACACTGTCTTCGTCCCGTCCGACGATCGTCCAGTTGCGCCTGGCGATATTGTCACTGCCCCCATGTAGATGCGTGACGCCCTTCTCGTTGCGTTCGAGCTGATAGGCCCTGCCGTCGAGCGAGAAACGGCCGTCGCCGATGCGGTTGGCGTTGCGGCCGGGCGTGGCGCCGAAATAGGAGGAATGGGCTGGATAGCTTGGGAAATCCTCGAAGCCGAGCACCAGCGGCGGCGCATGTCCGTCGAGCCGCAGATCCTGGATGACCGAGCCCCAGGTGATTACCGACGCCGTCAGACCGCCGCCCTTGAGGGTCACCCGGTGGACGGGCTCGCCTGAGGCCAGATGGCCGAAGATTTCCATGTCGGTCGTCATTTTGTCTCCCCATTTCCGCAATCGGGCGCCAACCTGCGGCATTTCCGGCGGTGCGGCAACTATAAAGTCATACTTTTCCGCTTCAATACGCTCCGGCTCCGATTTTCGCCGGTTCGTAGGGCGTCGTCTGGTAGATCTCGTTGATCCAATTGCCGAAGAAGAGATGTGCGTGGCTGCGCCAGCGGTTCTGCGGGGGAAGGGCGGAGTCGTTGTGCGGGAAATAGTCGTGCGGCAGCTTGATCGGCACGCCGGCATCGACGTCGCGGAAATATTCCTCTGACAGCGACGTTGAATCATATTCGACGTGGTTGAACATATAAAGCCGGTTGCCTTTCTTCTCGTGCACGAGGCAGACGCCCATCTCCTTGGATTCCATCAGGATTTCGAGATCCGGCACCCGATCTATATCGGCGCGGCGCACTTCGGTCCAGCGCGAAACGGGCACGGCGAAATCGTCGGAGAAGCCGTTCAGATAGACCGAGGAGGGCTTGAGGTTCTGGTGGCGGTAGACGCCGAATGCCTTCTCCTTCAGCGGATATTTCGGAATGCCGTGAAAATGGTAAATGGCAGCCATCGCGCCCCAGCAGACGTTCAGCGTCGAATGCACGTTGGTCGTCGTCCAGTCGAAGATCCGCTGCAGTTCCTTCCAGTAGGTGACCTCTTCATATTCGAGCGTCTCGACGGGCGCGCCGGTGATGATGAAGCCGTCGAACTTGCGGGCCTCGACTTCTTCAAAGGTCTCGTAGAAGGCGAGCAGATGTTCTTCGGGCGTATTTTTCGGCCGGTGGCCGTTGACACGCACCAGCGTCAGTTCGACCTGCAGCGGCGTGGCGCCGATCAGCCGCGCCATCTGGACCTCGGTCTTGATCTTGTTCGGCATGAGGTTCAAGAGCCCGATCTGCAGCGGCCGGATGTCCTGGCGGATCGCCTCTGTTTCGGTCATCAGCCGCACGCCCTCGTGTACGAGGGTTTCGAAGGCGGGCAGCGTATCGGGTATCTTGATGGGCATGGGTGTCCACTCGATCAAATACAAAAAAACCGGCGGCGAAACCATCGCGACCGGTCCTCGGAAATCTATCGTTCCCTCGGCCCTTTAGCGACTTCTTTAACGTGGCTGCAAGCCGGCCGGCCAAATCACCACGGATTGTTTGATAGCGCGAGGCGGGGATCGCGGTCAATGAAAAACGATTCGCACCGCTTGGATGCGGCCTTCGGTCGAACGACGCGAAGCGGCTTAGCCGCGAAACGCCGTGACCTCGATCTCGATCAGCATTTCCGATCGGATGAGGTCGCAGACGATCATCGTTGCGGCCGGGCGGATGTCGCCGAAGGTCTCGCCGAAGATTGGGAAGACGCGGTCGGCAAAGCTCGCATCGGTGACGTAGTAATGGTTGCGCACGACGTCCGACAGCGAGAAACCGGCTTGTTCCAGGGCGTCTTCGATCGTCTTCAGGCAGTTGCGTGCCTGTTCCTCCACCGTTTCCGGCATGGTCATGGTGGCGTAGTCGTAGCCGGTCGTGCCGGAGACGAAGCACCAGTCGCCTTTCACGACGGCACGCGAATAGCCTGCCGTCCTTTCGAAGGGAGAACCGGACGAGATGAGCTTGCGCGTCATCCGGCAGTTCAGGCCCAAGGGCGCGAGGCGGCGGTCGCCTTCTCGAAATTGTCGATGGAGCGACCCTTTTCGAGCGTGAGGCCGATATCGTCGAGGCCGTTCAGCAGGCAATGGCGCTTGAAGGCATCGACCTCGAACTTGATCGAGCCGCCGTCCGGCCCGGTGATTTCCAGCGCTTCCAGATCGATCGTCAAGACGGCGTTGGAGCCGCGGCTCGCGTCGTCCATCAGCTTGTCGAGGTCTTCCTGGCTGACGACGATGGGCAAGATGCCGTTCTTGAAACAGTTGTTGTAGAAGATGTCGGCGAAGGAGGTCGAGATGACGCAGCGGATGCCGAAATCGAGAAGAGCCCAGGGAGCATGCTCGCGCGAGGAGCCACAGCCGAAATTGTCGCCGGCGACGAGAATCTTTGCATTCTGGTAGGCGGGCTTGTTGAGCACGAAATCCGGGTTGGGGCTGCCGTCCTCGTTGTAGCGCGCTTCCGCGAAAAGACCCGTGCCAAGACCGGTGCGTTTGATCGTCTTCAGGTAGTCCTTCGGAATGATCATGTCCGTGTCGATGTTGACGACGGGCAGGGGAGCGGCAACGCCGGTGAGCTTGACGAACTTGTCCATGACTTGGCCTTCGATTTCAGCGGAAATGTTGGTAAGCGTTTAGATCAGTTTTGCGCCGAAATGAAGGAGAATCTGCTCTCTTCGAGAGGGAGCAGGGCGGAAAACCGCTTCACGCTTCTCTTCAATCCCGCTCCGGCAGCCAATTCTAATCTAGAGATCGATGATCGTGCCCCGACCGTCGTTCCAGATCCGCATCTCGCGCGGGGGGACGCCTGCCGGCCTTGCCTCGGCGCGCGTGCTGGCGTGGATCGGCCGCGGGTTGAGCTTTGCGGCGATGGCGCTGCCGATCGCGACGACGGCCGCAATCCCTGCCAGCGCCAGGGCGAGCGAGGCGGTAAAGACGAAGGCCACGAGCGTGATGGTGATGGCGGCGGCCGTGAAGAGAACAGAGCGAATGCTTTGCATGTGCGTCACCTTTCTATCGGCCATGTGGGTGTTGGCGATGCGGCTTGCAAGAGGGTCCGCCTATCGCGTCTTGCGCATAGCTTGTCTCGTCTTGCGCAAAGGTTGAAAGGCAGGCACAACGAATGCCATGACAGGGAACGGCATGACGAGAGCGATCGACCATCACCCCGTGCGGCTGCGCCGTTCGGTGCTCTCGGTTCCGGCCGACAATCAGCGCGCGCTCGCCAAGGTCCGCGATCTGGCGGCGGACGCCGTGATCTTCGACCTCGAGGACGCCGTCTCGCCGGACCGGAAGGGCGAGGCACGCGATGCGCTCGTCCGTCATCTTGCCGGCAACCGGCCGCAGGCCGAAACGATCATCCGCGTCAATGCGGCGGGTTCGGACTTCGGCGAGGCCGATCTCGCAGCGGCGCTTGCCGCGCGGCCCGATGCTATCCTCCTGCCAAAGGTCGAAAGCCCTGCCGATATCCAGCGCGTTCTCGACTGGCTTTCGGAAAGGGATGCCCCGGAAGAACTGAGGCTCTGGGCGATGATCGAGACGCCGCGCGGGGTCGTAAACGGACCGGCCATCGCCGAGACCGGCCGCACCTTCGGCGGACGGCTGGATTGCTTCGTCGTCGGGCTGAACGATCTCCGCAAGGAGACGGGCGTACCCGCCCTTCCCGGCCGTAACTATCTCGTCCCCTGGCTGATGCAGATTCTTCTTGCCGCGCGCGGCAGCGGGCTCGACGTGATCGATGCCGTCTTCAATGATTTCCGCGATCCGGAAGGCTTTGACACGGAGTGCCGGCAGGGACGCGATATGGGCTATGACGGCAAGATGCTGATTCATCCGGCCCAGATCGATGCGGCCAATCGGTATTTCGGCCTGGAAGAGGCGGCGATCGAGGAGGCGCTTTCGATCATCGAGGCCTTCAGCCTGCCGGAAAATGCCGGAAAGGGCGTCATCAATCTTCATGGCCGCATGGTCGAGCGCCTCCACCTCGAGCAGGCGATGAAAATCGCCGCCAAGGCGGAGATCATCGAAAAGCGAAAGGCAAGATCTTGAAACTCTACCGCTTTCTAACCGGCCCCGACGATGCCTCCTTCTGTCACAAGGTGACGGCGGCATTGAACCAGGGGTGGACGCTGCATGGCCCGACGACCTACGCCTTCAATGCCGACACCCAGCATATGCAATGCGGCCAGGCGGTGGTGAAGGACGTGGAGGGCAAGGATTACCATCCGGATATGAAACTGTCGGAACAGTAGGGATCGTTTTCGGGTGAGTTTACGCCTCAAGCGGGTAAAGAGGTGTGAGCGCCTGAGCGCACTAGACTAAGACTATTAAGGTATTGGAGACTGAAGCCTCTCCTCTCCCTTCATCCCTGTGCTTGTTGCGAGCACAGGGATGAGGAAATCAAACAGGCCGCGGCGGGTATCCCGAATCTCAACAGGCCTCAGCCGCCCACGTGCTCCACGCTAGCCTCGATCCGTTCCATGTCGTCATCCGACAGGCCGAAATGATGGCCGATCTCGTGGATGAGTACATGGGTGATGATGTCGCCGAGCGTTTCCTCGTTTTCGGCCCAGTAGTCGATGATCGGACGGCGATAGAGGGTGATCCGGTTCGGGAACTCCCCGGTTTCCATGGTGAAGCGTTCGCCGAGGCCGCGGCCCTCGAACAGGCCGAGGAGGTCGAACGGCGTTTCGAGCGCCATGTCTTCGAAGACATCGTCGCTTGGAAATTCGGCGACTTCGATCGTGAGATCCGTCGTCAGCTTGCGGAATTCCTCAGGCAGATGGCTGTAGGCTTCAAACGCGAGCTGTTCGAATACGGTAAGCGTCGGTGCGTGGCGTTCCCGCCAATCATCGGTCTGGTCAATGCGGGCCATGGGCACTCCTTGTTGCCCTCATATAGCGATTTTGCCCCGGTTTTTCGAGTGATGAATTCTCGCTCGTCAGGAGGCGGGAATATATTCCCAAGATTGGTTGTTGACTCCTGAGGGCAGCTCTGGAATCCATAAGAACATAACAGGAACATAGATTGGAGTTGACCGTCATGGCCGGAAACGCCGTGCAACGGCAAACTGTTCTTTCCCTTCGCGAAACCATTGCGCGGATCGAAGATCGCGGGCTGCAGGGATGCGCCCGGGCGGTGGCCAAGGCGGCCGATCCCGCCGGTTTTCGCCGGGGAAAGGAAGAGGCTTCCCGCCCCGAGGTTCTGCCACTGGGCGTCCCGAAGCTCGATGAGGTCCTGAACGGCGGATTGCCGTTCGGGGGCATGATGGAGATTCGCAATGCGGAAACCCGCGATGCGGGGGCCGCCGTCGGTTTCGTGGCGGCCCTTGCGGCGCTCTATCAGCGGCAGAAAAAGGAGAGTGGCTGTCTGGCTCCGGTCCTTTGGATCAGCCAGACGCTTGCCGCCCGTGAGGCGGGTCAGCCATATGCGCCTGGCCTCAAGGCCTATGGGCTCGACGTCCAACGCTTCCTCTTCGTTTCGGCACGCACGGTCAAGGATGCGCTCTGGATCGCCGAAACGGCTCTTTCGGTGCCGGTCTTCGCCGCGGTCGTTCTGGAAATCCGCGGCAATCCTGCCTCCCTGGCCCTGAGCGAGAGCCGGCGGCTGCATGTGAGGGCCCGGGCGGGCGGCGTGCCTCTCCTCGTCTTCCGCCAGGCGGGCGAGGAGGAGGCGAGCAGCGCCTTTTTCCGTTTTCAGGTCAAGCCGGCGCCGGCCGGCGAACGTCCTCTTCCCGACGGCTCGGTGCTTTGCGGCAGCATCGGCCATCCCGTCTTTCACCTCCTTGTCGAAAAAAGCAGGCTTCAAGCCTCCGACGACATCTTTCTTGAATGGAACGCCCATGACCGCCGCTTCTACGCACTCGACGAGCGCTGGAACGCCGCTCTTCAGACAAATGATGAGCCAACGGATCCTGTCGATCCACTTTCCGCATCTGCCGGCCGATCGCATCGCGCGCATTCGTTGGGGCGCCTCCTGGCTTTCCCGCGGGCGTCCTGACCATCCGCCCGTCGTCTTCGCCGCCAAGCTCGACAATGCTATGCGGCTCGTCGCGCTCGATACTGTTGCGGAGCGTGTCGGCCTGAAGCGTGGCCAGGGGGCGGCGGAAGCCCGCGCCATGTGTCCCTCTCTCGACGTGATCGCCTTCGATCCGGCCGCCGATCAGGCCTTTCTGGAGGCGCTTGCCGACTGGTGCGACCGCTATACGCCGCTCGTGGCACTCGACGGCAAGGACGGCCTGTTCCTCGACATCACCGGCTGCGCCCATCTTCATGGCGGCGAGAAGGCGCTCGTCAGCGATGTTCTGTCGCGCCTTTTCTCTCTCGGCGTCGAAGCGCGGGCAACCGTTTCCTCCGCAGCCGGCCTCTCCTGGGCGGCCACCCGTTACGGCGATGCAGATGTCATCGCGCCGGGAGATGGAGATCCGCTCCTTGCGCCCTTGCCGGTCGCCGCGTTGCGGCTGCCGGCGGAAACTGCTGCCGCCCTCGAACGGGTCGGGCTGAAGCAAATCGGCGATCTTCTCGAAGCGCCGCGGGCGCCGCTCGCGCGCCGCTTCGGCTCCATCCTTCTTCTGAGGCTCGATCAGGCAAGGGGCTTGGAGGAGGAGCCGCTTTCGCCCCGGCTGCCCGTGCCGAGTTTCTCGGCCGAGCGCCGGCTCGCCGAACCGCTGCAGGACGAGGAATACATTCTCGAACTGACCCGGCATCTCGCCAGGGATGTCCGTTCCTCGCTGGAGCGGCATGGCGAAGGCGGGCGGCTCTTCGAGCTTCTCCTGTTCCGCGTCGATGGCCGGGTATTTCGCGTCCGAGCGCACGCAGCCGTGCCCTTGAACGATGCCATCCGTATCGCCGCCCTCTTTCGCGAACGGCTGCAGGCGGTTCATGACGATCTGGATGCCGGGTATGGTTTCGAGATCGTCAGGCTCTCGGTTCTCAGAAGCGAGAGGCTCGATCCTGCGCAACAGGATTTTTCCGGCGTTCCCGACGAAAGCCAGCCGCTGGCGGCTTTCGTCGACAAGGTCTCCGCCCGCTTCGGGCCGGATTGTCTGATGCAGGCGACCCTTATGGAAAGCCACCTACCGGAACGGGCCGGGGGATTTGCCGCCGTAACGGACGTGGCCGCGATCCTGGGATCACCTCCCCTTGGAGAGAGGGCTTTCCCCGAAAACCGCCCGCTTCGGATTTTCGCGCATCCCGAACCGGTGGAGGCGACGGCCGAAGTACCCGAGGGCGCGCCGCGCAGCTTCAACTGGCGCAAGACCCGGTATCGCGTTGCCCGTGCCGAGGGACCGGAGCGCGTCGCCGCCGAATGGTGGATCGATGGGGAGGGCCATCCGACGCGCGATTATTTTCGGATCGAGGACCAGGAGGGCCGCCGCTTCTGGCTGTTTCGCGAAGGCCTTTATGGAAGAGAGACCGCCTCGCCCCGCTGGTTCATGCATGGAGTTTTCGCATGAGCGGGGATACTGCCTTCTACGAACTCGGTGCGTGCACGAATTTCTCTTTTCTCGAAGGGGCGGCGCCGGCCGAGGAAATGGTCGTCTTCGCCAAGAAGGCGAGGCTTGCCGGTCTCGGTATTGCCGACCGCAACAGCGTTGCCGGTGTGGTGAGAGCCCATGCCAAGGCGAAAATGGAGAACTATCCTTTCCAGCCGGGCGCCCGTCTGGTTTTTGCCGACGGTACTCCGGACGTGCTCGCCTATCCGAGGAACCGGCGGGGGTGGGGGCATCTCTGCCGCCTGCTCAGCGCCGGTAACCTGCGTTCGAAGACGGGCGATTGCACGCTCCATCTCGCCGATCTTCTCGAATGGCAGGAGGAGCTTCTCCTGATCGTCATGCCGGATAGGGTACGGCCGGAACCGGAGAGCCTCAAGCCACTGCTCGGGAAGCTGCAGGAACATGCCGGCAATCGGCTCTATCTCGGCCTGGCGCCGCGCTATGACGGTTTCGACCGGCATGATTTCGCCGTGCTGGCCACGGTCGCCCGAAAAGCCGGCATCGGGTTACTCGCCACCAATGACGCGCTTTATCACGATCCGGATTACAGACCGCTTGCAGATGTCGTGACCGCGATACGGGAACATGTGCCGGTCGCCGGCGCCGGCTTCCTGCTGCAGAAGAATGCCGAAAGGCATCTGAAGAGTCCGAGGGAAATGGCGCGGCTTTTCAGCGACTATCCCGAGGCGATTGCCAATACGCAGAAATTTTTCAGGCATCTCGCCTTCAGCCTCGACGAGCTCAGGCATCAATATCCGGATGAAAACGCCGGGGGTGAGACGCCGGCCGAAAGCTTGCGGAGGCTCGTCTCGGAAGGTGCCGCCGAGCGCTATCCCGAAGGCGTGCCGGAAAAGGTGCAGCGTCAGATCGAGTACGAACTCGAGCTTATCAACGACAAGAAATACGAGCCTTACTTCCTGACCGTCCACAAGCTTGTGAAATTTGCCCGAAGCGAGAAGATTCTCTGCCAGGGGCGGGGGTCGGCGGCCAATTCCTCGGTCTGTTTCTGTCTCGGCATCACCGATGTCGATCCGCAGAAATTCACGCTGCTGTTCGACCGCTTCCTGTCGAAGGATCGCGACGAGCCGCCCGATATCGACGTCGATTTCGAGCATGAGCGGCGCGAAGAGGTGATCCAGTATATCTACAGGACCTACGGCAAGGAGCATGCGGGCCTTGCGGCTGCGGTGATCAGCTATCGCTCACGGTCCGCCGGGCGCGAAGTCGCCAAGGCCTTCGGGTTTTCCGAGGATGTACAGTCGGCCCTCGTCAGCTCCATCTGGGGCTGGGGGAACTCGCCCTTCACAGAGGAACAGGCCAGGGGAGCGGGACTCGACGCGGCGGACCCGTCGACGCGGCGCGTCCTTGCCTATGCCAGCCTGCTCATGAACTATCCGCGCCATCTCTCGCAGCATGTGGGCGGTTTCGTGATTACCCGCGACAGGCTCGACGAAGTCGTGCCGATCATGAATACGGCCATGCCGGACCGCTACATGATCGAGTGGGACAAGGACGATCTCGACGAGTTGAAGATCCTCAAGGTCGATGTGCTGGCGCTCGGCATGCTGACCTGCCTTGCCAAGGGCTTCAAGCTGCTGGAGGCGCATTACGGCGAGCCGATAACGCTGGCCGAAATCTATCAGGATCACCAGCCGGCCGTTTACGACATGATCTGCCGTGCCGATACGGTCGGCGTCTTCCAGATCGAAAGCCGGGCGCAGATGAGCATGCTGCCGCGCCTGCAGCCACGTGAGATGTACGATCTGGTGATCGAGGTTGCGATCGTCCGGCCCGGACCCATCCAGGGCAATATGGTGCATCCCTATCTCAAACGCCGCGAGGGACAGCGCAAGGGCGAAAAGGTCAAATATCCGAGCCCCGAATTGAAGGCGGTCCTGGAAAGGACGCTGGGCGTGCCGCTGTTCCAGGAACAGGCGATGCAGATCGCGATCACCGCCGCCGGTTTCTCGCCCAGCGAGGCTGACCGCCTGCGCCGTGCCATGGCAACCTTCAAGCGGACCGGCACGATCCACACCTTCGAGCGGAAGATGGTCGAGGGCATGGTCGCGAATGGTTACGAGAGGGAATTTGCCGAGCGCTGCTTCAACCAGATCAAGGGATTCGGCGAATATGGCTTCCCCGAAAGCCATGCCGCCTCCTTCGCCTCTCTCGTCTATGCCTCGGCCTGGCTCAAGACCTATTATCCGGACATTTTCTGCGCCGCGCTCCTGAACGCGCAGCCCATGGGTTTCTATGCGCCGGCGCAATTGGTGCGCGATGCCCGGGAACACGGAGTGAAAGTGCTGCCGGTCGACATCAACCACTCGGATTGGGATGCCTTGCTCGAAGGCGAAGGCCAGTTCCGAAAGGAGTCTGTCGACCCGCGCCATGCCGATATGCGGGAGGTGATCAAAACCCGGAAGGCCGTGCGGCTGGGCTTTCGGCTGGTCAAGGGCCTTAAGCAAGCGGATATGGGGGCGCTCGTCGCGTGCCGGGGAGAGGGGTATCGCTCCGTTCATGACCTATGGTTTCGCTCCGGCCTTTCCCGCTCCGTTCTGGAGCGCCTTGCGGATGCCGATGCTTTCCGATCGCTAGGTCTCGACCGGCGCGCGGCCCTCTGGGCGGTGAAAGCCCTCGACGAGCAATCGGCGGTGGAGCGGTTGCCGCTTTTCGAGGGGGCGGGTTCTCTCGATCTGCGGGCCGAGCCCAAGGTTGCTCTTCCCGAAATGCCGGCAGGCGAACAGGTCATTCATGATTATCGCACCCTGACGCTCTCCCTGAAGGCACACCCGGTTTCTTTCATGCGGGAGGATTTCTCGCGAACGGGGATCCTGCGCAGCCGGGATCTGGCGGCAACTGCAACGGGGAAATGGGTAACTGTGGCGGGTCTGGTGCTGGTCAGGCAGAGGCCGGGCTCCGCCAATGGAGTCATCTTCATGACGATCGAGGACGAAACCGGAATCGCCAATATCATCGTCTGGGAAAAGACGTTCCGGAAATACCGGCCTCAGGTCATGGGATCGCGGCTCGTGAAAATACGTGGACGCTTGCAGAACCAGAGCGGCGTCATTCACGTGGTCGCCGATCATCTGGAGGATATAACGCCGATGCTCGGCCTCCTGCGCCGTGAGGCGCGGCGTTTCGGCGCCAACGACCGCGCGGATGGAGCCTTGCGGCCGAGCGGGGACGCTCGCGAAAAGAGAAAGCTCCGGCAATTGCGCCTCGGCCTGCCCGGCGGGGCAGAGCCCGAGGGCGAGGCAGCCGCTCAGGTGGCCGAGGCCATGCCGAAAGGGCGCAATTTTCATTAGACACCCCAAGCGAGATCGGCCTGTGTAAAAATGTCGCAGGCCGCTCTGCCGAAATTGCAAGTTAAGGAAGAAAAATCTGCCCCTTAGAATCGACTAATGTGATGATAATACGATGATTTCCGTCAAGTTTAGAATCGCTCTAATTAATCCTTCAACCTTATGGAGAGGAGTTTTTACTTGACGGCAAATATCCTCTTTTGCTTTATCGCAAAATCAGAGCGTTGCGTATGGCAGGCAAGACGAAATGCTGGTTTGCAGTTGCAATTTCATCACCGAGAAAGAGATCGAGGACACGATCGTCAGCCTCCTCGATGAGGACTGTTGGCAGCTGATCGTGCCGGCGAAAGTCTATCATGCGATGGAAAAACGCGGCCGTTGCTGCGGCTGTTTTCCCAACGTCATCGACATCATCATCCGCACCACCGAACAATATCACGCCCGCCGCGACTCGACGGACGGCGATATATTTGATTTCATGACCCGCCTCAGACAATTCCATGAAGAAAACCGGAGGGCGGATCTTGAAAGGCGACGCAAAGGTCATCGAGCAGCTTAACGAAGCGCTCTATCTCGAACTAGGTGCCGTAAACCAGTACTGGCTGCATTACCGCCTTCTCGAAGATTGGGGCTACACGCTGCTTGCCAAGAAGGAGCGGGCCGAATCGATCGAGGAAATGCATCACGCCGACAAGCTCGTTGCGCGAATCCTCTTCCTTGAAGGTCATCCGAACCTGCAGACGGTTGCACCGTTGCGCATCGGGCAGAACGTCAGGGAAGTGCTGAAGGCCGACCTTGCCGGCGAATACGATGCCCGCACCGCCTACAAGAACTCCCGCGACATCTGTCACGCGGCCGGCGATTACGTATCGATGAAGCTCTTCGAGGAACTCCTCGCAGACGAGGAAGGCCATATCGACTTCCTGGAAACCCAGCTCGACCTGCTCGACAAGATCGGTGATGAGAAATACGGCCAGCTCAACGCCGCTTCCGCCGACGAAGCCGAGTAAGCTCCGGTATCATCAAATCTCAAGGGCGGCCCCTCATCCGGCTGCCGCCACCTTCTCCCCCGTTATACGGGGAGAAGGAACCGCCTTGAGGGAAGAAGGTGGCCGGTGGCCGGATGAGGGGCCCGTGCCGCCCTTTTCTTCTCAACGCACCAGATGCGAGAACGTCGCGACGATCTCTTCATAGGCTTTGCGTTTGAAGGGAACGATCAAACCTGGCAGCGCATGCATGGGCTTCCATTCCCAGGCGTCGAATTCCGGCTCATGACCGCCGGGCGGCGGGTTGATGGCGATCTCGCTTTCGTCGCCCTCGAAGCGGAAGGCGTACCAGCGCTGCCTCTGCCCGCGATACTTGCCCTTGAGTCCGATCCCGATCAGGTGCGAAGGAAGGTCGTAATTGATCCAGTCCGGCGCCTCGGCGATGAGCGAAACCGAGCGGATGCCGGTCTCTTCGTAAAGTTCGCGGTAGGCGGCCTCGAGCGGGTCCTCTCCCTCGTCGATGCCCCCTTGCGGCATCTGCCAGAGCTGCGGCGACCCGTCATATTCCGAATTGCCGACGGCGAGCCGATGCCCGACCCAGACCAGTCCCTGCTGGTTGAGAACCATGGCGCCCACGCATGGCCGGTAGGGCAGGTCCTCTGCCTTCATGACGCGCCCCTTTTCGTTGCCCATGTCGTGTCATCCTTCCTTTGCATGTTCGTCTGCTGCGGCGCCTCATCAGGCGCGCAAGGCCGCTGCTTAGAGCCTTTCCTGGTTAAATGGAAACGATTCTGTTGGCTCGAGCGGAGTGGAATGCTTGCTCGGCTGGCGCGCGTCGTAGCCCAAGCATACGGCCAAGCCAGCCGAGCAAACAGGCCGCCCGCTTCAGCCAACCCGAAGGGCCGGGAATCTTTCCGCCAGGAACAGCGGCGATCGTCTCGGCCGTACCTTGGGGTACGACCTTCGCCAATCGCCGCTGCCCTGACGAAAACCTGCTCCGCCAGAATGGTTCCATTTAGCAGGAAAGGCTCTAAATCAATTGTGTTTCGGATCTTTGACGAGCGCGGCAACGCCGACAACCTCGATGCCCCGTCCGCCGGCTTCCTCGATCCATTCCGCAATGGACGTGACGCTTTCGTCGAAGGCGGAGGCCACGCCGATTGCCGTACCGCCCTTGCGCGCGATGCGCTCCAAATCGTCAAGCCTGCGCAGAATGGTACTGCGGCTGAGTTCGCTGTCGAGAACGACATCGGCGAAGCCGTGCGGCACGTCGAAGGCGCCGGCGAGTGTGCCGGACAGGGATTGTGCCGACGTGCCATCGTCCAGGAAGAGAAGACCCCTCTTGCCGAGATCGCGCATGACCGGCTCGAGCGCATCCGCATTGGAAAGGAACCGCCCGCCGAGATAGTTCATGACCCCGGTATAGTTGGTGATCTGCCCCATGCTCCTATGCAATTGCGCAAGATTCTCCCGCGCATCCGCGGAAACCCTGAGCGCAGGTGGCCCCGGATCGTTGTCGGGGGCGTCGAATGGTTCCATCGGTACCTGCAGCAGGATTTCGTGGCCGTCGCGCCTCGCCTCCTGCATCCAGCGCTGGAGGCTGTTACCGGCCGCCGCGAAGGCGAGCGTCACTTCCGGCGGCAGATCGCGGATGGCGCGCTGAGTTCCCGTCTGACTGAGGCCGAGGCCGCCGACGACGATGGCGATCCGCGTTCCGCGCGCGCCGGACCAGGGACGCGCATATTGCTCCATAGGTCTCAGGCCGTCCGGGCCGATGATCGGCAGCCTGCCTTCGGGACGATCCTCCAGCAGGCTTTCATTCGGAAGCGCTGCCATGCGAGGGTCCTGGCCGCGCGTCGACCCGACATCGATAAAGGCGGGACCGCCGGTTTCGCGTGGACGGGGCGTGTATTTCCGGACCGTCGCACCGTGGTCGGTCAGAACCTCCTCGACATCGGCGCCGGAGAGAGCGCCGCTGCGCTTCAGCGGCGAGGGCGATGTTACGGGCGCGCCGGAGGACGATGCCTCGGCAACAGGGTTCGCTTCGGCCACGGTCGGTGCTGCCGGGGAGCGCGTCAGGGGAACGGGAAAAAGGGCGCTCCTCGCCGAAAGCCCCATGATGGCGACGGCTGCAAGACTGAGGCCCGAATAGCGCAGGAGGCGACGAAGATCGCGCTTATGCGCGCGTCTCTCCTTGCGGTTCTGTCCAAGGGGGGCGTTGA
Organism: Sinorhizobium medicae; assembly: GCF_007827695.1. Classification (GTDB taxonomy): domain Bacteria; phylum Pseudomonadota; class Alphaproteobacteria; order Rhizobiales; family Rhizobiaceae; genus Sinorhizobium; species Sinorhizobium medicae. The sequence goes on along the minus strand of NZ_VITA01000004.1, from coordinate 128,829 downwards.
GATCAGTTGCCAAACGGGGCCTCGGCAGAGCTTCGATCCTGGGCTCATATCGCGGCCGGCATGACGATGAATTCGAAGGGGATCAGAATCACCGCACATCCGACTACATGCGACGGATAATATAAAGGCGCCGGGTTGAACAGCCCGGCGCCTCTTTGTCGGCCCTGTCGAGGCCCTATTCTTTCAGCTGCGCCTGCTGCGGATTGGCCGGGAAGGACGGATCCGTCTTCTTGCCGCGCAAGAGGTCGAACGCATAGTTGAGCTGAATGTCGTCCTTGGTCTCCGGTGGCACGTAGGCAACGGAACCGGAGCCTTCTTCGGTCTCTTCCTGGCCCGGAATGTGGCCTCTGAGATCGGATTCGCCCTGCGCTTCCACCTTGCCCAGAAGTTCGGGGGGCAGCGGCTGCTCGACCTTGATGTCCGGCGTGATGCCGGTGCCCTGGATCGACTTGCCGGACGGCGTGTAATAGAGCGCCGTCGTCAGGCGCAGTGCGCCGGCCTCGCCGAGCGGGATGATCGTCTGCACCGAGCCCTTGCCGAAGGAGCGCGTGCCGAGAACGGTCGCCCGCTTCAGGTCCTGCAGCGCTCCGGCCACGATTTCCGAAGCGGATGCCGAGCCGCCGTTGACGAGCACGACGACGGGCTTGCCGTCGGCGAGATCGCCGGGGGTCGCATTGAAACGGCGGGTTTCGTCCGGATTGCGGCCGCGGGTCGAAACGACCTCGCCACGCTCCAGAAACGCGTCCGAAACATTGATCGCCTGATCGAGCAGGCCGCCCGGGTTGAGGCGCAGATCGAGAACATAGCCCTTGAGCTTGTCCACCGGAACTTCCGCCTGAATCTTTTCAATGCCCTTCTTCAGGTCTTCGAAGGTCTTTTCCGTAAACGAGATAACCCTGAGATAGCCGACATCGCCTTCGACACGCACCTTCACCGCGCGTACGGCGATCACGTCGCGTACGATCGTCAGCTCGATCGGTTTTTCGGCTCCCTTGCGAAGGATCGTCAGCTTGATCGGCGTGCCGACGGCGCCGCGCATCTTGTCGACCGCCTCTTCGAGTTTCAGGCCGCGGACGTCCTGGCCGTCGATCTTCGAAATGAAATCGCCTGCCAGCACGCCGGCGCGGGCGGCGGGCGTGTCGTCGATCGGGCTCGTTACCTTGACGAGGTCTTCCTCCATGGTGACCTCGATGCCGAGGCCGCCGAACTCGCCGCGCGTCTGGGTGCGCATGTCTTCGGCATCGGCCGAGTTCATGTAGCTCGAATGCGGGTCGAGCGAGGTGAGCATGCCATTGATCGCGTTCTCGATCAGCTTGTCGTCCTGGGGCGGCGTCACATACTGCGCACGCACGCGCTCGAAGACGTCGCCGAAGATGGCGAGTTCGCGGTATGTCGACGAATTCGCGGCCACGGCCGGCATCGTTGCCGAATAGACGACGCCCATCGCCGTCGCGCCCATCAGCGCCCCGACCAGGACAAGTGAAGCTCTACGTATCATTTCGCGCCCTTCCAACCTCTGCTGCGGTCCACCACGGTCGGGAATCAACCGGTTTCCCGTCTTTTCTGAACTCAATGTAAAGCGTTGGCCTGTCGGTTTCCAGCGCCAAGGCTGCCGCACTCGCCACTCTTTTTGCACCCATCGTCCCCACCGGCTCTCCGGCCACCACGAACTGCCCAGGCCGGACAGTGACGTTCTCCATGCCGGCGAGCACGATGTGATACCCGTCACCGGCGTTGAGAATGATCATCTGCCCGTAGCTGCGGAAACTCCCGGCATAGACAATCCACCCGTCCGCCGGCGTGGTCACCAGCGCGTCTGCATTGGTCTCAAGCATGATCCCCTGCAGCGAATGCCCTGTTCCGTCCGCGTCGCCAAAACGGCGCACAAGCGAACCCGCGACGGGATAAACCAGCCGCTCCCGCAACTCGGAAAAGACATATGCCGGGGCAATGCGGTTTTTGTCGGGCACCGCACTCCTCGCGAGCTCCCGCGCAGCCTCGCGTTCAGCCTCGCTCATGCGGCGGCGTTCCTCCTCCTCGGCACGGGCGGCGGCAGCCGCCTCGCGTACGGAGGAGATCTCGTTTTCGATCGATGCGATCAGTCCTTCGAGGTTGGTTGCCTGCAAAGCGAGTTCCTCGGCCTTGCGCTGTTCGGCCGCCAGGTCTGCCGCATTCCGTTGCCTCAGCTTCTCCTTCTCGGCGACGAGCATCGACATACGCCGCTCTTCCTCGAGCCTGGCGGTCATTGCCGCGGTCAGTTCCTCGCGTTCCCTGGCGATGCCGACGCGGATGTCCGCGAGCGCCTTCAGGTCGGCGATGAGGCTTTCGGTCTGTTCGCGGATTTCAGGTACGACGGCGCCGAGCAGGATGGCGCTGCGCACCGAGCCGAGTGCATCCTCCGGCGTCACGAGGATTGCCGGGGGCGGATTGCGGCCCATGCGTTGAAGGGCGGCGAGTACTTCGGCAAGAAGACCGCGACGGGCGCGCAACGAACGCCGCACCACATCCTCCTTGACGCGCAAATCACCAAGCTTCTTCTCCCCGTCGACGATCTTGCGTTCCAGTTCCTGCCGCTTGGCTGCCGAAGAGACGAGGGCGTCACGAAGGGCCTCGTTGTTCTTGTCGATCTCGGCGATCGTCTTTTCGAGCGATTGGGAGCGCTCCCGCGAAAGCGTGATCGTCCTGGACAACGCCTCGAGTTCGCTAGCGGTACTGTCGCGACGAACCGCAAGATCGGCTGCCGGGTCCGGCGGCGTCTGCCCGGCGGCATTCCTGCCCGCGGGCGCATCGGCAAACACATCGGCTGGCGCGTTTTGAGCCGCAGCCGGGCCGATCATCGACAGCAAAAGCGACGCGACCGCAATGCCGCGGCCGATCCGGCGCGCATAGGATATCAGATCGGCTCTATTCGTTGGAGGTCTCATCCAGTCACGTAAGTCCAAAGTCAGGGGACCCTATTCTGATTTGCCGGGCACACCAATACATAATCGCGTTATTGGGGGGTGAGGTGATGTCGGTGTTCGTAGAGATCAGGACCCGCGGCCGCTGTCTTGCTCCGTTTTGAAGCGGGCGCTCTCGGCTTGCCCTTCTTCCCGTCAAAACGGGGAGAACGGTCGCGGCAGCGGGATGAGTGGCAAGCTCTCCGCTTGATCACGCCCGATGATAGGGGTGCCCCGAGAGGATCGTCACGGCCCGGTAGAGCTGCTCGGCGATAAGGATCCGAACGAGCTGGTGCGGCCAGGTCATCTTGCCGAGGCACAGCACGGCGTCCGCCCGTGCGTGGAGCGCCGGGTCGAGGCCGTCTGCGCCGCCGATCGCGATCATGAGATCGCGTTTGCCGCTGTCCCTGAAAGTAGCGAGCAGGTTCGCGAAGGCTTCCGAGTCGAGCGCTTTGCCGCGCTCGTCGAGCAACACGAGAAGGCTGCCGTCGACGAGTGCCTTTTCGAGCTGAACGGCCTCCTCGCGTTTGCGCGTCTCGGCGTTGGCAGCGCGGCTCTCAACCGTCTCGGCGACGCGGGCCAGCTCGAGGCCGACCGCCGGCCCCGTCTTGGCGAACCGGTCGAGATAGCGGACGGCAAGATCCTTCTCCGGGCCCGCCTTGAGGCGGCCCACTGCGAAAAGTCCGATGCGCATGACCCGATCCGTCCCAGCCGGCGCCGGCCGACGCCAAATTCAACCGGCAAAAACAACTCTTGCCGCCATCCGCCTCATCGGCGGTGGCAGCCTTATTTCACGATTGGCACCGGCGGTCGCTCCGTCCTGAGACGATGGTCAGGATCGGGCGGTGCTTCTCAGTGCAGGGTACCGTCTTCGACGTCGGGAGCCGCCCACATCTTTTCGATGTTGTAGAACTCCCGGATCTCCGGCCGGAAGATATGAACGATCACGTCGCCGGCGTCGATCAGTACCCAGTCACCGCTCTCAAGTCCCTCGACGCGAGCCCTGCCGAGGCCGTCGTCCTTCAGGTCCGTGATCAGGTGATCGGCAATGGCTATCACATGCCTGTTCGATCGCCCGGAGACAACGACCATGAAGTCTCCCAGCGCCGATTTCCCGGCAATGTCGATGGTGACGATATTTTCTGCCTTCGAGTCCTCTAGGCTTTCGAGGACCAGTTGAAGCGCACGGACAGCGGCTTCGTCGCTCGATTCCGTGCTGCGCGGGATCGCGGAGACCGCATATCCCTTGGCGTGTGCTGTTGTCAGGGTTTTTCCTTTCCAAGTGAACAGAACAGGCACGTTCGATTCGAAATATTTCTTCGAACCGTACCTAAATGTAGGCATCAAACCCATACGGTTTCAAGACATGAGATAACGATCATTTCAGGTCGGCTCTCCCCGATATTATGAATCTGGCCGATTCCAATGGGTTAGAGCCTTTCTGGAACGGAAATTCACCCGGAATTAGCGGAACGAAGTGCCGTCGAGCTCAGGCCCGAACGGGGTCCGTGAATGAAAGTCCAGGCGGGCGCGCGGCGCAACGCCAGGCTGCCCGCGCGATCTTCGTCGACGCGAGCCTGGCTGAAAGCCCTCGCCATCGGCGAGGAGAGATAGGCAAGGGTCGACCCCGGCCGGTCGATGACGGCGATCGGGAAGGTGGCGACGATCCTGCGCCAGTCCTGCCAGCGGTGGAAATTCTTGAGATTGTCCGCGCCCATGACCCAGACGAAACGCACATCGCGATTGCGGGCCTGGATCACCTCGAGCGTACGGGCCGTATAGCTTTGGCCAAGCGCCTGCTCGAAAGCGGTCACCTTGATGCGTGGATTGCGAGCGATCTTCTCGCTCCTGGCGATACGCTCGCCAAGCGGCGCCAGATTGTTGCGGTCCTTCAGCGGATTGCCCGGCGTCACCATCCACCAGAGCTGATCGAGCCCCAGTCTCCGCAAGGCGGTCTCGGCTACCAGCGCATGCCCCTCATGCGGCGGATTGAAGGACCCGCCGAACAGGCCGACCGTCATTCCGGACTCGACATGCGGCATCTTCAGATAGCGCGCATTCACTTGGCTCGGTGTCGTCAGGGCCGCACCTGTCCCGTGCCGCGCACACGATACTTGAACGAGGTGAGCTGCTCCACGCCGACGGGTCCGCGCGCATGCATCTTGCCGGTGGCGATGCCGATCTCGCCGCCCATGCCGAACTCGCCGCCATCGGCGAACTGCGTCGAAGCATTGTGCAGGAGGATCGCCGAGTCGATCTCGGAGAAGAAGCGCTCCACCACCCTCGGCTCTTCCGCGATTATGGCCTCCGTATGGGCCGAGGACCAGATATTGATGTGCTCGATCGCGCCGGAGATGCCGTCGACCAGTTTCACCGAAATGATCGCGTCCAGATATTCGGTCGCCCAGTCTTCGTCGGTGGCGGATTTCAGGCCAGGCATGACGCTTGAGAGGCTACTCTCGGCGCGCACCTCGCAGCCCGCCTCAACGAGCGCTTCGATCAGTGGCCTTGCGAGCTTTTCTGCGGCGTTGCGGTCGATCAGCAGCGTTTCGGCGGCGCCGCAGATGCCGGTACGGCGCATCTTGGCATTGACGACGATCTGCGTTGCCATGGCGAGATCGGCCGACGCATCGACATAGATGTGGCAGAGGCCTTCGAGATGCGCGAAGACCGGCACCCGCGCCTCGTTCTGGACGCGCGCAACCAGGCTCTTGCCGCCGCGCGGCACGATCACGTCGACCGCGCCATTCAAACCGGTGAGCATGGCGCCGACGGCGGCGCGGTCGGCGACCGGCACCATCTGGATAGCGTCGGCCGGCAGGCCGGCGGCCTTCAGGCCCTCGACAAGGCAGGCGTGGATGGCCCGCGACGAGTGGAAACTGTCGGACCCGCCACGCAGGATCACTGCATTTCCCGCTTTGAGGCAGAGCGCGCCCGCATCGGCCGTAACGTTCGGCCGGCTCTCATAAATGACGCCGATGACGCCGAGCGGCGTACGCACCCGCTCGATGTGGAGCCCGTTCGGGCGATCCCATTCGGCGATCACCTCGCCGACGGGATCCTTGAGTTCGGCGATCGCGCGAATACCGTCCGCCATGTCGCGGATACGGCTTTCCGTCAGCGTAAGCCGGTCGATGAAGGCGTTTGCGACGCCGCTTTCCCGCGCGTTTTCGAGGTCGAGCGCGTTGGCGGCGAGAATTTCCGCCGCCCGTGCGCCAAGAGCGCCCGCCACGGCGACAAGTGCCGCATGCTTGCGCTCGGCGCTTGCAACGGCGAGCGGCCGAGCGGCCGCTTTGGCGCGGCGCCCGATCTCCAGCATAATCGCCTTAACGTCATCGCCGTTCTCGACCGTTTCAAGCATGGAGCTTGCCCTTTCCCTCGTCGCTTTCCTCCGCCAGGCGCCCACCCGATGGAGCCGTCATGACCAGATCGTCGCGGTGCACCATGGCCGCGCGGCCGGCATAGCCGAGAATGACGGCGATCTCAGCCGATTTTTTGCCGGCGATCTGGCGCGCCTCCTCGGCGTCGTAGCCGGCGAGCCCGCGGGCGATCTCGCGCCCTGAGGCGCCGATTATGGCAATGGTATCGCCGCGGCCGAAGCTTCCCGTCACCTGCCGGACACCGGCCGGCAGCAGGCTCTTGCCGGATCTGAGCGCCGTTTCCGCCCCGGCGTCGATCGAGAGCGAACCGGCCGGCAGAAGCTGCCCTGCGATCCAGGTTTTTCGGGCCGTTACTGGAGAGCCGGCGGGGGCGAACCAGGAGGAGCGCCCACCTGCTTCCACCGCTGCCAGCGGATGCTCTGGCTTGCCGGAGGCGATGATCATCGCGCAGCCGGCCGTGGTGGCGATCTTGCCGGCGTCGATCTTGGTGCGCATTCCGCCGCGCGAGAGTTCCGAGGCTGCGCCGCCTGCCATTGCCTCTATGTCGGGCGTGATTTCGGCGACGGTTTCAAGAAGGCGGGCATTCGGATCGAGATGCGGCGGTGCCGTATAGAGCCCGTCTATATCCGAAAGCAGGACCAGAAGATCGGCGCCGACCATGGTCGCGACCCGCGCTGCGAGCCGATCGTTGTCGCCATAGCGGATTTCGGTCGTGGCGACCGTGTCATTCTCGTTGATGATCGGCACGGAGCCAAGCCTCAGAAGCTGGCCGATCGTCGCGCGGGCATTGAGGTAGCGCCGGCGCTCCTCGGTGTCGCCGAGCGTCAGAAGGATCTGGCCGGCGACGATCGCATGGGTGGAGAGGCTCTCCGACCAGGCACGCGCCAGCACGATCTGGCCGACGGCGGCGGCCGCCTGGCTCTCTTCGAGCTTCAAGGCACCCGCGGAAAGGTCGAGCACCGTGCGTCCGAGCGCGATCGCCCCGGAGGAGACGACGAGCACCTCCACGCCCTTGGCCCTGAGGGCCGCGATATCGGCGCACATGGCGTCGAGCCAGCTCTTCTTCAAACCCGTCTTGCGGTCGACGAGCAGCGCCGAGCCTATCTTGATCACGACCCGGCGGTATTTATCGAGCGCTTTGCGGGCCTTGGTCATGCTCAGGCGTCCTCCTCGCCCGCCTTGGCCGCGTCGATGACGCTGCGCAATGCTCTCAGTGTTTCCGTCATGCCCTTGTTGGTGACGGCGGAGATAAGCAGCGGCGGCGTGCCGCAGGCTTTGCCGAGCGCCTTGCTCTTCGCCTTCAACTCGGCTTCGTCGAGCACGTCGATCTGCGACAGAGCCACGATCTGCGGCTTTTCCTCGAGCCCCCCGCCATAGGCCTCGAGCTCGTGCTTCACCGTCTTGTAGGCCTTGGCGACATCCTCCTCCTGCGCGGAGACGAGGTGCAGCAGCACGCGGGTGCGCTCGACATGGCCGAGAAAGCGGTCGCCGATACCCACGCCCTCATGCGCCCCTTCGATCAGCCCGGGAATGTCGGCGATGATGAATTCCTTCTCGTCGACGGTCGCGACGCCGAGATTGGGGTGCAGCGTCGTGAAAGGATAGTTGGCGATTTTCGGCCGGGCGCGGGTGCAGGCGGCGAGAAAAGTCGATTTGCCGGCATTGGGCAGACCGACGAGGCCGGCATCGGCAATCAGCTTCAGCCGCAGCCAGATGGTTTTCTCCTCGCCCTCGAGCCCGGGATTGGCCCAATTGGGTGCCTGGTTGGTCGAGGACTTGAAATGCGCGTTTCCGAAGCCGCCATTGCCGCCGGCGGCAAGCCGGTAGCGCTGCCCTTCCGCCACCATGTCGACGATCAGCGTTTCGCTGTCCTCCTCGAAGATCTGCGTGCCGACCGGCACTTTCAGGGTCACGTCGGCGCCTTTGGCGCCGGTGCGGTTGCGGCCCATGCCGTGCGTGCCGGTCTTGGCCTTGAAATGCTGCTGATACCGGAAGTCGATGAGGGTATTGAGGCCATTGACGGCCTCCACCCAGACATCGCCGCCACGGCCGCCGTCGCCGCCATCCGGGCCACCGAACTCGATGAACTTCTCGCGGCGGAAGGACACGGCGCCCGCGCCGCCGTCTCCGGACCGGATATAGACTTTCGTTTCGTCGAGGAATTTCATCGGATCGCCATCTGTTTTCTTTAGGTCGCCATCGATATAGGCCGTTCCCGCAGAGGTCAAAGATTATCGTATGACAAACCCCGCCCAGGTCGTGCCCGGCGGGGTTCTTTCTGCAAGTCAGCCCGGCCGGCGCAGGTCCTCAGCCGCAAGCCGGGTCTCGATGTGCGCCATCATCGCATTGCGCGCGAGCGCGTAGATCTGGCTGCAGCCGGTGACCGAGCTTTTCCTGCACCCTGAGCGAAGCCGGGTTGTCGGCGAAGACGCCCGAATGCAGCACCGTTTCCGGCATGCGGCGGAAGAACCGTTCGATCGCGGCATGAACCGCCTCGCTCATGAGCCCCTTGCCCCAATAGAACCGGTTCAGCCAGTAGCCGACATGCCATTGGCCGTTTCTGAGCTCGATGCCGATGCAGCCGATATGGACGTCGTCACCCTGGGTGGTGATGGCGAGCGTCCAATCCGGCATGACATCGGCCGTCAGCATGTTGGCCGTCTGCCGGTTCAGCCAGTCGAACGCGTCCTGCTGATCGTAGGGCGCGGGCACCCGAGAGAGCATCCGCGCTACCTGGAAGTCGTTGAGCGAGTCGGCGATTGCCGCCGCATCGGAAAGCCGGTGCGGACGGAGCCGCAGCCGCGCCGTTTCGATGACCGGTGCCGGGCCGGGGCCGGGGCGGGCGACCGTTGCCGGCCGCGCTGTGACCAGTGCGTTCATCGGGCACCTCCCCAGCTTCTCAACGAGACCCAGGTCTTCCGGTCGAGCCGGTACCATTCGACGGGGACCATGCCGCCAAGCGCCAGGCTCCCGACCATGCCCGAACCCTGGAACTGAAAGCCGCACTTCTGGATGACCCGGCGGGAAGGGATGTTCATGACCCGGCAGCGCGCATCGATCTGGTCGATGTCGCGGGTACGGAAGGCCATGTCGGTCAAAGCCTGTGCCGCCTCGGTGGCATAGCCCTGATTCCAGTAAGGCTCGCCCAGCCAGTAGCCGAGTTCGACCGTCTTGCCGTCGGCATGCGGCTCCACCCCGCAGCAACCGAGAAATGCGCCATTGTCCGCTTTCGTGATCGCGTAGACGCACTTGCCAATCGTGCCGGGGCCGTTCGTGCCGGCTTTCGCGCGTCGCACGAAGTCGGCCGCATCCGCCGTGGTGTAGGGATGCGGCATGCGCGAGACCATGGTGGCAATGTTGGCATTGTTGGCAAGATGGGCAAGGGCGTCGATATCGTCTTCATGGGGCGCGCGCATAACGAGCCTGGGCGATAACAATATCGGGCAATCGGTCCTTGACCGCTGAGGCCTCAGCCTCTGTTCGGGAGACCGTGATTGGTCTTCCCTGGCGAGCTCGGTTTGCATGGTTCTTCCTCCAGACATGCGAAAAGGGGAGTTGGGTATCGCCCCATCTCCCCTTTGAAGTCTGGCTTTGAACCTTGCGGTGCGTCAGCCGGGTCGATGAGACGCCGGCTGTTTTAGAGCGCTACCGGCTTATTCCGCTGCTTCCGCTTTCGGCATTACAGACACGTACACGCGACCGTTGGCCTTCTTGCGGAAGTCCACATTGCCTGCCGTAAGCGCAAAAATCGTATGGTCCTTGCCGAGGCCGACATTGGCGCCCGGATGCCACTTCGTGCCGCGCTGGCGCACGATGATGTTGCCCGCGATGACGTTCTCGCCACCGAACTTCTTCACGCCAAGGCGCTTGGACTCAGAATCGCGACCGTTACGCGACGAACCGCCAGCTTTTTTGTGTGCCATTGGTGTTCTCCTTTAAACCTTCGATCCCGGAACTCAGTTTGCAGCTTCTTCGGCGGCGGCTTCAGCCTTCTTCGAAGCCTTCTTCGCCTTGCCGCCAGCGGCAGCGATGTCCAGAATACGGACGATCGTGTGATGCTGGCGATGGCCGCGCGTGCGCTTGGAGTTCTGGCGGCGGCGCTTCTTGAAGGCGATGACCTTCTTGGCGCGGCCATGATCCACAACCTCGGCGCTGACGACGGCACCTTCTACGAACGGAGCACCGATGGTGGCGTCGGCCCCGGCGCCGACCATCAGGATCTCGGTGAATTCGATCTTGTCGCCAGCAGCGCCATCCAGCTTTTCGATGGTGATGACGTCATTGGCCGCCACGCGGTACTGCTTACCGCCGGTCTTGATGACTGCGAACATATTTTGTCCTTTCATGTTCGTTCCGGCTCTTCGCCTCAAAGGCAAGGCCGTCTTTTTGTCAGTCGCTAAATGAAGCGAAGCGCCTTGGAAAATCCTTGACCTTCGCCAGTGAACGGGCACAAACACTTACCCGGCGCGGCACAGGCTGAGCCCACACCACCTCACGGCGCGGATTACGGGAACGCCCCTTGCTTGTCAAGGCGAAAGCCACCATATCGCAGATATTCTTCCCGGCAGCCCTTGCCAGCGGCAGAAACTGCCGCTATGAACCGGCCGCGCTTCAAAGCGCCAACCGGCCCCGCGGAGAGGTGGCAGAGTGGTTGAATGCACCGCACTCGAAATGCGGCATGGGTGCAAGCCCATCGGGGGTTCGAATCCCCCCCTCTCCGCCAGTTGCCTTCAAAACCAGCTGAAATTGCTTGGATTTTTGACGAGGTTGGCTGAATACCCACGCCTTGCCCCACATTTTGGTTCGTATTTCATCGGTTCCGTTCGCACACGGCTGGACAACGTCTCTTCGGCATAACTGCCCCGAGCGCACCGCGTCAGGCGAGGTTGCTAAAAAGCTTTAAAGCCCGCTGCAAAGTGACCGGCCACTTCTGACATCGGAATTGGAAGGCTATAGTTGTAAAGCTTTGTTTTTATCGTAACCAGTGATGCACTGCGCTTTGCCTGCGCTATTTCTCGCTGCACGCGTCACCAGACGAATAAATGCCCCATCTTGTCCAACCTTCTTAAACGATCCTCATCGTCCGGCATGATCGTTTCCAACGAGCGCCAAAATCGCCCCGAATGATTGTGCTTAAGGACGTGGCAAGCCTCATGGGCAATAACGTAATCGACCAATGGCATAGGTGCCATGATCAAGCGCCAGTTTAAGCGGATGCGTCCCCGAGCATCACAACTTCCCCAGCGCTTAGATTGGTCAACCACATTGACCGTCGACGTCGGAATTCCAAGCATCTCCGCAACCATGCGTGGAGTGCTCCCCGTTTCACCAGACAGATCGGCTAGGTTGATTTAGCCCTGATGAAATGCCTGGGGGAAGCCATCATGGGCGCGGAATGGGGATGGATTTCGTTGTAGTCCTCGATCCACCCAAGCATATCCCCTGGTCGAACCTCCTCGAGGGCATCGGCGAGTCCAGGCCGATCAATGTTGGATCCAGGCATGCCGTGGTCGATGGAGAGAGGCTTACAGCCGCTGGCCGCCAATGCCTGCTCTCATTTGAGCCAGCCCGGAAAACGAGACAGACGTATTCTCCATCCGCGCTACTTCCGGCCAAGAGGCCGCGCGGTGATACGTTCTTCATTGACGGCGGATACTACACGGTAGAACAGCTTTCAAGTATCGACTATCGTTCCCACGGGACTGCAAGGCGCGCCACGCTCAACCCCATCGCCAGCGCGCTGATCACGAAGATGCCTGCCCCCGAGGCCTGCATGGCCTCGAGCATCTGCCCCCGGTTGAACAGAACAAGCATCTCGAATGCGTAGAGACCCGGAATCATGATGACGACTGGCGGGGTAACAATGGCCATGAGCTCTGCGTCCAACCGCCGGCTCGCAAGAACGGCGATGATTCCTATCGAAAACGCGGCGATGAACGCCGCCGGCGCCAGCAGCATTCCCATGTCGATCAGGACGAGGCGCACGCTATTCGCCGCCAGCGCCACGATGCCCGCGACGACCACCAAAAATGGCGCGCTGTTGAACAGCATGGCGAAGCCGCAGCCAGCGACGAAGCTCGCGACGGCGCGAAGCGAAAGGCGCAACGGATAGGCAAGCTCGGCCGGCGCAGAGCGCGGCAACAGCTCGATGCTCGCAACAGTCATCACGATGCTCAGCCCCGAAGCGACGATGAACAGGATCAACGCGCCATGTGCCAGCCGGCTTAAGGCAGCCACCGTCTGATGCTGCAACAGGTCGAACAATCCTGCAATCAGCGAAACGCCCGGGATGAGAAATAGTATGGTGGAGATGAAGCCCGCGGCATAGTGCGAGAACGCAATCCCTGCACGGTGCGCCAGCGCCGCCACCAGAACGTAAGTTCCGGCAGCGGTTACAGCAGCCAATGCCGCCGTGCCGAAGTCGGTCAATTGGCGGCGGGTCAACCACCAACGCAATCCTTGACCTGTGCCGCCACCGATCGCGGCGGTGGCCATTTCCGGCAGGGCCGCTCCGTTGAGGAACGCAAACCCTCCGCTGGCCAGGCCGATCGCGATCGCCATCTGCCACCCGGAATATCGAGGCGCGCGCGATTCGATTTCAGCAAGTTCTGTCGCGATCCGGTGTGGCGGTGCCGTTGCCTCTGGCGCGTTCGCAAGCCGCTCCAACTCACCGAGGCGCCTGAAGTCGATTCCGGGCGGACCGATCTCGCGTATCGCTACGAACTGTTCGCTGCCGCGATAAACACTGAGGGTGACGGATTCGAGCGTGAGACTCACCGATGGCGTTTCCAGGTTGAGGCGGTGCGCCATCGCCCCCACAAGTTCGCGGGTACGGGTGGCGGTGCCCCCGGAACGAAACATCATAGCGGCAAACCGCAGCAGCATGTCGATCGAGTCGTCCGGCACGCCGGGTTCGGGCCTTTTATTATCGGACTGCGTCACACCCCACCCTTTCAGCTATCCAAACGCCCAGATTTTATTCCATGCGATATTCGAAAATCTGCACATTGTTCTGCGGTTAACCGACACCTCCCGGCCTTGCGTGATGGTCGATGGTCGACGAGGTAAGACGCCGTCTTACCTGGAAGAGCTCTCAAGCCGCGGGATCCAGGCGGAGCATACCATATTGCACTTGGTATACGTCGCCGAAGCGTGGTCGCCTACGCCATCGCGCAAGTCGCAGGCGCGATCCTTGCTGCCGCGGGACCAGCCCCCTCCCGAACTTACGAGAGTCCACCGTTTTTACGCTTTAGGGGGCGACAGGTGCCTTGGCCGCCAGCTCGGCGGCCTTGCTCATGTTCAGCGCTTGCTGCGCGGCGGCGGCGTTGTCGCTTCCTCCAGAAACATGAACGGTTGGAACCGCGATCCTGATGCCGTTCTCATCGAAGGCCTTCTTGATCATCATGAAAGCCCGCCGTTTCATAGTGAACTGCGCGCCCGGTTTGGTCATCAGCTTCATCCTGAGCACGATCGCAAAGTCGCCGAAGCTGTCGACACCCTGCATTTTCAAGGGCTCAATCGTGTCTGCCGCGAACTCCGGATCCGCAGCCAGCTCCTGACCGACCTTCTTGATGAGCTTCCGTGCGAGGTCTACGTCGGCATCGTAAGTGACGTTGAGCGTCATCTTGTCGATCACCCAGTCGCGGCTCATGTTCTGAACGGCTCCCAACTCCCCGAACGGCACCGTGAAGATCGGGCCGCGGTGATGCCGAAGCCTGACCGACCTCAGGCTGAACGATTCGACCGTGCCTTTGTAGCTGCCGCTCTGGATGTATTCACCGACACGGAAGGCATCGTCGAGCATGTAGAAAACGCCGCTGAGTACGTCCTTGACCAGCGTCTGCGATCCGAATCCGATGGCAACGCCGAAAATACCCGCCCCCGCGATCAAGGGTGCTATCTGTACGCCCAGCCCGGACAGGATCGTCAGCACGGTGACGGCGCCGATGAAGACAGCGAGCACGTTGCGGAATATCGGCAAGAGCGTCCGTAAGCGGCCACTGCGGGCGAGTTCATCGGCGTTGGAACCGTCCTTCGGCCCAAGTCCCATGCGATAGGCGATCAATGCCTTTGACATCTGCCAAAGCAGGTCGGCGACCAAGAGGGCGATAATACCGTTGAGCAATCCAGGTATCACGATCGCGCCGGGTTCGCTGCCGGCGAGGGCTGCAGCTCTGATGCGCCAGATGTAGGCGAGCCATGCGACCGCGGCGGCGATCACCGCTGCCCTGGCACCCCTGACGATGAGCACGCCCAGTACGATGCCGGGGGCCCCGGTGCGCTGTGCTCTGGTTGCTAAGGCCTGCGCCACATCGCCAACGCCCCGCACCAGAGCCGGCAACAGCAGCGAATAGATCCCGAGCCACAGCACTCCCAGCAATCCCATGACCCAAGCCGACCAAAGCACGACGAGATAGAGGGTAAGCAGTGACTTGACGACAAGTGAAGCCGGCTTGTCGGGGCGCCGCCAGACGACTTCGACCGCGGTTGCCAGAATGCCCAACCCGACCAGAAACGCGGTGAGCCGAACCACCTCGATGGAAAAACCCAGCTCCGGCATGAGGCTGACGATGGCCCAACCGAACAGCAGAAAGCCGGCAACAAGGCTGATCCGCCAAAGCCAGAAACGAGGTGCCGCATCGCTTGCCAAAGCTGACATCGGCTGATCGGCAATGCCGTTGGAGCCGCTCACGGCAAACAGAAATTTGCTGATCGCCCGAACGGCCCGAAACACGATTAAGGCTACAAGCAGCGTAAGGATGATCTTACGCAGCAAGGGCGGCCATTCGAATACCAGGAACGAACCGATGCTGGCCAAGGCAAACGTCAGCAAGGCAGCGACCTCCGACAGGATCTCCTGTCCGGCTTCCTCTTTTGTGCCGGATTTACGTGCCCGGGCAAAGACCCTTCGGATCAGCCACTCGGCGCCCAGGCCAGCGGCGATCAGTACGGCCAATATGCTGACCACAAGCCCGGGCCTTCCCGAGTTCACGTCGCGCGAGACAACAGCGGCGCCGCTTGCCAGCTCCTCCGGTATGCGGGGAACTGCGCCCAAAAGCCCACCGATGCGATCGCGGATGGCTGCCTCCCAGCTCGAAATCGTATCGGCGGGCGACGCGGCAGGGGGTTCCGCCGCAGCTGAAGGAATTTTTCCCTCGAGCCATGTCCTCACCTCGGGATCAGAGAGCAGACCGAGAAACTGTTGGGCCTTTTCGGGCGGCACGCCGACGGGAGCCTGCTGTGCCCAGGAAACGCCAAGCAGCATCCAAAAGAGGATTGGAGCGACGGCCAATAGCAGAAAACCAATTCGAATGGGTAGTGCGTTACTCATGGGGCGCTCCGGACTAGTTTCTGGCAGGCGGCGCGACCAGAAGATCGGAGGTTTCGGCTTGACCGCGCAGCCAACTCTCGCTCTATCCGTCGGCCTTTTCGGACGGCATCATGATGTCGGGGATCGGCCAGGCCGCACACAGCCCGCCCCTTCCTCGATGAGGGCCGCGTCATCCGTTTTCAGTCGCCGTCACGGTCGTCGTCATCGTGGGGGTCATCGTCATCGTCGAATTTGTCATGGGAAGGATCGATGACGGGGACCAGGAAGACATGTCGATTCACATCGGAATCCTCACCTGACTGAGCAGCCGCCGCCCGGCTTGCTTGCCAGATCTCGGTCTCCTCAGGGGTGGCCATCCGCACATGGATCTCCGCGACACCATCCCAGAGTGCGCGACCCTTATTCTGCAAGACAATCAGATCCCGTAGGAGTCCCCTGTTTGCCAACTGTGCTTGCGCTTCAATGTCGTTGGCTGCGTCAAAAGCGGCGATGCCGCGTCCTGAAATCTCGGCGACGTATACGATCATTTCGGACCCCACTTGATCTAGCACCGGCTTCCCACGTGCTCCTGGGTACCTTGAACTCTTTTGTTTGGTGTGATGACGATCGGACCGAACAGTTCCGGGCGCAGCGATACGATGCTCATCGGCGCCCAGCCGGGCTAACGGTTGCTGATCACCAAGGGCCGATCACGCGAGGTCCGATCACGCGAAGCTTGGCGTCGCCGGCGGGCTTCAGCGTGTCGACAACGACGCCCTCGGGCGGGATTATCCCGGCGTATGCTGTATTCCCGGTACTGTTCACCAGCTGGCGCATCACGTCGAGAAAGAGAATGGAACGCTGCCAGGCATCGAGCGAATAGGCGAGTGCGTCTGCGAATGATGGATGGTCGGCTGAGGCATTCGGTCTACTCCTCGGCTTGAACGCAGGGCGTTCCAAGTCTCTGATTGCACATACACCAACACTGCCTGCTGAGCATTGATCTCCATCAAATCCCAAGCGTACCGGGTGCGCTCCGGGCGGACTGAACTAGGCGAGGCCTGATGGTCATACCCGATCCGCGTGCGCTCCCGCATAGCAGCACTCTGCTGTGGCAGACGCCGGGCGAGTTTGTCGGGGAGCATCTGGCGACGCGCCGATATCGACGAAATCAGCGCCGGACGAGCTTCTCGATTCGCCGAGCAAGTGTCGATATATTGACTCCGGTCAATGCCGACCGGTTCCTTTTGCCCTATCGTCACACGAGGAAGTCGGCGTTCGGCATCTTCCGCTGCAATTCGCCTTCCGATGGGCAGCACAGAATGGAGGAGTTCACAATCAGGCGGGATCTCGAGGGGGCCACGCTTGAGATCGTCGCGGAGCTTGCTTGAGTATGACTCGACCCAGCTTCGCAGCGACGCCGTAGTGGCGGGGACGTCTGTACCGGAGTTCGATCGATATGCTTGTCAAGGATGTGATGACGACAAAGGTCGTCAAACTGTCGCCTGACAACAGCGTCAGACAGGCAGCCAAGCTGATGTTCGACTACCACGTAAGCGGCGTCCCGGTCGTTAACGACGATGGGCGCTTGCTCGGCGTCATCAGCGAGGGCGACCTGATCCGGCGGACGGAACTCTGCAGCGGAGCATCCGTGTTGATGGCGGACATGACGATCGATCCCGTTAACAGGGCGAACGCCTTCATCCGGCGATGCTCGTGGCGCGTCGGCGACGTCATGACGGCCGACCCCGTAACCATCGAGGAGGAAGCGCCCCTTGCGCGCGTGGCAGGGCTCATGCAGGAACGCGGCATCAAGCGCATCCCCGTAATGCGCGATGGAGAACTGGTCGGCATCGTCAGCCGCGCCGACCTCCTGCAGGCAATTTTTTCAACGAAGCCAGACGAAACAGCAGCGGGCGACGAAGCCATTCGACGCAGCATCCTTGTTCGCCTCGGGGAAAACACGGGTCTGGAGGAACTGGATGTGACTGTCACGGTCACCGAGGGGATCGTGCACTTTTGGGGCCAAGTCGAGACGGCGGCTTGTCGCAGGGCCGCGCGGATCGTGGCTGAGAGTGTCCACGGGGTCAGGGGCATCGTGGAGCATTTTCCAGATCCCTACACGCAATAGCGCCGCCGTTCACAAAACAACTTCTCGCCAACTTCTGAGAAATGTCTCTGAAGCCGTATGGGATGGATGGGAATGAAAATGGCACAGACGATGAAGGCGGCTGTCGTACGCCAGTTCCGCGCTCCGCTGACCATAGAGGAGATGGAAGTCCCAACGCCTGGCGCCGGGCAGGTCCTCGTAAAATATGAAGCAACGGGCGTGTGCCATACCGATCTGCATGCGGCAAACGGCGATTGGCCCGTTAAGCCGGCTCCGCCCTTTATTCCAGGGCACGAGGGTGTTGGCTTCGTCTCGGCCGTGGGCGCCGGCGTGAGGAGAGTGAAAGAAGGTGACAGGGTTGGGGTGCCATGGCTCCACACCGCTTGCCGTTACTGTACCTATTGCCGGACCGGTTGGGAAACGCTGTGCTCTTCGCAATCGAACACCGGGTACTCGGTGAACGGCACCTTCGCGGAGTTCGGACTGGCAGATCCCGAGTTCGCGGGAAAGATTCCTGATCGGTTGGAATTCGGAGCCGCCGCGCCCGTTCTCTGCGCGGGAGTGACCGTCTACAAGGGGCTGAAGGAAACGGAAGTCCGTCCCGGTGAATGGGTGGCCATCTCGGGCGTCGGCGGTCTCGGCCACATGGCGGTGCAATATGCCAAGGCAATGGGAATGCACGTGGTGGCCGCCGACATATCCGAAGACAAGCTGGCGCTGGCCAAGCAACTTGGCGCCGACATCGCAGTAAACGGCAAGTCGGACGATGCAGTCGAGCAGGTACAGAAGGCCACGAGCGGCGGCGTTCACGGAGTGCTCGTGACCGCTGTCTCTCCCGCCGCCATGGAACAGGCCTTTGGTTTCCTGCGGTCGAAAGGCACGATGGTCTTGGTCGGTCTTCCCCCCGGAATGATGTCCTTGCCGGTTTTCGAGACCGTCCTGAAACGCATAACCGTGCGTGGATCAATCGTGGGTACCCGACAAGACCTCGAGGAATCGCTCGCTTTCGCGGCGGAAGGCAAGGTAAAGCCGTATTTCTCGTGGGAGAGCCTCGAGAACATCAACGACATCTTCCATCGCATGGAAGCGGGCAAGATCGACGGTCGAATAGTGGTGCGATTACAGTAGCTTGCATCAACAGCAAGCCGGAGAGATTTCAGAATTCATTATGATCGGGAGGTGCAGATGACTTCGCTTGAAACGGCAGCGATGAACGAGACGACATCAGGCAAGTCACCTGCAGCAGCCGTGCTGTCATCCGCGGAACTCCGCTTGATGGACGCCTACTGGCGGGCTTCCAACTATCTCTCGGTCGGCCAGATATACCTGCTCGACAATCCGCTATTGCGGGAATCCCTGAAGCGCGAGCACATCAAGCCGCGACTGCTCGGCCACTGGGGGACGTCGCCCGGTCTCAACATGCTCTATGTGCATCTGAACCGGGTCATCAAGCGCGACGATCTCAACATGATCTACGTCATCGGCCCCGGCCACGGCGGACCGTCATTGGTGGCGCACGCTTATCTCGAAGGCACCTACAGCGAGTTCTATCCGAATATCAGCGAGGATACGGAAGGGATGAAGCGACTGTTCAAGCAGTTCAGCTTCCCCGGCGGCATACCGAGCCATGTCGCGCCCGAAACTCCCGGCAGCATCCACGAGGGCGGCGAACTCGGATACGCGCTCAGCCATGCCTATGGCGCGGCATTCGACAATCCCGATCTGATCGTCGCCTGCGTCGTTGGCGATGGGGAAGCTGAGACCGGTCCGCTCGCGACCGGCTGGCAAAGCAACAAATTCCTCAATCCCGCCCGCGACGGCTGTGTGCTGCCGATCCTTCACCTGAACGGCTATAAGATTGCCAACCCCTGCTTCCTCGCCCGCATCCCCGAGGAGGAACTGCGCAAGTTCTTCGAGGGGATGGGATACAGGCCCTATTTCGTCGAGGGCCGTGATCCCGAGGATGTTCACCAGAAGCTCGCAGGCGTGCTCGACACCGCGGTCGGCGAGATCAAGGAAATCTGGGCCGATGCCCGTACGAACGGCAATCTCAAGCGCCCGGCATGGCCGATGATCGTCTTTCGGACGCCAAAGGGCTGGACGTGCCCGCCGGAGATCGATGGCAAGAAATGCGAGGACTATTGGCGATCGCATCAGGTGCCCATGGGCGAGATGGACAAGCCGGAGCATATCCGCATTCTCGAACAATGGATGAAAAGCTATCGGCCCGAGGAGCTTTTCGACGAGACCGGCCGGCTCACGGCTGAAATTGCATCGCTCGCTCCGGCGGGCCACCGCCGGATGAGCGACAACCCCCACGCCAACGGCGGGTTGCTTCTGCGTGATTTGAAGATGCCTGATTTCAGGGAATACGCCGTGGAGGTAACCAGCCCTGGCGCGACTATGGCCGAGTCAGCCCGCGCGATGGGCAAGTTCCTGCGCGACGTGATGAAGGCAAACCTGGAGAGCAAGAACTTCCGGCTGTTCAGTCCGGACGAGAACAACTCCAACCGCTGGCAGGATGTGCTCGAGGTGACCGATCGCTGCTACATGGCGGATATCTATCCGGAGGACGACCATCTCTCGCCGGACGGCCGCATCATGGAAGTATTGAGCGAGCACCAGTGCCAGGGATGGCTGGAGGGCTATCTGCTGACAGGCCGCCACGGCTTCTTCTCCTGCTACGAAGCCTTCATCCACATCATCGACTCGATGTTCAACCAGCATGCCAAGTGGCTCAAGGTGTGTGGCGAAATCCCGTGGCGCAGACCCATCGGCTCACTGAACTATTTCCTCAGTTCGCATGTCTGGCGACAGGATCACAACGGCTTCAGCCATCAGGACCCCGGCTTCATCGACCATGTCGTCAATAAAAAGGCGGACGTGATCCGCGTCTATCTGCCGCCGGACGCCAACACCCTGCTCTGCGTCACGGACCACTGCCTGCGCAGCCGCGACTATGTCAACGTGGTCGTCGCCGGAAAACAGCCTGCGCCGCAATGGCTGACGATGAGCGAGGCCGTCAGGCACTGCGCCATGGGCCTCAGCATCTGGGATTGGGCGAGCAGCGACAAGGGCAGCGAGCCCGATGTCGTCATGGCCTGTTGCGGCGACGTCCCGACCCTCGAAACGCTTGCGGCGGTGCAACTGCTCCGCGAACACCTGCCCGAGCTGAAGGTGCGGGTTGTCAATGTCGTCAACCTGATGAAGCTGCAACCTGCGGAGGAGCATCCGCACGGGCTATCGGACCGTGATTTCGACGCCTTCTTCACAAGAGACAAGCCGATCATCTTCGCCTTCCACGGTTATCCGTGGCTGATCCACCGATTTACCTATCGCAGAAAAAATCACGGCAACCTGCACGTGCGCGGCTACAAGGAGGAAGGCACGACGACCACCCCGTTCGACATGGTGGTCCTGAACGAGCTCGACCGGTTCCACCTCGTCGAGGACGTTATCGATCGGCTGCCGCAACTCGGCGCCCGTGCCGCCTATTTCAAGCAGGCAATTCACGAGAAGCTGATCGAGCATCGCGAATATATCGAGAAGCATGGCGACGACATGCTTGCGATCAGCGGCTGGAAGTGGGGCGTGAAAGACACGACGGCAGCGTCCCGGAAAACCTCTACGGAAGGGGACAACGTCTGAGCCGGGAGGGCTGGACGTGAACGTATTCGTGATCAGGCATGGGGAGACCGAGTGGAGTCTGAGCGGGCAACACACGGGCACAACAGACATCCCCTTGACCGACAGCGGACGACGACAGGCGGAAAGGATGCGGCCTGTTTTGGCTCGGCACACGTTCGCGCTCGTTCTCGTAAGCCCGATGCAGCGGGCACGGGAGACATGTGACTTGGTGGGCCTCGGCGCCGCGGCAATCGGCGACCCAGGCTTGATAGAGTGGAACTACGGCGAACACGAGGGTCATACACCCCAGCAAATCCAGGCGAAGAGGCCGGGCTGGCTGATTTTCCGGGATGGTTGCCCCGGCGGCGAGACGCCGAGTCAGGTGGGGGCTCGTGTGGATCAGGTCGTGACGCGTGTCCGGGCTGCGAAGGGCGACGTCGCGCTATTTGCGCATGGGCACGTGCTGCGCGTGCTTGCAGCGCGATGGATCGGCCTGCCACCACGCGCCGGGCAGCATTTTCTACTGAATACCGGCACGTTAAGCGTCCTTACCTACTACCACGAGGTACCCGCAGTGAGAGTATGGAACGGACACGCCGCTGACTAGAGCGAATCCGGGAAACGTGTGAGGCATTTTACGTCGGGAGTCGCATGATTACAAAGGGTTAGATCATTTCACCGTTTCGGTGCGACATGATCCAGCCTGCGGAGGCTCCGGCGGCGGTTGCCGTCATGGTCCTGCTTCCGAAGTCCATGTCGTCGGTTGAGCCGGGAAACGTCAATGTCGAAATCAAATCAAGGCCGCAGACCGCCCGAGGTGACGAGATACGACAGCACGCCTGAGCTGGCGGATACAGGCCCTGCCATCGCCCTGCTTTCCAACGGCCGTTACAGCGTCATGGTTACTGATGCGGGCGCGGGCTGTGCCATCTGGCGGAGCCTTGACGTCACGCGGTGGCGCGAAGATGTCACGCGCGATTGCTGGGGGCAGTTTTGCTACGTCCGAGAACAGGCGGAAAAAACGGTGTGGTCTATCGGCAAGCAACCCGTTTGCAGGCCCGCAAACAGTTACGCGCACTCTTTTCACGGAGACCGGGCCGAGTTCTCCTGTCGTTCCGAAGACATTGAAATCTCCTGGAAAGTCTGCGTCGCGCAGGATGCCGACGCGGAAGTGCGTGAGCTTACCGTGGTCAACCACGGCGGACGAGAGCGGACTCTCGATCTTACAAGCTATTCCGAGGTCTGCCTGAACGACCGCCGCGCGGACAGGGCGCATCCGGCCTTTGCCAAGCTCTTCGTGGAGACGCATCACGATGACGCGACGGGCGCTTTGTTTGCGCGACGCCGGCCGCGCGATGCGGCAGAGCCACCCGTCTGGGCCGTCCATGTTTCATCATCAGATCAACAGATCCGGGCAGAAGTCGCCCATGAGACCGATCGGCTCAAATTCCTCGGACGGGGCCGCACGACGGCCGACCCCGCGATGCTGGACCCAGGTGCCATGCTTTCCAAGTCGACCGGGCCGGTGCTCGATGCGATCTTCTGCCTGCAAAGGATTGTCCATCTGAAACCCAAAGGCAAGGTGCGCGCGGCCTTTGTCACGGGAGCGACAGACAATCAACAGGCGGCCCAGGAAATCGCTGAACGCTACTCGACAATCGAGGCGGCGGACCGCGCCTTTTCCGAAGCGCTGGAGGCGTATCGAGGCGAGCTGCAAAGCTCGAACTTAACCGCCGATGACGTGTCGCTGTTCAACCAGCTTGCCGGGAGCATCCTGTTTGCAAATCCGGCCATGCGATTGGCCGGGGCACTGAAG
The DNA here is from genome assembly GCF_007827695.1 of Sinorhizobium medicae. Lineage (GTDB taxonomy): Bacteria > Pseudomonadota > Alphaproteobacteria > Rhizobiales > Rhizobiaceae > Sinorhizobium > Sinorhizobium medicae. Next base: position 105,647 of record NZ_VITA01000004.1, on the reverse strand, counting down.
AAAAATCCACTGGATAGGGGAGTGCTCTGGTCTCATGGAATTTCGGGTGATCTTCCGATCATGCTGGTTTGCGTAAATGGCGACGGGGATGCCGCTCTCATTCGCGAAGTGAGGATGGCGCACGACTTCGCCCGCCGCCGAGGGCTGCTGTTCGATCTTGCCCTATATGACAGGCGTGGCGCGCGCAGCGCTGAGCGGCTTGCCGAAGTCCTGCGAGCCGGCCCGCAAGCCGGAATGCCGGGCAAGCCAGGCGGAATCTTTGTCCTTTCTGCAGCGACGGCCCCGAGCGATCACCTAAATGCAATCACGGCCGCAGCGCGGATCGTCTTGCCGGATGGCGGCAAGTCTCTCGCAAGCCTGCTCGACCGGCAATCCCCCGCCGCATCACTTCCCGCACGTATTCGGGCCGCTCAAACGGGCGGAGAGCCCCCGGAGCCGGGTTCGACCACATCTACTAAAGACTTGCTGTACTGGAACGGATTCGGGGGGTTCACCCCCGGGGGACGCGAATATGTCGTCATGGTGGACGGCATCAAGTCGCGAGCCCCGGCCTTGCCGCCGGCACCTTGGAGCAATGTCTTGGCAAACCCGGACTTCGGCTGCCTGACGACTGAGGCCGGGCTCGGCTACACCTGGTGGGGCAACAGCCAAATGAACCGGTTGACGCCGTGGTCGAACGACCCCGTTTCGGATACGCCAGGCGAGGTCATCTACTTGAGGGACGAGGAGAGCGGCGACGTCTGGACTCCGACGCCTCTGCCACTCGGACATGAGACGTCCGTGACTGTGCATCACGGCCAGGGCTACAGTCGCTATGTAAGCCGCAGCCGACGCTTGAGCCACGAATTGACGGTGCATGTTCCGCCGGAGGATCCGGTTAAAGTCATGCATCTGAGGCTGAGCAATGACGACGCCCGAACGCGCCATCTGACCGCAACGTACTTCGCTGAATGGGTTCTCGGAACCCAGCGTGACGACACGGCAATGCAAATCGTCTGCGAACGTGATGCGAAATCAAATGCGATCATTGCACGGAACCCATGGGCCGGCGATTTCGCGAAAAGGCTGGCGTTTGCGGCCGCCAGCCAGCCTCCGAGGTCGATGACATCCGACCGCGCGGAATTTCTTGGGAAACACGGTTCAGTGTCCTCGCCAGCGGCCCTGGGGCGAACCGATTTGGCAGAAAGCTTCGGTCCCTTGCAGGACCCCTGTGCCGCGCTGATGGTGGAGATCTCCCTGGCACCCGGCGAGAGCAAGGAAGTTACCCTTGTTCTGGGGCAGGCCCGCACCCGCGAGCAAGTCCGCAGACTCGTGCGCGATTATGCCGACCCGCAACGTGCGATCGAAAGCTTCGCGGCCACATGCTGCCAATGGAATGATATTCTGGATACGATTCAGGTCTCGACACCGGACGTCGGCATGAATCTGATGATGAATCGCTGGCTGCCGTATCAGGTCCTGGCTTGTCGCGTCTGGGGGCGCTCTGGCTTTCATCAGTCGGGGGGCGCATTCGGTTTCAGGGACCAGCTTCAGGATGTGATGGCATTGGTCCACAGCGCGCCGGACGAGACACGCGCACACATTCTTCGAGCAGCCGCGCGTCAATTCGCGGAGGGAGACGTTCAACACTGGTGGCACCCGCCGTCCGGCGTCGGCGTGCGCACCCGGATTACCGACGACCTCTATTTTCTGCCTTTCGTCGTTCACCACTACGTTTCGACGACTGGCGATGTCGACCTTCTTGATGAGCAGGTGTCTTTCATAACGTCACCGGTCCTCAAGGAAGGCCAGGAGGAGGACTTCGGCAAACCTGACGTCGGCGAACGGACCGACACCCTCTACGAACACTGTATCCGTGCATTGGAATACGGCTTCCGGCTCGGCGAGCACGGTTTGCCGCTCATGGGAACGGGCGATTGGAACGACGGCATGAACAAGGTCGGCGCCGAGGGACGAGGTGAAAGTGTTTGGAACGGCTGGTTCTTCCTGACGGTTCTGAAATCATTTGCGACGATCGCGTCATCGCGTGGAGACGAAAGCCGCGAAACCTGGTGCTGCGAACGTGCTGAAGGATTGCGCGCGGCCCTGGAAGCACACGCCTGGGACGGCTCCTGGTATCGCCGCGCCTATTTTGACGACGGCACGCCGCTCGGCTCCTCTTCGAACGACGAGTGCCAGATCGACGCCCTTCCGCAGGCCTGGGCCGTCATCTCTGGCGAAGCCGACGAGGAGCGGGCGTCGAAGGCGATGAGCGCGGCCTATCAAAGACTCGTGCGCCGGCAGGACAAGCTGATCCAGTTGTTCGATCCGCCATTCGACAAGGGTTCGCTGCAGCCGGGCTACATCAAGGGCTATGTTCCCGGCATACGAGAAAATGGCGGGCAATATACCCATGCGGCTGCCTGGGTCGTGCTGGCCACTGCGCTGCAAGGCGACGGCGAACGGGCGCTGGAGCTTTGGAACCTGCTCAATCCGATCAATCACGCGGCGACGAAGCAGGAGGCTCAGCATTACAGGGTAGAGCCATATGTCGTCAGCGCCGATGTCTACGGCGCACCGCCAAATACCGGCCGCGGTGGCTGGACATGGTATACGGGAGCAGCAGGCTGGTTGTATCGCGTCGCGCTGGAGGCGATGCTCGGTTTTCGGCGGCAGGCCCAGTTTCTTTCGATCGAACCATGTGTACCAGCCGACTGGCCAGAGTTCGAAATCAAATACAGGCACGGATCATCGACATACCGCATCCACGTGGACAACCCGGCCGGCGTCTGTCGCGGGGTACGTTCGATTCTCCTCGATGACACACCGCTGGCGGACACAAAGGTACCGTTAACAGATGATGGTCGTTTCCACGACGTCCGAGTGATCCTTGGCTAGAAAACTATGTCACAAATGCTATCGATCGCCCCGAAGCTCACTCGCATGCCGACCGACCAGGACCTCGGCCGGCTCCAGTTCACGACGCTGCTCTATTACCTCCATTGCACCAACCCGGACAACGGGCTCGTTCGCGACAAGACCGAGCCCAACGCTCCGGCGAGCATAGCCGCGATCGGCATGGCGCTCGCGACGCTTCCCGTGGTCGTCGAGCGCGGCGTCATGATCCGCAAGTTTGCCGCCAAGATCGCCCGAAAGAAGCTGGCATTCCTGCTGGCCTGCCCACAGGGACCGGAGCCCGACGCGTCTGGCTATAAGGGTTTCTTCTATCATTTCCTCGACATCGAGACCGGCCGCAGGGTCTGGCAGTGCGAGCTTTCGACGATCGATTCGGCCTTCCTGTTTGCCGGAGCCTTGACCGTAGCCGCCTATTTCGACGGCGACAGCGCCGATGAAGTCGAGGTCAGGCAGCTTGCCAACACGCTCTACGAACGGGCCGACTGGAGCTGGGCCTGTGACCATGGGCCTACCCTGACCCACGGCTGGCGACCGGAAAGCGGCTTCATCCCCTATCGCTGGCGTGGTTACGACGAGGGTCTTCTGCTCTATATTCTCGGATTGGGATCAAGGACCCATCCGCTGCCTCCGAACGCCTATTCCGCCTATACCGAGAGCTACGAATGGAGAAACATCTACGGACGCGAACTGCTTTATTCCGGGCCGCTCTTCACCCACCAGCTCTCGCATATGTGGATCGACTTTCGTGGGATCCGCGATGAATTCATGCGCGATCACAATAGCGACTACTTCCAGAACAGCCGCCATGCGACCTACGTCCAGCAGCAATACGCCATCCGAAACCCATTGAAATTCGCCGGTTACGGCAAGCATTGCTGGGGCTTCACCGCAAGCGACGGTCCCGGCTGGATCAAGAGAACAGTCGATGGCGTGGAAAGAGAATTCTACGACTATACCGCGCGAGGCGCGCCCTTTGGACCGGACGATGGCACCGTGTCCCCCTGGGTGGTTGTGGGGTCCCTGCCGTTCGCTCCGGAGATCGTCATTCCGACTGTTTGGAACTTTGCGCAGATGCAAATGGGGATGACACGCCTATACGGCTTCAAGCCATCCTTCAACCAGACCTTTGCGGTTGAAGGCAGCGAAACGGGATGGTGGGTGACTCCTTATCACTTCGGCATCGACCAGGGTCCCGTTGTTCTCATGATCGAAAACTACAGGACCGGCCTCTTGTGGAACGTTATGCGTCGGTGCGAGCCTTTGGTGGTCGGGTTGAGGCGCGCCGGGTTCACGGGCGGGTGGCTATGACGCAGCTGAAACTCCGGTGGCACGCACGACATGGATTTGCGGCTGTGCCCAGCAAGCCAGGGGAAAGGTGAAGGACGCAGTTAAAGGTGCTGTCGACAAGACTTGAAGCAGAAGCTGCGGTGGCGTCGCAAGCCCTTATGACTGACGGGCCAGCACCGGCACGGGTGCATTCGTCCGGCGGTAGAGCGCCTTCATTCCTGCTCATCGAGGAAGAAGCGCACCATTTGACGAGAGGCATCCGGACCATGCGAATCCGTATACGTCCCCGAGGGATGGCCGCCGGACCAGGCATGGCCGGCGCCTTCCACCAGCCAATATTCGACCGCCGGGCTTCCCCCGGAATCCTCTACGATGGTTCTTGTATAGATCCGCCCGCTCGCGGAGCGGCCGGATTCCTTACGGAGCGCACATCCCGGGCCGGTAGGCGCTGCCGCGGCGACGATCCGATCGGCGTTGGAGGGATGGACCGTCCGATCCTCACTTCCCTGGAAGACGATCGTCCGGAGACGGTGACCATTAGCGAGCCGCTTCGGACGGGATGCAAGACCTCCGTCGCCGCGCATCGCGGAGAAGGCCGACATGACGTCGTTGGCCGATCCGTAGGCCAGGCCGGAATGGATTCCCGCGGCTGAATAGAGATCGGGATAGGTCTCGCCCATGACCGCCGCCATGGCCCCCCCTGCCGATAGGCCTGCCACGAAGACTCGGCTGCGATCGAGGCCGGATTCCGACATGATCTCCTTGGTGATCCCGGCAATGATCGAAGGTTCTCCCGCGTCGCGCATCTGGTCAGCCGGCCTGAACCAGTTCCAGCAGTACGACGCATTGTCAGCACCGCTTTGACGGGGATACGCAACCATGAGACCGTGTGCCTCGGCAACCGCGTTCATGCCGGTTCCTGCAGCAAAATCTTCGGGATCCTGCTTGCAGCCATGGAGCATGACTACAAGGCCGCGCGGCCGATCGGATGCGGACGCCGGAACGTAGAGCCTGTAGCTTCGCGAACCCGCGGGGCAGGTGAAGGATCGTGCCAGGAACTGTGCCCCATCCGGGATGACGGGCTCTTGGGCCTGTCTTGCCGTGCCCGGCAGGCCGACGCCGCGTAGCGATCCAGAAACGCCGCGCGCCAACCGACTCTCGCGCAAGATCCGTACCGTTTCTCGCAAGGGCTTCCGCAACCTTGGCGACGACGTTCCATCGCCAACTTTTTGGGGGGACTCTTCGGCCTCAGACCATGTCGCTGGCTCAACGATCTCGGCAAGCGGATCGACCGGGAAGGGGGCAGAACGCTGAACTGGCGGCGGTGGCGTGATGTCCGGTGACGAGGAGCGAGTAACGGAGACCGATCGCCTGGCGAGCGCATCCTGGATCACCCTTGTCGCCTCGGCAATGTTCAAGGCGCGCGTGGACCGTAACGCACGGCGCATGGCCGTTTCGAAATCGTCATTCATGGAGTTGTCCTTTCTGGTCCGGTTGCAGTTCTATCGGATGCGTTCGGCCAGAGCTGATTTCAGCTCGGTGCTGGCTTGGAGGGCGCCGAGCACGGTGATGGATTCAATCGTTGCCAGAGCAAGCTCAGGTGTGACGTCGGACGCGATCCGGGCAAGCCCGACCACCTTGATGTGAAGTCTTTCGCCGGCCGCCTGAAGCGATTCCAGCTCCACTCTGCTGTATTCGCGCAAGCCCAGTTCCAGCGTGTGCCGGACAATCGACTGCTTGACCGCCTCGGCCTCGGCCGTGAGCTGGTTGCGGATCGCCGTGCGGATGAAGTCGGTGCGATTGGAATAGAATCCTTCCTGCACGAGAACGTCGATGCGACCGAGATCGACATAACCGAGATTGATGGTGATCTTCTCGGATTCACCGCCCTTGTCGCGTACGAGACCGTCTTTCATTCCAGCCACCTGCCATCTACTTGGATGGCATATGGATGTTCTTGCGGCTTATTGCAAGAGCTGGTGCTGGCAGGCAGCGCGGTTTCTGTTGCGTCGCCTAAAGTGAGGACAGCCATTCTTCCGTGTTTATGACCTCCACTTGAACTGAAAACCGATTGCCCAGAAGTTGCAGCGATGCGTCGTGCGTTTGATCAGTCGTACTCCACAGCGCGTCCTTCAGCAGGACGACCTTGTAACCGAGATCGACAGCCCCGAGCGTCGTGGCCAGCACACAGATGTCCGTCTCGCCTCCTGTTACGACCAGCGTTCCAATACCCTGATGAAGCAACGCGGTATGTAATCGACCGCTGGTCCAAGGCGAGTAAGTGGTCTTGTCGAAAAGGCGGGCGGGCGGAACCAACCTTTTCAGGTCCGGAACAAGATCCACCAAAGCGGGGTCCAGTTCGCTGGTCGTCATCATCGGCCACTTTTCGTAGTATGGCCTCCACATGCCCGCCATCTCCTCTGGGGAGGACGGCGGCACGAAACGTGTGAATATAGTGCGATCGGGAAATCGGGTCGCAACCTCGGCAACCTGATCGAACACCTTGGGTATCCAGGCGACTTGCCAGGGGGTGGTTTCGGCGAACATGCGTTGCATATCTATGCACAGGTGAGTCCATTTTCCTGGATTCATTTCGTACCCGGCGCTCCTGATGGCGGCGAACCTCTAGCGAATATCATCGTAAGAACTCGAGGAGAGGAACGGAGTTCCGGCTTCGTACGGAGCAAGGGCGGAGGCTCGCCAAATCATCGGTGCTTTGTACCCGTCACAAGGCACCAGGTTTAGACGAGTCCGGCCACGGTTATGACTATGGTGCGCAGCTTGGGATCCGGAAAGTGAAGGATCGCAACGGCGAGCCATGAGGCCGCGGAAGCCCAGCAGGCGAAGTTCAGCACACGAAGGCGCCGCGCCAATTTGCCGGATATCCCTGCGTTCCGAAGGTCAGTGCCTCCACAGGTACATGGAACCGCTCCGCGGATGACCCATGTGGCGTGATGGGCGTGGCTCGGTTGAACCTTCCGGACTGCTCACTGCCCTGAAGCGATAGTACTCCCAACGCGACGAAGAAGGAGTATTTTAAGTCGATCGTGATGGGGGAGCCACGCTGATGAAGCGCCTTCGCTTACTCGGTGCCGTTGTGGGCCTCTGCGGACTGGCGGCCGCCCTTTTCATCGCCGCCAGTCCGCCCAGTGTTCCCGAGGATGTGATCCGATCCTCGGTGATACGCGTGCCGGAATTGATGGAGCGCGCCTGGACACTGCCCGTTGCCGCGACTTTCCAGTCGAATATCTCATGGCAATCGAACGGATCTCTGTGCGGACCGGCCAGCCTTGCCAACGTGTTCCGTTCGCTGGGCGAAGAGGAGATCACAGAAAGCGAAGTCCTGGAGGGTACCGGAATGTGCTGGACGGGCTTCTGCATCATGGGTCTCACGCTGGATGAGCTTGCAACTGTCGCCCGCAGGCACACGGACCGTACGGTATCGCTGGTGCGCGATATCACGGCGGACGAGTTCCTGGAGCACATGAAACGCAGCAACGACCCTGGCCGCCGCTATATCGTCAACTTCACTCGCGAGATGATATTCGGCTCCGGCGTGGGTCACCACTCGCCCATCGCGGGGTATTTGGAAGCCCAAGACCTCGTGCTCGTGCTGGACGTCAATGAAGACTACAAACCGTGGCTGATCGAGCGTGAGCGCCTGTTTGCCGCCATGGACACGTTCGATGGGAGCAAGAAACGGGGACTACTCTTAATCGAGTGAGAGCGCCATCAATTCACTCTGGTGCTACCTCCGGTGCCGCAATAGCAGTTGGTGCCTCGTGGGCGCCGTCTCGCTGCCGCTCGTTGCGGCTGCCATGATCACTCCCCCGCATTCCTCCTCAGCCAATCCTCCAACCCCGCGATCACCGACAGCCTCAAACTGGCATTGCGCGTCAGCGCGCGGGCAAGCGGGCGCCCGTCCGTTGGGAAGCCCAGTTCGGCCATGACGTCGTCGGGTTTCAGCCCGCGCCGGGCCATGATCGCTCTGATCTCGACGATCGTGGAGGGAAGCAGGTAGCGGCCGCTGGCGATCGGCGTTTTGGCGGGCTGCAGGCCGGCATTGGGCGCGAAGGTGGCGGCGGGCGCGGGCAGCGCGCCTTTGGAGGCGAGCCAGGTGAGGAAGCTTTCCCGTTCGGCATCGCCTGCCTTCGCCCAGGAGTTCTTGAGTTTTTCCAACCGGCTGCGCTCCGGCCTGAGGCCGGCGAGGACGAGCGCCTGGCGCAGCGACGGGATTTTGCCGGCGGCAAGCGCCGCGTGGATTTCCGGGAACTCGGCCTTGAGGCGTTGCAGATAGAGGGCGTCGTCACTCTTGGTTTTCTTCGCCATCTTGACTCCGATAGGACTTTCGCGGCCGGGTGCTAGAGAATTTCCGCTTTTCTCCGGACACTCTCTAAGCCCTTGTTTTGGCTCAGTTCCGGACGGAAAAACCGCTACGCACCTTTCCTGGAATTGCTGTAGCGCGGGAGGAGGGCGAGGGCGAGCGAAATATCCGGTGCCCGCTGGCCCATCCGTAATATGAAAGCCGGTCTTGCTCCAGTTCTGCACAAGTCAGCCTTTCTAACGTCGCCCGACAGCCGTAATGAATGCGGAAGGAAGGACGATTCGATGTCTGACGATGTTGAGCGCCACAGCGACCCGCAGGAAGCGGCCGTGGCCCTGTACCTCATGAACAATGACGGCGGCGAGCTGACCGATGTCCTGGTTGCCGCGCTCGAAGATGCATTTCGTATTCTCAAAGAGGAATGGTCGAGCGCATCGGTGCATTGAGGCGTCAGCCCCTCTGCAACAATCGCTCCACCGAGGCGGCAAGCCGTAGAAGCGCTCCGTCCGTTCCGTTGCGGCCCATGAGCATCAGCCCTGCCGGCAGGCTCATGCCTGGCATCGGCAGGGTTATCGCGGTCAGGTCGAACTGGTTGGCGACCTGCGTGTTGCGCAGCAGCAGGTCTTCCACACGCCGGTATTCGGCCCTGTCCTCTTCGACCGAGGCGATGCTGACGGCGGGGATGGGTGTGGCCGGCATCAGGATGAAATCGAAGGGTCTCAGCCGCTCGTCCATGGCGCGCATGAGCCCTTGCCGCGTCCGCAGCAGGTCGTGGATCGCGCTGTCGGGAATGGCGAGCCGGCGGCGTAGGGGGAATTTCAAGCGGATGTCGACCGGCGCATTCTCGTCCCGGAGCCAGTCGGCGTGTACGCGACTTGCCTCGAGGCCGGCAAGCGAGCCGATCGCGGTTGCCTCGGCGAAGCGGGTGAGGAGATCGTCGATCCCGCATTCGGCGAGTTTAGCACCCGCGCGGGAGAGTGCTTGCAGGCTTCTTTCGAAAGCCGCCGCGATTTCCGTTGCAAGCCCTTCCAGAAGGGCGCCTTTGGGCATGCCGAGCTTCATGCCGGCGAGCGGAACGGGTTCGAGCGGTCTCGGCGTCTCGCCGGCCATGATCGCATCGGCCGCCGCGCAGTCTGCGACCGTGCGCGCGAGCGGGCCGATGGAATCGAGGCTGGGGGAAAGCGGGAAGGCGCCTTCCAGAGGTATGCGGCGGGCGGTCGGCTTGAAGCCGACGAGGCCCTGCAGAGCAGCCGGAATGCGCACCGAGCCGCCGCTGTCCGAGCCGATGGCGATCTCGCTCGTGCCCTCTGCCGCTGAGACTGCAGCGCCCGACGAGGACCCCCCGGGAATGAGGCTGCGATCGGTCGCATTGCCGGGCACCGGATAATGCGGATTGAGGCCCACCGCGGTGAAGGCGAATTCCGTCATATGCGTCTTGCCGATGATGACCGCGCCGGCAGCACGCAGACGCCGGACGATTGCCGCATCCGCCGTTGCGGACGGCGCTGCGCGGCGGATGATCGAGCCTGCGAGCGTCGGTTCGCCGGCTATGTCGAAGAGGTCCTTGACGGAGACGATCCGCCCGTCGAGGAGTCCGAGGCTCCGCTTCTCGCGCCGCCGCCGGTCGGCGGCGTCCGCTTCCGCGCGGGCCGTCTCCGGATAGAGTTTCACGAAGGCGCGCTCTTCGTGCCGGCGAAGGTCGAGGCCGGCAAGAATGGCTTCGAGGCGGTCGCGGGAGGGCATGTCGGGCCGGGGCAAGCAGAAAACCTCGTGAATTGTGGCGATTGCCGCCGGAGCGCGATTGCCGAACCGGCGAGCGGTGCAAGGCCGTCTTCGTCCAAGGCAGCGCGATGATGACAGCTTACCGCGACTTCTTCGAAAGGTCAGAGCATTTCCGCTGTTCTCCGAAAATCTCTTATCCGCGATCGATTCCGGACGGAAAAGCGCTTCGCACTTTTCCTGGAATTGCTCTAACCGCGGTTACGGTTCCCGTTGCCTGCATTCCTCGTCAACGAGGAGAGCGTCCTGTGCAGATAGGATCCGCCGCGTCGGCTATCACACAGATGCCCGTCTTTGGCGACCGTGGTGCCTCGGACCATGACCCGAACCGGCCAGCCGCGAACGGCGAGGCCCTCATAGGGCGTATAATCGGCCCCATGCCGAAGCATCTCGTTCGTCAGCGTGATTTGCATATCCGGATCCCAGAGTGCGATGTCGGCATCGGCTCCGATCGCGATCGTGCCCTTGCGCGGATAGAGTCCGTAGAGCTTTGCGTGGTTGGTCGATGTTACCGCGACGAAGCGATTCAGATCGATCCGTCCCTTCATCACGCCTTCCGAGAAGAGGATAGGCAGCCGCGTAGCGACACCCGGGATGCCGTTGGGTATCCAGCGGAAGTGCCGTCTGCCTTTCTCGTTCAGCTTGCCTGCGGGATCGTCGAAGCGAAACGGGCAGTGATCCGAAGAAAAGAGATCGAACACGCCTTGCTCAATGCCCTCCCAGCATGCCGATTGGCTTTCCTTGTCCCGAGGCGGCGGCGAGCAGACATATTTCGCTCCTTCAAGGGCGTCGGCATCCAGATCCTCGGAAGTCAGCATCAGATATTGCGGGCATGTTTCGCCGGCGATCTTCTGGCCGCGTTGCCGCGCCCGCCTGATCTCTTCCATCGCCTGACGATTGGAAACATGAACGATGACCACAGGCGTGTCGACAATCTCGGCGAGCGACAAAGCCCGGTGCGTTGCCTCGCGCTCGGCGGCAATCGGCCGAGTGGCTGCATGGTATCTGGGTTCGACCTGTCCTTCGGCCTCGTTGCGCCCGATCAGATAGCGGATCGCGTCCTCGTTCTCGCAGTGAACCATGACCAATGCGCCGGTTCGGCGCGCCGCGTCGAGCGTGGCGAGGATTTCGTCGTCGCGCAGCCGCAGACCGTCATAGGTCATGAAGACCTTGATCGAGGTGTAGCCGTCGGCGACGAGCGCCGGCAGTTCCTGCCCGAGCACCTCGGGCGTAGGATCGGTGACGACCAGGTGGAAGGATACGTCAATGTGGCAGCGTCCCTCCGCTTTGGCGTGGTAAAGTCTCAGTGCCTCGCGAAGGCTCTGGCCCTTCTCCTGCATGCAGAAGGTCAGAACCGTGCTGTTTCCGCCGATCGCCGCCGAACGGGTACCGCTTTCGAAGTCGTCGGCCATGACGATGCCCTCACCGGAGGGCTGGTCCAGATGAACATGGCTGTCTATGCCGCCGGGCATGACGTAGAGGCCGGTTGCGTCGATGATCTCGTCCGCCTCCGTCAACGCCCCCGCAAGCGCCGCGATGCGGCCTTCCTTAATGCCGACATCGCTCTTGAATGTATCGCTGGCGGTGACGACCGTTCCATAACGGATGACCTTATCGAAGCGCATGGCCGGCCCTTTCTGGCTCATCCGGCGCGCCTTGCATCGGCTGTGTTTCCGGTGCCGGTCGAAAGAACCCGGTCGAAGGCGGCCGTGAGACGATCCACTTCCTCGATCGTGTTGTAATGCACCATGGAGACGCGCAGCATGCCGTTGTAATCGGTCAGCTCCAGATACTCGGCAAGCCGGCGGGAATGGAAATCGCCGTGGCGAATGGCAATGTTCTCCTCGTCGATCGCCTTGCAGAGTTCTGCAGCATCGCGTCCGTCGAAGCGGAAGGAAATGGTGGGCACGCGCTGGCTGTCGCGATTGACCGATTGTCCGATGATCCGGCAGTCGTTGCGCGAGCGCAGATAGGAGAGGAGCCGCTCGGTCAGGGCGTCCTCCTGGCTGGCCACCGCATCGAAGGCGGCCTCGATCTTTCGCCTGACAGTGCCGGCTTCTCCGGAGCGGGCGCCGAGCTCGCAAAGGTAGTCGACGATCCCGCAGGTCGAATAGGCGAGCTCATAGTTCGGATTGCCTGGCTCGAGCTTTCCTGGAACCTTATCCTTGCCGTAGAAGTAGTGGTAGAGCGTATCCAGCTCGAGCAGCAGATCATATTTGCCGTACATCAGCGCATAGTGCGGCCCATAGGTCTTGTAGAGACTGAAGACATAATAGTCGGCGTCGAAGGCCTGTACGTCGATGGCGCGGTGCGGCGCGTAAGCCACCGCGTCGACGCATAGTTTCGCGTTTCGGGCGTGGACGAAATCGGCAATTTCGCGGACCGGGTTGATCGAGCCGAGAATGTTGGAAGCATGGGGCACGCAGACGAGCTTCGTGCGTGCGCCCATCAAAGGTTCGAGGTCGGCGAGGTCAAGGGTCAGGGTCTTTTTGTCGAGCGGCCAGATCTTGAGAACGATGCCCGCTGCCTGCAACCGGTCCCAAGGACCGATATTGGATTCGTGGTCGCTCACCGTGACGATGATTTCGTCGCCCGGCGCAAGCTGGCTCGCCATGGCGCGAGCCAGGTTCTGGAGAAGCGCCGTCGTCGAACTGCCGAAGACGATTTCTTCCGGCCGGCTCGCATTAACGAGATGCATCCCGGCTGTGCGGGCCTCGTAGAGCGCCTTGGCCGCATGCTGCGACACCGCATAGGAACCGCCGATCTGAACGTTCTTCTCGATAAGGAAGGTGTTTATGCGCTCGAGCGCGCCCTTGAGGATCTGCGATCCGCCGGCATTGTCGAAAAAGGTCCAGCCGAGTTCGAGGCCCGGGAACTGACTGCGCGCGAAATCGATATCTAGCTGTGCGTTGGCGGCCATTCTTGGCGTTCTCCGGAAAAGAGTTTGTTCAATGATTGAGGACTGCGCGCAGGAAGCCGCGTGTCCGTTCCTCGCGAGGGCTGTCGAAAATATCCGACGGCGTGCCCGCTTCGACGATTCGTCCGCCATCCATGAAGATGACGCGGTCGGCAACCTGACGCGCGAAACCCATCTCATGCGTGACGACGATCATCGTCACACCGGTGCCGGCGAGCTTGCGCATTGCATCAAGCACTTCACCGACCATTTCCGGATCGAGCGCCGAAGTCGGCTCGTCGAAAAGAAGCACTTTCGGTTCCATTGCGAGTGCCCTCGCAATGGCGACACGCTGCTGTTGACCGCCTGACAACTGGGAGGGGAATTTGTCCGCCTGCTCCGAGATGCCGACGCGGGCCAAAAGGTCGAGCGCCTTGCGCTTTGCCTCTGCGGGAGGTGTTCCTCGCACCCGCATCGGCGCAAGCATCACATTTCGCAGCACCGTCATATGCGGGAACAGATTGAAAGACTGAAACACCATGCCGACCTCCGCCCGCACTTTGGCGAGGGCGGCACCCTGTTCGACCCGAACACCGTCGACCGTAACGCTGCTTTCCTTCTCGAAGCCTTCCAGATGGTTGATGCAGCGGATCAATGTCGACTTTCCCGATCCCGAAGGGCCGATGACGCAGACGACCTCGCCCTCGGCGATATCGAGATCGATGCCATGCAAGACCATGAAGCGGCCGAACGCCTTCTTCAGTCCGCGAATCGAAATCAGAGCAGCCATCATCGTCTCCCCCGGCTGAAAATCGTCTCGAGCCTGCCAACGACGATCACCATCGGCCAGAGCAGCATCACGTAGATGATGGCGGCTCCGATCAGCGGTGTCGGGTTGGCGGCAAGTGCCTGTGCCTGGGTCGCCTGCTTCAGCAGGTCCGGCATGGCGACGACGGAGGCAAGTGCAGTGTCCTTGAGGACATTGATGCAATTGTTGGTGAGCGGTGGAATGACGATGCGGACCGCCTGAGGAAGGATGACGTCGACCATGGTGTGTCTGTTGGAAAGGCCAAGCGCCGCAGAAGCCTCGAACTGGCCGTGCGGGATCGCCTCGATGCCGGCGCGGAAGATCTCCGCCGTATAGGCGGCCGAGACGAGGCTGAGCGAGGTCACCGCGGAAAGAAACGGCGAGAGCCTGATGCCCACGAAAGGAAGCGCATAATAGACGACGATGAGAAGGACCAGCAGCGGGATCGATCGAAAAACATCGACATAGGTCCGGATCAGGAACTGGCAGAACGGCGGCGAGTAAAGACGGGCGACTGCCAGAAACAGACCGCCGGCGAGCCCGCACAATATACTCGTGATGCCGATCTGAAGCGTCACGGCGAGCCCCCACAACAGCTGTGGCAAGCTGTCCAGCAGCACTTTGACATTGAAGAAGGTATTGATGAGATTCATGCCGGCAAGGCTCCCTTGGCCGAGAAGGCTCCCGAGAGCGGGATGAGGAAGCTATGTGCGGTTTTCCGCCCCCATCCCGCGTCTCGATTCTTTGGAACGGCGGGTTACTCGGCCGCGGGCATGTCCAGTACAGCGACGGTCGAGGTCGTATCCTCAGCCTTGGCACCGAACCAGCTCTCGTGCAGTTTTGCGATAAATCCTTCGCCTTTCAGCGTCGTGATGACGTCGTTCACTTCGGCTGCAAGCGCGGAGCGCCCTTGTTGAACATGATCGAGTATTTCTCGCCGGTCGGGATGCGCTCGACGACTTTCAGGTCTGGCTTGTCCTTCACATAGTAGAGCAGGGCCGGAATGTCGCTGATATAGCCGTCGACACGGCCGGCGACGAGATCGAGCATGGCCGGAGACAGACCCTCGAAGCGGCGAATCTCCCCGAACTTGTAGTCCGCCTTGTTCCTGTCGGCCCACATGTCGCCCGTCGAGCCGGTGTCGACGCCAACGACCTTCCCCTCCATGTCCTTCAAGCCGGTGGTGCCGGAAGTCGCGGTCACGGTGAGTGACTGGTCGCTGTCGTAATAGGGCTGCGCGAATGAGACGGATTCCAGCCGCTTGTCGGTGATGGTGATCGACGAAATCGCCATGTCGATGCGTCCGGACTGCACGGCCGGGAAAAGGCCGTTGAATGGCGTATTGACGAACTCCACGGATTTGCCGAGCCGCTTCGCGATCTCGTTGACCAGGTCGACCTCGAAGCCGACGATCTTGCCGTCCGCCTCCTGGAATTCCCAAGGAACGTTGCCGATATTGGCGCCGACCGTCAGGTCGGCAGCCTGGGCAGCGAAGGCTCCGGTTGCAGCGAAGGCTGTGGAAACGATGGCGGCTTTGAGCTTGGATGTGCGTGTCATTAAGTTCCCCTTGCTTTTTTTAACTGGCGCGACTTACCTTGACATTGTGGCCTGACCGGTCTGACCAGTTAGACCAGACAATCACGGGTCAAGGCGCTTTGCAAGGTCGACGATAAAAAATAGATTGGGCCGATATGCCCGGGTCCGGGAAGAAGAAGGGTTCGCATGCTCAGCAAGACACTCGTTCCGCAATCGGTCGCACGCGAAATTCAGACCATGATCAACAGCGGAACATTGAAGGCGGGGGAAAAGATTCCCTCCCAGCGGGAGTTCTCGCAGAAGTTCGGCATCAGCCGCGCTTCTCTGCGGGAAGCCCTTCTGACCCTGGAAACGCTTGGTCTGCTGAAGACGGAGCCGGGCCGTGGCACTTTCGTCGCCGAGGCGCAGGGCCGGCCCTCCGGTGACATGGCGCCGTGGCGTTACTCCGACAGCTATTCTGTATTCGATGTATTTCAGACCCGGATCATGCTTGAAGGCGAAATCGCACGGCTTTCCGCCGGACGCCTCACACAAATCCAGCTCGAAAGGATGGAAAGGGCGACCCGTACGATGGAGGAGTGCTGGGCCAATCAGGACCTCCTGGCGAATGTGGAGGCGGACCTGGAGTTCCATGGGGTCATCGTTTCCGCCTGCTCGAACGCGATGCTGCGCGCGCTCTATCAGACCGTACGTGACCAGCTTACCGAGACCCAACGTCAACCAATCCCTCACACGGATCCAGAGCGGATGAAGGCTTCGATTTCAGAGCACCGGCGTATCATCGCCGCGCTTGCGGCCAATGACGGGCTTGGCGCCAGGCATGAAATGGAGACGCATATCCGCAACACCGCGCAGTGTGCGGGGCTCGCGCCCTGACCCGGTGCCGGGCAACGCCGTGAACCTCCCTTCACGGAACTGTCGCCAAACCGTTGAAATAGTTTCATCCGTCTGTAACGTCACTGACATCCGGCTCGCCGATGGTCCGCTCGCGAAAGCTCTACATTCGCGAAACGGAACCGGAGGCAGGTCTTGGCCGCACTTCTGCGCACGCTGACCAGGCGTTCTTTCCTCTTCTCGGCCGGCGCCGCTGGTCTCGTCGCGTCTTCGGGACTTGCAACGCCGTTCTATGCTCGCGGGTATGGGCGGCCGGAATTTGCCCATGGGGTGCAGTCCGGCGATGTCGATACGCGATCCGGCATGATCTGGACGCGCGTCGATCGGCCGGCGCGCGTTTCCGTCGAATATTCGACCACAGAGAGCTTTTCGAACGCCGTAAGGCTTGCCGATATCGATGCGACCCCGCAGACAGATTGCGCCGTCAAGTGCCGGCTCGACGACCTGCTGCCGGACCAGGATGTCTTCTACCGCTTTACCGCGACGGATCTTTATGATGCCAACCGCGTCTCGGACCCGGTCGTCGGGCGCTTTCGCACCGCACCCTTGCGCCGACGCTCGGTGCGCTTCGTATGGTCCGGCGATACGGCGGGGCAGGGCTGGGGCATCGACGAGGTCGGCATGAAGACCTATTCGACGATGCGGCTGCATGAGCCGGACTTCTTCATCCATTCCGGCGACACGATCTATGCCGACAACCCGATCCCCGACGAGATCAAGCTCCGCGACGGCGGCATGTGGAAGAACCGTATCGTCACGCCCGAGAAGCGCGACGTTGCGCGCACGCTCGAGGAATATCGGGGCCAGTGGAAATATAACCTTCTCGACGAGCACGTGCGCGGGCTCAATGCCGAATGTCCTACCTTTTATCAGTGGGACGACCATGAGGTGCTGAACAATTGGTCGGCGTCGACGGATCTCAGCGATGATGCGCGCTATCCCGAGAAAGACGTCGCCGTCTACGCCGCCCGCGCCGCTCGCGCATTCCACGAGATGACGCCGATCCGCACGGTGCCGACGCAGCCGGGGCGTATTTTCCGCAAGGTCGCTTACGGCCCGCTGCTGGACGTCTTCTTCGTGGACCTGCGCTCCTATCGCGGCCCCAATCAGGGAGATGGCGGTGGCGGCCTTTTCGGCTGGCGGCAGATGGACTGGCTGAAGCGCGAGCTCGCGGCATCCAGCGCTACCTGGAAGGTGATAGCCTGCGATATGCCGGTCGGCCTCGTCGTCTGGGACGACTACTCGGCCAGGCGCGGATCGGATGCGATCGCCGATGGCGGCAGCGGCGCGCCGAAAGGGCGCGAGACGGAATTTGCCGACCTCCTGCGCTTCATCCGCGACAATGCGGTCGACAACATCGTCTGGCTCACGGCCGACGTGCATTATACCGCAGCGCATCACTACGATCCGTCGCGCGCCGCCTTCAAGGATTTCCTGCCCTTCTGGGAGTTCGTCTCCGGCCCGCTTCATTCCGGCACCTACGGCCCGAAAGAACTCGACATGACCTTCGGCCCCGAGGTCCGCTTCATCAAGGCTTCGGGCGGAGGCGTCGACAGCAACCTGCCGCCCTCCGCAGGCCTGCAGTTCTTCGGCGTCGTCGATATCAGCGGTCAGACGCAGCAGATGACGGTGCGGCTGATGGACCGGCAGGATCAGGAACTCTGGCGTGTGACGCTGGACCCGGCAGCGGCCGCATGAGCATTGCAGGCGTAAACGCAGGCCTGCTCTGCGCGGCGGCCCCTTTCGCTTTCGTGAAAAAACCTGTATGAGCGCGGCAACTGAAAAGCGGTACCCGCCTTGCTGCGCGTGCCCACGAACTTTCCGAGACAAAAAATGAGCATTCGCAACATCGCGATCATCGCGCACGTCGACCATGGGAAAACCACGCTCGTCGACGAACTCCTGAAGCAGTCGGGCTCCTTCCGCGACAACCAGCGCGTCGCCGAGCGCATGATGGATTCCAACGAGCTGGAAAAGGAACGCGGCATCACCATCCTTGCCAAGGCGACATCGGTGGAATGGAAGGGTACGCGCATCAATATCGTCGACACCCCCGGCCACGCCGACTTCGGCGGCGAGGTCGAGCGCATCCTATCGATGGTGGACGGTGCCATCGTTCTGGTCGACGCCGCCGAGGGCCCCATGCCGCAGACGAAGTTCGTCGTCGGCAAGGCACTCAAGGTCGGTCTTCGCCCGATCGTGGCAATCAACAAGATCGATAGGCCCGATGCGCGCCACGAGGAAGTCATCAACGAGGTATTCGACCTTTTCGCGGCGCTTGATGCGACCGATGAGCAGCTCGACTTCCCGATCCTCTACGGCTCCGGCCGCAACGGCTGGATGAACGTCGCGCCGGAAGGTCCGCAGGATCAAGGCCTGGCACCGCTTCTCGATCTCGTTCTCGACCATGTTCCGGAGCCGAGCGTCGGCGAGGGCCCTTTCCGGATGATCGGCACGATTCTCGAAGCCAATCCCTTCCTCGGCCGCATCATCACCGGGCGTATTCATTCCGGTTCGATCAAGCCGAACCAGCCGGTCAAGGTTCTTGGGCAGGACGGCAAGCTGCTCGAATCCGGACGCATTTCCAAGATCCTCGCTTTCCGTGGCATCGAGCGCCAGCCGATCGAGGAAGCCCATGCGGGCGACATCGTGGCCATTGCCGGCCTTTCCAAGGGCACCGTCGCCGATACCTTCTGTGACCCGGCGATCAGCGAGCCGCTGAAAGCGCAGCCGATCGATCCGCCGACCGTCACCATGTCCTTCCTCGTCAACGATTCTCCGCTCGCCGGCACCGAAGGCGACAAGGTCACTTCGCGCGTCATCCGCGACCGCCTCTTCAAGGAAGCGGAAGGCAATGTCGCGCTGAAAATCGAGGAATCGTCCGAGAAGGACTCGTTCTACGTTTCCGGCCGCGGCGAACTGCAGCTTGCCGTGCTTATCGAAACCATGCGCCGCGAAGGCTTCGAACTCGCCGTTTCGCGTCCGCGCGTGGTCATGCACAAGGACGAGAACGGCCAGCTTCTGGAGCCGATCGAAGAGGTCGTCATCGACGTCGACGAAGAGCATTCGGGCGTGGTCGTTCAGAAAATGTCGGAGCGCAAGGCCGAAATGGCCGAGCTGCGTCCGTCCGGCGGAAACCGCGTCCGGCTCGTCTTCTTCGCGCCGACCCGCGGTCTCATCGGCTATCAGTCGGAGCTTCTGACCGACACGCGCGGCACGGCGATCATGAACCGCCTGTTCCACGACTATCAGCCCTTTAAGGGTGAGATCGGCGGCCGGGTGAACGGTGTTCTGCTCTCGAACGATGCAGGTGAATCCGTGGCCTATGCGATGTTCAATCTGGAAGATCGCGGCCCGATGATCATCGACGCCGGCGAAAAGGTCTATGCCGGTATGATCATCGGCATCCACACGCGCGACAACGATCTGGAAGTGAACGTGCTGAAGGGCAAGAAGCTCACCAACATGCGCGCCTCCGGCAAGGATGAAGCGGTAAAGCTGACGCCTCCGATCCGTATGACGCTCGACCGGGCGCTGTCATGGATCCAGGACGACGAACTGGTCGAAGTGACGCCGAAATCGATCCGGCTTCGCAAGATGTACCTCGATCCCAACGAGCGCAAGCGCTTCGAGAAGACCCGCACCGCGGGCGCCGCCTGAGGGGCAAGTCCAACCTTCTGATTTCGTCGATCTACAGAACCCCGGAGCGATCCGGGGTTTTTGCTGTGTGTGCCTTTCGCGGGCGGCTTGCGGATAAAGTTAAAAAGGCGTTAACCTTGGATCGGATGTCGTTAAACTTGCCTGTGGGTTAACGCCACGCGGCAGCACGGCGGGATTCCGGTTCGCTGTATCGTGTGTTTAGAGTCGCAAGTCATGAAGACTGTTTCGATCGAGGTTCGGCCCGGAGAGCCGCATGAAGCGGCGGCGATTGCCGAGGTGCATCGTGTTGCATGGCTGCAGGCTTATGGCGGCATCATTCCGCACCGCCCGCTCGTCCGGATGGTCAACCGCCGCAACGAGACATGGTGGCGCAAGGCCACGCGCGGGCCGGCGACACTTCTCGTCGTCGACGTCGCCGGGACGATAGCCGGCTATGCGACGTTGGGACTGAGCCGGGCGCGGGCAATGCCCCAGGAAGGCGAGATATACGAGATCTATCTCAGGCCGGAGTTTCAGGGGATCGGTCTCGGGCGCGTTCTCTTCGGCGAAGCCAAGAGCCTGTTGAAGTCGCTCGGCTGCGATGGTCTCGTCGTCTGGTGCCTCGAAGAAAGTGAGCACGCCTACAATTTCTTCCTGTCGGCCGGCGGCCGCGACGTGGCCGAAGGAATGGAAGATTTCGGCGAGAAACATCTGAAGAAAGTCGGCTTCGTCTGGAATTGACCGGCCGCCATTGCCCGGATGATGCCGGGGCGACGCGACCTCAAATCATCTGATCCAGGCCGCGTCATTTCGGGCGAAAGTGGGTGGGTTCGTCCGCCTCCTCGCCCCGTTTTCCGTGATAGCTTGCCCGATCCGTACCGTAGCGGAAGCCCGTCGCCCTTTCATCCGCTACTCGGCCGCCAAAAGGTTCGCCTCGGCATCGGCGAGCGCGTCGACATAGCCGATGACGCATCCGTCCCGGTGGCGTCGGTGTGAACGCTGTCATTGCGAGTGCAGGCGCCGAAATCAGCATGCGGAAACGAAATAGCGAAGTTTCGGGCGCATCTTCTGCTCCCGGAATAAAATATCGGCTCCGCCCCTTTTTGGCCGTGCGGCCTGCCTACAGCAAATCCGCCCGTCCGGAACCAAAGTCATGTTGCATCGCGGCATGTTTCCCTTTATCCGACGGGGCGACTTAGAAACGATCTTGGAGGTGCTCATGCGGATCGACGCGATTTCCATCGGAAAGAATCCACCGGAAGATGTCAACGTGATCGTGGAAGTCCCGGTCGGCGGGCATCCGATCAAATATGAGATGGACAAGGAGGCTGGCACCCTTGTGGTCGATCGCTTCCTCTATACGCCGATGACCTATCCCGGCAATTACGGCTTCGTGCCGCACACCCTTTCCGATGACGGCGATCCGATCGACGTGCTGATCTGCAATACCCGTCCGCTCGTCCCGGGCTGTGTCATCAATGTCCGTCCTATCGGCGTAATGATGATGGAAGACAATTCCGGCCAGGACGAGAAGATCATCGCGGTGCCCTCCGCCCACCTCACCAAGCGATACGACAAGGTGCACAGCTATACCGACCTGCCGGAAATCACGCTCAAGCAGATCGAGCACTTTTTCGAGCACTACAAGGATCTGGAGCCCGGCAAGTGGGTGAAGATCTTCGGCTGGAAGGATGCGGCCATGGCCAAGCAGCTGATCAGTGAAGCGGTCGAGCGCGCCAAGACGAAGAAATAAGAACGGTCCTGTTTCGCTGAGACAGGGAAGAACCTTCATAATCCTCCGGATCGGCCGCGATCCGGAGGGTTTTTTTGTTGGGTTTCACCAGCCGCGACATCGCTCCAGCGTTTTCTAGCTGCAACTCCGGACGGAAAACCCCTGCGCAGTTTCCTAGAATGGCTTTAGCTCAGCAGCGCCGGAGCGATGGTGGTGTTGAGGAAGAGCTGGATGAAATAGAGGATCACCAGCACCACCAGCGGCGAGAGGTCCACGCCGCCCATATCGGGCAGCACGCGCCGGATCGGCCGGTAAAGCGGTTCGGTCAACTGATAGAGCGAGCGGCCGATCATGTTGATCGCCTGATTGTTCACGTTGATCACGTTGAACGCATAGAGCCAGGAGAAGATGGCCGAGGCGATGATCAGAAACCACGCAATGTTGATGATGAAATTCAAGGTGCCGATAACAGCGAGCATGCCAGTCTCCAATTCGTTGTTGACAGACATGTAGACATTAGGAACTAAACGGGCAAGTACGCCGGCCCGCCTCGCGCGATCATGTTTAATGGCGCGGAGCGCGTCTTTCTTCCCCTTCCCGCAACGATCCGTATCGGTTCCGATGCGAATCACCGATGCGGGATCTTCAAGTCTGCATGCTCCCGTCGTCGAATTTAAATGATATCAGGAGCACGCAGCAGGAGCATTCCAGCATGTCGGCCGTTCATGCCGCGCACCGTTTCGCTGCCTTCAGGCATGTCGGCTACCGGCGCTATTTCTTCTCACGACTGCTTGCCTACTTCGCCGTCCAGATCATGTCGGTGGCCGTCGGCTGGCAGATATACGATCTTACGCGCGATCCATTGTCGCTCGGCCTCATCGGCCTTTTCCAGTTCCTGCCCTCGCTCTTCCTCATTCTCGTGACGGGCAGCGTGGCGGACCGTTACAACCGCCGTGCGATCATGGGCATCTGCATGCTGGTCAGCACGCTCTGCGGCGCTGCACTCCTCCTGTTGACGGTGACGGGACTGTTTTCGCCCTGGCCGGTCTACGCGATCCTTGTCGTGTTCGGCATAGAGCGCGCTTTTCTGGGCCCCGCATCCCAGTCTCTGGCGCCCAATCTGGTGCCCGCGGAAGACCTGTCCAATGCCATCGCCTGGAACTCGACCTCGTGGCAGACGGCAATGATTGTCGGTCCGGTGGCGGGAGGACTGCTCTACGGTCTGGGTCCGACCGTACCCTATGCGGTCAGTCTCGGTTTCTTCGCTGCGGGCGCCCTGATGGTCTTCGCCGTGCCGAAGCCGGAACAGCGGACGCCGCCTTCGGCCGAGACCTGGAAGACGATCACCGCAGGATTCCGCTACATAAAGGCCGAGAAGATCGTGCTCGGGGCGATCTCGCTCGATCTCTTCGCCGTGCTGCTCGGGGGCGCGGTCGCGCTCATGCCGGTCTTTGCGCGCGATGTCCTGACGCTCGGGCCATGGGGTCTCGGGCTGCTGCGGGCAGCCCCCGGCATCGGTGCTGTCGCCATGGCGGTTTGGCTTGCCGCTCATCCGATCCGAAATCGAGCCGGCCTCTACATGTTTGTCGGCGTTGCTCTCTTCGGCACCGCAACGGTCGTTTTCGGTCTGTCGGCGACGCCGTGGATCTCGATTGTCGCGCTCATCGTCATGGGCGCTTCCGACATGATTTCGGTCTATGTGCGCGAAATTCTGATCACGCTCTGGACGCCGGACGAGCTGCGCGGCCGGGTGAACGCCGTCAACATGGTGTTTGTCGGCGCGTCCAACGAACTCGGCGAATTCCGCGCCGGCATGATGGCATCCGGTTTCGGCGCAATCTTCGCCGTCGTCTTCGGTGGTCTGGGGACGTTGTTGGTGGCACTTCTCTGGGCGGCGGGCTTTCCGCAATTGCGCCGGATCGACACGCTGGATGTGCCGGAGGCGCAGCGGGGCGGATGAGCTTCGATATCCACGGGTGGCTTGAGCGATACGGCGGCGGCATATTCCCTTCACCCCGCAAGCGAGGGAAGGTGGCGGCAGCCGGGTGAGGGGCCAGTCGACGCAGCGTGACAGGAGTGGTTGGTCATCAAGTCAAACCCGGGGAGGGGCCCCGTAATTCACGACTGCAAGCCGGTCCGGTTTATCCGACCGCCTCCATTCTTCAGGAAAATCAGCTCCAGGAGGTTCTCCATCCATGTCCGCAGCGGATGGTCGTGCAGCATCCGGCCCTCCAGATGCGCCTTGCCCAGCTGTGCCCCCGGGAGCACGAAACGGTGTGCGCCGTGAACGACCCAGCGATGCATCATCGCCCGCGTCAGCTCACCGTGAAACTGAATACCCCAGGCGTTTTCGCCGTAGCGGAAGGCCTGGTTGGGATAGGTGTCTCCGGTCGCCAGAAGTTCGGCGCCCTTCGGCAGGTCGAATCCTTCGCGATGGAAGTGATAGACCATTGCCGGCCAGTCCATCAGCGCGCTGCCCGCCTCCGTGGCTCTTAGCGGGTACCAGCCGATTTCGGTCATGCCCTCGTGATGAGGTTCGACCTTGCCGCCGAGGTTGCGGGCCAGCATCTGAGCCCCGAGGCAGATGCCGAGATAGGGCTTGTTTTCGAGGAGCGGCACGGACAGCCAGTCGATTTCACGCCGAACGAACTCTTCCTCATCATTGGCGCTCATCGGTCCGCCGAAGATGATCGTGCCCATATGGCCTTCCAGCGTCGGAGGCAGATCGTCGCCGAGCGCCGGACGGCGGATATCGAGTGAGAAGCCCATTTTCTCGAGAATATGGCCGACACGACCGGCACTCGAGCGCTCCTGATGGAGGATGATGAGGATGGGTCTCTTGGCGTCACTGGCCCCTTGCGGCATCGTCAACTTCCCTGTTGCGCCTCGTTCTCCTCCACCATGTCGATCTTGGCTGCTGCTTCTTGCCGTTTCAAGACCCGGTCACGACCGGAGACGCCGAGGAGGTCGGCAATCCGCCAGATCGCATGGTCTTCCATTTCGCTGCGCGAGCCGTCCGCGTAAACGATCTCCCACAGCATTCCGACGAGCTCGATACGCTGCTCTTCGGACAGGTGCCGCTTTATGTCGGAGGTGAACCGATAAAAGTCGATCGCCTCGCTTTCGGCGTTCTCGCCGGCCTCGATCAATGCATTGAGCACGGCATCGTCGAGCCTGTAGTGATCCTTGATGAGCGCGCGCATCTTGCGGCGCTCAGAACTGCGGACCGCACCATCCGCTTCCATGACCTGGAAGCAGAGACCGATCACGGCCACCCTTGGATCGCCCGCTTCAATCTGAGCCGAGCCCGTCATGCCTTCCAGAAATGCGCGAAAACGTTCGAACATGCACTATCGCCTGTTGATATCGGGTTCAGAAAAGACGGAAGTTGCCGGTGTTCTGTTCCGTCGACGCCGGCTCGCGTACGCCCGGATCGTCCGGAGGTCGGCCGAAAAAGGGATCCGGCGCCTCCTCGGAATCCTTGCCTTTGGCGGGCGAGGCGACCGCCGGGACCGGTTCTTTCCGGTTCGGATCCCCGGCTGGAGGGGCGACCGTTTCGTTCGGGTCGGGAACGGTGATGGCTTTCTCGGGCTCGGCCTCAACGCGCTCTGCCGGCGGGGCGGCATCGACGGCGCTTTCAGTCTCGGGTTCAGTGGCCGGGCGAGGCACGGTTGCGACGGGCGGGAGGCTGCGAATTGCCGCGTCCGGGTTCAGATACCCTTCTTCGGTTGCGGCCGGTAGCCGCGCCGGTGGAGCTTTCCACTCGAACGCGTCGAGGCGACCGGTGACCGGCGAGACCGGCAGCCAGCTCGGCGATGTGACACCGTCAGCGGTCCAGGCTGGATCGCGCGGGCTCCTGAGCGCCTGCGACATCCAGTAACGGATGCGGCCCTCGTCCCCGGTGTCGGCTTCTTCTATATCCGCGAGCAGCAGAAAGATGCTTTCCCTTGGGTCGATCCGGGCGGCGGCCTCTGCCTTCGTCCGCGCAAGCGCGAGTTCGCGCGCTTCGAGCGCCGCCTCGGCGACAGTGGCCAATGAAACAGCATTGTTACCGCGAAGCGTTTCAAGTCTTTTTGCGCGCTTCAGGCGATCGAGGGCGGAATCGCCGCCGCGCGCCCGCACGTAAAGACGCGCGATCTCCGGATGGGGATCCAACTTCCACATTTTTTCGAGGATCGAGGCGCCTTTGCGCAGATTGTCCTCGCGAAACAGCGCCTTGGCGGCAACCAGCGCCGCCGGCACGAGACTGTCGTCGAGCTTCAGCGCCGCCCTTGCGTCGTCACGTGCGGATTTCGGGTCGGCCTCCAGTTGTTCCATCGCCCGCGCTGTCAGGAGAACGGCCTTCTTGCGATCCGCCTCCTTCCTTTCCAGCACATTGGCGGCGCGGCTCTGATCGAGCAGCCGGATAGCCTCGTCCCACTGACGCGCCTGGCTGCGATGGTCGAGCGTTGCGAGCGTCGCCCACGGCAAGTGCGGCGCCTTTTCGGCGGCACGCTCGGCATAGTGGCGCGCGGCTTCATTTGCGCCGAGCCGCTTGGCTTCGAGGTAAAGACCGCGCAGGCCGAGCTCGCGCGTCTCAGGATCATCCGCCATCAACTCGAATTTCTTGCGCGCGTCGTCGTATTTGCCTTCGATCAGCGAGGTCTGCGCTTCCAGGAGATGGATCAGCGGCTCCTGGTCGGAGCTGATCAGGCTACGCGTGCGCGCGGTCATCTTGCGTGCGAGATTGGCATCACCGGCGCCGGCTGCGATCAGGCCGGTCGACAGCGCCTGATAGCCACGGTCGCGCTTGCGGGCGCGAAAATAGCGCGTGACCGTATGGGGAGACGACCAGATCGTGCGGAGCAGCCAGACGGCGATCAGAACGGCGGCGAAAACCGAAATCAGGAGCGAGGCGGCGCGCAGCAGGCTCATCTCGATCAGCTGACCCTGCCAGATTAGCGACAGTTCCCCCGGGCGATCCGCGAGCCAGGCAAAGCCGAGAGCAAGGCAAAGGACGAGCAGGACGAAGAACAGTATTCGAATCATGTAGTCTTCTTTCTCCCGCTAGATCGGCTCACTGAAGCAGCGAAACGATCTAACTCTTTCAAACGACGCATTCCCGAACGGAAGACCGTTATACACTTTTCCTCATCCCGCTCTAACCTTGTGTACCGGTTCGAACCATGGTCCCGGCGACGGCGGCATCGATCACCGTTTCCACGTTGAGCCGCCGGTCAAGCTTCTCCTTGAATTTCTGGCCGGCTGATCTCGCCGCCTCGGGAAGGCTGTTCCATTCGAGCGATGCGCCCTTGAGATCGCCATTGTCGAGCTTGTCCTCGATGCGTGCGATCACCGCTTCCGGCGTGTCGCCCTCGACGCTGCCGACCGGCCGAACACGGATCCCCGACATGGCGCTGGAGACGAGGCGATCGAAGATCCCTTGGTTGGGATCGGGCTGCTGCAGCGCATTCAGCATCGCGTCGGCCGCCGGCTGGAAGCTATCCCGGAGAGCCGCGCGCGTGGCGACCCCCGTTGCGGCTACAGCCGCCAGTTCCTTGACCGCCGGATCGTCGGGCGCGATGCTGCGCAGGGCGTCGAGTTCTGCGAGGAACGGCCCGCCGCGATCGATCGCCGTCTTCAGTGCCGTCACCGCGACGGCTTTCGCCATATCGATGTCGTTTGCCGGCTCGTTGAGCTTTTGTTCCGCCTGGTCGATACGGCCGGCAAGCTCTGCTCGAGCGGCGTCGGCCGCCTGGCGGGTTTCGGCAAGCTCCGTTTTGAGCGTGGCGATTTCGGTCGTCAGATTGGCGACCTCGGCTTCGAGCGATTTGACCTCAGGCGAGCCCTCCGCATCAGCGCCGGGCTCCCGCGCCGCATTTTCCAGGGCGGCAAGGCGGTTTTCCAGCGGGGCGACGTCGACTGGTGCCGCCGGAGCCTGAGCCCGGAGCTCGGCCTTTATCGCTTCGATTTCGCCCGCAAGGTTCTGCTCGGTGCCAGGCCGCTCAGGTCCGGGCGCAGGAATGTAGCCGGCATATTGCAACACGCCGGCACCGGCGAGCGCGACGAGGCCGCCGAGAATGCCGGCTGCAAGCGCGCCTGCACCCGCAGTCTGCCTCCTCTTCGGCTCAGGCATTTCGCCGCTGCTCGAATGCGGAAGCTTCTCGTCGAAAGCGGCAGCGGCGGCATCTGCCCGTGCCTCTTCCGTTTCCTCTTGCGGATCGCCTGCCGGCAATGGAGGTTCGCCGGTGCCGCCTTCGCGGCTTCGGGCGCCGCCGGTGCCTGCTTCACCGGCTGCCGCCGCCTCGCTCGGCGGCATGTCCACCGGCTGGCTGGGTGCGGCTTCCCCGTCAGCGGTGGCTTCGGTCTGCGCGGACGCGGTTTTCTCCGCCTCGAGATCGATCGTCAGCGGTTCTTTTCCAGCTTTCGAGCGGCGCGGCGGCTTTTCCGATGCCATGGTCACCTCATAAGTTTGCCTATTGGACCGCCTTTTTGCCTGACGGCCTCGCCGGAGCGGACCTGCAGCAGGCACACCCCGTCGTTTCAACATCACCTAAGCAAACCTAGTCAGCGAGAATGAGGAGGGAAAGCCCCTGCCCGTGCTTTTTGACGGAAATGCCTCAGATGAGCCGGGCAAACACGCTGAAGTTACGTCCGTCCAGCCGGCGAACCGCCGGGTTCTTCGCCTATTCGGCTTCGAGGAGCCTGAACAGATTTTCTTCGTCGGGCGCCGCTGCAACCTCGCTGACAAAGCCGGCCGGCAGGATCTCTCTGATCGGCCAGCTCAGGCAGAGGCAACGCGAAGCCAGTTCCGCGGGCTGAAGGCGGCTCTCCCGCAATGTTGCGATCAAGCGCCGCGCGGTCTCGCGGGAGTAGAGCAGCACCGCATCAAAAGGACCAGCGCGGACGAGTTCAGGCAGCGTGTCCGCAGAATAGTGGACCGGCGCCATTCGATAGCATTCGGCGGTCCTGTAATCGACCCGCCTTTCGTGCAAGGACCGTTCGAAGCCCCCGGTCCGCGGCGAGCCGGCGAGATAGACCAGGGCTCCGCCAGCGGGGAGGTGGGCAGCCACCGTCTCGGCGAGCCCCTCTCCGGTTCCCGGCCCCGTGCGGATATCGGTAAATCCGAGGCCACCCGCCGCGCGCGCGGTCGCGCCTCCGACCGAGAAGAGCGGCGTGCCGAAATGTGGCTCAAGCGCAGGCCCGAGCGAGCCGAGGACGCGGACGGCCTCCGCGCTGGTGATGGCAATCGCCTGATGCGGTACACTCAATGCCGTGAGAACCGCATCGGCGAGATGCTGCGCCTGCAACATCGGCAGTATGGCCGTCTCATGGCCCATGGCACCGAGCTTTGCCGCCGTGCTTTCGGCTGACGGGCGTGGCCGGGTCACGAGCACGCGCATCGGCTCAGATCACTATGATTTCAGGGAGGATCGGATTGAAATCTCCGCACGCGCCTCCGGCAAAATCAAAGCGGAACGCGGGGGGTAAATCGCGCATGTTCTTCTTCATCCCGCTCTAGCTCCAGCTCAAGAAGAATTCCGGTCCGGCCTTGGCGCGGATCCGCTCGCCCGCTTCCCGCCCGAGCGCCGCCGCGTCCGCCGTTCTGCCATCGATTTCGATGCGATGGCAGGTCGTGCCGTCCGGCGTCAGGATCATGCCGGAAAAGCGGATACGCGCCCCATCCGACTGCGCGTAACCGGCTATCGGCGTGCGGCAGGAGCCGTCGAGCGTCGCCAGGAAGCCACGCTCGCAGGAGACTGCCTCATGGGTGCGGGGGTCGTCGACAGCAGAAAGCAGCGCGTTGATGCGGTCGTCGCCGAGGCGCGCTTCGATACAGATCGCACCTTGGGCGGGCGCCGGCGGGAACGACTCGGGGTCGAGCAGCTCCGTTGGAACATGGGCCATGCCCAGCCGCCTCAGGCCGGCATAGGCCAGAAGCGTGCCGTCGACCTGCCCCTCGGCGAGCTTGCGCAGGCGCGTCTCGACCTGACCACGATAGGTGATCACGTTGACGTCCGGTCGCAACCGCCGGATCAGCGCCTGACGCCGCAGGGACGACGACCCCACGGTGGCCCCTTGCGGGAGCTCGGCAAGCCTTGTGGCGGAACGGCCGACAAAGGCGTCGCGGACGTCCTCGCGCGGCAGAAAAGCAGAAAGAAACAGACCGTCGGGCAGCTTCGTCGTCATGTCCTTCGACGAATGCACGGCAAAATCGAGGTCTCCCGACAGAAGCTGCTGTTCGAGCTCTTCGGTGAACAGACCCTTGCCGCCGATCTCTGCAAGGGACCGGTCGGTGATCCGGTCGCCCTTGGTGGAGAGTGTGACGATCTCGAACATCTCCACGGGCAGACCATGAGCGGCGGCGAGACGATCGCGCGTTTCATGCGTCTGGGCCAGCGCCAGCGGACTGCCGCGGGTGCCTATGCGGAAAGGTTTTGTTTGCATCCTCTGCCATCCGTTGTTACTGCGTGGTTGCTTAAATCGGAATCGATTTAAGGACGAAACCATGCAGCACTTCAAAGCTTTAAAGCGTCCTTCATGCTCAGACAGACGCACGCCGCTGTGTGAGTTCCGTGTAGCCACCTTTCACTGCGACCGCAATCGTTGAGTATAGCACGTGACGTCCCCGCCATTGCGCATCCTCGGTATTGAGACTAGCTGCGACGAAACCGCGGCATCGGTCGTCATGCGCGACGAGGAGGGCCGCGGAAGGATTCTCGGCGACGTGGTGCTGAGCCAGCTGGAAGAGCATAGCGCCTATGGCGGCGTCGTTCCCGAAATCGCCGCGCGCGCGCATGTCGAGGCGCTCGATACGCTGATCGTAGAGGCGCTGTTGCGCGCCGGCGTCAAGCTTGAGGACATCGACGCGATCGCCGCTACGAGCGGCCCGGGCCTGATCGGCGGGCTCATCGTCGGGCTGATGACCGGAAAAGCGATCGCACGGGCGACCGGCAAGCCGCTCTATGCGGTCAACCATCTCGAAGGTCACGCGCTGACTGCGCGGTTGACCGACGAGCTCCAGTTTCCCTATCTGATGCTGCTCGTCTCCGGCGGGCACACGCAGCTGATCCTCGTCAAAGGTGTCGGTGAATATGAGCGCTGGGGCACGACGATCGACGACGCGCTGGGCGAGGCTTTCGACAAGACCGCCAAGCTGCTCGGCCTTCCTTATCCGGGCGGCCCGGCCGTGGAACGGGCAGCCCGGACCGGCAATCCGGAGCGTTTCGACTTTCCGCGGCCGCTCGTTGGCGATGCCAGGCTCGATTTCTCCTTCTCCGGCCTGAAGACGGCCGTCCGGCAGGCGGCGAAATCGCTGGAGCCGGTGACCGAGGCTGACATCGCGGACATCTGCGCTTCCTTCCAGCGCGCCATTTCCCGCACCCTCAGGGATCGGGTCGGGCGCAGCTTGAAGCGGTTCAAGGCGGAGTCCGCATCCGTGGCGCAACCGGCCCTCGTCGTTGCCGGCGGGGTTGCCGCGAACCAGGCATTGCGCCAGACCCTTCAATCGCTCTGTGACGAGCACGGCTTTCGTTTTGTGGCGCCGCCGCTCTCGCTTTGCACCGACAATGCCGCGATGATCGCCTGGGCCGGTGCGGAGCGGCTGGCCGCCGGCCTGCCGGCCGACGGACTGGATGTGGCCCCGCGTTCGCGCTGGCCGCTCGACGCCGAAGCAAAGGCCTTGATCGGCTCAGGCAGACGCGGCGCCAAGGCATGATGGAATGAAGATGAAAAATCCGAAGACCGGACCAAAGATCGTGGTCGTCGGGGCGGGCGCCTTCGGAACGGCGCTTGCGGCCGTGGCCGCCGACAAAGCCAATGTCACGCTGCTTGCGCGGCGGGAGGAAGCGGCTGAGGAATGCCGCCGGACCGGGCGCAACGAGGCGGCTTTGCCGGGCATCCCGCTTCCGGCAGGCCTTTCCTATTCCTCGCAGGCTGCCGCGCTCGGAGATGCCCACATCGTGCTCTTTGCAATGCCTTCGCAGGCGCATCGCGACGCGGCGCGTCGTTACGGCGATGCAATCGGCGCCAAGGCGATCGTCGTCACCTGCGCCAAAGGCATGGAGCAATCGACCGGCCGGCTGCTCACCGACGTGCTCGACGAGGAGTTGCCGGGCCGCCGCATCGGGGTGCTTTCCGGCCCGGGCTTTGCGGCCGATATCGCCAAAGGACTGCCGACGGCGATGGTGATCGCCGCTCCTGACCGGGCGATCGCGACGGAACTCGCAGAGGTGCTTTCCGGGCGGACGTTCCGGCTCTATCCCTCGGCCGATCGCACCGGCGTTCAGCTCGGCGGAGCGCTCAAGAACGTGCTCGCAATCGCTTGTGGCATCGTCGAGGGCGCAGGCCTTGGGGATTCTGCCCGTGCGGCGCTGATCTCGCGCGGGCTTGCCGAAATGTCGCGCTTCATCGTAGCGAGAGGGGGCGACGCCGATACGGTGCGCGGTCTCTCGGGATTGGGCGACCTCGTGCTGACTGCGACCAGCCACCAGTCGCGCAACCTGCGATTCGGCATAACGCTCGGCAAGAGTGGCCGCGCCGAGGGAAGCGGCGAGCTGGTCGAAGGTGCCTTTGCCGCATCCGTCGCCGCTCGCGTGGCGGGAGAACTCGGTATCGATATGCCGATCACCGAGGCCGTAGCGGCCATCGTCGACGGGAAGCTCGATGTCCGCTCGGCTCTCGAACAACTGATGTCCAGACCGATCACCCACGAATAATTCTCCAGGAGGATCCATGCTCTTCGCACTGCTCTGCACCGACAAGCCCGGCGCGTTGCAATTGAGGCTCGACACACGACCCGATCACCTCGCCTATCTCAACGACCTCAACGCCCGCGGCATTCTGAAAATTGCAGGGCCGTTCCTCGGCGAAGACGGCAAGCCGACCGGAAGTCTGGTGATCGTCAAGGCCGACACGCTCGAGGCGGCAGCGGCGATCGCGGCGGCTGACCCTTATGCGAAGGCCGGTCTCTTCGCCCAGGTCGAGATCAAGGCCTATAACTGGGTCTTCAACAATCCGGAGGCTTGAGGGGCAATGGCGTTCTGGCTCTACAAATCCGAACCGGCCAAATGGTCATGGCAGATGCAGAAGGATGCCGGCGAGAAGGGCACTGAATGGACCGGCGTTCGCAATTACCTGGCGCGCAACAACATGCGGGCGATGAAGATCGGCGACAAAGGTTTCTTCTATCACTCCAACGAGGGGCTTGAGGTCGTCGGCATCACCGAGGTCTGCGCGCTTTCGCATCCGGACACGACAGCCGAGGGTGACGCGCGCTGGGACTGCGTCGACATTCGCGCCGTTATGGACATGCCGAGACCCGTGACCTTGAAGGAGATCAAGGAAAACCCGAGGCTCGCGACGATGTCGCTCGTCACCTCGATGCGCCTTTCGGTACAGCCGGTAACCGAGGACGAGTGGGTAGAGGTCTGCCGCATGGGCGGCCTCGATACTTCGCCCCGTTGAACCCGCAAGCATCGTGAGGACCGATCCGGAAAGTTTCGTCCGCGCCAACACCGGCATTCTTATGCCGCCGCACGTACCGGAAATCCGCCTGCATCTTGCGAGCGAGGCGCATGAGCTTTGGCTGAAGACCGAGGAAGAGCTGGAACAGATCGGTCTGCCGCCGCCCTTTTGGGCCTTTGCCTGGGCGGGCGGGCAGGGGCTCGCACGTTTCATCCTTGATCATCCCGAAACGGTGCGCGGCCGCCGCGTCGTCGATTTCGCTTCCGGTTCCGGCCTCGTCGCCATCGCGGCGAAGATGGCCGGCGCCGACGAAGTCGTGGCCGCCGACATCGATCCTTGGTGCGAAACAGCCGCGCGGCTGAATGCGGAACTCAACGGTGTGTCGCTCGCCTTTGCCGCCGCCGATATCGTTGGATCGGAACGGGCAGCCGATGTTTACCTCGCCGGAGACGTCTTCTACGACAAGAGCTTCGCCGCCCTGCTTTTGCCCTGGTTCGATGCACTCGAACGTGCCGGTGCTGTCGTCCTGGTCGGCGATCCTGGTCGGGCCTATTGTCCGCGCGAGCGGATGACGCCGCTGGCGACCTACGAGGTCCCGGTGACGCGGGCGCTCGAAGACTGCGAGGTGAAGCGCACGACGGTCTGGCGATTCGGTCAGGCGGCCTCGTGACAGCGACGATCGACGGGAGCGTCCGCCTCCTACGGCCGAACGACGCAGACGCCGCGCTCCCACGAGCATGCGCTGGCATTGACCTGAGGCGATAGGATGATGATCTTCGCGCGTTTCGAAGATGTATTGCGTACGATGGTATCCCCGGCAAGGTAGGAGTAGCCGCCGTCCCGGCTGAAATAGATGCCGTTGCCTTCGTCACGATAAGCCGAAAGGCCGCCGGCATAGGTGCCGATATCCGAAATAGGCGTGGGGAAGTCGTGATTCCCGTGGCCGCCGTCACCGCCGAAGGAATGTTCGCCGCCACCGATGATGACCACGGGACGATGGTCGCGCCCGCGGCGGGCGTGACGATGCCAGGGAAATCTGGACCAGGGAGTTCTTGGCCGCACGTGGCGGGTCCTGGTCTGAAAGTCCGGCGGGCTTCTGAAAGCGGAGGACGAGAAACCGTCGACGGTCGTTACCGAACGGTGACGCCCCTTGTGCCAGATGTGATGGGATGTGCGGTGCTTGCCCCGCATGTGGCGGGTGCCGGTTTCCGCGTTACCCACGCCGCCGCTTTCGGCGCGCGCGGAAAGGCCGGCAGGCATCGCAAGGGCGAAGGCCAGGACTAGAACTTTGGTTGCACGGGCCAATTTAAGGAGGTCCATACCGCAATGCCCCCGGACATCTTTAACGAAGCGTTAAAGCGCATCCTGAGGCAAGAGCCCGCAAATGTCACGGATTTCACACCGTTTTTTGCATCTATCCTTAATCGCCCCCTTGTCTCCGCCAGGCTCGAAAATGACGTTTTCCGTCAAATCGATTAAATTGATTTTGCACTGCAAACACACTTGTCGTTAAGGCTTATGGCGATTAAAGGTCCGGATGACTGAATTGCGCACAATCGGTGCGATACCGGATGAACGAGTCCAGTTTGGACGGGAATCCGGTCATCCCGCGAGGTTCCGATGACGAATGTCACAAGAAGCCGGCCGCTCTCGCCGCATCTTCAAATTTACAAGCCGATTCCCACCATGATCATGTCGATTATGCACCGCATCACCGGCGGTGCACTCTATTTCGGCACGGTCCTCGTGGCATGGTGGCTGATCGCTGCAGCTTCGGGCACTGCCTATTACGACTGGGTGAACTGGTTTTTCGGAACGCTCATCGGCAAGGTGGTTCTCTTCGGTTACACCTGGGCGCTGATGCATCATCTGCTGGGCGGTATCCGCCACCTCGGATGGGATCTCGGCTATGGCTACGAAAAGCACTTCGCGACCCGGGTGGCGAAGGCGATGATCGTCGCATCGGCGGCGCTGACGCTCGTCATCTGGATCGTCGGCTATCTCGCTCGTTAAGGGACTTTGACATGAGCATGCGCACTCCTCTCGGCAAGGTCCGGGGTCTCGGTTCGGCAAAGGAAGGTACGGATCACTTCTGGCGGCAGCGCGTCACGGCCGTTGCAAGCATTCCGCTCACCATCTTCTTCGTCGTCTTCCTCGCCCATTATGCGGGCGCTCCGCATGCGGAACTGCTTGCGGCCCTTGCAAATCCGTTCGTGGCGGTGACCATGGGGCTGATGGTTGTCGCCGGCCTTGTTCACATGAAGATCGGAATGCAGGTCATCATCGAGGACTACGTCCATGGGGAGGGCGCCAAGATCGCACTTCTCATGCTCAACACATTCTTCACGATCGCGGTCGGCGGACTCTGTCTTTTCGCCGTCCTGAAGATCGCTTTTGCAGGATAATTTCGCCATGGCATCGATCAGCACGCCCGCTGCAAACGGCAAGGCATACAAGTATGTCGACCACTCCTTCGACGTTGTCGTCGTGGGCGCCGGCGGGGCGGGCCTGCGCGCGACGCTCGGCATGGCCGAGCAGGGCCTGAGGACGGCCTGCATCACCAAGGTCTTCCCGACGCGCTCGCATACGGTCGCGGCACAAGGCGGCATCGCCGCTTCGCTGCAGAACATGACGCCCGACTGCTGGCAATGGCACCTTTACGACACCGTCAAGGGCTCGGACTGGCTCGGCGACGTCGACGCCATGCAGTATCTCGCCATGGAGGCGCCGAAGGCGGTCTACGAGCTCGAGCACTATGGCGTTCCCTTCTCGCGCAACGAGGAAGGCAAGATCTACCAGCGCCCCTTTGGCGGCCACATGCAGAATTACGGCGAAGGACCGCCGGTACAGCGCACCTGTGCGGCCGCCGACCGCACCGGCCACGCGATCCTGCATACGCTTTACGGCCAGTCGCTCAGGAACAATGCCGAATTCTTCATCGAGTATTTCGCCATCGACCTGATCATGTCGGATGACGGACGATGCACCGGCGTCGTCGCCTGGAATCTCGACGATGGCACGATCCACCGGTTCGCGGCAAAGATGGTGGTACTGGCGACCGGCGGCTACGGCCGCGCCTATTTTTCGGCGACTTCGGCGCATACGTGTACGGGCGACGGTGGGGGCATGATCGCGCGTGCCGGCCTGCCGCTGCAGGACATGGAATTCGTGCAATTCCATCCGACCGGCATCTACGGTGCGGGTTGCCTCATCACCGAAGGCGCACGCGGCGAGGGCGGGTATCTCGTCAATTCCGAGGGCGAGCGTTTTATGGAGCGCTATGCGCCCTCGGCCAAGGACCTTGCCTCGCGCGACGTCGTTTCCCGCTGCATGACGATGGAAATCCGCGAGGGACGAGGCGTCGGGAAGAACAAGGACCACATCTTCCTGCACCTCGACCATCTCGATCCGGCGGTACTGCATGAGCGTCTGCCCGGAATTTCGGAGTCGGCGAAGATCTTTGCGGGCGTCGACGTCACGCGCGAACCGATTCCGGTGCTGCCGACTGTTCATTACAACATGGGCGGCGTGCCGACCAATTACTGGGGCGAAGTGCTGAACGCGGACAGCCAGAACCCCGAGCGCATCGCGCCCGGGCTGATGGCCGTCGGCGAAGCCGGCTGCGCTTCGGTGCACGGCGCCAATCGGCTCGGCTCGAACTCGCTGATCGACCTTGTCGTCTTCGGCCGTGCGGCGGCTATCCGCGCCGGCCAGATCATCGACCGCAACGCGGCGGTACCGGAGGTCGATATTGCTGCATGCGACCGCATCATGGACCGTTTCGACCGGCTGCGGCACGCGAATGGCGCAACGCCGACGGCCGTTCTGCGCGACAAGATGCAGCGCGCCATGCAGGAAGATGCGGCCGTGTTCCGCACGCAGGAATCGCTCGAATCCGGCTGTCGGCGCCTGTCGGCGATCTGGAAGGAACTGCCGGATATCAGGGTTACCGACCGTTCGATGATCTGGAATTCGGATCTCG
Organism: Sinorhizobium medicae; assembly: GCF_007827695.1. Lineage (GTDB taxonomy): Bacteria > Pseudomonadota > Alphaproteobacteria > Rhizobiales > Rhizobiaceae > Sinorhizobium > Sinorhizobium medicae. The sequence continues at coordinate 68,430 of NZ_VITA01000004.1, read as the reverse complement.
TCGAGACGCTGGAGCTCGAAAACCTGATGGCCAATGCCATCACCACGGTCTACGGCGCCGAAGCGCGCAAGGAAAGCCGCGGCGCACATGCGCGCGAGGACTATAAGGACGGCCCGCTCGGCGGCCGCGATGACGTCAACTGGCGCAAGCATACGCTTGCCTGGGTCAACGACGCGGGCGACGTCCGGCTCGATTTTCGTCCGGTTCACACCGAGCTGATCGCCGAAGGCATCGATCCTTACAAGATCGAGCCCAAGGCCCGCGTCTACTGATCTCGAGGACTAAGGCACATGGTTGAACTCGCACTTCCCAAGAACTCGCAGATCACCGAAGGCAAGGTGTGGCCGAAACCGGTCGGCGCGGCCAATCTCCGCGAATACCGGGTCTATCGCTGGAATCCGGACGACGGCAAGAACCCGCGGATTGATACCTATTACATCGATATCGACGATTGCGGTCCGATGGTTCTGGACGGTCTGCTCTACATCAAGAACAATATCGACCCCACGCTGACACTTCGCCGCTCCTGCCGCGAAGGCATCTGCGGCTCCTGCGCGATGAATATCGACGGCACCAATACGCTCGCCTGCACCAAGGGCATGGATGAGGTGAAAGGCGCCGTCAAGGTGTATCCGCTGCCGCACATGCCCGTCGTCAAGGACCTCGTGCCGGACCTTACCAACTTCTATGCCCAGCACCGCTCGATCGAGCCCTGGCTGAAGACGGTCTCGCCGACACCGGCCAAGGAATGGCGGCAAAGCCACGAAGACCGTCTGAAACTCGACGGTCTTTATGAGTGCATTCTCTGTGCCTGCTGCTCGACCTCCTGTCCGAGCTACTGGTGGAATGGTGATCGCTATCTCGGGCCCGCCGTGCTCCTGCAGGCCTATCGCTGGCTGATCGATTCCCGAGACGAGGCGACCGGCGAGCGCCTCGACAATCTCGAGGATCCGTTCCGGCTCTATCGCTGCCACACGATCATGAACTGCGCTCAGGCCTGTCCGAAGGGGTTGAACCCCGCCAAGGCGATCGGCGAGATCAAGAAGATGCTGGTCGAGCGCCGGTTCTGACCATCCGTCTTGCAGGTGTTTTCAGCAGCATTTCAACGGCGGGCCTTGGCTCGCCGTTTGCTTTCACGTCCGTCACATCGACGTGTTGCTAAGTGATTTGAAACGCGCGGCGAGGCAGTTAGGTAATAGTTTAGGATGGAGGGCCGTCGATGCTTCGCCTGCTGCTCGGTTTTTTCGTCACTTGTTTCCTGTTGTTGCCGGCGCGGGCGGCAGAACCGCAATATGCGATCTTTGCCGGCGGCTGCTTCTGGTGCGTCGAGAGCGACTTCGACGCGGTGCCGGGCGTCCTTGAAACGATCTCCGGCTATGCCGGCGGCAAGAGCGCCAATCCCACCTATGAGACCTATGTGAGGGGCGGGCACCGCGAAGTGGTCCGCATCAAATTCGATCCGGACCGGGTCTCCTTTGCCGCGCTCGTCGGCGTCCTCTTCCGCACGACCGACCCGACGGATGGCGGCGGCCAGTTCTGCGACCGGGGCTTTGCCTATACGACCGCCATCTATGCGTTGAACGAGCGCCAGGCGATGGGCGCGAAGGCGGAGAAGATAAAGGCCGAGGCGGAACTCGGGCGGCCGATCGTCACGCCCGTCGAGGGTGCGGCGAAGTTCTGGCCCGCGGAAGACTACCACCAGGACTTCGGCAAGCGGAACCCCATCCGCTACTGGTACTATCGCAACGGCTGCGGCAGGAACCGGACGGTCGAGAAGCTCTGGGGCGATCGCGCCTATGCCGGCGTCAGCCACTGACCGGCCGTGCCGGCACGCGGATGTGGCCGCAGCAGAGGGTGATGGATAGGCCTTGCATTCCCAACGAATTGTGTACGCATTTCCTAGAGATGGAGCGAAGCCATGCCTGAATCTCGCCCTAACACTTCCTCTCCTCGCCGTGTCGGTGTGCGGGAGTTTCGCGGCAACCTGACCTCCTTCCTGCAGCAGGTTCAGGACGGACAGAGGTTTGTTTTGACCTCCCACCACAAGGTTGTTGCGGAAATCGGGCCGCCGTCATCCGACGTTGGTGCCCGCAAGCCCGGTGCATTGCGGGGCAGGATCAAGATCGCCGATGATTTCGACTCTTTGCCCGCAGACCTCTTGAAGGCGATGGAAGACGGGGCGTGAGGCTCCTGCTCGATACCCACGCGTTGTTATGGTCCGAAATTGGGCGAATTCTGTTCAGCGGCAACGACGCCGCCTAACGGCGGCGACATCCAGCATGCTCTGACGCGCCGCTCGACGAAGTCGCGGCTGGCCTCTCCGCCAGTCGCCAGGCGGAGAGGCCTCAGCGCGCCGCCCAGTTCGCGCCGCGGCGGAAGATCGTGCGCATTTCCGGTACCTCGAACTCCTTGGCCACGTGGCCGAGCGAGGAATAGAAGACCCGGCCTTTCCCATGCTTGCGCTTCCAGACCACCGGCATCACCACGCCTTCGATCCAGGACGCATGTGCGCCGGAGAAGGTCGTGGTGGCCAGGACCTCGTTGGACGGGTCGACATGCATGTAATATTGCTCCGAGGTGTAGGGGAAATCGGAGATGCCCTTCATCAATGGGTCGTCCGGCCGTGTGACGTTCACGCGATAATCGATGACGTTGCCGGGATGGGCCACCCACTGGCCGCCAATGATGAACTGATATTCGACGCTCTCGCGGAAAGCATCGCCCGCGCCTCCGTGATAGCCGGCGATGCCGACGCCGCCCTCGACGGCTGCAGCGAGGTTCTTCACTTCTTCCTTTTCGATCTTCGACATGGTCATTATGGGAACGATCAGTGACAGGTCGTGAATCGACGGGTCAGCGAAGGCTTCCGTCGTATGTTCAAGATAGACCTTGAATCCGTCCTCCTGCAGCATGTCGCGGATGATATGGGCGCATTCCTGCGGCTCATGCCCGCTCCAGCCACCCCAGACGATCAGTGCCTCTCGCATGTCGAACTCCTCCTGATGAATTATCGGCCGATGCGGCCGTCGACGAGCGACTCCGACAGGGGTGCCGGACGCTCGGTGGTTGTAGCGATGCTGACGGTGGTGCCGCTTTCGGCAGCCTTGTGGAACGCTTCCATCACCTCCAGCACGTGAAGCGCGAGATCTCCATTTGCGCGGTGCGGCCGGCCCGAGCGAATGGCATGCGCCATGTCTGCGACGCCGATCGAGCGATAATTGCCGTCGGCATAGGGCTCGGTCGTCGTCTTAAGCTCAAAGGCGCCCCCTTTTTTCAGAAGCTCGACCTGGCCGCCGAAATGGTTGGGATCCGGCACGATCAGCGTGCCCTCGGTACCGTAGAGTTCGAGCGGGACATGCTTATGGCCGGCGACGTCGAAGCTCATGCCTATTTGCACGACGGCACCATTCTCGAAGGCCATCACGCCGGCGACATGGGTGGGAACTCGAACGGGAATGCTTTCGCCGTTGCGCGCCTGGCTGGTGATGGTGCGCTCCTTGCGAGCCGACGTTGCGAAGCCGGCGACCTTTGCGACCGGGCCGAGGAGGTTGACGAGGTCGGTGATGTAATAAGGTCCCATGTCGAGCATCGGCCCGCCGCCGACGTCATAGTAGAAATCCGGATTGGGATGCCAGCGCTCATGGCCCGGACACATGAAGGTGGCGGTGCCGCCGACTGGAATGCCGAGCGCGCCGGAATCGACGATCGCCCGCGCCGTCTGATGCGAGCCGCCGAGAAATGTGTCCGGGGCGGCGCCGATGCGCAGGCCCTTTTCCCGGGCCAGTGCCGCAAGCTTGCGTCCGTCGGCGAAATCGGTGGCGAGCGGCTTTTCGGAATAGGTGTGCTTCCCCGCCTCCAGCGCCTGCATGGCGACGGTGACGTGCGCCTTCGGCACGGTCAGGTTGACGATGAGTTCGATCGAAGGGTCTGCGAGGAGATCGGCAAGGTCACGCGCCCTGACGCCGAACTCGTTGGCGCGCTCCTCGGCGAGGCTGCGGTTCAGGTCGGCGATGCCGCGAATGTCGAGGATGGGAAAGGCTGCCATAGCCTTCAGATAGGCGGACGAAATGTTGCCGCAGCCGATGATGCCGATACCGAGTCTTTCCATAAGTCTCCTCCCGATGTGGAATTTGCAGAAGCCGGAAGCGTCAAAGCGCCGGCGCCGGTCCGGTCGTCCCCCAGGGGGACTCGTAGAGTTCGCAGAGCGCCACGACGGCCGCTCCCTGCGCCCAGGTCTCGTCGGCCGATTCGTCGAAAACGAGTTCCGCCACCGTCGAGATCGAGGGAGGGATCGCGTCCCGGTAGGACCGGCCTATGCTCTCCACGAAAACGGTGCCGAGCGACAGGCTCGAACCGACGATGACGACCCGTGGCGGTCCGAACAGCGTAACGATGTTGGCGACGGCGAGCCCGATCGCTTCTCCGGCGCGCGAAGCCGCCGCGATCAGTGCGTCATCCTCCGCTGCGATCAGCGTCTGCGCATGCGTCATGCCCCGCCCGAGGCGCACCGCCTCGGCAAATCGCCCGTCCATGGCGTGTTCGCCGAGGATCGCTTTTTCCCCGGCGAGCATGGAGAGGCGGATGGTCTCGCTCCGGCCGACTCCGAGCACGAGATCGCCGAGATTGTGGCTCAGTCCTCCGGCGCCGCGGAAAAGCTGGCCGGCATGCAGTACGCCGAGCCCGAGCGTTTGCTCGAGCGAGACGAGCACCATGTCGTCGAGGTCGCGGGCGCGGCCGAACCAATGGTGAGCAAGTGTGATCGCGTGAGCGTCGCTCTCCACGATAGTCGCCACATCAAGCCTGCTAGTCATTTCGCTTGCAAAATCGACATTGGTCTCACGAAATATCGGGCTCGATCGGACATGGCCGGTGCGGTGCTCCACGACGCCGGGAAGGCCGATGCAGATCGAATCGATGTCGTCGAGGGAAAGGTCGGCGTCGACGACGCAGCGCCGCACGCCGTCCTCGATCAGGTCGGCAATGACGGCGATGGGCTGGCGGTCGACCCGGATCGGCAAAGTCAGGTTGGAGAGAACCTCTCCTCGGAAGTTGGTGACGGCAAAGACCATGCGGTTGGCGGCAATTTTCGCGCCGACGACGCGTGCGGCCTCCGGATTGAGCTCCAGCATGACGCGTGGACGCCCCCTTGCGGCAGCGTTGCGGATGTCGCCCTCGTGCCTGGTCAGGATGAGTCCGTCGTCGAGCAGCGATGCGGTGATGGCTGAGACCGTAGTGGTGGACAGTTCGGTGCGCTCGCTGATCTCGACACGTGAAATGGGGCCGTGTCGGCGGATCGTATCGAGCACATTGAAGCGGTTTATTGCGCGCATCAGTTCAGGATCGGCGGTCTTCATTGTCTGCAGATGCTCGCGTGCTTGGTGGCCGGTTGGTGGGCCCGGATGTTTTGCCGGGATGCGAATTAAATAACAGGCATGTCACATCCCTTGTCAAGCTCGTCGCCGGAAATATTAAGATTGTCTGTTGACATTTGACGGCGCCTCGTCTGAATTAATCCGCATTGGGGAATAAATGGTGAGGATATTTCCCCTGGGAGGAGAAATATGATGATGTTTGAACGCGGGTTGGCGTCCATGCACGCCGCTAAACTAACGGCGCTTGCCGCAGCCGCCGGCATGACGCTTCTCTTCGGTCCCGAAACGGCATCGGCCGAAACCGTCGTAAAATGGCTGCATCTGGAGACGGTTCCCGCCTATCTGAAGCAATGGGAGGACATCGCCGCCAAGTACGAAACCGAACATCCCGGCGTGGATGTTCAGCTCCAATTCCTGGAAAACGAGGCTTTCAAGGCGAAGTTGCCGACGCTGCTGCAATCGGACGACGCTCCCCATTTCTTCTACAGCTGGGGCGGCGGAGTGCTGAAGCAGCAGGCCGAGACCGGCGCACTCAAGGACCTGACGGAAGCAATGCGTGCCGATGGCGGCGCCTGGGAGAAGAGCTACAACCCGGCGGCAGTCAAGGGCTTCACCTTTGAGGATCGAATTTATGCGGTTCCCTTCAAAATGGGAACGATCAGCTTCTTCTACAATAAGGAGCTGTTCCAGAAGGGCGGCGTCAAGGCCGAGGACATCAAGAGCTGGGATGATTTCCTCACAGCGGTGAAAACGCTGAAGGAGGCCGGGATCACGCCGATCGCCGGCGGCGGCGGGGACAAATGGCCGCTGCACTTCTACTGGAGCTATCTCGTGATGCGCAATGGCGGCCAGCAGGTATTCGAGGATGCCAAGAACAACGAGGGCGAGGGTTTCTTGCACCCGGCGATCCTAAAGGCCGGTGAACAACTCGCCGAACTCGGCAAGCTCGAGCCGTTCCAGGGCGGCTATCTCGGGGCGAACTGGCCGCAAACGCTCGGCCTGTTCGGTGACGGCAAGGCGGCGATGATCCTGAGCTTCGAAACCACCGAAGCCACCCAGCGCGCCAATTCCGGCGACGGCAAGGGCCTGGCACCCGAGAACATCGGTCGCTTCCCCTTCCCGGCCGTCGAGGGCGGGGCAGGTGCGGCGACCGATACGCTCGGAGGCCTCAACGGCTGGGCGGTAACCAAGAATGCCCCGCCTGAGGCGCTCGATTTCCTGCGCTATCTCACCAATGCTGAGAACGAGAGGCTTATGGCAAGTACCGGCATGATCGTACCGGTGGCCGTGGGCGCGGAAGAGGGCATCACCAACCCGCTGGTGCGTGCTTCGGCCGACCAGCTTGCGGCCTCGACATGGCACCAGAACTATTTCGACCAGGATCTCGGCCCCTCGGTCGGCCGCGTCGTGAACGACGCATCCGTCGAGATCCTCTCCGGGCAGATGTCCTCCGAGGAGGGAGCCCGGATGATCCAGGACGCACGCGAGCTGGAATGAGTGCGAAAGCGCGGCGGCGGGTGGCCCCGCCGCCCGCCTTTCTTCGACGATCCGGAACGAACTGCGCGAGAACGAAATGACCGACACGACTGCGACGGTGACCGCGGTGCCCCCGACGGCAAGCCGCAAGACTGTGCGCTACAAGAGCCCGACCGTGCGCGGACGCCTGCCGGTGCTCATCCTCTTCCTGCCGCCGGCTCTGCTGCTCTTCACCGTCTTCGTGATTCTGCCGATGGGCGAGGCGGCCTGGTACAGCCTCTATCGCTGGAACGGTTACGGAACACCGACACAGTTCGTGGGCCTGCGCAATTTCGAGGTGCTGTTCAACAACGCAGCCTTTTCGCGGGCGCTGATCAATAACGGGATCATCATTTTCGTTTCAGTACTCCTGCAGATCCCGCTGGCCCTCTGGCTGGCGATGATTCTCGCGCAGCGGATCGCCGGCGTCGTCGCCTTCCGGCTGATCTTCTTTCTGCCCTACGTGCTGGCGGATGTCGCGGCCGGTCTCATCTGGCGCTTCGTCTATGACGGAGACTACGGCCTCGTGGCCGCGGTCGCCGGCTTCTTTGGCGTGGCCACGCCTTACGTGCTCGCCGATCGAAGTCTTGCGATCTATGCGGTCCTCGCCGTCATCATCTGGAAATATTTCGGCTTCCATATGATGCTGTTCATCGCCGGCCTGCAGGCGGTGGACAGGAGCGTGCTCGAAGCTGCCGAGATCGACGGCGCGACCGGCTGGCAGAAATTCCGTTATGTGACGTTGCCGCTCCTTGGCTCGACCGTCAGGCTGTCGATTTTCTTCGCCGTCATCGGATCGCTGCAACTCTTCGACCTCGTCATGCCGCTCACCGGCGGCGGGCCGTCGAACTCCACGCAGACTATGGTGACCTTCCTCTACACCTATGGGGTAACCCGCATGCAGGTGGGGCTCGGTAGCGCGGTAGGCGTCGTCCTCTTCGTGATCTGCGTCACGCTCGCCTTCGGCTACAAACGGATATTCATGCGCCATGACTGACACGAATTCCTCCGTTCGCATGTCCCCTGCCACCCGCCTCTATCTCTACGTGTCGCTGTCGCTGGTGGCGATGCTGGTCCTGCTGCCGCTGGTGACGACGGCGCTCGGCGGTTTCAAGTCGCTTGGCGACCTGCGCGTCAATCCCTTCGGCCTTCCATCGGAATGGCTGTGGTCGAACTATCTCGATATCCTTTTCGGCGACCGCTATTGGCGGCAGATGCTGAACTCGCTGTTCATCGCTGCAATGACGGTGGGACTGACCGTGATCGTCTCGGCCATGGCCGCCTTCACATTCGCCCATGTCAGGTTTTTCGGCTCGAACCATTTGCTGAACTATTTCCTGATAGGGCTCATGTTCCCGGCGGCAACCGCGATCCTGCCGCTCTTCATCCGCATCCGCGACCTCGGCCTGCTGGATACCTATTGGGGCGTCATCCTGCCTCAGGTCGCGTTTGGTCTCGGCATGAGCATCCTGCTCTTCCGCAATTATTTCCGGAACTTGCCGGAAGAACTCTTCCAGGCCGCCTTCGTCGACGGCTGCGGCTACATTCGCTTCTTCTGGTACATCTCCCTGCCGCTTTCGCGGCCCATCGTCTCGACGGTTGGCATCATCACTTTCGTCCATAGGAACAGCTACATCCTGCCGCTCATCATGCTGAACACGGAGGCTAAATATCCGTGGCCGCTGGGCATCATGGTCTATCGCGGCGAATTCGGTACCGACTGGCAGCTCGTGCTCGCTTTCATCACGCTGACGATCCTGCCGACGGTGATCGTCTTTTTCCTCGCCCAGAAGCACATTATCGCCGGCCTGACCGCCGGCGCGGTGAAATCCTGAGCATCCGTTCCCCTGATCCCTCGTTCCAAGGAGAAAGCATATGGCATCGGTCGACCTCAGGGATATTCGCAAGAGCTATGCTGCCCTCGAGGTGATCCATGGGGTATCGCTCTCGATCGCAGAAGGCGAATTCATCGCACTTGTCGGCCCCTCCGGCTGCGGCAAGTCCACATTGCTGCGCATGATCGCCGGATTGGAGGAGATCAGCGACGGCGAGGTGTTCATCGGCGGCAAGGTCGTCAATCCGCTGACGCCGCGCGAGCGCAATATTGCAATGGTCTTCCAGTCTTACGCGCTCTATCCGCACATGACGGTCGCCGAGAACATGGGCTTCAATCTCAAGCTCTCCGGTCTTCCACGGCCCGAGATCGACAGACGCGTCGGCGATGCGGCCCGCATGCTGGCGCTGACGGAGCTTCTCGGCCGTAAGCCGAGCCAGCTTTCCGGAGGCCAGCGCCAGCGCGTCGCCATGGGCCGGGCGATTGTCCGCGATCCGGCCGTCTTCCTGTTCGACGAACCGCTCTCCAATCTCGATGCCAAGCTCCGCGTGCAGATGCGCACCGAGATCAAGGCCCTGCACCAGAAGGTCGCCACAACTTCGATCTACGTGACCCACGACCAGATCGAAGCGATGACGCTTGCGGACCGCATCGTCGTTCTCAACGGCGGCAGGATCGAGCAGGTGGGCACGCCTCTGGAGCTCTATCGCACACCCGCCAACCTCTTCGTCGCCGGTTTCATCGGTTCGCCGGCCATGAACGTGCTCGACGGAACGGTCGATGCCGAGGACGGTGAGCCGGCGGTTCGCCTCGGGGACGGATCGGCGATCCGCATCGCGGCCGAACGCAAGGTTCGGCCGGGCCAGGCGGTTCGGATCGGGCTGCGTCCCGAACATTTCGTTGCGGGCGGCAAGGGCAATGCCATCGCCGGCACGACGCTGCTGGTGGAGCCGACCGGCGCGCAGACGCATGTTCTCTTCGAATTCGCCGGAGAACAGATTACCGCCGTCGTCGATGGCGACCATCCGGCACGCCATGGCTCGATCTTTACCGCTGCGATGGACCGCAGTCAGGTCTATGTCTTCGACCGGCAGACGGGAGCGGCTCTTTGAGGCTCGACGCGTAGAAGGCTTGGCGAAGTCCGATGTTCGTCAGGCGTCTCAATCATGCAACTGCTGGGCGCGAAATGCCTCGCCTTGATTTGAAAGGTGGTTTTGCTGTAATTCGGCCTATATTATCGCGTTGCATCATTGTTCGCGGACAATATCGGGGGTGAAGATATGCGGGTTTCACATGCGGCGGTCGGGTTGGCGGTTGTACTTGCGCTAGCTGGATGCCAGCGGACGTCCTTTGGCGGTTTCGGATCTCAGGATGTTCCTCGCTCTCCCGCTCCGCTGCAGGCGCAGCCCGTACCAACCGTATCGGCGGGGCAACTGCCTCCGCCGGCCGGCGCATCCCAGTTCCCGGCGCCGCCGACGGCAGGCACAGGCGCGCCCGGCGCGCCCGCCGGAACGGAAGTGGCCGCGGCCACCAATGCGCTCGATGTGACGAAGGAGTCGATGGTCGGCAACTGGCGCGTTTCGAGCGCCGGCAGCTCCTGCGACATGTTCCTGACGCTCACCAATCTCGGGAGTGGCTCGCGCGGCGGCACGCGCGGCTGCGCCGGCGAGCTGACGACCATGGGGTCGTGGGAAGTGGCGGGCAAGCAAGTCGTGCTCAAGGATCGCAGCGGTAATCCGATCGCCCGGCTCTACAAGACGGCCGATGCGCGCTTCGACGGATCGACCAACGGCGGGCAGCCGGTCAGCCTCAGCCGCTAACGACCAAGTCAAGGCCGATCTCGCGGCCGGACAAGAGGCGGAATGCGGCACGGGCGCCTTCCGCCGCCGCGGCCGCCATCCTCCTTCCCCAATCGGCCATGGCGGCCCGGACGCATCGTGCTTAATCCAGACGACAGCATTCTTCGTAAGCTTGAGGGACACGTCGCAGCCGGCGAACGGCAGCGCGACCCCGCTCAGTTCGCAATCGCAAGACGGCTGGACCGCCTGACCGCCGACCTTCTTGCGAGTCGCCCCTCGCGCAAGACAAACGCGCTCGGCTGGCTCTTTGCCGCTCGCAAGAAGGAGCAGCCTCCGGTCAAGGGTCTTTATATCCACGGCGGCGTCGGGCGTGGCAAGACCATGCTCATGGACATGTTCTTCGATGCAGTGCCGATACGGCGCAAACGCCGCGCGCACTTCCATGAGTTCATGGCTGATGTGCACGAGCGCATCTACCGGCACCGGCAGAAGCTGAAGAACGGCGAGACGAAGCAGGCCGATCCCATCCCCCCCGTTGCCTCCGATCTCCTGGGCGAGGCGCGGCTCCTGTGTTTCGACGAGTTCACTGTCACCGACATCGCCGATGCGATGATCCTTGCGCGGCTCTTCGCCGAACTCTTCGCCAAGGGCTGCGTGCTCGTCGCCACCTCCAATGTCGAGCCGGACAATCTCTATCGCGACGGCCTCAATCGGGGTCTTTTCCTTCCATTCATCGATCTCCTGAAGGCGCATGCCGAGATCATCTCGCTCGACACGCAAACGGATTACCGACTCGGCAAGACCGGTGGGACGCCCGTCTGGCTCTCGCCGCTCGGACCCGAAACGGAAGCCGCCATGGACCGCGCCTGGTATCGGGAGACGAGCGGAAAGCCGGGCTCCCCGGCCGAGATCGGCCGCAAGGGACGGACCATCCGCGTGCCTGCGGCGGCCGGCCGGGCCGCGCGATTCACCTTTGCCGATCTTTGTGCGCAGCCGCTCGGAGCCTCCGACTATCTTGCGATTGTCGCGCAATACAGCACCATCTTCGTCGACCATGTTCCGCAACTCGGACCGCACCTGCGCAACGAGACGAAGCGCTTTATCATCCTCGTCGACGCTCTTTACGATCAGGGCGCGCGCCTCTTCGCCTCGGCCGCGGCCGAACCGCAGCATCTGCTGACCGCGAGAAAGGGCACGGAAGGGTTCGAATTCGACCGCACGGTTTCGCGCCTGATCGAGATGCAAAGCCAGGAATATGCTTCTCAGCACCCGGAGAACGCACCGGCAGATTGATTGCCGGACAGCAAAAATACTTACGTTTACGTAAGAATTTTACGATCTAACCGATTGAAATTGCTCTGCCAAAAAGTAGAGATTGATATTTTTCCCTTTGCCGTTTAAAGGGCTTTCGCGAAGGTTTGGCGTTTGCCGCGTTTCAGGCCTTGATCATTTTGGGATCACAAAGGAAGCACTTTCATGGCGCGCAACAAGATCGCACTTATCGGCTCGGGAATGATTGGTGGCACGCTGGCGCATCTCGCCGGCCTGAAGGAACTGGGCGACATCGTCCTCTTTGACATTGCCGACGGCATTCCCCAGGGCAAGGGGCTCGACATCGCTCAGTCCTCTCCGGTCGAGGGCTTCGATGCCTCGCTCACGGGTGCGAGCGACTATTCTGCGATCGAAGGCGCCGACGTCTGCATCGTCACGGCGGGCGTGCCGCGCAAGCCGGGCATGAGCCGCGACGATCTGCTCGGCATCAACCTCAAGGTCATGGAGCAGGTCGGCGCCGGCATCAAGAAATATGCTCCGAACGCCTTCGTCATCTGCATCACCAACCCGCTCGACGCGATGGTCTGGGCGTTGCAGAAATTCTCCGGGCTGCCGAAGAACAAGGTCGTCGGCATGGCCGGCGTGCTCGATTCCTCGCGCTTCCGGCTCTTCCTTGCCGAGGAGTTCAACGTCTCGGTCAAGGACATCACCGCTTTCGTGCTCGGCGGCCATGGCGATACCATGGTGCCGCTCGCCCGTTATTCGACCGTTGCCGGCATTCCGCTTCCCGATCTCATCCAGATGGGCTGGACCACCAAGGAGAAGCTCGACCAGATCATCCAGCGCACCCGCGACGGCGGCGCCGAGATCGTCGGCCTGCTCAAGACCGGCTCGGCCTATTATGCCCCGGCCGCGTCCGCGATCGAAATGGCCGAAGCCTATCTCAAGGACAAGAAACGCGTGCTGCCCTGCGCGGCGCATCTTTCCGGACAGTATGGCGTCAAGGAGATGTATGTCGGCGTACCGACCGTGATCGGCGCCGGCGGCGTCGAACGCATTATCGAAATCGACCTCAACAAGGGCGAGAAGGAAGCCTTCGACAAGTCGGTGGCGGCCGTGGCCGGCCTTTGCGAAGCCTGCATCAACATCGCACCGAGCCTGAAGTAATCGCCAACCGGCCCATCAGACAGGAAAGAACCCATGAACATCCATGAATATCAGGCCAAGGCTCTCTTGAAGAGCTACGGCGCGCCGGTCGCGGAAGGCGTCGCGATCTTCTCCGCCGACGAGGCCGCAGCGGCAGCCAAGAAGCTGCCGGGTCCGCTCTACGTCGTGAAGAGCCAGATCCATGCAGGCGGCCGCGGCAAAGGCAAGTTCAAGGAACTCGGCGCCGATGCCAAGGGCGGCGTGCGCCTGGCCAAGTCGGCCGACGAGGTCGTCGCCCATGCCAGGGAAATGCTCGGCAACACGCTGGTGACCAAGCAGACCGGCCCGTCCGGCAAACAGGTCAACCGCCTCTATATCGAGGACGGCGCCGACATAGACCGTGAGCTCTACCTTTCGATTCTCGTCGATCGCTCCGTCGGCCAGGTTGCCTTCGTCGTTTCGACCGAAGGCGGCATGGACATCGAGGCGGTCGCCGAGCATACGCCGGAGAAGATCGTTACCGTCGCAATCGACCCGGATAAGGGCGTGACCGCAGACGATCTGAAGACGCTCACCGAGGCGCTCAAGCTCGACGGCGAAGCGCGCGCCGATGCCGAGAAGCTCTTCCCCATCCTGTACAAGGCGTTTGTCGAAAAGGACATGAGCCTGCTCGAGGTCAATCCGCTGATCGTCATGACGAACGGCCGTATGCGCGTCCTTGACGCAAAGGTCTCCTTCGACGGCAACGCTCTCTTCCGCCATGAGGATGTGGTTGCTCTGCGCGACACGACGGAAGAGGACGAGAAGGAAATCGAAGCGTCGAAGTACGACCTCGCCTATGTCGCCCTCGACGGCAATATCGGCTGTATGGTCAACGGCGCCGGTCTCGCCATGGCGACGATGGACATCATCAAGCTCTACGGCGCCGAGCCCGCGAACTTCCTCGATGTCGGCGGTGGTGCCTCGAAGGAAAAGGTAACGCAGGCCTTCAAGATCATTACGGCCGATCCGGCCGTGAAGGGCATTCTGGTCAACATCTTCGGCGGAATCATGAAATGCGACGTCATCGCCGAGGGCGTCATTGCAGCGGTCAAGGAAGTGGGCCTCAAGGTGCCGCTCGTCGTGCGGCTCGAAGGCACCAATGTCGAGCTCGGCAAGAAGATCATCAATGAATCGGGCCTCAACGTGATTTCCGCCGATGATCTGGACGATGCCGCCCAGAAGATCGTTGCAGCCGTCAAGGGAGCCTGAGGTTTCATGTCCATCCTGATCAACAAAGACACCAAGGTTCTCGTTCAGGGCCTGACCGGCAAGACCGGCACCTTTCACACCGAACAGGCGCTCGCCTATAACGGCACCAAGATGGTCGGCGGCATTCACCCGAAAAAGGGCGGCGAGACCTGGACCGGCGCCAAGGGCGAGCAGCTGCCGATCTTCGCGACGGTCGCCGAGGGCCGCGACGCCACCGGCGCCGATGCTTCCGTGATCTATGTTCCGCCGGCCGGTGCCGCCGCGGCGATAATCGAGGCGATTGACGCCGAAATCCCGCTCATCGTCTGCATCACCGAGGGAATTCCGGTCGCCGATATGGTGAAGGTCAAGGCGCGGCTCGATAAATCGTCTTCGCGCCTCATCGGCCCGAACTGCCCGGGCGTTCTCACGCCCGACGAGTGCAAGATCGGCATCATGCCGGGCAATATCTTCCGCAAGGGCTCGGTCGGGGTGCTTTCGCGCTCCGGTACGCTTACCTACGAAGCGGTGTTCCAGACGACCAATGAGGGCCTCGGCCAGACGACGGCAGTGGGCATCGGCGGCGACCCGGTCAAGGGCACCGAATTCATCGACGTCCTGGAAATGTTCCTCGCGGACGACGAGACCAAATCGATCATCATGATCGGCGAGATCGGTGGTTCGGCGGAAGAGGAAGCGGCTCAGTTCCTGAAGGATGAAGCAAAGCGCGGCCGCAAGAAGCCGATGGTCGGCTTCATCGCAGGCCGCACGGCGCCTCCCGGCCGCACCATGGGCCATGCCGGTGCCGTCATTTCGGGCGGCAAGGGCGGTGCGGAAGACAAGATCGCGGCGATGGAATCGGCGGGAATCCGCGTTTCGCCATCGCCGGCACGCCTCGGCAAGACGCTGGTCGAAGTCCTGAAGGGCTGACGAACTCTTCCCGCAGCGCCCGGGCGTCCCGTCGGACGCGTACAGGGCGCTGCGGGACCTTACAGCGGGGCGGCAGGGCATGCCGCCCCATTGGAGCCAAAAAAGATACGATGATGAGCGCCAAGCCCGGTGCAGATGGCGAACAGCCGGAGCCGGGCCGGCGCAGCCGGAACGACGCGCCCGACCGTCGAAGGGCGCAGATCCGGCGGCGGGCAAACATGACCGGGACAACCCGGCACACCAACTTAAGTCAGGAGGCGGGCTGAGCCCGCGAGAGACCATGACAAGGCAAGAGGCCAACGAGCAATTTCAGCTCACATCCTTTCTGGACGGCGCCAATGCCGCCTATATCGAGCAGCTCTATGCGCGCTATGAAGCAGATCCCGGATCCGTTTCGGCCGAGTGGCAATCCTTCTTCAAGGCGCTTGCCGAGCGGCCCGAAGATGTGGTGAGAGCGGCCAAGGGCGCCTCCTGGAAGAAGCCGAACTGGCCGATCCCCGCCAATGGCGAACTCGTTTCGGCCCTCGACGGCGACTGGGGCACGGTCGAGAAGGTCATCGAAAAGAAGGTCAAGGCCAAGGCGGAGGAAGCCTCCGCCGCAACCGGCGTCCCGCTCAGCGAAGCCGAGGTGCATCAGTCGACGCGCGATTCCGTCCGCGCCATCATGATGATCCGCGCCTATCGCATGCGCGGCCACCTGCATGCCAAGCTCGACCCGCTCGGCCTGGCCGATCCCGTCGAGGATTACGACGAACTCTCCCCGAAGACCTACGGCTTCGAAGAGAAGGACTACGACCGCAAGATCTTCATCGACAACGTGCTCGGCCTCGAATATGCGACCGTGCGCGAGATGGTCGAGCTGCTCGAGCGGACCTATTGTTCGACGATCGGCGTCGAATTCATGCATATCTCCAACCCGGAAGAGAAGGGCTGGATACAGGAACGCATCGAAGGTCCGGACAAGGGCGTCGAATTCACCCCAGAGGGCAAGAAGGCGATCCTGCAGAAGCTCATCGAAGCGGAGGGCTTCGAGCAGTTCATCGACGTCAAGTACAAGGGCACCAAGCGTTTCGGCGTTGATGGCGGCGAATCCCTGATCCCCGCGCTCGAGCAGATCATCAAGCGCGGCGGCCAGCTCGGCCTGAAGGAGATCGTCCTGGGTATGGCGCATCGCGGCCGTCTCAACGTTCTCTCCCAGGTCATGGCCAAGCCGCACCGCGCCATCTTCCACGAGTTCAAGGGCGGGTCCTACACGCCCGACGATGTGGAAGGCTCCGGCGACGTCAAGTATCACCTCGGCGCTTCCTCCGACCGCGAATTCGACGGCAACAAGGTCCACCTGTCGCTGACCGCAAACCCGTCCCATCTCGAAATCGTCAATCCGGTCGTCATGGGCAAGGCGCGCGCCAAGCAGGATCAGATGGCGACCGTATTCGAAGGCGACATCATACCGCTGCGCGAACGCGTCAAGGTCATGCCGTTGATCCTGCACGGCGACGCGGCCTTTGCCGGCCAGGGTGTGGTCGCCGAGATTCTCGGCCTATCGGGCCTGCGCGGGCATCGTGTCGGCGGCACCGTCCACTTCATCATCAACAACCAGATCGGCTTCACCACGAACCCGGCCTTCTCCCGTTCCTCGCCCTATCCGTCCGACGTGGCGAAGATGATAGAAGCGCCCATCTTCCACGTGAACGGCGACGATCCGGAAGCGGTGGTCTATGCCGCCAAGGTCGCGACCGAATTCCGGATGAAGTTCCACAAGCCTGTCGTCATCGACATGTTCTGCTACCGGCGGTTCGGTCACAATGAGGGCGACGAGCCGGCCTTCACGCAGCCGAGGATGTACAAGGCCATCCGCTCGCACAAGACGGTCGTCCAGCTCTATTCGGACCGGCTGATTGCCGAGGGCCTGATCAGCGACGGCGAAGTCGAGAAGATGAAGGCCGACTGGCGCGCCCATCTCGAACAGGAATTCGAGGCCGGCCAGTCCTACAAGCCGAACAAGGCCGACTGGCTCGACGGTGCCTGGTCGGGTCTGCGCACGGCCGACAACCAGGATGAGCAGCGGCGCGGGCGGACCTCGGTCCCTATGAAGCAGCTGAAGGAAATCGGCCGTAAGCTTTCCGAAATCCCGGACGGCTTCAGCGCGCATCGCACCATCCAGCGCTTCATGGAGAACCGCGCCAACATGGTCCAGACCGGCGAGGGCATCGACTGGGCGATGGCGGAAGCGCTCGCCTTCGGTACGCTCGTGACGGAGGGCACCAAGATTCGCCTTTCCGGCCAGGATTGCGAGCGCGGCACCTTCTCGCAACGCCATTCGGTTCTCTACGATCAGGAGACCGAGGAGCGCTACATTCCGCTTGCCAACCTGGCACCGACGCAGGCTCGATACGAGGTCATCAACTCGATGCTCTCCGAAGAGGCAGTGCTCGGCTTCGAGTACGGCTATTCGCTCGCCCGCCCGAACGCGCTGACACTGTGGGAAGCCCAGTTCGGCGACTTCGCCAATGGCGCACAGGTGGTTTTCGACCAGTTCGTCTCGTCGGGCGAGCGCAAGTGGCTGCGCATGTCGGGTCTCGTCTGCCTGCTGCCGCACGGCTATGAGGGGCAGGGACCGGAGCATTCCTCCGCCCGCCTCGAGCGCTTCCTTCAGCTTTGCGCGGAAGACAACATGCAGGTCGCCAACGTTACGACCCCGGCGAACTACTTTCATATTCTGCGCCGGCAGGTAAAGCGCGACTTCCGCAAGCCGCTGATCCTGATGACTCCGAAGTCGCTTCTGCGTCACAAGAGGGCGGTCTCCAGCCTGTCGGAAATGGCCGGCGAGAGCTCGTTCCATCGTCTCCTTTGGGACGATGCAGAGGTCATCAAGGACGGGCCGATCAAGCTGCAGAAGGATTCGAAGATCCGCCGCGTGGTCCTGTGCTCGGGCAAGGTCTATTACGATCTGCTGGAAGAGCGCGAGAAGCGCGGGATAGACGACATCTACCTGCTGCGCGTCGAACAGCTCTATCCGTTCCCGGCAAAGGCGCTGATCAACGAACTCAGCCGCTTCCGCAATGCGGAGATGGTCTGGTGCCAGGAAGAGCCGAAGAACATGGGCGCCTGGTCGTTCATCGATCCCTATCTAGAATGGGTACTTGCCCATATCGATGCCAAGTACCAGCGGGTGCGCTATACCGGCCGTCCTGCCGCCGCTTCGCCGGCTACCGGCCTGATGTCCAAGCATCTGGCGCAGCTTGCCGCCTTCCTCGAGGACGCGCTGGGGGGCTGACGAAGCCCCTCACGGTCTGAAACAGAAATCTGATCAACGGACAAAAAACATGGCAACAGAAATCCGCGTTCCCACTCTCGGCGAATCCGTCAGTGAAGCGACCGTCGGCACCTGGTTCAAGAAGGTTGGCGATGCGATCAAGGCAGACGAGCCGATCGTCGAGCTTGAAACCGACAAGGTGACGATCGAAGTTCCTGCACCGGCAGCCGGCACGCTCAGCGAAATCGTTGCCCAGGCGGGCGAGACGGTCGGGCTAGGTGCCCTTCTCGGCCAGATTGCCGAAGGCGCGGGTGCAGCTGCCGCCGCTCCGGCTGCGGCCGAGAAAAAACCCGAACCGGTTGCGGCTGCTCCGGCTGCGGCCGCGCGGCCGCCCACTGCAGCCGCGCCGCAGACATCAACGTCGATGCCGCCGGCACCGGCAGCCGCCAAGCTCATTGCCGAAAACAGCCTTTCCGCCGATCAGATCGACGGCTCGGGTAAGCGCGGCCAGGTTCTGAAGGGCGACGTGCTCGCGGCCGTCGCCAAGGGCATTTCGGCCCCGGCTGCCGCCGAGCCGGCCCAGGTTCAGGCCCGCGCGCCGGCACCGGCTGAAGACGCGGCTCGCGAGGAGCGCGTCAAGATGACCCGCCTGCGCCAGACGATTGCCCGTCGCCTGAAGGACGCGCAGAACACGGCGGCGATGCTTACCACCTATAACGAGGTGGATATGAGCGCCGTCATGAGCCTGCGTTCAAAGTACAAGGACATCTTCGAGAAGAAGCACGGCGTGAAGCTCGGCTTCATGGGCTTCTTCACCAAGGCAGTGACCCACGCGCTGAAGGAACTGCCGGCTGTCAACGCCGAGATCGACGGCACCGAGATCATCTACAAGAATTTCTGCCATGTCGGCGTCGCGGTCGGCACCGACAAGGGTCTCGTCGTGCCGGTCGTGCGTGACGCCGACCAGATGTCGATCGCCGAAATCGAGAAGGAGATCGGCCGTCTCGGTAAGGCAGCGCGCGACGGCGCTCTGTCCATGGCCGACATGCAGGGCGGCACCTTCACCATCTCCAACGGCGGTGTGTACGGCTCACTGATGTCCTCGCCGATCCTCAATGCTCCGCAATCGGGCATCCTCGGCATGCACAAGATCCAGGACCGCCCGGTCGCGATCGGTGGTCAGGTCGTCATCCGGCCGATGATGTATCTGGCGCTGTCCTACGATCACCGTATCGTCGACGGCAAGGAAGCGGTGACCTTCCTCGTGCGCGTCAAGGAAAGCCTCGAGGATCCGGAACGCCTGGTACTCGATCTCTAAGGAATGGCGGGGGCCACGTGCCCCCGTTTCCATCTCCGCCGGTGCCCGTGCCGAGAACAGGCGTCCTACGGGCATCGACAGCCACGGAGTCAGAGGTTAGGTTTTCCGGGGCACGCTATGCGCGCATCCCGCACAGTTGGCATTGTAAGCACCGGTCGCAAACCATGATGAGCTATCTGATCGAACTCGCTTCACTAATGGCGATCTTCTCTTTCGCCATCGTTTCGCCCGGCGCCGACCTCGCAATGGTGCTGCGTCAGTCGTTGGTGCACGGCCGCCGATCGGCGATCATAACGTCCTTCGGCATCGGCGCGTCGCTGATGTTCCACGTGAGCTATACCATTCTCGGCCTCGGGCTGATCATTTCGCAGTCGATCTATCTCTTCAACATCGTGAAATGGTGCGGCGTAGCCTACCTGATCTATATCGGCATCAAGGCGCTCCGTGCCGGCCAGACGGAAATCGCAGTCGAGGAAACGATGGAATCCGGTGAAGCCCCCACGCAGCAGCCGGCGCTGAAGGCCTTCGGCCTCGGCTTTGCCGCCAATGCGCTCAACCCCAAAGCGGTCTTCTTCTTCCTCTCGATTTTCTCGACGGTCGTCAGCGCCCATACGCCGATAACCGTCAAATTCGGCTATGGACTTGTCATGGCGAGCGCGTTGATCCTCTGGTTCGTCGGCGTCAGCCTGTTCATGACGACGCCCCGCATGCGGGCGGCCTTCACCCGGGCAAGCAAATGGATCGACCGGGCGAGCGGCTTGGTCTTCATCGCCCTCGGACTGAAGCTGGCGACGGAAAAGGCTGCGTGATGATCCTCGGCCGCAACGTTCTCTTTGCTTCGATTGTGTTCTCGGCAGCACCGGCTGTTGCGGACGAGTGCATCCAGGCGCAGGCGGTCTACGCCGATCCGGCCGGGACCTACGAGCTGCGCTTCGAGCCTGTCGGATCGGAGGCAGCCGTCACCAGCAATCACTTCAAGGTCAAGGTCGGAGACACCGGGCTTTTGCTCGATGGCGTCGTGATGCAGTCGGGCGAACCGCTGCGAGCGAACGGGATCGTCATGAACGACTGCCCCACCGGCGATGTGACCGGCGCGGAACTGGCGGCCTGCACCGTGTGGCAGGGCCCGATCTATACGGTCGACAAGGCCGGCCGGATCGGACTGCTTCAGCCGGAGGACGCGCCCGCCGCCGACCAGATACTGCTCCCCGATTTCGGACCGTCGCTGCGCGAATCGAGCGCCTGGGGCGAGGGCAAGGGCAGCACCGACAGTTCCGATGTTTTCCGGTTCAAGGGATGTGGATCATGAGCAACGGACCTGTGCTTCTCGTCACCGGGGGCAGCCGCGGC
Source organism: Sinorhizobium medicae (assembly GCF_007827695.1). Classification (GTDB taxonomy): domain Bacteria; phylum Pseudomonadota; class Alphaproteobacteria; order Rhizobiales; family Rhizobiaceae; genus Sinorhizobium; species Sinorhizobium medicae. Next base: position 47,408 of record NZ_VITA01000004.1, on the reverse strand, counting down.
ATCGGCGCCGCGATTGCGCTTGCCGCGGCCAGCGAGGGTTGGAGGGTCGCGGTCAACTACGCGTCCAATCGCAACGCGGCCGAAGAGGTGGTCCGACGCATTTTGCAAGCTGGGGGCACAGCCGTTTCCGTCGAAGGCGACGTGGGCAGGGAAGAGGGGGTCAAGGCGATCTTTGCCGCCGTCGACTCCGTCTTCGGCCGTCTCGACGGTCTCGTCAACAATGCCGGCATTATCGGCCCGCCGCAGCGCGTGGACGAGATTTCGCCTGAGCGAATCGAGCGGCTTTTCCGCATCAATGTGACCGGCTCCATCCGTTGCGCCGCCGAGGCGGTGCTCCGGATGTCGACGCGTCACGGCGGGCGGGGGGGCTCGATCGTCAATCTCTCCTCCATCGCTGCCGTGCTTGGCGCGCCCGGGCAATATGTCGACTACGCAGCCACGAAGGGCGCGATCGACAGCTTCACCGTCGGACTGGCGCGTGAAACCGCCACCGAGGGCATACGCGTGAACGCGGTCCGGCCCGGCGTCATCGACACGGAAATCCATGCCTCCGGCGGGCTGCCCGACCGCGCCCGCGACCTCGCGCCAACGATCCCGATGCAGCGTCCCGGAACGGCCGGCGAGGTTGCCGACGCAATTCTCTATCTCCTGTCCGACAAGGCAACGTATGTCACGGGAACCATTCTCACGGTCAGCGGCGGGCGGTAGCCCTCCCACGACTGCCCTCCAAAGACCGTCCTCCCAAGAAGGATTATCAAATGGCCTATGATCTCATCGTTATCGGAAGCGGCCCCGGCGGCTATGTCTGCGCCATCAAGGCGGCGCAGCTGGGCATGAAGGTTGCCGTGGTCGAGAAGCGCAGCACCTATGGCGGTACCTGCCTGAATGTAGGCTGCATCCCCTCCAAGGCGCTGCTGCATGCTTCCGAAATGTTCCATGTCGCCGAGCACGGGCTTGACGCCCTGGGCGTCGAGGTCGCAACCCCGAAGCTCAACCTTCAGAAGATGATGGCGCACAAGGACGCGACCGTTAAGTCCAACGTCGACGGAGTCGCCTTCCTCTTCAAGAAGAACAAGATCGACGGATTTCAGGGCCTGGGCAAAGTCCTCGGCCAGGGCAAGGTTGCCGTTGCGAACGAGAAGGGCGAGGAGCAGGTGCTCGAGGCGAAGAATGTCGTTATCGCCACCGGTTCGGACGTCGCCGGCATTCCCGGGGTAGAGGTCCCTTTCGATGAAAAGATCATCGTCTCCTCGACCGGGGCGCTCGCGCTCGAAAAGGTCCCCGCGAGCATGATCGTCGTCGGCGGCGGCGTCATCGGTCTCGAGCTCGGCTCGGTCTGGGCGCGCCTCGGCGCCAAGGTGACGGTGGTCGAATATCTCGACACCATTCTCGGTGGCATGGACGGCGAAGTCGCCAAGCAGCTCCAGCGGATGCTGACGAAACAGGGCCTCGACTTCAAGCTCGGCGCAAAAGTCACCGGAGTGGTGAAGTCTGACGAGGGTGCGAAGGTCACCTTCGAGCCGGTGAAGGGCGGCGAGGCGACGACGCTCGATGCCGAAGTCGTGCTCATCGCTACCGGCCGCAAGCCCTCCACGGAAGGTTTGGGCCTCGCCAAGGCGGGCGTCGTTCTCGATCAGCGTGGCCGCGTCGAGATCGACCAGCACTTTCAGACGAGCATCACCGGCGTCTACGCGATCGGTGATGTCGTGCGCGGTCCGATGCTGGCCCACAAGGCCGAGGATGAAGGCATCGCCGTCGCGGAGATCATCGCCGGCCAGGCCGGCCACGTGAACTACGACGTCATCCCGGGTGTGGTCTATACCCAGCCCGAGGTTGCCTCCGTCGGCAGGACCGAGGAAGAGCTGAAGGCCGCAGGCGTTGCCTATAAGGTCGGAAAATTCCCCTTTACCGCCAACGGCCGCGCCCGCGCCATGCTGCAAACGGACGGTTTCGCGAAGATCCTGGCGGACAAGGAGACCGACCGCGTCCTTGGCGGCCACATCATCGGCTTCGGCGCCGGAGAGATGATTCACGAGATCGCCGTGCTGATGGAATTCGGCGGATCGTCCGAAGACCTCGGCCGCACCTGCCACGCCCATCCGACCATGTCGGAAGCGGTGAAGGAAGCGGCGCTTTCCACCTTCTTCAAGCCGATCCATATGTGACAAATGGCGCGGGGGCTGCGACAAGTGGCCCCTCGCTTCGTGCCGGCAACCGGCGCAATCATGAACCACTCACCGCAGACATGACCGCCTCCGATCGGCGGGAGCGGCGAAAGCGAAAGGGAAGCGTTCATGAGACCACGAAGCGTTGCCGCCGGCCTGCCGAACGCCTGGCTTCCCGGAGCCGACTGGTCGGACCGCCACGAACTTCTCGTCTTCGGCGAGCGAATGACGGCGGCGGAGGCGGCGAGAGCGCTTGGAAGCGCACCTGGCTGGGTGCGGAGTCTTCTCGCATTGCGCAACCGCTTCGCCTCTCTCATCGGTCTGAACGCAGCCGCGCCCCCCGCGCATTCCGGCCTGATCGGCACTTTTCCGCTGCTGCACAGCGACGATCGCGAAGCCGTCGTCGGCTATGACGACCGCCACCTGGATTTCCGCATCGTCGTGGATGTGCGCGAAGGGCCGGCCGATAGCCAGATCATCGGCATGACCACCCTGGTGCGCCGCAGGAATCTATTCGGCCGGCTCTATCTCGCTGCAGTCATGCCCTTCCACAAGGCGATCGTCCCAACATTACTGGCGGGGGTGAACGACCGGTCGCGAGCGCCGGTCATTCCTCCCGCGTAACCTTAAAACCCTCTTGCCGCAGAAGTTCGACCAGGCCTTCCTTGCCCGGAAGATGCAGCGCGCCCACGGCCATGAAGGCGCCGCCGTCCCTCAGGATAGGTCCGGCACGGTCCGCCATGATCCTGTTGCGGTCGACGACGATCCTTTGCTCGAATTCGGCATAGCCGGCATCATTAGGCGAAAGCCCGGCGGAGACCAGTTTCATCATGGGCATGATGGTGCCCGTCTCGCCGGAAAGATAGAGATCGGTGGTCGTCGTGAACACGTCGTCGATCGTCTTGCCGAGAGCGAGCGTTTCGATCAATGCCTTCAAGTGCAGTTCGACCGGCAGAGAATCCATTGCCGCAAGCTGTTCGACCAGCGTTTCGAGCCCCTTGAGCGTCTTGCCCTCCCTCACCGCGTCCTCGGCGAGCTTCTTATCGAGGAAGGAGGCGCCGGCCGCCTTGCGTGAGAATTCGCAGGCCGGCAGGGCCACGAAGCTGGCGATCATCCAGGGCTTCATCCTGGTGACGAGGGGCAGGGGGATGCCGCGAGCCTTCAGTCCGCCTTCGAGAAGGGCGAGGTCCTCCGGCTTCAGGAAGTCGTTGATCGTCTTGTCGCCGGTGAACATGGTCAGATCGGGCCGCATCATGATCGCGGCGGTCGCCCGGTTCTGATCGATAATCTCGTCGGATTCCACGATGACGGTCCGCGCTTTTGCGAAGGCTTGCGCCGCCCCGCCAGGCATCGCCAGCACGCGCGGGTCGCTGACATGCATGGTGCCGAGCAGAAAGGAGGGCGCCCGTCCCTGGCCTTGAGCGGCGGGATCTTCGATTCGCCAGAGCAGGCCCTTTCCGTTGGGTATCGCCGCCGCTTCCGCACGCAAAGCCGCCAGACGGGCAGGATCAGAATTTTCGAGTCCGGTCAAAATATTGCTGCCGACGCAATCCGTCTCATCCGCCCGAGCCTCCGAGACATAGAGCAGGGCGGCAAGGAGGCTCGCGGCCATCAGTATGTGGAACGATGCCGTGAGCCACAACAGGCAGTCGGTCGCCTTGGCCGCGAGATCGCGGACGGGTCTGGTGAAGGTGATCATGGATGCCCCCGCATTTGCTGGAACCTACACCCCCTCGGTCACGGGTTCCTTAACGCACTTGGTTAACGGCCAAGCGCGTCGGATTTTAGGCGCGCGGATGAGCGCGGTCGTAGATCTCCAGGAGCCGCGCCGAATCGACTCCGGTATAGACCTGCGTCGTCGAAAGGCTGGCATGGCCCAGCAGCTCCTGTATCGTGCGCAGATCCCCGCCGCCCGCAAGAAGATGGGTCGCGAAAGAGTGGCGAAGCGCGTGCGGCGTCGCCGAATCCGGCAGGCCGAGTGCGGAGCGCAGCTTCTGCATTTCGCGCTGTATGATCGCCGGCTGAAGTTTCGCGCCGCGGGCGCCGCGAAAAATCGGTTCTCCAGCCTCGATGTGGTAAGGACAAAGCTTCCGGTAGGTCGTCACCGCTTCCGCGGCGGCTGCGATCAGAGGCACGATCCGTGTCTTGCCGCCCTTTCCGGTGACCCGCAAGGACCTGGCCGTTTCGGTGAAGTCGGCGGGCGTCAGGTCCAGTGCCTCCGCTATGCGCAGGCCGCAGCCATAAAGCAGGGTCAGAACCGCGGCATTGCGAGCGGCGATCCACGGCTCCTCCGCCAATTGCGAGTCGGTGGTTACGACTTTCAGCGCATCGCGGTCGGTCAGAGGCTTGGGGAGCGACTTTGGCTGCTTCGGTGAACGCACCGCCCCCGCGCCGGCCGCATTGGCCAATCCGTTTTTCTCGAGATAGCGCAGGAAGGAACGCAGACCCGCCAAGCCACGGCCGAGGGTGCGCGCGCCAGCGCCGCCTTTGCGGCGCTGTGCCAGAAAGCCGCGCAAATCCGCGGGGCGCAGGGCGCGAATGTCCGAGAGCCTCGGCGGCCCAGCCAGGTGACCGGTGAGGAAGGTCAGAAATTGGCGCGTGTCGCGCTCATAGGCCTCGACCGTCTTTCCTGAAAGCCGGCGCTCCTCGGCAAGGCTCGCGAGCCAGCGCTTCCGTTCCGCCATCACTTCCGGATGGCCTATGATAAGGAGTTCGTTCATCAACATCGGCCCGACGCGCGATCAGCGGGACGGAGCTTGGCGGATCCAGGCTCCTGCTTGCTGCACTTGTTTCAGCTTCCGAGGATGCCATCGGCGTCTTATGTTTTTGCTAACATGCTGAAGTTTGCTGCGGCGGCCCCTTGGAATTTGTCATTGTTCGATCATATTGAACTGCAATGTTCGGGCAGCAACAGCGGATGGGATAATGTCGAGACGTGATTCGGCGAGCGCTCTGGCGCATTTTGCAGAGGCGGTTGCGCTGGTCTCGCAAGGGCGTCCGGGCCATATTGTCGATACGCTGATCGCGGAGCGCGGACAGAAGATCGTTCGGCACCCACTTTGGCCCGTCATGCGGCCCCTTCTCTACACGCTTCTCAACTACCGCAAGGCGATAGAATTCGCCAATGCCGTTGCCAATATGCCTGGTTTCCAGGCCTTCGAACATCTGAGCTCGCTTCTTGCTCTCGAGATCCGCGCCGACAGGCCGGAGCGTATTCCCGAGAAGGGCGGCTTCCTGCTCGTCAGCAATCATCCGACGGGCATTGCCGACGGCATCGCCGTGTTCGATCTCCTGAAGAGCCGGCGGCCGGACATGATGTTCTTCGCGAATCGCGACGCGATCCGCGTCAATCCGCGCTTCGTGGAAATGGTCATCCCGGTCGAATGGCGGGAGGAGCACAAGTCTAAGCTCAAGGCGCGCGAGACGCTTCAGGTCACCAATCGGGCCATTGAGGAGGGCAAGGCAACCGTGCTCTTCCCTTCCGGCCGCATAGCATACTGGGCCGAGGGACGACTGAACGAGCGCCCGTGGAAAAGCTCCGCGGTCGGCTTCGCACGCAAATACGGCCTGCCGATCCTGCCGGTGCATATGAGCGCGCGCAATTCCGGCCTCTTCTACTGGTTTGCGAAGTGGTCGACGGAGCTGCGCGACATGACGGTGTTTCACGAGCTCCTGAACAAGAAGGGCGACCGCTTCGATTTCCGGATAGGCAATCTTATTCCGGCGGACGCGCTCGACGGCGATCCGATGGAAGTAACCCGGGCACTTGAGCGGCATACGGTTCAAGCTCTGGCCGCCGACAGCGACGCGGCGTTCGAGCCGTCTGTCCGGACAGGGTAGGTTCACACGGCGGCGTTTTGCGCGCCCGCAGTTCATTTCGCCAGGCGGATCAGTTAATTCTCTTTCATGTTGCTTCGCTCGATGTTCGCCGAGAACTACCGGTCGCTGCGCTCGATCCGTATGGACCTGGCCGGCGTCAACCTGTTCATCGGAGAGAATGGTGTCGGGAAGTCCAACCTCTATCGTGGCCTGCAGCTGGTTCAGGCGGCCGTGCGAGGTCACTTCGCCCGGGAGATCGCCGAGGAAGGCGGCATGGCCTCTGCCATCTGGAGCGGCTCGCGCCGTGCCGGCAAGCCGGCCCGCATCCGTCTGGATGCCGAGCTCATGGACGAGGAGCGGGCCATCACGTTCCGCTACCGTATCGAGGCGGGTTTTCGGCCACCGAAAGCAGCAGCTGGTTTCGCCTACGAGCCGGAGGTCAAGGAGGAGGAACTCACCGTCGAGACCGGCCGGCGACCGGTGACGGTGATGAAGCGAGCCGGCCCCGGTATCCTCGTGCGCGGCGAGCGCGGGCGGATGGCGGACTATCCGGAACAGGCGATGACGTCGGAGACGGCTATTTCGTTGCTTGGCGACGCCGGCCACTATCCGGAGATCGGGAGTTTCCGCAGGGCGGTCGATCAATGGCGCTTCTTTCACGGTTTTCGCACCGACCGCGACTCGCCATTGCGTATGCCCTGTCTCGCGATCACCGCGCCACTGCTGGACGAGAGTGGTTTCAACATGGCCGCGGTTTTCGCAACGCTCCGGCACACGAGACAGGATACTGTCGATCTCGATCGGGCGATCGCGGACGCTTTCGCAGGCGCCTATCTGGACGTTCCCGAACCCGGCCAGTTTGCAGAATTCTCGCTCGTCCTGCCGGAATTTCCGCGACGGCCGTTTTCGCCGCGCGAGCTTTCGGACGGGCAGATGCGGTTTCTGGCGCTGGCGGCTGCGCTCTTATCCTATCGCCGCCCGCGATTTATTGCGCTGAACGAGCCGGAGACAAGCCTTCATCCCGATATGCTTCCGGCGTTGGCCGCTATGATCGCGAGCGCCGCGCGCGAGAGCCAGATCTGGATCGTCACCCATTCCGAGCTATTGGCAGCGGAAGTGCACCGCCGCTGTGGGGTGCGCCCGCGTCGCGTCATTCGCCGGGAAGGCGCCACGTGGATCGACGGTATGCGGCAAACTGGCCTTATGGCAGATGAGGGCGACCAAGAAAGCTCCTGATGCTCGAGCCGGTGACTGCAGGCAAGAACATCAGGTTGATAGCGCCGAATCATTCATTCGTCAGAACAGCTTGCGCAAATTCAAATGGCCGCCAAATTGATCATACTCGTAGAGTGGGACGTTGCTGGTGCGCTTCTCATAAAAGACGCTCACCTCGGGGCGGATCCCATTCCACTCAAAACGGTCGCTTGAGATCATTATCTCCGGCCTTGTCGTCGTATCTCGACGATGGCTGGCCCAGAAAGTGCCATGTTCGGCGAAATTCGTTTTCTTCCAGCTTATTTGCGGCGTCAACTGTATATCGGCGATGCGGAAATTAAATCCGAAGTCGATCTTTGTGGAAACGAAGCTATAGTGATCATTCCGACTTCTGAGCGTTTCTGCTGAAATTTTCCCGAACACCGTGGCATCAGGCTGGAATGTCCAGTCTCCGAAAACATACGCCCTGTAGAACGGCCCGGAGACATCCTTCTCCTGCGCAAACATGTATCCCGCCTGGCCGCCAAGACCGACACCCATCGTATCGGATAGTCGGAACCGCTTCCAGGATTCGGCGGTGGGCAGCACATATGAACTATCTAGAGAGAGCCCGGTGTCGACGCTTGCCTGGATAAAGAGACCGGGTATTGCGGCGACTTGCTTGGTGGCCGCAAGCCGAAAATACCCCGCTCGCAGATCATCCTCCTCGAAAAGTCGCGCCGATGTATGAAACTTTGTGATGTAGCCGTTCTGCCAGAGTTTTTCCGCGGAGAACCACGGCTCGATACCGTAGGAGATCTCCTTCTGTGCCGGCGGCTGATACTCGAGCGGGATGCCGTTGAAATAGATCGTGCCGCCCTCGCCGACCTTGGACGGATTGCTGTCGGTGACGATCCTGGCCCCGTAACGGATGCGAAGCACACGCAACTCCGCCTCTTCGATATAGGGAAGAATGTTGCGGCGAACCTTTTGCGGCGTTTCCTTGTCCAGATAAACCTCGCGAAACAGCGCAAGCGCACCGGCGTTGTCGCCCATGCGCAGGAGCAGCCGCGCCAGTTCAAGCCTGATGCGCGGGGCGTCGGTCTCCGACAGAAGCAACCGGAGGCCCTCTATGGCGCTATCCACCCGGCCCGTGCCGGCGTCGGTCATCGCGCTTGAAACCGGCGTCGATCTCGGCAGGCGTGGCGGCAACCGAAGCCGTCGCCACGCCTGCTAGAAGGAGGCCCGCCATGAAGACCGTGCGACCCATTACTGTTTGACGGCCCCGTACCCGCCAACCATCGTCGCGCCGCCGCCCTTCAGATCGAAGGTGCCGCCAACTTCCTGGGCCTTCGATCCATAGAAGTGACCGTTCGCCGTGCCGGTCATCCCTTGGTCGGCCGTTGCGATGTTACCGGAAAGGCCGCCCGCTTCGATAGCGAGGTCACCGGCCTTGCCGACGGTATTCCTCGCCCACTGAAACACGCGGAACTGCAAAATGCATTGTGGCAGAACATTGCCGATGGTTTGAGCCGTCAAGGCGAATTGCGCAGTGGGATTCTTCTTGATGATGGCCTGGCTGTGATTGTACCCGGCGGTAGTGACCGCCCCACGCGCCTCATCGTCCTCCGCGATTCTGCGTTATTCGATGCGGTCGGTAAGCTTGCTTCCGATGAGCCACTCTTTGCTTCAGAGCGGCGGCTGTTGAAGCAACTGATTTGTGGCTTCAACCTTGCCGCGGCCGCGGCTCTCGACGGGGTAAGTCACGAAACGAAGCGCTCCCAGTTCAAGTCGCTCGCTCGCAAGCTTGGCGGCGGTTCACAGGCGGAGATCGCCAGCAGAGCCCTGTCGCGTGTCTTCCTGGAAATCGCGTCGGTGTCCCGCCCCGGCGTGCCCCACGACGATTACTTCGACGATCTCCTGCGGGAGTTCGCGCCCGGAGCGCGAACCTTGCGCCTGCGTTGTCGATCCGGAAAAAGCCACCGCTTCGTGGACGTGGGCCCGGTGGACGGGCGGCCCGCCGTAATGCTGCATCCAATGATCCTTCCGGACCTCAGGGAAGGAGATATCGAGGCGCTCAAAACTCTCTCCACGCGCCTGATAATACCCTTGCGCCACGGCGCGATGTCGCGAGAAACAGCCGCTTTGAATGTCTCCGCCCATCTCGATCACGCCTGCGAAGGGATCGATCTCGCGCGAAAGCATTTTTGCGGCGACCTGGTCGATATCATGGCTTGCATAAGCGGAACGGCTTACGGGCTGGAATATGCTCGCCGTCACCCTGATCGGGTGTCTTCCCTTGCCTTGGTTGGAGCAACGGTGAAGCCGACCACGTCACGAACTACAGCCGGGCGACTTCGATCCGGCTTGTTCACCGTCTCGATGCACCAATGGCACCTTTACTCTCGCCTGATGGATTTTTATGGACGGCGAATTCGTCGTCCGGAGACGCTAAAGCATCTGCTTCTAAGCGTCTATCGCCCCAATATGGCTGATTTGGCGATCATCGACGCCGAATATGGAGTGCCTTTCGGCGGCGAGAGGATGCGAAAGTTCTTTGCCTCCTCGGTGCAGTCGATAAAGCACGATTTTTATCACCAGGCTTTGCCTGACTGGAGCGGATTTCCCGTGCCAGGCTGCCGTGCCGTTTTTCTCCACGGGGCGCAGGATTTCATCCATTCCGTCACAGAGAGACGCAAACTGGCACAGTCGCTCGGGGGCGTGCCGGTCTTGTCGCTGCCAAACGCCGGGCAACTGCTTTACCATAGTCATTTCGAACCGACGATTCGCCTCTACCGCGGCTTTCTCGATTGCCGTTCCTCCGAAAGCTGAGAGAGTCACCCCGTACAGACGAAAAAGCCCCGCATTGCTGCGAGGCCCTTAAAAATCTGCCCAATGCCGTAGGATCAGGCGATCTTCTGGCCTGTCTTGGCCCAGTCGGCGAGGAACGTTTCGAGACCCTTGTCGGTCAGCGGGTGCTTGACCAGCGCCTTCAGCGTCGCCGGCGGCGCGGTGACGACGTCGGCGCCGATGAGCGCGGCTTCCTTGACGTGGTTGACCGTGCGCACCGAGGCGGCGAGGATCTCGGTCTCGTAGCCGTAATTGTCGTAGATGTGGCGGATCTCGCGGATCAGATCCATGCCGTCGACGGCGATGTCGTCGAGGCGGCCGATGAAGGGCGAAACGAATGTCGCACCGGCCTTGGCGGCGAGCAGGGCCTGGTTGGCCGAGAAGCAAAGCGTCACGTTGGTCTGGTGACCGTCCGAGGTCAGCGCCTTGCAGGCCTTGAGGCCGTCGAGCGTCAGCGGCAGCTTGATGCAAATGTTGTCGGCGATCTTCGAAAGTGCGGCCGCTTCCTTCATCATCGCACTGTATTCGGTAGCGGTGACCTCGGCGGAAACCGGTCCCTCGACGATCGAGCAGATTTCCTTGGTGACCTCGACGATGTCGCGGCCGGCCTTCAGGATCAATGACGGATTGGTGGTGACGCCGTCGAGCAGGCCGAGGTCGTTCAGCTCCCGGATGTCCTTCACATCGGCGGTATCAACGAAAAATTTCATCGGAGTCTTCCTTTGGCACTCAGCCGTTTCGGGCGCATCTCCGCAGCAGGAAATTCCTTGGCGGGTATCGCGCGCGTTGAAACTCGGTTGGAACCGTGACAAACCCTGCTTTCTGCAAGGCAGCGGTTCGCTGCGAGTTTTCTTTAACTGAAAGCGGTGGCAAGGTCACGGCAAAATGACTCTTGATTCAACCGATCTATTCGGCCCCGTACTGGACCGCCGCGTGGTGCCCGTCCTCGTGCCCATGCCGGCGCCGAGGGCCTATTCCTACGCGGTGCCGGAGGGCATGGCGGTCGAGCCGGGGTCGATCGTCCAAGTGCCGCTCGGCCCCCGTTTCGTCGTCGGCGTCGTCTGGGACGGCGAAGACGACGGCGGCGTCGACCCGAAGAAGCTGAGGGCGATCGAAAAGGTCTTCGATTGCCCGCCGCTCAGCCCCGAGATGCGCGCCTTTCTCGATTGGGTTGCTGCCTACACGCTGACGCCGCCAGGCCTCGTCGCCCGCATGGCCCTGCGGGCGCCTGCGGCTTTCGATCCGGAGCCGATGGTGGAAGCGCTGCGGCTGACCGACATGAGGCCCGAGCGTATGACGACGGCGCGCGAGCGCGTCCTTGCCAGAGCGAGCGACGGACTATCCTGGACCCGCTCGGGGCTCGCGCATGCCGCCGGGGTTTCGTCCAGCGTCATCGACGGGCTGGCGTCGCAGGGCGTGTTCGAAACCGTCTTCATGCCGCCGCCACCCGTCGTCGCGCTACCGGATCCAGCCTTCGCCGCGCCCCGCCTCGAAGGACCGCAAAGGCAGGCGGCTGTCGACCTGCTGGCGGCCGTCGAGGAGCGGAAGTTCTCGGTTTCGCTGATCGACGGCATTACCGGCTCCGGCAAGACGGAGGTGTATTTCGAGGCGATCGCGGCCACGCTGCGCGCCGGCAGACAGGTCCTGATCCTGCTGCCGGAGATCGCGCTTACCGCAAGCTTTCTCGAACGCTTCCAGGACCGTTTCGGCGCCAAGCCGGCGGAGTGGCACTCCGATCTCGCGCCGCGCACGCGGGAGAAGGTCTGGCGGCAGGTGACGACCGGTCAGGTGCGCGTCGTCGCCGGCGCCCGCTCGGCGTTGTTCCTGCCCTTCGAAGAACTCGGGCTCATCATCGTCGACGAAGAGCACGACCCCGCATACAAGCAGGAGGACCGCGTTTTCTACAACGCGCGCGACATGGCTGTCGTGCGCGGGCGCATCGGCAATTTTCCGGTTGTACTCGTCTCCGCCACGCCTTCCGTCGAGAGCCGGGTAAACGGTGAGATGGGCCGTTACCGGCCGATCCATCTGCCGACCCGTTACGGCGATGCGGCGCTGCCGGATCTCGGCATAGTCGACATGCGCCGTCATCCGCCGGAACGCGGCGGCTTCCTCTCGCCGGTGCTCGTGAACCATATCGGCAAGACGATCGGCCGCAGCCAGCAGGCGCTCCTCTTTCTCAATCGGCGCGGCTACGCACCGCTGACGCTCTGCCGTGTCTGCGGCCATCGTTTCCAGTGCCCGGACTGCTCGAGCTGGCTCGTCGAGCACCGCTTCCGCGGCCAGATCCAGTGCCATCATTGCGGCTACTCGGAGAGAACCCCTGAAGCCTGTCCGGAATGCGGCACGCTCGACCATCTCGTTGCCTGCGGCCCCGGCGTCGAGCGCATTGCCGAAGAGGTCGAACGGCACTTTCCGGACGCGCGCACCATCGTGCTTTCCTCCGACCTGATGGGGGTCAAGCGGCTGCGGCTGGAGCTCGAGGCGATCGCTCGCGGCGAGGCGGACATCGTCATCGGCACGCAGCTCGTTGCCAAAGGGCACAACTTCCCGAATATGACGCTGGTCGGCATCGTCGATGCGGATCTGGGGCTTGCCAATGGCGACCCGCGCGCGGCCGAACGGACATTTCAGCTGCTTTCTCAGGTGACTGGCCGCGCCGGCCGGACGGGCCTCAAGAGCCTCGGCCTTCTGCAGACCTATCAGCCGCAGCATCCGGTCATGCAGGCGATCGTGTCGGGCGATTCCGATGCTTTCTACCAGCGCGAAATCCATGAGCGGGAAAGGGCGGCGCTGCCTCCGTTCGGCCGGCTCGCCTCGATCATCGTTTCCGCCGACAGCCGCGGCGATGCCGAGGGCCATGCCCGCGGATTGCGCAACGCGGCGCCGCGCGTCGACGGCATCGCGATCCTCGGACCGGCGGAAGCACCGCTCGCGCTCATCCGCGGCCGGCATCGCTTCCGGCTGCTCGTCCACGGGCGGCGCAACAGCGACATGCAGACTTTCGTCCGGGCGATGATCGCGGCCGGCCCCAAGGAGCGCGGATCGATCAGCGTCCAACTCGACATCGATCCGCAGAGTTTCCTGTGATCACCGTCCTCCTTCGTCCTTCAACCGATTCACATCCGGGAGGACATAGGCTAGACCACTCCCACGCACTGCGCCGACTCGGCGCGGGGCGATGACCCACGGCATCAACAGGCGGGACGGCGATGGAGTTCTACATACCGACGGAAACCGGGGAGTTGCTTGCCTTTTGTGCTGCCGCGCTCGCGGCGCTGATCGGGCTCGTCATGCTCTTTGCGCCGCGCCTGACCTTTCGAGCCGCCGGAATCGGGATCGCCGAGGGCAGACGGGGAGGCCTCGCGGAGGCGCGTTCGACCATGGGCGGCATGCATCTCGGGCTGGGGCTCGGGGCCATCCTGCTTGCGCAGCCCATGGTCTATCTCGCGGTTGGTGCGGCTTTCGCGCTCGCGACGTTCGGTCGCATCCTGTCCATCATGAGCGACAACGGCGCGACCCTTTTCAACTGGCTCGCACTCCTTATCCAGGCGGCACTTGCGATCCTGCCGCTTGCCTATGTTTTCGGCCTGATCTGATCGCCGGCAAGGACTGCGACACTATTTACGGCAAAATTCGGCCTAACCGGCCGGGTAATCCCGCATTCCTGCCCTTGGCGTGTTGCGAGTCCAAACATCCTATGCTAGACGAACCGCGAACTGCGGGGGAAGTGGGTCGCTAGGCCTCGATATCCTGCGAGTTGTTGCAGCAAATTCAAGAGGTTAGGTCTTAGGTTCGCCGGGTCTGACATTCCTGGATGATTTTGAGAGAAGCTTGTGCCCGTGGCAGACACATCCCAGCTCATTTCCGGTGTTGCAGAAAGATATGCCTCCTCGCTTTTCGAGCTTGCTCTGGAAGCCGGATCGATCGAAGCGGTCGGTGCCGACCTGACGCGCATCCAGGCTCTGATCGACGGCAGCGCGGATCTGAAGCGACTGATCGTAAGCCCGGTCTTTTCTGCCGACGACCAGTACAAGGCAATTTCGGCCCTCGTCGAGAAGTTCGGCGTCTCCGGGCTGGTGGGCAACTTCCTCAAAGTCGTCGCGCGCAACCGCCGTCTCTTCGTGCTGCCGGGCATCATCAGGGCATTTCGTCTGCTCGCTGCCCGCCACAAGGGCGAAATCACTGCCGACGTGACGTCGGCGCATGCGCTGACCCCGGCGCAGGAAACCGAATTGAAGGCGGCGCTGAAAGGCGTCACCGGCAAAGACGTGGCGGTAAACGTCACTGTCGACCCGTCTATTCTTGGAGGTCTGATCGTCAAGGTCGGTTCCCGCCAGATTGACACCTCCCTTCGCACCAAACTCTCTACCCTTAAGCTTGCACTGAAAGAGGTCGGCTGATGGATATCCGCGCCGCGGAAATTTCCGCTATTCTTAAAGATCAGATCAAAAATTTCGGCCAGGAAGCGGAAGTTTCCGAAGTGGGTCAGGTGCTTTCCGTCGGTGACGGTATTGCCCGCGTCTACGGCCTCGACAACGTTCAGGCAGGCGAGATGGTCGAATTCCCGGGCGGAATTCGCGGCATGGCGCTGAACCTGGAAGCCGACAATGTCGGCGTGGTCATCTTCGGTTCCGACCGTGACATCAAGGAAGGTGACACCGTCAAGCGGACCGGAGCCATCGTGGACGTTCCGGTCGGCCCGGAACTGCTCGGCCGCGTCGTGGACGCGCTCGGCAATCCGATCGACGGCAAGGGCCCGATCAATGCCAAGCAGCGTGCCCGCGTGGACGTCAAGGCGCCCGGCATCATCCCGCGCAAGTCGGTTCACGAGCCGATGTCGACCGGCCTCAAGGCCATCGACGCACTGATCCCGGTTGGTCGCGGCCAGCGCGAGCTCGTCATCGGCGATCGCCAGACCGGCAAGACCGCCATCATTCTCGACACGATCCTCAACCAGAAGGCCATTCACGACAATGGGCCGGAAGGCGACAAGCTCTATTGCGTCTATGTCGCGATCGGCCAGAAGCGCTCGACGGTCGCCCAGTTCGTGAAGGTGCTCGAGGAGCGCGGCGCGCTACAGTATTCGATCATCGTTGCTGCGACCGCTTCCGATGCCGCACCGATGCAGTACCTGGCGCCGTTTGCCGGTTGCACGATGGGCGAATATTTCCGTGACAGCGGCAAGCACGCCCTGATCGGTTATGACGATCTCTCCAAGCAGGCCGTCGCCTACCGTCAGATGTCACTGCTGCTCCGC
This sequence comes from Sinorhizobium medicae, assembly GCF_007827695.1. Taxonomy (GTDB): domain Bacteria; phylum Pseudomonadota; class Alphaproteobacteria; order Rhizobiales; family Rhizobiaceae; genus Sinorhizobium; species Sinorhizobium medicae. The sequence continues at coordinate 32,120 of NZ_VITA01000004.1, read as the reverse complement.
CGCCCGCCGGGCCGCGAAGCCTATCCCGGCGACGTCTTCTACCTGCATTCGCGCCTGCTGGAGCGTGCTGCAAAGCTCAACGACGACAATGGCGCCGGCTCGCTGACGGCTCTGCCCGTCATCGAGACGCAGGGCAACGATGTTTCCGCGTTCATCCCGACCAACGTGATCTCGATCACCGACGGCCAGATCTTCCTTGAAACCGATCTGTTCTACCAGGGCATCCGCCCGGCCGTTAACGTCGGCCTGTCGGTCTCGCGTGTCGGTTCCTCCGCCCAGATCAAGGCGATGAAGCAGGTCGCCGGTTCGATCAAGGGCGAGCTCGCCCAGTACCGCGAAATGGCGGCCTTCGCACAGTTCGGTTCGGATCTCGACGCCGCGACGCAGCGCCTGCTCAACCGCGGTGCCCGTCTGACCGAACTCCTGAAGCAGCCGCAGTTCTCGCCGCTGAAGACGGAAGAGCAGGTCGCGGTCATCTTTGCCGGCGTCAATGGCTTTCTCGATAAGCTGCCGGTCGCCGACGTGGGCAAGTTCGAGCAGGGTCTCCTTTCCTACATGCGTTCGGAAGGCAAGGCCGTTCTGGATACCATCCGCACGGAAAAGGCGATCTCGGACGACACCAAGGCCAAATTGAAGGCCGCAATCGACAGCTTCGCCAAGTCTTTCGCCTGAGCGGACCTCAATTAGGACGGACAACGGATGCCTTCACTTAAGGATCTGAAGAACCGGATCGCCTCCGTCAAGGCGACGCAGAAGATCACCAAGGCGATGAAGATGGTCGCCGCGGCGAAGCTTCGGCGTGCCCAGGAGGCGGCCGAGGCCGCCCGGCCTTATTCGCAGCGCATGGCTGCCGTTCTCTCCAATATCGCCCAGGCGGTCGGTGCGGACGACAGCGCGCCGCGGCTGATGACGGGCACCGGCAAGGACGACACGCATCTGCTGGTAGTCTGCACAGCCGAGCGCGGCCTTTGCGGCGGTTTCAATTCGCAGATCGCCCGCCATGCCCGCGACCACGTACGCAAGCTCCTGGCCCAGGGCAAGACGGTCAAGATCATTTGCGTCGGCAAGAAGGGCTTCGATATTCTTCGGCGCGAGTTCGCGTCGCTGATCATCGACCGGGTTGACCTGCGCGAAGTGAAGAAGATCGGTTTCGAGAACGCGGACCGGATCGGCCACAAGGTCATCGAGCTCTTCGACAATGGCGAGTTCGACGTCTGCACTCTGTTCTATTCCGAGTTCAAGTCCGTCATTTCTCAGATCCCGACGGCCCAGCAGCTCATTCCAGCATCGGCCGGCGAAGCCGTTGCCGAGGGTGCTTCGGCGATCTACGAATATGAGCCGGACGCCGCGGCGATCCTGAGCGATCTCATTCCACGCAATATCTCCGTGCAGATCTTCCGGGCCCTGCTCGAGAACGTCGCCGGCGAAATGGGCGCGAAGATGAGTGCCATGGACAATGCGACGCGCAATGCGGGTGAGATGATCAACAAGCTGACGCTCAACTACAACCGTCAGCGGCAGGCGCAGATCACCAAGGAACTCATTGAAATCATCTCTGGCGCGGAAGCGCTCTAAGGTTACGAGAAGAGGGTAAGAATTATGGCTAAGGCAGCTACCCCGAAAGAAACCGCAGCGGCGAAGAAGCCAGCTGCTCCGAAGAAGGCAGCTTCCGCCAAGACAGCTTCTGCCACCACAGTCGTTGCGGCTACGGGTGCTGTCGGCCGCGTGACGCAGGTCATCGGCGCCGTCGTCGACGTGGCTTTCGAAGAAGGCCAGCTCCCGAAGATCCTGAACGCACTGGAAACCGACAATAACGGCAACCGCCTCGTTCTCGAAGTCGCGCAGCATCTCGGCGAAAATTCGGTCCGCACGATTGCCATGGACTCGACGGAAGGTCTCGTTCGCGGCCAGAAGGTCACCGACACGGGCGCCCCGATCGCGGTTCCGGTCGGCAAGGAAACGCTCGGACGCATCATGAACGTCATCGGCGAGCCGGTCGACGAAGCCGGTCCGCTCAAGACCTCCGCGCGCCGCGCGATCCACCAGGATGCGCCGGCCTATGTCGACCAGTCGACGGAAGCGCAGATCCTCGTTACCGGCATCAAGGTTGTCGACCTGTTGGCTCCTTACGCCAAGGGCGGCAAGATCGGCCTCTTCGGCGGCGCAGGTGTGGGCAAGACCGTTCTGATCATGGAACTGATCAACAACGTCGCCAAGGCGCATGGCGGTTACTCCGTCTTCGCAGGTGTCGGTGAACGGACCCGCGAAGGAAACGACCTGTACCACGAAATGATCGAATCCGGCGTGAACAAGCACGGCGGCGGCGAAGGCTCCAAGGCTGCGCTCGTTTACGGTCAGATGAACGAACCGCCGGGCGCCCGTGCGCGCGTCGCGCTGACCGGCCTGACGGTCGCCGAACAGTTCCGCGACGAAGGCCAGGACGTTCTGTTCTTCGTGGACAACATCTTCCGCTTTACCCAGGCAGGTTCGGAAGTGTCGGCTCTTCTCGGCCGTATTCCTTCGGCCGTGGGTTATCAGCCGACGCTGGCCACGGACATGGGTCAAATGCAGGAGCGCATCACCACCACCACCAAGGGCTCTATCACTTCGGTTCAGGCGATCTACGTTCCCGCCGACGATTTGACCGACCCCGCACCGGCGACCTCGTTCGCCCACCTGGACGCAACGACCGTTCTGTCGCGCTCGATCGCCGAAAAGGGTATCTACCCGGCCGTGGACCCGCTCGACTCGACCTCGCGCATGCTCGACCCGATGGTCGTCGGAGAAGAGCATTACGAAGTCGCGCGTAAGGTCCAGGGCACGCTGCAGCGCTACAAGGCGCTCCAGGACATCATCGCCATCCTGGGCATGGACGAACTTTCCGAAGAGGACAAGATCGCCGTTGCCCGCGCCCGCAAGATCGAGCGCTTCCTGTCGCAGCCGTTCTTCGTCGCCGAAGTCTTCACCGGTTCGCCGGGCAAGCTGGTCGCGCTCGAAGATACGATCAAGGGCTTCAAGGGCCTCGTCAACGGCGAGTACGACCACCTGCCGGAAGCCGCCTTCTACATGGTCGGTTCCATCGAGGAAGCCGTCGAGAAGGCCAAGAAGCTGGCTGCCGAAGCCGCTTAAACTGCCTCGTGAACCGTGGCGCGCACATTTCGCGCCACGGCCTTCGTCCCGCCGCGATCAGTGACGGCGGAGAACGTGCACAGCCCGCCGACCCGCGGCGCGCTCACCAGAAGTGAATGGTCATGGCCGAAACTTTCAATTTTGAGCTTGTTTCCCCCGAGCGCCTGCTGGTCTCGGAGACGGTGACGGAAGTCGTCATTCCGGCGACCGAGGGCGAGATGACCGTGATGGCCAATCACGCGCCGACCATGACGACCGTCCGGCCGGGCGTAGTCGCGGTGAAAACCGCCGCCGGCAATACCGAACGCTACGCCGTTTTCGGCGGTTTTGCCGACATCCTGCCGACCGGCTGCACGCTGCTGGCCGAATCCGCCGTCCATGTCGACGAGCTGGACAGCACGGTTCTCGAGAACCGCATCGAAGCGGCACGTGCCGAACTCGAAGGCGCGAGCGACGAGAAGAAAACCCGCCTGGAGCAACTCGTCGCCGAACTCACGAAGCTCGGGGAGATCGTGATCCCGGCCTGAAAGGGACATCCCGATAAGGGATAATGCCTATCCAACCCCGCCTCGAGCGGGGTTTTTCGTTTCTGGACAGACCATGCCGTTCACCTCGAGAAGGAGCACGGCGGGGCAGAAAGCTCTCCGTCCCTGCCGCCCATCATCCCGCTGCCGCGACTTCTCCCCGCTTGCGGGTAAAGGTGCCGGCAGGCGGATGAGGGGCTTCTCAGGCAGGAACGAAAAATGCCCGGACAAGGCCCGGGCATGCTGGTTCTCGACCTGAACTCGGGGTCAGCTCACTGCGCGCTCGGTCTGGTGCTTCTGGGCGTAGTAATGGCCGAAGCGGTTGGCGAGGAAGCTGTCGAGGGCGATGTCTTCCTGGCGGATGAAGCCTTTGGTCGGAATCTTGCCCTCGGAGAGCATGTCGAGGACGGCGCAGATGCTGCCGGCGGTGGTGATCTGGATGCCGCTCTGCATGCGTCCTGCCACGACGCCGCTATAGACCTTATTGGCGTAGGTTTCCTGCACCAGGCGGCCTTCGCGAAAGCCGGAGACCGTGACGAAGATCACGACCACGTCCTGGGTCGTCGTCGGCAGAGCGTTCTCCAGTATGTCCTTCAGCACTTCGCGGCGGTGACGCAGGCCGAGATCGTTCAGAAGCGCCTTGAAGATCGCGGCGTGGCCAGGATAACGGATCGTCTTATAGTTGAGGGTCCGGACCTTGCCCTTGAGCGTTTCGCAAAGCGTGCCCAGCCCGCCTGAGGTGTTGAAGGCCTCATAGGTGACGCCGTCGAGCGAAAACTCCTCGCGCTCCTCCATGGCGGGAACTTCGATCAGAGATCCTTCGACGATCGCTTCGCAGGGCTCGATATATTCGTTGATGACGCCGTCGGTGCTCCAGGTGAGATTGTAGTTCAGAGCGTTCGACGGGTACTGCGGCAACGCGCCGACACGCATGCGCACGCTTTCGAGCGTGTCGAAATGCCGGGTAAGGTCATTGGCGACAATCGAGATGAAGCCGGGTGCAAGGCCGCATTGCGGGATGAAGGCGGTCCTGGAGTCCGCCGCGATGGCCTTGACCTGACGGGTCGATTCGACGTCCTCGGTCAAATCGAGATAGTGGACGTCGGCTTCGGCTGCAGCCTCGGCGATCTCGACTGTCAGATGGAACGGGGCGGCGCTCAGAACTGCGAACTTGCCGGAGAGCAGGGCGACCAGCGCCTTCCTGTCGGCAATATCGACGACGGCGGTCGAAACGGCGTCGTGCTTCTCGACCTGCTGCAATTGTTCGCCACTGCGATCGGCGATGCAGACGCGGTAGTCCCCGCTATGTGCCAGCATGCGGGCGATGGTGGAGCCGATTTTGCCGGCGCCGATGACGACGATGTCTTTCATTCTAAAATTCCCCGGGGCATGAGCCTTTTCCACCGCCATTGTCGCGCTGCCACCTATTGATTTGAAGCTTCGATATGGCTAAATCGTCGGCTTATGTTCGGCAATTCGCCGACGAAAGCCGACGATATGCAGGTAACCGACAAAGACCGCGAACTCCTCGCCATCCTGAGCGAGAACGCTCGCATGTCCACGGCGACGATCGCCCGGCGCCTCGGCCTGTCGCGCACGACCGTACAGGCCCGAATCGAACGGCTGGAGCGTGAGGGGGTGATCGCGGGCTACGGCGTGCGGCTCTCGGAAAGCTACGAGAAGGGTCTCGTGCGAGCGCATGTCCTGATCACCATCGCGCCCCGGGCGCTGAGCCGGGTCACGCCGGAACTTGCCGCCATTGGCGAAATCCGCATGCTGCATTCGGTCAGCGGCAGTTTCGATCTGATCGCGGTCGTCGCGGCTTCCTCGATCAGCGAACTGGATCTGCTGATCGACCGCATCGGCGAGATCGAGGGTGTCGAAAAGACCCTGTCGTCGATCATTCTTTCGACCCGCATCGACCGTTGAACGCCGGCTCCTCACTGTGCCGGAGTAGCGGGTTGCGGGCCCGGCCGTGGCCAGGCGCTGGGACCCTGGATGAAGGAAACGCTCGCACCCTCGCCCGGCGTCAGCCATTTTTCGCGGTCGAAATATAGCTCGGCAACGCTCTTCGGCCGCGTGCGCGCGGTCTGGTTAGCAAGGAAGTTGTAGCGGGGCGTATCCCCCATTTCACGCCGGAACTGGATACGACTGCCGAAGCGCTCGAGGTCGAATTCCTGTAGTGCCTGGATCTTGAGAGTGATGCTCGCGCTGCCGGCCCAACGGACCTCGTTCAAGAATACGGAAGCAGCCCTTGCCGCAGCACTGGTGACGACGGGCGTATCGCCGCCATGCTCGATATTGAGCTTCACGCGAAAGGATGTGATCTCCTCCTCTCCGCGGCCCTTGACCAGGATGAAGATGGACGAGCTCGGCTCCTGGCCGGGACGGACGAAGGGAACGAGCGACGAGCATTCCCAGCGGCCGCTCTCGGCCGATTTCCATTCGAGGTCGCGGAAGCCGGCATCGCTCAGCCCTTCGCAAAGGGCCCGCGGGTCACTGCGGATCTGGCGGATGAATTGCTGTTCCGGTGTCTGAAGATCCGCGAAGATGTGGGCGGGCAGGAAACCCTTCGGCTGATCGGGTTCTTTACGCGGCCCGCGGGCGATCCGCGGCTGCCGCTCCGCCTGCGGCGCCGGCGTATGAAAGCCCAGCCGGGACAGGATCTGTTTCAAGTTTCGCTGCTCGTTGGCAAGGAGCACGGTTGCCGCGATCGCCGCGAAGATGAGCCCCATGGCGAAGAAGAAGAAAGCGATGCCGGAACGGCCTTTCTGCTTCTTCTCCATCTTGCGTCGTTACTCCGCCACGGAGAGGACCACGCTTGTGGCGTACCGCTCCAAACCTCAGTAGTGGCGCACCATAAGGGATCAGGGCGCCTGCGTCCAAGAGGCTGACGAGGGGCTGGTCGCAACGTCATTCCAGCACGCCTGTCCGCTCGGCTTCGGCGCGGGCCGTCCTCCAGCTGGAATAGGCGAAGGCGAGAAGGAATATAGCCGTCATCAGAAGGACAATGGTGGGTGCCGGAGCACTGTCGATGAAGAAGGACAGGTAGACGCCGCAAAAAGAAGCGGCGACGGCGACCATTACGGCAACCGCAAGCATCGCGCCGAATGTCCGGGTGACGAGAAAGGCGATAGCGCCGGGGGCGATCAGCATGGCTATCGCCAGGATAAGGCCGACCGCCTTCAGCGCGCCAACGATCGTCAGCGACAGGATCGCGAGCAGGCCGTAGTGCAGCCAACCGACCTTGAGTCCGATGGCGCGGGCATGCGCCGGATCGAAGGCGTGCAGCAGGAGATCGCGCCATTTCAGGCCGAGGATGCCGCCGGCCAGAAGCGCGATGAGGCCGGTTTCGAATATGTCGCCCCAGCCGATGCCGAGCATGTCGCCGAAGAGGATGTGGTCGAGATGCACGTCGCTCTGAATCTTGGTGTAGAGCACCAGGCCGAGACCGAACATCCCGGAAAAGACGACGCCCATCACCGTGTCCTGCTTGATGCGGCTGTTTTCCTTCAGATAGCCGGTCAGAAGCGCGCAGCACATGCCTGCGGTAAAGGCACCGACGGCGAGCGGCAGGCCGGCGATGTAGGAGATAACGATGCCGGGGAAGACCGCATGCGATATCGCATCGCCCATCAGCGACCAGCCCTTGAGCACCAGGAAGCATGAGAGCATCGCCGTGGGGATCGCGACCAGAACCGAGATCAGCAGCGCGTTGCGCATGAACTCGAACTCGAAGACCGCAAGGAGCATGTCGAGCGATGGCATCATGCGGTCTCCAGAGCTTCCGTTGAGCGGCGGCGGGCGGCGAGCAGCCCGTGTTTGGGGGCGAACACGAAGGCGAACAGGAAGATCAGCGTCTGCAGCACGATGATGATGCCGCCGGTGGCGCCGTCCAGGAAGTAGCTCGCATAGGCTCCAAAGAAGCTCGTCAGTGCCCCTATGACGATGCTGATCAAGATCAGCCGCGGGAAACGGTCGGTCAGGAGATAGGCGGTCGCGCCGGGGGTTACGACCATGGCGATGACCAGAAAGGCGCCGACCGTCTGCAGCGCCGCTACCGTCGAGGCCGAGAGCAGCGTGAAGAAGAGAATTTTGAGAAAGGTGGTGTTGATGCCGATCGAACGGGCGTGGCTTTCATCGAAGAAGGTCACCAGCAGATCCTTCCACTTCGCCCACAGGATCAGCAGCGAGACGATGCCGATGATGGCAAGCTGTACGGTGTCGGCCGGCGTTATTGCGAGTATGTTGCCCAGCACGATCGTCTGGATATTCACCGAGGTTGGCGAGAGGGAGACCATGAACAGGCCGAGCCCGAAGAAGGAGGTGAAGATCAGGCCGATGATCGTGTCCTCCTTCAGCCGCGTGCGCTGGTTCAGGAACAGCATTGCCGCCGCGGCCAGCGCACCGGAGAAGAAGGCGCCAAGCGAGAAAGGGAGCCCGAGCATATAGGCGCCGGCAACTCCCGGCACGATCGAGTGGGAGAGCGCATCGCCGATCAGCGACCAGCCTTTCAGCATGAGATAGGCTGACAGAAAGGCACAGACCGCGCCAACGAGCGCACTGACCCACATGGCATTGACCATATAGCTATAGGAGAACGGCTCGGCGAGCATGGCGATCATTCGGAGTCCGCCTCGGAGTCTGGTTCCGGTTTTGCCGGCTGGGCGACCATTCGGTCGCGGGCGCCATACATGACGAGCGGGCGCTCGTCGTCGCTGATGACCGAGAGCTGGCGCGGGTCGGCATCGTCGTGGAGATTCTCGCCGCCAAGCACGAAGTGACGCAGTACGCCGCCGAAGGCGAGTTCCAGGTTTTCGCGCGTGAACGTGGTTTCCGTCGGCCCATAGGCGAGCACGGTATTCTTCAGGAGGATGGCGCGGTCGCAGAATTCCGGCACGCTGCCGAGATTGTGCGTGGAGACGAGCATCACGCGCCCCTCCTCGCGAAGCGCGACGAGCAGGCGGATGATCGCATCCTCCGTTTTCACGTCGACCCCCGTGAAAGGTTCGTCGAGAAGAATGACGCGACCGTCCTGGGCAAGCGCCCGGGCCAGGAAGACCCGCTTCTTCTGGCCGCCGGACAGCTCGCCGATCTGGCGCTTGCGGAATTCGCTCATGCCGACCCTTGCCAGCGCCGTTTCGACAGCGTTGTGATCGGCCTTTTTCGGGATGCGCAGCATGTTCATGCGGCCGTAACGGCCCATCATCACCACGTCTTCGACGAGAACCGGAAAGTTCCAGTCCACCTCTTCGGCCTGCGGCACATAGGCGACGAGGTTCTGCCTCAATGCCTGCGGGACCGTCATTCCCAGGATGGAGATGTCGCCCTTCGCCAGCCGCACGAAGCCCATGATCGCCTTGAAGAGCGTCGACTTGCCGCTGCCGTTGACGCCGACAAGGGCGGCGATCGTGCCGGTGGGGATTTTGAAGGAGGCATCGCGCAATGCCCGATGACCATTGCGGTAGGTCACCGTGGCTCCGCTGACGCGAATGCCGCTCCCTTCCTCTTCCGGAGCTGCTTTCGGATTGGCGCGGGCCATTTCCTGAAGATTCATTGCGACAAGCCTTTCGCGATCGTTTCCGATGTAACGCGCAGCAGATCGATATAGGTCGGAACGGGCCCGTCGGCCTCGCTCAAGGAGTCGACATAGAGCACGCCCCCGTATTTTGCACCCGTCTCCCGCGCGACCTGCTCTGCCGGATCGGGCGAGATGGTGCTCTCGGAAAAGACGACGGGGATATTATTGGCCCGAACCGCGTCGATCACCTTGCGCACCTGCTGTGGCGTCCCTTGCTGGTCGGCATTGATCGGCCAGAGATAAAGCTCCTTCAGGCCGAAATCACGGGCGAGATAGCTGAAGGCGCCCTCGCTGGAAACGAGCCACCGCCTTTCCAGCGGAATCCCGTCGAGCTGAGCGCGGATCGGTGCCACGGCCGCCTCGATCTTCTTCTTGTAAGCCTCGGCATTGGCTTTATAGGCCGCCTCGTTCGCAGGATCGTATTTCACGAAGGCGTCGCGGATGTTGTCGACATAGACCAGCGCGGCAGACGGCGACATCCATGCATGCGGGTTTGGCTTGCCGGTATAGGGGCCTTCGGCGATGCCCATCGGCTCGACACCCTGCGAAACGACGATCCCCGGAACGTCGTCGAAGTTCTGGAAAAATCTTTCGAACCAGAGCTCGAGATTCAGCCCGTTCCAGAGAATAAGGTCGGCATCATGGGCCTTGAGAATATCGCGCGGCGTCGGTTGATAATTATGGATCTCGGCGCCGGGCTTGGTGATCGATTCGACCACTGCGACGTCGCCCGCGACGTTCTGCGCCATATCGGCGATGACCGTGAAGGTGGTGACTGCCTTGAGTTTTTCCGCTGCCGGGGCCGCCGCCGGCATGATGGAACAGACGGCCATTGCCGCTGCTGCCGCTACGATCATGCGCCTCGTTGATTGAATCATTCGGCTCTCCTCTTTGCGAACCATAATAGGGGTAGGTGAATGGTCTGCATAAGTCAATGCAAATGAGAAGCATTTGCAACTGGCTATTTTCAAGAGGCACGCCCTTGGCTAGTGTCGCCGGATGAAGCAGAGCAAGAATCGGGTCGAGGAACTGGAAGGAATTCTGCGGGATGGCGGCGTGCGCGTCACCCGTCAGCGCGCCGCAATTCTGAAGATCCTGGCCGAGGCAGAGGACCATCCGGATGCCAGCGAGCTGCACCGGCGGGCCAAGGAAATCGACGCGACCGTCTCGCTCTCGACGGTCTACCGGACGCTTTCGGCGCTGGAGCAACAAGGGGTAGTGCAGCGGCATGCTTTCGAGAATGCGACGGCCCGCTTCGAGACGGCGGACGCGCCGCATCACGATCACCTGATCGACATAGAAACGGGTGCGGTGATCGAATTCCGCTCCGACAAGATCGAGCAGCTGCAGGCCGAAATTGCCGCCGAACTCGGATACGATCTTGTGCGCCACCGGCTGGAACTCTATTGCCGGAAGCGCAAGGATTGAGCCGATTACCCTTTGAGGGTGGCAATCACGGGCCGTGAGGGGATCGTCATCGCGGCGACGCCGACGATGACGCAGCTGAGGCCGAGCCACGCGGTGGTCGAAAGCGTTTCCCCCAGAAAGACCACTCCGATGGCAACGCCGATCGGAACGCGCACATAGGCCTGGGCCGTCGCGCCGACCGAGCCGAGTGTATGGATCAGGCGGAAATAGATGACGAAGGCGAGCGCTGTCGAGAAGACCGACAGGCAGAGGAGAGCGATCAGCGACTCCCGGGAGGGATCGAGCATCCAGGGCCGATCGACCACCAGGCTCGCCGGGATGAGCAGGGCCGCACCTGCGAGGAGAGATCCGCAGGCGGGCATCATCGGATCGAGACCTTTGAAACTCTTTCCGAAAATGGCCGCGCCGGCATAGCAAAGGGTCGCAAGCACCACGGCAAGCTGTGGGATGAGCTGATCGCCGATGCCCCGGAAAGCCTCAAGGCCGATAATCAGCCCTATTCCTGTGAGGCCAGCAAGGACGCCTATGAACTTGCGCGGGGTGACGGGCTCGTGGCGGGTGATCAACGCCGTCAGAAGAAAGGCGAAGATCGGGGTCGTGGAGTTGAGGATGGCCGCCACGCCGGCATCAATCGTGCGCTCCGACCAGGCGATCAGAGTGAAGGGAATGACGCTGTTGAGGCAGGCCTGGAACAGGAACTTTCTCCATGTCGCCCTGTCCCGCGGCAATTTCAGTCCGCGCCATGCAATCAGTGCCAGAAGGATCGCGCCGGCAAGCAGCGTGCGTGCGGCAATCAGCGTCACCGGCGGGATGGTTTCGACGCCGATCTTGATGAAGGTGTACGAGGCGCCCCAGAGTGTTGCGAGGGCGACGAGCAAAAGCAGTTCGAGCGCGAGACGCGGCCTGTCCATGACGAGGTGTCCTTGTGAATCGTTGTCATCGGACCATTCCTACCGCCCGGAGCTGCCGCAATGCTTCGGTGCCGATCGAAGTGTGACAATCTCCCGTGGCCCTGGGCCACGGGAGATTGTCCTTTGATCAATGCCCGTCTGCCATCCGCGCGGCCTCGACGCAAGCGGAACGCTCGAGACTGAGGCCGTTGAAGAAGGCGTTGAGCACGATGGCCGAGATGGCCGCGAGGACGATGCCGGACTCGATGATCGGGTGGAGCGCATGCGCCATCCACATCAGGAAGTTCGGAGCAATCATCGGGATCAACCCGAATCCGACGGAAACGGCCACGACGAACAGGTTGTTGCGCGAGGACTTGAAGTCGACCGTGGAGAGAATCCTGACACCAGTTGCCGCCACCATGCCGAACATTACGAGCCCGGCTCCCCCGAGAACGAATGTCGGAACGGCCTCGACCAGCGCGCCCATCTTGGGAACGAGTCCGAGCAGGATCATGATGATGCCGCCCATGACGCACACGTAACGGCTCTTGACGCCGGTGACGCCGACGAGCCCCACATTCTGCGAGAAGCTCGTATAGGGAAAGGTGTTGAAGAGGCCGCCGATAACGGTGCCAAGGCCGTCCACGCGCAGCCCGGCGGTCAGTTGCTGCTGCGTCACTTCACGATTGGTCATCTCGCCGAGCGCCAGGAACATGCCGGTCGATTCGATCATCACCACGACCATGACGAGCGACATCGTGGCAATCAGCACCGGATCGAAAATGGGCGTGCCGAAGCGCAGGGGCGTCACGACGGCGAACCAGCCGGCGCTCGCCACACGATCGAAGTGCATCATGCCGAGCATAGCCGCCGCTACGCATCCGACCGCGATGCCGATCAGAACAGCGATGTTGCTGATGAGACCCTTGCCGAAGCGCGCCACAACGAGAATGGAGACCAGAACGAAGGCGGCAAGCGCCACATGGCTCGGTTCGGCATAGATCGGGTTCGGTATCGTCGCACCGAGGACGAGCCCGTCCGGCACGGCAGATCCGCCTGCCGTGGCGAGCTGTTTCAATTCCGCCAGCCATTGCGCATGGGCCGGATCCACGAGTTTCGGCGCGGTCGGGCCGAAGGGATTGCCGAATATCCAATTGACGCCGACGCGCATCAGGGTCACCCCGATGACGAGAATGATCGTGCCGGTGACAACGGGCGGGAAGAACTTCAAAAGGCGCCCCATGACGGGCGCGAGCAGAAGCGCAACGAGCCCTGCACCGATGATCGCGCCGAAGATCGTTCTGGCCCCGTCGATCCCCGGTGTCATGGCCGCCATGGAGACCATGGGGCCGACGGCGGCAAAGGTGACGCCCATCATCACGGGGAGGCGAATGCCTATGCCTCTCGTCAGTCCGAGCGACTGGATGATGGTGACGATGCCGCAGACGAAGAGATCCGCCGAAATCAGGAAGGCGACGTCTTCCGGGCTCAGTTGCAGCGCCCGTCCGACGATCAGCGGAACGGCGACCGCGCCGCCATACATGACAAGAACATGCTGTATCCCGAGCGTTGCAAGCCTGCCGACCGGCAGGCGCTCGTCCACGGGATGTATGCTGGATGCGTCGTTCATGGTTCCTCCTCCATTCCCCGTCCTCCAACGGGAACGGAGACTTTTCGTGCGGCGGGCGCATGTCGCAAGGGAGGGAGAATCGGAAACACTTTCCGGTTTTCCGGCGTAATCGGCGCGCCGCCGATCCGGACGCTCAGAGGTCCGGATCGCGTTTGCGCCAGTTGACCAGTACGGATTGTCGCGGTCAATGCGCTTCCGCAGCAATCACCGGCACTTCGATACCCTTGGCGTCGTAGAGCTTGCCGTTGAGGAAGTAATCCCCGTCGTGCAGCCGTGCGATGTCCTGGTAACGCAGCGTTCGCTCGGTGCCGGCGACGAAGACCGATTGCTGGTCCGAGTTTCCGGCGGTCATATGGTTGAAGATCAGATTGAGGCTGATCGCCATCAGCGCGGCGGAGCTGATGCCGGAATGAAAGATCGTCTCGACCCAGGCCGGGAAATGCTCGTAGAACGTCGGCGAGGCAATCGGGATCATCCCGAAGCCGATGGAAGTCGCGACGATGACCAGGTTCATGTTGTTGACGTAGTCGACTTTCGACAGCGTGCGGATGCCGCTCGCCGCGACCGTGCCGAAGAGCACGATGCCGGCGCCGCCGAGCACGGAACTTGGAACCGCCGCGACGATGCGGCCCATGACCGGCAGAAGGCCGAGCGTGACGAGAAACAGGCCGCCCATGGCAACGACATAACGGCTCTTGACCCCGGTTACCGCAACGAGCCCCACGTTCTGGGCAAAGGCGCTCTGGGTGAAGGAGCCGAAGACCGGTGCAATCAGACTCGACAGCATGTCGGCCCTGAGGCCATCGCCGAGCCGGCGCGAATCCACTTTCGTCTCGATGATCTCGCCGACTGCCAGAATGTCCGCCGATGTCTCGACCAGCGTCACAATGATGACGATGAACATCGAAGCGATCGCCGCAAGTTCGAAAGTCGGATAGCCGAAGTGAAACACCTTCGGAAAAGCGAAAAGAGGACCTTCGGTGACCTGCGAGAAATCCGCCATGCCGGCGAACCAGGCTATGATCGTGCCGATGATCAGGGCGAGCAGGATCGAGAGCCGGGAGATGGCCGCGCTTCCGAGCTTGCTGAGCAGGAGCACGACGACGAGTGTGACGGCCGCAAGCTGGATATTGGCGGGACTGCCGAAATCCGGAGAGCTGTTATTGCCGCCCATCGCCCATCGCGCGGCGACCGGCATCAGCGTCAGGCCGATGGTCGTAATGACGATGCCGGTGACGAGCGGCGGGAAGAAGCGCGTGATCCTCGAAAATACGGGGGTGATCAACAACCCGATCAGGGAGGCGGCGATGACGGCTCCGAGCACGGACTGAAGGCCCCCATTGCCGGAAATGGCGATCATCGTCGCCACGCCGGAAAAGGAGACGCCCTGTACCAGCGGCAACTGGCTTCCGAAAAAGGGAAGGCCGATGGTCTGCAATATGGTGGCGAGGCCGCCGGCAAATAAGGATGCCGTGATAAGCAGTCCGATCTCGCCGGGATCAAGGCCTGCCGCCTGGCCGAGAATAAGGGGAACGGCGACGATGCCTCCATACATCGTCAGAACGTGTTGCAGGCCATAGGCCAGATTGGCGCCGATGCCGAGCTTCTCATCCTCCGGGCGCGTTGATGCTACGGGTTCCTCTGCATTGATTGCCAAGGTAAGCTCCTCCAATACCTTTGCATGTAATCCACGTCTTACGAAGACGTTCGCAAATAATGGCAGCGGCCGTGAGGCGCCGCCTTACTGAAATGGCGGAAACAGTTTTCGCGTGATGGGCGGTAATGCCGGCCGGAGCGGCGAGCGGGGCGCACCCCCTTCCGATCAGCTTTCGGAATAAAAAACGGGGCTGTTTCCAGCCCCGGTACCGCATCTCCCCGGAAAGCGGCGCCGCCCGTCGGATCGGGCGGCGCATGTCAATCAGTTGGTCTGCCAGCTCTTGACCAGTTCGTCGTAATTGACGGTGACCGGCTTATCCTTCTCGTTCTCGACCTTGAGCTGCGGTGCGAGGTTGCCGGCCTTGACGGCTTCCGCGTTCCAGTATTCGAGGTCGTGCTCATCGGCGAGCTTCGGCCCGATTTCGCCCTGGACTCCGGCGCGCTCGAGACGCTGCATCACTTTTTCCTGTTCGGCGCAGAGCGAGTCCATGGCCTCCTGTGCGGTCTTCGCACCGGAAGAAGCATCGCCGATCGCCTGCCACCAGAGCTGTGCCAGCTTCGGATAGTCAGGGACGTTCGTTCCGGTCGGCGACCACTGCAGGCGGGCCGGCGAACGGTAGAACTCGATCAGACCGCCGAGCTTCGGCGCACGGTCGGTGAAGCTCTGATGGTCGAGCGTCGATTGACGGATGAAGGTGAGGCCGACATGGCTCTTCTTCACGTCTACCGTTTTCGAGGTCACGAACTGCGCGTAGAGCCACGCGGCCTTGGCGCGATCGTCCGGCGTCGACTTAAGCAGCGTCCAGGAACCGGCGTCCTGATAGCCGAGCTTCATGCCCTCCTTCCAGTAGACGCCATGCGGGCTCGGAGCGAAACGCCACTTCGGCGTACCGTCCTCGTTCACGACTGGCAGGCCTTCCTTCACGAAATCGGCGGTGAAGGCCGTATAGGTGAACATCTGCTGGGCGACCTCACCTTGCGATGGAACGGGGCCAGATTCCGAGAAGGTCATGCCCTGAGCAGCGGCCGGTGCATAGGCCTTCATCCAGTCGAGATATTTCTGGATGGCATAGACGGATGCCGGGCCATTGGTATCGCCGCCGCGTGCAACGCAGGATCCGACGGGTCTTGAGTTTTCGTCGACCTTGATGCCCCACTCGTCGACCGGCTTGCCGTTCGGAATGCCCTTGTCGCCATTGCCGGCCATCGAGAGCCAAGCGTCGGTGAAGCGCCAGCCGAGCGACGGGTCCTTCTTGCCGTAGTCCATGTGGCCATAGACCTTCTTGCCGTCGACTTCGCGGCCGGTGAAGAACTCGGCGATGTCCTCGTAGGCCGACCAGTTGACGGGAACGCCGAGATCGTAGCCGTACTTCGCCTTGAAATCCGCTTTGTTCTTCTCGTCGTTGAACCAGTCGTAGCGGAACCAGTAGAGGTTCGCGAACTGCTGGTCGGGAAGCTGGTAGAGCTTGCCGTCCGGAGCCGTGGTGAAGGACTTGCCGATGAAGTCGTCGATGTCGAGGTTGGGATTGGTGACGTCCTTGCCCTCGTTCGCCATGAAGTCGGTCAGGCTTCGCGCCTGCTGGTAGCGCCAGTGGGTGCCGATCAGGTCGCTGTCGTTGATGTAGGCGTCATAGACGTTTTCGCCCGACTGCATCTGCGTCTGCAGTTTTTCGACAACGTCGCCTTCGCCGATCAGGTCATGGGTGATTTTGATGCCGGTGATCGCAGTGAAGGCCGGGGCCAGCACCTTCGATTCATATTCGTGGGTGGTGATCGTTTCGGAGACGACCTTGATCTCCATGCCCGCAAAGGGTTTCGCCGCATCGACGAACCACTGCATTTCCGCTTCCTGGGCAGCGCGGTCGAGCGAGGACATGTCGCCGACTTCCTTGTCCAGAAACTGTTTTGCCTCGTCCATGCCGGCAAAGGCCGAGCCGGTGAAAGCCAGCAGCATGGCCGCCGTCGTTGTCAAAAGGTGCCGTCGCATCAATTCCTCCCTGGGTTTTGCGATTGCGTTGCCTTGCAGTCTAAAAGGGCGCCTGTGGGGAGCGCCCTTCATTCCATTCCTCAGACGTAGCGGAAGACGCCGACCGCATAGATCACCGAGAGGGCGACGGCCCACCAGAGATTTGCGCCGACCAGCCCCAGCCAGGCGAGGTGAATGAATGCGCTTCCGAGAAGCGATACGAAGAGCCGGTCGCCGCGTGTCGTCTCGAAGCGCAGGATGCCGACCCTGGGATTGCCGCCGGGCCGGGCATATTCCCAGACGGCCATCAGCGACAGGAGCGCGAAGATCGTCAGAAAGAACATGGCGGTCGGGAAAGACCAGGCCATCCAGCCTCCCGGGACCAGCGGCGCGAACCAGTCGCGCTCGCCGTCCTTCACCGGCAGAAGCGAGAAAAGCAGGCCCGCGGCGCCAAGGTAGACGATGAGTACGGCGGCAAGTGCGACGGGCCAGCGGTTGTTGCGAGCGGCAATGGCTGCCATCAGACCCTCCTTTTCAGACCCGACCAAGGGCGAAGCCCTTGGCGATGTAGTTGCGAACGAAATAGATGACGAGCGCGCCCGGGATGATCGTCAGCACGCCGGCGGCGGCCAGCACGCCCCAGTCGAGCCCGGAGGCCGAGACCGTGCGTGTCATGGTCGCGGCGATCGGCTTGGCATCCGTTGTCGTCAGCGTGCGGGCGATCAGGAGCTCGACCCACGAGAACATGAAGCAGAAAAAGGCCGCGACGCCGATGCCGGAGGCGATCAGCGGCACGAAGATCTTCACGAAAAAGCGCGGGAAGGAATAGCCGTCGATATAGGCGGTCTCGTCGATCTCCTTCGGCACGCCGGACATGAAGCCTTCCAGGATCCAGACGGCAAGGGGCACGTTGAACAGGCAGTGCGCGATGGCCACAGCGATATGCGTGTCGATCAGGCCGAAGGCGGAATAGAGCTGGAAGAAGGGCAGAGCGAAAACCGCCGGCGGCGCCATCCGGTTGGTGAGCAACCAGAAGAACAGATGCTTGTCGCCGAGAAATCGGTAGCGCGAGAAGGCATAGGCGGCCGGCAGCGCCACCGTGACCGAGATGATGGTGTTCAGAACCACGTAGGTTATCGAGTTGATGTAGCCGTTGTACCAGGAAGGATCGGTGAAGATCACCGTGTAGTTCCGGAGCGTCGGATTCTGCGGCCATAGCGAAAAGGTGCTGAGGATCTCGCTCGTCTCCTTGAAGCTCATATTGACGAGCCAGTAGATCGGCAGGAGCAGGAAAACGATATAGAGTGTCGGCACCAGCCAGGAGAGGCGCTGCGAAAGTGGTTGCTTGTTGGTCATCATGATGTCTCCTCCCGCCTTTCTCAGCCTTGCGCGTCGCTCGTGGTCATCACCGTGTAGAAGATCCACGACAAGAGCAGGATGATGAGGAAGTAGATGATCGAGAGGGCTGCGGCCGGGCCGAGGTCGAATTGGCCGATCGCCGTCTTGACCAGATCAATGGACAGGAAGGTGGTCGAGTTGCCGGGACCGCCGCCGGTCACGACGAAGGGTTCCGTGTAGATCATGAAGCTGTCCATGAAGCGCAGCAGGAAAGCGATCAGAAGCACACGCTTCATCTTCGGAAGCTGGATGTAGCGGAAGACCGACCAGCGCGAGGCGCCGTCGATCTTGGCGGCCTGGTAATAGGCGTCGGGGATCGAGACCAGACCGGCATAGCAGAGCAGCACGACCAGGCTTGTCCAGTGCCAGACATCCATGACGATCAGCGTGACCCAGGCGTCGAACGGGTTCTGCACGTAATTATAATTGATGCCTAGCGAGGCGAGCGTGCGTCCGAGCAGGCCGATGTCGACGCGGCCGAAGACCTGCCAGATAGTGCCGACGACGTTCCACGGAATGAGCAGCGGCAGCGCCATCAGAACGAGGCAGATCGGCACGCCGATGCCCTTCTTCGGCATGTTGAGCGCGATGATGATGCCGAGCGGGATTTCTATCGAGAGAATGATTGCCGAAAAGATCAGGTTGCGCGTGAGTGCGTCCCAGAACCGGTCGGATTCGAGCACATCCAGGAACCAGTCGGTTCCGGCCCAGAAGAACTCGTTATTGCCGAAAGTGTCCTGTACCGAATAGTTGACGACGGTCATCAGCGGGATCACCGCCGAGAAAGCGACAAGCACCAGCACCGGCAGGACCATGAACCAGGCCTTGTTGTTCCAGGTCTTTTCCATATCAGGCCTCCCCGCCGACGCGCCAGGAATCGGCGTAGATATTGATTGCCTTCGGATCGAAGGTGACACGCGGCTCCGCGGGAATCTCACCGTCTTCGTCGACGATGATCGAGATCGGCCGGTCGGCGAAGCGGGCACGCACCACCTTATGGCGGCCGATATCCTCGACCTTGGTGACCGCAACCGGCATGCCTTCGCGGCCGAGCGAGATGAATTCCGGCCGGATGCCAAGCTCGGTCTTCGTGCCGGCCTTGACCTCAGGCCGGAAATCCAGCGCGATCCTCTGGTCGCCGATGGAGGCCGTGCTGCCGGCGATCTCGGCCGGCAACACGTTCATGCCCGGAGAGCCGATGAAATAGCCGACAAAGGTATGGCGTGGGCGCTCGAAGAGTTCGGCCGGCGTGCCGATCTGAACGATCTGGCCGTCATACATGACAACGACCTTGTCGGCGAAGGTGAGCGCCTCGGTCTGGTCGTGTGTCACATAAACCATGGTGAAGCCGAACTGCTTGTGCAGCCGCTTGATCTGTGAGCGCAGGACCCATTTCATTTCCGGATCGATGACGGTCAACGGCTCGTCGAAGAGAATGGCGCTGACGTCCGAGCGCACGAGGCCGCGGCCGAGCGAAATCTTCTGCTTCTGGTCGGCCGTCAGCCCGCGCGCAGTCTTCTTCGCCCAACTGACGAGCCCGGTCATTTCAAGGATTTCCTTGACGCGGCGGTCGACCTCGGTCTCCGGCACACGGCGGTTGCGCAGTGGAAATGCAAGATTGTCGTAGACGGTCATGGTGTCGTAGATGACCGGAAATTGAAACACCTGGGCGATGTTGCGCTGCTGCGTCGTCAGATGCGTCACGTCCGTGCCGTCGAAGAGAATGCGGCCCTCGGAGGGGTTGATCAGCCCCGATATGATGTTGAGCAGCGTGGTCTTGCCGCAGCCGGAGGGCCCGAGCAATGCGTAAGCGCCGCCGTCGTTCCACTCGTGATGTACTTCCTTCAGCGCATAATCGCTCTCCGACTTCGGCTTGGCGCCGTAAGCGTGGCGGATGTGTTCGAGATTGATGCGTGCCATGGTTTCCTCCCCGACGCCTTCCTCAGGCCCTTCCGCCGACCGCCCTGCCGTCCGGCCCGAAGGCCATAAGGTGGCGCGTGTCGACGAAGACTCTGAGGGTTGCGTCCGGTTCGATCTCGTGAATGCCGGGCGCGAGCATGACCCAGCGGGCGCCCGCGAACGCGACGTGAATGAAACTCTCGGACCCGGTGATTTCCGAGATCGCCGTCTTGACGGCAAGTGGTTGGTCGCTGCCGTTCGGCGGGTCGAAAGAAAGGTGGTGTGGCTGGAAAGCGACGGTACAGGGGCCGTCGGCGACGGCGCCGAGATGCACGGGAACGGGAAGCACGGGCTTGCCTTCGAGCGCGAAATGCGACCCGCTCTTCAGGAGGTCGATGGTATTGAGCGGCGGATCGGCAAATGTACGTGCCGTAACGATATCGACAGGTTGGCGATAGACGTCGATTGTGCGGCCGAACTGGGTGATCCTTCCCTCGCTCATCGTGGCGGTGTTGCCGCCGAGGAGAAGCGCTTCGGAAGGCTCGGTCGTCGCATAGACGAAGATCGCGCCTGATGCGGAGAAAATCTTCGGCAGCTCTTCGCGCAATTCCTCCCGCAGCTTGTAGTCGAGGTTCGCAAGCGGTTCGTCGAGCAGCACCAGATCGGCGTTCTTGACGATGGCGCGCGCAAGCGCCGTGCGCTGCTGCTGGCCGCCGGACAGGTTGAGAGGCGTGCGGTCGAGATATGGCGTAAGCTTCAGAAGTTCCGCCGCCTTGCGCACTTCGCGGTCGATGGTGGCGGCGTCGGCGCCCTTGATCCGCATAGGCGAGGCGATGTTCTCGTATACCGTCATCGCGGGATAGTTGATGAACTGCTGGTAGACCATGGCAACCGAGCGCTTCTGAACCGGAACGCCGGTAACGTCCGCATTGTCGAGATGGATCGAACCGGAGGCTGGCTTGTCGAGACCGGCCATCAGCCGCATCAGCGACGTCTTGCCGGAGAGCGTCGGGCCGAGCAGCACGTTCAGCGACCCCCTCTCCAGCACAAGGTCGGTCGGGTGGATGTGCATCTCGCCCCCCACGACCTTGGATATGTTCTTCATTTCAAGCATTGAATTCTCCACCCAGCCACCGGCGGTTCAGCCGTGGTATCTCAGGCGGCGGCGTTGGCCGCTGCCCGGATATATTCCTCCAGTTCCGCGATTTGCGCCCGCGAAAACTTCAGTCCCAGTTTCGTTCGGCGCCAAAGCACGTCTTCCGCGCCCAACGCCCATTCCCGTCCGATGAGCCAATCCACCTCCGCCGCGTAGAGATCCGCTCCGAAGTACCTTCCAAGATCGGCCTCGCTTGCGGCGTTGCCGAGAAGCTGCGCCGCAAGCCTCCCATAGAGCCGCACCAGCCGGCGGACATGCGAGGCAGCCAGAAACGGATAGCGCGACTTGAGCTTTTCCACCTCGTCTTCATAGCCTGTCGCCGGGAAGTCGCCGCCGGGAAGATGCGATCCGGCGGTCCATTTCCCGCCCTTGGCGCCAATAGCCTCGCCGATCTTGTCCAGAGCCGATTCCGCAAGCCGCCGGTAGGTGGTGAGCTTGCCGCCGAAGACATTGAGCAGCGGCGCATCGCCGTTCTCGACGCGCAGCACATAGTCGCGGGTCGCTTCCTGGGCTTTACTCGCGCCGTCGTCGTAAAGGGGACGAACGGCGGAATAGGTCCAGACGATATCGTCCCTCGTGACCGGATCTTTGAAATATTCGCTCGCCGCCGCGCAGAGATAGTCGATTTCTGCGTCACTGATGCGCACATCCGCCGGATTGCCGGCAAAATCGTGATCTGTCGTTCCGATGAGTGTGAAATCGTTCTGGTAGGGAATGGCGAACATGATCCGCCCGTCCGGGTTCTGGAAGAAATAGGCCCGCGTATCGTCGAACTTTTTCGTTAAGACGATATGGCTGCCCTGGACGAGGCGGACATTGCGGACGTCCTTCTTTCCGACGGCTTCGGAGAGAATCCGGTCCACCCAGGGACCTGCGGCATTGACGAGCATGCGGGCGCCCAGCGTCTCGCGCGCTCCCGTCGTGACATCCTCGATCTCTATCGTCCAACGTCCGGATGCGCGCCGTGCTGAGACGACGCGGGTACGGGCCATGATCCGCGCGCCGCGATCGGCGGCATCGCGTGCGTTCAAGACCACGAGGCGGGCATCGTCGACCCACCCATCCGAATATTCGAAAGCCTTGGAGAAGAGGCGCTTCAAGGGCACGCCGGCCGGATCCCGGGTCAAGTCAAGAGTGCTTGTCGCCGGCAGGCGCTTGCGGCCGCCAATATGGTCGTAGAGGAAGAGGCCGAGACGGATCAGCCAGGCGGGCCGTGGGCCGCCCTTGTGGAAAGGCAGAACGAACCGCATCGGCCAAATGACATGCGGCGCCATCGCCCAGAGGACTTCGCGCTCCATCAAGGCTTCGCGTACGAGGCGGAACTCATAATATTCGAGATAGCGCAGGCCGCCATGGATGAGCTTGGTCGAGCCGGAAGACGTTCCCGAGGCGAAATCGTTCATCTCCGCAAGCGCGACGGAATATCCCCGACCGGCCGCATCACGCGCAATGCCGCATCCGTTGATGCCGCCGCCTATGACGAAGACGTCGAAGATCGCCTGCTCTGACACTCTGTTCCCCTCCACTTTTCGCAACGCACAATTCCACGCAATCGCGAAAGTGAAAACAGTTAAAGCGAAAATATTTCGAATGTCAAACGAATGTTTGGGCGACACTATCCTTGCGTTCCAAGGCGGATCAAGTCTCGGTCTCCAGCAGCCGCACATCCCGGTCCGCACAGATTTTGCGAACATTTTCAACGGTGCAGCGATCGGTAATGAAGGTTTGCACTTGTGAGATATGACCGATACGCACCGGCGCCGTGCGTTCGAATTTCGTCGAATCCGAAACCAGGATGACATGGCGGGCATTGGCGATGATCGCCTGCGCCACTTTCACTTCGCGGTAGTCGAAGTCCAGAAGCGCGCCATCCGGGTCGATCGCCGAGGCGCCGATCACCGCGAAATCCACCTTGAACTGCTTGATGAAATCGACGGCGGCCTCCCCGACGATGCCGCCGTCCGAACCGCGTACGACCCCGCCGGCAATAACCACTTCGATCGTGGGGAACACACGCAACCTGTTGGCGACGTTTATATTGTTGGTGATGACCATCAGTTCCCGATGGTCGAGAAGTGCCTCTCCGACCGCTTCCGTTGTCGTGCCGATATTGATGAACAGCGAGGAATTGTCCGGAATGAGGCTAGCCGCGGCGCGTCCGATCGCCTGCTTCTCGGCCGCTGCGATCTGGCGGCGAGATTCGTATTTGACGTTTTCCTTGCCGCTCGGAAAGATGGCGCCGCCATGGATGCGGTTCAAAACTCTTGCATCGCAAAGATCGTTCAGATCCTTGCGGATCGTTTGGGGTGTCACCGAAAAACGCTGGGCGAGGTCTTCGACCAGTACGCGGCCCTCCGCTTTCGCCAGCTCCAGGATCTCCGCCTGTCGTTCGGTCAGGTACATTCAACGCCCCTCGCTTTTCGTTTTCTTTCATAATATGCAAAAACGAAAGTGGCGCAATTTGTGTTTGGGCATATCCAACACGTTCGATTTTCATTGCGGCTTACACCCGATATGCGCTGTAATCCTTGCGGACGCGCCAGTCGGAACGGTACGGGAGGGCGAAAGAGAATGTATCATCCGGCCTTGTTCAAGGGCATGAACGTGGTGGTTACCGGCGGCGGGAGGGGCATTGGCCTCGAGGTCGCGCGGCAGTTCCTGGATTGCGGTGCCCGTGTTCTGGTGCATCTGGGGCGGACGATCGCATCCGACCGCCCGGAGTTTCTCGATCTTGCAGCGGCAGAGGGCAGGGCATTCCTCACGGCGGCGGATTTCCTTTCGGACGGGGGCGTGGAGAGCCTTGCCGACGCGGTGAGGAGCCGTTTCGACAGCGTCGACGTTCTCGTCAACAATGCCGGCACGATGGTCGGTCGTTTTCCGGCCGGCGAACTCACCGACGACGACTACCGCACTGTCGTGAAGCTCAACCAGACCTCGGTGGTCGAGATGACCCGGACGATGTTACCGCTCCTGCGCAAGGGCACGCACCCGGCGATCGTCAACACCGTCTCCATCTCGGCACGCGCGGGCGGCAGTCCCGGCTCTTCGATCTATTCCGCCACCAAGGCCTTCGTTTCCACCTATTCCAAGGCTCTGGCGCGCGAACTTGCGCCGGAAGGCATCCGCGTCAACTGCGTCTCGCCCGGCACGATCGCGACGGATTTCCACGAACGCTATTCGACGCCGGAGAAGCTCGAGGCGACGCGTAAGACGATTCCGCTAGGTCGGCTGGGGATGGCCGAGGATTGCGCGCCAGCCTACCTCTTCCTCGCTTCGCACGCGCTTTCAGGTTACATCACCGGCCAGGTTCTGGAGGTGAACGGTGGGCAGCTCATCGCTTGAGCGCGCGTCCGCCCCCCATCCGCCTGCCGGTGCCTTCTCCCCGCCTGCGGGGGTGAGGGGCAAAAACGCGTGCACTGAGTGAGCCGGTCATGATCGACAAGCTGGAATTCTTTCTCGCACTTGCCCGGGAGCGGCACTTCGGCCGGGCGGCGGAGGAGTGCGGCGTGACGCAACCGACGCTTTCGGCGGCGATCCGTCAGCTTGAAGAACAGCTCGGCGTCATCCTGGTCAATCGCGGATCACGTTTCCAGGGGCTGACACCCGAAGGGCAGCGGGTGCTGGAATGGGCACGGCGGATCGTCAGCGACACCCGTACGATGCGTGAAGAGATGCGTGCAGCCCGAAAAGGTCTGTCGGGTCATATCCGCCTCGCCGCAATACCGACGACACTCTCCATGGTGCCGATGATAACCGCACCGTTCCAGGAGAAGCATCCGGACGTCACTTTCTCCGTCCTTTCCACCACATCGCTGCAGATACTGGCGCTACTCGAAAACCTCGAGATCGATGCCGGCCTGACCTATCTCGAGAATGAGCCGCTCGGCCGGGTAACGAGCGTGCCGCTGCAGATCGAGCAATATCATCTGGTTACGGCCGCCGACACGGCCCTTTCGGATCGCGAAAGCGTGACCTGGAAGGAAGTGAGCGGCATTCGGCTTTGTCTATTGACGGCCGATATGCAGAACCGCCGCATCATCAACCAGCACTTTGCAGAGGCCGGTGCGGTCCCGAGCCCTACACTCGAATCGAATTCGATGATCGTGCTCTTCTCCCATGTCCGAACCGGACGATGGGCGAGCATCATGCCTTTTAACGTAGCGAAATCATTCGGCTTTCACGAGGATATCCGGATGATACCGATTGTCGATCCGGACGTCCATCATACGGTCGGGCTGGTCGCCACCTATCGTGAGCCGTTCACGCCCTTGGTCTCCGCACTGCTGCATGAGGCGCGCATGCTCGGTGAGCGCAATAAAGCTCAATAGAAATTTCCTATCGACCAACGGAACAGCCTTATTGACCCGTGGAAGCATACGCGCGAAGCTTATTTCCTGGGCAAAGAGCGTGAAATCTCCGATCTTTGCCAATTGGTTGAGACAGCGGCGCGACGACGGTCGAGAAAACTTGACCAATGCGGCCGCGAGCCGGGAGGGCTCCTTCAGTGAATATCCATCTGCCGCGCGCAGACGTGACCGAACGGACGCTGGCGATCGTCGGCGAACTCAAGAGGCTCGAAGGCCCGCTTATTCCCATTCTGCACGAGATTCAGGACGAGTTCGGCTACGTGCCTGAGGAGAGCCTGC
Organism: Sinorhizobium medicae; assembly: GCF_007827695.1. GTDB lineage: Bacteria > Pseudomonadota > Alphaproteobacteria > Rhizobiales > Rhizobiaceae > Sinorhizobium > Sinorhizobium medicae. The sequence goes on along the minus strand of NZ_VITA01000004.1, from coordinate 6,214 downwards.
CGGTGATCGCACAGGAGCTCAATCTGTCGCGCGCCGAAGTCTATGGCGTCGTCACCTTCTATCACGATTTCCGCGAGCACCCGGCCGGACGCCATGTGCTCAAGCTCTGTCGCGCCGAAGCCTGCCAGTCGATGGGCGGCGACCGGCTTGCCGAGCGCGCCAAGGCGCTTCTCGGGATCGATTTCCACGAGACGACGCCGGATGGCGCCGTCACGCTCGAGCCCGTTTACTGTCTTGGGCTCTGTTCCTGCTCGCCGTCGGCGATGCTCGACGGCGAGCTTCATGCGCGGCTCGATGAGGCGGTGCTCGACGCGCTGGTCGCGGAGGCCCGCCAATGACTGTAAGAATCTTTATTCCCCGGGATGCAGCAGCCTTGGCGCTCGGCGCCGAAAGCGTGGTGGAGGCGATTTCCGGCGAGATCGCCGCTCGCGCGCTCGACGCCACGATCGTCCGCAACGGCTCTCGCGGCATGCACTGGCTGGAGCCGCTGGTCGAAATCGAAACGGCCGATGGGCGCGTCGCCTACGGGCCGGTGAAAGCGGGCGACGTGGCCTCGCTTTTCGATGCCGGGCTGACTTCGGGTGGTGCGCATCCGCTCTGTCTCGGCAAGACCGAGGAAATTCCGTTCCTCAAGCGACAGACGCGGCTTACCTTTGCCCGCTGCGGTGTCATCGACCCGCTCTCGCTCGATGATTATCGGGCTCATGGAGGCCTGCGCGGCCTCGAAAGAGCAGTCGTCATGCAGCCTGCGGCGATCGTTGCCGAGGTCACGGAAAGCGGTCTTCGTGGCCGCGGCGGTGCCGGCTTCCCGACCGGGATCAAATGGAAGACCGTGCTCGAAACGCCGGGTGCGCGGAAATACATCGTCTGCAATGCCGACGAGGGTGACAGTGGCACATTCGCAGACCGTATGATCATGGAAGGCGACCCCTTCGTGCTGATCGAGGGCATGGCGATCGCCGGCATCGCGACTGGCGCAACCAAGGGCTACATCTATACGCGCTCGGAATATCCGCATGCGATCGCGGTGATGAGCGCAGCGGTCGAGATCGCCCGGGCCGCCGGTGTGCTCGGCACCTCTGTGCTCGGCTCTGCGCATGCCTTCGATATGGAGGTTCGCACCGGCGCCGGCGCCTATGTCTGCGGCGAGGAGACTTCGCTCCTGAACAGCCTCGAAGGCAAGCGCGGACTGGTGCGCGCCAAGCCGCCGCTGCCGGCGCATAAGGGCCTTTTCGATCGCCCGACCGTCATCAACAACGTCATCTCGCTCGCGTCCGTACCGGTGATTCTCGACAAGGGTGCCGGCTACTATCGCGATTTCGGCATGGGCCGGTCGCGCGGAACGATCCCGCTGCAGATCGCCGGCAATGTAAGGCATGGCGGGCTTTTCGAAACCGCTTTCGGCCTGACGCTTGGCGAGATCGTCGACGAGATCGGCGGCGGCACCGCGAGCGGCAGACCCGTGAAGGCCGTGCAGGTCGGCGGTCCGCTTGGCGCCTATTTCCCACGGGCGCTGTTCGATACGCCATTCGACTACGAAGCCTTCGCCGCCAGGGACGGGCTTATCGGTCATGCCGGCATCGTCGTCTTCGACGACACGGCCGACATGCTGAAGCAGGCGCGTTTCGCCATGGAATTCTGCGCCATAGAGAGCTGCGGCAAGTGCACGCCCTGCCGCATAGGTTCCATACGCGGTGTCGAGGTTGCCGACGCGATCGCGGCCGGCATCGAGCCGGAAAAGAATCGAGTGCTGCTTGCCGATCTCTGCAACACGATGAAGTTCGGCTCTCTTTGCGCACTCGGCGGCTTTACGCCCTATCCGGTGATGAGCGCCATGACGCATTTCCCGGAGGATTTTTCACCAGTGCCGATGGTGGAGGCTGCGGAATGATAATGGCGGCCATGGCACACGGAACCTTGACAGAGCCGGCTATCGCATCCGCCCCGAACGTAATTTCTCAGGAGTCCCGCTAATGTCTCTCATTCATGAAATCGACTACGGCACTCCTGCTTCCAAATCCGAAAAGCTGGTGACGCTGACGATCGACGGACGCGAGATCACCGTGCCGGAAGGCACCTCGATCATGCGCGCGGCAATGGAAGCGGGCATCGAGGTGCCGAAGCTTTGCGCTTCCGACATGATGGATGCCTTCGGCTCCTGCCGGCTCTGTCTCGTCGAAATCGATGGGCGCGCTGGGATGCCGGCCTCCTGCACGACGCCGGTTTCGGCAGGCATCAGCGTTTCGACGCAGACACAGCGGCTGAAGGATGTCCGCCGCGGCGTCATGGAACTCTATATTTCCGACCATCCGCTCGACTGCCTTACCTGCGCAGCCAACGGCGATTGCGAGCTGCAGGATATGGCTGGCGCCGTGGGCCTGCGCGATGTGCGCTACGGCTATGACGGCGAGAACCATGTGACGGCGCGCAACAATGGCGAAATCAACGCCAAATGGATGCCGAAGGACGAATCGAACCCCTATTTCACCTATGATCCGGCGAAGTGCATCGTCTGCTCGCGCTGCGTGCGGGCGTGCGAGGAAGTGCAGGGAACTTTCGCGCTGACGATCAGCGGCCGTGGCTTCGATTCACGCGTATCGGCCGGCATGAACGAGGACTTCGTCTCCTCCGAATGCGTTTCCTGCGGCGCCTGCGTTCAGGCCTGCCCGACCGCGACGCTGACGGAAAAATCGGTGATAGAAATCGGCCAGCCCGAGCATTCTGTCGTCACCACCTGCGCCTATTGCGGCGTCGGCTGCTCCTTCAAGGCGGAGATGCGCGGCGAGGAGCTGGTGCGCATGGTGCCATGGAAGGACGGGCAGGCGAACCGCGGCCATTCCTGCGTAAAGGGCCGCTTTGCCTATGGTTATTCCAACCACAAGGACCGCATTCTCAATCCGATGATCCGCGAGAAGGTCACCGATGCCTGGCGCGAGGTCACCTGGGAGGAAGCTTTCGCCCATGTCGCCTCCGAGTTCCGCCGGATCCAGTACCAGTACGGCCGTGATTCCGTCGGCGGCATCACGTCTTCGCGCTGCACCAATGAGGAGACCTTTCTGGTGCAGAAGCTGGTGCGCGCCGGTTTCGGCAACAACAATGTCGACACCTGCGCCCGCGTCTGCCATTCGCCGACCGGCTACGGCCTCAACCAGACCTTCGGCACCTCCGCCGGCACGCAGGATTTCGACAGCGTGGAGCACACGGATGTTGCGGTCATCATCGGTGCCAACCCGACCGACGGTCATCCGGTCTTCGCCTCGCGGCTGAAGAAGCGGCTGCGCCAGGGCGCCAAGCTGATCGTCATCGATCCGCGCCGGATCGACCTCGTCCGCTCGGCCCATGTCGAAGCGTCCTACCATCTGCCGCTGAAGCCAGGTACCAACGTCGCCATCCTGACCGCGCTGGCGCATGTCATCGTCACCGAGGGTATTGGTAACGAAGCCTTCATCCGCGAGCGCTGCGACTGGTCGGAATTCGAGGACTGGGCAGCCTTCGTCGCCGAGCCGCATCACAGCCCGGAAGCGACCGCGGCCTATACCGGCGTTCGGGCCGATCTGGTGCGCGGAGCCGCGCGGCTTTACGCGACCGGCGGCAATGGCGCGATCTATTACGGCCTTGGCGTCACCGAGCACAGCCAGGGCTCGACGACAGTGATGGCGATCGCGAACCTCGCCATGCTCACCGGCAACATCGGCCGGCCGGGCGTTGGCGTCAATCCGCTGCGCGGCCAGAACAACGTCCAGGGCTCCTGCGACATGGGCTCCTTCCCACATGAGCTTCCCGGCTACCGGCATATTTCGGACGATGCAACGCGCGAGATCTTCGAAAAGCTCTGGGGCGTGAAGCTCAACCACGAGCCGGGACTGCGCATTCCCAACATGCTCGACGCCGCCGTCGAGGGCACCTTCAAGGGCCTGTACGTCCAGGGGGAGGACATTCTGCAGTCGGACCCCGACACGAAGCACGTCGCGGCCGGCCTTGCCGCCATGGAGTGCGTCGTGGTGCACGACCTCTTCCTCAACGAGACGGCGAACTACGCTCATGTCTTCCTGCCGGGCTCGACCTTCCTCGAAAAGGACGGAACCTTCACCAATGCCGAGCGCCGCATCAACCGCGTCCGGCGCGTCATGCGGCCGAAGAACGGCTATGCCGATTGGGAGGTGACGCAGAAGATGGCGCAAGCCATGGGGCTTGCCTGGAATTACCGTCATCCGTCCGAGATCATGGACGAGATCGCCGCTACGACGCCGAGCTTTGCCATGGTCTCCTACGACTATCTGGACAAGATGGGCTCGGTGCAGTGGCCGTGCAACGAAAAGGCGCCGCTCGGCTCGCCGATCATGCATGTGGACGGTTTCGTACGCGGCAAGGGCAAGTTCATCCGCACCGAATATGTGGCGACCGACGAGAGAACCGGCCCCCGCTTCCCGCTGCTTCTGACGACCGGCCGTATTCTCAGCCAGTACAATGTCGGTGCCCAGACGCGGCGCACGGAGAACGTCGTCTGGCATGCGGAAGACCGGCTGGAAATCCATCCGCACGACGCCGAGCAGCGCGGCATTCGCGACGGCGACTGGGTCAGGCTCGCCAGCCGCTCGGGCGACACGACGCTCCGCGCGCTGATCACCGACCGAGTCGCACCTGGCGTCGTCTATACGACCTTCCATCACCCCTCGACGCAGGCGAACGTGATCACCACCGACTTTACCGACTGGGCGACCAACTGCCCGGAATACAAGGTGACGGCGGTGCAGGTCTCGCCGTCGAACGGCCCCTCCGACTGGCAGCGTGATTATGATGAGCAGGCGCGCCAGTCGCGTCGCATCGCCGGCAAGCTGGAGGCGGCGGAATAGGATCGGGCATGGCGGGCAAGCGCGTTTCGACCTCTCCAACGGTTGTTCCGGCCGGCGCCGGCGGCGCGCCCCGACCAGGAACGACGGCGACGGTTGCCGAGGCTGCACGGCGCGGCGGTATCTTCGTCGCGCAATCGCGGGTGGTGCCCGAGGAAATGCCGGTTGCCTTCACCTATGGCGGTTCGACTCATGCGGTGATGATGGCGACGCCCGCCGACCTCGAGGATTTCGCCACCGGCTTCAGCCTCACTGAAGGGATCATCACCGGTCCCGAACAGATAGACGACATAGACATCGTTGCCGAGGAGAAGGGCATCGACCTGCAGATCAGGCTCAAGGACGAGCAGAACGACGCTCTGCGCCTCAGGCGTCGCCACATGGCCGGGCCGGTCGGTTGCGGCCTCTGCGGTATAGAGTCGATCGACGAGGCCGTTCGCCCGACGCCGGACGTCTCCGGCTCGCTGCTTCGCCTTTCCGAGCAGGACGTGGTGGACGCAGTCGCGCTTCTCAATGGTCAGCAGCCGCTGCATTTCGAGACACGCGCCGTCCACGGTGCTGCCTTCTATGTGCCGGGGCGCGGGCTGATCGCGGTTCGCGAGGATGTCGGTCGCCATAATGCGCTGGACAAGCTCACCGGAGCGGCCGCCCGCGCCGGGTTCAGGGGCGCTCAAGGCGCAGTCGTCGTCACCTCGCGCGTCTCGGTCGAGATGGTGCAGAAAACCGCGATCGCCGGAAGCCCGGTGATCATCGCCATTTCCGCACCCACGGCGCTCGCGATCCGCACGGCGGAGGGGGCGGGCATGACCCTCATTGCGCTTGTCCGCGGTGACGAGTTTGAAATCTTCACCCATGCGGAGCGCATCGCTCGCCATGACGAGGTGCCTGCGTCCTTATCCGCCCGCGCACCGCTATTCTGAATCGGAGCAATTCGCCCATGTCTGAAAACCCGAACGCCAAGCTCATTTATATGGCGAACCAGATTGCCACCTTCTTCCTGACTCAGCCGGCGGCAGGGGCGGCCGATGGCGTGGCGACGCATATCAACAAATATTGGGAGCCGCGCATGCGCCGCAAACTCTTCGAGCATATCGCGCATGGCGGTGAAGGTTTGAACCCGCTGGTGCTCGAGGCGGCTGAGAAAATCCGTCGTCCGGAAGCGGTTTAAGGCACTTCAGGAAGGCTCGTCCCCTTCGTGCTTTGCGGTATTGGCAGGGAGAGCGGCGCGTTCGGGTTGCGCGGTATCGCTGCACCTATTCCCCTCATTCATGTGCTCGTCACAGGAATCCTGTGTGTCGAAACTGTGCTTATATGGGTGCGGGCGGAAGGCCGTCGGAATCCTGGTCTTTAAAGACCGTGTGCTG
>NZ_VITA01000003.1 GCF_007827695.1 Sinorhizobium medicae | reverse complement strand
CGCGAAGGAGGCCAGGCGCTGCGAAACCCTGCCATCTCCGCGCCCGGCCTCCTTCGCCCTAACCCGGGAGCAAAATGAATGAGGCACCGTGGTAACATCGGGGAGCATCGTTAGGTGCGGCAATACGTGATCTCAGCCAGATTGTCGCTCTACACCGCCAAGTTCGCAGCTTCTGCTACGATTTGGCGACCGCTTCTATCGCGTCCGCCAACGTGGTAGTAGCGTTACTCTTGCAATAGGCAGTTATCTTTTCTGCATTGGCATGCGCCATATCACCGTCCACCATTGGATTGCCGGCTTTACCATGGACATAACGGTTGACCCACATGGCCACGCCAATGGTCTTGGCTGCAGGCATGTCGCCAACCTCCTTGCAAGTGGGCTTGGACATGTCCACGTCTGCGGCCAGCGCTTGGCACGCTAAGCCGATACCAGCAACTGCGAGTGCGATTGAAACAAGACGTATCATGCCTTCCAAGGAGCCTCGCCCCTGGCCATGGCAAGGTGCCTACGCGTGTGTGGACTTACGCTTGCAAACTGCAACAATGACAGGATCAGGACTGATCGCGACAGGAGCCATCCAGTTTAGAGGCAGATAATAGTAACACAGTCTTATTGAAGAGGCGCGCACAATCTTGAACTGATGAGGAAACAATGATTGCAGGTTTGATCGTGTGTGCATCGCGCGCCGAGGATTCGGCCCATGGCTTGCCGGCGGGGGTCGAGGTCGGATTACGTGCCGAGGGCCTGCTGAGGGCCGACGGACCGCACGCCGGGCACGGCCCAGCGGCGGCTGACCTCCTGGTCGATCCTGACCCGCTGGCGTGGTCTCACCGGCGCCTTCGGCGCGCCGCCACTGAAAGGTGCGCTGAGGCTGGCAGTCAAGGCAAGCAATCGGCCGCGGCTACGGAAGAGTATACGCCGCAGTGACAGCCGAGATCCTTCGAGAGCTCCTGCAGGCTTGCGCTGGCGTTCGGCCGGTCGATGCGCGACCCGGCCCTGCTCTTAACTGCCTTCGCTTCCGGCGGCCGGCCCCGTTCGGAAGTGCCGGCGCTCCTCGTCGGTGATCTCGCCGACGAGGAGCCGGTCCGTGCGGATTCGTCCGACAAGGACTCCCCTTCCCTTGCCTGCCCAGTCTGTCGATCCGAACGACGACGACAAACATGTGCTGTTGATCGGCCGGCCTGTGACTGAAGCATTGGCTAGTCTAGCGGAGGCGCAAATCAAGGAAGGCCCAGTGTTCCGGCGCATCGATCAGTGGGCAACGTCGACCGGCTGGCGCTGACGCCGCAATCGGCCAACCTGATCCTGAAGCGCCGCTGCCAGCAGGCGGGGCTCGATGCTGCGCTGTTTTCGGCCCATGGCTTGAGGTCGGGGTATCTGACCGAGGCTGCCAACCGCGGCATCCCGCTGCCAGAGGCAATGCAGCAGTCGCTGCACAAATCGGTGACGCGGAGCGATAGAATGGACGCGCGGTCCGGCTGGGTCTAGGCGTGACTAAGCACGGAAGAGGGCATCGGCTCGCTTCTCGAACGACTGCCATTCTTCCGGTTCCGGTTCCCCCTCCGATCTATCGTGCTCGTCAGTACCCGATGCTGCCCTGCCCCAGGCTTCAGCACGCTGCATCAGCCACGCCATCTCTCCCCTCAGGCGATGAGATCGCTGCAGGTCGGCCGCGTGCTCGGCGTTCTGACGAGGATCGTAGAAGACGCCGATCGCCTCGCCGGCGGCCTCTCTTGCCGCCTCCAATTGTTCCTTCAAGCTCTCGAGCTCGGCCTTCATCGCAAAATACTGTCTCATCACCGCTATGAGCTCGCGGTCCCTGTCGCTGGCTTCCACGATTCCTTCTCCTTGAATTCCTCTTTGAGGGAACTGATCGATAAGAATGGCAAAATCGGGATAGAGTTCCTGCGGAAACGACAAAAGCAAGTCGGTACGCAGGCGGCGAGCTACCACAACGACGCCGATCGTAAGCAGGGTAGAGCGGCTAGTATGATCATCTGAGCCGGGCAGCCGCTACGCGCCCGCACAGTTACGGTCCGAAGAGGCGCCGATCCCAGTAAACCGGCTGATGCAGGCTGACCTGTATTTCAGGGAACTCCGGATGCGCTGGATTTATCAAAATATTGCGGTCGAGCCGGGCGACAACACTGGGGACCAGCAAGATTGCGCTCCTCCTTTCGAGGCACCATTGCTCGCCAAATCCCTTACTCACTATTGCCGGCATCGTGTCCCAGCCTAGGAGGCTCGGCGGCGAAAAGACCTCATAGGTTAAGCCGCGCGGTATTGTGATTTCAACGTAGTGCTGGTTTGGCGGCAATCGACCGCTACCATGCACCAGTTTTTCGAGTACCGCCGTTGAGTAGTGCTCGCTGCTGTAGATGATTGGGCTTGCCGGCGTGTTCCACCGCCCAGGGGCTATGGTTGAGCCGGTTGCATTGAATATGGGATAGGTCCCTTTTGGGTCGCCTATTCGAAATGCGGACAGCGTGCGATCAAGAATCTGAGCGCTCACGCAGCGCTGCCGTATTTCAGGCTTGCGAGTGTTTCCAGGACGAGTTCGGCGCCGATCTCGCTCTGAATGACCACATCAATCGGACGTTTGTCCTCGAGCATGGGGTGGTGCCGAAACAGGAAGTCACGGGCCTCCTCCTCGCTTTGCCAAACATCCAGTGCCAGATTCCAGACACGGGCGACACGCGCGACGCGCATCCCCTCGTCCGGTGAGAGCCGAAGCGTCGCCTTTCGGCGTTCATAGGTCGCCTTCGGCACCAGGCGGTACTTGAATTGGCTGTCATTTGGAGCCAGAAGGTGGACCACGCGCTCCAATGCCGCAACGGGCAACCCACCCTCTATGCGCGTAATCAGTCCCAGCGGAGAACGCGCTGCCACTTCCTGTGCCGGCAACCCTAACACATCGGCAACATTCTCAAAAGCTAGCATTGGTCATCTCCGTTCACCTGAGGCGAAATATAGTCGCACATGAGGCATTGCGCAAGAGCAATCCCATACGCGTTTCGGCAACCGAGGCTTCTCCGTCGCAAGAAATCGTCCGCCGGGTGGTTTTGCCCGGCCGGTGCCCGAGAAGCTTCCCCGATCGCCGCGCCGGCCGCCCGAGGATGACCTGTGCGGCTGGTTTACCGGGATCGCCATCGCCGCTCCCGATCTGTCGCGGTGCGACACTGCCGACCACCAGATGCATGAACGGCCGCCACGTGGCGGCCGCAAATGGCATCGGTCTTTCGTTCGAGCGCTGTTCCCAGTCGCGGCATCCTTCCAAATGGAAAACGTCCGAGCAATCTCGGCTATTGCAAAACGTCGCGTGCGAGGGAGCAGGTCTAGGCTGTAGTGACAATTTAATGATTTAAGCCAGAGCATGATGCTTGCGAGTTTGACAAAGCCGAGGAAGTGGGCGGCGAGTTTGTCGTAGCGGGTGGCGATGCGCCGCCATTGCTTGAGCTTGGCGAAGAAGCCCTCGATGCCCCAGCGGTTTTTGTAAGCGACCTTGTCGTAGCCGTGCTGGTATTTGCGATGGCGACGCGGCGGGATGACGGGTTCACCGCCTTGATCGAGGATGATGTCGTGCAAGCGATCGGCGTCGTAGGCGCGATCGGCGATCACTTGGGCGGCCGGCAGGCCCTCGACCAGATCACAAGCTGGCGCCATGTCGTTCTGCTGACCGGGCCCGACCTCGAAACGGACCGGCAGGCCGAGCGCGTCTACGACGGCGTGGAGCTTGGTGCCGAAGCCGCCGCGGGAGCGACCGAGAGCCTGGGCTTCAGGTCCCCCCTTTTGCGCCGTGCCCCGGCCGCTTGCGCTTGCGCGCGAATGACGGTCGCATCAAGCATCATCCATTCCAGGTCTGGATCGCCGGCGACCGCTTCGAACAGTCGGTCGAACACGCCCGCCTCAATCCAGCGGTAATAACGCCGCTTTGCCGTCTGGTGGGGACCGAACCGTTCCGGCAGGTCGCGCCAGCGCGCACCCGAGCGCGCCATCCATAACAGCGCGTCGACGAAGCGCCGGCCATCGCTGCGCGGGCCGCGCTTACCCTTGCGCCCGCCCGGCACGAACGGTCTGATGTGCTCCCACTGATCGTCACGAAGAACTTCACCTTCCAAAGCTGACCTCCAAAAGCCAGCTTTGAATCTGATTTGGCGCCTGATGGGAATCCCCAGACCGTTAAAATGTCACTACAGCCTAGGCCTGTAAATTATCAGCCGACATCTTGCCGGACTTACGATCCTTTACCAGCTCATAGGTAATCTTCTGACCATCCTTCAGATCCTGCAGGCCGGCGCGCTCCACTGCAGAGATGTGTACGAAAACATCGGGGCTGCCGTCGTCCGGCTGAATGAAGCCAAAGCCCTTTGTTGCGTTGAACCATTTTACCGTACCCGTCGCCATTGTCTCTTCCCTTGATCTCGGCCGGCGGACCTATTGCCCGCTAGGCTCGCTTTAAGCTTCAGCAGAGATAGATTGTTCTGGATTTGACCGAAAGCTGAATTGTTAACGGAACGGAAGTTGGGACGGGCGGTGGGCTCATCATCTTGCGGCTAACGGCCCTCAGTCGGTTTGCCTTTCTTTTCGCCACTGGATTTGGAAGCCGTGCGTCTCTTCAGCGGCGCGGCGCTGTCTGGCTGCCCCCTCCCCCTCGGTTTCGGCGTTCTTTTCGCATCGCCGATGCCTCCAGCTTCATCGGTTTCGCCAAGAACTGCAGCATTCTCCAGCACCCCGACGCAATCAAATGTCGACTGAACTTCCTCCGCGGCCTGAAACCAGTACTTGAGACCGTCGCCCTGCGGTCGCCCTGCTCTCTCCCACAGCTCATAAGCTCGGTTCCTGATCAGTTCTTCGTCGTCCGGCTTCATGGCAAACGCTCCTTGTTGAGGTGGGAAATGATGGCGGGCGGCTGTGAAGCCTGATTCATGCTGCTGCTGGTGAATTTAGGTCGAATAGCCCATGCTCGCAATCGCTTCCCTGCTTGGCTTTTGCTTCAGGCGAATGCTGAGGTCGTCCTTCGGCTTGTTGGAGTTCGAACTGGTTTGTCTTGCGAATAAGATCGCTGAGCTTTCGGAGGTTCTAAAGATCGGCGAAGCTGTCCGCGTCCGTCGAATCCATGGTGCCGTCTCACGGTCCGAGGAGCCTGTCCATGGAATGCCTGCCGATGTCGAGGCCGGACTGCGTGTCGCGCATCGCCTCCAGTTCCTACGCCCCCCGGCACGTGCGGCCGCGGCTGACCTCGCGGTCGGTCCTCACCCGCTGGCGCGGTCTTACTGGCGCTTTCAGCGCGCGTTCTCTGAGGCGCGCTGAGGCTGGCAGTTAAGTCACGCAATCGGTAGCGGCAACGGCAGAGCCGGAAGGCAGCACCGGCGAAGAAAGATGATGCGGGTACGAAAGCCGCTCTCAAATCAACGGAACCGTGTGCCGGGCGGTTTGGCAAGTTTCCACCGCAAGATACGCCGTTCTCAGCAACCGCGCGCGGCTCCTCGGAAATTCGGTGCGTGCAGTGTCTCCGCCAATGCCCTTCCCGCCGCTCAGGGCACCGGCTTCTTGAAGCAAACACCGACGCCGACGCCGTTGTCCCGAACGAACTCTATTCCTGCGGCTTCAAGAGCGATCCGGATCAGTTTGAGATTTGCAGCCGTAATTGATGGAGATCCATCCTCCGCTTCTGCGCGTCGTATAGTCGACACACCTACGCTAGCAGACTTTGCTAGGTCCTCAGCGGTCCATCTAATTAGCGCCCTCGCCGCCCGGATTTGAGCCCCCGTTATTTCGCTCATAAGATTTTTAGTTTTCTCATTGAACTTTTTTCGTTCATATGGCAGTTAAACACTCAGATTGGCTGTGCCCGGTGCTCGCAACACCGAACACAGCCTAACCACAACCAAGCTTACGGGAGCTCGGATCATGGCTGATTCCGACAATAGCAGAACTTTGCCCGCGGTCACCCGGGGAGACTTCCATTCCTTTGTCGCTGCTTCTTTAACCTCAGATCCGGAGCCTTCCCGATTGTTGGACGCGCTGCCGGACGCGTGCGATGACGATCCGGCATTGGAAGTCTGGCGTGAGTGGTGCGTCGCACGGGAGCGGCTGGTCCAATCATGCGTGAAACAACAGCGGCTCGAGACAAAGCTCTTTGCAACGGTCGGCTCGCGGCTCACCGCACCCGAAGCCTGGAAGGCCGCCGATAAGGAAATCGGATATAGCGAGGCCGTGGAGGCGGAGGGACGTGCGGCGAGCGCCGAGGGCATCGTGGCGGACACCTTGTGGAAGACGCCGGCACATTCGCTCGCCGGCGCAACCGCCAAGCTCCATGCCATCGTCAGCAAATGGCAGCCATCCGTCACCAGCGACGAGTATCCGTGGCCACAACTGCGCGCCGTCATCGCCGACCTGCTGAAGATCGATGCGGAGATGTCGTTTCACCGAAGCGGGCTTCACCGACCGGCGGTGCCCGAAACGCGCGGAGCATCTCGAGGGGGCTGAGGATATGGCGCAAGACAGCGTGGAGACGATTGCCAGAGTTCTTCGGTGCCGGATTGTTCATTGGTTCGCATCGGTTTTGAAGAAATCCACCACTTTAAGATTGAGGGCGGTCGCAAGCTTCTCCAGCATCTCGATCGTGGGATTGTATTCTTCACGCTCCAGCATGCCGATGTAGGTGCGGTGAACATTCGCCCGCAGCCCCAGTTCCTCCTGGCTCAGCTGGCGGTCGTTCCTGGCAATTCTCAGATTTCGTGCAACGGTTTCTCGGACTTTCATAACCAGAGTGGTCCTGCCATGTAGCGTATTCATCTACAGAGTATACTCTACAAAAGTGAAATCCGGATCTTTGTGGCCGACGGCTGAACGCGAAATGGGGCGCGCCCCACCGCGGCAATGCCGGCTGCGGCAAAAACTCAAAAAAGAGGGAACTTCAAAATGCAAATTCAAAGCAGGTTTTGTTCACATCGGCTTGCCGCATTGCTGATCTCGCTCACCTTCTGGAGCGGTCTTCCAGGGTCTGGTCATGCGCAGGAGGAGCTTCGGATCGCGACATCGTACAAGCTGATGACGCTCGATCCGCATTACGCAAATCTCAACGAAAACACCTCGCTGCTCTCCCATATCTACGAGCGTCTCGTCTACCAGGATGACCGTCTCGATCTGAAACCGGGTCTGGCCGTCTCCTGGCGCGCGGTGTCGGACAGGCAGTGGGAGTTCAAGCTTCGCGAGAATGTCCGCTTCCATGACGGCTCGCCCTTGACGGCGGACGACGTCGTCTACACGATCGAGCGCATACGGGATTTCCTCAAATCCCCGAGCGGCGGCTTCCGGTCCTATGTGACCGGCATCGAATCGGTCTCGGCACCCGATCCTCTCACCGTCGTCATCGACACCAAGGGCAATATCCCCAACCTGCCGCTGTCGTTCTCGTCGATCTTTGTGATGAACCGGCCGGCACAGGGGTTCCAGACCACCGAAGAGCTCAATGCCGGCAGGGCCGGCCACCCTCCGGTCGGCACAGGGCCGTATACATTCGAAAGCTGGAGTTCCGGCGAGGTGCTGAAGCTCGCCAGGAACGATGATTACTGGGGCGGCAGGCCTGGCTGGCCGCAGGTAACGTTTCGGGTCATCGAAAGCCCGGCTGCCCGCGTGGCGGCACTCAGCACCGGCGAAGTCGACCTGGCGGATGCTATTCCCGCACGCGACGTTGCCTCTTTGAAGCAGCGCGGCGCCAGGATAGCCAGCGTCGGCGCGGCGCGGATCAACTTCCTGCAGTTCGACGTGGAGCGAGACAGGCTTCCCGGCGTGACCGATAAGTCCGGCGAGCCGATCGCCAATCCGTTCAAGGACGCCTTGGTCCGTCGTGCGCTCGCCATGGCCACCGATCGCGGAATTCTGGTCGACAAGATCCTCTCGGGCTATGGCACGGCCGCAGCCCAGCTCTTTCCCGGCGGCTTGCCGGGTACCTCGGAAACCTTGCAGCCGGAGGCTCCGAAGTATGACGAAGCCAAGGCGCTTCTCGCAAAGGCTGGTTTCCCTGACGGTTTCAACCTCATTCTCGCCGGACCTGCCGGGCGTTATCCCGGCGACGGCGAGAGCCTTCAGGCGATTGCGCAAAGCTGGGCCCGCATCGGAGTAAAGGCGCAGCCGGCGGCGGCGCCGTTTTCGGTTTTCAATACAAAGCGTGCCGCCGGCGACTATGCCGTCTGGTACGGCGGCGCTTCCGGCGAAGCGGTGGACATCATCCTCCACGCTCTGCTGGCCTCACCGGACCCTGAAAGCGGGAACGGCGCCTTGAACTTCGGGCATTATCGCAACCAGGCTTTCGACGCGATGCTCGCAAGGGCGGAAAGCATCCAGGAGGGCCCTGAGCGCAACAAGGCGCTCGCCGAAGCGACCGAGTTCGTGATGGCCGATCAGCCGATCATACCGCTTTACCACTTCCATCACATCGTCGGCTACGGCCCGCGCGTTGCCTCCTATGCGATGCATCCCCGCGGCTGGACCACGGCGATGCAGACGCTTGCCGCGACGGAGTAAGCGATCATGCCCCTGATTTCTGTTGTCCTCGGCAGGCTGTCGCAAGCCTTCCTGCTCCTCATCGCCATGTCGCTGATCGGCTTCATTGGCGTCCACAGCGTCGGCAATCCGGTTTTCAATGTCGTCAACATCGAAACCGCCACGCCGGAGGATATCCGCCAGGCCACGATCGCGCTCGGCCTCGATCAGCCGATCTGGCGCCAGTACCTGCTTTTCATCAACAATGTCGTGCGCGGAAACTTCGGCACCTCATATATCTATCATCTGCCGGCCTTCGCGCTGGTCATGAGCAAGCTGCCGGCGACCCTGGAGCTCGCATGCGTCGCCATGCTTATCGCGGCGCCGGTTGGAACCGGCCTCGGGCTGCTCGCCGGCCGGCGGAGCGGCACGATCTTCGACCGGACGGTCCTCAGATCGAGCGTCTTCGCGCTGAGTATCCCGTCATTCTGGCTGAGCATGATGCTCATCCTGCTCGGCGCCATCCTGACAGGCTGGTTTCCATCCGGCGGCCGCGGCACGACGGCGCGGTTCCTTGGCCAGGAGTGGAGTTTTCTGACCGGGAACGGGCTCTGGCACATGGTCCTTCCTGCCCTGGCGCTGGCGATACCGAACGTCGCCTTGATCGCGCGGCTTTCGCGATCGGGCACGATCGAAGTCGAGAACCTGGACTTCACGCGGTTTTGTCGCGCGAAAGGGCTGTCCTCCCGAAGGATCCTGCTTCGCCACACGCTTCCAAACATCAGCGTGCCGATCGTGACAATCATCGGCCTGCAATTTGGCGGCATGCTCGCTTTTGCCGTGGTCGTGGAATCGATTTTCGCATGGCCGGGCGTCGGCAAGCTGTTGATCGATTCCATCCAGCTGCTCGACCGGCCCGTGGTGATGGCGACGCTGACCTTCATCTCGGTCGCATTCGTCGCGCTCAACGCCCTGGTCGACCTCTTCTACGCCGTGCTCGACCCGCGCGTGCGCCTGTCTTGATAAGGTGACCTGCCATGAAACCTGCCATGAAAGCTGACATTCTAAAGGGGCTGAAAAAGCCTCCTCTTGGACCGGTTTTGACCGCGTCCAAGATCCTGCTGGCCAGCTATATACTGCTCGCCATTGCGGCACCGGCGATCGCTCCGCAAAATCCCTACGATCCCTTGCAGATATATGGATGGGAAGCATCCTCCCCGCCGGGAACCATGGGCGGCGGCGGTTTTCGCTACCTGCTCGGCACCGACGGGCTCGGCAGAGATATCGTCAGCACCATTCTTTACGGCCTGCGGATCAGCCTCATGGTGTCGGTCACGAGCGCCGCGATCGCCGCCCTGATCGGGCTTACCGCCGGTGTCAGTGCCGCCTATTTCGGCAAGTGGGTCGACGCCGCGATCATGCGGCTCGTCGACCTTCAGCTCAGCCTGCCGACCATACTCATCGCCCTGATCGCCATTGTGACGCTTGGGCCGGGTATCGACCGGATCATTCTGGCCCTGATCATCGCGCAATGGGCAACCTATGCGCGGATCGCGCGCAGCGTGGCGCTAAGCGAGACGAACAAGTCCTATATCGACGCCGCCCGACTGATGCGGCTGCCAACCGCACGCATCATCTTTCGCCACCTGCTGCCAAACAGCATCGCACCGGCCGTGACCTTGATTCCGATCGAAGTCGGTCATGCCGTCGCACTCGAAGCGACCTTGTCCTTTCTCGGGCTTGGCGTGCCGATCGACAAGCCGTCGCTCGGCTCCGCGGTTGCAAACGGCTTTCAGTATCTGCTGACCGGCCAGTACTGGATCAGCCTTTTTCCTGGCCTCGCTCTGTTCGGCCTGATCGCAAGCATCAATCTCGTCGGCGAAGACGTCCGGCGCAGTCTCGATCCAAGGAACCATCCGGCATGATTGAAGAACCCTTGAAGACACCCCTGCTTCGGGTGAAGAACCTCGGACTTCGCCATCTCTCGGCGTCCGGACCGGTGACAATCCTGGCCGATGTCAGTTTCGACCTCGGGCGTGGCGAGATCCTCGGCATCATCGGCGAGTCGGGCGCCGGAAAGTCGACGCTGGGCAATGTCGTCCTCGGCTTGCTGGCGCCGGAATTCCAACGGACATCCGGAACGATCGAGTTCGACGGCATGTCGACCGAAGCGATGACGGCAAGCGCGCGGGAGGCAATCCGGGGGCGGCGGATATCGGCGATCTTTCAGGATCATACCGCCTCGCTGGACCCGCTGATGAGCGTTGGGATGCAGGTGGAGGAAACGGTTCTGGCGATCGACGGTTCTCTTTCGCGACGCCAGGCGCGTCACCGTGCTCTCGACCTCCTGACCCGCGTTGGAATACCGGACCCGCAGCGGCGATACCGCCAATACCCGCATCAGTTCTCCGGAGGTCAAAGGCAAAGGGTGGTCATCGCCATCGCGCTGGCCGGATCGCCAGACGTCGTCATTGCCGATGAGCCGACATCGGCGCTCGATGCCACGGTTCAAAAGCAGATTCTCGGGCTCCTTCGAACCCTCGTCGACGAAACGGGCGTGTCGATCATCCTCGTCACCCACGACATGGGCGTCGTCTCGGAAATCACCGACCGGGTCCTGGTCATGAGAAAGGGCCAGGTGGTCGAACAGGAGCGCACCGCCGCCATTCTCGACAATCCTTGCCACGACTACACGCGAAAGCTGCTTGCCGCGGTTCCAAGGCTGCGCATCCCGGCAACCGCCGCAAACCCGGATGACAGGCAGAGCCGAACCGGTGCCACCGAGGAAGGCGACCGCGAAACCATGCTTCTCATCGCCAAGGGTGTTTCGAAACATTTCTCCCAGCGCGTTTTCCCCTGGAGCCGTGCCGGCAGCAAGGCAAAGTTCGCCTTGCGCGACGTGACCATTCACCTGCGGCGCGGCACGATCACCGGGATCGTCGGCGAGAGTGGAAGCGGAAAGACGACGCTTGGCCGCATCATCGCGGGGTTGGACAGCGCGCCGTCGGGCAGGATCACGATCGGCGGGAGGCAATTCGACGTTGCAAAGAGCGGCCGCCGCAGCGGTCTTCTCGGCCGCGTGCAGATGATCTTCCAGGATCCCGCCGTGTCGCTCAATCCCAGGATGACCATCGGCGAGACGCTGCGCGAAACCATCCGGTTTGCGGCCGCGACAGGTCGCAATGACGCGCCAGCGGATCTGGCTTCAATGATGGATCGGCTCGGCCTCCCCCGAAGCTTGCTCACCCGCCACCCGCATCAATTGTCGGGCGGCCAGAAGCAACGCGTCTGCATCGCGCGGACATTGCTGGCCCGGCCCCAGATCATTGTCGCAGACGAGCCGACCTCGGCCCTGGACGTGTCGGTACAGGCGGAAATCGTCGACCTTCTGAAAGATACCGTCGCCGAGCGCGACCTGACGATGATCTTCATTTCCCATGATCTCGCCGTCGTCCAGCAGCTTTGCAGTTCCCTCTACATCTTCAAGGATGGCCGCGTCGAAGACTTCGGGCCGTCCGACTTCATCTTCTCACAATCGCGCAATCCCTACACGCGCAGCCTCATCGATGCCCGGCCCCGCCGCTTCACGTGTTGAGCGCGATTGCCTGGTCGGGACACCGACGCGCAAGCGTCAACGCCCCTTTCTTGGAATTTTAGGCACGCACTGCCATCAAAAGGTGACGACATATGAATGACAGGTTCACTTTGGCGCTCACGGGCCAATCGCTGATAAAGCACGATATCCGCGATATCCGCACGCCCGCCTTTCAGGACGTTCAATCGCTGCTTCGGCAGGCGGATCTTTCTTTCACCAACTTCGAGGGAACGATCCTCGGTACGCACGGGGGTTGGCCCCTCAAGGGATCGTTCTTCGGGTGCAGCGACCCGGTCGTTCTCGATGCACTTGGCGCCATCGGCTTTCGGGCACTGTCGCTTTCGAACAATCATGCCTTCGACCTCGGACCATCCGGGGTGCTTTCGACGCTGGAGGAGGTGGAGAAACGAGGCTTTTTCCATGCCGGTCTCGGCCGCAACGCGCAGGAAGTCTCGCGTGCCAGCATCGCCACGATCAACCAACGCCGTATTGCCCTCGTTGCGATGGACGGGGGCCCCGGACCCGATTTCATGTATGCCGCCGACGCGGACGAAAATCGCCCCGAACGCCCCGGTGTGAACCGGCTTCGTCTTTCACAGGTGCTTGAGGTCGACGATCTCGCGTTTGAGCAGATCCGAGCGGTTCGCGACAAGATCGGCTACACTGCCATCGACCTCGCCAATGACAGCCAGCCGGACGATCCGCCGCGCCTCGACCCGCAGGCCGAAGTCGCTATCGCCCGCTGTGTCTTCAAACGGTCCGACCGGTACGGACGCGGTGTAAGGATAGATGAGGTCGACATGGCAAGAAACCTTGCCGCGATCGCCTCTGCAGCCAGGGACGAGGCACTGGTGATCGCCTATCTCCATCATCATCACTGGGCTTCCGACTGGTATCAGCTGCCCGAATGGGTGAGCGGTGTGGCCAAACGATGCATCGACGCAGGCGCGTCCATGTTTGTCAGTCACGGCGCGCCGGTGCTGCAACCGGTCGAAATCTATCGAGGCCGGCCAATCTTCTACAGCCTGGGTAATTTCATCTTCCATGTCCGATCGGAGAAGTCGACCTGGACCGCAGCGGAAGTCTGGGAAAGTGTCGTCGGGGTTTGCTCCTTTGCCAGCGACAACAGCCTCATCGACATCAGCTTCCATCCCGTCGTCATCGGGGGCGACGATGGATTGGAGGACGGGGTGTTGGAACGTCGGCTGGTTCCACAGCTTGTAACCGGAGACAGCGCGGTCAGGATCCTTGGCCGGCTTCAGGAGCAATCTGCGCGACTGGGCGCGCATATAGAAATCTCCGGCAATGTCGGCAGGCTGCAAGCGCGATAGTGGACCGGCGGGTCGGGTCTGGCGCCGCCATTCTTGTGGGTTGTTCCGGCCACGGCCGAGGACCGGCGGCCACCTCCGTGTGGCGAGCACGGCAACCGTTGCAAACGAGGAAAATAATGAGAACGCGCGACGAGCTGGTCAGCCGGTTTTTCCGGTACGTGGCCATTGAGAGCCAGAGTAACGGTCACTCTGCGTCCCTGCCCTCCTCCCCCGGCCAGTTCGAGCTTGCCTCCTTGCTGGCCGAGGAGTTGCGGATGCTCGGGGTCGAGGACGTCGTGCTCGACGAGCAGGCGATTGTGACCGGCGTGAAGCGTGGCACCAGGCCCAACGCGCCAAAGATCGGGTTCATCGCGCATCTCGATACGGTCGATGTCGGTCTCTCTGCCATTATCCGGCCGCAAATCCTCCGGTTCGAAGGCACGGACCTTTGCCTCAACCCTCAGGAGGACATCTGGCTGCGCGTCGCCGAACACCCGGAACTCCTCGCCTGGTCGGGGGAAGACATCATCGTCAGCGACGGCACCAGCGTGCTCGGCGCGGACAACAAAGCGGCGATCGCGGTCATCATGACACTTCTCGCCCGGCTCGATGGGCAAGGCGCCCATGGCGACGTCTTCGTCGCCTTCGTGCCGGACGAGGAAATCGGTCTGCGCGGCGCCAAGGCGCTCGATCTGGCGCGCTTTGCATGTGACTTCGCCTACACGATCGATTGTTGCGAGCTCGGCGAAGTCGTGCTCGAGACCTTCAACGCCGCATCGGCTGAAATCGTCTTTACCGGCGTCAGCGCACACCCGATGGCCGCAAAGGGCACCCTCGTGAACCCCCTTTTGTTGGCGCTGGACTTCGTCTCGCACTTTGATCGCAAGGATACACCTGAATGCACGCAGGATCGGCAAGGGTTCTTCTGGTTCAAAGAGCTTGTTGCCCATGACAGCAAGGCAACACTCAACGTGCTCATTCGCGACTTCGATGCGGCAGAATTCGAACGGCGCAAGCAGCAGCTCCTTGCCATAACGGCGCTGGTCAACGCGCACTATCCCTCCGGCCGCGTCGAGTGCCGGTTGACCGACACCTACCACAATATCGGCCGCCGCCTGCGCGACGACAGCCGCCCGGGAACGCTGTTGTTCCAGGCTTTCGACGCACTCGGGATTGAACGAAAGCGCATTCCGATGCGCGGCGGCACCGATGGCGCCGTCCTCTCGGCACGGGGAATACCGACGCCAAACTTCTTCACCGGCGCCTACAACTTCCATTCCCGATTTGAATTCCTGCCGGTCTCAGCTTTCGAAAAGTCGTTCGAGGTTGCAGGCATGCTTTGCAAACTGGCGGCCCAGGACGAGGCGTTGGCCGACCGCTAACAGAACGCGCGCCCGTGACGGCTCGTTATGGAATTGCCCAGAAGCGCCACAGGATGCCAATCCATAATCCTTCTGTGGGACCCAGATGGACGCCTGCGAATCTTGTTTAACGATCGACGCGGCGACCATTCTTCGGGGCTGATCCACGTCTTCAAAAACTGCAACCCGTTCTTCGCGGTGCCACCTACGAACAATTCGCAGAGCGTGACAGCCGGCCCATCACCTTACCCAGGCACGCGCATCCTTTGGGAAAGCAAGAGCCGCTCGGAGCAAGCGTTCGTTGCGGAGCTAGGCCACCACTATGGCCTCGGCATCGAGCCACCGTCCTCAGCAAGCCGCGCATGATAGAGCCTTCGATCGAGACCACTCACGCCCCGTCCGTCCATCAAGCATGTTGTGGAGGACGCAACCAATCCGAACTGCAGTGAGGCGCTTCGCGCCGCTCTTTGCCGATCTGGAACGGCGAGACGCGTTTGAACACAATATCCGCACGGCACGTCCTGGCGGAAATCGCTAGGTTCTCGGTCATCACGATCTTACCACGAATATCCTGACGATCGAGCCAACCCTTGCTGTCAATCGCGCCGATTGCCTGAACGCTTGCCGGACGACGATGCGGAGATCTCACTCACTCCGATCTGAGTTGTGCCGCAGGCGATGCGAGCTGGAGGCTCCGAGGAGCAAACGCAGCCTGAACGGGCACACAACAAGAGTCTATCACCGGGCTTAATCGTGCGGCCGGAAAGGCGCGTCGTGGTGTGAGCATGAGCGCGCGTGAGCGCGATTAGGACGGGTCTCGCTTGATCCCCTTCAAACGCTGCCAGCTGCTTACGTTCTCTTCGCGCGGCTGGTGTTCCCAATGCTCCGGCGCTGTCTCCGTTCCGTTGGCTGATGTGACGGACAAGCTACGATAGCCCCTCCCCGATGCAACCGCTTGCGCGGTCCTCCTCTGTCGTTTCGGCCCTACGGGTGCATGGGTTCGCTTCGGCTATCTCCGTTTTTTGCCGTCAACCAACGGAATGGAGACGCTCATGCAGAGCATCAACGACACTTACCAACGCATCACTGATACCATCGTAAAGCAGCTTGAAGCCGGCACAAAACCGTGGATCCGTCCCTGGCGCAACGACATCCGCTGCTCACTCACCCCGCGCCGCGCCACCGGCGAAGCCTATCGGGGCATCAACGTCCTGATGCTGTGGATCTCCAGCCAGATTTTCGGCTACGAGGAAAACACCTGGATGACCTATCGGCAGGCCCAGGATCTCGGCGCGAAAGTCCGAAAGGGTGAGAAAGGAACGCTCGTCGTCAAGTACGGAACCTTCACGCCGAAGGAGCGCGAAGACGACGAGGATTGTTCAATCCCTTATCTCAAAGGATACACCGTCTTCAATGGTGCGCCGTAACGGCGAAAGCATAGGGAGTGTCACGATGAGTGAATGAGCTTGCTGGAATAGCTCATGCCTGCCGAACTCACCTCGATCGGCAACGATTGTGACTCCGAAAGGAGCGGGGAACAATAGCATGTTCGGAAAAGGCCCAAAGCATCAAAGTCGTTTGCGATGCGGCGGGTCAGGGCAAGATGTGTATGGTGAAAGCTGTATTGCCTGAACCCTAGTTTGCAGCGGCCTACAACCGGAGCGGTGTCGTAGAACGACTGACACGGCACACCGAATGGACAGAGGACAGGATGTTGAGGTCCTCCAACCCCGATATCGGGAAAGCCAGCCCATTCGGCGCATCCTCCATCGGAGGGGTAAGTGAACGAACGGGGCACCTAACCACATCGTATCTCCCGCTTTCGTAATTACGGGATGCCCTAAGCAGGCATCGGTTCTGCCGATGACCTGTATGGGTACGGAGCCGTCATAGTACTCAAATGCCCGGAGTAATGACCGGGACAGCCGAAATCATCGGATGGTCGAGAATATAAGCTCAGGGCAACTTGAGCGAAAATTCTGCGGATCAGGGGAAGGACGGCAGCGACTACGATCCAAAACCTTACGAAGAGGTGTGCTAATGCTGCCAGATACTATCAAAAGGGCTGTTGGATCGCTCCCGATCATTGTTAGGTCGGGTCGGCGGGTCAATGGGCTCTACCGCCTTATGAAGGCTCCGCTCCTTTGGGAGCGAGCCTACCATAAAATCGCACAGAACAAGGGTGCGATGACACCGGGAGTTGACGGACAGACCCCACGTCAGAAAAGATACGTTCGATCATCGAACGGCTGGCGAATGGGACCTATCGTCCGCAACCAGTACGTCGGGTGTACATTCCCAAAGCCAACGGCAAGAAAAGGCCGCTTGGCGTGCCGACGACGGAAGACCGCTTGGTCCAGGAGGTCGTTCGAATTCTTCTGGAGCAAATCTATGAGCCGCTGTTCTCGCAGCACTCTCATGGGTTTAGACCGAATCGATCCTGTCATACTGCGCTGGAAAACATCCGAGCAGTTTGGACAGGGGTGAAATGGCTGGTCGATGTCGATGTGGTCGGATACTTCGACAACATTGATCACGACATCCTCATTGGCTTGCTTGAAAAACGTATCCACGACAGCCGTTTTATCGGCTTGATCCGTGGAATGTTGAAAGCTGGTTATCTGGAGGATTGGGTTTATCACCGAACCTACAGCGGCACCCCACAGGGCGGTATCGTCTCCCCTATACTGGCAAACATCTACCTCCATGAACTCGACGAGTACATGGAAACAAAGATTACAGCCTACCATAGGGGCGATAAACGTGTTCCATCGGTCGAAGGCCGACGGATCATGAATCGTCTGACGCGGCTTCGTAAGCAAGTGGATCAGCTTCGTCTTGATCGAGGCGAGGATGATGCAGAGATCAAATCCAAACTGGAGGAGATCAGTCGGCTGAAGGCGGAACGGTTGACCGTGCCCGCCACCGACGCATTCGATCCGAAATACAAGCGGCTCCGCTACTGCCGTTATGCCGATGACTTCTTGATCGGCATAATTGGTAGCAAAGATGACGCGCGGCAGATCATGGAGGAGGTGAGGACATTCCTCTCCAAAAACCTGAAACTAAGCGTGTCGGATGAGAAAAGCGGCATCCGCAAGGCTTCGGACGGAGCGCGTTTCCTTGGATACGATGTCAGGACATCGACCAACCGCAATCCGCACAAGGCGACCTTTTATGGTCGTCCCGCACTGCGGCGAGGGTTGGCAGATCGTTTGAAGCTGAATGTCCCAAGGGAAAAGGTGGTCCGGTTTGTCAATGGCAAAGGATGGGGCGATTACGATGCCTTTCGTCCTCGCCACCGTCCTGCTTTGACTTTGGCGAGTGACGTCGAAATTGTCATGGCCTACAACGCTGAATGGAGAGGCTTCGCAAATTACTATGCGCTTGCCGATGATGTGAAACGCAAACTCAATAAGGGCGGGTACTTTGCCCTGATGAGCTGCGTCAAAACCATCGCGGCAAAGCACAAAACGTCTGCGAGGGAAATCTTCTCCAAGATGCGCCGAGGGCAAGACTTCTTCGTTCGCTTCCAAGTCGGAGAGGAACCCCGAGAGATCAAAATCTGGCAACTGAAGGACCTGAAGTGCGAACCGCGAAAATGGGGCGACATTGATCGCCCACAATCATCAAAGTTTGTGTTCAGCAGGACAGAAATGGTCGAACGCCTCAATGCGCAGAAATGCGCCAGATGCGGTCGAACAGATCTTCCATGTGAAATCCATCATGTCAGAAAGATCGCGGAAATGGAGAAAGCAGGGCTTGCCCGGTACATGCCGGCGGCACGATTACGCAAGCGCATTGTGCTTTGCCAGCCCTGTCATCGCTCCGTCCATGCTGGTGGCCAAGTTGACCAACGACGTGACGGAACACGTAGTCGTGGAGAGCCGGATGCGCTGAAAGGTGCAAGTCCGGTTCGGAGGGGGGCTGAGCCGCGTCCTCATTGAGGCGCCGCCAGCCTACCCTACTCGAGCAGATCGAGAACCTGCCTGCCCGGTTTTTCAGCCCGGCCGATGAGTTACCGAGGGCTCCGGTCCCGCACATTGAGACCGTTGAAACATTCGTCAAAAACACCGGCGCCAGTGTCACCTACGGCGGCACCAAAGCATGCTACCGGCCGAACTGCGACGACATTCTGATGCCGGACCGGCACCGGTTCGACAGCCAGGTCCATCTATATTCGACCTTGCTCCACGAAATTGGCCATTATGCCGTAAGCCGGATTATGCCGCATGGCCGATTATCAAGGCGGCGGCGCCTCCATTCGGCCATGCGGCGGTTCGGCATAATCAGAGCGATTCAAGGAACACAAGCAGTTCGTCGTTGGGACGATACCGCCCAGGATGGGCTTCTGGTCTGGCGACCTGAGAGAGCGCCTTTTCCTTGAGCCGCATGTCGGCGTGGATATAGATCTGGGTCGTCTCCACGGATTCATGCCCAAGCCAGAGCGCGATCACGGATTGGTCTACTCCGTGATGAAGCAGTTCCATCGCCGTGCTGTGCCGCAAAGTATGCGGCGTAACACGTTTGCTTGCGAGGCTTGGACACGTTCGGGATGCCGTGAGGCAGTGCTTGCGCACCAGATGTTCAAGCGCATCACGACTGAGCCGCTCGCCCCGGATCGAGGGGAACAGGGGACTATCGCTGTCACGTCGCTCCCCAATCCAGCCCTGGATCAGTTTTGCCGTATCGCGGCGAAGTGGAGTGCTGCGTTCTTTTCGCCCCTTGCCGACGCAACGGATGTGGGCGCCTGCGCCAAGGACCACGTCCTTGCAGCGCAGACTGATCAGCTCGGATGCCCGCAATCCGGTCTGAAGCGCAAGCAAGAGCAGGGCGTGATCACGCCGTCCCACCCACGTTGTTCGATCCGGCGCGACCAGCAGCGCGGCTATCTCCTGTGCGTCGAGGAACATCACGCTACGCTTCACGTATCGCTTGCTTGGCATCGAGAGAATGCGCTGGCAATGGAGAAGCCAGGTCGGATCGGTCATCGCGACGTATCGGAAGAATGAACGGATCGCAGCAAGGCGCGCATTGCGAGTTCGAGCCGTGTTACCACGCGTCGTTTCAACGTGGCTCAGGAAGTCGGCGACAAGATCGGCGTCGAGATCTTCGATCGTAAGCTTCGTGGGCGGCTTCCCACACCGTGAACCAGCGTAACGGATCAACAACCGGAATGTGTCCCGGTAGCCGGCGATGGTGTGCTGGCTTGCCTCCATTTGTGTGCAGAGCCGGTCAGTGAAGAAGCGCTGGATTAGCGCAGGGAAGTTGGTCGCCTTCATTGCTCCCCCTCCGCCGCGCTCGTTATCCGAGCGGCAGCTAATTCCAGCAATTCCGGGACCGCTTCCAGGTACCAATAGGTATCGGTCGGGCTCGCGTGACCGAGCCAGGTCGTGAGTTTGATCATCTCGCGGCCCACATCGTGGCCGGATCGATACCAGTTTAGCATCGTCCGAACCGCGAAGGTGTGGCGAAGGTCGTGGATGCGCGGCCCGCGTCCATGGCGCTTGTAATCCTGCCTGGGCCTCAAACCGATCTGCTGGCAGACCAGCGCGAAGTTGTAGCGTGCGCCGCAATCGCCGAGACGATGGCCCTTACACGCGACAAATAGGGCCTCCGATCTGCGCCCCAATAGCCGGTCCCGCTCACGCCCATAGCTTTCCAGTTTTTGCGCTACAGTTGGATCCAGCGGCAATAGTCGTTCCTTGCCGAGTTTTCCGAAGCGAACACGAAGGACGCCGGTTTCAATATCAAGATCGGTCTGGTCGAGACGCAGGGCTTCATTGATCCGAAGTCCCGTCACGGCGATCAGGCCGAAGAGCGTCGAGCAGGTCAAGCCGCGCATGCCGTAAACCGATGGCAACGATCGGGCATGCTCGATAATCGCAATGATTTCGGCGTCGCTGTAAATGTGTGGATGTACCCGTTGAACATGACCAGGCACCAACCCTTGGGGCGGCACCTCGTGCCGCGGATCCGTCCCGTGCAGCCAGGCGGCAAATTGACGAGCCACCCGGAAGCGAGCGCCCCGTGTTCCGGCACTGGCGGAGGGGAGGCTCTCCAGCCAACGCATGATCAATCTGGTGTCGATGTACTCCGCGCCATCGTTGTCGACAAAGGCGGCGAAGCGACGCAAAATGCGTTCGTCCGTACTCAGATCGGCGCCCAGCCGTCTTCTGATGCTCAGGTAGCGGTCCTGTTCGGCAAGGAGGCTCATCGTGCTACCTCCGCGATCGGCCAAGGCTGGGCGATGGAGCGCAATCCATCCGTATCGAGTTTCGCATAGATCATCGTTGTTGCACGCGATCGATGCCGCAGCAGATCCCCGATCTCCTCCAGCGAAGCACCGGACCGAACCAGATTTGTCGCAAGGCTGTGACGCAGAACATGCGATCCGACATAGGGTGTCGGCGGCTTCACTCCGGTCGCCGCGAACGCTTCCCGCAAAATCGAGTTGATGATTTGGCTATCCTTGAACGGACGGTTCGGCGCCCGATGGCTCACGAACAGCGTGCGGGTTGTCGTTGAAGTCCGCTCCTCGCGCAAATACCTGCTGATGGCTTCGCCGACGTCCGACGGGATTGGCAGCCGGTCATGACGTTTTCCCTTTCCGCGAACCAGAAGCTCGCCGGCCCGCCAGTCGATGTCATCGAGTTGGACCGCCATGACCTCGGGCGCGCGCATGCCGAGCCTCGCCATCAACAGCAACATGGCGTAGTCGCGGGCGCCTCGCCGCGGATTGGTTGCGACAGATGCCAGCACAGCCTCCACTTCATCGGGCGACAGATATCGCGGAAGCCTCGCCCCCCAGGGCTTGTGTACCCTAGGTACGCAGAGTGAGAGGTTCGTGGTGATGAGCCCCTGAGCGAACAGATACTGGAAGAAGCTGCGCAAGTGCGAGGATAACGTCTTGTCTCGGTAGGGCGTCTTGCGTCCGATAACATGCTCCATGAACGCCACGACATCGCGAGCGTTCAAGATCGCGAGATCGAGCATCTGGTCCCCGAAGCGGTGAGCGAGGAAGCGAGCCGCGAATCCCAGCACATGTTTGACGGACCGTGGGCTGAGGCCGCGTTGCCGCTCGAGGTAGGTTTCGAGGTCGCCCAGGAGCTCTTGGCGTTCGGCTTGAGCAGCAGTGAGCGACGGGCGTGTCGCCACGCCTATTTCAATCAGATGCTCGACGAACAGCCCGGCAAGATTGGCAACCTTGATCTGGGCTTTGGGTGTCGTTGGCAATCGCCGTCCTAATTCGACGGCAATATCTGCCGTCAGTGCCGAAGGCGCGATGCCTTCCACATCCAGCAATCGGCCAAAGCACCGGAGGTGATAGCGATAATTCTCCAGCGTCGCGGGCTTATATTTCCTCGCGGAAAAACTTTGCTCGAATGACGCTAAGTACGGGTCAAGGCAGGTGGCTTTGTCGAATATTCTCATTTCAGTGCTCCTTGTTGTCGGAGCACGAAGCTTCATTGTTTCCGTCTCTATGTAACTACTGGTCGGCTCCCGCCTTGGTGACCGTACAAACTAGCCAAAGACCACCTATTTGGTCATCGAACCTTACACTTCAATGGGCGCGCGCAGTGCGCGATAGCTTTTGGTGCCTGTCGAGAATTTCGATGTTGAGGAAGTTGATGTTTGACAGATCATTATTGCTATTTCAAATATGGATTTATCACGCGTAGGATAGATCGATGATTACCGCCGCCCAAATGCGTGCCGCACGTGCGCTTCTCGGCATCGACCAAAAGACCCTGGCCGAGCTGTCCGGACTTTCCATTCCGACGATCCAACGGATGGAATCGAGCAGTGGCAATGTTCGGGGCGTGGTAGAGAGCTTGACCAGGGTAATCACGGCACTTGAACTCGCGGGCATCGAACTGATCGGTGAGGGGGCTGCCAGTCCGGCGGGAGGTCGCGGCGTTCGATTGAAGTCCTCATCCACGACATCCTGAATCAATCCGCGACGGCGACCGCCGACGATAAGCCGACGATCCCGCCGCTTCCTACTCAAGGTGCGGCAACAAGTGAAAGTATCGACAGACAGACAGAGCGAAGCGCCGGGCTTTGCTGAACTCTACACTCCAAAATTTCTTACAATCCTGCGCGAAGGCTACGGATTGCCCCACTTGCGCGCCGATGCAATAGCGGGACTTACCGTCGCCATCGTAGCGTTGCCACTGTCGATGGCCATCGCCATTGCCTCGGGCGCAACGCCCGCGCAGGGGCTATATTCGGCAATCGTCGGTGGGTTCTTCGTCTCATTGTTCGGAGGATCGCGATTTCAGATAGGCGGCCCGGCCGGGGCCTTTATCGTGTTGGTCGCCGCAACAGTCGCTCAACACGGCATGGATGGCTTAATCCTGGCAACCTTCCTTTCAGGTTTGATGCTCACCGCAGTTGGCCTCCTGCGGTTCGGAACATTCATAAAGTTCATTCCCTTCCCGGTAACGGTGGGCTTTACGGCAGGGATTGCCGTGATCATCTTTGCCAGCCAGATCAAGGACCTTTTCGGTCTGACTTTGGACCATGAACCAGGAGAGCTCCTTCAGAAGCTCCCAGTGCTGTGGGGAGCAAAGGACAGCGTTGCGTCTGGCGCGGTCGGGATCTCTATCACTACCATTGCGGTCATTCTCGGATTACGCCGCTGGCGACCGCGCTGGCCGGGGATGCTGATCGCTGTTGCCCTGAGCTCAACCGCAACAGCATTGCTTGCCCTGCCTGTCGAGACGATTGGAACCAAGTTTGGCGGAATCCCCTCTGCACTGCCTTTCCCGCAACTGCCTGATCTCTCGATGGACAGGATTGTAGCGGTTCTGCCAGCCGCACTGTCCTTCACCTTGCTAGGGTCCATAGAATCGCTGCTATCAGCCGTAGTTGCGGATGGCATGACTGGTCGACGACACCGTTCCAACTGCGAGCTTGTTGCTCAGGGTGCGGCAAATATCGGTGCCTCGCTGTTCGGCGGCTTCTGTGTGACGGGCACCATTGCCCGTACCGCTACCAACATACGCGCTGGAGCGCACGGGCCAGTCGCCGGAATGTTGCATTCAGCATTTCTTCTTATTTTCATGGTGATCGCGGCACCGCTCGCTGCATATATCCCATTAGCAGCTCTGGCGGGCGTGCTGGCAGTCGTTGCCTGGAACATGATCGAAAAGCCTGCAATCGCGATCTTGCTGCGCTCGGGTTGGGGCGAAGCAACCGTATTGGGGGCGACATTCTTCCTGACAGTATTCCGGGATTTGAGTGAGGCGATTGTCGTTGGGTTCGCTCTTGGCTCAGTGCTCTTTATTCACCGTATGAGCCGAACAACCGCAGTCACCACCCATGTACCGTTCGTGGCGCGCGACGAAGCCGATGACGCCCATCCACGCAAAGCCTACAATGAATCTGCTGCTGCGAACCCCGATGTTGTCGTCTACCGGATAACCGGTGCTCTCTTCTTCGGCGCGACAGCATCAATCGGCTCTGTTCTCGACCGCATTCAGGACAACCAAAAGGCACTGGTCGTCGATTTCTCCGCGGTGCCGTTTCTGGACTCGACCGGCGCCAACATGATCGAGGGCCTAGCGCACAAGGCTCACAAGCATGGTGTGACCCTGTGGCTCACCGGAACCACTCGCGATATCCGGCGTGTCTTGCTGAAGCATGAAATAAAGAGGCCACTGGTACGTTACGCGGCCACAGTCGAAGCTGCCATATCAGCTTTGCAACGCGCGCGTACAACCTTGAGGGCAGGACCAACACAAGCAGCATGATCAGAACCCCCTCTCTACGAACTGCTCGCCTTCCTCGAAAAGCTCTGATTATGCCGAACTGCCACATGGCCAGAAGCAGGCACAACAGCCGCCAAACTTGGCCATGCGGCATAATCCGGCGTACGGCATAATGCGACTTATGCCGATATCGGCATAATGGCCATTGGACGGGTGCAAAGCACCGACTCGACCGCGATCTCACCGGAAGATTCGGCAGCGCATCCTACGCAGCCGACGAACTGGTCGCCGAGCTTGCGGCATCATTTCTTTGCGCTGATCTCGGAGTGGACCATGATCCGCGTGACAATACCGCAGCGTATGTGGCGAGCTGGTTGGCCGTTTTGAAGAACGACAAGCGCGCGATCATCACAGCGGCCGCCAAGGCGCAATCCGCGGCCGATTACCTTCACGGCCTTCAATTGTCGAAGAATGATCGTTTACATGTCCCGTCCGGCCCTCAAATGGATCAGGCGGGTTCGGCCTTTTTGAACCAGGTTTGATCCGCCAAATGGCCGGCAATTTGTCGGCCGTTCTCCCCAGCCTGCGCAGGCTGTGTTTCGATTTACGGTGTCGAACGAACTCTAATCGGTACCATCGCGGCTAGATCTCAGAAGGGCGGCGGCGTCGACGCCGAGAACCTTTGCCAGACTGGCAACCATATCGATGGTTGCGCTGTATTGGCATCGCTCCAGTGCGCTGACATAGGTTCGATGAATGTTGGCGCGGTCCGCCAATTCTTCTTGCGAATAGCCTCGGGCGTGTCGCAACGTGCGCAGGTTGAGCGCGAAAATGTCCCGAATATTCATAAAAGGATGAGCGCTGATCGCAGAGCATTCCTCTACAGAGTATGTTCTGCAGATGACGTTGCAGCGCGTTCTCGAAACCTCTCTTTGAACTGTTGCGGTCATGCCGACATGTGGCCACCGTCATCCCGCAACGGCCTTCGGTCTGAGAAGCGCGCCGATAGGCGCAGCGGCTCGCCGTCCTCCGCGTCCGGTCCGCCTCACGTTACCGCGTACCCTTTACGACAGCTCCCCTATTTTCAGGAGGATCATCGGCGCCTGCCAACGACGCTGGCGAGGGGGCCGTCAGGGGCGTATGGGTTCGGAAGCCTGTTGACGATCATGGCAGTTCCCGCTTTAGGCAACATCGCAATCCCTTGTCGGATGGCCTCCTGCCACGATGACCCCTCTCCCATGCCTCCTCGTATACGTTAGTCAAAATCTCGCCTTGCCGGGTCTTCGCCCGTCCGAGCGCGTCTGCGAGCCTCCTGCTGGCGACAATAAGTTTGTGAACGGCATACCGTTCGGGCGCGGGGACAAGCACGCTCACGCCTTCCCTGTGCAGCAGGACAGTTCTCACAGGCTCGTAGATCAGGTAATCGACGAATTGCAGGTTTTCCGCCGACGCACCACCGAGTGCAGGCAAGGGCGACGGTTTGCTCGTATGTTCATCCGATCCCTTATTCTTCGTCAGGAAGTCCACACGGGTAGTTCTTGGAGTTCACGAACGCGACGAGCTTTGCCCTGTCCGTTTGATGTGCGCGGCGGCATCTTAGTTGGGGCACTCCAAATTGGCGCCGATGCTTTCGGCCCGTCGTTCGGCAAAGTTGGCACAGCCGTACTATGCCCTCGATGTTAGTAGCAGCAACTGTTCGGCCATTGAGAGCCGTATCCCACGATGCAATTGAAGGGCGGGCATCGCCATTGGCATGCTCATCCTCTTCACTGTTGCCGGCGCTCCTCCTGCGGGCTCGATGAGGCATGTCTGACCGGAGAACGGCTCAAGCCTCGATCGTTCTCCCGCAACGGCGTTCCGCAACTTTCTTCCCCTGCGAACTAGTTCGCATTCCTCGCGATTAAAGAAAGCCGCTCGCCGCCGCCCTCCACTTCGTTCTGGCCCCTTCGGGGTGCGGTCCGATCGTCCCCGGTCCTTCGACAGCCATCGAGGCCGCGAAGGGCGTGGCCCGAAACAGCGAAAGGAACATGACAATGGCAACCATCGGCACCTTCACATCCACCGAAAGCGGCTTCACCGGCTCGATCCGCACCCTCGCGCTCAACGTCAAGGCTCGCATCGTTCGCGTCGAAACTCCTTCGGACAAGGGCCCGCACTTCCGCATCTACGCAGGTTCCGTTGAACTTGGCGCCGCCTGGCAGAAGCGCTCCAGCGAGAGCGATCGCGACTACCTCTCGGTCAAGCTCGATGACCCTAGCTTCCCGGCTCCGATCTACGCGACGCTCGCCGAAGTCGATGGAGAAGAAGGCCTCCAACTCATCTGGTCCCGCCCGAACCGGGATTGAGGAGAACAGGCTCCGCCGCAAGGCGGGGCCTATCCTCCTTCTAAGAAGGTAAAGGCATCCGGCCGGTTTTCGGCTCTTTTAGATGCGCAGCGAAGCAAAGCGCGTTCTCAGACCGGGCCGTCGCATTGGCGATGGCCCGCCTCAAGTGCGAGTGGTTCCTCCCAAGATGCTGGCCCACTCGGCTCCCAGCCCGCCGGCGGTCCCGTAGACGATGCATGAACCTGCCTCCTCACGAGTCTCGCATCAAGCTACCGAGTGCCACGGCTGCGGGGCTGATCGGGCGAGATCAAGTCTGGTTTGAACTGGCCCCGGCCGAGCTGATTATCACCATGGCCGAACAGAAGGGCAGGATCGAGCGCGAACCCTTCTTCCAAGAGGGCAGGGCAGGCCACCTCTTAGGACGCCTGGAACGAAAGTGTACATACGGGGGTGTGGGAGGGGACTTGCAGGTTCTCCCCCAATCCAATTTCATGGTCGGAGGACGAAAGCCGGGCCGCCGCTTCTTTCGGCGGGGATCCAGAAACAATCGAACCGCTTCCTCCTCTCGGCCGAAGTGATGAACCATCATCTGTCCCTTCGCTCCAATCCTGCCCAATTCCGCAAGAGTCGCCGAACAGGTTTGGTTCAAGCGAAATGCATAGTAGCGTGCAATATTCTTGGTAGCATCTAGGCGTTCAATTGAGGTAATCGGTTTGACATCATGCGATGAGAATCGTTGATCCCGGCGGTTACGTCCACGACACTTATGAATCAATCAGCATGGATCGATTCATACTTTTGAAGAATTGCACGAGCACGAGGTACGCTGGCGCACTGCCAAGCTTCGTCGAAGAACGCTCACCATCGACCGGTATTTAAGAGGACGCATCAGCTTTCCATGATCAAGCTCGAGAAGATACGCGATCTCGACGTAGAGGCGGACTCCCCTCGCCCCGTACACTTAAGCGCCGCTAGCGGGCTCGTTTGCCACGAAGCGGCAATGTATGTGATTACGGATGACGACCTGCACCTTGGTGTCTTTCCCGTTCGTAGTTCCGGACCAGGTGGATTGATCCGCTTGTTTGACGGCGTCTTGCCCCAGTCGCATGACGAGCGGAAGGAACAGAAGCCCGACCTGGAAGCACTTACCCTCATTCCCCCTTACAGTGATCTTTCTTTTGGCGCTCTCCTCGCCATTGGTTCAGGATCAAGGTCCAATCGAAAAAGGGGTGTCTTGCTCGGGCTCGACGCGTGCGGCACCGTATGCACCGCTCCAAGAATTGTCGACCTCTCATTCATTCTTGATCCGCTCGCGGCGGAATTTCCTCAGGTCAATATTGAAGGTGCGGTCGTGGCTGGACAGGAGCTGCGGTTGTTTCAGCGTGGCAACAAGCGGCATATCGACAATGCCGTCATTCGTTACTCGCTTTCGGCGGTTTTGGACGGTCTTGATAGCGAGCGAGCCAATTCCATGACGCCGATTGCGATCGAGCGGTTCGATCTCGGTACCATCCGAGGAACTCCGTTCGGGTTCACGGATGCCGCGGCATTATCCAATGGAGACATGGTCTTCAGCGCGGTGGCGGAGGACACAGAGGATGCATTTCATGACGGCCCCTGTGTCGGCGCTGGCATCGGTATCATCGATGACCGTGGTCGTCTCCTTTCTTTTGACCGGATCGAAGGGACACACAAGGTAGAGGGCATTCACGCGCGGCTCCAAGGTGAGGTCCTGGAGCTTCTGCTCGTGACCGATGCCGACAGCCGCGAAGTCCCGGCAACGCTATTTTCGGCGTGCATTTCCCGATAGGATGCTCCCACCATTGACGTCGGGTGTTGCCGCCTCTGGTCCTGACTCGGCAACTTCATCAATGCAGGTGGTCAAGCTAGAACCACCTGATTACGCATCCTCAGCATCGCCACTCTGCCAAAAAACTTTTACGAGGCGGGCGCAACCAGCGCTCTGCCCCGTGAGCAGGGTCGAGGAATTCGGCGGAAAGTACCGAGACCAAATTGTTTATGATCGGTCTTTAGCGCCCCACCTCTCACGGCCGTTTCACCTCACGAGTCCAGCCAAGGGTCCGGCGAACGTGCGCGGCAATATGGGATGCCTTCAAAGAGGCGGAGATTGTCCATCGCCAACGCCGTCACACGACCGAAATCGCCCGCAGCAGAAGAAGGATACGTTACCAGCTTGATCATCCAAGGGGTCCTTGAAAGCGATTCGTTCCCACGCATGCCTTCATGTCGTCGCGTCGGAACCAGATGGCGCGGCCGCATCGAAGCGGCGCATTCCCGACGGTGAATACGATCTGCTCGTCGGCGCGCATTCGCAGCACCTCATGCGCCTGAATCAGTGGTCTTGCAGCAAGCTGCTTTGAACGGGTCCGCGACGATCCGTTCGACTGGGAACTGCGACTGATCTGGTCAATCTCGACGGTCGTCATGCCGCAGCGCTTCGAGATGTACTCAGCAGTCTCCGGATCGTTAATGGCAGCGAAAGAGATCCAGCTCGCGCTCTCGAACCATTTGCTCGCCGCATCACGGCCACCGTAGGTCTCGCGCATTTGGCCGATCGACTGGTAAATCATCGTGAGGGTGATGCCGTATTTGCGGCCGGCATCACGCGCGGTTTCGAGAATGCGCATGTAGCCTAAACGCGCGACCTCATCGAGGAGGAAAAGTGCCCTGCCCTGTGCCGCGCCATCGCGATTGTAAAGAGCGTTAAGGAACGAGCCGATGATGACGCGCGCAAGGCCGGAATGCGTCTCCAACGTCTTCAGGCCGATATTGATGAACACATCCGTCTCGCCGGCTGCGACTGCGTCGGTCGTGAAGGTGGACCCCGAAACGAGTGCGGCATAATTTGGGTAGGACAGCCAGTGGGTCTCCTTCACGGCATTTGCATAAACCCCCGAGAAGGTTTCCGGCGTCATATTGACGAATGCGGCGACGTTCTCCCTTACGAAATCAGAGCCCGAATTGTCGTAGATTGACTGCAGCCGCTCTCGCAGTTTTGGCTCCGGCTCCGAGAGATTGGCTCGAACCTGCCGCAATGTCTGGTTCTCCCTGTCCGTATGGCCGGACAGGCAGACGTCGGCAATCAACGCCGTCAATAGTTGCAAAGCCGATGCACGGAAGAAGTCGTCACGCATGGCGCGCATGCCGCCGCTGTCACTCATGATCCACGACGCGACGGAAGAGATATCTTCCTCTTTCGTCCCGCCGTAGCGACCAAGCCAGTCGAGTGCGTTGAAGCCTGTCTCCGGTACCTTGGGGTCGAGGATACGGATAAAACGACCTGCATCTCTGCGGTGCTTACAGACCATCGGCGCCACTTCGCTCGAGGGGTCGAGGACGACGAGCGCCCCACCCCATTTGAGCGCAGTTGGGACTGTCACCGACGTTGTCTTGAAGCCGCCAGATCCGGCGAACACGATTCCATGCGAGGATCCGAACGATCCATCGAAGCACAGGAGCGGAGACTTGCCGCCGGTGCCCCAGGTCTCCGGATCATCAGCTCGAAACGGCTGCGCTGCCGTGCTGTCCTTATCGACTCGGTAACGCTCGCCAATGATGACACCGCCCGTAGCGGGAAAGAGCTTTGACGCCTCGTGCATTCTCATCCAGTCGGCCTGCCCATGCAGCGCGCGTTTTCCACGGACCCGTTTCGGTTCGGCGGGTGCGAAGGCTGCATTGCCGATCATTGCGACGCGAAGCGCGAAACAACCCGCCATCAGCACCGCCGCCGCACCGATCATCGTTGCAGGATCGATGTAGGAGGCCGCGGACTTGCCCCCAGGCACCTCTGCGGCCAATGCGGCAAGACGTGTCGTCTCGCGTATCGCCGCGACCAGAACCGTTGCCGTGCTTCCGGTTAGAGCGCCCCACCCCGCGAACCTGATGCTCGCGGAACCGGCGCTTGCGAATAGAAAAATTACGCCGATCGCTGCGGCGCTGACGTAAGGCACGGCGATACCGGCCTGGCCGAGGGTCAGCCTTGCGGCATCCGTCTTGCCTAAGGCTGACAGCCATTGCTCAAACCCGGTCATTCCAATAACAGGAAATGCCATAAGCACGACCGGAGCCACTGCAAGGCCGATCCTATTCGCTATCATTGCCAAAAGCTTCCGCGCCGATCGCGATTAACCGCGCCCGCTCACCTTCGTCGGACTTCAGCCGGCGGCTGAGTTCGACCAACGCCCCGAGCAAGAGCGCGCGTTTCTCATATCGCAAACCCGCCTTGACGATCAGGCCGCCTAACTCGATCTTCTCCCGCGTGTCCTTCTTGCGGGCATCAGATGTCATCGCTCTCGCCATCCGATCAAACCTCGCCATGGCCGCCCTGAGCCGCGCCAGACGCGACCGTCGCTGTTGCCGTGCTGGGTATGCCGTCTTCAACCCGCTTCCTGCCTCCGATCGAAGCCGCAAGCTCTCCCCGAAAGCGTCTTGCGAGATGCTCAAACGCATCCTGAAGCTCTGTCTCGTCGATCTCGATTTCGCCCAGTCCTGCCTTCAGCGCAATGCGGCCGATGCGCTCGGCTTCGCGGGTTTCCGCCTGTTTCAACTGCTCCTGGAGCTTGCCGATCTCTTCGCGAATTTTCGAGGAGGGTTTCTTCATTCCGTCTGTCTCCCTGGCTGACATAGCTTGTCTTTCTGCAAGCCATTTTTCGGATCAGAGGGCGCAAGGCACTACTGTAAATCCGACAATCGCCAACTGCGATGGTTTGGTGGATCATCCCGGCCGTTCCGAAGGAGCGGTATCCAAGGGCGCAATTATACGTCGCCAGGGCGACGTTCTTGCTCTCAGCCGTGGCGGCGCCTCCGCTCTCGACGAACCCGTTGAACTCGTTGGCAATCGGGAGCTCAGAGCGAGGTGGCCGTTCCTCACTTCTCCGTCAGCCTCATCACCCGTGGCTCCGGCCGCAGCGCAGTGCTGTCTGCGGCATATCGGCATTGCGCGAAGATGGCGTACCAACGGGAAGCCCGAACGATTGACTACACCCGCAAGACTGGACTTCTTCACGAGGAGTTCGTCATCCCGGACAACGCACCAGAATGGTTGCAGTCGATGATCACCGATCGCTCGGTCTCCGACGCAGCGGAAGCATTCTGGAACAAGGTCGAGGATTTCGAGAAGCGCTCCGACGCCCAGCTTGCCAAGGAGGTCACAATCGCGCTGCCGATCGAGCTGACGTCTGCACAAAACATTGCTCTCGTCCGTGACTTCGTGGAGCAGCACATCAGCGCCAAGGGAATGGTGGCGGACTGGGTTTATCACGACGCGCCGGGCAATCCGCATGTCCACTTGATGACGACGCTGCGGCCCCTGACGCAACAGGGTTTCGGCGCCAAGAAGGTCGCCGTCCTTGGGCCGGACGGCTATCCAATCCGCAATGACGCCGGCAAGATTGTTTACGAGCTTTGGGCCGGAAGTCTCGACGACTTCAACGCCTTGCGCGACGGGTGGTTCGCCTGCCAAAACCGCCATCTGACGCTTGCCGGCCTCGACATTCGCATCGATGGCCGTTCTTTCGAGAAGCAGGGTATCGAGCTCGCTCCGACCCTCCACCTCGGCGCCGGCACGAAGGCGATCGAGCGGAAAGCGACGGCAGAGGCGAAGACGCTTTCGCTCGAGCGTCTGCAGCTACAAGAGGACCTGCGGTGCGCGAATGCCCGGCGCCTTCAGCGTCGACCGGAGATCGTGCTCGACCTGATCACGCGAGAAAGGAGCGTGTTCGATGAACGCGACGTGGCAAAGATCCTGCATCGCTATGTTGACGATCCCGCGGTTTTCCGGAGCCTGATGGCGCGCATCCTGCAGAGCCCCGAGACACTCCAACTCGAACGCGAACGAACCGCTTTTGCCACCGGCATCCGGGCTCCGGCAAAATACACGACGCGCGCGCTGATCCGGCTCGAAGCGGAGATGGCAAACCGTGCGATCTGGCTCTCAAGGCGATCCTCGCATCGGCTTCGGGAAGCGGTGCTGGAGACGACGTTGGCGCGCCATTCGCGCCTGTCGGACGAACAGAAAACGGCGATCGAGCATGTTGCGAAAGCCGGTCGGATCGCCGCTGTAATCGGTCGCGCCGGTGCGGGCAAGACGACCATGATGAAAGCGGCGCGGGAGGCGTGGGAAGCGGCCGGCTACCGGGTGGTCGGCGGCGCGCTTGCAGGCAAGGCGGCGGAGGGTCTGGAGAAGGAAGCGGGCATCATCTCCCGCACGCTGTCGGCGTGGGAGCTGCGTTGGAGCCAAGGTCGCAACCAGCTTGACGCCGGGACGGTCTTCATTCTCGACGAGGCGGGCATGGTCGCGTCCAGACAGATGGCATGCTTCATTGAGGCCGCGACGAGGACGGGGGCAAAACTCGTCCTTGTTGGCGATCCGGAACAGCTTCAGCCGATCGAAGCGGGCGCGGCGTTCCGCGCAATCGCCGATCGCATCGGCTATGCCGAGCTCGAAACCATCTATCGTCAGCGTGAACAGTGGATGCGCGATGCGTCCCTCGATCTCGCCCGGGGCAATGTCGGCAAGGCTGTTGAGGCTTACCGTGCCAACGGCAGGATGATCGGAGCTGAGCTAAAGGCTGAAGCTGTGCGGAACCTTATCGTCGACTGGAACCGGGACTACGATCCGACGAAGACCACTTTGATCCTCGCTCATCTTCGCCGCGACGTACGCATGCTCAATGAGATGGCCCGGTCCAAACTCGTCGAGCGTGGCATCGTTGGCGAAGGCTTTGCTTTCCGAACCGCGGATGGAAACCGCAACTTTGCGGCCGGTGACCAGATCGTTTTCCTTAAGAACGAAGGCTCGCTCGGCGTCAAAAACGGCATGCTCGGAAAGATCGTCGAAGCTTCGCCGAACCGCGTTGTCGCGGAAATCGGTGAAGGCGAGCACCACCGCCAGGTGATCATCGAACAGCGCTTCTACAACAATCTTGACCACGGCTATGCCACCACAATTCACAAGAGCCAGGGCGCAACGGTGGACCGGGTGAAGGTGCTCGCGTCGCTTTCCCTCGACAGGCATCTGGTCTATGTCGCCATGACCCGTCACCGCGACAATCTCGACGTCTATTACGGCGCCCGATCCTTTGCCAGGGCCGGCGGACTGATCCAGGTTCTGTCACGGAAGAATTCGAAGGAAACCACGCTCGATTACGAGAAGGCCACCTTTTATCGGCAGGCGCTACGCTTCGCCGAAGCCCGCGGCCTGCACCTCCTCAATGTCGCCCGTACGATCGCTCGCGACCGGCTCGCCTGGACGGCCCGGCAGAGCTCCAGGCTTGCCGATCTGGCTCACCGTCTCGTTCGGATCGGCCGCAAGCTCGGGCTCGCCGCCGGCACCAATCCAATCAACTCGCAAAGGAGCAAGGAGACCAGGCCCATGGTTGCCGGTATCGCGACACATCCGGAATCGGTGGAGCAAGCAGTCGCCGACAAGCTCGCAGCAGACCCCGGCTTGAAGAAGCAGTGGGACGATGTGTCGACCCGCTTCCATCTGGTCTATGCGCATCCGGCAGCCGCGTTCAAGGCGGTGAACATCGACGTCATGCTGAAGGACGAGACCGTCGCCAAAGCGACGCTCTCTAAAATCGCCACGCAGCCGGACAGCTACGGTGCACTTAAAGGCAAGACTGGTTTGCTCGCAAGCCGCGCCGACAGGCAGGACCGCGAGAGGGCGGAACGCAACGTTCCGGCTCTGGTCCAGAGCCTCGATGGTTACATGCGTCAGCGCGGCAGCGCCGAACGACGCTACCGGGCCGAGGAATTGGAAGCCCGCCGCAAGGTAGCGATCGACATCCCGGCGCTCTCTCCAGGCGCCCGGCAAATACTGGAGCGCGTGCGTGATGCCATTGACCGCAATGATCTTTCCGCTGCGCTCGAGTTCGCACGCGCCGACCGGCATGTGAAAGCTGAACTCGACGGATTCGCAAATGCGGTCGACGCGCGCTTCGGCAAACGCACCTTCCTTCCACTGAGCGCCAGGGACACAAACGGAGACACCTTCACGTCGGTCACGGCAGGCATGAATCCGGGCCAGAGGCTGGAAGTCGAATCGGCATGGAAAGCAATGCGCACGGTGCAGCAACTCAGTGCCCATGAGCGCACGACCGAGGCCTTGAAGCTTTCAGAAACATTGCGCCTGAGCAAGGGCCAGGGGCTCTCGCTGAGATGAGCATTCCACTCCTTCAAACAGCGCCGACGAGACGACGCCGTACGCCATTCCTCCTTGGCTTGGCGATGGCCCCTTTACTTTTTCTTGGTGCAATCTCGGTCGCCTGGTTCGGTGGCTATC
Organism: Sinorhizobium medicae; assembly: GCF_007827695.1. Taxonomy (GTDB): domain Bacteria; phylum Pseudomonadota; class Alphaproteobacteria; order Rhizobiales; family Rhizobiaceae; genus Sinorhizobium; species Sinorhizobium medicae. The sequence goes on along the minus strand of NZ_VITA01000003.1, from coordinate 400,903 downwards.
GCATCAATCTCACGCCGAGCGAGCCGCTCGGTCTCTGGCGCTTTGTCAAACTGGATCGGCCAGCCGCCGTTGGCGATCTCGTCTTGGTTTGCCCGCCTCAAACCGCGGCCATGCAAGAGGCGCGAAGGCGCGGTTACCTTCGCGCCGGGTTGTGTCCTGGCGACGTCGCGCCGCTCATCAAGACAGTCATCGCCGTTGCGGGACAACGGGTCGACGTCTGCGTCGGCGTCTCGGTGAACGGCCATCCGATTCCCTCCTCCGGTCTAGCGCAACGAGACGGACAGGGGCGACCTATGACCGAGTTCCCCGGCGGAATTGTGCCGGCAAACTACGTCTTCCTGCACTCGCGGTTCGCCAGCTCCTATGACTCTCGCTACTTCGGCCCCGTCCCGGCTTCCGGCATCCTCGGCCTGGCGCAAGAAGTCCTGACCTATGCGCCGTAACCGCCTCCAACCGGTTTTGCTGATCATCACCGCAACTGCCGCCGGGGCGGGCGGTTGGAGCGGCCACCCCGCGCTCCTGCCGGTGGCGCTGGCGTTCCCGACCCTTTGGTCGCAGGCTCGCACGAGACTTGCGGCGGCTCTTGTCGCGGGAGGATACTTTTTGGCGGCATCAAGTGGCCTGCCGCAGGGAGTGATGGCCTTCTACTCGGCTGATCTCTGGCCGGGCTTGCTGCTCTGGCTGTTGGCATCCGCGAGCTTTGTTGCTGTTCATGCCGTGCTCTGGACGAAGCGCTCGGGCGTCCGTCCGCTTCGCCAACTGGCGGCGATCGCCCTTATGTCGGTTCCACCCTTTGGCATCACCGGTTGGGCGCATCCTGTAACGGCCGCCGGCATTCTGTTTCCCGAATGGGGCTGGTGGGGACTGGCTGCAACGACAATCGGTCTCATGGGCCTTGCAACCCGGATGTGGCCGCCTATCGCGATCACCTTCGCAAGTTTTTGGCTTTGGTCCGCCACAAACTGGACCGACCCAAAACTGCCCGATGGTTGGCAGGGCGTCGACCTTGAACTCGGGCGGTCGCTCGGGCGCGACGCCAGCATTCAGCGGCACCTTGATCTGATTGCAATAGTGAAGAACCACGCATCTGGTGGCATTCGGAATGTCGTTCTGCCCGAAAGCGCATTGGGTTTTTGGACGGCGACCACCAAACGGCTCTGGCTAAGGGCTCTGCGGGGCACGAATATCGCGGTGATTGCCGGCGCCGCCACCGTCGACGCTAACGGATACGACAATGTGCTCGTCACTCTGTCTGCCGACGGCGGCAGGATCACCTATCGCGAGCGGATGCCTGTACCAGGGTCGATGTGGCAACCTTGGCGGTCGTTGCTCGGTGAGACCGGCGGTGCGCGGGCGCATTTCTTTGCCAATCCGATCGTCACTATCGGACCCAGCCGCGCGGCATCACTTATCTGCTACGAGCAGCTCATTGTGTGGCCGTTACTGCAATCGATGCTCTACGACCCGGATCTAATCGTCGCGGTTGGGAACGGATGGTGGGCCAAAGGGACATCCATCGTAGCAGTCCAACGAGCCAGCGCCGTCGCCTGGGCCAAGCTCTTCGCAAAACCGCTTGTTCTTTCCTTCAACACCTGATCGCCAAGGAGACGTCATGCTAGAAGCTGTCCTGGTTGAAGAATGCGCGGATCCCTCACTTAAGCCCGCGATAGTCGAGCAGTTTGTGGTGGCCGCAGGCTCCGTTGATCCTCTCTCCATCACCGTCAAATCCGGCGGCCGGTTGATACTGTTGCCGAAGATAACATCGGCCGATGAGGCAATGGCGATCGTTCGGGAGTATTCTGACAGGGCAGTAGTCCGCGTCGGGCTAACCCAGTTTCCGGTCCGCGTTGGAGAACCCGCCGATCTGAACCCTGACCTGTTCGACGCCTGCGAAAATCTTCGCAAAGGCACGGCGACGTTCGCCAGGATCCTGAGGATCGTCGCCAAGTGGTACGGTAGCCCCGCAAGCGAAGATGCTTTCCCTCAGATCTTCGATGACGCGGTCCACGCGTGGAAGACCGGTGAATTCGAGGGCGTGAGCGTGTTTCAAGCTCCTGATCCGGGAGAACCTATCGAGCTTCCGCAGCAGAGCGGAGTACGTCCAGTCGAGGGGCCCGCAGCGACATCAATCAACGATCGGGCAGAGGAAACACAGGCGGTTGAGCGCTCGGGCATTCGAATCGATCTGTCCCGCATCGGCGGAAATTGACCTTCGCTCTGGTAGTGTAGGGGACATCAGTGAATAATTCCGCTCCTTTAGCGGCATACAGATGACGCCCACCTTTAAAGATCGCCCGTTCATGATCTCTGACAAGCGACCAGGCGCGTTTCGGGAAGAGCGCCACCGCAAGTCATACTGAGCCCAACGCGGGCTGGGATGAGCCAATTAGCGAGATTTCGTCACAAGTTCGGCTGGCTCGACACCCAAAGCGGCGGCGATCTGCCCGAGGACGGTCACGGTGGCCGAGACATCGGCGCGCTCGATCGACCCGATATAGCGCGCGCTCAGTCCCGATTGAACCGCCAGTTCCTCCTGCGTCAGTTGTTTGACATGACGAATCCGACGCAGATTGATCGCCATGACTTCGTTGAGTTCCACCGCCTGATCCAAACCCAAAAGGAACGATCGTTCCAGGAACGATAGTTCCTATTTTTTGTCACATGTGATATTGCGATGTCCATCCTGTCACCTGCTAGTTGGGTTTTGGGGGTAGCATGATGGTCTGCACGACAGGTCGAGCACTCATGACCATGTCGGTCTAATGCTCACGACGACTGTGTTTTTGAGCGGCGAATGCTCAGGTTGGGGAGAAGCGAATGCATACAGGGAACTCATCCGAGACGAACGACGAAGAAGAGCCGACCGCTCCCTGCTTCGTTTCATTGCAAAAGTCGGATCTAGAGGTGCTCGCAGTTTCTGCAATTCGTGAGCACCGCCGCTTAATCGCGGCCGACGAAGGTGTTTATGAGGAATGGGCTCGCGCAACCACCGACCCTTCTGTTCCGGCAGCCGTACTCAAGAGCTTGCAGGATGAGTATGTCGCGCGTCAGAAGAAATCCGAAGCCCAGCAGGATGAACTTTCGAAAATCATCGACGCGCTTGGCTACGTCCCTGATCTTTCCTTGGAGGGCGAGCAATGAAGCTCAGACCAGTCCGTGATCTCTGGCAATCGCTACCAAATGAGGAACGGATTGCGCTCCGAGCTTGCGGCGCGCGTTATCGAGATAGTGCTGGACCGTTCGCGGCTTGATCCCGGTGATCTTTGCCGTCTCCGGGCCATTTTTACCCTTCATCGCCCACATAAGGCACATGGCTTCTCTTGGCGAAAGCATCGTTTTCGGACTGACAATTGTGACCGCGGCTAAAATCTTCAGGCGATAATGGATCACAAGGACAGCCTGTATTGCATCTTGCGCGTCCTGGAGTTTCGAAACGTCAGCCTTCCTCTCCGAAGACGCAAAAGTCAGCATCATCTTGGAACCGAAACTCCCTTCAACGGGAACCGTCACTCCGCTGCGAATACCGTGCGCGACTGCCTGGTCTTTGAAACGCCTAAGCTCCGATCTTCCACGAGCCGGCCAATCGTCGACCGTCCAGGAAAACACATTCATGCGACGCTTGGCTTCAGTGATCACCGGATCGATGATCGAGTAGCGGCTGCCGAGGTAAATGTCCTGCCATTCCTCTGGGTAGGAGTTGAATGTCTGAACATCATCGCCCTGGGTTTGCAGATACGCAAAACGCTCAAAACCATGAGCGTTGGCGAAGCTGAGCACTGCACTTTTTATCATTCGTTCATCATTTGCAGCTTCTGTCATGTCGATTAACAGGCGAAGTTCCGTTTGCATTGAATACTCCTTCTGTTCCTGCGCCGTTGCGAAGGGGCCCTTCGTCGCATCGTTTGCGCGCCACTGATGGCGCGATTGTCTAGTAGGCCAGCGGGCCACGGGCCCCGGGTGATCACCCATGCCGTTCTTCCTGAGGTTTACCGCGCACAATTTGCCACACGTTTTCCGAGCATTCAACCTCTCGCTAACTAGGTGGAAAGAGCACTTCTTGGGGGCCTTCGCAGAGCAGGGAGATGCGCCGGATGCGGAGGCCACCATCAATGGCCATTATAAACCGACGGAAAAACAATATCTTGATCAACGAGAATATTGAACTTGTAGCCAGGACGGATACGGATCGTCGGCTGCACATTGAGGTTCTTTGAGATCGTCTGTTCCGCCACCCGACCAAAGCTTTCCGCGAAATTACGCCTTGCAGCGTCTGAGGCGGTGTCCTGCGTTGCAAGCGTTGAACTCTCTGGCAACGACATATCGATACCGGTTCCGATTATTGCGACTAGAGCCGCGGAACCGAAGGTCCGCCACAGATGACGGTCGACCTTATCCTTGAAGCCGCCATATCCTTCGGCGTCTGTGCCGGCCATGCCGCCAATCTGCAGCGTTGAACCGTTGGGAAAGATCAAATCGGTCCAGACGACCAGAACCCGCTCTTGGCCGAAGGATAACTTCGAATCATAGCGCCCCAGGAGTTTGGCTCCCTGCGGAATGAGCAGTCTGTAGCCGGTAGCGCTGTCATAGACGTTCTGGCTGACCTGAGCAGCAATGCGTCCTGGCAAATCGGAATTGAGGCCAGTGATCAATGTGGCCGGAATAACCGAGCCGCGTTTCAATTCGTAAGATGACAACTGCGGTACAACCTGGTTCGGCAGGTAGCCAAGATCCTTGATTTCCTTATTAAAAAACTCCTCCTTGGATATCTGGCCGTTCGGGTCGACTTGCTGGCTTATCAGGCCCGATTTCATAGCAGCTGCATGTAGGTCTGAGGCACCCTTCGCTTCGAGATTTCTAGACTGACGAGTGTTGGCGTGATTTGTTGAATTCTTGATATCGGAAACGTCCACCTTCAGCGGAGAATCGAGCGCGGTCGCATGGGCTTGGAGGCGAGCCATTCGTTGGCGATGGGCCTCGCGTATATACTGCTCATCCTGCTCTCGCTTCAGGCGAGCCTTCCACTCCTCTTCGGATTCAAGCTTAGGTCGTCGCTCCTTTCGTTCCCCAGGCCTTCTTTCAACAACGGATTCTTGCGTGTCGACCTTGTGAACGACTGGCGTCGGCTGGAAAGCCTCGCGTTCAACTGGCTCTCCGATGATACCGTCCGTTACACCCCGTTTGAGTTGCTCGCCGAAGCTAGTCGCCGGAGTATTGGAGATGCTTTGGGTGTCGTCGCCACGCTTGAGGGAGACCCCGCGCCACGACAGGCCAATCACAACGACGGCGAAAAAAAGCACGATGACAGTGATGGCAACGAAGATCGGCAGGCGGTTGAGGCGGCGCATGGCCTTCTGATCGTCGGCATGACTGGACGCGCCGAGCTGAAGCGACTGGACCATATCCATTCTCCGTCAGTTGCGCTGCAAGATCGACAGCGGACTAGCGGGCATGGCGCCGGCCCCAGTCGGCGTGTAAGCTCGCCCGAACGCAATGGAAGGCGTCGAGAGTCGAGCCAGAATCTGTCCGTCGAAGCTCTCGGCTGCATATGCAAGCTCGACGGGCTTGATGCCCCTGACCAATTTCTTGTCGGTGACGACCGTGTAGCCCCACCCCTTTAAGGCTGCTTCGAGGGCTATCGCGAACTCGGAGGTATCCTTGTCCATTCTGATTGTTGTCGTAGCTGTGGCAGGGCCGATTTGCTCGGCAAGACGGCTCACCATGTCGCCGGCGATGGCGCTCGCGGCCGGTCCGGTGACTGCTCCCGCATCTGAGCTGGGACGCAAGCCCTGATCCGCCGTTTGACAACCAGACAAAAGCGCGGCGGCAATCACAGTCGAAAGAAGATTCTGCATCGTTCAGCTTCCCCGCCGAATGATGATCTTCTGCTGCCTCCAACCGACCCCGGAAACGAGGATCGCCTTGTCGACTGCATAGTCCACGATCATCATGTCGTTCTTCATTCTATAGTTGACAATGCGATTTTGACCGCCGGAAACGACGAAGAGGACCGGCGCGTCCTGACCGAAAATCGACCTTGGAAAATGGATGTATGTCTTCACCCCATCCGAATAGACCCGCTTCGGCTTCCATGACGCTTGGCCGCTGATTGAATAGGAAAAGTCTAGCTTGTCGGGCGCGGCACCTGGAATGCCGCCGGCCTCGAGGCGAGCATTGATGTCCGAGAGCTTGGTCGATACGTCTTCGGGATATTCGAAGCCAATGCGCGCCATGTACTGGCTGGGATGGGACTTGAGCTGGATGTGATAGGTTCGCCGGGAGGTCGTGACCACCATCGAGGTGAGAAGGTTGGGCTCCGAAGGTTTGACGACCAGATGAATCGCCTGTCCCCCTGTTGCTCCCGAAATCGCAGGCTCCACCTTCCAGCGCACCGTGTCACCGACGAGAACATCGCGAACGATCTCCCCACCTTGGAGCTCTATGTCGCAGACCTGTAGGGGCGAGCAAACCACAGAAGGCTGGGTTTCCCCGAACAGGAAAATCACTTTTCCGTCCGGTCCTTTCGTGACCAGCCCTGGCGTGCCACGCCACTTGCTCGAAATCTTCGTTCCCTTCACCTCGTTGGTTGTCATATTTTGTGCCTGCGCGCCACTGACAAAGACGAGTCCGGCTAGGCAGCCGGCGACCGTGAGCAATCGAGTTTTTTGCATTGAGAAGTCCCCTGCCTTATAGCTGCGCCGTCCAGTCGAAATCTGTGACATAGAGGCCGATCGGATTAAGACGGATCGTCGCCTCATCCTGCGGTGCGGTAAGCGCGACCGTTGCAATGCCCCGAAAGCGGCGCGTCCCGGTTTCCTTGCCCTTCCGGTCCCGCTCGTATTCCGTCCAGTCGATCTGATAGGTCTGGTTCGAGAGGGCCACAATATTGTTGACCTCGATGGCAACTGTTGAAGATCTGGCCTTCTCGAACGGGGAGTTGCTTCGGAACCAATCGTTGATTTTTTGAGTGGACGGATCGGAGGTGCGTAGAAGCGCATAGGTGCGGTCGATGTATTGCTTCTGCACCACGGCATCCGGGGTGACGCTGCGAAAGCTCGTGACGAAGTTGCCTAGAGTGGCGCGTACTACGCGGGCGTCGGCATATTCGATCTGCTCGGGGAAGCCAGACGCAACCGAAGTTCCAAGCCTATCGACTTCCACGATATAGGGCACCAGCCTGACCTGAGTGCTGAGGTACAAAGCGTAGCTGAAACCTACGAGGGCCAAGGCAAGACTGAGTATGCCGACAACGCGCCATGCGGCTGCGGCCTTCACATAGGAGCCATATCGCTCGGTCCATTCCTGGCGAGCGGCAAGATAGGGATTTTCAGGCGTGCGGTTTACTGCCATCTTCCTTCGCTTCCTGATTACGGGATTTCGTTGCGCTCGGGAGGGATTCGCTAAGCCCACTGCGTTGCTCGTCGAGCTTTGCGTTGGCTAGTCCGAGAATGGATCCGGCATAGGCACCGGGAGCGCCGATTGCCTTTTCCTTGGCAGCGGACCCCACAGCGCGTCCTGCCGACCCGATTCCGGCACCCACACTTCGAAGAGCCGCACCTGCGACGGATGAACCCGCTGCTCGTGCGAACTTTCCCGCTTCAAAGCCAGCGCCGGCCGCACCGGCGGCGAGGAAGCCCGCACCGGCGGCGAACGATGCCGCCTGTCCGCCATGGCGGATCGCTTCCATTCCTCCGCTGACGGACGCGCCCTGGACGACACCCTGAAGAATGGTCGGCACATACATTGCGATGATGAAGACCACGACGGAAATACCGGCGATCGCTAAGGCAGTTACGAATTTATCGGATGATGCGGTGGGGGCTTGCGCGAGGCCAAGCAGGACGCTCGATCCTATCTTGGCGATCATCACCAGGGCCATGAGCTTCATGCCGACGCCGAAAGCATAGATCAGGTACCGAACAGCAAAGTCCTTGGTGAAGGACGAGCCGCCCAGTCCGAGCATGATCATACCGGCGAGGAGGCCAACATACATCTCGACCATGACCGACACGAAAATGGCTGCGACAAGCGAGAAGCAAATGACGACGACGCCCATCGCCAATACCGCCGCGATCGCCAAGGCATTATCCTCAAAGACGCCAAACTGTACCTGTTGCGACATTTGCGAGGCTACGCGGATACCGGCGTCGAATACTTCAGCAGGTGAAGCTGAATCGCTGTCCGCACCAATCTGGAAAAGACTGTCGACGACGGCTCTCGCAAAAGTTGGACCTTGCTCCAGAATAAATGCGAAGAAGCCGACGAACATAATACGCCGCACCAGCTCGGCGAACCAGCTGTCCAGCGACGCGGCCTGAGTGGCGAGCCAGACGGCCGCTATACCAATCTCGATTGCCGCCAGAATCCAAAATAGGGATCGTGCGGCATTCATAATGGTGGTCTCCCACCCCTTCGCAGCGGACGAGACTTGGTTTTCCAGTTCCGTGAGGACGTGTCCCTCTTGTGCGAAAGCGGGTGCTGAATAGGCTATGCATAAAAGTCCGGCAATCAGGAACGGACGAGTTACCTTCACCATCTCGGACGCATCTCCTGACCATCTTTGATCGGCGGCAGCTCCTTTCCGGTGCCGAAGAATCTCTCCCGAGCACTGCGTTGCTGCTCAGTGAGGGAAGATTTGAGCGTGTCTCTGGGGTTGATTATCAGCACTGTCGCTGCCGACGATGCTACGGCGACAGCCAACAACAAGGCAACAAGGACGGCGCGGCTCACCAGCGGGGCTCCATCTTCTGCCCCTCCGGAATACTCTTCACCTCGGCTCTGAAGAACTTTTCCCGCCTCGCCTGAGCCAGATCCTTATCGGTCTGCTCGGTCTGTAGCCAGGTTCCCATTAGCGTCATCTGTTGTGAGACGAGACCGCGAAGCTTCTGCATCTGCGCCACCTGCTGAGCGGCGATCTGGTGTCCGATCTGCAGCGCCTTCATCTGGCCATCCGCCGTTTCGGACATTGACCGAAGGGAGGACATTGCGCTTTCCTCGCTCTCGAACTGATCGGCCGTGAGACTTGCCGCCTTTAACGTGCTGGCGATCGTGTCGCGGTTGGTGTCCGACCAGGTTTGATAGGTCGCGGAGAACGTCTCATTGGCCGGCAGGTTTGTTCTTAGGTCGGCATAGCTTGCAAACCGCTGCTGCAGCACATCGTCAGCATTGCCCATCGAGAAGGCTATGCTCTGCCCTTGGTCGACGATGCTACGGAGCCGATTGAGATCGTTCTCGACCTGCCCCCACATGTGCGATGGCAGGGCGGCCGTGTTCTGCAGCAGATTCCGATAGATGTTCAGCTGTGTTTCGATCTGTTGGGATAGCTGGCTAATCTGGGTGAGTTGGTTCTGAATTTGCTCACCAGATTGACCTACAAGGGACACCAGTTCTGCGTTGTTGAGTACTTGCGTCCACTCCGTTGCCGCACCGGTAGCCGTGCCGGCGTGAACCGGCAGGGCAGCGACGATTGTCATCGAAGCGACCATGGAACCAGCGAACCAACTATTTTTTGAGTATCGCTGCGGCATCTTGAACTCCTCTCGTTTCAAGCCAGTGGATTGGCCAATCGCGGCCATGCTCGGATTTGAGTGCGCGGATGCGCTTCAAATCCTCTTTCCCCGATGCCCCCACGAAACTGAGTGCCACGGGACCAAGAGCCATTTCGAAAAGCCGTCGGCCTTCCGGAGTGGCGACGTAGTACTCTCGCTTCGGAATGGCGATCGAAACGATCTCAATCTGTCTTTCGTTGAAGCCGATCCGTTCGTAGAACTCGCGCGTCCCCGGCTCCCGAGCAGCGCCGTTTGGAAGGCAGATCTTTGTGGGGCAGGATTCCTTGAGCACATCAATGATGCCGGAGCGCTCAGCGTCCGAGATCGACTGCGTAGCAAGCACCACGGCGCAATTCGCCTTGCGAAGCACTTTCAGCCACTCGCGGATCTTGCTACGGAAAATCGGATGGCCGAGCATGAGCCATGCTTCATCCAAAATGATCAGGCTTGGCGAGCCATCCAGGCGTTTCTCGATCCGGCGGAAGATATAGGTGAGCACAGGCACCAGGTTGCGCTCACCCATGTTCATGAGCTGCTCGATTTCGAAAGTTTGCAAGGCGCCAAGCGTCAGCCCATCCTCTTCAGCATCAAGTAACTGGCCCATCGGACCGTCGACGGTGTAGTGATGAAGTGCGTCCTTAATCTCGCGCATCTGAACGCCGCTAACGAAATCCGACAGCGAGCGCCCCGTCGCGCTGGCCATAAGTGAGACTTGATGGGAAATGGCATTGCGATGGTCGGGGGTGATGATGACGCCCTGCAGGGCGATCAGCATCTCGATCCATTCCGTCGCCCACGCCCGATCAGCGTCACTTTTCAGTTCGGATAGAGGGCAGAAGGCCAGAGCGTTCCTCTCTTCCGCATCGTCGCCGCAGAGATCATAGTGATAGCCACCCGCTGCAAGCGTTAGAGAAAGCAGCGAATTCCCTTTGTCAAAAGCAAAGATCTGGGCGCGGTCATAACGGCGAAACTGCGCCGCTATCAGCGCCAGCAGCGTAGATTTGCCTGACCCCGTCGGGCCGAAGACCAGCGTATGGCCGACATCATCGACGTGCAGGTTCAGCCGAAATGGCGTGGAACCGCTGGCGACCTGCATCAGTGGGGGCGAGTTCGGCGGATAGTAGGGGCATGGTGCAACGGCGTTGCCGGACCAGACCGAATTGAGAGGAATGAGATCAGCTAAGTTACTGGTGTTGATCAGCGGTTCACGGATGTTGCAGTACCAGTTGCCCGGCAGGCTGCCGAGATAAGCGTCGGTCGCGTTGAGTGTCTCAATTCTCGCACCAAATCCTTCGGCCTGAACCAGTCGGCGCACAGATTCGGCCTTCTCCTGCAGCGTGTTCCGATCGTCATCGAACAGCACGACCACAGGCGTGTAGTAGCCATAGGCGACCAGCTGCGACGAGGCTTGGGCGATGGCATCCTCAGTCTCGGCCACCATCAGCATGGCGTCCTGATCCACCGAGCGGCTTTGCGTCTGAAACAGCTGGTCGAAAAACGGCCGCACCTTCTGCTGCCATTTCTTGCGTGTGCGTTCGAGCTTCGCCCGGGCTTCTTCGGCATCGAGAAAGATGAAGCGCGATGACCATCGGTAGGTGAGCGGCATCAGGTCAAGACTGTTCAGGATCCCTGGCCAGCTTTCCGCCGGCAGGCCGTCTATAGCAACGACGCCAAGGAAGCGGTTCTCAACCTTCGGCGTCAGCCCGTGTTCAAGCTCGGCGGTCGCAAGCCAGTCTAGATACATCGGAATATCCGGCAAGCGGACGGGGTGACTCTCGCCTGTTATGCAGAACCGCACGAACTGGAGCAACTCGTCATACCGGGCAACCCGCTCCCCGCCCCTCTTAACCGTTTCGCGCGTTTCCATTCGCTTGATCGAAAGCGTGTTCGCGAAATACTGCTCGATCTCGCGGACGGCGTTCTTGAAGACAAATAGTACCGTGTCCGCGTAGGACTTCTTGCGGCTCTCCTCATCCGAGTAGATGTATTTGCTAAGAGCAGCCTTCCTCGACTCAAGCGGTCTATAGGTCAGTATTAGCGCGTGCTTGCTCTCGAAGTGCCCCTGCGTGTGTGCGAAGTGCGCGCGGCGCTCGGCATCGATCGCACGCGTTACCGGGTCAGGGAAATGGCAGTGGTCGTCAGATGGATAGTCGACTGTCGGAATGCGGATCGCCTCGACCTGAATCATCCACCCACTTCCAAGGCGCGACAGGACCGAATTGATCTGCCTCGATAATTCATTGCGTTCGAGGTCAGTGGCGCTTTCGCAGTCCGGTCCAGCAAAGTACCAGCCGGCCATCAGGCTTCCGTCCTTCAGGAGGAGAACGCCGTTATCGACCAGGCCGGCATAAGGGACCAGATCGGCGAAGGACGGACCGGTCGCACGGAAACGTTTGAGGGCTACCATTGCCGACACCTCAGGATCGGCGCCACGGCGAACTAGTCGCCCCATAGTAGGGTTTGTAGGAAATGTGCCGTAAATAGACCTGTCGCATCAGTGGATCGGACTTCGCCATCATCCTGAGAAAGCCCACGATCACGATCCAGACTGCGACACCGAAGAGCGCCGAATAAATCGTAAGCACGACGAAGATCAGGATCACGGCCGCAAGCCCGGTGATCAAAACCAGCTCCCGGTCCGCGCCCATCAGGAGGTTCGGGCGCGAAAGCGCGCGATGAACGCGGTTGCGTTGCAGACCGAGGGAATTAGACATGAGCTTTCTCCCCTCCTCCGTTCGACCCAAGCTTGGCGATCTGCTCGTCTGGAGTCCCGATCGAGGCGCCAGTCGCGCCGAACAGACCAACGATGGCAGTGGCGCCGAGCAGGATGCCAGCCACGAGAACGACGTACACAAGTCGCCGCGCGAAATCGTTCAGCTCGCCGCCGAAAATGAGCATTCCGCCAGCGATGGCGACGGCCGCAAGGGCAATATATCCAGCGACCGGGCCCGTGATCGACTCCTGGATCTGCTCTAGCGGCCCTTCCCACGGAAGACCGCCCCCACCTGAACTCGCAAGCGCCGGCACCACAGCTATGAGAAGGCTGGCGGCTGCAACAAAGCTGATGAGTGCTTGCTTATGCAACATGGCGCGCCTCCTGTTCTTCCGTGAGCTGATCGGATTCGATCTCATACTCGCCGCCGGCGAAACGCTCGACGCGGATGACGTCGCGAACGCGTCGCCCGCGGGGCGTGCGCTCGATCGAAACAATCAGATCGACGGCTTCTCCAATAACCTCGTGCATTGGCTGCTGGCTTACCTCGGCCGTCAGCTGTTCAAGACGGCGGAGCGCCGACATGGCGGTGTTGGAGTGAATCGTAGCCGCCCCACCGGGATGACCGGTGTTCCAGGCCTTGAGTAGCGTTAGGGCCGCGCCGTCGCGCACTTCGCCCACGACGATCCTGTCGGGACGCAAGCGCAGGGTGCTCTTAAGGAGCCGCGCCATGTCGACCTTATCACTGGTATGTAGAAGAACGGCGTTCTGGGCCGCGCACTGAATTTCCGCGGTATCTTCAAGAATCACGAGGCGATCATCCGGCCTGGTTTTGACGATCTCGTCGATGACAGCATTTGCAAGCGTCGTCTTGCCGGAACCGGTCCCTCCGGAGATGATGATGTTGAGCCTCGAGGAAATTGCACTTCGGATAGTCGAGACTTGATCTTCGGTCATCACCCCGGTGCGGACATAGTCTTCGAGGGGGATGAGGCGTGAGGCGCGGCGCCGAATCGCAAAGGCAGGCCTTGCCACGACCGGGGGAAGGAGCCCCTCGAAACGGTGACCACCGATCGGCAACTCACCGGAGATGATCGGCTGTTCCCTGTCGACCTCGGATTGGAGCGCATGCGCCACTGTACCGACAACAATTTCAGCAGCAGCTGATGACATTTCCCCGGCAAGCGCAACACCGTCGCCCAACCGGTCGATGAACAACTTTCCGTCTGGATTGAGCATGATCTCAACGACACTCGCGTCATCCAGGGCGACGCAGAGCTGATCGCCGAGTGCCTCCTGAAGCTTGCGGACGAGTCGGGGGTGAGAACGAAGCTGGGTCACGGATCTCTCCTTAAAATCGGCAGGGAGGGGCAAGTTCAGAGCGATAGTTGGAAGGGCGAAGCCTGAGAAAGTTGTCCGCTGTGACCGGCAGCGTGCCGGCCACGGCTATCGTGGGACCGATCGTCTTGGGCTTACTCAAACGCTGCAATGGCCATCCGACGCGGGCGAGGATCCGCTCAAATCGGAGATCGGTCACCGCGACAATCTCGGTGTAACCATTCGCCATGCACCATTCGATGATGCCCGCAAACATAGTCAGCGTCGCCTCATGGACCAAGCCGCCTGCCCTTCCCTCCGCTAGAGCCGTTTCGACACAGAAGCGGGAGCTTTCGATCATCTGGGGGTGAGCTTTCAGCCGTCCGTCCGGGAGAAGTGAGGAGAAGACCTCAGCCACCATTGTTGGGCCGATTGCCGGAAGGAGCCTGGCGCATCCTGCGACCCGGCCGCTGTCCGAGACAGCGATGATGTAGGTTGGCTCGAGATCATCAAAAGCGTCCGATTCCAGTCCGTCGAGAACGCAGACCGCCCAGCCCAACCGATCGGAAAAGACCCGCGCTCGGAGCCTGTGATGCTGTTCGAGAAGTTGCTTCGCGCGAAGATCCGGCTGCGCGGAAATTGCAATTACCTGCATGCTTTTCTCCGTCGTTTCGATTCGACGCAAAGATGAGCACGGATCAGAATCGCTTTGCAGTTGTTGAATCCGACAAGGTAGCTTGAGGTAGCCGCCAAAAGGACGATGGCGGTAGCACAAGTTCTCGGGCGGCATGCGCCAGAGTGTCGTGGGGAGCACTTGCGCTTCGCGGTATCGCCGAAACTTGTCATGGCGGACGAACCGACCATGGCGCCCGATCTGAGATCCGCCGCGGAGCATTTCGCTTTGCACAAACTGTACGAGGAGTTGACGACCAGCGTCATAGTTGCCATGCACCACATGGGCATGATAGCGGAAGCTACCGACCGGGTTTCATTCTGTGTGCCGGGCGTCCAATCGAGGCCAGACCCGCCGAGCGGGTGCTGCACCAGCCGCGCCACCCTCTACGCAGGTATAATGGCTTCGAGATGCTCAAAATGCTGCGAGCCAGAACAATGATCAGGACCAATCGCCAATCCGCAGATCAAGATGCCTCGCAGAGGCAGCCGATTTGAGAAGCCGGCTGCTCATCAAAAGATGCCGAGCCCGGCTGAAACGGCATTCTCACACTTGGCTGACAACAGCAAGCTGCCCCGGCCAAGCCCTGGTGGACTGACACTGTGCGCATTGATGGATTTACCTGAGCTCACGGCCTCGTTAGTATTGAGCAAAGGAATTTGATCGGCGCTTAAGAGCAGTATTTATGCTGTCTTTCAATGGATATTGAACTCGCCGCACTTTCTTGGAGATCGTCTCGACGGGCAGTTTTATTCGCGCCGCCGAGCGCTTGAATGTTGCTCAGACGACAGTGAGCGCGCGGGTTCGCACCCTCGAACAACTGCTCGGCCGGCCACTATTCGTTCGGAATAAGGGCGGAGCGTCTCTCACCGCGGCTGGCGAGCAGTTCCTTCGCCACGCGCCAATGTTCGTTCAACTCTGGCAGCGCACGCGTCAACAGGTCGCGGTGCCGGCCGGACACCGAGCGGTGCTGACGGTCGGCAGCGAACTCACGCTTGCGCAACCACTGCTGCTAGATTGGGTCAGATGGATCCGGCAGTCTCTTCCGGATATCGCGCTTCGCGTACATGTGGACGTGCCACGGGATCTGATCAACCAGGTGGCTTCGGGAATGGTCGATGCGGCGATCATGTATGCACCTCAACATCGCCCGGGCCTCGAAATCGATCTGCTGATGGAAGAAAAGCTTGTGCTTGCGACAAGCGATCCCGCAATGGGCCTGAAGAAGACAAGCTATGTTCACACAGATTGGGGGCCTGACTTCGCGCTGCATCGCGACATGAACTTTCCGGATGTCGAACCTGACCTCTCGTTCGATTTCGGCCCCCTGGCGCTCAGCTATGTTCTTGCGAGCGGCGGCTGTGGCTATTTCAGAATGAGTGCAGTGAAGCCGCATCTGGCGGCGGGCCAGCTTCACCTGGTGCCTGGAATGCCGCAATACTCCTATCCGGTGTATATGGTTAGATCCGCGAACGCCGATGAGGGTGTCTTGGGGCCGGCACTTGCGGGATTACGGGCAATCTCCGAAGGCAACGTGTGATCCAGGCGCACGTAGGCAGCTTTCCGTTACGCTACGCCGGTCAAAATAAGAGCAAAAAATTTGCGGTCAAACAGCAATTCAATTCGTTTGTCAGCGGGGAACGGCCTTGGCATCTTGGTACGAGAGAACCCTGTATTATTCAGATCGGGCCAAACCACCGACTTTTCGATGAAGAGAGGCGGTTCATCAATTCCCTCGAGGTGCGTGCAAGGCTGAGCTTGACCGGCAATGTTGCGTAGACTGAATGGAAGCGGCGATGCACGAACGAAGGTCCAAATCTGCCAGCGCTGAGGTCACGGCCGCAGCCTAGAGCGCGCGTCCGACACGGCATTCGGTTCCGTGGTGCCGCCCTAAAAGGGCTTGAACATGGCCTTGAGCGAGATTGAAAAGGAAGCGACAAGCATGGACATCGAGGACGACGATATTCCCCCGGCTTTCGCCTCGCCGCCATGCCTGATGCACGAACTCGACCCGGCCTATGCCGGCCTGTCATCCGACCGGACGAACAATGTCGATGTCAGGCGGTGGCGGAAAAGCGAACGTGCTCGCCTAATCGCTGAACGCCTGGCAATGGCTCCCGACCATCGGGCAATGTGCGAAGCGCAGATCGTCAATCGCATACTTGCCGAAATCGGAGATATGCGCGGCCTTGTAGTCAGTTTGTACTGGCCTTTTCGGGGTGAACCCGACCTCAGACCGTTGATGCGGCAAATATCCGACCAAGGCGGCGAATGTGCGCTTCCCGTGGTTGTTCAGAAGGAGCAGCCTCTGGAATTCCACCTCTGGCGGCCGGGGGACAAGCTGACCCGTGGCATCTGGAACATACCCGTTCCGGCCACGCCTCATTCATGCACGCCGGATATCGTCATCGCACCGGTCGTGGGCTTCGACGCATCGGGCTATCGCCTCGGTTATGGCGGGGGCTATTACGACCGGACGCTGGCCGGAATGACAGCGAAGCGGCGGGTGATGGGCGTTGGCTTCGCGCAGGCAAGAATAAGAACGATATACCCACAGAACCACGACGTTCGAATGGACGTCGTGGTAACCGACTCTACCACTGATGGTTACAGCGCCACGCGGTGATTTGCACACGTTGGGTGATCAAGAAACGCTTACTTCGTTGCGTTCGAGGGAGGATAACATGGCCCAGGGGACTTATAGGCCGGACGACGTTGCCGTCATGCGGTCGGCGCTGGACGATTGGTGTGCAATTCATCACATCTCGCCTACCAGCAGGGAGGGTGTCGCCGTCGCTGTGAAGATCCTCGACCTGATGTGCGACCGTTCGCTGACCGGCAGCAACTGCTCAAGCAACTCGAACACGCTCCCCTTGCCGAGCGAATTCCATGACCTACCGTTGACGTGGACGCCAGAAACGAAAAAGCCTGCCGCGGGAGGAGGTGCGGCAGGCTTTCCTAAAAGAACCGATCAGCGACAGGGAGGAGGAGTGCCGCTGGTCCTTCAGACGTCCCTGGGAGGAGGAGTGGGCCGCCTGAATCACGAAGCTCTGCGGGAGGAGGTGCATCGCTTCGTTGAAAACAATCATACAATGGTTGCGGTCAGTTTCTATGTATTTTGCTGCAATGCAGCAATGCACGAAGTGCAAGGCTTAATAGCAGATGCCCGAACGCAAAGACGCCCGCCTCATCGGGCGGGCGCTTGCGAAGCGATGGTTTATTGCGCTGTCAGCCAGCGAGCGAAGCGCGGGCGACGCTGCGGATGTCGGCCCGGTTGATACCGAGGTCGTCCAGTTCGCGGTTGGTCATGCGGCCAAGTTCGTTCACTGTCTGACGGTACTTGCGCCAGTTGTTCAAGGAGCGTGCTACGTTCATGATGATCCCCTTTCCTGAGGTCTGTGGACGTCAGCAACCTTGTTCGGCTCCGGCGTCGTTCGATAAGGCGAATATAGGTTTCCTACCGACGCAGCGGTAGCGCCATTGCATCACGCCACCCATGCACCGCGTGCAATGGTCCCTGGTCCCATCAGTCTGCGGCAGGTAATCGATACACAAAAAGGTGCCTTGGCTTTTGCGCCAAGACGATCTCCGGCCACCCGGCTTCTACAGGTCGGCGGAAGGACCGGAGAACTGCTCCTTCAGCCATCTCTTGAATGCCAGCATGCCTCTGGTGAACTGGCGTGACTTCAGCCATGTGAGCCAGTAGTCACCCGCCGCTACGGTGACCTCGAAAGGCTGCACCAGACGCCCCGTCTCGATATAGTGCTCGAACATGGTGACCGGCAGGAGGGCCGCACCGAAGCCTCGCGCGGCCGCTTCCGCCAGTGCCAGCGAGGTATCGAACATCATGCCGCGCAGAACGGGAGACTGGCTGCCCGCCGCTTGAAACCATTGCGCCCACTCATCGGACCGATACGAACGCAGCAGCTCGATTCGGGCAAGGTCGGCCGGTTCAACCAGCCGGGCGGCAATCAAAGGCGAGCAGACCGGCGATAGCGGCGCGGCGATCAGGTGCATCGCCTCCGTGCCGTGCCATGAGCCGTCCCCGAACCGGATCGCGAAATCCAGGCCGTCGCCAGCCAGATCGACGCGGTTGTTGTTGCTCAGAATGCGGAGGTCGAGGTTCGGATGTGCATCATGAAAGTCCGATAGCCGCTCCATCAGCCATCCGACTGCGAAGGTGCCGACAACGCCTACGGTGACAACCTCCTGAAAGTTCCCTTCCTCGAAGCGGCTGACGGTTGCACACATGCGCTTGAACACGTCGCTCATAACCGGGGCAAGGGCTGAGCCTTCATCGGTAAGGGCAAGGCCCCTGGGCAATCGCCGGAACAACTTGACGCCGAGCAGATCCTCGAGCGCCTTCACCTGATGGCTGATTGCCGTCTGCGAAACCCGTAGCTCCAGCCCGGCACGCGTGAAGCTGCAGTGGCGCGCCGATGCTTCGAAGGCACGTAGTGCATTGAGGGGCAGCTTGGGGAGTTCCATGGAATCAGTTTCGCTAAGGCCAAATCTGATTCATGCCTACCCGCAATATTGCTCGTTTGTCGAGTGCCGACGCTTCTGTCATCTTCGCCGCAGTTCAAGTCGCCACAGGGCTTTCAGTCACCGCTTTCGCCGCTTCCGCGACGGCGGCGCCTATTCCTGTGCCAAGTTTTTGTCTGGCATGAAGCTGTCGGGATCGGCATGAAGCGCATTGGTTTTATCTTCAGCATCATATCGGCCGCGATGCTGGCCGCGTTCGGTATCGGCGCCGTTTATCTCTCGGATCTTACAAGGGGCCTGCCGGACCACCGCAAACTTGCGGAATGGGAGCCGGCGGTCATGACGCGCTTTTACGCCTATGACGGAACGCCGCTTGCCGAGTATGCCAGGGAAAGGCGTCTGTTCCTGCCCATCGCCGCGATCCCGGAGCGCGTGAAGGGCGCCTTTCTCTCGGCGGAAGACAAGAGCTTCTATACGCATTCGGGAATTGATGTCCTGGGTGTCGCCAAGGCTGCCTGGTCCAACGCGATGAATGCCGGATCAGGTCAACGATTGATCGGCGCCTCCACGATCACGCAGCAGCTCGCCAAAAACTTCCTGCTTTCTTCGGACCGCACCCTCGAACGCAAGATCAAGGAGGCGGTGCTGTCCATTCGGATCGAGCACGCACTCGGTAAGGACAGGATCCTGGAACTTTACCTGAACGACATCTACCTCGGGCTCGGAGCCTACGGCATTGCCGCCGGTGCGCTAACCTATTTCGACAAATCCGTCAGCGAACTGACCGTTGCCGAGGCAGCGTATCTCGCTGCTCTGCCGAAGGGACCCAACAACTACAACCCTTATCGACATGCCGAACGCGCGATCAGCCGGCGCAACTGGGTGATCGCCCAGATGCAACGTAACGGCTTCGTCAGCGCCGCGGAAGCACGTGATATGATGGCGAGACCTCTGGGCGTAAAGCCTCGAGCCGCGATCCCCCTTATGGCAGAGGCTAACTACTTCGCCGAGGGAGTTCGCCGGCAGGTTGCCGCGGAATATGGCGAGGCGGCGCTCTATACTGCCGGCCTTTCAGTACGCACGACGCTCGACCCGGCGCTTCAGGCGGCAGCGCTCAAGGCGTTGCGGGCCGGCCTCGTCGAATACGATCAGATGCGAGGATTCCGGGGGCCGCTCGCCCATATCGATCTGACCGGAGACTGGGCGGCCGCCTTGGAGAAACAGGAAACCTTGGCGGATGTGAAGGAGTGGCAGCTCGCGACGGTCCTCTCCTGCTCGGACGAGGGCGTGCGGATCGGGCTTAGAAATGCGGATCCTGGTTCAGGGCGATCGTCGCCAGGTCCTGTGACGGGCTTCATTGACAGCAGGTCCATGCGCTGGGCACTGAAACTTTCCGCCACGGGCAAAATAAGGCAGGCGGACTCCCTTTTGCAGGTTCTCTCGCCAGGCGATGTCATTTATGTCGAGGAGGCGGAAAGTGGTTTTCTCCTGCGGCAGATACCGGAAGTGCAGGGTGCGATCGTGGCAATGGACCCGCATACGGGGCGCGTGCTGGCGAGCGTTGGCGGCTTCTCCTTCGCGCAGTCGCGGTTCAATCGCGCGACGCAGGCATCCCGCCAGCCCGGTTCAGCCTTCAAGCCGTTCGTTTACGCGGCCGCTCTCGATACCGGCTACACTCCGGCGACGCTGGTCGCGGATGCGCCCATTGCGAAGCCGGACGGGACAGGCCGAATATGGAGACCCAAGAACTACGACGGAAAATTCGGCGGTCCGTCCACTTTACGCACGGGGCTGGAGAAAAGCCGCAACCTGATGACCGTTCGCCTCGCGCAACATCTCGGCATGGACGTCGTTGCCGAATACGGCCAGGCGTTCGGCCTCTACGATAAACTCGCACCCTACCTGCCGATGTCGCTCGGAGCCGGTGAAACGACACTGATGCGGCTCGTAGCGGCCTATGCGGTCCTTGCCAATGGCGGACGCTCCGTGACGCCGTCGGCGATCGATCGCATTCAGGACCGCCAGGGCCGCACGATCTTCCGTCACGACCAGCGCGATTGCGATCAATGCAACGCCGCAAGTTGGCAGCATCAGGAAGAGCCGGTGCTTCGCGATACCCGCGAGCAGGTGCTCGACCCGATGACCGCCTATCAGGTGACATCGATGCTGCGCGGTGTTGTGGAACATGGGACGGCGCACAAGGTGGCGCAGCTCGGGGTTCCAATCGCCGGCAAGACCGGCACCACGAACGACGAGAAGGACGTCTGGTTCGTCGGCTACACCCCGACACTCGTGACCGGCGTTTTCATGGGATACGACACGCCGAAGCCGATGGGCTATGGCGAAACGGGCGGCGGACTGGCAGCCCCGATCTTCATCGATTTCATGAAGACGGCACTGCGCGGCAAAGCTGCCATCGACTTCCCCGTTCCAGAGGGCTTGACCTTCGCAACCGTGGATCGCCGCACAGGCAGGCTTGCCGCTTCTGCAGATCCCGGCGGGATCGTCGAGGCATTCAAGCCGGGAACCGCGCCGTGTTCGACCGAGTGTCCCGTCATAGACGGGTTCGGAGCAAACGGCGACGAGGACAAGCCCGCAGCGCTGCGCAAGCAGCTACTGACCGCCCCGCAGGGCCTCTATTGAGCCTGCCGTCTCTTATCTCGCCGAGGATCCCAAATGAGGAAGCACGCCTTCACCCTTCGGAGCAGGGCACACAGCAGACGGGTGCGCATCATCTGCATCATGGCGGCGTTTGCTGCCATATTCGGCGGTATTTTTCTGCGACTCGTCCAGCTCGGAATGGAGCAGGAAGCGAGCCTCGGGATCAGCATCACCTATGACCGGGCTCCAGGTGGCCGGCCCGCAATCGTCGATAGAAACGGGGAGCTGCTCGCGACCGATATACCCATCGCGTCGCTCTTTATCGAGCCGCGGTCGATCCCAGACCTGGACGAGGCGGTTGAAAAACTCACCGGGCTTTTCCCCGAACTCGATGCCCGGGATCTCCATTCGCGCCTGCATAGCAAAGACGCCTTCACCTGGATCAAGCGGCAGATAACTCCGGACAAGCAGCAGGCTGTCATCGATTCAGGATTGGCAGCGATCGGCTTTCGCCCCGAAAACCGACGGCTCTATCCGAACGGCTCATTGGCTGCCCATATCCTTGGCGCCGTGGACATCGACAATCGGGGCATTGCGGGTATTGAAAAGTGGATTGATGCAAACTGGCTCGCGGACCTGCGCGGTGCCGGGATGGAACTCAAGGGACGTGAACTCCAACCGGTCGAGCTGTCGATCGACCTGCGCGTCCAATACGCACTGGAGCAGGAGCTCGGCAAGGCCATCACGAAATTCGGGGCTGCCGCGGGTGCCGGGCTCCTGCTCGACGTCACCAATGGCGAAGTTCTCGCGCTCGCCTCCTATCCGGACTTCGATCCGAACAATCCGGAGAATGCATTCAAGCCAGACCGAATAAACCGCGTTACTGCTGGCGTCTTCGAGATGGGATCGACCTTCAAGGCTCTGACGACGGCAATGGCTCTGGAATCGGGCCGGTTCAATCTCGAATCGGTGGTGGATGCGAGCAAGCCTTTGAATTTCGGGAGGATGCGCATCCATGATTATCGCGGCAAGTACAGACCGCTGACCATTCCCGAAGCATTCGTGCACTCCTCCAATATCGTCATGGCGAAAATGGCGTTGGCCCTCGGACCGGAAGCGTCGAGGACATTCCTCGGACGCTTCGGAGCCCTGTCGCCGCTTGCAACCGAACTGCCGGAGAGCGCCGCACCGCTGCTGCCATCCTCGTGGAGTGAGGTGGCGACGGCAACGGTCTCATTCGGCCATGGGATTGCCGTTACGCCGCTGCAGGCCAGCACTGCGGTGGCCGCTCTGGCGAACGGCGGCAGGCTGATCAGGCCCACTTTCATAAAGGACAGCCCCGTTTCCGAACGGACGATAGCGGAGGATCTCGTGTCGTCGGACACCAGCGAGGCAATTCGCCATCTTTTGCGCCTCAACACCGCTGTCGGGTCTGCAACGAGAGCCAATGTTCCCGGTTACGCAATCGGCGGCAAGACCGGCACAGCCGAGAAAGTGGTCGGGGGCCGCTATTCCAGGGAGCTCAACGTCACATCTTTCATGGGTATCGTACCGGCGGACAATCCCAGATACCTGCTGCTCACCCTTTTGGACGAGCCCCGCGGACTGCCCGAGACATATGGCAACCGAACCTCGGGCTGGAATGCGGTGCCGTTCGGCGGCGCCGTATTCCAGCGCATCCTCCCAATGCTCGTTGCGCCCACCTTTCCGCCGCCCGCGGGCACTGTCCAAGCGGTTCCCGCCGCGACCGAAGAACCCGGTTCGCGAGGGACGGCAGCCGCACGAACCTGGCTGCTCCGGCCCAGATAAACGGATTAAGCCAGATTGGTGAGTGGCCCGGCACTGAGCGCCCGTGGTTTACTGGGCGCCCGTGGTTTACTGGGCGCTCGTGGTTTGATGGCTGTCAGCCGCCGATCCGAGCGAGACGGCCGACGGTCCTCCGCTTCCCGCCGAGGTGCGGACATCGGCCTTTTGTCCCAATTTTCACCACGGCGGAGCGGGTCTATCTTAGTTGCGACTCCAGCAATGAGAAATGGATATGAGCGACCGCGAAAACGTTAGCGCCGACGATGCAGCAACGGCCCCGGACCTCCTGCAAACCGCGGCGCAGTGCGCCGCTTCGGACCTTCTGGACTTTGCCGCGCAGCTTGCCGGGCTCGCAGAAGATCTGAAAGCTTTGGCGGCGAAGCCGATCGGGACGCTCTCCGAGCCGATCGAGCCCGACGGCCAGCCCGAAGCAAGTCGAATTGAAACTATTCAACCGTCGGCACCCGGCGACGAGGCGACTCGGCATCCGCCTGACTGAAGCGCCTGCAATCGGCGGCTATATGGGGCTTTAGAGATAGATACCCAGGCAGAGAATCGAGACCGCCAACATCGGCAGCCGTTGGCAGTTTCGTCGAAACATTGTGGCGACGGCGAGTGCTACGGGAGCAGCGACCGCGGTCGCGACAAAGGCTCCGGCAGAAAGACATAGGCCCAATGCTGCGACGAAAACACTGGTCCCGACAGTCGTTTCGGCGGCGGATTTCCAGCCACGTGGCTGATCGGCAAAAGCCGTGAGAAACGCGGGGCCGCTCAATCCAAGAGCGAGCCAGATCAGAGCGGAGGAGATGTCGAAGACGTCCAAGCTGCACCCGTGTCAACTGTTTCGCCTTTGAGGAGCAATTTGCGTGCCAACTTCTGGCCTCCAAAATATCGATCGGAACGACACGGAAATCCGATCGGCCTATTGCTTCGCTCTTTTTATAGGCACATAAGCTTCGAAAAATGAGCAACTGCATCTGACGCCCCCCGAAATGATTGTTCCGCCTCCACCCGATAATGTTCAGAAGCCAGGGTCTTCGCCCAGGTTTAAGCTGTTTTCCCCGATCCTGGCGGGCGCAACGCTGAAAGAGCGCCTTATCGGCTGTCTCGGAGCGCTGATCGGCATCTGTTTGACCGGTCTCGTCTGCGGGTTCATCTTCGGCGACGATCCTCAGCTGCCGTTGATCGTTGCCCCCATCGGCGCTTCTGCGGTCTTGCTCTTTGCGGTTCCGGCCAGTCCGCTTGCGCAGCCCTGGTCGATCATCGGCGGGAACACGATCTCCGCCCTGATCGGCGTCACCGTGAGCTATTTCGTGAAGGACCAGATGGTCGCCATCGGCCTTGCGGTTGCCCTGGCGATCCTTGCCATGTCGCTCACGCGGTCGCTTCACCCCCCTGGAGGCGCCGCCGCGCTGACAGCGGTGATAGGTGGAGCGGCGATCGCGCGCGCGGGTTTCTGGTTCCCGTTCATACCGGTAGCCATCAACTCCCTGATCCTTGTGGGATTGGGCATCGTATTCCACCGGATGGCGCGGCGCCAATATCCGCACCGACCGGCTGTTGCACCAGTGAACACGCATGAAACGGCCGATCCCCCGCCTGCGCTTCGGGTCGGCTTCAATTCCGAGGACATTGATCTCGCAATAGCACGCTTGAACGAGACACTCGACGTCAGCCGCGCGGACATCGATGCTCTCTTGAGGGAAGTCGAACTGCAGGCCCTCATCAGACAGAGGGGAGAGCTGACATGTGCCGACATCATGTCCCGCGACGTCGTAACCGTTCCGGCCGACACGACGCCGGACCATGCACGATACCTCTTGTTGAAGCATGATATTCGAACACTTCCCGTGCTCGACGAAAACGGGAAACTGCAAGGGACGGTCGGCCTGCGAGAGCTGGCCGGCAAGGAACCCGGCAGCAAACTGCCGATTGCCGTGGCGGCCACCGCCAACCCGTCCGACCCTGCGATCAGCCTGCTCCCCCGCCTGACGGACGGCATGACACATGCCGTCGTCATACTGGACGACGACG
Organism: Sinorhizobium medicae; assembly: GCF_007827695.1. Lineage (GTDB taxonomy): Bacteria > Pseudomonadota > Alphaproteobacteria > Rhizobiales > Rhizobiaceae > Sinorhizobium > Sinorhizobium medicae. The sequence goes on along the minus strand of NZ_VITA01000003.1, from coordinate 375,729 downwards.
AAAAGGTCGTGGGCATCATATCCCAAACCGACCTGCTCGCGACTTTGGCCAAAAGCATCTCCCAGAACGGTGCGTCCGAGATCATGCGAGGCCACGGACAGGGCATCTAGAACCCGGTGAGCTCCAGCGTCTGATAGCCGGCCAAAAGCACGATCATGGATCCGACGAGACGCAGGAGCGTTTTCTCCCGCAGCGCCTTGACGGCCCATCCTGCAAGAGGAGCCGCCATCACGCCGCCGATGATGAGCCCGCCAATGGAAGCAAGATAGTCGCGGAACTCGCCGGCCTGCTCCCAATGACCGGTCAAGATTGTGGCCAGGAAGCTTAGTGATACAGACAGGGCGATCAGAAACTCGCTTGCGCTGACGGTACCGATGACAAATCGCGGCTGCCCGCCGGCGCCGAGCAGACCGGTGGTGGCGACCGGCCCCCAGCCGCCGCCGCCGGCGGCATCCAGAAATCCCGCGACTGCACCGAGCGGCGCAACGATTCTCAGCTTGACCGGTTTTGTTGGAATGCGGTGGAAGGAGCGATAAAGCAGCCAGGCCCCAATCACTGCGAGATAGGCTGTGACGAAAGGCTTGACCTGATCTCCATCGAACGAGGTCACCACGAAAGCACCCAGCATTCCGCCGACGACGCCAAAAGGGACGAGCCGCCAGAACAGCTTCCAATCGATATTCCGGTGGTAAAGATGGGCCGACCCGGAAGCGGCGGTGGTGAACAGTTCCGCCGCATGGGCCGATGCCGATGCCTGAGCGGGCGGCACGCCCAAGGCGAGAAGCACCGTCGAAGAGATGACACCATATGCCATGCCCAGAGCGCCATCGATCGCCTGGGCGAGAAAGCCGACCAGCGCAAACAGCAGAAATTCCTCCATGAACAGCTCCATGCTGGCGGCCCGGCCGCCTCGAAAAAATGGCCTCACATGTGCGGTGGCACACGGAGGCAACCTGGCCCATCATCAGATCACAAAGTCTCGAGGCCGGATCGACCTAAAAACATGAACGTGATCAATTCGAACAAATCAGAGCGGGATACGGAAAACCGCACAGACTTTTCCTCGTCCCGCCCTACCTACGAGGTACGCAGGTCCATTCAGCTCTCGTCACCGACGAAACGGTACCCGACGCCCGGCTCGGTACGGATGACCTTAGGACGACCTGGGTCGCGTTCTATCTTGCCGCGCAACTGGCCGATGAAGACCCTCAGATAGTGTAGATCCTCGCCATGTGCCACACCCCAGACGGATGCGAGGAGCGTCTTATGGGTGACCACCCGTCCGGCGTGCCGCGCGAGCATGACGAGCAGATCATATTCCTTGGGCGTCAGCCGCAGCGGTTCGCCGTCGCGGGTGACCGCGCGTTTGACCATGTCGATAGAGAGACCGTCGGCCGAAAGTTGCGCCTGGCCCCCCTCCATCTGAATGCGATGGCGCAATGCCGCACGAATGCGCGCCGTCAGCTCGCCGATGCCGAAGGGCTTCTCGATATAGTCGTCGGCGCCGAGATCGAGCGCCGCGATTTTCTCGCTTTCACGGTCCCGTGCGGAAAGGATGATGATCGGCACCTGCGACCAGGCGCGAATATTGGCGACGACATCCTTGCCGTCCATGTCAGGAAGCCCGAGATCGAGGATGATCACGTCGGGCGCCGCAGTCGCGGCCGCCTTAAGCGCCTGGGTCCCGTCGGCCGCCTCCACCACGTCGTAACCCGCAGCGATGAGCGCCGGACGCAGGAACCGCTGGATCTGCGGTTCGTCGTCGACGACGAGTATACGTTCCACCGTCATTCCCGACCCTTGTCAGCCGTTCCGGTGCGAGCAACCGGAAACCGCATGCTGATGCGGGTGCCGCGTCGCTTCAGTGCCGGACTTTCCGCCTTGATCCGCCCGCCCATTGCCTCGACGAAGCCTTTGCTGATCGAAAGACCGAGCCCGGTTCCGAGCGAGCGCCCGTCCGGCTTTCCCTTCCGGAAGAATTTGTCGAACACATGATCGAGGTCGTCAGGCGCAATCCCTTTGCCGAGATCGGTAACGGAAAGCACGAGTTCATCCCCCTCCCGGCGCGCATAGATGCTGATCGCCTCGTCGCCGCCGAACCTGTTTGCGTTGTCCAGCAGATTGAAGAGTACCTGTCCCAACAGCACGCTGTCGCCCCGAATCAACGGCAGATCGGCAGCAATGCTGGTTTCGAACACGCGCCCTGTAAAATATGTCCGCGCGCGTTCCACTGCAGAATGCACGACATCCGCCACATCGACCCAGTCGCGCCTGGCATTGATCGTGCCGGCCTCGACCCGGGTCATGTCGAGCAGGTTGGCGACGAAGCGCGTGAGCCTGCCGCTCTCTTCCTCGATCGACTTGAGCAGATCGTCGCGGCTTTCGGGAGGCATGCGCTCGCCCAATTGGCGAAGGCTCGTTACCGCTCCGGTGATCGTCGCCAGCGGCGTTCTGAGATCATGAGAAATGGACGAAAGCAACGCCTGCCGGAACTTCTCCCCCTCCAGCCGGGCGGCCTGATCGAGGCTTTCACGCGAAAGCCGCGCCCTGTCGACGGCGACCGCGGTCTGGTCGAGGATGGCGGCAAGCGCCCGTTCCTCGCTTATATCCAGCGGCTTGTCGTCCTGCAGGAAGCCGCAGACGCCGACAATTCCATGCGGACTCCTGAGAGGCCTGAACTGAAACGGGCTGTTCGGCAGCGTGCCCGTGGCATTGCCGGCCGCCTCGTTCCTCTCGAAGGTCCACCGGGCGGCCGTCATGTCGCTGACGCCAAGTTCGGTATCCGGCGGCCAGGCCGCCGCCGGTTCGATCTCCCCGCCGGCCGGAAGCAGAAGTACGGCGTTGCGCCGGAGCGTTGCCTGTATCTGGGTCACGGCGGCCCAGAGCACGTCTTCGGCGTTAGCGGTGCCGGAAAGCTTGCGGGAGAAGTCGTAAAGCGCCTGCGTCGCCGCCGCCCGCCTGCTCGCTGTCTTCGCCTGTTCGCGAACGCGCGAGGCAAGACCTCCGGCAAGGATTGCTGCGGCAAGGAAAGTGAAGAGCGCAAACACTTCGTGCGGCTCGGCTACGGTGACGGTTCCAACTGGTTCGATGAAGAAGAAATTATAGGCGAGGACGGAAATAAGCGCCGCTGCGATCGCGGCGACATAACCCGCGTAAGCGGCCGAGGCGAGCACGGCAAGCAGGTAGAGCAGCGAGATGTTTTGAAGCACGATGAAGCGCTCGATCAAAATTCCGAGCGCCGTCGCCGTTGCGGCAGAGGATGCGGCAATGGCCAAGGCGCGGCCGGAGCCCTCTGGCAAGGCTCTTTTATGCTTTCGCTTCGGCTTTGGCGCCGGTTCGTTCCTGTCGGTGATCAGATGAATGCCGATCCCAGATGCGCGAGCTACCAGCGCATCAGGCAGGGAGCGACGAAACGGCAGCAGCGGGAAGCGGTGGCGCTTGGCACCGATGACGATCTGAGTTGCGTGCTCGCGTCGCGCGAGCTTAAGGATTTCTTCGACGAAATCACTGCCGACTATACGGCGCGTCTCGGCACCCAGTTGTTCGGCGAGGCGAATGGTCGCGTCGAGTCGCCGCATGGCCTCGGTGCTCGCATCTCCATCTGCGCGCGCTACAGAAATCACGATCCAATCGGCGTTCAGGCCCGATGCGAGCCGGCTCGCGGTCCTGACCACCTTCTCCGACAAGCGATCCGGTCCGATGCAGACCAGCAGCCTTTCCCCCGCGGCCCACGAACCCTCGATCGCATTCTGCCTAAGATAATCGACCATCTGGTCGTCGACCCGGTCAGCGGTGCGCCGGAGAGCGAGCTCGCGGAGCGCAGTTAGATTGCCGAGCCGGAAAAAACGCTCCGCGGCGCGACTGGCATTCTCTGGGAGATAGACTTTGCCCTCCTTCAGGCGCTGGATCAGTTCGGCTGGCGGCAGGTCCACAAGGAAAACCTCGTCGGCGCGCTTCAGCACCGTATCCGGGATACGCTCCCGAACGGCTACGCCGGCAATCTGGGCGACGACATCGGCCAGGCTTTCCAGGTGCTGAATGTTGACCGCCGTCCATACGTCGATGCCGGCATCGACAAGCTCCTCGATGTCCTGATACCGCTTCGGATGACGGCTGTCGCCGAGATTGGTATGGGCGAGTTCGTCCACGACGATCACCTGCGGGCAACGCGCCAATGCCGCGTCGATATCAAACTCCTGCAGCGTACGACCGCTGTGCTCCACGTGCCGCAGCGGAAGAACCTCCAGCCCTTCGAGCAGCGCCGCAGTCTCGCCGCGCCCATGGGTCTCGACAAGCCCTACGACGATGTCGACGCCTTCTTCCTTGAGGCGCCGCGCACGCATGAGCATCGCATATGTTTTGCCGACACCGGGGGCTGCGCCGAGAAAGAGCGTCAGCTTCCCCCTCCTGTCCTGTTTGGCCAGCGCCAGCAGGGCATCGGGATCCGGGCGGCTCGTCTGGTCGCGATCATTCTCGGGCATAGAGCGTCTCGGAAATCGTCAGTTCCCTGAAGCATCCAGGGCCAGGTTGAGTTCTAGCACATTGACGCGCGGCTCGCCTATGATGCCCATGAGACGCCCTTGGGCATTTCTCTTAACGAGGGCGGCGACATCCGCCTCGCGGAGCCTCCTCGCCCTTGCGATCCGGGCAACTTGGGCCCGTGCGAAGGCGGGCGAGATGTGCGGGTCGAGTCCCGACGCCGACGCGGTACCGGCATCCGCGGGCACGACGCCCGACACGCCCGCTTCCCGCAGGCGCTCCATGTCGACCGCGACGCGATCCTTCAGCCTGATGGATGTCGTGCCCAGATTGGAGCCGCTCGACGAACCGGCATTGTAGGGCCCCGGCACAGTTGCCGAAGGGCGGGGCCAGAAATATCTCTGCGAGGCGAAGTTCTGGCCGATGAGGCCGGAACCGATGACGACTCCGTTCTTGCGAACGAGGCTGCCATTCGCCTCTGCCGGCATAAGCACCTGAGCCACACCAGTGATCGCCAGCGGATAGGCAAACCCGGTGATCGCCGTGAAGGCGAGGGTGAGGACGAGTGCGGGGCGAAGTTGATTGAGCATGATCACACCAGATTGAGGCTTGAGACGGCAAGATCGATCGCTTTGATCCCGGCAAAGGGCAGGACGAGGCCGCCGAGGCCGTAAACGAAGAGATTGCGGCGCAGCAGCGCAGCAGCGCCGACGGGACGATAGCCGACGCCTTTCAGCGCCAGCGGGATGAGCGCCACTATGATCAGGGCGTTGAAGATCACGGCCGAGAGGATGGCAGACTGCGGCGACGCCAGCCCCATTATGTTGAGGGCACCGAGGCCCGGATAGCTCGTCACGAAGAGCGCCGGAATGATGGCAAAGTATTTCGCGACGTCATTGGCGATCGAGAAGGTGGTGAGCGAGCCGCGCGTCATCAGCAATTGCTTGCCGATTTCGACGATCTCGATCAGCTTGGTCGGGCTGGAGTCGAGATCTACCATGTTCGCCGCCTCGCGAGCGGCTTGCGTTCCGGTCTGCATTGCGACGCCGACATCCGCCTGCGCCAAGGCTGGCGCGTCGTTGGTGCCGTCACCGCACATGGCTATCAGACGCCCGCCTTTTTGTTCGTTGCGGATATAGGCGAGCTTGTCCTCGGGTGTCGCTTCGGCAAGAAAATCGTCGACGCCGGCCTCCGAGGCGATAGCAGCGGCGGTGACCGGATTGTCGCCCGTCACCATCACGGTGCGGATGCCCATGGCACGCAATTCGGCGAAGCGCTCCTTGATTCCGGGCTTGACGATGTCCTTCAGGTGGATGACACCCAACAGCCGGCTGCCGTCAGCAACCGCGAGGGGGGTGCCGCCGGTGCGGGCGACCCTCTCGACCGACTGCCGGAATTCGGCCGGGACGTCGCCGTCCGCGAGCCCTGCAAATTTCAGGATCGAGTCCACCGCCCCCTTGCGTAGCCGGCGGCTGGAGTGATCCACTCCCGAAAGCCGGGTTTCTGCGGCAAAGGGAACGACCGCATCCAGGTCCGCATCGGGCAAGCGCCGTCCGAACGCGCCGGTCGCAAGCGCCACGATCGAACGGCCTTCCGGTGTCTCGTCCGCGAGGCTTGCAAGCAGCGCCGCTTCGGCCAATTCGTCCTCCGTGACCCCTGGCACCGGCAGGAAAGCGCTTGCCATGCGGTTGCCGAAGGTGATCGTGCCGGTCTTGTCCAGAAGCAGCGTGTCGACGTCGCCGGCGGCCTCCACGGCGCGCCCGGAAGTGGCTATGACGTTGAAACGGACCAGCCGGTCCATGCCCGCGATGCCGATCGCGGAAAGAAGGCCGCCGATCGTTGTCGGGATCAGCGTGACGAGCAGCGCCGAAAGTACGGTGACTGACAGCACGGTCGCGGAATAGCCGGCGAGACCCCACAGCGTCACCACGGCGATCAGGAAAATCAGCGTCAGACCGGAAAGCAGGATCGACAGCGCGATCTCGTTCGGCGTCTTCTGACGCTGCGCCCCCTCGATCAATGCGATCATGCGATCGACGAAGGTTGAACCGGGAGCGGTGGTGATCCGGACTTTGATCCGGTCGGAAAGTACCTGTGTGCCGCCGGTGACGGCGGAGCGGTCGCCGCCCGCCTCGCGGATCACCGGCGCCGATTCGCCGGTGATCGCGCTCTCGTTGACCGAAGCGACACCCTCGATCACCTCGCCGTCACCCGGTATCAGCTCGCCGGCTTCGATGATCACCAGATCGCCGATCTTCAGCATGCTGGCCGGAATTTCCTCGGCCTCCCGCGCCTCAGGCGACAGGAGCTTGCGGGCGGTCAACTCCGATTTGGTGCGGCGGAGGCTGTCCGCTTGCGCTTTGCCGCGGCCCTCCGCGACGGCTTCGGCAAAGGTGGCGAAGAGCACCGTAAACCACAGCCAGGCGGCGACCTGCCCCGAAAACAGCGGTGTCAAGCCGCCGGTAACGAGGTCTCGGACGAAAAACAGGGTGACCAGCAGCGCCACGACCTCCGTGACGAAGATCACCGGGTTGCGGACGAGGCGGCGCGGATGGAGCTTGGCGAAAGCTGCCCTAACCGCCGGGAGAAGGATAGCCGGGTCGAACAGGGCCGGCGCGACGGGTTTCGTAGACATGCTGATTTCCTTCAGAAGGTCTCGCCCGAGAGCATCGCAAAATGCTCGATGATGGGACCGAGAGCGAGCGCGGGGAAAAACTGCAGACCGCCAAGAATAAGGATGATACCGATCAGCAGACCAGCAAAGAGCGGCGTGTCGGTCGGGAAGGTACCCTTCGAAGCCGCGACGCGGGTTTTGACGGCTATCGAACCGGCGATGGCAAGCACGGGGACTGCATAGGCGAAGCGGCCGAGCAGCATCGCAATCCCGAGCGTCGTATTGTACCACGGCGTGTTCCCGGTCAGCCCGGCGAAAGCCGAACCATTGTTTCCGGCGGCCGACGTATAGGCATAGAGGATTTCCGAGAGACCGTGCGGGCCGCCAGTGCCGATGCTCGATACGGCCGAAGGCGTGACCGCGGAAACCGCGGAAAAACCGAGGACGGTAAGCGGCAGGACGAGCACGGCAAGGATTGCGAATTTCATCTCGCGCGCTTCGATCTTCTTGCCGAGCAGTTCCGGCGTGCGGCCGACCATCAGGCCGGCAACGAAGACGGCGAGGATCGCGAAGACGATCATGCCATAGAGGCCGGAGCCGACACCTCCGGGCAGAACCTCGCCAAGCTGCATGAGAAACATCGGCACAAGACCGCCGAGCCCGGTCAAGGAGCCGTGCATGCCGTTGACGCCGCCGTTCGAAAGCCCGGTGGTCACCGTCGCGTAAAGCGCGGTCATGGCCTGCCCGAAGCGGACTTCCTTGCCTTCCATATTGCCGTCGGCCGGATCGAGACCGACCGCCGACAGGATCGTATTTCCCTGCGCCTCGGCCCAGTAGACCACGCCTACGCCCGCGATCAGGAAGAAAGCGGTAACCGCGGCGAAGGCCCAGCCCTGACGGCAGTTGCCGACGAGTTGGCCGAAGGTATAGAGCAGCGCCGCCGAGATCGACAGCATCGCAAAGATGTTGAGGTGGTTGGAAAGCGCCGTCGGATTTTCATAGGGGTGGGCGGCATTGACGTTGAAGAAGCCGCCGCCATTGGTGCCGAGCTGCTTTATCGCCTCCTGGCTGGCGACCGGCCCGAGCGCGATGGTCTGTCGCGCGCCTTCGAGCGTCGTCGCGTTCACCGCCCCATCGAAGGTCTGCGGCAGTCCCATCGCCACGAATGCGAGAGCCACGACTATGGAAAGCGGCAGGAGGACATAGAGCGTGGCCCGCGTGAGATCCACCCAGAAGTTGCCGACCGTCGACGCGGCCGACCGCGCGAATGCCCTGATGATCGCGAGCGCAATCGCGATGCCCGTGGCGGCGGACACGAAGTTCTGGACCGTGAGCCCCATCATCTGGCTGAAATGGCTGAGGGTCGTCTCGCCGGCGTAGTTCTGCCAGTTGGTGTTGGTGACAAAGCTGACGGCCGTGTTGAAGGCAAGGCCCGGCGGCACATTGCCGAAACCTTGCGGGTTCAATGGCAGCCAGGCCTGGAGCCTGAGGATCGCATAGAGCCCGACGAAGCCTGCGAGACTGAAAGCCAGCATCGACAGCGTGTAGGCAAGCCAACCCTGCTCCTTGACCGGATCGACTCCGGCGGCCGCATAGAGGCCACGCTCGATCGGGCTGAAAAGCGTGGAGAATGCGTTGCGCTCACCGGAAAAGACCCGCGCCATGTGAAGCCCCAGCGGCTTGATGACGACGAGGACGGCGAGAAAGAGGAGGCTGATCTGCAGCCACCCGACGATGGTCATGGGGAAATCTCCGTACAGGGCAGCTCAGAACCGTTCCGGTCGGACCAGCGTCACGACGAGGTAGGCAGTGAGCGCGGCGGCGACGAACAGGCCGATAAGGGCATCGATCATCGGTTCGTCCTAAAGCCGGCCGAGGATGCGCGCGTAACGCGCAAGCACCACAAAGCCACCGATGGCGGCAGCAAGGAAAAGGGCATCGGACATGGGCATTCTCCTGACGTTTCTGTCATACGGAGAATGCGCGCCCAGGGGATCAATTTTCGATTGGGATGATTGGGCGGCCGCATAAAGAAAAGATAAAGAGCCGGGATCCGGCAGAAGCTGCGGCACACGGCGTACCGATCGAGCTACGCGATCACAATGATTTTAGATCGGATCGCGTCAAAAACATCGCAGGCGATTTCAACACGTTAGAGCGGGATGCAGGCGGAAAACGGCACATCGTTTTCGGCATCCCGCCTAGCTTTGTCCGTCGAGGGCCCTAGCTGCTTGTGGGCGAAATGGGCGGGATCATTTTTCCGCATCCGTTGTTTTCATGTTTGCGGCCCTTTCGGCAGTCCCCGCCGCGAACGTTTCAAGACATGGAGTTCGATATGCAAAGTCCTGGCGCAATCGAAATCTCGCGGCGCGACCTGCTCGCCGCCTCGGCCGCTACCGTCACTGTCGTGAGCGCGCACTCGCTCAGTCACGCGCAGACCAAAGCGACAACCGAATCTCAGAGCACGAAGGTCACTTTCAAGGTGAACGGTGAAAGCCGGGAGCTTCGCCTCGACAACCGCACGAGCCTTCTCGATGCGCTACGCGAGCATCTGCATCTGACCGGCACGAAGAAGGGATGCGACCACGGCCAGTGCGGCGCCTGTACCGTCCTCATCGACGGCCGCCGCGCCAATGCTTGCCTGACGCTCGCCGTCATGCACGAGGGCGACAGCATCACCACGCTCGAAGGCTTGGGGCAGCCGGAAAACCTCCATCCGATGCAGGCCGCCTTCGTCAAGCACGACGGATTCCAATGCGGCTACTGTACGCCCGGCCAGATCTGTTCGTCCGTTGCCATGCTGGAAGAAATCCGCGCCAATATTCCAAGCCATGTGACCAGGGATCTTACGGCGCCGGCGGAAATTACGTCTGACGAAATCCGGGAGCGCATGAGCGGCAATATCTGTCGCTGCGGCGCCTATTCGAACATCGTGGAAGCGATTACCGAAGTCGCAGGGAGGAAGGCATGAGAGCTTTCAGCTATGAGCGCCCCGCCTCGATCGAAGCAGCGGCGCAAGCCGCAGCCGGCATGGATGGCGCGAAATTCATCGCCGGCGGTACCAATCTCCTGGATCTGATGAAGCTGGAGATCGAGAGGCCGACCCATCTGATCGACGTCAACCGGCTCGGCCTGGACCGGATCGAAGCGACACCGGAAGGCGGCCTGCGTATCGGCGCGCTCGTTCGCAACACCGATCTTGCTGCCGACGAACGGGTCCGCCGCGACTACGCTCTACTGTCGCGCGCCCTGCTTGCGGGAGCATCGGGGCAGTTGCGCAACAGGGCGACAACCGCCGGCAACCTGCTTCAACGTACGCGCTGTCCGTATTTCTACGACACCAATCAGCCCTGCAACAAAAGGCTACCGGGAAGCGGCTGTTCGGCGCTCGCCGGCTTCAGCCGCCCGCTTGCCGTGGTTGGCGTCAGCGATGCCTGCATCGCCAGTCATCCGAGCGACATGGCTGTCGCCATGCGCGCCCTCGACGCTGTCGTGGAGACAGTGCGAGCCGATGGCACGACGCGCAGCATCCCGATTGCGGATCTCCACCGCCTGCCCGGCGACACGCCCCATATCGAGCATGTCCTCGAGCAGGGCGAACTGATCACGGCGGTCATCCTGCCGAAGCCGGCTGGCGGCAAACAGATTTATCGCAAGGTGCGCGACCGTGCCTCCTATGCCTTTGCACTCGTCGCCGTCGGTGCCGTGGTGCAGCCGGACGGGACCGGCCGCGTCGCAATTGGCGGCATCGCGCCGAAACCCTGGCGCAAAGAAGCCGCCGACGCGGAGCTGCCTAACGGAGCAAAGGCGGCCGCCGCCAAGCTTCTCGAAGGAGCCCGCCCGACAGACGACAATGCCTTCAAGCTCACGCTTGTCGAACGCGCTTTGAGCGCCGTTCTTTCCGAAGCGAGGGGATGAGACGATGAGATTCGACACACCAGCCACGACGAACCCGATCGACCAGGGCAAGGTCGTCGGCAAGCCCATCCACCGCATCGACGGTCCGCTCAAGACCACCGGCAAAGCCGTCTATGCCTATGAGTGGCACGATCGGAATACCCGCTATGCCTATGGCTATGTGGTCGGCTCGGCAATCGCCAAGGGCCGGATCAGGTCCATGGATACCGCCGCCGCGAAGAAGGCCCCCGGCGTGATCGCGGTCGTAACGACAGAAGCGGTGGGGGAACTGAAGAAAGGAAAATACAACACGGCCAAGCTCTTCGGCGGCATGGAGATTCAGCACTATCACCAGGCGATCGCCGTCGTGGTCGCGGAAACATTCGAGGAGGCTCGCGCGGCCGCCGCGCTGGTCAAGGTCGATTATACCGAGGAAAAGGGCGCATTCGACCTGGCGGCGGCAAAGGACAGCGCCGTCGAGCCGGAAGGAGGGGGTGCCTCCGGAGCGGGCGACTTCGATGCCGGCTTCGAGGCAGCGCCCGTTAAGCTCGACCAGATCTATACGACCCCGGATCAGTCGCATGCGATGATGGAGCCGCACGCCTCCATCGCCGCCTGGAATGGCGATGACCTGACTGTCTGGACGTCGAGCCAGATGATCGACTGGTGGCGGACCGATCTCGCGACGACGCTCGGAATCGACAAGGAGAAAGTCCATACCATGTCGCCCTTCGTGGGCGGTGGTTTCGGAGTCAAGCTGTTCCTGCGCGCAGATGCGGTGCTTGCCGCGCTCTCCGCCCGCGAAGCCGGGCGCCCCGTGAAGGTCGCCCTGCCCCGCCCCTTCCTGATGAACAACACGACGCACCGGCCGGCGACGATCCAGAGAATCCGCATTGGCGCAGGTCGCGATGGCAAAATCACTGCGATCGGTCATGAAAGCTGGTCCGGGGACCTCCCGGGCGGAGGACCCGAAGTGGCCGTTCAGCAGACGCGGCTGCTTTACGCCGGCGAGAACCGGATGACGGCCATGCGGCTTGCAACACTCGATCTTCCCGAAGGAAATGCGATGCGCGCACCGGGCGAAGCCCCGGGCATGATGGCGCTGGAGATCGCGATCGACGAGATGGCCGAAAAGCTCGGTCTCGATCCCGTCGAATTCCGTATCATCAACGATACTCAGGTCGATCCGGAGAATCCGGAAAGACCTTTTTCGCACCGCAATCTCATCGGTTGCCTGCGCACCGGAGCGGAGCGCTTCGGCTGGCGGGAACGGAGCAAGAAAGCCGGGGCTCGTCGGGAAGGAGACTGGCTTGTCGGTATGGGAGTGGCCGCCGCGTTCCGCAACAATCTTGTGCTGCCCTCGGCAGCCCGCATCCGGCTCGACCGCGAGGGCATCGTCACGGTCGAAACCGACATGACCGATATCGGCACGGGCAGCTACACGATTATCGCCCAGACCGCTGCAGAAATGCTAGGCGTTCCGATCGAAAAGGTCGCCGTCAGCCTGGGAGACTCGCGCTTCCCGGTCTCCTCGGGTTCGGGCGGGCAGTTCGGGGGGAACTGCTCCACGGCAGGCGTATACGCCGCTTGCGTCAAGCTACGCGAAGCAGTGGCGCAAAAGCTAAGCTTCAACAGCGCCGAAGATCTCATCTTCGCAGAGAGTGAAGTCCGATCGGGAGATCGCCGCATGCCGCTGGCGCAGGCCGTAGCCGATGAGGCGCTCGTGGCGGAGGACCGGATCGAGTTCGGCGATCTCACCAAAACCCATCAGCAGTCCACCTTCGGCGCGCATTTTGTCGAGGTCGGCGTGGACGTAGCGACAGGAGAGACCCGGATCCGGCGGATGCTGGCAGTCTGCGCCGCCGGCCGGATCCTCAATCCAATTACTGCGCGCAGTCAGGTGATCGGCGCGATGACGATGGGCGTTGGCGGTGCCTTGTCGGAGGAGCTGGTCGTCGATAAGGAGCGCGGCTTCTTCGTCAACCACGACCTTGCCGCTTACGAAGTGCCAGTCCACGCCGATATACCGCACCAGGACGTTGTCTTCCTCGACGAGACCGATCCGATGTCCTCGCCGATGAAGGCGAAGGGCGTCGCGGAGCTCGGCATCTGCGGTGTCGCCGCAGCTGTAGCGAACGCCATCTATAACGCGACCGCCATAAGGGTGAGAAATTATCCAATCACGCTCGACAAGCTGATCAAAGAGCTTCCGGAAATCAGTTAGTGCGTTCCAAGAAAGTGCGCAGCGGCTTTCCGCCCGGAATCGCGTACAAACAAAAGGTTAGAGTAATTTCGCGATTCAGAGAAAAGCGGTTTGCTCTATAAATCGGTGGAGCTTCGGATAGAACAGACGGCGACTGAACGATAAGGAAATGGATGCGAGCGGGACGAGAGCCGGAAGACAATGAGGGAAGCGGAGCGGTCATTGTCCCCTCCCCTGGCGGCGGCGTGCGCAAAATCATTCATATCGACATGGATGCATTTTATGCCTCTGTCGAGCAGCGCGACAATCCCGAGCTTCGGGGCAAACCGGTCGCGGTCGGCTATCCGGCAGCGCGCGGCGTGGTCGCGGCCGCCAGCTACGAGGCTCGCAAGTTCGGCGTCCATTCGGCCATGCCTTCGGTTACGGCAAAGCGCAAATGTCCCGATTTGATTTTCGTGCCCCACCGCTTCGAGGTCTACCGCGCCGTCTCGCGGCAGATTCATGCGATCTTTGCTGAATATACGCCGTTGATCGAGCCCTTGTCGCTCGACGAGGCCTATCTCGACGTCACCGAGAACCTGAAAGGCATGGAACTCGCAACCGAGATCGCCGAAGAGATCCGCGCAAGGATCAGGGCCGAAACGGGCCTTACCGCATCCGCCGGCGTCTCCTACAACAAATTTCTCGCGAAAATAGCGTCCGACCAGCGCAAGCCCGATGGGCTGTTCGTCATCACGCCGAAGCACGGCCCTGAGTTCGTCCAGATGCTTCCCGTCAAGAAGTTTCATGGCGTCGGACCGGCGACGGCGGAGAAGATGAAGAGGCTTGGGATTGAAACAGGGGCCGATCTCAAGGCTCGTGATCTCGCTTTCCTGCAGCAGCACTTCGGCAAGTCAGGGCCGTATTTCTACTGGATCGCCCGCGGTATCGACGGGCGGGAAGTGAAGCCGGACCGCATCCGGAAATCGGTCGGGGCCGAGGACACGTTTCGGGAGGATATCCACGATCTCGAGACGGCCCGAGAAGGCCTCAGGCCTCTGATGGACAAGGTGTGGCACTATTGCGAGGCCGGCAGCATTCGCGGCAAGACCGTGACGCTGAAGGTGAAGTGGTCGGACTTCACGCAGATCACCAGGAGCAAGACCCTCCCCGCGCCGGTGGCGAGCGCGGCAGAAATGGCGCAGATCGTGGATCTGCTGCTGTCATCGATCTTTCCCGCCGCTAAAGGCATCAGATTGCTTGGGGTGACGCTCTCATCTCTGCGGGCGGTCGACCATGGGAGCGCACCGCAGCTCGCACTGGCGCTTTAGCGGAGAACCACGGACACTTTCCTAATCCGCGCCAAGGCAGATTGCTCGACAAGATACGAAAAAGCCCGCCGCGGGAGGAGGTGCGGCAGGCTTTCCGAAAGAACCGATCAGCAGCCCGGGAGGAGGAGTGGCGCTGATCTCGTGAGCGAAGAACCCAGGAGGAGGAAGGTCGCCCACATATCGAAGCTCTGCGGGAGGAGGTGCATCGCTTCGATGAGTTGACTATACATTTTTCCCGTCTGGATCGTAGCGCTGAATTCGCAACCCAGCCATGCGCCATGGGCGAAGCGGAGTTTTTGCAACAGCGTCTTCCGGAATCCAATATGCCAGGATTTCGAGGTCCGCCGCATCCGCAAAGTAAAACCGAATTACAAATCACGTTTCGACGGCTCCTTTGCGGATAACGAAGAATATCATACAGCAGGACATCCAAGGGATTAGGCGACGACCTGAACCCAGCCTCAGTTTTTCTAGACGATACGCGGATAAATCTTGGTTTCGCCGCATTTATGGCGCATATCTTAATTTAAGCGCTGCAAAGGATTGGATCCAAGCCCCTGCCTTCAACTCTCCGGCCATCGATAAACTTCTCATGCGAAGCTCTGCATGGGCACGGAGAATAGCTTGCTACATTCTCGTAGGGCAGTGATGCCGCGGGCGCTGCGCGCATATCGCCAGACGCGCTTCCAATACAGGCGAACGGCCGTTTGATATGCCATTCAGGATCCTGATCAACTCACCGGGAGATGCCAAAGTGAAGTCTTATGTTGAAAGCTTCGGATATCAATTCAACGCAATCGATTTTGCGATCAAATCAACGCCGGCACTCTGCATCGGAATGATTGTGTTTCTCACCCTTTACGACCTGTTTTGATTAAGCACTGGGGCCAAGAGAACTCGTGCGCCTGCCTGGAAGACGCATGTTCCCCAGAGAGCCAGAGGCACGGCAACTAAAAACTGTCACGCGACGAGCCGTTGAGGCGCTAGCGAGCATTCACGACTGGCCGCCGGGCACTCGTGTGTTTGCCCGGTCCTTGCTTGGACTACGCCTGAAATAACTAGGAACGGTCCGTGAACATGGCGGAGCGCCATCCAGCCAATTCCTTCTTCATGGCCGCAACAGCGTGGTATGATATCAGCTCGTTACAACGCCTCTAAGATTGTTACCCAGGTTCAACAACCGATTCAGGAACCGCTGCATCGGTCGCTCGTTCTCACTTTGTCTGAAGTGGAGTGCGTTCGAATGAATGGACGAAGTTATCAAGAACCGGAATACCATGCTTCAACGGGACTACCGGTTAGCATATTGCTGCTCTCGGTCCTCGCGATATCAGGCTACCTGCTAGTCGGTGGCTCGTCTAGCCGTGTCGAGCAAGCGGGATCCAAAGTCTATCTGCCCGTCGCGCAAACACAGGGCCGGTGAGGAAAGATTAGCCTCGGTAAAAGATTAGCCTCGGTAATAGACCCGGCCACAGCTTTCCCGAACAAGCGAAAGCGTCCGCTACCCGCGGGGGCGAGCATCGATTGCTCCCGCGAGGCTCACCCAAGAATTGCTGCCAAGGCGAGCACCGTCACTCCGGATCTCCGGGAACAACACGGCCTTGTAGAGAGTTATTTGGAAATAAATACGGAAACTGTTTATGCGTCTCGTCGTAATATTCATAGTCGTCTCAGTTATAAGCATACTTGCTTTCAAATATGCCGACAATGCGTTGTGGAACGCACCTATAGCTGCAACAGCTGAAGAACTGTCCCAAGGGTAGCAGGTCGTGCCCGCGCAACAGCAACTTTGCATGTTTTTCGATGGAGCTTAACCGGCGATTTTCGAGATTTTGTCCCCCATTTATGCAAAGATCGCGGCACATCACGCGAACGGGCAGCGCAAAATGTCGTATTCTCAATCCAGGATTTGCAAGGGGTGCTGGGAGCAGATGCGTGTCCCGGTACCCCTGCGCGGTCCGGCTTCCATTCCCTTCCGGGCGTTTGGGATTCGCCCGAGCCGGATGAATCCGAATACCTGCACGATTTGCGAACTCATGTTCACACGCGTGATGAAAGCTCGAAAGATCACCGTCGACGTTTCCGTTCTTTTTGCCGATCTTCGAGGCTATACGTCACTTTCGCAGTCGCTTTCGGCCGATTCCGTCTCATCGTTGCTGGATGATTTCTACGATGAATGTGCGGCGGCCATTTGGGAGTTCGACGGTCTTCTCAATAAGACGGTCGGGGACGCAATCATGGCAATCTTCAATTTCCCGATCCCCCACGCGAACCATGCCGAGCGCGCCGTGCTCGCCGCGCGGGAGATCCAGCGCCGCTGCCGAGCGCGTCGTGACATTCGCGCGGCGGAAGGTGCCAGCCTGGACGGGAGTGAACTCGGCGTCGGCATCGGCATCGACACCGGTGAGGCCAGCTTCGGAGAGTTCGGCCGGTCGCACCGGGATTTGACTGCGATCGGGACCGTTGTGAACACCGCCGCTCGCGCCCAGTCCGCCGCTGAGGCAGGTCGGATTCTCGTGACCAAAGCGGTGTGGGAGCGGGCGCTAGGCCAGACGGCTGAAGGCGAAAGTCGCGAATACCGCCTAAAGGGCTTTGAGAAGCCAATCATGCTTTACTCCATCTGAGAGCATCATCATGCGCGCTGCGCAATATCTCTCTGAAGAGGAGGAGAAGTGTGTGGGCAGTTGATCTTGGTGGATTCGACCTGGAAAGCTCACCCGCTACTTGGCAAGTATATTCCCCACTGCGCTTTGCTTACCGGCAGGAGCGGTTCTACGCTGCCGGTCGAGCCAGCGCATTGCCGGCGTGACGGTCAGTCCGTGGGTGACGATGGATATCAGCACGATCAGGGCCACGGACGACCAGAGCGTGCCCACACCCTCGAAATCGGCCGCCCCTGTTGCGAAGGCGAGATAGTAGATGGAGCCCAGCCCACGGATCCCGAAAATGGCAATGGCGGCTCTCTCTCCTTTGGGAAGGATCGAGGGCAGGCATACCCAACCGAAAACCGGTCGGACGATCAACAGAACGAAAAGCGCAAATGAAACCAGGCGCCAGTCGAGTTCGTCGATGAGCTGACCGACGCTGACGGCCGCTCCGAAACAGACAAGAAGCACCATCATCAGAAGTCTTTCGATCTGCTCGGAGAAGTCGTGAAGCTCCTTGTGGAACTCGTGGTGCCGTTCGATGCTGCGGAAAGAAAGGGCCGCGACGAAGACCGCCAAAAAGCCGTAACCGTGGACGAGTTCGGTAAGGCTGTAGGCGATGCAGGTGATGCCCAGTGCCACGAAGCCGTCGCCGGTCCGCACGAGCGCGGCCTCTCTCGGGAGTCGGAATGTGGCAAGTCCGAGCAACTTACCGATTATCCACCCCATCGCGATGCCTGCCAGGAGCCGCCATACCACATCGAAGAGAAGCCAGTGTGAGAACCAGTCAGGCTCTTCGGGTGCAAGCGCGATTGCGATTGCCAGATACACGAATGGGAAGCTGAGACCGTCGTTCAAGCCTGCCTCGGATGTAAGGGCGAAGCGGACCTCGTCTTCCGTACCGGTCTCCGGCGGCCCCACCTGGACGTCGCTGGCAAGCACTGGATCTGTCGGGGCAAGACAAGCGGCGAGGAGAATGGCCGAAGCAGCCCCGAGCCCGAGTATCCAGGTGGCGCCGAGGGCAATCACCACTATCCCAAGTGGCATTACGAGACCGAGAAGTCTCCAGGTGAGCGCCCAGCTGCGAAGGCCGACGCGGCGGTCAATCTTCAATCCCGCGCCCATGAGCGCGACGATGACGGTGAACTCCGTCATGCGTTCGATGACAAGGCGGCTGTTGAATGAATCCAATTGGGCGATTGGATTGAAGATGGTTTGCCCGACCAGCATGCCGATGACGATGCAAAAGATTGGCAGTGAAAGTGGTAGTCGACGAAAGGCGGTGGGAATCCAGGCGGTCAACAGCACCACGGCCCCGAATAATCCAAGAGCGATATGGTAATGCTCCATTTTCCACCTTCTTGTCGAATGCCGTGTCGCAAGGAAAGAAATTGCACCCATAATAGTTCCGGAGCCTGCCGGAGGATCGGTCCTTATTGCGTCACCGTCGATGCGCTTGCTTTATTGGGAATCCTCGTTTTCTTCTCCATATAAGGGCAGCGAACCAAGCAGGAGACATGCAATGGCCTACGCAAAGACCGACGAAGCGATCAGAAAGCTTACGCCCGAACAGTACCGTGTGACCCAGGAGAACGGCACCGAACGCCCATTCACCGGGGAGTATAACGACAACAAGAGACCGGGTATCTACGTCGACATCGTTTCCGGCGAACCCTTGTTCGCCTCGTCGGACAAGTTCGAATCCGGCTGCGGCTGGCCGAGCTTCACCAAGCCGATCGTACCCGCGA
This sequence comes from Sinorhizobium medicae, assembly GCF_007827695.1. Taxonomy (GTDB): domain Bacteria; phylum Pseudomonadota; class Alphaproteobacteria; order Rhizobiales; family Rhizobiaceae; genus Sinorhizobium; species Sinorhizobium medicae. The sequence goes on along the minus strand of NZ_VITA01000003.1, from coordinate 356,833 downwards.
ATGTCAACGAGCTGCGGGATAGCTCGCACGGTATGATCCGCACCGAAGTACGCTCCGCGCATGGTGACAGTCACCTTGGCCATGTATTCCCAGACGGTCCCCAGGACCGGGGTGGGTTGCGTTACTGCATCAATTCCGCCGCATTGCGCTTCATTCCGCGCGAGGAAATGGAGGCCGAAGGCTATGGCGCATTCATCGACCAGGTAGAGCATATCTGAAGGACCATCCTCGGCCCGGGCCCGGCAAGGTCCGGGCCGCAAGGGTGAGGGGCGGCGGTCCGCCGGTCAGTAGACGCCTTCATAGGCCTTGCAGATCTCCGTCTGCGTCTTGCCCGCAAGATAAGCTATCTCGCCCTCCTTGTGCTTGAGATAAACGTCGGCAAAGCCCTCGGGGAACCAGCCGCAAACGGTCGCATTGTCCTGGAAGCGCTGGAGGGCGGCCTCGAGCGTCTGCGGCAACCGGACGTAGCCGCGCTCGGAAAGCGCCTCCGGGTTCAGGAGAGACAAATCCTCCTGCGTCGCCTCCGGAACCGCCAGGCTTTCCTCGATGCCCTGCACGCCGGCATGAACGATGGCGGCCAGGGCAAGATGAGGGTTGGCGGTTGCATCGGCAGCGCGGAATTCGAAGTTGAACTGGGCAGCCCGTGCGATGTCGCTGATGTCTGAGATGGGGCAGATCCGCACCGAGGCCTCGCGGTCGCGAAAACCGAGATTGTTGAACGCTGCGCTCCAGCGATGTGGCGTGAGACGCAGATAGGAGACCACGCTCGGCGCCGTGATCGCGACGATTGAGTCGAGATATTTCAGAATGCCCGCGACGAATTTTCCCGCGACATCGGAGAGCTCGTGTTTGCCGTTCGGGTCGTAGGTGACCGGATTGCCTGACGAATCCAGCATGCTCATATGCACATGCACACCGTTGCCAACGCCGGCCGGATCACGGATCGGCGTGAAGGTCGGCTCGTAGCACAGTTCGCGGGCAACGAGGCCGACGAGTTCGCGGGTGATCAGCGAATGGTCGGCAATGGTGACGCCCTTCTGGGGCCCCATCGTCACCTCGAACTGGCCGGCACCGAATTCCTTGAGGATCGTGTCGGGCGTCACGCCCGCCTCGCGCATCGCGGCGATGATCGCCTCGCAGAAATGCCGCTCTTCCTGGAAGCCGCCGAGCGTGAAAGCCTTGCCGACGTCCGAAACGCGGTGCCTGAGTTGGAATTCATGCTCGAAGGCGCCATAGAGCGTAACACCTGCCACCCTGTGCAGCCGCTCAAGGGCGGCCTCCAGGATCGAGCGCGTGCAGAGCTCCCAGGGCCGTCCGTCGGTATAGCGGATGTTGCCGAGGACAAAATTCTCCTTCGGCGTGCCCTCCCCGCTTTCTATGCTGACGCGGGTCGATGGATCGGGAATGAGCACGAGATCGCCGAGCGAGCCAAAGGGGCTTTCGGCGATGGCGTCGAAGCAGGTGATCTGAACATTGGTCGGCGTCCAGCCGACGCCCTGCTTCAAGCGCTTTTCCATTTGCGCCAGTGGAAAGGCCTTGCCGCGCACCTTGCCTGAAAGGTCGCCGCAGCAGGCGACCATCATTTCCTCACGTTTCATCTGCGTCCCCGTTGATCCTGTCCTGATCATAGCCCGGCATAGCAAAGCGGATGCCGTCCCAATCCTTGATACGCTTCTGCGTCGCCCCCCAATCGGCTTCCGAGACGCGCACGATCAGCGCCTCGACGAGCGCCATGGCAGCGGCAACCGTGTCCCAGGCCGTGCCGGCTTCGATCGGCAGGGCGACGATGTGATCAGCGCTGCGCGCGGCCGGCGACATCCACTTGTCGGTGACGACGACGATGGTTGCGCCGCGCTTTTCAGCGATGTTCGCCGCAAGGCGCGCAAGGCTGAGCTGGTAGCGACGGAAATCGATCAGCAATACGACATCCTTCCTGCGCATACGCAGAACATGCTCCGGCCAGAACTCCGGATTGTCGGCCATATGGTAGATGCCGCTGCGGATCTGCCGCAGATGGATCGACAGGAAGGAAGCGATACTGTCGCTGACGCGCCCCCCCAGGAGAAAGATGTTGCGCGAAGGATCCGCGAAAAGCTCGGCCAGAATGTCGAATTGCGCCTGCGAAACCATCCCTGTCATTTCCCGCATGACGGCCGAAACGCGGGCCACATATTCCGACAGGAAATCCGAATGGCCGACCGGCTTCTGACTGGATTTGAGGTCGAGAGGCGAGCGCCGCCCCTCCTTCAGTTCGGCAATCAGCTGCCGTTGCAGATCCTGGAAACCGCCGCAGCCGATCTTGTTGACGAAGCGGGTGATGGATGGCGCACTGACGCCGGTCTTGGCGGCCAGTTCCTGTATGTTTTCCAGGCCGGTGAAGGGGTAATCGGCGAGAATGGCATTGGCGATCTTCCGTTCACTGGCCGTCAGTTGCGCTGCCGCCTCACGAATTCTCGTGCGAATCGTCGACGATTTCCCATCGCTCATTTCGTATTCCCCGTTATCGAAACCGATATTCGTGGCCTGAAAAAAATTAGTCAAATGGAAAAATCAGATTGACTATGATTGAAAAATTTCTTTGACTACCTGTCACCGAAACCCGACCGGCCGACCTCGCCAGACCGCACGACGGACAGTCTTCATGCTCAGGCTCGCAGATCGCGAAACGACCACATTGCTTCAGGCGGGCGACCCCGATCCCGTAGAGCGGGTCAATTCCACCGGCCGGTCGGAGATCTTCCTCACTTGCGAACATGCGGGGCGGGCGGTGCCTGCCGCGCTTGGCGATCTCGGGATCGCGTCCGAGGAAATGGACCGCCACATCGCCTACGACGTCGGCGCGGAGGGTATTGCACGCGGCATTTCCGAGCGGCTCGATGCGGCGCTTGTCCTGCAGCGCTACAGCCGCCTCGTCATTGACTGCAACCGGCCCTTGGCAGCGGCGGACTGCATCGTCGAACGGAGCGACGGCACCGCTGTTCCGGTCAATGCCGAACTCTCCGATCGTGAACGCCGCAATCGCTTCGTAGAGATCCATCAGCCGCTACACGAGGCGATTGCCGGCGCGCTCGATCCGCGGCAGGCGAGCGGCAAGCCGCTCTTCCTCGTCTCGGTACACAGCTTTACGCCGGTCATGCGCGCGACCGGAGCCGTGCGGAACTTCGAACTCGGCCTTCTCTTCAATCGCGATGCCCGCTTCGCCGAACGGCTTGCAACAGCCTTCCGTGCCGCCAATCCGGACGTCACCGTCAGGCTCAACGAGCCCTATCACGTGGACGATTTCTCCGATTACACGATCCCCGTACACGGCGAGCGGCGCGGCATCCCGCATGTGCTTCTCGAAGTGCGCAACGACCTCATCACCGACACCCGCGGGCAACAGGAATGGGCGGACCGGCTGGCCGGTCCCCTCCGCCTTGCAGCAGAAAGCCTCAAAGGAACCCATGATGGCCGCTGACCATCTGACCACCCGAGACGTACCGCTCGATCCGGCCGCTTCCGCAATCCTGTTCATCGACGTGCAGAACTTTTCCGTCCGCCGCGAAGGGGGCGAGTTCAAGGACGTTTCCGACGCCGATATCGCCGGCAAATACGGCTATTATTTCAAGCGCATCCACGAGGTGGCGATCCCGAACATGCAGCGCCTGCTCTCCGGTTTCCGCAAGGCCGGCATAGAGGTGCTGCACACGACGATCGAAAGCCTGACGAAGGACGGACGGGACCGCAGCCTGGATTACAAGATCACCGGCTTCAATGTCCCGAAGGGCTCATGGGACGGCAAGGTTATCGACGAGCTCGAGCCGCTCGAGGACGAGATCGTCTTGCCGAAGAGCTCCTCGAGTGTCTTCGTGTCTACCCATATCGACTATTTGCTGCGTAACCTCGGCGTCAAACAGATCGTGCTGTGCGGCCTTGTGACGGACCAGTGCGTGGAATCGGCAGTGCGTGACGCCTGCGACCTCAACTATCTGGTGACACTCGTGCCGGATGCCTGCGGCACCTATTCTGAGGAACGCCAGAACACCTCTCTGCGCGCGATCCAGGGCTATTGCCGGCAGATATCGACCGACGACCTCTTGCAGGAAATCGGACAGTAGGACTGCCATGCCAGCAAGACGGGAGCGAAACAAAGGAGCATAGGGAAGCGATCCGTAAAAGAAAGTAACAGGAGCGGGTCGCACAATCGATCACTGTGCCTGATGGCATCAATAAGGGGAACGACCATGATAAAGACTTCCAAACTGTTTCTTGCTGCGGCAGGCATCGCGCTTGCCTCTTCCGCATCCTTTGCCGACGACGACAAGATCGTGATCGGCGGAGCACTCTCGATGACCGGCATCCAGGCGCCGCTCGACACGCCCGGCTACAACGGCGCGCAGGTCGCCGTAAAATTTCTCAACGACAATGGCGGCGTCCTCGGCAAGCAGATCGAATTCATCAACATCGATGGCAAATCGGATCCGGTAACAGTCGGAAACGTCGCGGTGGAATTGATCGACAAGGGTGCGCAGGTCATCGTGGCGCCTTGCGATTTCGACTTCGGCTCGCCCGCAAGCCGCGAGGCGCAGTCGGCCGGCCTCGTCGGTATTTCGACCTGCGCCTCCGACCCGCTCTATTCCTCCTGGTCCCTCGGTGACAAGCAGTTCACGCTTTCCATGTGGAACACCACGATGGGCGCGACGGCCGCCGATTTCGCCGTGAAGGAAAAGGGCTGGAAGACTGCTTACGTCGTCACCGACCAGTTCATCGCCTATACCAAGTCGCTCTCGAAATATTTCGTGGAGCAGTTCAAGGCCAATGGCGGCGAAATCCTCCTCGAAGACACCTACACCAACGGCGACAACAATTTCTCCGCCCAGCTCGCCCGCCTCCAGGCGCTCGGCAAAAAGCCGGACGTGATCTTCGTCTCCTCCTATGGAACGGACATCGGCGTGATCATCCGCGCGCTTCGCGAAGTCGGCTACGATGCGCCGGTTCTGGGCGGCGACGCCTATGACGACCCGGCCATGCACCAGGCACTCGGCGAACAATTCGGCAATCACGTCTACTTCGTTACTCATACCTGGATGGGCCCGGAAGCCCACCCGGAGATGCCGAAATTCATCGAACTCTATACGGAGATGTTCGGCAAGGCACCGGACACATCCTTCGTCTCGACGGGCTGGGACACGATCATGCTGCTCGCGGAAGCAATCAAGGCGGCCGGGACGACCGAAGGCGCAGCGCTTGCCAAGGCACTGGAGGATGGCCAGTTCAAACTGTTGACCGGCGATCTCGACTACGGCACGAACGAGGAAGGCCATGTACCGAACAAGGCCGCGGCCGTGATCGAGCTCAAGGCCGGAAAGCCGAGCTTCGTCGGATGGCGCAAGCCGGAATCCTTGCCGAAGCCCTGATCGGTCATTCGGGTCGGCCGCAAGGCCGACCCCATCACCTCGGAAAAGTCATGTCTGAAACGCGTCTCGCGGTAAACGCCGTGTCGGTGGAATTCACCGGCCTCCGCGCCCTCGACCATGTCTCGCTTTCGCTTGCCACCGGCGAGGTCGTCGGCCTCATCGGGCCAAACGGGTCCGGCAAGACGACGCTCATCAATGCCATCACCGGCCAGGTAAAGCTCGCGAGCGGCACGATTACGGCTGGCAGCACCACGCTCTCGGGCCTCTCGCCACGCGAGGTCGCGCTTGCGGGCGTCAGCCGCTCCTTCCAGATCGTACGCCTCTTCAACACGATGACGGTCTTCGAAAATGTCGAGGCCGCCGCCCTCGCAAAGGGTGCATCCCGCACGATTGCCGCACAACGCACGCAAAATCTGCTGGACGAACTCGGCCTCGCCGCGAAGGCGGACGAGCTTGGCGAGAACCTCAGTTACGGCGACAAGCGCCGCGTGGAGATCGCGCGGGCGCTCGCCGCCGAACCGCTGTTTCTGCTGCTCGATGAGCCAGCCGCCGGCATGAACGATGCGGAGACGGAGGCCCTGTTGCACACGCTCGCCGAGCTGCCTGGAAAACGCGGCCTTGGTCTTCTCATCATCGACCATGACATGGGCCTCATCATGCGCCTTTGCCACAGACTGCATGTTCTTGCCTCCGGACGCACCATTGCCGAGGGCGACGCTGCCCACGTCCGCAGTCATCCGGCCGTCATCGAAGCCTATCTCGGCAAGGGGGCGGCCCATGCTTGATATTGCCGACCTCTCCGTCAGCTACGGCGCGATCCGAGCTGTGCGTGGCATCAGCTTCACCCTCAGGGCGGGCGAGCTTGTCAGCCTGCTCGGTGCCAACGGCGCTGGCAAATCCTCGACGATCAAATGCATCGCCGGCGCGCTGAAAGCCTCCGGCGGCTCGATCACGCTCGAAGGCAAGGCCATCACTTCAGCCAGTCCCGAACAGGTCGTACGCGCGGGCCTTGCCACCGTACCGGAAACGCGCGACGTCTTCCCGGATCTGACCGTTGCCGAGAACCTCATGCTCGGCGCCTATATTCATCGCCGCGACCCGGCCGGCAACCGTGAGAACCTGGAAAAACTGAACGCGCTCTTCCCGCGCCTTGCCGAGCGCTCAAGCCAACCGGCCGGTACGCTGTCCGGCGGGGAGCAACAGATGCTCGTCATCGCGCGCGCTCTGATGTCGCGGCCACGGATCCTTCTCCTCGACGAACCCTCGCTCGGCCTCGCGCCATCCATCGTCGAGCGTATCTTCGAGATGATCGAGACGCTGAAGAAATCCGGTCTCACCATCCTGCTCGTGGAGCAGAACGTCAATCAGGCGCTTGCAGTGGCCGACCGCGCCTTCGTCATGCGCCTCGGCGCCATCGTCGCATCCGGCACGGCTGAGGAGATTCGCTCGACCAGCGACCTTAGCGCGCATTATCTGGGAGGCTGATCCATGGCTTTCGCGATCCAGTTCGTCATCGACGTCCTGAGCCTCGGAGGCGCCTATGCGCTCATGGCGCTCGGCCTCGTCATCATCTACGGCATCCTGCGCCTCGTGAATTTCGCCTATGGCGAACTCATCATGGTGGCAGGCTACACGATGTTTCTCGCCAGCGGCTCTGGCTTGCCGTGGATCGTCATGGCGGTGCTTGCCGTGGGTATGGCGATCGTCTTCGGCATTCTCACCGATTATGTCGCTTTCCGCCCGGTGCGTGCCAAGTCGGTAACGGCGGTGCTGATAACCTCCTTCGCCTTTTCCAACCTTTTACAGAACGCGGCACTGCTCTTCATCTCGCCGCGTCCGCGCAACGTGCCGCTGCCGGACATCTTCTCGCAGACGGTTTCGATCGGCGGCGCGATCACACCGGTGCGCAACCTGATCACGATCGCGGCCTCCATCCTGCTTCTCGCCGGCGTCGCCTTCCTGATGCGCAGGACGACGCTCGGCATCGCCATGCGCGCAGCGGCGACGAACTTCACCATGGCGCGCATGCTGGGAGTGCCGGCGAACCTCATCATCTCGTCTGCATTCGCGCTTTCCGGCTTTCTCGCCGGGGTCGTGGGCATTCTCTGGATCGGCCGCATCGGCACCGTCGTTCCGGGTGTCGGGCTGGAACCCTTGCTCGTCGCCTTCATCGCCACCGTCATCGGCGGCATGCGCAGCCTGCCCGGCGCGGTTGTCGGCGGCTTCCTGCTGGCGCTGATCGATACCACGCTCAACTACACCCTGTCGCAGGACCTGCTGAAGTTCCGCGACGCCTTCACATTCAGCCTCGTCATCCTGATCCTGCTCTGGCGTCCGGAAGGGCTCATAAGGGGCCCGGCGAGCGGACAGCGGACCTGAGGGAGCGCAACCATGAAACATTCCTATGTCACCGCCCTCATCCTTATCGGTGTCATCGCCGCCATAGCCATCGGCAGTCAGCTTCTCGGCATCCGGCTCTATGACCGTATCTCCACCAATCTGCTGATCTCGCTCGTACTGGTCGTCGGGCTGCAGACCTTCATGGGCAATTCGGGTCTGCTCTCCTTCGCTCATATCGGCTTCATGGGCCTCGGCGCCTACACCTCCGCCGTGCTCACCATCCCCAGTCAGATGAAGGGCATGGCTCTGCCGGATCTCTACGGGTTCATGAAGGTGGTGGAGATTTCGCCGCTTCTGGCCCTCTTCGCGGCGGGCGCCCTGGCGGCGGTCGTTGCGGCCGTTATCTCCTATCCGCTGATGCGGCTTTCGGATGCGGCATCGGTGATCACGTCCTTCGCGCTGCTCGTCGTCCTCTACACCGTCATGAACAACTGGAGCGCCTTCACCAACGGCCCGCGCACGCTCTTCGGTCTGCCGAAGACGACGGACATGCCGGTCGCCGCCATCGTCGCATCGATCGTCGTGGTCGTAGCGCTCGTCTTCAAGGAATCGCGCACCGGCAAGCTGCTGCGGGCATCCCGCGAAGATGAGGTCGCCGCTGCAGCGCTCGGCGCCGACATTCCGCAACTGCGCTGGCGCGCATTCATCCTCGCCGCATTCATCGCCGGCATCGGCGGGGCGCTGTGGGGACACTTCATCACCTCATTCGCTCCGAAAGCCTTCTATCTCAAAGAGACCTTCCTGATCATTACGATGCTGGTGATCGGCGGGGCCAACACCGTGACCGGGGCCGTCGCCGGAACGATCCTCATCACCTTTGCCTATGAGGCCTTACGCGGCACGGAAGGCGCGCTCAACGCCACGTCCTTCGGCGCCGGCCAGGTCGTCGGCCTCACCGAGATCGTACTTGCGCTTGCCATGATTGCCGTGATGATCGTCAGGCCCGGCGGTCTTTTCCCAAATCGGGAGATAGGCCACATCCTCACCCGCACACGGCGCAAGAAGGAGATCGTCGCATGAGCTGGAAGACCGCCTACCGATCCTTCTACTACGCGAATGCGCAGGAACCGGACGACATCGTTCTCGATCCGGAAACCACTGCGCTCCTGGTCATCGACATCCAGAACACCTATCTGGACCCGAAGGATACGCCCGAGGAAACCGCCCGCTGGCAGCCCTTCTACGAGCGCATGCGCGAAACGGTGATACCGAACACGGCACGGCTGATCGACGAATGCCGCAGGCGCAAGGTGGAGGTGATCTTCGCGCGTATTGCCTGCCTGAAGCCGGACGGGCGCGACCGGTCGCTGAGCCAGAAAAAGCCGGGCTTCAACTATCTGCTTCTGCCGAAGGAGCTGCCGGAGGGCCAGGTCGTTCCGGAACTCGAGCCACGCGCCGACGAGATCGTCATCACCAAAACGACCGACAGCGCGTTGACCGGTACGAACCTGCGCCTCGTCCTGCACAACATGGGCATCAAGGACGTCATCTGCTGCGGAATTTTCACCGACCAGTGCGTATCTTCCACGGTGCGCAGCCTGGCGGATGAAAGTTTCGGCGTCGTCGTCGTCGACGATTGCGGCGCGGCGGCCACCGAAGAGCTGCATCGCCGGGAACTCGAGATCATCAACATGATCTATTGCCATGTCGTCTCGCTCGAAGAGGTTCTCACCTTTTTGAGATAGAGGAGCATAGCCGATGCCCGGTCTCTACGCCCGCGAAAGCCGTTCGATCTCCAGCATGGCGCATCTGCGGTTCTTTCCGCAGGCCGTCGTAGGCGGCAGCGGCGCCTATCTGACCGCCGACGATGGGCGACGGCTTCTCGATTTCTCCGCCTCCTGGGGTGCTGCGAGCCTCGGCCATTCCCATCCAGCAATCCGCGAGGCGGTAGACCGCGCACTCTCCGATCAGGCGGGCGCCAGTTATCTTTCGACTGCCAACGAGCCCTGCGTGCTGCTCGCCGAAAAGCTGCTTTCCCTGGTACCGGAACGCGCCCGCGGCCGCGTCTGGTTCGGTCATTCCGGTTCCGACGCCAATGAGACCGTCGCCCGCATGGTCGTCGCCGCCACCGGCCGGCCGCGCATCCTCGCCTTTGAGGGGGCCTATCACGGCGGCACCGTCGGTTCCATGGGCATTTCCGGCCATCCGGCACAGCAAGGCGGACGAGCGGAAGGCCTGACACTGGTGCCATACCCGAACAGCTACGCCGCTGGCAGTCCCGAGGCCGCAAAGGACGCCGCGCTCGCCCGTCTCCAACTTCTTTTCGCGACAGAGCTGCCACCGGGTGAGGTCGCTGCCTTCTTCATCGAACCGATCCAGTCGGACGGCGGCATGCTTTTGCCCCCGGACGGGTTCTTCAAGGCGGTGGAGGCGCTCTGCCGCAAGCACGGCATCCTGATCGTGTCGGACGAGGTGAAGGTCGGCCTCGGTCGCAGCGGACGCTTCAACGCCTTCGAACAGTCGGGTATCGAACCGGATATTATCGTTTTCGGAAAAGGGCTCGGCGGCGGCCTGCCGATTTCTGCGGTGGTGGGGCCGGAAGCCGTCATGAACCACGCCGTCGCCTTCTCGCTGCAGACCGTGCACGGCAATCCAATCTGCGCGGCCGCCGCGCTGGCGGTGCTGCAGACGATAGAGCGCAACCGTCTCGCCGAAAATGCGGAAAGGACCGGCGGGGTGCTGCGCGAATCGCTCGACCGCCTTGCCGCCCGTCACAGGCTTATCGGCGATGTGCGCGGCCGCGGCCTGGCTCTCGGCGTCGAACTCGTGGAGGATCGCACCAGCCGTAAACCGGCTTCGCGGCAGACGGCGCTGACCGTCTACCGCGCCTTCCAACTCGGCCTTGTTCTTTACTATGTCGGCGTTCGGTCCAACGTGCTCGAACTCACGCCACCGCTGACGTTGACGCAGGCCGAGGCTCGGGAGGGTGTCGCCATTCTCGATCAGGCGCTCGCCGACGTGGCGGCCGGACGGATCGATGATGCCGCGCTTGAGGATTTCGCCGGCTGGTAGACCGATCCGCAGTCCCTGCCGTCATGTCCCACTGCGCTGCTTGACAAAGCTTTGCACACAATAAAAGTTCAACCAACCGGTAAAAAGGGGAACACCATCCATGACAAGAAATCTGATGATGAGCCGGCGCAATGTGCTTGCGTTCGGCTTGGCGCTTGGCGTGAGCGCTTTCGCGCCGGCCGTCCGCGCCGCGCCGATAAAGGTCGCGGGCATCCACGCCTCTCCGGTCGAGAATGCCTGGAACTCGGTCTTGCACAAGGCACTGCAGGACGCGGCTGCCGAAGGCGCGATCGAATATGTGTTCTCCGAAGGCGTTTCCGGTACGGATTACCCCCGCGCGATGCGCGAATATGCCGAGCAGGGCGTAAGACTCATCATCGGCGAAGCTTATGCTGTTGAAAAGCAGGCCCGCGACGTCGCCGCCGACTATCCGGAGACTGCCTTCGTACTCGGCTCGAGCGGCAAGGAAGCCGGCGAGAACTTCGGTGTCTTCGGCACATGGAACCATGACGGCGCCTATCTTGCCGGCATGCTCGCAGGGAAGATGACGAAGTCGAACGTCGTCGGCTCCGTCGGCGCCATTCCGATACCGGAAGTCAACATGCTCATCAATGCTTTCGCCGCCGGCGTAAAGGCCGTCAATCCGGAAGCCAAGCACCTCGTCGCCTTCATCGGCACCTTTTTCGATCCGCCAAAGGCGCGTGAAGCGGGCCTCGCCCAGATCGATGCCGGCGCCGACATCCTTTTCGGCGAACGTATCGGCACCGCCGACGCGGCGAAGGAACGTGGACTCAAGTCCGTGGGTTCTCTGATCGACTACACGCCGCGCTACCCCGAGACGGTCTTCGCCAACGCACTCTGGGGCTTCCGCCCGATCCTCGACGCGGCAATAGCCGACGTTTCCGCCGGCAACCCGGTCGGCAAGGATTACACCGCCTTCGGCCTGCTGAAGGAAGGCGGCAGCGACATTGCCTATGTAAAGGGCGTCGCACCGGCGGATGCCGAAGCGGCCATGGAAGCCAAGCGCGCCGAGATCAAATCGGGCGCCTTCGAGGTTCCGCGCATAACCGACGAGCCGAAGTAACCGGCTTTGTGATGGCAGGTGATGCAATCTCTCTGGCCGAGGCGATCCGGGCGGGCCGTCTCAGCGCTTCCGAAGCCATGGAAGCATCCCTTGCGGCGACCCGCCGATGGGCAGAAATCGGTGCGCTCGCGCATGTCGATCCCATTCTCGGTCGAGCCGCCGCCGAGAATGCGGATGCCCGACTCAGCCGGTCGCCGGGCGACGCGCAGGCCCAACCTTTTTTCGGTGTCCCTAGCCTCGCCAAGGATCTCGGCGGCCCCTTTGCCGGTCTTCCGGTTACGGCCGGCTCGAACATGCTCGAGCGCAGTACCGCTGCCTCACAGGACAGTGACCTGGCAGCCAGGCTTCGCGCTGCGGGCCTTTGCTTCTTTGGACTTACCACCGTGCCGGAAATGGGCCTCTCGCTCGCGAGCGAGCCGGCAGCCGGCTCCGTCTGTCGCAATCCCCTCGATACGGACCTGACGCCCGGCGGCTCCTCGGGCGGCGCCGCGGCTGCCGTCGCCGCGGGCATCGTGGCGATCGCCCATGCGACCGATGCCGGCGGATCCATCCGCGTTCCCGCGGCATGCTGCGGGCTCTTCGGCCTCAAGGCGACTCGTGGCGCGGTACCGGCGGGGCCATCCTTCGGCAATCACCTCGGCGGCATTGCCGGTGAGTTGGCGCTATGCCGCTCGGCCCGCGACCTTGCGGCGATCTTCAACGCGGCAGCGGGACGCAGCAGGGGACCGTTTCCCGACCCAACCTTCGCCCCCGCCCCGTCCGGGCGCTTGCGTGTCGGCCTCCTTCTCGAGACCGGGGAAGAATACCCCTCCGAACCGGCGCGCAGCGAGGCTGTGGAAAGCGCCGCGCGCGCGCTCGAGGCAGACGGCCACTATGTCGTTGCGATGCACTGGGACGCTTTTGCCCCTGGCGTCGCCGCAAGCGGCCAGGCGCTGCGTGACATCATCGCCGTCAACCTCGCCAATTTCGTCGGTTCAGCCGGTCTCGACGCGGGACGCGCCGAACGGCTGACGCAGGCTTTTGCCAGCCATGGGTTGCGTCTCGAGGCGACTGCCTTCTGGGCGACACTCGACGCCGCCGTCCATGCGAGCCATGCGCTCTGGTCGCTTTTCGACCGGGTAGACTGTATCCTGACCCCCATGCTTGCGTCGGCACCCCCGCGAATCGGGGCCTTCCCCTTCGACCACGGCGACATCGACCTGCAGATCAGGCGCATGACGACGTTTGCACCGCTTGCGGCACTCGCCAATGTGACCGGCTTTCCGGCGCTTACCCTTCCCTTCGGCGCGGATAGAGGCGGGTTGCCGCTGCCGGTGCAAATCCTGGCGCCTATGGGGGGCGACCGCCTCCTCCTCGAGCTTGCGGCACGCCTCGAACGCCATGGCCGCTGGCGGCACCGATTCGCCGTTGCGGGACTTTCGGAATGACAGAAGCCGTTCTCGACATCCGCAACGTCTGCAAGCGCTTCGGCGACAATCTCGCCAATGACGACATATCGCTGAGTCTTGGCAAGGGCGAGATCGTGGCACTCCTCGGCGAAAACGGCGCCGGCAAGACCACCCTGATGAGCATTCTGTTCGGCCATTACGTGCCGGATACCGGCAAGGTGCTGGTCGGAGGACGGGAACTGCCGTCGGGCAAACCGCGCGCGGCGATCCGTGCCGGGATCGGCATGGTGCACCAGCATTTCTCCCTCGCCCCCAACCTGACGGTGCTGGAAAACGTCATGGCCGGCACGGAGAGCCTTTGGCACTTCCGATCCGGCACGGCCGCAGCACGGCGGAAGCTCAGCGGCATTTGCCAGCGGTTCGGCCTGACGGTGGAGCCCGATGCGCGGGTCGGCGACCTGTCAGTCGGCGAGCAGCAGCGCGTCGAGATCCTGAAGGCACTCTACAACGATGCGCGTATCCTGGTGCTCGACGAACCCACGGCGGTGCTGACCAATCTGGAGGCCGAGCGGCTGTTCGCAACGCTGAAGGAGATGGCGCGCGAAGGTCTTTCGCTGATTTTCATTTCGCACAAGCTGGACGAGGTCATGGCCGCCGCCGACCGAATTGTCGTGCTGCGCGGCGGTCGCAAGGTCGCCGAGCGACTGGCGGAAAAGACGAACAAGGCCGAGCTTGCCGAACTGATGGTGGGCCGCAAGTTGGCGCGGCCTGTGCGCGAGCCTTCCACGCCCGGCGAGGAGGTGCTTAAGGCTGCCGGCGTCAGCGTCATCATCGATGGAGTGGAAAGACTGAAATCGGTAGATTTCAGCCTTCGGGCAGGAGAAGTCCTCGGAATTATCGGTGTTTCCGGCAACGGCCAGACGACACTGGCGCATCTCCTGTCGGGTACGGTCGGGCGTGACAGGGGCGAGCTGCTGCTGTTCGGCCAGCCTGTCGGCGACCTTACTGTGGATGAGGCCGTCGGGGCCGGAATTGGCCGCATTCCGGAAGATCGCAACGAGGAGGGAGCGATCGGCGAAATGGCCATCTGGGAGAACGCCGTTCTCGAGCGCCTGCCGCGATTTTCACGCCATGGCCTCGTCGATCGGCAGGCAGCCCAGGCATTTGCCGGAGAGATCATCGATGCCTTCGACGTGCGCGGCGGCAGGCCGCCGACGCGGACGCGCCTGCTCTCGGGCGGCAACATGCAGAAACTCATCCTCGGGCGCAATCTGATCGACCGGCCGCGCATCCTCATTGCAGCGCAGCCGGCGCGCGGGCTCGACGAAGGAGCTGTCGTCGCGGTCCATGCGCGCCTGCTCGAAGCGCGGCGCGCGGGAACCGCGGTGCTCCTGATCTCGGAGGACCTCGAAGAAGTGATGGCGCTCGCCGATCGCATTCAGGCCATTGTCAACGGCCGGCTTTCCCTTCCGATCGCTGCCGAGAGTGCCGATGCCACGAAACTCGGCCTGATGATGGCCGGCGAATGGAATGACGAGCACGAGGTTTCCCATGCGCTTTGAACGACGCGAACATCGTTCGCTCGCCCTGGTGATCGCGACGCCGGTACTTGCCGTTCTCTGTGCGCTGGCGCTGGCGGGCGTGCTTATTGCGATTGCCGGCGCGCCGGTGATGGAAGCCTATTGGCGCATTCTCGTCGGTGCTTTCGGCTCGCGACTTTCGGCCACCGAGACCCTGACGCGCGCAAGCCCGCTCATTCTGACGGGACTTGCCGCGGCGGTCGCGTTCCGGGCGCGGCTGTGGAACATCGGCGGGGAGGGCCAGTTCTATCTCGGGGCGATCGCCGTCGCGGCCGCCAGCTCGCAGCTCTTGGGCGGCCTTCCCGCAGCCGTACAGATCCCGCTGCTTCTCGTTACGGGCGCGGCAGCCGGCATCGTCCTGCTGCTTGTGCCGCTCTGGCTGAGGCTGCGCTTTTCCGTCGACGAGGTCGTGACCACGCTTCTCCTCAATTTCGTCGCCGTGCTCTTCGTCTCCATGCTGATAGACAGCATCCTGAAGGACCCGATGGCCTTCGGCTGGCCGCAGTCCCAGCCGGTTGCCGATGCGGCTGTACTGCCCAAGCTCCTCTCCCGATCGCGCCTCCATCTCGGATTGATAATCGCCGCCATGCTCGCGGTCCTGGTTCATCTCGTGCAATCGCGCACGGTGTTCGGCATGCAGGCGCGCGCAGCGGGCCTCAATCCCGCCGGAGCGGTTTTCGCCGGCGTGCCGCTTGGCCGCACATTGGTGACGGTGGCCTGCATATCGGGCGGCCTTGCCGGTCTTGCCGGCGCTCTCGAAGTCATGGGCGTGCAGGGCTATGTGACGACCGACCTCTCGCCGGGCTACGGTTACTCCGGAATCGTCGTCGCCATGCTCGCCAATCTCAATCCGCTCGGCGTGGTGCTCGCCGCCCTGTTTACGGCAGTCATGTTCGTCGGGGCCGACGGGATGAGCCGCAGCATGGGCATTCCCTCCTATATAGCCGATGTGACGGTGGCGCTGTCGCTGATCAGCATGCTGACCGGCGTCTTCTTCACGCAATACAGGATCAGCCGATGAGCGTCGTCTTTGACATTCTCGCTTCCGCGGGCCTCTGGGCGGCTGTTTTGCGCATCGCCACTCCGCTGATCCTCGGCACGCTCGGGGCGCTGCTCTGCGAGCGCTCGGGGGTGCTCAACCTCGGCATCGAAGGCATCATGACCTTCGGCGCGATGATCGGATGGCTCGCGGTCTATAACGGCGCCGACCTGTGGACGGGCCTCCTTGTCGCAGCCCTTTCCGGTGGGGTCTTCGGCCTCCTGCATGCGGGTCTGACCGTGACGCTCGGGCTCTCCCAGCATGTTTCCGGCCTCGGCGTGACGCTATTTGCGTCGAGCTTCAGCTACTACGTCTTCCGTCTGCTCGTGCCGGTGGCGGGTACACCGCCGACGATCGAGCCATTCCAGCCGATCGACGTGCCGATGCTGTCCTCCCTCCCCTTCGTCGGTCCGGCGCTCTTCACACAGACGCCGCCGACCTATGCGGCTATCTTTCTTGCATTGGCGCTCGCCTACGTGATTTTCCGCACGCCGCTCGGGCTCGCCATCCGCATGACCGGGGAGAATCCCCACGCTGCCGAGGCGCAGGGGATCAATCCAATGGCGGTGCGCTATGGCGCCGTCGTCGCGGGCAGCGCATTGATGGGTGTCGGCGGCGCCTTCCTGACGCTCTCGGCCTTCAACAGCTTCTTCCCGACCATGGTGCAGGGGCGCGGCTGGATCTGCATCGCGCTCGTCGTCTTCGCCTCATGGCGGCCGGGCCGCGCCTTGCTGGGTGCGCTGCTCTTCGCCTTGTTCGATAGTTTCCAGCTGCGCCTGCAGACGCGGCTGAGCGGCGTGGTACCCTATCAGATCTTTCTGATGATCCCCTATCTGCTGTCGATCGCAGCGCTGGCGCTCATGGCCCGACGCGCCCGCGTGCCGCAGGCCCTGATGCAACCGTACCGGCGCGGCGAGCGCTGAGCGAATATCCGGAGATGCCACCCATGTTCGATCTGATCATCCGTAATGCAAACCTTCCCGACGGGCGCGAGGGCCTGGACATAGGCGTTTCCAGCGGCAAGATCGCCGCCATCGGGAAATCCATCGTCGTGGCCGCCGGCGAGGAGATCGACGCGACCGGCCGGCTGGTGAGCCCGCCCTTCTGCGATCCGCATTTCCACATGGATGCGACCCTGTCGCTCGGTTTGCCGCGCATGAATGTTTCCGGGACGCTGCTCGAGGGCATCGCGCTCTGGGGCGAGTTGCGCCCGCTCCTCACGAAGGAAGCCCTGGTCGAGCGGGCCCTGCGCTATTGCGACCTCGCCGTCACACAAGGCCTCCTTTATATTCGCAGCCATGTGGACACGTCCGATCCGCGCCTGGTGACGGCCGAGGCGCTGCTCGAGGTGAAGGAAAAGGTCGCCCCCTATATCGAGTTGCAACTCGTCGCCTTCCCCCAGGATGGCTACTACCGTGCGCCGGACGGCGTCTCCTCGCTCGATCGCGCTCTCGACATGGGCATCGGCATCGTCGGGGGCATTCCGCATTTCGAGCGGACGATGGAGGACGGCGCGCGCTCGGTCGAGGCGCTGTGCCGGATCGCCGCCGACCGCGGCCTGCCGGTCGACATGCATTGTGACGAGACCGACGATCCCATGTCGCGCCACATCGAGACGCTGGCGGCGCAGTCCGTGCGCTTCGGCCTCCAGGGGCGCGTGGCAGGTTCGCATCTCACCTCGATGCATTCGATGGACAACTATTACGTCTCGAAGCTCATTCCGTTGATGGCCGAGGCGGAAATCAACGTGATCCCCAATCCGCTGATCAACATCATGCTGCAGGGGCGCCACGACAGCTATCCGAAACGGCGCGGCATGACGCGGGTGCGGGAGCTGATGGCGGCGGGCCTCAACGTCTCCTTCGGCCATGACTGCGTCATGGACCCCTGGTACTCGATGGGCTCTGGCGACATGCTGGAGGTCGGTCACATGGCCATCCATGTCGCGCAGATGGCCGGCATCGACGACAAGCGCAGGATATTCGACGCGATCACCGTCAATTCGGCAAAGACCATGGGGCTTGAAGGCTACGGCCTGGACGTCGGGTGCAAGGCAGATCTGATCGTGCTGCAGGCCGCTGATGTCACCGAGGCGTTGCGGCTGAAGCCGAACCGGCTGTTCGTCATCAAGGCGGGCAAGGTCGTCGCCAGGACCGCGCCGCGCGTCGGCGAGCTCTTCCTCGCCGGGCGGCCTGCCTCGATCGACACGGGACGCGACTACGTTCCCCCGGTGCTGCAGCGCTGATCATCAAGATTTGTGGTGAAACCGATAAGCAAAGTGCAATTGGTCGAGCGAAGTCTGCGTGTTATGGGCAGCTATGATTGTGAATGCTTCGCCAGCCCTCATGTTCCTGCTGATCTCGTTCGGAACCATCCTCGGAATCGCGGGGACTGATTTGATTCTGCCTGCAATCCCCGCCATGCCGGCCGCACTCGGCGGGACTGCGGCATTGGCGCAGATGGTGCTCGCAGCCTATGCCGCAGGGACGCTCGTGGGATTGCTGACCTTCGGCGAACTCGGGGCGAGATACTCTCGCCGCACGCTGTTGGTCTGGTCGCTAAGTCTGTTTGCCGTCACCTCTCTTCTGTCTGCCTATGCGCCGACGTTGGAATGGCTGGTCATCCTCCGTTTCGCGCAAGGCGCCTTCGGCTCGGCCCCGGCGGTTTTCGCGCCCGGCTTTATTCACGGGCTTTTTCCCGGCGACAAGGCACCTTCCATGTTCGGCCGGCTCGGTTCCATAGAGTCCCTGACGCCGGCTCTTGCCCCCATCGCCGGAGCCTATCTTATGACCGTTGCGGGATGGCAGACCTCCTTCTTTATGCTGGCGGGATTTGCGGTTCTTTGCGCCGCCGGCAGTTGGGCTTACCGTCAGTCGCTTCCGGACCGGGCCGAGGCTCGTGATATACATCAGAGCTATGGGTCGATCCTTCGCAATGGCGATTTTCTTCGGCACGGTTTAAGTCAGGCGCTTTCCCTCGGCAGCATTCTCACCTTTGTCTTCGGGGCCCCCGCCGTGATGACAGGGGCGTTGGGCATGACGATCGGAAGCTTCATTCTCCTCCAGGTCTGCGGCATTGCCTTTTTCATTCTGGCATCGAACGCGTCCAATGCACTTGCCCGAAGATTCGGTACCGAACGCATGATCATGGTTGGTACAGGAGGCCTGGTTCTCGGCTTCTTGCTGATTCTTCTCTACACATCTCTTGGCGGACGCAGTCTGGCCGTGCTCGTGCCCCTGTGGATGACCGCAAACGGCGCGTTCGGCATCCGGGGGCCGATAGGTTTCCACCAGGCGATCGTAGCCTCCAGGGGCGATCATTCACGCGGCGCCGCATTGGTCGTTGCCGCTATACTCGGGATCACTGCCGGAGGTACGGCCGCCGCGGCGCCTTTCATCAACATAGGCTGGTGGCCGCTTGCCCTTGCCAGCAGCCTCGCTGCGATATTGGCTTTGCTATGTCTGACGCTGATCGGCAGCACGGCGAAAGAGGATGGTTAGACGGAATGGTTCGGCATTCGAACCGCCGATACCTTGCGCGCGCCCGAGAGGCCAGGACATGGCTCAAGCCACGTCCTGGCACTTTAACAGTCACACCAGATCAAACCGATCGGCGTTCATGACCTTGGTCCAGGCCGCCACGAAATCCTTTACGAACTTCTCCCTGGCATCGGTTTGGGCATAGACCTCCGCAAAGGCGCGCAGCTGCGAATGCGAGCCGAAAATCAGGTCGACGCGGGTACCGGTCCATCTGGCTGCCCCCGTCTTGCGGTCGCGGCCTTCGTAGACGCCTTCTTTGCCTTCGACGGGCGACCACTGCGTGCCCATATCCAGCAGGTTGACGAAGAAGTCGTTCGTCAACGCCTCCGGACGGGACGTGAATACGCCGTGCTCAGGCTGGCCGGCCTTCAGAACCCGCAGACCGCCGACGAGAACGGTCATTTCCGGTGCGGTCAGCGTCAGCAGCTGGGCCCGGTCCACCAGAGCCTCTTCGGGTTTCATGAATTGCAGGCGGCTGCTGTTTACATAATTGCGGAAACCGTCGGCACGAGGCTCCAGCGCGGCGAAAGAGGCCGCGTCGGTCTGTGCCTCCGAGGCATCCATGCGGCCCGGCGTGAAGGGCACGATGATCTCTTGTCCGGCCGCCCTCGCCGCCTTCTCGACCCCCGCATTGCCTGCAAGCACGATCAGGTCGGCAAGTGAGATCTTCTTGCCGCCGGCCTGGGAAGCGTTGAAGTCCCTCTGTATCCCTTCAAGCACCGAGAGAACTCTGGCGAGCTGAGCCGGCTGATTGACCTCCCAGTCTTTCTGCGGCGCGAGACGGATGCGCGCACCGTTGGCGCCGCCGCGCTTGTCCGAGCCGCGGAAGGTCGAAGCCGAGTCCCAGGCGGTGGAGACGAGCTCCTGCACCGAAAGGCTGGAAGCGAGGATCTTCGCCTTGAGACCGGCTACATCAGCGTCGTCGACTAGTTCGTGGTCGACGGGCGGGATCACGTCCTGCCAGATCAGGTCCTCGGCCGGAACCTCGGGGCCGAGATAGCGAACCTTTGGCCCCATGTCGCGGTGGGTCAGCTTGAACCACGCGCGGGCGAAGGCGTCGGCGAACTGGTCCGGATTTTCGAGGAAGCGGCGCGAAATCTTCTCGTATACCGGATCGAAGCGGAGCGACAGGTCGGTGGTCAGCATGGTCGGAACGTGCTTCCTCGTCGCATCATAGGCATCCGGAACGGAGGCCTCGGCGTTCTTGGCTTTCCACTGATGCGCACCAGCCGGGCTCTTGCTCAGCTCCCATTCGAAGTTGAAAAGGTTCTCGAAGAAATGGTTGCTCCACCGGGTCGGCGTCTGCGACCAGGTCACTTCCGGTCCGCCGGTGATCGCGTCCTTGCCGACGCCTGTGCCGAAAGTGCTCTTCCAGCCAAGCCCCTGATCCTCGATCGCGCCGCCTTCCGGGTCCGCTCCGATGAAGGACGGATCGCCGGCGCCATGCGTCTTGCCGAAGGTGTGGCCGCCGGCGATCAGGGCGACGGTCTCCTCGTCGTTCATTGCCATGCGGGCGAAGGTCTCGCGAATGTCATGTGCGGCCGCTACTGGATCAGGATTGCCGTTCGGGCCTTCCGGATTCACATAGATGAGGCCCATCTGCACGGCCGCAAGCGGCTCGCTCAATTGCCGTTCGCCACTGTAACGCTCGTCACCGAGCCAGGTGCCTTCCGGCCCCCAGAACAGTTCCTCGGGCTCCCACACATCGGTTCGGCCACCGGCGAAGCCAAAGGTCTTAAAGCCCATGGATTCGAGCGCGACATTGCCGGTCAGGATCAACAGATCCGCCCAGGAGATCCGGTTGCCGTATTTCTGCTTGATTGGCCACAAGAGCCGCCGTGCCTTGTCGAGATTGGCGTTGTCCGGCCAGCTGTTGAGCGGCGCGAACCGCTGCTGACCCTGGCCTGCCCCGCCCCGGCCGTCGGTGATGCGGTAGGTTCCGGCGCTGTGCCATGCCATGCGGATGAAAAGCCCGCCATAGTGGCCGAAATCGGCCGGCCACCAGTCCTGCGAGTCAGTCATCAGGGCATGCAGGTCCCGCTTCAACGCATCCAGGTCGAGCTTCCTGAATTCCTCGGCGTAATTGAACGACTTGCCCATCGGATCGGAGAGATCGGAATGCCGGTGCAGAACCTGAACATCCAGCTGGTCCGGCCACCAGTCGCGGTTCGATCTGCCCCTCGGCGCCGTATGTGCGACGGGACACTTGCCCGCATTGTCGGTCTTCTGATCCATGGTCATCTCCTCTTCCTTGATCGAGCGCCTCTCCGAGGCAGCCTGTCCGCGAACTGTTCGCTGCATCATCCGGGCCGGCGCACATGCTCGCATGATTTGGCGCAATTTTACCCGATTGGTCAAACGGCTTATTTCCCTGACCGGCACAGTGAAGTCGCGCAATTTAGCAGCCGTGTGACGGTGCTGCGAAAAATCAAAGGGCAAAAGATGATCGGAAGCATTTATTCTTGACAGATCGTTCCAGTATGTCTAAATGACCCCATGGCCCGGATCAAGGAATTTGACAAGGAGGAGGTATTGGACGCGGCGATCG
This sequence comes from Sinorhizobium medicae, assembly GCF_007827695.1. Taxonomy (GTDB): domain Bacteria; phylum Pseudomonadota; class Alphaproteobacteria; order Rhizobiales; family Rhizobiaceae; genus Sinorhizobium; species Sinorhizobium medicae. Next base: position 334,847 of record NZ_VITA01000003.1, on the reverse strand, counting down.
CCGTATTTCGCGAGCACGGATTCGAGGGCACCTCCACGGAAATGCTCGTACGGGCTATGAATATCGGCCGCCAGAGCCTCTATGACACGTTCGGCGACAAGTGGAAGCTCTACCGCCTGGCGGTGGAACGCTATTCCGCCGAAGAGACACGTGCTCATATCGAATTGTTGCGCGGGACGCCGCGCGCCCTGGACGGTATTCGGTCAATGATGGCACGCGTCGTCGAAAATGCCGGTCAAGCGTGTCTCGGCGTCAACTCTATCTGCGAATTCGGCCAAAGCCGGCCGGACCTGACGGCACTGCACCACGCAGCGGATCTTCGGCTCAAGAAGGTCGCTATTGAACGCGTAAGGGAAGCTCAGGACGCAGGTGATATAGCCGTCTCGTTGTCCGCAGAGGCCGTGGCAGATTTCCTCTTCGCCAATATCACCGGTATCCGCATCGCCGCACGTGGCGGAGCCGGCCCGGAACAGCTTCAATCCCTCAGCGGGTTGGCGCTTCGCGCAATAATCTAGACAACACGACCTGAAATCCCGCTTTAGCAGGCACAAAACTTTGCTGTTTTCTGGAATGATCAATCAATAATGGAGATGGACATTGAAAGCCGTTGTAATGAAAGAGGTCGGTGGTACCGATGTCATGGAACTCGTCGATTGCCCAGAGCCTGTCGCACAGCCGGGGCATGTCGTCGTCGAAATCGCCGCAGCGGGCGTGAACCTCATGGACATCGGCGTGCGCCAGGGCATGGCCTGGACCGAGATCCCTAACCCGAAAGTTCTGGGTGTTGAGGGCGCCGGTCGCGCGATTGCCGTCGGCGACGGAGTGGACGAGTTGGAAGTCGGTGATCGGGTCGCCTGGGCCTATGCGCCCGGAAGCTATGCCCAGCGTCATTCGATCCCGGCGGGCTCCCTGGTGAAAATTCCCGATGCCATCGACGACGCAACCGCCGCGTCCGTGATGATGCAGGGGCTTACGGCAAGTCACTTTGCAACCGATTTCTATCCGGTCCAGGCGGGCGACATCGCTCTCGTCCATGCCGCTGCCGGCGGGGTGGGCCTGCTGCTGACACAAATTATCAGGCTCAAGGGTGGCCGCGTGATCGGACGGGTCTCGTCGGAGGACAAGGTTGCGTGCGCCAGGAAGGCCGGCGCTGAACACGTCATCGTCGATGCCGAAGGACAGTTTGCGGATGACGTCCTGCGCGTGACCGGAGGCGAGGGCGTGAACGTCGTTTACGATGGCTCGGGCCCCAAGACTTTCAAGGGGTCGATCGATGCGCTTCGCCGGTCCGGCACGTTCTGCTGGTATGGACCGGTGCTCGGCGGGCCCGGGCCGCTCGACATCATGAGCCTGCCGAAGAGCATCAAGATCGGCTACGCGACGTTCATGGATCACGTCCATACGCACGCACTCCTTCTTGCTCGCACCAAGCAGCTTTTCGAATGGATCGAGGATGGATCCATCACGGTCACAACGGGCGGAGTCTATCCCCTTGCCGACGCCGCCCGCGCCCATGCAGACATGGCGAGCCGTGCAACCACCGGGAAACTGCTTTTGATCGCGTAACGAGTCGTCATCGACAGCAGCCTCACCCTCGATCGGCGTCGACCGCTGGGCAAAGCTCCAACCGCGTGTCGATGCCGATATTGGCAAGGAATGTCTCGTCGTGGCTGACGACGACGAGTGCGCCGTCATAGGCGAGCAGGCCGGCCTCCACCGCCTCGATGGATTCGATATCCAGATGATTGGTCGGCTCGTCGAGGACAAGCAGCGACGGGGGATCGGAACCGCCGAGCACGCAGGCAAGACCGGCGCGAAGTACCTGCCCGCCGCTCAATGTCTCAACCCTTTGCAAGGCCGCATCCGCGCGGAAGCGAAACCTGGCCAATGTCGCCCGGCAGGCGTTATCGCTTGCGCCGGGATTGAGCCGTTTGAAATTATCACGGATCGTCTCGCCGCGCTCCAGGATGCTGACGCTCTGGTCCAACAGAGCGAAAGGAACATTCACGGAAGCGGCACCCCTGATTGGCGGCAATTCTCCGATGATCACCTTCAGAATGCTCGTCTTTCCCGACCCATTGCTGCCGGTTACGGCAAGACGCTGCGGGCCGGCCAGGGAGAAGGACAGGTCCCGGATAAGGGGACGCGCGGGATCGTAACCGACGGTCACGCCGTCAAATGTCAGGACCTGTCGCCCGGCCGCAAGCCGGGTCGGAGGCAAGCGGACGGAAAAGGGCTGCAGCACCTCGATCCGGGCTTTGGCCGCCGTGACGGCGTCGAGCGCGCCGGCGCGCTGGCGCTCGGTCACTTCCACACCCTTGCCCCGGCTCGCCTCCGCACTGCTCTTGCGCCGGCCCAGCAGAATGCGCGGCATCCCGCCTTTTGCCGCTTTTCGGGCACCCGCCGCATCACGCTTATCCTGCCGCTCCGCCAGAGCCTGTGCCTTGCGATCAACTTCGTCGGCGGTCTTCTGTGCATGCGCCAGGCTTTGCCGCGCCGCTTCCAGCTCGACTGCCCTCGCCTCCTGAAAAGCACTCCAGCCCCCGCCGTAGCGTTTCGCCCCGAGCGAAGTCAGCTCGACGATCGCATCCATTTCTTCGAGCAGCTCCCGATCGTGGCTGACGACGATTGCCCCACTCCGCCAGCCGGAAAGAAGATCGATGACTGATCGTCTGCCGTCACGATCCAGATTGTTCGTAGGCTCGTCGAGAAGGATAAAATCCGGCTCGGCGTAAATCGCCGCGGCCAGTGCCGCACGCGTGCGCTGGCCACCGGAAAGCTGCATCAAAGGCGTGTCTGCCCGCGCGTCCAGTCCAAGCCGGGCAAGGGCTGACATGATCCGCTCCTCCACCGTCCAATCCGCATTCTCGAGCTCTTCAAGGCGCGCCTCGCCTTTTTGCGCCCGCTGCAACACAGCAAGCGCTTCCGTCGCACCGAAGACATCGGCGATGGTTTCGTCGGCGCCGGCCGAAAGCATCTGCCTCGCAAGCGCGACGCGTCCTTCGATGGCAACAGTGCCGGCGTCAGGCCTCAAAAGACCGGCAACGATGTGGAGTACACTCGTTTTGCCTACACCATTCCTGCCAACCAATCCTGTCCGCTCCGGGCCGAAGGCGAGGTTCAGATCGGTAAGAACATGCTCCCCGTCGGGTTTGGCCCAGGAAAGTGCGGAGAGGGTGATGGAAGGCATGGCGGAACCTGTTGCAATGTCAATAACAGCACAGTACCGTGCTGTTATCAGCAATCGGCGGCGAGGACAATGGCAGCTGTCCAGTTCCCATGAGCATCGCAGGGTATCAATGAACATGGTTCGCAGACGTGCCGGCGGACGTCCCACCCGAGATGAAGCCGAGGCCCTGACCCGCCGACTCCTGGACAGCGCCCGCTCGGCTTTCGCCCGCAACGGTATTGCCAACGCCTCCATGGAGGAAATTTCCGCCGACCTCGGAATCTCGAAGCACACGCTTTATCGGCGATATCAAAACAAGCAGATGCTTCTGGAAGCGGTGGTTGAACGCGACCTCATCCGCTTCCGCAAGGCGCTTGCCGAGGCCGCGAGACGGGGCGAAAACCCTCTTGCAGCCTTGCACAACATCGCCTTCAGCTACTTTCTCTTCGGCACGGATCGGGAATATTCGGCCTTTTATCTGTCTGTTATCGCCGAAGCCGTGATTTCCAAGCAGTTGGGGGAAAGGCTGGCGGCATGGTCGCGTGCCGCGCTGGAGCCGATCGTCGAAACGATCGTACTGGCCCAAGCCGCCGGCTTACTCGTGCGGGGAGATGCAGTGGAGATGTGCAATGTCCTCGTCGATTTGCTGGAAGGCGCCAATAGTCGCGTCCGTCTCAGCCTGTCCGAACGTCCTGACGCCGCCGAGTGTCATCGCCTGTTTGAAAGCCGATGGGCTATTTTCCAGGCAGCCATGAAAGCCGGTCCCTTGGAGCGGAGGAAGACGGTCTAACGCATCGAAAGAACGAAGGATCAGCCGGTTCCCCGGCCGATCCTTCGTCGGAGTTGCCGGCATCCCTCTTCGGCTCACGGCCAAAGCACAGAGGCGGCAAGAAGCCCGACCAGCGCGGATGGCTCCGTCGAAAATGCGTCATAGACGCAAGGCGCGGCAAGGACGGCAAATGCCAGCATTCCTACAGTGATGCGTTTCATCGAAAATCTCCGTCAAGATCGCGTATGTCGGTCAGGCGAGCGTCAGATCGACTTCGATGTTTCCTCGCGTCGCCTTTGAATAGGGGCAGGTCTGATGCGCCTCGGCGATGAGCGATCGCGCAAGGTCTGAAGCGATGCCGGGTAAACTCACAGCAAGCCGTGCTCGAAGGAAAAAGCCGCCCTCCGCTTTGGCGAGATCGACTTCCGCATCGACCGCCGTTTCGGCGGGGAGCTGCAGCTTACGCTGCGCGGCGGCAAGCCCCAATGCGCCGATGAAACAGGCCGACCAGCCGGCGGCAAAAAGCTGCTCGGGATTGGTTCCCGGCTTGTCGCTACCAGGCGACGAAAGCCTGACCTCCAGCCGGGCGTCATCGCTGCGCGCGAAACCTTCGCGGCCGCCGGTCGTATGTGTCTTTCCGGTGTAGAGAATCTTTTCCTGCGCTGTCATCGCACACTCCGTTCGTTGCGCCGCACCATCGCGACATCTGACGACATGTGTTCTGCCTGCGCGATGTATCCGCCATGTTTCCAAAGCTACGCAGAGCGTACCGGAATGTATGCGCCCCCCTGGCAGACAATCTTCCGTACCAAAGCACCCCCTTTAGCTCCTTACACTCCGGTACACTTTGCACCGGGCCGAGACACATCCGGGATACGTCGCACCGCCAGATTGGCTCAGCTACTGACCGGGCGCTTGGCCTGCGTCCAGAACCCGAACTTCGGTTTCAGAGGAAACGATGATGACGCTTCTTATCATTGCCTATCTCGGAGGGGCGCTGACAATCCTCAGCCCGTGTATCCTTCCCATTCTTCCCTTCGTCTTTGCCCGGGCGGGGCAGCCGTTCATTCGCAGCACGCTGCCCATGCTGACCGGCATGGCCGCCACTTTCGCGCTCGTTGCGACACTCGCAGCGGTCGGCGGCAGCTGGGCAATCCATGCCAACGAGTACGGCCGGTTCGCTGCCATCGTACTGCTGGCGATCTTTGGCGTCAGTCTTCTATCGCCGCGTATCGCAAGCATGGTCGCGCGGCCGGTCGTCGATTTCGGCAACAGCCTGTTGAACGCGTCGGACAAGCCTGGCTCCGCACCGACTGCCGCAAGCTCGCTCATCCTCGGCGTTGCAACCGGCTTGCTTTGGGCCCCGTGCGCCGGGCCGATCCTCGGGCTCGTGCTGACGGGTGCGGCGCTGCAGGGTGCCAATATCCAAACGACCTTGCTGCTCGTGGCCTATGCCGCCGGTGCCGCTACTTCCCTTGCCCTAGCCCTGATTGCCGGCGGCAGGATGTTTGCAGCCCTGAAGCAGTCGCTGGGCATAAGCGAACGGATCCGCCAGGTTCTTGGCGCCGCGATCCTCGCAGGCGTTGCCGCCATTGCACTCGGCCTCGATACCGGCTTTCTGGCCAGGCTTTCCTACGCCAGTACTACCGCCTTCGAACAGGCCGTACTCGACCGGCTGCACGCCAACCCTGCCGCCGGTGCGCCATCCGAGGCTGTCGGCAATGGCACGACCGTTGCCGCCGCCGGTGCAATGCAGCCCTTCCGCAGCAGCCTGCCCGACGAAGGCTACGCGCCGTCCCTGAATGGCGCCGTCGAATGGCTTAACTCGCCGCCGCTCACTACCGAGCAGCTGCGCGGCAAGGTCGTCCTTGTCGATTTCTGGACCTATTCCTGCATCAATTGCATCCGCACCACGCCTTATGTGCGCGCCTGGGCTGAGAAATACAAGGAACAAGGGCTTGTGGTGATCGGCGTTCACGCCCCGGAATTTGCCTTCGAGAAGAAGATCGACAACGTCAGGAGGGCGGTCGACGATTTCAAAATCGGCTATCCGGTTGCGATCGACAACGACTACACCATCTGGCGCGCATTCGGAAACAGCTACTGGCCAGCCCATTATCTGATCGATGCCAGTGGCCGGATCCGCTACCACCACTTCGGCGAAGGCAACTACGACCAGACCGAACAGGCGATTCAGGATCTGCTGCGGGAGGCAGGCAGTGACATGGAAGCAAGCGCACCCGTGGCGCCGGATGCGAAAGGCGCCGAAGCGGGCCCGGACACAAAGAACATCCGATCCGGCGAAACCTATCTCGGCTACAAGCGCGCCACCAGCTTCGCCTCCCGGGAAAACCTCAGCGCCGATGCTTCCCGGCAGTACTCGGTCGCGGAACCGACCCTCAACGAATGGGGCCTGTCCGGGATCTGGACAGTCGGTGCGGAGCAAGCGACCCTCGACCAGGCGAACGGCGGCATTGCCTACCGGTTCAGCGCCCGCGATCTGCACTTGGTCCTCGGACCCGGCGCCGCCGCAAAACCGGTGCGCTTCAAGGTGACAATTGATGGAAAGGCGCCCGGAGCCGACCACGGCGCCGATACCGATGCCGGCGGCAATGGCACCGTGACCTCAACCAGGCTCTATCAGCTCATTCGCCAGTCCGGCGACGTGGAAGCACGGACCTTCGAAATCCGATTCCTCGATGCCGGTGTCGAAGCCTACGCCTTCACCTTCGGGTGACCAATGTCCCCCCCCTCGAACGACAGGAGCCGAATCCATGAACCGCCGCTATATCATCACCCTTGCGCTTGCTTTCGCCAGCAGCGTGATCGCTTTCGCCGCGCATGCCGCTGACGTGAAAAACATTGTTATCGTACGCGGGGCTCTCGCTGATGGCTCCGGCTGGCGCAAGGCGACGGAAGTACTCGAAAGCCGGGGCTTCCACGTCACGATAGTCCAGCAGCCGATTACTTCGCTTGCCGACGACGTGGCAGCCACCGAGCGCATTCTGGACCTGCAGGACGGGCCAAGCTTGCTTGTCGGTCATAGCTATGGCGGAATGGTCATCACGGAGGCAGGCAACCGTCCTGATGTCGCCGGTCTCGTCTATGTGGCCGCCTTCCAGCCGAACAAGGGCGAAAGCCTGTTCGACCTCGCGAGTTCGAAACCACCGGCCGGCAAGAACATCAAGGAAACGTCTGACGGCAAGTATCTCTACTTGGACCCGCATGCCTTCGCCGAAGATTTTGCAGCTGATCTGCCCAAGCCCGAAGCCAGCTTCATGGCAAGGTCGCAGGTTTTCGCTTCTAAGGAAGCGTTCGCAGCAAAGGTCGACGATCCGGCGTGGAAGACGAAAATGAGCTGGACCGTGGTCGCAACGGAGGATCGGTCCATTCATCCGGATCTCGAGCGGGCAATGGCGAAGCGCGCCGGCAGCACCGTGACGGAGATCAATTCCAGCCACGCTGTCTTTGCCTCTCACCCGCAAGAAGTCGCCGACATCATCGCTGAAGCAGCCGGGAAGGCGGGCCGCTGATACGCCCCGCGCAGCCGTTCATTCGGGCCGAAAGAGGACGACACGATTTCGGCCCGCTTTCTTCGCCAGGTAGAGTGCCGTGTCAGCCTGGTTCTGAAGCCTTTCCGGCCCGATAATCTCGCCGGCTGCGCCCTGCGCCGCCACACCGATGCTGAGGGTGACGTAAGGCGCTACGCGGGATGCGGGGTTCGGAAGTGAGGCGGCTTCGACGCTCGCCCTGATGCGCTCAGCCGTGGCCAGGGCCGCTTGCACATCCGCTCCCGGGAGCACGACGAGAAATTCTTCGCCGCCGTAGCGGGCCACATGGTCGCGATTCCGCCTGACGCTGCTCTGAATGATGCCGGCAACCTTCACGAGGCAACGATCGCCTTCGGCATGGCCAAGCCGATCGTTGAGGCTCTTGAAGTCGTCGATGTCGCACATCAGCATGGCAGTGCCGGCGGGACGCTCGGCGCCTGCGCCCCAGAGGCGATTGAGTGTTTCCATCATCCAGCGCCTGTTGGCGATCCCGGTCAGAGGGTCGGTTTTCGCAAGCCGCTCGAGGCGGGCATTCGCATCGGCAAGCTCCGCTACGCGCCGTTTGTCTCGAAGTTCGAGAAGAAAGGTCTTCTGGGCGAGGATCGTCATCGTGCGGCGGGCAACCACAGTCGCGACGATGCCACTCGTGAAAAACAGCGTCCCCGCTACGGCGCTGCCCGTATCCAGCATCGGATTGCGCAGCTGGAAAATCAGGTAGAGAGCCAAAGCGAAAGAGGCGACCGCCACCGTCCACGCCAGAGGAATGGAGAAAATGATAATTGCGGTAATGGCGACGAACAGCATGATGTTCAAGTGCCGCTCGTAAAACTCGCCACCCGCGCTCACGCCCACCAGCGCGACGGACAGGAGAATGAGGAAAAGGCCTGCGACCAGGGACACCCTCTGAAGCCCGACGCCCCTTGGCTTTCGCCAGATGAACGCAGTGGCCAACGCTGCAGGCGGAAGTATGCAGGCTGGCGGAAGCATCGACAGTGCGACCGCATTTGGAAGCAGGATCGCATTGAGGCCCAGCGTCAATACGTCCAGCAAGGTCACCCAGATCATCCAGGCGCGGATGATCTTGGCGGTTCGCGACCACGACCGCTCCTCGAACAGACGGCCAAGCTCACCTTTAAGCCGGATGTCGCGCGTCCGCCCCCCGAGAAGGCGCTCGACCTCGGCCATGACAGCCGGTCTGAGCGGCTGAGACCGCACCTCCGGAGACGCAATCGGGGGGCCGGCGTAAATTGCGCTTTCCTGAAGCTCCATCTTTCCCCATCTAGGGGAGCACCTCCTGCTGGCAAGATCACCGATGCGTGAACTCGCGGGTTGCAGCCCTTGAGCTATGCCTTCAGCCATTCCTGAAGTTCGGCCTCGGCGCGCTCCAATGCACTGTAGTTCAGAAGTTTGCGCAGAAAAGCCACGGTGACGGCACGGGCGCGCAGGTTGAAGCGGCTGTCGGCGTGATCGTCGGTGGTGGCCTGATAGACGTCCAATTTGTCGTAGAGGTGCTGCAGCCGGTTCTGCACGCTTCGCAGCGAGAGGCTGCGGCGCCGCGCAATCGCGCGATCGGTCAGGCCCAGCGCTATATCGACGAGGATTTCGTATTCGGAATCGGTGAAGCTGTTGGCGTGGCCGATGCTTTTCTGCTGCAAGCCCCGCACCTCCCTGTCGATCACGCATTGGCTTTCCACGAAGATCGAGCGAAGCGCCAGTTTCAGCCGCTCGTCCGAAGCGGACTTCAACACGTAGCCATAGGCCGCTCCATCCGGAACGATCCGCGAGACGCCGCGCACATAGGCCTCGTCGGAATAATTCGACCAGAAGAGAATGCGCGTGTCGGGACGCTCCTTCCATATCGTACGCGCCGCCTCGATCCCGTTGCGGTGCGTCATCTGCAGGTCCATGACGATATGCGCGGATTTATGATGGCGCGCGAGCTGCTCTCCGGCGACGCCGTTCTCCGCCTCGATGACGGTCTCGCATTCAGGAAGTGCCGAGCAGACGGCCTCGTGCAAGTAAGAGCGGTGGAGGGGGTCGTCCTCCACAATTAATACCTTCATTGCCGATCCTCCTGGCCCATTGCTGCAATTTCCGCATCCCGCTCGAGCGGCAACGAGACGGTGACCGTCGTTCCGCGGTTATTGCGTCCGGGGCCGATCACGAACTTCGCCGAGATCAGCCGCGCGCGCGTCTTCATGTTGTCAATGCCGCCGCCGACGCGACCGCGAGATCGCGCAAGGCCGCGCCCGTCGTCCGTTATCTCCAACGCAAGCTGCTTCGCTTCGGCCCGAAGCCGAACGGTGATTGCGAGCGGCTGGGCGTGACGGACCGCATTGTTGATCGCTTCCTGGGCGATCCGGAAGAGCGCAACGCTGACGGTCGGTTCGAGTGTGTCGAGGGCGCCTGCGGTCTCGTCGACGATCGCCCATTCAACCGGCGTGTTGCTATCGCGAACCGACCGGTCGAGATGGTTCTCGATAGCCTGCGCGAGGCCGAAAAGCTGGAGAACAGATGGTTTCGCCTGCTCGATGATCTGCCTGAGATCCTGCATGCAGTGTTGCAGCCCGCGCGACACCGGCTCCAGCGCTTCACTGGTCAGTTCCCCGGAACGCGCAAGCCGATCGACGCGGCGCGCAAGCCGGGTAAGATCCGCTAGCGTCTGGTCATGGAGGTCCATTCCGATTCGCTGACGCTCCTGCTCCAGCGCCTCCGTCAACTTCAGCGCCCCTTGCCGCAGGCCTTCCTCGCGTGCCCGCGCTTCCGCCTCGACTATGGCCGACTGCTGCGCCTGTTCGGCGGCACGCAGCGCGAAGAAATAGGGTGCCAGGAGATCGGCAATGATGCGTGCCCGGTCGACGTGCTCCATGCCATAGACGCCCGGACTCTGCGACGAACAACTGAGCGCTGCGATGATCGCGCCCTGAACCTTCAGCGGCACGTGCAGCCGGCTGCGCAGGGACTGTTCGATGATCGGCCGTTTGAAGGCGCCCTCAAAGTGAAACCGCGCATCGTTGATCGCATCGTCCGTCAGCAGATAATCTACTTCCCCCCAGAGAAGGCTGCGTATCGGACTGTTGACGACCGGCGCCGAGGCGGCGTTTCCCCAAGCGGTGTCCATGCCGGTTTCGTACGCCGTGTGATAGTTGCCGTCCACGATCAAAATGCACACGTCCAGATGGTCGTGCGGAATGATGTGCGCAATCTCGGCCGCGACGGCCCGGATCGCTGAACGAAAATCGAGCTGACCGGCTAACAGCCGCGAAATACCGAGATAGTGATCGACCAGTGCTGCCGGCGCCATGTGCGGCATATCCGCAGTCCTCCCGCAATCGCCCATGCTCCTCCGGGAGGCGATCGCCTGTCTCCAATTAAGCCCGCCGCAGGGCTTCGCGTCCTGCGTAAACCCGCATCCTCTCGTGCAAAACCCGCAAACGTCTTGCTTTATGCCGCCTGTACAGCCGCCCCGTTCTCCCTCATCCTGTGAGGTACTGAGAGGAGGAAGCTCAATGCGTCTTTCTTCCAACACTCGTTGGTTCGAAGCAGAACATGCAGCAATTCAAAGTGCTACAGGGACTTTCGCGTGTCCGAAAGGCGCAGGGGCGCTGTAGTGCAAGGATTATTTTCCGCCGTGCGCAAACCGCGCCCTAAATAAAGCGATTCGCTCTAAGACGGATCGGAGGGAGGAGACATGACAATTCGTAAGATGCTTCTGGCGTCTGTCGCCGTCGCATGTGCCGCAATGCCAGTCTCGGCACTTGCCGACACATCCGGCAAGAAGATCGCCCTTTCCAACAACTATGCCGGCAACTCCTGGCGGCAGGCCATGTTGACAAGCTGGGAAAAGGTGACGGGCGAGGCGGTCAAGGCCGGTGTCGTCGCCGCCGCGGACGCCTTCACCACAGCCGAGAACCAGGCAACCGAGCAGGCAGCCCAGATTCAGAACATGATTCTGCAGGGCTATGACGCCATCGTTCTCAATGCCGCTTCTCCGACAGCCCTGAACGGTGCTGTAAAAGAGGCGTGCGATGCGGGGATTACGGTCGTCTCGTTCGACGGCATCGTCACCGAGCCATGCGCCTGGCGCATCGCCGTCGATTTCAAGGAGATGGGCCGCAGCCAGGTCGAATATCTTTCGAAGAAGCTGCCTCAGGGTGGAAACCTGCTGGAGATCCGCGGCCTTGCCGGCGTCTTTGTCGATGACGAAATCTCGGCCGGCATCCACGAGGGCGTCAAGCAGTTCCCGCAGTTCAAGATTGCCGGATCGGTCCATGGCGACTGGGCGCAGGACGTTGCCCAGAAGGCCGTCGCCGGCATTCTGCCGAGCCTGCCGGAAATAGCCGGCGTCGTCACGCAGGGCGGCGACGGGTACGGTGCGGCACAGGCAATCGCGGCAGCAAAGCGGCCAATGCCTATCATCGTCATGGGAAACCGCGAAGATGAGCTGAAATGGTGGCAGCAGCAGAAGGAAGCCAATGGCTATGAGACGATGTCGGTCTCCATTGCCCCCGGCGTGTCGACGCTGGCCTTCTGGGTCGCCCAGCAGATACTGGACGGCAAGGAAGTGAAAAAAGATCTGGTGGTGCCGTTCCTCCGCATCGATCAGGACAATCTCGAGCAGAACCTCGCCAATACCCAGGCCGGCGGTGTCGCGAACGTTGAATATGCGCAGGAAGACGCGATCAAGGTCATCGAAGCGGCCAAGTAAACCTTCCCTGCCTGCCGCGCGGTTCGTGGTCCGCGCGGCAAAGTTCCCCTGGAGCACGGCGGCATCAATGACAGGTGACACGCTGACAGCAATCGTCGAGGTTGCAGACGCCAAGGTCAGTTTTGGAGCGGTCAAGGCGCTCGACGGCGTGACGCTCGCGATCATGCCCGGCGAATGCGTGGGCGTCGTCGGCCATAATGGCGCTGGCAAATCGACGATCGTCAGCGTCATTAACGGCGGGTTGACCCCGCATCAGGGTAATATTTCAAGCGACGGCGAACGCCTAGCGCGCTACGGCATCGGCGTCGCCCGGGCGCGCGGCGTGCGCTGCGTCTTCCAGGAACTGTCGCTTTGCCCCAATCTCACCGTCATCGAAAACACCCGCATCCTGCACCGCCACCTCGGTGGTTTCGGCTGGCGGAAGCGGGCGCGGAAGGTCATAGAGCGAAGCCTCGACCTGGTCTTTCCCGGACATGGAATCGAAAGCGACAGAAGCGTCGGCGAACTTTCGATCGCCGAGCGCCAGATGGTCGAAATCGCCATGGCCTTCTCCGATGCGGGCGTGGCGCCGCGGCTCGTCATCCTTGACGAGCCCACCTCGTCTCTCGATGCCGGTCTTGCGGAGCAGATGCTTGGCTATGTCCGCCGCTTCGTCGACGCAGGCGGATCCGTCATATTCATTTCGCACATCCTCAACGAGATCCTAACGACTGCGAGCCGGATCGTGGTCATGAAGGATGGACGCATCGTCGCCGACCGACGTTCGATCGATTGGACCGAGCACAGCCTGGTCGAATCCATGGGCAGCGTCGCGAAAGGAGAGGCAAATCGCCGGGCAGTGCGGGATCTTGCGGGTGCCCCGGTCGTCGTGGAGCAGATCGGTCCCGGTCTGCCCTTTCGTGCGAAGCGCGGCGAGGTCGTCGGGCTTGCCGGGCTTGCCGGCCACGGTCAGACGCGGATGCTGATGAAACTTCATGCGGCCGAAACCAGCGACTGGCTGGCGCGCCGCGAGGCCACCGTTGCCTTCGTGGCCGGCGACCGACGCCTCAACGGCGTCTTTGAACTCTGGAGCATTTTGAAGAATTTTTCGATCGGTTCGCTCGGCGACCTCACAAATCGAGGGGTGGTGGACGTGGCGGCCGAGATGGAGCGGGCCACTGACTGGAAGCGCCGTATCGACATCAGGACGCAGGACCTCGCCAATCGTATTCTCTCGCTTTCGGGCGGCAACCAGCAAAAGGTGCTCTTCGCGCGGGCGCTCTCTACCCGAGCCCCGGTGGTGCTGATGGACGATCCGATGCGCGGCGTGGACGTCGGTACGAAGCAGGAAGTCTATGAAATCATCCGCCAGCAGGCCGCAAGCGGCCGTACCTTCGTCTGGTATTCGACCGAGATGGAGGAGGTCTGCCTCTGCGATCGCGTCTACGTCTTCCGCGATGGGGCTATCGTCGCGGAACTCGAAGGCGATGCGGTTACCGAAGGGAATATCCTCGCTGTCTCCTTCCGCGGGGCAGCGGCATGAGGCTGACTTATTCCGCCGAGGCGGTCCGACTGGCGGTTCCCGCCCTTTCTTTGACCGTGCTGCTCGCCGCCGTGTTCTGGCTGCAGCCTCGGGCGATGAGCTATGTCGGGCTGAACCTGCTCTTCAATCTTGCCGTCCCGATCGCGCTCGCCACCATTGCCCAGATGCTGATCATGGCAGTCAACGACCTTGATCTTTCGATGGGCACATTCGTCAGCTTCGTCGCATGCGTGGCGGCGACATTTCTGCGCGATACACCGCTTCTCGGCACGCTCATTCTTGCCGGTGTGGTCGGTGTCTACGCGGCCATTGGAATTGTCATCCACCTTCGTAACCTGCCGTCGATCGTCGTCTCGCTCGGAATGAGCTTCGTCTGGGCCGGCCTCGCCGTTCTCCTGCTGCCGGCACCCGGCGGTCAGCCACCGGATTGGGTGCGCGCGCTGATGACGGCCAAGCCGCCTTTCGCTCCGATGGCGATCATCGCCAGCATCGTCATCGCGCTCGTGGCCCACCTTCTCGTCATGCGCTCCTCGCTCGGGGTGCTGATCCGCGGCGTAGGCGGCAATGAGCGTTCGGTCGAGCGAGCCGGATGGTCCGTGCTTGCCGCGCGGGCAGCGGCCTATGGGCTGGCCGGCGTTTTCGCAGTTCTAGCCGGCATCGCGCTCGTGGGGCTGACGACTTCGGCCGACGCAAACATTGCGCTTCGATACACGCTGCTGTCGATCGCCGGCGTGATCCTGGGCGGCGGCGAGTTCATTGGAGGGCGCGTTTCTCCGATCGGCGCAGTGATCGGCGCTCTGACCCTGACGCTCGCGGGCTCTTTTCTGTCCTTCCTGCGCATTTCGCCTGACTGGCAGATAGGCGCGCAGGGCGCGATCCTCATCATCGTGCTGGCGCTGCGTCTGCTCCTCGCTCGCATTGAGAAACGGGAGAAGGCTCGATGAGGATGCTTGGGCGGATTTCGCGAAAGCCATGGATGTGGTCTTGGACCGCAGCCTTCGTCGTCTGGTTCGCCACCATCATGGTGACCGGCGGCGCAAGCACATTTGATCTTTCCCAGGCGGCGCTCACCTTCGCTGCCTTCTCCATCATCGTCGGCATCGGCCAGATGTTCGTCATTACGCTGGGTCCGGGCAATATCGACCTTTCGGTTCCCTCCACCATGACGCTCGCGGGAACGCTGGCACTCAAACTCATGGAGGTGGACAATGCGATGATCGTGCCCGGCCTCGTCATTGCGATGATCACCGGCGTCGGTGTGGGTGTAGTGAACTATGCTCTGATCAAGGCGCTGCGCATCCCGCCTATCATCGCGACGCTGTCCGTGAGCTTCATCGTCCAATCTGCGGCTATCTGGACCAATCGTGGCTTGCGCATCAAACCGCCGAGCTTCCTTGCGGATTTCACGACGGCAAATACGCTCGGGGTTCCAAACGTCGCGATCATCGCGCTCGTCATCTCAGTCTTTGCCTGGTTCCTGCTCGAAAAGACGATCTACGGGCGGTGGATCTCCGCGGTCGGGCAGAGCATGCCCGCGGCGAAGATGGCAGGCATTCCCGTGGACGGTACCCGCTTCGTCACCTATATCTTCTGCGCCGTACTCGCCTCTCTCGCCGGCTATCTGCTCGCCTGCTTCTCCGGCGGTGCGGCGCTCAACATGGGGTCGGAATATCTGCTGATGTCGATCGCGGTTGTCGTACTCGGCGGCACGGCGGTCGCCGGCGGCGATTCGAACGTGCCGGGCATATGGGGCGCCTCGCTTTTCATGTTCCTGGTCGTCTCCATGCTCAACACCTACGGGCTCGGAGCCGGCATCCGCCTGATCATGACCGGGCTCATCATCATCAGCGTCATCATGCTCGCAGGCGGCCGCGCGCGCTGAACCGAAAGAAGAAGCTGCGGTTCCCCGCCGACAACTGTTAACTTTTATAAGGCAATCCGAATGGCCCAGAACACCACCTATGAAATTCACGACCCGCGCTTTCGCCACATGATCGTCGGAAATGCCCGCCTCGAAGAGCTCCATACCGGCTGCCGGTGGGCGGAAGGACCGGTCTGGTTCAGTGATGCCAATCAGCTCGTATGGAGCGACATTCCAAATGAGAGGATGCTGCGCTGGAGCCCGGAGGGCGGCGTTTCCGTCTTCCGCCAGCCTTCGAATTTCGCCAACGGTCACACGCGCGACCGGCAGGGGCGCCTGGTTTCCTGCGAGCACGGGACACGGCGGGTGAGCCGCACCGAGATCGACGGTTCGATTACGGTGCTTGCGCAGGCCTACAATGGAAAAAGGCTCAACTCACCCAACGATGTCGTGGTCCGCTCCGATGGCACGATCTGGTTCACCGATCCGACCTACGGCATAGTTTCGGACTATGAAGGGTATCGGTCTGAGCCGGAGCAAGCTACGCGCAACGTCTATCGCCTCGATCCGCAAACCGGCGAGCTCGACGCCGTGGTCACTGATTTCAACCAGCCGAACGGCCTCGCCTTCTCCCCCGACGAGACGATTCTCTATGTGGCGGATTCCGGCGCAAGCCATGACGATCGCCTGCCGCGGCATATCCGGGCCTTCGATTTCATCGGCGGCACGCTTTCAAACAGCCGTGTCTTCGCGACGATCGACAACGGCATACCGGACGGGATCCGGATCGACACAGCCGGGAATCTCTGGTCAAGCGCCGGCGACGGCGTTCACTGCTTTGCGCCGGACGGCAAGCTCCTCGGCAAGATCCTCGTGCCGCAGACGGTTGCAAACCTCACCTTCGGCGGCCCGCGCCGCAACCGCCTCTTCATCACCGCGACGACATCGCTCTATTCGATCTATGTGACCGTCACCGGTGCACAGGTGCCGTAGGGATGAATGCTGCCTCACTCCATTCCGTTACCAAACATCCCCGCGAGTATCAGATTCAGTGGCGCGATCGGTTGATTACGGCGCGGGTACGGGCGGGGCTCGACGCGCGGAGTTTCCGCGTTCGTCTGGCTTGCGGCGACGAGGATTCCTTTGGAGCCGCAATCATCCATAGAATTTGGCACAGCTGAATTTCATCGTGCGAATACTTCGTGATTTTGATGATGACGGGCCAGGCAAAGCACTCCCATGGAGCTCCCGAGGACCTTCAATGCCGCGGATGACAAGTGTTGAGCCGGTGCTAGCATTGGCCGCGATCTTCACCCTCCGGCATTTCTGAGACCTGTTCTTCGGACCCACGGTCCCGGACCGGTGAATTCGCTTCGAGCATCCGACAGCGGCCTGCTATCCTTAACGATTGCCATCAGCGAGAGTTTTCGGTTCTTGCCGGAGCGAGCGCTCGTCGAACACCCCGCGACGGTGTCCAGATCAGGCCTTGGCGGAGCGGCGTGGTGACAACCGTAGATTTCGTCCAGAATAGAGGCGGCGATAAAAAAGTAAAATCAACGAATTATTGAGGATCCTCGGCAGTTAACTTAGGAAATACAATCGTGCAAAACTGACCTCATTTGTTATACTCCCCAAGGGGGTGCGCCATGCTGCTCGATCGAGAGGGTCCACTCAAGGCTTTGCTGGCCTCAGCGCGGAGTGCTGCGCTCGGTCACGGCAGCACAGTGGTGGTGGAAGGCGAAGCCGGGATCGGCAAGACCACCCTTCTTCGCGAGTTCGCGGAGCATTCGGACCACGGCTGCCGAGTATTATGGGGTTGGTGCGAGGCGCTTATCACGCCGTGTCCCCTCGGACCTTTGCAAGATATGGGGCAACTGCTTGATGCGCGTGTGGCAGCACTACTCAATCAGGCGGCTTCGCCGGAGCGACTCTTTCCGGCAGTGTTGAATGCGCTCCAGCACGCGAGTGATCCAGTCATACTCATCTTCGAGGATGTGCAATGGGCTGACAATGCGACGCTCGACCTTATAAAATACCTCGGTCGCCGCATCTCCTTGCTTCCGACAGTGCTGGTACTCAGTTTTCGAAGCGATGAAATCGGCGCCGATCATCCCCTCACGCGTGTGTTGGGCGACCTTCCGTCCGCGTCGGTTAGCCGCCTAACGCTTCAGCCGCTCTCTCCCGAAGCAGTGGCCGCATTGACTGAGCAGGCGGGACGTTGCGCCGACGATCTCTATCAAGTCACCGCGGGCAATCCCTTCTTCGTCACCGAACTTCTGGCAAGCAAGACCGGGCCAGGGCGCATACCTCACTCCGTACGCGATGCGGTCTGGGCGCGCCTGTCTCGGCTGACAGCAGGCGAACGGAAAGCGCTTGAGGTGATCAGCATTGTTCCGGGCGGCGTAGAACCGTGGCTGGTTCGGGCTCTGCTTGGAGTCGAGGCCGACATACTTCTGGACCAATGCCTGACGCGCGGATTATTGCGGCGAGACGATCAGGGCGCCGTTATGTTTCGACATGAACTTGCGCGACAGGCGACGGTCGATCGATTGCCTCCAAGCCTTCAGAAGTCGCTGCATTCAAAAGTCGAGGCGGCGATGTCGCAACACGTAACCACACAAGCGCCTGCACTGCTTGCGCGCCGAGTACACCACGCCGCTGGGGCCGGCGATGGCGAACGCGTTCTCGAACTCGCGCCGCAAGCCGCAGCACATGCGGCGCGCCTGGGCGCTCACCGGGAGGCGGCCTCACATCTAGCCACGGCCCTCAGATACGTTGCGCAAGCCGCACCGGAACAGGCCGCACAGCTTTATGAAGATTGGGCCTATGAGGCAGGACTGGCACTACTCGTCTACGAACCGGTGATCGAGGCGCACCATCGCGTTATCGCGATTTGGCGAGAACTCGGACGCACCGAAAAGATCGGCCCTAATCTGTGCAGGCTTTCGCGGCTGCACTGGCGCCGCGGCGAGGGCGAGGCGGCAGAGGACTGCGCAGCCCAGGCGGTGTGTGAAATGGAAAAACTGCCGCCCGGGCCGGAACTGGCAATGGCCTACAGCACACGCTCCCAACTTCGTATGCTTCACTATCGCTTCGACGAAGCGATCGAATGGGGCTTGCGTGCACTCGCACTGGCCGACCAACTCGGAGAGATCGAAACGCGCATTCACGCTTTGAACAATGTCGGCACCGCGCTCCTTTTTGCCGGCCGCCCAGGGGGCCGCGAGCGGCTGGAAGAAACCCTAGCGTTGGCGCTCGCGCATGGTTTCCACGACCATGCGGTCCGAGCGTATACCAACTTCGCGGAGTGCGCGGTAGTGTCCAAGGAGTTCGGGCTGGCTGAGCGCCTGCTGGCGGAAGGTATCGCCTTCGCCACCAGGCACGATCTCGACACGGCGGCGCATTACCTGCTTGGCCGGCAGGCTGAACTTCGGATGGAGCAGGGCCGCTTTCGCGAAGCTGAGACCATCGCGCAAGGTGTCATGAACCTGGAGCGCCTGCCTATGGTCATGCACCTGCCGGCGCTAACGGTACTCGGAAGAGTGCACATGCGACTGGGTGAGCCCGGCGGTATGGCGCTTCTTCATAACGCCCTCCAAGAGGGATTGGCGACAGGCGAACTCCAACGTATCGTGCCAGTTCGAAGCGCTTTGACCGAAGCGGCCTGGCTTCACGAGGATTATGGTGCTTGCCAGGAACAGTTAACCGCTCTTGCTGCAATCGATCTCAATTGTTTCCGAGCTTGGGACTTCGGGGAACTGGCGGTCTGGTGGCGGCGATGCGGAATGGCCATGCCGTTGCCGATCCCGAACGCGCAGATACCTCTACCGCATGCCGCTGAACTTCACGGCCATCCGTTGGCGGCGGCAAAGGAATGGGATCGGCTCGGCCTTCCCTATGACGCGGCGCTTGCCCTGATGCAGGTTCGCGGAGTCGATGCCGGGCCGGCACTAGCTCGTGCAGTCACAATATTCGAGTCGTTGGAGGCGCGTCCCGCTGCGGCGCTGGCCCGAACGCAGGCGCAGCGCTTGGGAGTTGCGGGTCAGTTGCCGAAAGCCCGGAGGGGGCCGTATGGGGCCGCCCGACGTCACCCTCTCGGTTTGACGCGACACGAACAACAGGTGCTCGCCCTGATCGCGGCGGGCATGAGCAACAAGGAAGCCGCCCAGCTATTGTCGCGCTCTCCGCGCACAATCGAACATCAGGTTTCCGCCGTGCTCAGCAAATTCAGCGCCGCCAGCCGTATGGAGGTCCTCCTGCGCTTACGCGGCGAGCCATGGCTCCTGGCGACCGATAGCACATAGCTACCGAAAGTTAAGCCAGTCGCCGAAGTTTAGGGGTACAGCCCCGGAAAACTGGGCGGCGGCACCGATGCGCCGGAATAACTTCGCCCATATCCTGAGCTCGCAAACATGACTGCTCAGGCAGTCGATGGCTTGCTGAGGAGGGATAGCGATGACTAGACGTTCTACCGTATTTGCAACGACCTTGCTCGCCATGTCAGGTGGTGCTTCGGCGTCAGAACTGGCGCCGGGCAACGGTCACAGCATTCACCTTGGTCACTTCAATGGCACCATATATTACTCGGTCGAGAAGGATGGCTACAGGGTGGTTGCGACATTGGCATCTGGAGCAGAAGCGCAGCCGATTCGCTTCGTGTCCACGCTCGTCGCGGGGGAGCGGCTGACCATCTCAGTGCCTCAAGCCGCGGGCGAGCCGTCCGTCGACTTCGAGATCATACGCAATGGCACGGTTCTTCTCGTTCAAGAGCCCTTCGTTCCTTTGATCGACGCCGTTGCGACCAGCGCCATAGCCGAGGAGTAACGATCCCTTCGACACCGGGAATCCTCCAGCGGTGCAGATATGTCGGCTGCGCCAGCGCTTCGAGGCAGCGAGATGCGCGCATTGCAGCACTTCATTCTATTCGCCGTAATCGCTTATGGCTCCGCTGCCGGCTCCGAGAGTTCGCAGGAGTTTGGATCCGCCCACAAGTTCTACAGGGTCGCCGACGGCAAGGCCGATGCTCGGACCTATAATGGTTACCGGCGCTATCATGCCGGCTGCAATCATTGCCACGGCCCCGATGGAGTCGGCTCGGCCTTCGCGTCCTCGCTCGTCGCCCGACCGATCAACATCGACACATTCAGGCGTGTCGTTCTCAGGGGCCAGAGCAGCGGCGGGAACTCTGTCATGAAAGGGTTCGCTGGCGATCCCAATTTCGCTCCCTACATCGACGACATCTACGCTTATCTGCAGGCCCGCGCCGACGGCGCTCTCGGCCGTGGACGGCCTGAACGATTGAAGCCGTAGAGCCGCGTCGACCGTTGATCCGCCCTGCCTTTCCGCGCAAATTAACCTCGTACCGTTGCGTGCCCGAGATCAGCCGGCGATCTGCTGCGGTCTTCGTCTTGCCGTCTGCCATTCAAGGTCTCCTTCTATTGCCTGACGAATAACCCAGACGCGAAGCGCAGGCTCCGCCTCATGTCACTGCGACCGCCACGCTTCTTAAGACGTTGGTTTTCGACGCGACGCCTGCCGACGTTGAGTAATTTTTTTTTAGCGCAATCCTAAGCAAACTAAACTTTACTTATCCTCACTCCTGCCGCCATCTTTCTCCGATAGCAACGAGGCCGGGGAACCGGCCGGCAGGAGATCGCCCGGATGAACTATCCCTTTTCGCCGCCGCCCCGTCTGCTGATGGGTCCCGGTCCGTCCAATGTCTCGCCGGAAGTCCTCGCGGCCCAGGCACGCCCGACGATCGGCCATCTCGATCCCGGGTTCGTCAGGCTGATGGACCTCATCAAGGGCCAACTGCGCGCCGCTTTTCGAACGAACAACCGCGTAACCTTTCCCCTTTCCGCCCCCGCTTCTCTTGCCATGGAGATGGCACTGGTGACGCTGCTCGAGCCCGGGGACACCGCGATTATCGCCCAAAACGGCGTGTTCGGCGGACGCATGGCCGAGATCGCCCGACGAGCCGGCGCGACGGTGCAGCTGGTTTGCGCCGAATGGGGCAAGCCTGTCGATCCCGAAGCCGTCCGTGCATCGATGCTGGAGGCGCCGCAGGCCAAACTCCTCGCTTTCGTGCACGCGGAGACCTCGACCGGGGTGCGATCGGATGCGGCCGCGCTCTGCGCTCTGGCGCGCGAGGCGGGGATGCTGTCGGTCGTGGATACAGTGACCGGTCTCGGCGGAATTCCGGTACTGGTCGACGATTGGCATGCCGATGCTGTCTATGCCGCCACGCAGAAATGTCTGTCGGCACCGCCCGGTCTCGCGCCTATTACCTTTTCCGATCGCGCAGTCGCAGCGGTGATGGCGCGCACGTCGCCAATCCAGAGCTGGTTCCTCGATCTTGGGCTGATGCTCGGCTACTGGGAGGGTGAGGGTGCTCGATCTTATCACCATACGGCTCCGGTAAATGCCCTTTATGGCCTGCACGAAAGCCTCTCGCGCCTGCTCGAGGAAGGGCTGGAAACGTCTTGGGCGCGCCACCGCGCCGCTCATGAGCAGTTGGCCGATCGCTTGCAGGGGCTCGGCGTCGCTTTCGTCGTCGACAAAGCCCACCGGCTGCCGCAGCTGAACACGGTGTGGGTCCCGGAGGGTGTGGAAGATGCGCCCGCTCGCAGACGCCTGCTTGACGAATTCGGGATCGAGATCGGTGGAGGACTTGGGCCGCTCGCGGGCCGCATCTGGCGCATCGGGCTGATGGGTGAGACGTGCCGGATGGAGAATGTGGAGCGGCTGGCCGACGCGATCGCGGCGATTTTGCCTTAGGGAATGACGACGGATGCCCGGCCGCAGAAGCCGACATTTTTTGGCGGCTCTGCAGACTGCTGCGATCACGATGGTTCTAGGTCGACTCGACCTGTACGCGTGGTGACCTAGCGGCTAGACACACGGATCGCGCCGGCATCGCCCAAACTGCGCTGAACGGCGTCAATCCGGCCGGATGCGATATCCGCCGAGACCTCGATCTCGCCTTCAAGCGGTGCATCACGACGAGCGCCCTGTTCATGAGAGGCGTCGCCGCCGGAGGGCTCCGAGCCGGCCGTGTTGCGGTCCGTCGCCGACTGAATGAAGATGTCGGGCCTTGAGATACCGTGCTGTTGAACCAGGTGTTCGACCGCAAGATCGGCTGCTTCTCGGGTTCTGAAGGTGGCTCGGATGGTAGTGGTGCTGTCGTCCGCCATTTGGCTTTCTCCTGATCGTTGGTGTGTACGGGAGGAGAACGCCTCTGCCGCCCGCTGGTTTCGCGACACGGAGTCCGGCGGTATGAAACGGCTGATGTCGCGCCGAAGCGGCCGGCGGCTGTGCAGGCGCGTTTGTGAAATGGCTTGCGTCGCATGGGCCTGCTTCCCCACGGCGACCAGGCGCTCAGCCGTCCAGCCAACGCACCTCATCCTGACTAAGAGCGATATGAATGGCCGAGAGGCTGTCTTCCAGTTCCGCCACCGTCCGCGGTCCGATGAGCGGTATGACAGGGAAGGGTTGTGCGATGACATAGGCGAGCGCGATGTGGATCGGGCTGCAGCCGCGCTTTTTGGCGAGTTCGATTGCGCGGTCCCGGCGCCTGAAGTTCAGATCGGAATACCAGACGCGGACGAGTTCCTCATCCTCATGCCTGTCCCGCCCTGCCCGCTCCGTGAAAAAGCGTCTCCCCTGGCTCGACCAGGCGAAGTTCGGAATCTGGCGCGTCGTCATCCAGTCTTTCCAGCTGTCGTCCGATGCCGCAACGCAACCGGGCCAGATCGGATCGAGCATCTGCGCCAGCGAGAAGTTGTTTGAAAGAGCGGCTGGCGACGTCTTGCCGTTTCTCTCGGCATAGGCGATCGCCTCGTCCATGCGCTCCCGCGTCCAATTGGATCCGCCGAAAATACCGCGGATACGTCCGCGCCGGACCTCGTCATCCATCGCGTCGACGAATTCGCCGACGGGAACATCCGCATTGTCGCGGTGCATGAAGTAGACGTCGACATAATCTGTCTTCAGCCGCTCCAGCGACTGATCCAATTGTTTCGCAATCACATCCGGATAGCAGAGCGGCGAATGGGCGCCCTTGCCTATGAGGACGATATCGTCCCGTCTGACCTCTCGGCTGGTGTGCCAGTCGCCGAAAATCTTTTCGGTCTTGCCCGCACCGTAGACGAATGCGGTGTCGAACAGATTCCCGCCGGCCTCGTAGAAGGCATCGAGTGTCAGCGAGGCGGCTGCGAAACTCGGGAAGAATTCGAAGCCGAGCGCGACCGTGGAGGCTCGTTTGACGAGCCCGGGAATGTACCGTCTGGGCACGCCGTCCCCGGCGACGACCTTCTCGCCGGCGATATTGACCGTCCGTCTGGCGGCCGTCTCGATTTCGTATTCGAGGCCGACCGATGCGCGCCAGCGGTCGAGAACCCGCAGATTGGCGAACGTTTCTTCCGCATTCATGCCGGGGAAGGCGAACTCGGTGCGGCCGGCGCGGATCGCCTCGCCCACCGCATCGACCTCGAATGCGTAGAGATGGCGCTTTTCCTCGATCTCGATTGCCTGCCGGCGATCACCCCTGATGATTTCAATGCGGCCCACCCCGCCCCGCCTGCCGGAGGCAAACCAGAAGTCCTTCACCTCGATGCGGCCTTCCGAACCGATGATGTGCAGCACGTTGTCCTGCTCTGCCAAGATCGAGCAGGACACCTCGGCGACGATGTCGTTCGGAAACTTGAGAACAGCCGATGCCCATTCGTCGACGCCGGACGGTCCCAGACGGGCAGCGCCAGAGACTTTCACCGGCTCGAGGAATGGCTTCTTCCCGGCAGCGCCCGCGAGCATGCACACCATCGAGACCGGATAGCCGCCGACATCGAGAATGCCGCCGCCAGCGAGATCATTGGCAAACAGGCGATGCTCCGGGCGATAAGCGCCCATGTTGAAGCCGAAACTCGAGCGGATGATCCGCACCTCGCCGATTGTCCCCTCCCGCACCAGGTCGACCAGACGACCGGTCTGCGGGTGGAACCTGTACATATAGGCTTCTCCGGCGAAAACGCCGGCCTTCTGCGCCTCGTGAAAGATCGATCTCGCATCATAAGCCGAAAGCGCCATCGGTTTTTCGACCAGCACGTGCTTTCCGGCGCGTGTCGCCTTGATCGCCCATTCCGCATGGCTCGGATGTGGCGTGGCCACGTAAATGGCATCGACCTCCGGATCTGCGAGAAGCCTGTCGTAACCCTTTACGATCCGCACCCCCGGAAATGCATCGCCAAGCCCGGGCTTATCCGTGTTGCGCGTCGCGACGGCGACGAGGCGCCCTGTTGCCGAATGGGCGATCCCTTCGGCAAAGGTCCGCGCGATGGTGCCGGGGCCGATGATACCCCAACGGATCTGTTGTACTGAGCTCATGCTGCATCCTCTTCGGGCAGTCCTGGGGTGGGTCACGCGGACAGAAAGACCGGACGCGTCCTCGACCGCGGAAAATTTGTTTGGACACTTAGGATCGGTCTTCGGCACCTCGCTTTTCAGATTGTGGTCCTTAAGCGAACATGGGCAGACTATCGCCGGGCGAAAATCTGTCTCGTACAAAGGGAATGTGAAGTTGTCGGAAAGTAAGATTGTCGAGCGGGCGATCTACAGGCCCAGTCCGAGCAGCATAGAGGGAACGCCGACACGTCTGCACTTCTTCCACGCCCATCCGGCGATCATGCTGGGCCCACATTGGCATGCACAAGTCGAAGTCAACTACGTGATGCGCGGCTCTATGCATTACCGTATGGCCGACCATGATTTCCGGCTTCACGCAGGACAGATGTGCCTCTTCTGGGGCGGCCAGCCGCACAGGATGGACGAGTCCTCAGACGATTCCATTTATGCAGGCGGCCATCTGCCGCTCGTCCACTTCTTCCGCATGCGGCTGCCCCTGGCAATCTCGGCAATGCTCATGGGCGGAGCTACGATGCTGACGTCCGAGACGGATGCTGCCGACGACCAGAATTTTCCGCGCTGGCGGAATTGGGCTCACTCCGGAGACGAGGTGAAAGCTCAACATGCTGTTGAAGAACTGCTGCTGCGCCTCGAACGAATGTTCATGGAGCCCTACACGATCGTGTCGTCCGGTAAGGAATTGAGAACCGGGAGCGCCTCGGCTTCGCCCTCGCCCGGCGTCGTGCGCATGTGCGATTTCATTGCCGCCAATTTCCTCGACGAGATCGACGCGGGCGACATAGCCGCCGCAGCCGGCTTGCATCCCAAATACGCGATGAACCTTTTCCGCAAGTCGACGGGCATGACGCTGATCGGATACCTGACCCTGCTGCGCCTCTCGCGGGCGCAAGCCATGCTGATGAATGGCAAGGAGAGCATTCTACAGGTTGCCATGGATAGCGGCTTCGGATCGGTGAGCGCCTTCAACAAGGCTTTCCGGCAGATTGCCGGCATGCCGCCGTCGGACTTCCGCCGAGACATTCGCGCCACGGCGCGGTGAGCGACTGCACAGGATCGTTCCCGCTTGCGCATAGCCAAATTTCGCTCACTGGCGTCGGCTAAGCTGCGCTTGAATCGGAGGAGTTTTGCTTCGCTACTGCGCTGTCGCCGGATAGGGAGACGCATTCACTTGTGCTGCGATTGGTGTTTCCACTGGTATCGCCCGGCTCAGATGGGTTCGCGGAGGGATCTACACCGGATTCTTTCTTTCTCAGTTCCTTTTCCGCCTCCTCCCAATGGCGCTCGTGGTCACCATATTTGCGACCCTCTCGCTCCCAGATTTCGTAGGCGCGCTCGCGGATCCGGTCTTCTCTAATCTGTTCGTTGCCATTTGCCATCGAGTGCACTCCCTTATGCAACCTTTGCACTTCCTCGAATACTTCTGGAGATTGCCGATGAACTTGGTTGGAAGAGCAAGCTCAGCAAATACTCGTTGGCACACCAAAAGTTCAATTAGCCACCGTGGATGACTTGTATGCATGCGGAAATTGCAATTCGATCGGAAGACCTTGAATCGCGTAGCGCGACAGCGACAGCCCGCATGATTGTCTGTGCTTGCCGGCTCTGCCCAATTGACACTCCAGCTTGGCTGCTAGTGCCGACCGGGAGTCTACACCTGATAGGAACAGCTTGGTCACGAGCAACGCCGCCGTGTTGAACAAGCTCTGGTCCTCGACAAGGACGCTGACATCATAGCCGGCATCATCCAAGACGGACCGGATCATTTCAAAATCGGAAGGTGAGATCTTGTATTCGATGGAAGACATTACATCCTCCTTTCCTTGGGGCCAGGGCTAGCCCTCAACAGGAGCGCCCGTAACTTTTGCTGCCGAAGGCCAGCACACTGCGCCGTGGTCATGCAAATAGCAACCACCTACGCTCATCCGTAAAGACGTCTATGGACCAGCGGATCAAAGTGCCTGAGGTAAAAAGTTGGCCGCCGCCGACATTGAACGTCTGAGCCGCTCAATGTGCCGTGCTAGAGAAGCTCATTTCGATCCTTTATCGCCTTTGCCCGCCGCCCTTTGCCGTCTTTGTCATTGGCGCGGATCCCATGAGCTTCGACGGGCGCCCGGTTTTTAATTGCGCCGCCTTCATTGTCCCATTTTTCAAGCGCATCCTTCATCCGCGCCGCGGACATCGGTTCTGGGGTGTCTACCTCGAAACCCGCTGAAGTTGCTTCGCTGCTGATGGCGTCCATGAGTTCGGTATCCGAGATATCCAGGTCAGGAAAGACGCGCCGCACCGCGCCAAGGGCTTCAGCGGTCGCAAATGGCCGGGCTTCCTTCTGACAGGCGCTTAGAAACGCGCTGATCGCCGCGCGCATCTCCGGCGACAGTTTGCGGGAGCGCTTTCGCATGATCACCTCCCAGTGCATGAAGTCTTTGGAACAAAACGCTGCATGCGTCTCGATGTTCCTGGATCCTCGCGAGTAATATCGCCGTCTCCGCCTTGGCGATCTTCACACAGATTGAACAATTACGTGGATTCGACGTCCGGAAGGACCGACGCCTTGTTTAAAGCCCAATTGAGGCACATAGATAAACTCGTTGATCTGGCTGGGGTATCGCTTCGCCGCCTCGAAGGACCTGCCATTCACCACGATTACGATGCGAGGTCTTGCGCAGCGGGCGTAAAGAGTTGCTTCGTTTCGACCATAACATCGCATACGGAGCGCTGGACTGGCCGGGTAGCCTATCTGCACCCACGCCTTCAGCGTCGTGCGAAACAGAGGCACGCTGAGATGACGCTCTTGTTTCCGAATTCGAGCCGCAGCTTCGATGAAAAAAGAAACGCCGTCCGTTTCCTTGGCCATGAGGGCATGTTCGAGGTGCGGTTCTTCGTCGAGGCTGAGGCGCTCGTGATTGCCGATGCCGAATTGGGCAGATCGAAAATCTCTGAATCGAAGCTTCTTTCTGCCTTCGACGCGTTGCGCCAGTCCGTCTATGATGTCGCACGGAAGGCCTATTCGGGTGGCCGTCGCGATTCCTATACGCTAACCGCCGCGCATTTCCGTTAGATCACGCTGTTTTTTGGTCGGAACGACCCAAAACATGGTGATCCGTCTGTCGGCCAGACCGCGCAGCCGATACTCGCCCCCCTGAAACGATTCCCATATGAAAGCGCCCATCAGCCTGTCAGAATGGCGAAGCCGCCTGAGGCTGTGTCATGAATAAACTCCCGACCAACTCTTCCCACAATAAGCGGATCCCCGCCTGAAGAGCTATGTCGGGATAACGCACAAGTCTCGTCTAGTGGTTCGAACATCCGTCCGGGAATGGTTGCCGCACGAGTGATCGGACGGCTATAGGATGCGTCCGAACAGGACCGAGTAGACGATTACGGCAATCGCTACAGTAAAGGCGATCATCGCGACCAAACGCGTGAAATCGTAGGTATAGAAGCGAGCCGGAATGAGGTTTCTCATAGCGACCTCCTGTTTGTAGTCTATTGAGATGCCCAAGCCCGGCATTCGCCGGGCTTCAAGATAGTGAGCGGCTACAGCTGGTGCTGATCTTGTCGAGGATGTCTGCAGGGACCTGGATATCGGCCATAATCACTGCAACGAGCTCGTCGCGTTTCGCACGATTGTCATAGCCTTTGAGCGCGGCCAGGTCTGTGCTGCTGGCAGTTGCCATTCGCCCTGCGGCACTTGAGCAGATGCCCGTGAGAGCATCCACTCGGGCTGTCTCCGAAGCCTGCGCGCTGGCCGTCGTGGTTGTGATCCATCCAGCGTTGAACCCGATGATGGGAGCAGCAAAGAGCCCCACCACAAGGCCGATACCATAGGGTTTTGATCTTTCAAGAATCTGTTCCAATGTCATGATTTTATTCCCTCTAATCGGTTGATTATCGGGATCGATGCGGGCCCGTGCTCTTACCAGGAGCCAGTTGCAATCCAGATGTTACATATTGCTCCCTAAAGATATAAATGTAAATGTATGATTATTTTGACGCTCTCGAAATATTCTCCGATGATCTCTAGGGCAAGATATAGAAAAATTAAGTCTCGTCGGCGGACACAATTCTGCATAATCCCGATTTTTTGTTCAATCTTCGCAACTTACGGCTCGTATTAAACTTAGTAAAGCCTCAATGCCGGTGTATTGATTGTTTCTCTGTGGTCGTCAGGATTTTCTGTTGCACTGGAAGAAACTCAGCACGGCAAACTCACCGCTCTGGAAGTACCCGCGCCGAGCGGCCAATTTTTTTATTTTTGAAAAGGACGAAGGTCATGTATGCCCGAACAAAACACCGAACGGTCCATTTTGATAAACCATTCTGGATATCGGGACTGTCTGAGATGGTCACTGCCGGCGACTATGTCGTCGATGAAGACGAGGAATTGATCGAAGGTCTCTCCTGGTCGGCGTATCGTCGCGTAGCAACCTTCATCACGCTCCCGGCAACAAGCGCGAACAAGCACCGCATGCGCCTGATGCCGATCGATCCAGAGGAGCTTGAAGGTCTCATAGCACTCGATCGGCGCAACGCCGAAGCGCCGTCTCAACTTTGAAGGCAATGATCCATGCGTGACCATCGTTTCCCAATCGGTCTGTCCGTGCGCCTCAAAAACAGAACCTATATCGCGCCCGAAGCGGCAGAGACCTATCGCATCACAGCCAAACTGCCGTTGACATCCAGCTGGCCCCAGTATCGCATTCGCAATGACGAACTCGGCCAGGAACGCGTCAGCGGGGAAGACAATCTGGAGCCTATTGAATGTGGCATGCCGTCCCCTCGCTGACGATAGCCGCTCGCAGTACGAGCAAGCCCGAGGAGGGTCGAAAGTTGAAGAGCAAACACGAGGAGCACGCGCTCGCCCTCAGCGTATGGGAGTCTGAAGGCGGGGCGCCTGACAGCTCTGGTCAACTCTATCAATATGGCCGCCGTTTCGAAGGAGACGGTACCTATACGATCCACCACGTCTTTACGGGAGACAAAGTAAGAATAGGCTCTTGGACAATGGAAGGGCTAAACGCCAAAAACGCTGCACGGGCACTGCGGGTTCTCAATACCTTGCAAGGAGCGTCGGATTGAGTGTTATTAAGTTTCTCGCCGCGCTTGCCCTGCCAGTCGTCCTGCTCAGCTCCGCCATCGTGCTCGCCGAATGGGCAGGTGAGACGACACCTACAACCGCCGCCACTCGCCAAGCGCCTGGTTAGAGAGCCTTCTCTGTCTAGAACAATTCTGTCCGCTCAAGTGGAGTGGAATGTTTGTTCGGCTCGCGCGTCGTAGCCAAAGCATACGTCCAAGCGCGACGAAAAGACGGGCCGCCTTCTTTAGGCAGCCCGTCGCTCTAGCCGTTGGCCGGAACGATGGCGTGACACTATAATGGAACTGTTCCCGTCCGGGCATTCGTCTCCGCCAGGGAGACCGGCTGCGCGGCCCCAGTCGAGAAGCCTTGGGAGCAGAACCACCATTCACTGGCATGGCGTGGCGCATGCCATGGATCGCGTGCCACATCATGTCGACCAACAAGGCCGGGCCGTAAAGCCAGCGCAGGACCTTGCCAAAATAAGCCGCGAAGCTTGCGTTCCCGCCATGAGAGACTTGAACCACAGGAAGAGATCAGTAACCGCCGACGATCGGGAGGATCTCGCCGGTGATATAGCTCGACATCTGCGGGGAGGCGAGAAAGACGTAGGCCGGCGCAATTTCCTCTGGCTGTGCAGCACGCTTCATCGGGGTTTGGGACCCGAACTTCTCCACATCTTCAGCCGCTTTGTCTGACGGATTGAGAGGCGTCCAGACGGGGCCCGGGGCGACGGCGTTCACGCGGATACCTTTAGGAACGAGATGTCCCGAAAGGGCGCGGGTGAAGGCGTGAATGCCCCCCTTGGTCATGGAGTAGTCGAGAAGCTCCTTCGAACCGGTAAGGCCGGTGACTGATCCAGTGTTTATGATTGCCGAGCCGTTCTTCAAATGAGGAATAGCCGCCTTTGCCATGTAGAAGTAACCATAGAGGTTCGTCTTCAGCGTCTCGTCGAAGTGCTCGTCGGTCAGGTCCTGGATATCCTGCGTGTGCACCTGGAAGGCGGCATTGTTGACGAGGATGTCGAGACGGCCAAGTTGCATAACGGTCTTTTCCACTGCCTTCCGGCAGAAGCTCGCATCCTTTACGTCGCCTCTGATCACCAGGCACTTGCGTCCTTCCTTCTCAACAGCAGCTTTTGTGTCTTCTGCGTCCTGAGCTTCGTCGAGATGAACAATTGCGACGTCCGCCCCTTCGCGAGCAAAGAGGACCGCAACCGACCGCCCGATGCCGGAGTCACCGCCTGTGATAAGTGCTACCTTGTCCTTTAGCTTGTCTGAGCCCTTGTAAAACGGGGCATCATACATTGGCGCGACAGGAAGATCAGCCTCGGAGCCTGGCTTGTCCTGATGCACCTTTGGAAACGGCGGTTCTGGGTAGCGGCGAGCGCCTGCCTGCATGGCTCCCGAGGTCTTCGGCTTCTCCCGCTTGTCAGCCTCGTCGACCTGCTTCTGGATTTCGCGCTGCTTCTGACCTGTTTCGGATTTCATAGGAACCTCCTTCGATTGAGGAGTTAAAACGTCGGCCGAGCCAAAAGGTTTGCCGGCGGTCGGCTCAATTCTATGCTCGCAGGTTCCGGGCGCTAGGATTGTCCGCGCACCTCGCGGGACTCACGACGCCAAGTCTCTGGCGAAAAGCCAGTCCACAGCTATCCCATTCCGCGCGGAAACTTAAGCAGTTGCTTGACTTTTTCGGGCGCATGGCATCACTTAAGCGTATGATTGAGTATTCTAAACAATTGGACATGGCTTTTCATGCGCTCTCGGATGCGACGCGTCGGGGGATTCTCGATCGCCTTTCACGAGGGCCTGCTTCGGTAAGCGAACTCGCTAAGCCTTACGAATCTTCGTTCGCAGCAATCCTTCAGCACGTGCAAGTCCTCGAGGCGAGCGGGCTCATAGTGACGGAAAAACGCGGCCGCACTCGCGAGTGCCGCATATCCCACGACACCGTGCAGCGCATCGAGCATTGGCTAAGCGAGCGCCGCCACCTCTGGGAGAGCAGGTTCGACCGACTAGGAATACTGCTCGAAAACGGCGGTCCAGTAGACGCTGGGTTGCCGCATGCGGCGACAAAGGGAGATAATTGATGACGGAAGCGCAGCTTTTCCACGGCACGTTCACACTGAAGCGCATTTGGGCGGCCCCGCCCCACCGGGTGTTCGACGCATGGTCCGATCCGCAGCTCAAGGCCCAGTGGTTCACCGGACCGCCAGAGCGGTGGACATTGCTTCGCCGGTCGATGGACTTCCGCGTGGGCGGGCAAGAGGTCTTGGAAGGGCGCTTCCACGAAAGCGGCACGGTGACGCTTTTCGAGGCCCGCTACCATGCGATCGAACCGGCCCGGCGGCTCGTCTATACCTACGACCTGCATCACTCCGGACGCTTCCATTCGGTCACCTTGTCGAGTCTGCAACTCGAATCGGAAGCGGGCGGAACCGGCGTCTCCTATACCGAGCAAATCGTTTTCCTGAACGGGAAGGACGGCACTTCCGACCGCCACCATGGTACGGAAATCCAATTCGACATGATCGAAGCGAACCTCAGATCCTGCGGAGCAAAACAATGACCCTGGAGCTCTACGGGCATCCGTTTGCCTCATTCGTCTGGAAGCCGCTGATTGCGCTCTACGAGCGCGGTATTCCTTTTACATTCAAGATGATCGATCCCGATCATCCGGAAAATCAGGTGCGCATCGCTGCACTCTCTCCCACTGGGCAATTTCCCGCGCTGATCGACGGGGATAAGGAGATCACGCAGAGCAACGCCGTGATTGAATATCTCGACCTGTTTCACGGACACGGGATGCCGATGATACCGGACGACCCACGCCAAGCGCTGGAGGCACGAATGATGGCGGACGTGTTCGACGATTACGTCCATGTGCAGATGCAACGGATTGTCGGGGATGCCTTGCGCAGTAAAGAGGAGCGGGATCCGCGCGGCGTTACCGATGCGCATGCGCTGATGGATCGCAGCTACGCCTGGCTGGAGCTACGCCTGCAGGGGAAGCAATGGGCTGCTTGTGGCCGGTTCACGATTGCCGACTGCGCTGCTGCCCCGGCGCTTTTCTATGGCGACTGGGTCCATCCAATGGCGGAGCGTTTTCCCGTTCTCGCTGCATACAGACAGCGGCTTCTGACCCGACCTTCGGTTGCACGGGTCGTCGACGAGGCGCGTCCTTATCGTCGCTTTTTTCCGTTGGGAGCACCCGACAGAGACTAGCTCGTCCGATCGCGGATCACGCTGGAAGGTCTGGCATTCCCGGAACGCATCTGCCTCTTGCGTTCACTTTTGAGAACGGCGTGCCCGCTGTTCCATATCCTCGACAGAAAATCAGATATCGCCATCATGTGGCGGCAAGAGGATCTGCCCGCGAAGTTGGACTTCCATGCGATCGGCTGGGTGCCGTTGAAGCTGGTCTGCGGCAAGAGCCATCCGCTCGCAAATTCAGTGGGCGACTGGGAACATCTCAACGGCACCAACAGGTCATGTTCGCGGTGCGTACAGAAGGTATGAAGAGGCACCGGCTTCGCGTGGCAGCCGAAGTCTGGTGGTTCGCGAATCATGGGCATTCTGCAGATTCTAAAGCGGGACGATGGCGCGCACCCGGTGGCGCTGGAGCTGGTCTGGCACAAAAACGCCCACAGGACCGGCGGCGACCCGGTTGCGGAAACGCTTCGCAACGACGAAGATCGATATAGTCGCGGAATGACTATGTCCCGGCGATTGGAATAGCGATGAGATGTTCGCTTCAACAATCTCGTTCGCCACACTTTTAGCCGGCAAAGCTTTGAAGGTTGGCATTCACGGTGCCGTTCGGTGGCCGGCCATGCGCAGCAAAGCGTCGCAAAACGCACGTGCAGCGGGGCCGAGATGCTCGTCGCTCCTGTGCATCAGGTAGGCGTTCGCCATTGTTTCGCCTTTCGGACCGAATTCCGCGGCCGGAACCCGTACCACCCGGCCTTCTGCCAGATCGCGCTCCACCAGCCAGAGCGGCAGGTTTCCCCAGCCGATTCCGGCGAGGATGAGCGCATGCTTGGTCACGTTGTCACCTACCCGCCATGTTCCAGGAGACAGAACGTTGAAATCACGACCTTGCGTAAGAGGAGATGGATCCTCCGCAACGACCTGCACATGATCCGCCAAATCCGTCGCTGTGACCGGACCTCCCGCTGCGGCAAGGATACCGAGGGGGTGACTGGCGGCGACGACTGCGGCGCGTTGAACAAGGGCGAGCGCCCGCCGCTCTATATGCGGATCGGGAAGATCGATTCCACTGATGGCCAATGCGCAGCGACGCTCCCGTAATGCATGAACAGCTACTCCGAGCGATGCCGTGAGTACCCTAATGGCGACGGAAGGATAGGCCCGGTGCATCTCCTTCAGTGCAGCACAGGCGAGAACCGGCGGAAATTGCGGATCGAGCGCAATCGTAAGCCCGAGTTCGACTCCCTCCCCAAGCCCGCGAGCCCGCGCCCGCATTGTGTCTGTCTTGAGAAGGATGGCGCGCGCGTCGCTTAGTAAAGACCGGCCCGCCGGCGTTAGGACCGGCCGGTGCCCGGAGCGGTCGAAGAGGCTCACCCCGAGCTCCGCCTCCAGATTGGCAACCGCATGGCTGACCGCAGATTGAACTCGGGAGAGGCGCGAAGCGGCCGCGCGGAAGCTCCCAGCTTCCGCGATGGCGACGAAGATGCGCATCTGATCGAGCGTAAGGGCATCCAACATGATCTATTCCATAGATCGACTCGGTCAATGACAATTACAATGATCACTCGCGCATGTCATCTATCGGCTGACAGAAGAAACTGATGCTGACCGGCACGGCGGCAACCTTGTTGCTATCCGGTCACCCGCTCAACAAGGCAGGACGAAGAGATGACCGAAATACTTGTGCTCTACTATTCCTCGTACGGTCACATCGAGACGATGGCGAAAGCCGTCGC
The DNA here is from genome assembly GCF_007827695.1 of Sinorhizobium medicae. Taxonomy (GTDB): domain Bacteria; phylum Pseudomonadota; class Alphaproteobacteria; order Rhizobiales; family Rhizobiaceae; genus Sinorhizobium; species Sinorhizobium medicae. The sequence continues at coordinate 299,828 of NZ_VITA01000003.1, read as the reverse complement.
AGAAGGCGCCAGGCAGGCAGGCGCCACCGTGGCGCTCAAGCGCGTGCCGGAACTCGTGCCGGAGGCGGTCGCTGGGAGTTCGGGGTACCGGCTCGGCCAGGAAGCGCCCATTGCAACCGTCGCCGAGCTTGCCGACTACGATGCAATCGTCATCGGCACGCCCACCCGGTTCGGCAATATGGCGAGCCAGATGAAGAATTTTCTTGATCAGACCGGCGGCCTGTGGGCCGAAAACAAACTGGTCGGCAAGATTGGCAGTGTCTTCACCTCGACGGGCAGTCAACACGGCGGACAGGAGTCGACCATCCTCTCCACTCACGTCGTCATGCTGCACCTCGGCATGGTGATTGTAGGTTTGCCATACAGCTTCAAAGGCCAGATGCGTATGGACGAGATCACCGGCGGTTCGCCTTATGGCGCCTCGACTCTGGCGGAGGACGAAAACCACGGCGACCGCAGCCCCAGCGCCAATGAACTGGACGGTGCACGGTTTCAGGGCAGGCACGTCGCCGAGGTCGCAGCTGCAATGGCACTCGGCCGAAAACATCTTCAGCCGGAGCTGGCCCGTTGATTGTCTCCAAATTCGCATCGGGCGGGTCGGCATGGCCCCGGATTTTGCTCGTGGTGGGCGCGGGCGTAGTGTCTGCCTTTCAAGTCGGTAAGGCGCCGGTAGCACTTGCCGCAATACAAGAGGATCTGGCGCTCAGTCTTGCCGCGGCGTCGTGGCTTATCTCAGCTTTCGCCATCCTCGGCGCTCTGACCGGCGCTCCGATCGGGCTGGCGGCCGACCGCGTCGGGGCCGGAACGATGGCCACCCTTGGCCTGCTTCTTCAGGCGGCGGGATCATTTTTGGGAGGGCTGGCCTCGGGCTTTACCACCCTTCTCGCTACAAGGGTAATCGAAGGCCTCGGTTTTCTGTGCCTTGTTGTTGCCGGCCCTGCCCTGATTGCCGGATTAGCCCCGATCCAGATCCGCGATCGGGCGATGTCACTGTGGGCCAGCTTCATGCCGGTGGGGTTAACCGTGATCATGCTCGCCGCACCGCTGCTGAGCATCGTCACCTGGCGCGGCTTCTGGTTCCTGAATGCCTCGATCCTCCTCAGCTACGCGATGCTTCTCAGGTGGGGCCTGCACCCGCCATCCAGCCAGCCGCGACTGTACCGCAACGTCCGTCAGGACATCGGCGAGGCGCTTGTTTCGCCCGGACCCTGGGTGCTGGGAGGTCTGTTCGCGGCATTCTCGGCGATCTTCTTTGCTGTGTTCGGCCTTCTGCCATCCCTGCTTTCTCAACGCATCGGAATCAGCAACGACGCGGCGAGCATGTTAAGCGCGCTGGCGATAGCGGCGAGCGGCGTCGGCAACCTCGTGTGCGGACAGTTGCTCGCCCGCGGCTTCCTGCCGGGGCGCCTGCTGCACTTCAGCTTCGGCATCATGGCCATTTGCGGGATTGGCATCTTCAGCCAGGCCCTGTGGGCTATCGCTTGCTACGCGCTCTGTGTCGTCTTCTCGTTCGCCGGCGGGCTGATCCCCGTCGTCATTTTTGATAGCGCACCTCGTCAAGCCCCGCGCCCCGAACTCGTTGGCGTGACCATCGGCTTCGCCGTGCAAGGCAATAACCTCGGCCTCATCATCGGCCCTGCCGCCGCTGGTGGCATTTCCGGCGCATTCGGCTGGCCCCTCGTCTCCGTCGCTATCGTCGCTATGGCCTTGATGGCAGCGCTGCTCGTGCTCCCCTTCAACAGGAGGCAATTGACCGACCATGCCATCCACAAAGAGGGCGAGGGTGCGCTTTGGTGAAAATGGGCCAAACGAGATCACCGTGAAAACTCCAAAGAAGCAGAGCCGGATTCGGGCGGAAAGCCGCGCACGCTTTTCGTTATCCCCGCTCTAGGCTTGTGACTGACGAGCCTGGCTTTGGAGACGTTGGATCAGTCTCTCGATTGCCCCGTGCCGCGCACCTGATCGCGTAACGATGTGAAACCGTTCTACATTATCCACCACAGCCGGATGAACGGAAACAAGCCCCAGCCGTTCGTGCTGCTCGCTCCCATAGGGCTTGCGCGCCAAAGCAATGCCCATGCCCGAAGCCGCAGCGATCAAAGCCAGATCGTGGCCGCCGAAGGTACGATCGCTGCCTTTGGGGTGGTACACCAAATCCTGCGCGGTGAGCCAGCGACGCCAACCAGCCTCGGACGCATCGTGGATCAGGGGATAACGCAGCAGATCCCTGGCAGCCGGATCAGGCCCCAGTTCAACAGCAATCTTTTGGCAGGCAAAAGGCTGCAAACCTTCGTCGAACAGAGGCTCCGAGACGACATTCGGCCAGCCGCCACGGCCCAGCCGAATGGCAATGCGCGCATCCGAAAGTGCCATATGTGCGTTGTCGATCTCCATCTCGATCCTGAGATCGGGCGGCGTGCCTTCGAGGGCTGCCAGTCTCGGTGTCAACCAAAGACGCGCAAAGGACTGCACGACGCCGACACGCACGGTATCGAGCCCATGATCGGAACGACCCGTGCCTCGACTGTCGTGCAGCATCGCCATTGCGAGTTCTATGCGTGCGGCGAAGCGCTCGCCGTCGAGTGTCGCTCGCACGCCTCGCCCGTGCCGGCCGAAAAGACGGAAACCGGCCCACCGTTCCGTCGCCGCGACACGTCGGCTGACTGCGCCATGGGTGATGCCAAGCGCAGCCGCGGCAGCCGAGAACGATCCGAGGCGGTAAGCCGACAGGACGGCCTGAAGCGCCTCGACTGGTGGAAGTTCAACGTTGTGCGTCATGAGCACATCTGAATGTCGATGGGGGTTCTATGTCAACAAATGTTTGTGTGGCACACAGCTCGCATGAACAAAAAAGCAGCTGACATCCCCATGACGACCTTCTTGCCGGCACTTGCGGTTGCGGGAACAGTCATCACGTGGTCTTTCTCCTTTGCGGCGATCGGCTATGCATTGCGCGAAGTGGAACCCTTGCCTCTGGCAGCAATCCGCTTCGCCTTGGCAGCGGTCTTCGCGATTGCGTGGATTGCCTGGCGGCGTCCGCGATGCTTTCTCCCCGGGGATTTCTTCGTTCTGGCGATCAGCGGCCTCCTCGGCATTGCCACTTATAACGTGCTCCTCAATTTAGGGCAGGCAACCGTCTCCGCGGGCGCTGCAGGCTTCATCGTCAACACACAACCGCTTTTCATGGTGCTGCTCGCGGTGCTCTTTCTGAAAGAGCGTTTCAGTCGCTGGAGCTGGATTGGTACCGTTCTCGGCTTTTCCGGAGTGGCCCTGATCGCCTCGGGTCAGCCCGGAGGCCTGTCGTTCGGGACGGGATCGACGTTGATCATGCTCGCCGCAGCCTGTGCAGCGGCCTATTCCATCCTCCAGCGCCCTCTCTTCGCCAGAGCCGAGCCGCTCGACGTGACGGCGCTCGTCATCGTTGCGGGCGCTCTCGCCCTCACGCCCTGGCTATCGGCCGGCATCTCCCAGGTGATGCGCGCGCGCCCGGACACCTGGCTGATGGTCATGTTCCTGGCGATTGGTCCGGGCATCATCGGCCAAAGTTGCTGGACCTACGCCCTCAATAGTTTTGGTGCCGCGCGGGCAGGACAATTTCTCTACTTGGTCCCACCGTTCTCCGTTGGACTGGCATGGCTCCTGCTCGGTGAAATTCCGCAGCCAAATACCGTTTTGGGCGGCGCACTGGCTCTGGCCGGAGTGGTCATTGTGAACAGCTGGGGGCGTCGCTCCTGATCGAGATCCACCGGCCGTTATCCAACGGGTGGAAGGCCAACGGCCTCGTCTTGAACTGCTGCGCGCACGCATCACCTCTGACCGAGACCGCATCGGCGCAGGTGGAGCCTTCCCCATTCTCCGGACATTCAATCGAAACCTATGCTGAAGGTCCGCCACGTCAGGTGCCCGGCTGTCTCGCCCTCCGCGGATGACGGCGATGCTGCTCGCGGAGCGCATGCTTCAGAGGGCGTCCTACGCTCACTGAAGCAGAATGTTCCCGCTGCGGCCGCTGAAGGAGTCCGAGGTCGTTTGCTGTGCCTGTTCGACACACCCGGCCTCACTCCAGGCGGGGCAAGTTTATGGGGTGCGTTTCCGTAACCTGTCATCAAGAAATATCTGAAATACCCGTGCTCAGACGGACGAGGTTATGCACCATAAGAATTGAGTTCTTCAGAGGGAAGGCAGCCGAGCTACATCGACGATGTTGCGGCTGCACGATTGGCTTAGGCCGACAGGATAACCCCGTCCGGAGGAGAGATCGGCCACCAGGCCGAATGGATCTGGAAGATCGATGCAGTCTATATCAGCGCCACACCGCATGCGGAATCTCAATAGAGCTGGCACTACCTGTGGTGCCGGATCTGGCGGCGCCGCGCAACTTCAATCCTATCGGCAACAAATCGGGTGCTGACCCATCCTTGAATGCGACGGCCAGGAGTGACGATGCCTTCGACGACGACCTATGCCCCGACTGGTAATGCCTATATCGACGGGCTCCTTGGCGACTGGAAATGGGCGGTCAAGGACTTCACCTTCAGCTTCCCAACCAGCGCTTCATTCTACGGCTCCGGTTATGGCAATGGCGAACCGCAAAAAGGTTTTGCCGCGCTGAACGCCGCACAGCAGACTACCGCGCGAGCTGCCTTCGATCAGTTCTCCTCCGTTGCCAAAGTATCATTCACCGAGATTGCAGAGAGCGCGACCAAGCACGCCGATGTCCGCCTTGCCTCGTCCGACGCTCCGAGCACCGCATGGGCGTATTTTCCGTCGACTGCTGCAGAAGGCGGGGACGCGTGGTTCAACAGCTCGTCCGGCTATTACAGCCGCCCGATGAAAGGAAACTACGCCTATCTGACATTCCTCCACGAGATCGGCCACGCGCTTGGGCTGGAACACGCCCATGAGGGCAACGTCATGCCTGCGAACCGCGACTCGATGGAATACACGGTCATGAGTTATCGCTCCTATGTCGGAGCCTCGACCACGACCGGCTATATCAACGAGACCTGGGGATATGCGCAATCGCTGATGATGTATGATATCGCTGCCTTGCAGCATATTTACGGCGCGGATTTCACCACCCAGAGCGGGAACACGACTTACCGATGGAGCCCGACGTCGGGCGAGATGTTCATCAATGGCGTGGGCCAGAACGCACCCGGCGGCAACAAGATCCTGCTTACGGTCTGGGATGGCGGCGGAACCGACACATACGACTTCTCCAACTACACAACTGCACTGAAGGTCGATCTCCGTCCGGGCGAATGGACGACCACCTCGGCGGTCCAGTTGGCGAAGCTGCGCTACGACGATTCGAAAGTGGCGATCGGCAATATCGCCAACGCCCTGCAATATCAGAGTGATGCGCGCTCTCTTATCGAGAATGCAAAGGGTGGCGCGGGCAATGACGTTATCACCGGAAACGCTGCTGCAAATGTTCTTTGGGGTAACGACGGCAATGACAGGCTGATCGGCGCCAACGGAAACGACAACCTTGTTGGCGGTGCGGGCGCGGACCGGCTCGAGGGTGGCAACGGCAACGATCTGGCGAACTACTACAACGCCGCGGCTGGCGTCGTTGCCGACATTTATTCTCCCGGTTCCAACAGAGGGGAAGCGGCGGGAGACACCTATGTGTCCGTCGAGCGGCTTTACGGTTCCGCCTTCGGCGATACTCTTGGCGGAGATAGGTTCGCAAACCTTCTGAACGGGCTAGCGGGTAATGACGTGCTTCACGGGCGTGCCGGCAACGACACTCTCATCGGCGGCGACGGAAACGACAGTCTTGTCGGCGGTGCCGGCGCCGACCGGCTCGACGGCGGCAATGGCGTCGATCTGGCGAATTACTACAATGCCGCCTTGGGGCTAGTCGCTGATCTCTATTCCCCTGTCTCGAACACCGGGGAAGCGGCCGGTGACACCTATCTGTCCGTCGAGCGGCTCTATGGTTCAGCTTTCAACGACAGTTTGCGCGGAGACAATATCGCAAATCTTCTGAACGGGCTTGCCGGTAACGATTTGCTCAACGGACGCGGTGGCAACGACACCCTCATCGGCGGGGAAGGCGCCGACCGGCTGATTGGCGGTGGCGGCTCGGACGTGTTCGTATTTCAGACAGCGACGCAATCGCGACCGGCTGCGATGGACGTCATCGATGATTTTGCGCGAGGCATTGATCGGATCGATTTGCGATCGATCGATGCCAACAGCAACCTCAGCGGGGATCAGGCGTTTCTTTTTATCGGCGGCAACGGGCTCCACGGAAAATCAGGTGAACTTAACTTCAGGAGTGGGATAGTCTCGGGTGATGTCAATGGCGATGGCCTTGCAGATTTTCAGATCAAGGTCATGAATCTGTCGGCGCTTTCCGCGAGCGACTTCTTCGTCTGACGAGCTGGGAACCATGAGCGAATGGATCGATTTTGAGCGCTGGCCCGACTGCAGGAGCATGGAGCGGCCAGGGATCGTCTTCGAGGTCACCAACGGAGATCAGACGCTGCTCACCGATTGCGCCATCCCTTTGCCTCTGCCCTCGGACTGGAAGGCTCAACCTGTGCGCTTTCGCGCCGTGCCGCAGCCCCGGCCCCGGCACTCCTCGCCGATCCCCAAGCCTATGGATCGATAGCCCACGTAATTCCGACACACTGACCGCCGCCCATTTCCGCTAGGTATCTGGCTTGGGCTCGACAAGTTCTGTGTAAATGTTAGTTGAAAGCCGGCGCTCCCATTTGACTTTGCCGGTCCACTGGTCGAACGCTGGGGTCCTAGGACAACCGGTCATCATCGCCAACCTGGGATGCAAGTAGATTGAGCGCCTCCCTGCTCCGGCACGCCATCCACATCGCCTCAATCCTGGGCCTCTATCTGTCCGGCGCGATGCTGATTCCAGCGATGCTGGACCTCTATTATGGCCACACCGATTGGCAGGTCTTCGCGACTGCTGCCTTCGTTACCAACGGACTTTCCGCTACAACTTTCATGGCCACCCGTGCCGGGCCGCCTCCGTTCTCCAAGAAGTTCGGCTTTTTACTCGTCAACGTACTCTGGTCGACTTTCGCGTTGATCGGCGCCTTGCCGCTGTGGATGTCATCCCTCGATCTCGACTTCGCGCAGGCGCTTTTCGAGTCGGTTTCTGCGATTACCACGACGGGATCGACGGTGATTGTCGGGCTAGACGATGCCCCGCCCGGCGTCCTGATGTGGCGGTCGCTCATATGCTGGCTCGGAGGCGTGGGCATCGTCGTTTTGGGATTGTTCATCATTCCGTACCTGCGCGTCGGAGGGATGTCCTTCTTCAAGATGGAATCCTCCGACACAAACGAGAAGCCCTTTGCCCGCCTCACCACGTTCAGCCGGGCTTTTTTTACGGTCTATGTCGGCATCACGCTTCTTTGTGCCATCGGGTACAACCTGACCGGAATGAATCGGTTCGATGCGATCAATCACGCCATGTCGACGGTCGCCACCGGCGGGTTTTCGACCCATGATGCATCGTTCGCCTATTTCGGCAGCATCCCTCTACTCTGGACCGCGACGTTCTTCATGACTTTGTGCAGCCTGCCCTTTTCGATCCTCATCGTGTTCGTTGCACGTGGTCGGCTCGACGCTTTGCGCGATCCTCAGATCTTCGTTTTTCTTGCCTATCTGACGGTCTTCGCTCTCTCCGCCGCAATTTATCACCGCCTGACGAACGGCGTCGAATTTCACATCGCACTGGCCCACTCGTTCTTCAACTTCAGTTCCATTCTCTCGACTGCGGGTTACATGAGCGAGGACTACCAGCTCTGGGGTCCTTTCGTGGTTATGGCGGCATTCATCGCGACCTTCATGGGTGGCTGTTCCGGCTCCACCGCCGGCGGCATCAAAGCCTACCGCTTCATCGTTCTCTTCAACGCCATCCACTCTGGCTTACGCAAACTCATCTACCCGGCGGCAGTTTACCCTATCCGCTACGGCCGGAACTCGTTAGACGCCGACACCTTGCGGGCGATCCTCCTGTTTTTCGTTACCTATATCCTCCTTTGGATCCTCGGAAGCCTCACGATGGCGGCACTGGGCTACGACTTCCTCACCTCGGTATCAGCAGTTATTACCTGCCTCTCGAATGTCGGCCCCGGGCTTGGCAATATCGTTGGCCCTGCAGGCAATTTCTCATCCCTCAAGGATCCGGAACTTTATCTGTTGTCGCTCATGATGATGATGGGGCGCCTTGAAGTGCTGACCGTGCTCGTCATCCTGACACCCGTGTTTTGGAAGCAATGATAAGCCTACGAGATTTTTCGTGACGAGCAGCGGCTGCATGCCACCACGGCAAATTATGGCGGCGCTCGCCGCTGCTCACGCGAAGCACGGTGTCGGGATGTAGCAATCGACATAGAGGGCAGACTGGAGAACAGTGAGGGGCAATAAATACATGCGCCATTCACAGCCGATCGTATCGACCGCCATTGCGTGACCGAAACTCGGCCCTATTGTTAGGACAGCCGGCCTCAGGCCAGCATCCATTGTCCATTTGTATCGGGAGGACTTCCGCATGGCATTTCTAAGCTTGACCCGCCGCGCCGCCATGGCGGCCGGGTTTGCTTTCTGTTCGGCGCTCGCGTTTGGTTCGGCCGCGCAAGCGCAAGACTTTCCGGACCGGACGGTAACGCTCGTCGTTCCCTTTGCTGCCGGAGGCTCGACCGACGTGGTCGCGCGGATCATCGCACAGAAAATGTCCGATGATCTCGGACAGCAGGTGATCGTCCAGAACGTTGCCGGTGCCGGGGGTAATCTTGGCGCCGCAAACGTCGCCCGCGCCGACCCCGACGGCTATACGATCCTGATGGCGACAGTCGCGACGCATGCGCTGAACCCCCTTATCCTGAAAACCAAACCCTATGATCCCGAGAAGGATTTCGCACCGATCTCGCTTCTGGTCGTCGTTCCGAACGTCCTGGTGGTCAATCCGGAACTGCCGGTTAAGACGGTCCAGGAATTGCTTGCGCTCTTGAAAGCTGATCCCGAGAAGTACGCCTACGCCTCCTCCGGCAACGGAACGCCGCTTCATCTCTCCGGCGAGCTCTTCAAAAAGATGGCGGGCGTCGAGATGCAGCACATCCCCTACAAGGGCTCCGGCCCGGCGCTGAATGACGTAATCGGCAATCAGGTGCCCATCATGTTCGACAATCTCCCTTCGTCTTCAGGTCATATCAAAGCTGGCACCCTGCGCGCGCTCGCTGTTACCACCGCCGAACGCGCATCGTCCTTCCCCGACATTCCGACCATCGCAGAATCAGGCATTCCCGGTTACGAGACCTACACCTGGAATGCACTCTTCGCTCCGGCCAACACGCCGCAGCCGGTGATCGCCCGACTGAACGAAGCCGCCAAGAAGGCCATGGCCGATCCCGCCGTGCAGAAACGCATGGAGGAATTCAGCGCCAAGATCGTGGGCTCGACGCCCGAGGAGCTCGACGCCCACGTCAAGGCCGAGCTTGCCAAATGGACCCCCGTCGTCCGCGACGCCAATATCCAGATGGATTGATCTGCACCCATTGACCCTGCCGACTCTGAATCGTTTCACGGTTTCAACGACAGTGAAACGATCCAGAGCCTTTCAACCGTTGAACCGGAGCCAGCTGCCAAAAGCGCAGGGGGGTCGAGGCTTCAGGTTGGTGTTACCCTGTGGATCGCTGACGATGCCGTTCCACTATAATATGCGGTCTTTTGAGGACAGACCGGGTAATGACAAGCCCATGCCGGCCTTCTCCAGGGTTTGTAGCGTACTGGGTCACACACCAATCTCAATACTTCGACGGGACGTAGAGTTCCGGCGGAAGCACCTCCCGCTCGTAATTCGGATTGAATATCCGCTCCGGCAGGCTGATGTCTTCCTGCGGCACATCCGCATAGGGGATCTGCTTCAAGAGATGGTCGATGCAGTTGAGCCGCGCTCGTTTCTTGTCGTTGGCCTCGACGATATGCCACGGCGCCTCAGCTATGTTGGTACGGGCGAAGGTTTCTTCCTTGGCCTTGGTATAGGCTTCCCAGCGCACACGCGATTGCAGATCCATCGGCGAAAACTTCCACTGTTTCAGGGGATCGTGGATGCGCATCAGAAAGCGCAACTGCTGCTCTGCGTCGGTGATCGAGAACCAGTACTTGACGAGCCTAACGCCGGAGCGCACCAGCATGCGCTCGAACTCGGGCACATCGTTGAAGAACTGCTCGACTTCCTCTTCGGTCGCGAAACCCATGACACGCTCGACGCCGGAACGGTTGTACCAGGAGCGGTCGAAGAGGACGATTTCGCCGCCGGCAGGCAGATGCGGCACATACGCTGGAAGTACCATTGGGTCTTCTCGCGGTCGGATGGTGCCGGCAGCGCCACGGTTCTGACGACGCGTGGGTTCAGCCGCTGGGTGATGCGCTTGATGACGCCACCCTTGCCGGCAGCATCCCGGCCCTCGAAAATCACGACAACCTTCTCTTTGTGATAGACGACCCAGTCCTGCAACCTGATGAGTTCGGCCTGCAGAGCCAGTAGCGCGCGGAAGTATTCCATACGCGGGAGCGTCGGAGGATGGGACTTGCGGTAGATCTTGCGAATTTCCTCCGACAGCGCGGGTTCGGAAAGCTCGAGTTCGTAGTCCTCGTCGATCGTGTCGGCCAGTTCCGCTTCGAGCCAGTCGAACTGTTCGTTCTCGCCTGCTGATTTCATCATATCATCCTCCGACGTCCGCGCACGGATGCGCGCGCATTCCTTATTTCATGGCGCAGTGAAGAAAAATTGACGCGGGTGGCGCACTTTTTCCAATGCTTAACTTTTCATCGCCCGGGCCTGCGGCGGGGACCGCATTACGACAGGCCTATATCGGACACGGCCGTGACGATCGTTCTGCGGAGCCACACATGTCGCGGGGCATCCTGATTGCGCCCATGCCAGGCGAGGCTCATGACCACGCTGCCCAGGTCGAGCGGCGGAGGCGTCATTACGAAGCGCCGCATGTCGGCGGTCCGGGCAAGGCTGGACGGCAGAGTTATTACCAGATCGGAACGCGCGGCGATTTCGACGGCCGCGAAGAAGCTTGGGACACGTACCTTCACCCGGCGCTGCCTGCCCAGGCGAGCGAGGATTTCGTCGACCCAGGCCGGACCGGTCCCGGTGATGCTGACGACGACATGATCCAGTTCAAGGAACCGTTGCAACGTAAGCTTTTGGCCCGCGGCAGGATGGTCCGCTCGCATCAGGGTTACGAAGCCATCCTGGTACAGCTTGCGTTTCCGGATGCCGGCAGGTGCTTCATCAACGACGCCGATGACGGCATCCACAGCGTCAGCCTCAAGCGCTTCAAGCGGCCGCAGCCCCGGCGATACCACCTGAAGATCGACTGCCGGCGCCTGCTCCGCGAGACTGGAGATCAACCGCGGGGCGAGGACTGCGGCCTCAAGATCCAGCATCAGCAGGCGCACGGCCCCGGTCGCCCGCATCGGATCGAAAGTCCTGCCGTCGAGAAGTTCGTTGACGCCTGCCAGGGTGTTGCGCAGTGAAGGGCGCATTTCTTCCGCGCGTGCGGTAAGCAGATATCCACCCGGTCCGTCCACCAGAATCGCATCGGAGAAGAGTACCCGCAAGCGCGCAAGCGCCCTGCTGGCAGCGGGTTGGCTCATGCCGAGCCGCGTTGCAGCCCGGGTTACGCTCCGTTCTTCCAACAGCGCGTTGAGCACAACGAGCAGGTTGAGGTCGGCGGCCCTCAAATCCACTTCACGCATATATATAATACCATCCATGCATTCGACGCATGGCAATTTGAACCCTAGTCTCTGCGGCGTCAACCAAGGAGAACGGACATGTATGTAGTGCTTGGAGCAAACGGGCGAGCCGGCGGCGAGACCGCCCGGGCACTGATGGAATTAGGCATCCCCGTCCGCGTCGTGCTGCGGCGACCGGAGCAGGCCGGAAAGTGGACGAGGCTGGGGGCTGAGTTCGCAATCGGCAGTATCGAGGATGTGGCAAGCCTTACCGCAGCATTGAGGGACGCGTCAGGCGCTTTCCTGCTCTCTCCTCCGCCCGCAAGCGGCGATCCCTACAGCCGCGCGCACGAGGTCGGCATCGCACTTGCACAAGCGGTGCGAGAGGCCCGTCTGCCAAAACTGGTCGCCTTGTCCTCCATTGGTGCGCAGCATGATAAGGGCACAGGCGTTATCGCAACGCTCAATAGCCTGGAGAAGCATCTCGAGGGGGCAGCGCGGTCAACCATCTTCCTGCGGCCGGGCTATTTCGTCGAGACCTGGGGCGAGATAGCACCGGCGGTGATCTCCGACGGTGTGCTTCCGACCTTTCTCGAGCCCTCGCAGAAGATCCCGATGGTGAGCACAATCGACGTAGGGCGCACCGCCGCCCGGCTGCTTACCGGGGACTTCAGCGGCAAGCGGATCATTGCACTGCGGGGCCCGCAGGATTGGAGCGCCAACGATGTTGCGGCCGCATTCAGCAGGGTGCTCGGCCGGAGTGTGGAGACCGCATTCGTTCCGCCTGATATTCGTGCTGCGGTTCTCGCGCAGGAAGGAGTCCCTCCGGAAGTCGCCAGGGCGCTGCTCGGGATGTATGATGGCATCGCCAGCGGTCGGGTCGAGCACGAACAAGGAACCGAACAGCGCCGCGGTTCCGTCTCGCTGGCCGAAGCGGTCGAGAGAATTGTGCTGACAATGGGAGGGAAGTAGGGGCCTGGATCCTGGTCCGCCGGCTGTTTCCGCCCGATATCCGAAATGACGACCACGACAGGAGGAGGCAATCATGAAGATTGTGACCAGTCTGAGTTTCCAAGGCCAGTGCCGAGAAGCCTTCGAGTTCTATGCAAAGGTCTTGGGCGGGAGGATCACCGCCGCCCATTCCTACGGCGAAGCCCCACCCGACATGCCGATCAACGATCCCAAATACAAAGATTGGCTGATGCACTGCTGGCTGGAAGTCGGCGAGCAGGCGCTGATGGGAGCCGACATGGATGTCGGCTGGGCCCGCAATATTGATAAGCCGAAGAACGGATTCGACGTCACCCTTCACACTGAGGACAATGCCGAGGGCCAACGCTGGTTCAATCAGTTGTCCGAAGGGGGCAAACCGGTCATGCCTTTTGGCGAGACCTTCTGGTCGCCCGGCTTCGGTTCCCTGATCGACAGGTTTGGCGTTCCGTGGATGATCAACGTCATTCCCCCGGCCGGCTGGCAGCCGGCGCGGAGCTGACGACCTGATGTTGTCGCGACATTCGCCCCTGCCACATCAGGGGCGAAATTCACGGCGAGCGCCAATGGGGCGCGGCCTGAAGGTGATCAGCGGTCGGAACCGGTTTCGAAACGCCTTCTCGCAGCCGGCCATCGCTCTTGCCCTTCAATAGATAACTGCATTGAGCGTGAGGTAGACGGGCGTACCCGCCTCCAACTGTGTGCTGCCGCGCGCGACCAGCCAGCCATCCGCACGCTCCAAACGCGCCACGATCCGCCGCGTCGGCGAAGCCGTCGTGCTTGCGGGCAGGGACAGGGTAAACGCTATCGACTTTGATCTGCCATCACTTTTGATGCGCGTCTGGGTACCGCGGCGTCGGGCCTTATCCTGAATGGCAGGATCCTCGAGATAGATCTCGACATGACCTTCCGGGATAACCGCGCTGCCCTCGAATGTGACCGCACCGCGAATATCGGTGGATTGCGCAGCGACTGGTCCGGCGACCGCGGCGACCGCGGCAGCTCCTGCGGTCATTAGCATCGTGCGGCGGTTGGTAGGGTGTCTCATCGCACATTTTCCATGGCCTGCGGAATCCTTCATGCTTCTGGAAACACGCACTGCGCTGCGAATGGGGCGCCTGAAGGCGCCCCATTCGCTATCGATCTAAATAATAATGAAGTCGGCCGCCGATAGCTTCAGATTTGTGCTCAGCTGCGCATACTGAATTGCCGCGATCTCGCCGGCGCCATCGGCGTCATAGGACAGGACGCCGCTATCGGTATCGTAGATGATGCGGTCGTCGGCATCATGGGCGAGGCCGCCCGCGCTCCCGAAAAATGCGCCAAGGGCGAGAGCGCCGTCGCCACCCACGCTCTCGAAGATGAGGTTGTCCAGCAGGATCGTATCGTCGATGACATCGAAGTCCCTGATACCGTCGACATTGCCGTTCCCAAGCGCCGTCGAGAAGCGGAACGTATCTTCCCCCGCTCCGCCGATAAGCGTGTCCGCCCCCAGGCCGCCATCCAGCAGATCGCTGCCTCGGCAGCCAATGAGAGTGTCAGAGCCGGAAACGCCCGGCTGGGCCGGCGCAGGGGGAAACTCGACCGATACGTTCAACTCATATGTCGAGCCTGCCGGCACGGCCTCCGCCCAGCCATCGCCCGGCGCCGTCGGTGACCAGCTGCCTTCCAATATGTAATAGGTTCCGGTCTCCTGAGCCACGAATACGAGGCTTGAATCCCGGTTGCTGGTAGAACCGGGGTCGCCGCCGCCGTCATCGTTCTGCGCAACGATGTTGCCGGCGCTGTCGAGCAGCCTGACCCAACTGTCATGGACATCAGGATCGGCAATGCCGTCAATGTCGATCGTAATGACCGTACCGGCCGCCAGATCGATTTTATAATATCCGCCTTGGCCATTTCCGGTGGCGTTGACGGTCGTATGAAGGGTCGTGGTCGAATCGAAGATATCGGGATCGCTGGTCAAGGAGAAGTTGTCGGAGATGTCGAACGCGGCCGCTATCGAATTGTTGGTCGCGTCCGGTCCCAGCGTGGCGTAGCCGGTTCCCATTCCCGGGCGTGGGGGCGCGTCGCCCTGATAGGCGAAATCGCCGAGCAGCGTGTCATCGCCGCGGCCGCCGTCGATCGTGTCGTTTCCGCCCTGGCCGGTCAACACGTTGGCGGCACCGTCGCCGGTCAGCCGGTCATTGAATCCCGAACCGGCAAGATTTTCGATGGAGACATATGTATCTCCGCCGGATTTGCGTCCAGCGAGGCTCAGTCTGACGCCGCTCGTCGCGTCGGCGTAGTCTGCCGTATCGCTGCCGGCGCCGCCGTTCAATCTGTCGGCGCCGCCTCCACCGGTCAATCTGTCGTCGCCGGCGCCGCCGGAAAGCTCGTTGGCCAGGGCATTGCCGATGAGATGGTCGTCAAATGACGAACCGACGGCATTTTCAAAGCCGGCGAGAATATCGTGCCGGATAACCGCGCCCCGACCGACGATTTGCACCGGACCGTCACCGTCGCCACCGCTGGCCGTGCCCTCGGCAAGATCGATCGTCACACCATCGGGGCTGCCCGCGTAGACGACCGTGTCGACACCGGAACCACCGTCCAGATAGTCTTGGCCGGCGCCACCGATGATCGTGTCGTTGCCGGCTTCGCCATAAAGGATGTCGCCGTCATTGCCGCCGTCCAGGGTGTCGTTGCCGCCGCCGCCATTGAAATAATCGCCGCCGCCCTGCCCCCAGAAGTGGTTTGCGGCGGATGTGCCGATGAACCGGTCGATGCGATCGTCGGAACCGATCAGGTTCTCGATGCTGTAGAAAGTGTCGCCCGAGGCGGTTCCGCCGCTGGCGACATTCGTGGCAAGGTTGACGAGCAGCTGGAACGGGCTCTCCTTGCTGAAATCGACGGTATCGGTGCCCTCGCCACCCCTGAATATATCTATGCCGTCCTGACCGCTCAGCGTATCGTCTCCGGCGCCGCCGTCGAGAATGTCGTTGCCCTGCCCGCCAAGGATGGTGTCGTTGCCACCGCCGCCGTAGAGCGTATCGTTCCCGTCGTCGCTCTCGGTCTGGTCTTCGAGGTCTTCGACGTCGATCGTATTGTTGATGTCGCGGCTGGCGAGCGAGTCGCGGCCGCCTATGATCAGGTCGTCGCCTCCCTGGCCAAAGATCGTGTCGTCACCGGCGCCGCCGTCGAGAATGTCATTTCCGCTACCGCCGAAGATGATGCTGGTCATCGTGTTATCGCCGGCGCTGGGCGGGGTCTCGGCGCCACCGCCAGGCTGCGTCGTCGTCTCGTCGGCATAGATGATGTTTTCGACATTGACGATTTTCCTGATTTTCAGGTGCCTGGACAGGAGGATGACCGTGTCGTTGCCGCCGTTGGCCTCCTCACGAACGATATCGTCAATTGAATCGACGAAATATGTGTCGTCACCGCCGTTGCCTGCCATGCGGTCGCCGCCGCCGCGGCCATCCAGCGTGTTGGCGCCGTCATTGCCGATCAGGATGTCGTCAAACCTGCTGCCGATGCCGTTTTCAATGTAATAGTCGGTCTCATCCGCATTGTGTCCGGCGAAGATCGACACGTTGTTGCTGTGCCCATTGACGCTGGAGAACTGTCCGGCACGCAAGTCGAGAATGGTACCCGCAGTCGAGCCGGAGAAGTCGATCGTGTCGGCCCCACCCGTGTCATGGATCGCAAAGCCGATGTCATGCTGCATGCCCGAGGAGGTCAGCTGGTAGCCGTACTGCGTGCTCCCGAAGCCGTAGACATTGTCTCCCGTGTTGAGCTCGATATGCTGATAGGTCCGCACTCCATTCTCGTCGACGGTCGAGAAAAAGCGGCGGATGACGGCCTCGATGTCGGCCATGAGCGGCGTGGAGGCAGACCAGCGGCTGGTTTCCCCGACATCGATTCCGTCGAAATAGGACATCACGCTGTATTGCTGGCGATCATAGGTCCAGGTCGCATTGTTCAGATAGTTGATCTGCACGCCGCCGGGACCGCTGTAATTGTAGAGCCCCGGATGGTTCAGCCCGAATTCATGGCCGAATTCATGGATGAAGGAATCGAAGACATAACCGCCGATATCCGTCTTGTTGGGTTCGGTGTCGTGGAAACGCTGGCCGATGCTGACATAACGATTGCTCGAATAGGCGCTGCCGTCGTCCTCTTCACCGAGTTCGGGGCTGACGACCTCCATCCAGTCCGTTGAGCTGTCGAACGGCGTGTCGTCGACGACCTCGAATTTCAGGGGGGTGACAGACGCCCACATCTGCAGGGCGCCGATCGCAGCCGCCTTGTATTCCGGGTGATCGTTGAGCTCGTAAACGTTGATCCTCAGCGTTCCCGCAGCCATTTCCGGCGTCAGGCTGCGGGGTAGTGCGCCAAGATAGTCGAGAAAGGACTCGTAATCCTCGCTCTTTCCATAAGGATTATCCGGCGTCTGATCGTTGATCCACCAATTGTCGCTGATCTGGCTAGGGTTCGGCATCGTAAGGTTCCCTCTCTGACGATAGTGCGCATTCACGGCTGTACCGTTCTGCAGCTGCCAATTTTCCAACCCACACGCGTCGCGTGCGCCTGCCTGTCAGCCCCTTACCCTCACCAATATTGAAATTGGAACCTTCGACTTGTCATCCCCATAAAGACGGGGGTCGTGCCAGCTTAACGATTGAAAGTGCGGCGAATGACCTGCACCACCCGCTCAAACAGCATCAGACGTGGAGCGGCCCATGCCGAGCAGCCTGAGAATAGTGGCCCCGCCCCAACGGAAGCGATCGCCCTAACGAAGGATGACCTCGGTCTTTTCGAAGCGCGTCACGTCGATGAGGCCGATGTCGGAAATACGCAGTTCCGGAATCACCGCCAAGGCCAGCAAAGAATGCTGCATATAGGCATTGTTGAGTTTGCAGCCGCAGGCGCGCATGGCTTCCACGAGGCGACTGGCCTTTTCCGCCACGACTTCGGCGCGCTCGTCCGACATGAGGCCGGCGATCGGCAGTTCGACGAGAGCGAGCTCTCGCCCGCCGGCAATAAGCACGATGCCACCGCCTACCTCCTGCAGCCGGTTGGCGGCCTGCGCCATGTCGGCCTTGTTCGTGCCGACGATGATCATGTGGTGGCTGTCATGGGCAACCGTCGAGGCCATGGCGCAATCGGTGTCGTAACCGAATCCGGAAACGAAGGCGTTGACCACGCCGCCGGTCGCCCGATGGCGCTCGACCAGCGCGATCTGGCAGACGTCGCCGGCGCGGTCCATCTGCACTACGCCGCTTTCCACCGGCAGCCGGCGCTGCAAGGCTTTGGTCGGGGCCTGGTTTTCGACGACGCCTATCACCCGCACCTCGACGTCCGACCCTCCGGCCGCGGAAAAATCGAAGTCGGTTGCGGCAAGCCTCTTGCCGAGTTTCACCGTGTTTTTCGCACTCGCCGGATAGTCATAGGCGGGAATGTCGGCAACCAGCACCCCCTTCTCCGCCAGCAGCCGGCCTCGCCCGAACACCATCTCGATGGGCAAGGCGGTCAGATCGGTGGTAACGATAAGATCGGCGCGGCGGCCGGGGGCGATCGAGCCCAGCTCCCTCTCCAGGCCGAAGTGCTGCGCGGTGTTGAGGGTCGCCATCTGGATCGCGGTGATCGGCTTCAGGCCCCGGGCGATAGCGTGGCGAACGACCCGGTTCATGTGGCCGTCATTGACCAGCGTGCCGGAGTGGCTGTCATCCGTGCAGAGCACGAAATTACGTGGATCGATGCCCCGTTCGGTGATCGCCTTGACCTGTGCCGCCACGTCGAACCAGGCCGAACCAAGGCGAAGCATGGCCCGCATGCCCTGCCGAACGCGCGCGATCGCGTCGTCGACGGTGGTTCCCTCGTGGTCGTCTGCCGGGCCGCCGGCGGCATAGGCATGGAAGGCCCGGCCAAGGTCCGGAGAGGCATAGTGTCCGCCGACCGTCAGGCCTGCGGCCTGCGTTGCGGCGATTTCCGCAACCATTTTGGGATCGTTCCCAGCGACCCCCGGGAAGTTCATCATCTCGCCAAGCCCGATGATGTTGGGCCAGGCAAGGGCTTCGCGCACGTCCACGGCGCTCAGCGTCGCGCCGGCATTCTCCAGGCCAGGCGCGCTCGGTACGCAGCTCGGGACCTGCACGAAGATGTTGACGGGCAGGCTCTGCGCCTCGTCGTTCATCAGCTTCACGCCGGGCATGCCGAGCACGTTGGCGATTTCGTGAGGGTCTACGAACATGGTCGTCGTGCCGTGCGGAATGACGGCGCGGGCGAACTCGCTGACCGTCACCAGCCCGCTCTCGACATGCATGTGACCGTCGCAGAGACCGGGTAGGAGGTAGCGGCCGGCCGCATCCACGATCCTGGTCCCCTCCCCGATCGTGTGGCCGGCATCGGGACCGACATAGGCGAAGCGGCCCGCGACGATCGCGACATCGGTGCCCGGGACGATCTCCCCGGAATAGACGTTCACCCACCTGCCGTTGCGGACGACCAAATCCGCTTGCTTCCGCCCCATCGCGACATCTACGAGGCGTGGCGCGATTTCAGACCATGGCTGCAGCATTTCTGCCGATCCTTCCCAATCCAAGTACCTATACGAACCGGCGGCGCCGCACCGCGACGCCACCGGAGGAGATCATTGAACCTGCATCACCAGCATCGCGGCAAGCACGGCGACGAACCACATGACGGGCCTGATCTCGGAAATCTTTCCGAGCGCCAGCTTCATCACGACGAAGGCGATGATGGCAAGCGACAGGCCGAGCGTAATCGAAAACGTCAGCGGAATGAGCACGATTGCGAGGAAGGCCGGGATGGCGTCCTCCATGTCCGCCCAGTTGATCCTTCCCATCGGCTCCGACATGAAGAGGCCGGTGAGGATGAGCACGGGCGCCGTGGCAATCGCCGGCACCAGCGAAAGGAGCGGCGAAAGGAACAGGAACGGCAGGAACAGGAGCCCGGCAACGAAGGCGACGAGGCCCGTCCGCCCACCCTGCGCGATGCCGGCGCCCGATTCCAGGTAGACCGTTGCCGGGCTGGTGCCGAGCGGGGCGGAAATCAGCGCTGCTACGGCATCGACATGCATCGATTCCTTGATGTTGCGTGGCATCCCGCTCTCGTCCTTCAGGTTGGCCGCCTCCGCGAGCCCGAGGAATGTCGACAGCGCCTCAACGAAATTGGTGAAGAGAAAGACGAAGATGAACGGCGCATAGGCGACCTGAAGGGCACCGAGAAGGTCGACCCGGCCGACAAAGCTGAAATCGGGCGCGGCAAACAGCCCGCTCCAGTTGACGAGCGTGTGGACATCCGGCGCGCCACCCGCAAAGGCGCTGCCGTCTCCCCACAGGCGACCGATCGGGATCGCAAGCACGGTGGTGATGATCATGCCCGCCATCATCGCGCCCGGTATGCGGCGCACGACCAGCGCAGCCGTGATGATGAAGCCGGCGACGAAGGTGAGCGTAACCGGCGTGAACTGGGTCAGGGCGACGATCGTATCCGGGCTGGCGACGATGAACTTGGCGTTCTCCAGACCGATCAGCGCAATGAACAGGCCGATGCCGCAAGCAATTCCGTAGCGCAGGTCCTTCGGGATCGCCTCGATGACGGCCGTGCGCAGGTTGAGCATGGCGAGAATGGTGAAGAGCACGCCGGCCCAGAACACGCAGCCGAGAGCGATTTCCAGCGGCACGTTCGCTCCCATCACCATCGTGTAGGCAAAAAGCGCGTTTATGCCCATTCCGGGCGCGACGAGAATGGGACTGCGCGCATAAAGCCCCATAGCGCAGCTGCCGATAAAGCTGACCAGGACGGTGGCCGTGACCCCTGCGGAAAAGGGGATGCCCGCATTCTGCAGGATTGCGGGATTGACCACGATGACATAGGACGCCGCCAGAAACGTCGTCAGGGCGGCGATGATCTCCGTGCGGATCGTCGATCCGCTGCGGGTGACCTCAAACAGGCGGTCGATGGCACCGCCGAGCCCGCGTTTCTCCGGCCTGGCGGGATCTCCCGCGACTTTCGACTGATAGTTCATAGTGTTCCTCCCCTTATTGAACATCATCGAATCGCTTGACGGTTCTCCTGCTCCGCCGCAAGCGTCGTCGCCTTGGCAGGCCCATCCGGGTCCAGCGGCGAAATGATCCGCAGATTGACGCAATCGACGACCCCGAGATCGGTCATGGCATAATCCGGGATGGCGGTGATCTGCAGCACGAACATGTACATGAACGGCCAGGGCAGATCGCAGCCGAGCCTGCGGGCCGCCTCGTCCAGGCGCAATTCGAACGCCGCCATCTCCGCGGGATCGATGTCGGACACGATGCCGCCGATCGGCAAGTGCAGGAATTCGACGACCTCGCCGTCGTCGACCACGACCTGACCCCCATTATTGGCGATGAGGTGGTTGATGGCGATCGCCATGTCCTGGGGATCGGCACCGATGCAAATGATGTTGTTGTCGTCCGGGGCCGTGGAGCTGGCGATGGCGCCGGATTTCAGGTTGAAGCCCGACACGAAGGCGACGGGTCGGTTCCGCGTCTTGCCATGGCGCTCGACCACCGTCACGTATTGCACGTTCTGGCCCGCGTCGGCGAGGATCTTCCCATCGACGACCGGCAGGGTCACGTCCCGGCGGGTACGCACGAAGACCTTCTCCGGCGTCACCGCGATCGCGAGCACCTCGGCGAAGGGCGTCGTGCCGGTGAAGGGCACGGCGATCTCTGCGGCCGCGACTGGCGCAGCCTTGACGGACCGCAGCAGGCCGGCGCTGCGCTGCGGCGGCACCAGTTCCACCGTCATGCGCCCGTCGCGCGCAGCCAGAGTACCGTTTGCCACGACCGCCTCAATGCGGAAGTCACGCAAGTCGTTGACAATCAGGATGTCGGCGGTGCGTCCCGGAGAGATCGAACCGACCTTGTGATCGATGCGCAGTGCTTCCGCTCCGTTGATCGTCGCCATCTGGACGGCCGCCATCGGTGAAATTCCCATGGCGATCGCCATCCGGACCATATTGTCGAGATGTCCGCGGGAAAGAATGTCGCTGGCTACAACATCGTCCGTGCAGAAGCTGATGCGGCGCAGCGCCTTTGCCCCCATCTCCGTGACGATGCGCAGATTGTCGGACAAAAAGTGAGAGATGGAGGATTCACGCACGACTACGTGCATGCCCGCGCGCAGCTTCTCCAGCATTTCCTCGGGGGTGTAGCTCTCGTGATCGGCACGCACGCCCGACTGCATGTATCCGTTGAGGCGCGCGCCGCGGGTCATCGGACAGCAACCGAGCACAGGCAGGCGGTTCGCCTGACCGATCTCTATGGCCTGCAGGACGTCGTCGTCCTCCTCCTGGATGAATTCTCGCACGGTCTCCCATATCCCGACGCATTCCGGCCAATGATGCGTGTCACGGTGGTCCTTCGGGCCGAAATAGTGGCCGACGGTGGAGCGGGGCATGGTGTAGGGCGTCTTGCACGGCGCACCCCAAAATACCTTGAGCGGCGTCTGCCTGACCTCATCCAGGAATTCACGTGCGGCGTCCGGACCGCCAACGACGATGATCTGGTCGAGGCCGGACACGATCGACGTCGTGCCTAGCGGCAGAACGGCTTTGGCAAAGCTCGTCAGCGACAGTTTCGAGCATTCGACGTGAAGATGGCCATCTATCATCCCCGGGGTGAGATATCTGCCGGTCACGTCGATGATCTCCGTCTGCGGCCCGATATATTCGCTGATATCGCCGACCGCGACGATGCGATCGCGGTAGATGGCGACGTCAGCCTGATAGATCTCTTCGGAAACAACATTGACCAGCCGGCCGCCGCAAACAGCCACGGTCGCCTTCGACTCCCCGCCCGAAGCGGCGCGGATGAATTCTCGAATGTCGGACATTCTGACCTCCCTTGTCGGAAGGGAGTATTTCAGTCGGCTTTCGTTTGAACAACTGGCCGAAACAGGTCTAGGATCGGACGCATCGTCCAACAACTTGCACGAATGGAAGCGGCGGAATGGACCTTTCAGTAATCGATTGTTTCGTGAAAGTGGCGGATGCAAGGTCGATTTCGGCAGCATCGCGCCTGCATCGGCTGCCGAAGTCGACCCTTAGCCACCGCATCCGGCAACTGGAAGACCAATTCGGTGTCGAGCTGTTCGTGCGCGAGGGCCATCAGCTGCACCTGACCGATGCCGGCTCGGAACTCCTGCGCCATGCGCGGAAGATTCGGACGAGCTGCGACGATGCGGCCACCGCAATGGCCGAGATGCACAAGGAGGTGGCGGGAACGCTCAGGGTCGGCTCGACGGGCGAGTTCGGCACCACCGTCACCTCCGAACTGCTTTACGCCTTTCAGATGAAGTATCCGCAGGTCATCCTCGACGTCGTGTTCCTCTCCGCCCGCCAGCCGTTCACCGACGTTTCCGACATGGCGCTGGACGGTATCTTTCATTGGGGCGAGCCATCCGACGTCGACTATGTCAGCCGCCGGCTGGCAACGGCTTCCTACGGCCTCTATGCCAGCCCCGATTATCTGGCTCAGCACGATCAACCGGCAAGCGAAGCCGAACTGGCGCGCCACCGGGGCCTGATCTTTCGCAGCACGACGAGGTTGCAGCCCTGGTACCTTTCTCGGCCGGGCGGACCGGAGACGGAAATCCTGCTCACGGCCGCGCTGACGGCGAACGACTACTGGACCCTCAAATATTTCGCCGTCGCCGGACAGGGCATCGCCTATCTCCCGGGCTTCTTCGTCGAAACGGAGTGCCAGAGCGGGCTTTTGGTGCCCGTCCTTGCGGAATGGCGGTCGCGCGAAACGGCAATCAACCTTATCTATTCGCGGCGGCGGCACGTTTCCCGCCGATTCAAGGCCTTTGTGGGTTTTTGCGTGGAGTTCTACCGCCGACGCGAACGCGACCAGATCCCGCGCTATTTCGTCGAGAAGATCGCGCGTGAATAGCATTCATGCCGAACGGTACCCTCTACCGCTTTCAGATCATCATAGGCGATGGGTCGTGCAAAGTTTGAGTTGACCGTTTGCGATCGCGAGGCGACACTTGCAACCTGCGGCAGGACAGGAGGAAAAGGATGGCCGAGCCAGACCTCTGGCGCCATATGGCAAGCGCGCCGAAAGACGGCAGTCGGATCCTCGTTACGATCCGCCCGTCGGAACAGGGGCCGGCAGCGGTTGACCTCGCATACTGGTCGAACGGCGATCAGTTCGGTGCGGAAGGTTGGCGCGCCTCTGACTCCTCGCCCGGCCGCATCATCGAATACGCCGAGCCCGAATTGAAGTGCTGGATGCCGATGCCCTCGGCCAATCTCGATCGCACCTCGATGCCCTCACCCTGGGAAGGCGAGGACGCGAGAGAGCTCGACGGTTCAGGGATCTAAGCCTTATGGCTGAGCCATGCGTTAAGGTTCCGTCTTCCGCAAGTCCTTGACGGCATCGAGAAAAGCCCGCAGTGCGGGCGGCACGGCTCGGTGTCCGGGATAGTAGACCGCAACCCTTTCCGGCGCGGGCATCCACGCGGTCAGGACCTTGCGCAGCCGGCCGTCGGCCAAGGCCGCTTCGGCAGCCCAATCCGCAACGTAAGCGATGCCAAGCCCTTCTATCGCGGCTTCGACCATCAGCTCCTCGTCGTCGAGAACGATGGGGCCGTTTGCGTCTATCACCAGTTCCTGGCCCGCGCGCTCGAACTCCCATCGATAGAACTTGCCGCTGGGCATGCGATGGCCGATGCAATGGTGGCGTTGCAGTTCCTCGGGCGTTCCCGGGTCGCCGAAGCGATCGAGATAATCGGTCGAGGCGATACAGATGAACGTCAACGGGCGTGCGAACGGCACGGCGATCATGTCCTTGGGGATCGATCCCAGAAGTCGCACGCCGGCATCGAACCCGCTGGACACGATATCGATAAGCCGTCCCTCGACGACAATATCCACGGTCACGTCCGGATGGCGCCCCGCCATCTGCGGAACGACCTCGCGAACGAGTAACCCGGCAACCAGTCGCGGTGCATTGATGCGGACCGTTCCCGCGATATTGCCCCTGAACCCGGCGACGCTGTCGAGCGCCTCGTCCAGCGAGACGAGCGCCGGCTGAAGGCGGCCGAGCAGTCGGAGCCCGGCTTCCGTCGGCGAGACGCTGCGTGTCGTGCGGTGCAAAAGGCGCACGCCCATGCGTTCCTCCAATGCGCGCATCGCATGGCTCAACGTTGAAGGCGCCGTGCCGATCTCGTCCGCTGCGCGGCGGAAGCTGCGGTGCGTGGCAACAGCCACGAAGGCGGTGAGGTCGTTGAGCGACGGGCGGGACATTGATGGGAATTTTGCATCATCTCATGCCGATTTCAACGGCTAATGCGCGCAATACACGTGGTCTATTTCCTACTGGTGTGAAGACAGAAAGGAACATGAAATGCCTACACGTGACGCCGTCTATCCGGCCAACCGGCACGCCTTGTACGATATCCACCGCTATTCCGCCGCCATTCGGTCAGGCGATCTTCTCTTCGTGTCGGGTCAGGTCGGGAGCCGTGGCGACGGCTCGCCCGAGCCGGCGTTCGAGGACCAGGTTCGGCGGGCCTTCGCCAATCTGCGCGAGGTCCTGGCCGCTGCCGGATGCAGCTTCGACGATGTCGTCGACGTCACCACCTTCCACACCAATCCGGACGAACAGATCGAGACGGTTCTGGCCGTCCGAGCGGAAGAGATCGGTGCGCCGCCCTACCCGAACTGGACGGCAGTGGGCGTCAATTGGCTTGCGGGCTTCGATTTCGAGATCAAGGTCATCGCCCGTATCCCTTCGACGACCAGCAGTCATGCGGCCGCCAATCGATGACAACGGCGTGCCGCGTTTTCGGCCGAGCGGCGTCCGTCACGCCTTGAAGCGGTCGAACGCAGTGAGGCGCCTTATCGGCGGATCCGCTTCATTCCAGCGATAGATTTCGGAGCGGAGATAGTGAAGTTCGTCGTCGAGAGCCTCTTCGGCGATCTCGATCCACCAGGATTTCGGGCGACCGTCACTACCATCCGACCAGCGATAGCCGCGCGCTTTCAGATGCTCTTTCATGTCAAAGGGACTGTTTTCCGCGAAGAGACGAATCCGCGACCGCTGGCTTGCCCCGTAGAGTTCGGCAAACGGCGAGCGCTCGACCTCTGCCCGGCCCTGAGCAAGCACCTCGAGGAGAGCAAAACAGTCGTCCACTGCCCGGTGCCCCTCATGAAAATAGCCGGCCTGACCGATCAGGTAGCCGAGCTTGGTCCCTTCGAAGCCACGCGCCGGCCAGTCGATCTCCGAGACTGAACAGGCCCATGCCTTTCGAGCGAAGATGGGTGAGAAGGCTTCGCAGAACGGCCGATCGAAACCGGCATTGTGCGCGATGATGAGATCGGCCGGCTCGACCACGGCACGCAGACGATGCAGATCAATTTTTTGGCCAAGCACCATTTCGTCGGTGATGCCGGTCAGACGCGTGATCTCCGGTGGAACCGATATGCTCGGCTGCTGCAATCCACCATAGAGGTCAATGACATCGCCGATATTGCCAGCGTCATCGAAGGTGAACGCGACGGCGCCGATCTCGATGATCTCGTCCTTACGGTGATTGAGGCCGGTGGTCTCGGTGTCGAGGATCAAGCCCCTTAGCGGAAATCCGGGTCGCGCGGCGGAGGCAACCGGCCGACCTTCCAGTTTCTTCAGGATACGATATCGCCCTGTCGCGTGGAGCCGCCGCACCATGTCGTCTTCGCTCGGAGCGGTCGAGGGCCGGCGTTTCATCGCCGATGAACCAGCCGCCTTCACAGCTGCGTCCTTGCTCGAAACAAACAAATCGAACTGCTGCGTCACTCGACTATCTCGGGCTCACTCTTAAAACGACTCATCGAACTGTCTCGTCCGACAAATACGCTATAAGGCATCCGCTCGAACAAATCAGGAGAAATCATGGAAACCTTGGAAATCAGCAATCGCAACGACTTTGCTCTCTGGTCGATCCAGCGCGCGCAGGAGATCGTGACAGCAGAAGGCGCCGCTTTTGCGATGGCCGCTCGTGATCTGAACGAGGACGAGCTGACGAGAACTGCGGCTGCACTCGGCAAGGCGATCAGCGACGCGATGCTTGAAGTCTTCGATGGCTTCATCGGCGAGTGATCTCACCGGCATCCGTGCCGTGCCGGCGAAGGCACTGTGGCGGGAGATGGACCGACCGCGTTGAGGGTGTAAGCCACGGCTGAAATTGTGGCGTCGTCCCGGAATGATTGCTATTAGAAAAACTGACGGCGCCGACAGAGGCGGGCGATGATTTTGGAGGGTCTTGGATTTGGCTCTTGTCCCTGAACTGACCATTTGCGGCATTCATGAACTGCCTGCGCAGAGTGCCCGCAACGTCACGCATGTCCTGTCGATCGTGGATCCGGATCACCCGGAACTGGATGCATTCGAGACGTACGGAAAACACAATCGCACGACTTTGCGCTTCCACGACATCATTGTCGCGACGCGGGGTCAGGTCATGCCGGCCCCGGAGCATGTCGAAGCGATCCTGAGATTCGGTGCCGATCACCTGGCTCGAGAGGATCGCGGGGCTCCCAGCCATGTCCTCGTGCATTGCCATATGGGCATTTCACGTTCTACAGCGGCGATGCTGGCATTGATGGCCCAGGCCAATCCGGATGAAGAAGCGGAATCCCTGTTCGCAAGATTGGTTGGCATCCGGCCGCAGGCTTGGCCGAACTCATTGATGGTCGGATTTGCTGACGAACAGCTGGGGCGCGACGGAGCGCTTTTGCGCGCGCTTTCCCGCCATTATGGACGCCAGATCAAAACCCAGCCGCAATTCAGCGATTGGATGACGAGCCTTAACAGAAGCGCCGAACTCGCAATGGCCAGATTCGACTGAGAACAGCACTCGTTTCAGCGGTTCAAAGCTGTCCGTCAAGCAGGCTGACACACCTCGGGAGAACGCATGTTTGACCACGTCAAATTCGGAGTCAGCGACTATTCAGCAAGCAAAGCGTTCTTCCTTCGCGCACTCGAACCACTCGGTGTGGCTGTCGTCTCGGAGGGGACGCCGGCCTACGGTGTCGAGTTGAGCCCGAAGGGCAAGGCTTCACTATGCCTGTACCAGACCGAAGAGAAGCCGGCGCATCTTCACTTGGCGTTCATCGCCGAGAATCGGCAGCAAGTCGAAGCTTTCTATCGCGCGGCGCTGGAGGCGGGTGGCAAAGACAATGGGGCCCCAGGTCTTCGCCCGCACTACCACGCGAACTACTTTGCAGCCTTCGTCATCGGTCCGGACGGGCACAACATCGAAGTGGTTTGCCACGAACCCGAGCCCTGATCTCTCCGTCGACAAACGTCCACAAGCGAAATTGCAAGCGTTAAGCATCTGCTTCCGGCACCCGGCATCGGAGGCTTCGAAACCCGCCCCTCGGGGCGATGCAGCCCGAGGGGTAGGTGTCGTCGATCTCACGTCAACCGACTAGGTGTGCGTGATCTTCGTGCCGAGCACGTTCAGGCACTCGCGCATGAAAGCTGCAAGGCCCGTCCATCCCTTTGCCGAGACCATATTGCCGTCGACATAGGCCTCGGTGGGCTTCACGTCGATATAGGTGCCACCGACAGCCGTGACCTCCGGTTCGCAGGCGCCGAGGCCGGCAACTTTGCGGCCTTCCAGCACGCCAGGGACAGCCATCAGGATCTGCACGCCATGGCAGATCGTGAAGATCGGCTTGCCGGTATCATGAAAATGGCGGACCATGTCCTGGATGCGTTTGTCGGTGCGGATATATTCCGGCCCGCGGCCCCCGGCCGCATAGACCGCGTCATATTCCTCGACGCGCACGTCGGAGAACGTCTTGTTGATGTCGGCATAATGGCCGAGCTTCTCCGTGTAGGTCTGGTCGCCCTCGAAGTCGTGCAGAGAGGTCTTGATGCGGTCGCCAGCCTTTTTGTCCGGGCAGACGACGTGAACCGTATGGCCAACTGCCTCCATCCCCTGCTGGAACACGTAGATCTCATATTCCTCGGTGAACTCACCGGTCAGCATGAGGATTTTCTTGCCGCTCATGTCATGTCTCCTGTTGTCATGGATGTCAGGCGGTGCCCGGATCTACCAGGCACCGTTTCGGATCAGAATGGTGAATCGGGAAAGTAGAACTGGTCGGCATTCTCCGGCGTGATCAGCGGCGCGCCCAGCAGGAAGGAACCGCGTACCGGTGCCTGTCCATTGAACTGCGCCGCCGTCATGTACATTGCCGACTTGATCATCGACGGCGGGTAGGGAGTCGAGATCGGCGTGCGCTCGTCCTTGGCCTTCACCATCTCGATGATCTGCTTCATGCCGTTGCCGCCGAGGGCGTATTTGATGTCCTTGCGCCCTGCATTGTCGATGGCCTCCAGGACACCGAGCAGCATGTCATCGTCGTTCGCCCAGACGGCATCGATCTCTGGATACTTCGCAAGATAGTCCTGCATCAGCTTGAAGGCTTCATCCTGATTCCAGTTGGCATACTGAATGTCGAGGATCTCTATCTTGGTCTTGCTGATGACGTCGGAAAAACCCTTGATGCGTTCGTCGTCGATGACGGTGGGAATGCCGCGCAGCACAACGATTTTGCCCTCGCCGCCAAGTTTGTCAGCGAGCCAGTGCGCAGTGTTGGCGCCGACGGCAATGTTGTCGCCGGCGACATAGAGATCCTGCACGTTCGGATCCGTGAGGCCGCGGTCGACAACGGAAATGAAGGTGCCCTTCTGCTTGATCTGCTCGACCGGTCCGGTCAGTTCCTCAGAGGTGAATGGCAGGATGACCAGCGCGTCGAGCTTGCGGCTTGCCGAAAGGTCTTCGAGGGCGGAGACTTGTGCGGTAGCGGAGGATGCCGTCGACAGCACGACGTCGACATTCGGGAAGGCGGCTTCAAGTTCCTTTTCCGCCTGCTCGGCATGGTAGACGACTCCGCCCGTCCATCCATGCGTAGCGGCCGGAATCGAGACGGCGATCGTCACCTTACTGTTCTCGGCATGGGCACTGCCGAGCGGCAGGGCGAGGATCAGCGCGGCGGTCGATAACAAGAGACAGGCCTTTTTTTTCATGGACTTCATTTTCTCCTCCTTGAAGTCAGTGCTGTTTTCAGCGGTTGGCGGTAAAGCGGTGCGCCAGCATGGCGATGATGATGATCGTGCCCTGCACGGCGGCGACGAGGTATTCCGAGACCATGTCCGAAAGGACCATGACGTTGGCGATCACCTCGAGAATGAGCGCGCCGGCCACGGTACCGCCGATACGCCCTCGTCCGCCGCGAAGTAGGGTGCCGCCGATCACGACGGCGGTGATGACCTGTAATTCCCAGAGTTGCCCGGTCGTCGGCGTCGCGGCGCCGAGACGCGGCACGTAGCAGATGGCCGCAACCGCGACGCAGACACCCTGGATCACATAGGCGACGGTGCGGACACCTGAGACATTGACGCCGGAAAAACGGGCGACTTCGACATTCGAGCCGGCCGAGGTCAGGCGGCGGCCGTATTTCGTCTTATAGAGCAGGAAAGCGCCCAGCATGACGACGACGAAGGTGATCAGCACGGGATAGGGAATGCCGAAGAGGCTGCCGAAATAGACCGGCCGGTAGGCCTCCCGCAGACTGCGGTCGATGGGCAGGGAGCCGCCGTCTGTCAAGAAGGTGATGAAGGCGCGGAAGATGCCCATCGTGCCCAGCGTCACAATGAAGGGCTCTATGCGCCCGATCGTCACGATGAGACCGTTGAGCAACCCGCACATCACGCCGACTACCAGCGCCACACCTGCTCCCATCGGGATTGCCCAGTCCCCGAAGGACGGAACGAGGTGGTTCATCGCCATGATCATAATGCCGGTGACGAAGGCCATCATCGAGCCGACGGAAAGGTCGAGCCCCCCGGATGAAATGACGAAGGTCGCTCCAACGGCAATTATGGCCACGAAGGCGCTGCGCGTTACCACGTTGATCAGGTTGGCCGATGAAACGAAATTGTCGTTCACGAGCGCGCCAAACAGCACGATTGCTGCAAGAGCGATAAAGGGCGCCAGATCGGCCCAGCGGATACGGGTGCCCTCCTCAGCCGGTACGATTGTTGCTGTCGCTGCGATCATGTTCATACTCTCCGGCTTCTGCGCGCCCACCGGTCGTGGCGGCGTAGACGACATTTTCCTCATTGATTTCAGAGCCGCGAAATTCGGCGACGATCCTGCCGGCCCGCATCACGAGAACGCGGTCGGCAAGCCCCACCAGTTCGGGCATTTCCGACGAGATGACGATGCAAGCCTTGCCTGCGCGAACCATGGCGTCGATGAAGTCGTAGATCTGGCTCTTGTTGCCGATGTCGATGCCGCGCGTCGGTTCGTCGATGACGACCACCGAGGGATCGGCCATCATCACCTTGGCAAGCAGCAGCTTCTGCTGGTTGCCGCCTGAAAGCTTGCCGGCCTCCAGTCGCGGCGAGCGCACGCGGATGTCGTAGGCCTCAACCGCTTTTTCGAGACAAGAAAACTCTGCCCGCTTGTCAAGGGCGGTGCCGGGATTGACCTTGTCGAGAGCCTGCAGGGTGAGGTTGGGGCCAAGCTTCTCCTCCAGGAGCAGGCCCTTGCCCTTGCGGTCCTCGGTCAAGTAGACGAGACCGGCATCCATCAGGCTGCGCACGGAGCGATGCACGATCTCCCGGCCGTTGAAGACGACGCTTGCCGCCTCCGACGGGCGAAGACCCATCAGGCCCTCGATCAGTTCGGTGCGCCCCGCCCCGATCATGCCGCCTATGCCAAGCACCTCGCCCGGACAGACGGCGAAGGACGCTGACTGCCTGCCGTGTTCCACGGAAAGCTCGGTCACAGACAGGATCGGCGCGCCGCTGACGGCGGGCCGTTTGTGCGGGTAGAGCATTTCGAGCTTTCGCCCGACCATCAACTCCGCCATATCGCGCTGGCCGAGGCCCGCCGCCGGCCAGGTGCCGATCATTTGCCCGTCGCGAAGCACGGTGATGCGGTCGGCAAGCGCCTGCACTTCGTCGAGACGGTGAGAAATATAAAGGACTGCGACACCGCGGTCGCGTAGGCTGCGGACGATCTCAAGCAGCGCCGCGACCTCATCGTTCGCAAGCATGGCAGTCGGCTCGTCCAGGATGACGACCTTGCGTTCATCCAGGAGAGCACGCGCGATCTGTACCAGCTGCCGCTGTGCGAGGGGCAGGTCGCCCACCCGGTCGCGCGGCCGCGCCGTCGAGCCGACGCGAGCCAGAAGCTCGCTCGTGCGCTGGTTCATCAGCCGGTCGTCCACCAGCAGGCCGCGACCAAGCTCCCGCCCTAAAAACAGGTTCTCCGCCACAGTGAGATCGGCGGCAAGCAGGATTTCCTGGTGCACGAGCACGATGCCGGCGGCTTCCGCCTCCACAGCGTTGCGGAATTCGACCGGTTCACCTTCTATGAGCAGATGGCCAGCCGTCGGTGCGACATGGCCGGACAACAGCTTCATCAGCGTCGACTTGCCCGCGCCATTCTCGCCGATGATGGCGTGGACCTCTCCGGCACGAATATCGAGCGTCACGTCCGACAGGACGGTGATCGAACCATAGGTCTTGACGAGCCCGTCGGCTCTGAGCGCCGCAATGGCAGGGCTTGCAGGCGGCGCCAGCGATTGGGGTGAGAGGACCGCGTTCATTCGAAAGCCGAAAGGAGCCGGTCGCGCGAGCGCTCGATATGGATACGCATGGCGTCGAATGCCGCCTGAGGATCGCCGGCCCGGAAGGCGGCGAGCAAGTTCTCATGCTCTTCCAGCGCCTCCTGTGTCACGCGCG
This sequence comes from Sinorhizobium medicae, assembly GCF_007827695.1. Taxonomy (GTDB): domain Bacteria; phylum Pseudomonadota; class Alphaproteobacteria; order Rhizobiales; family Rhizobiaceae; genus Sinorhizobium; species Sinorhizobium medicae. The sequence continues at coordinate 267,303 of NZ_VITA01000003.1, read as the reverse complement.
TGTGGAACATCAAACGGAAGATGTGCAAATGAACATGCTGGTTCGACAGCGTGCTGCGGATCACCTCGTTTCCCGCGACCTTCAGGATCGCATCATGGAACTGCGCGTCGGCGCGGGCAAAGCGGGAATAGCGCGTGTTGCGGTCGACCGGCGCCTCGCCATGCCCCATGTCAGCGGCAGAATTCTCAAGCTGCCGGAGCGCATCGGGCGTCATGTTGACTGCCGCGAGCCTTGCGGCCTCGGGCTCGACCAGCAGGCGGAAGACATAGAGGTCTTCGAACTGCTTTCTCGTCCACTGAGGGGCCGCACTATAACCGATCAAATGTTCCTTGCGCACGAGTCCTTCGCGCTCCAGCCGGCTCAGGGCTTCACGTATCGGTGTTTGGGAGACGCCCAGATCCCGGGCGAACACGTCAATCGGGATACGGGAACCCGGCGCGATCTCCAAAGACATCAGCCGGTGGTAGATGCTGTCGTAGACGCCATCGACCACACTGCTCGGGCGAATGCTCGCCCCCCTGCCTTCTCGCTCTGCCGCAAACGCCACTCTCACTCTCCGACTGCTGCTTGACACGGCGACATTTGTTCCAGATAAAATATCGGATGTCAAATACAATATCGTATATGATCTGATATAGGATTACGGATGAAGCTGCAGCCGACAGGGCTTCGGGAGTTGGCGGTGACACTTCTCGAACGACGAAACGCACCAACCGAAAGTGCCCGCCTACAGGCCGATCTTCTAATCGAAGCGGAACTGCGTGGATTGCCGTCACATGGCCTGCAGCGGCTGCCGCTCATTCTGTCGCGACTGGACAAAGGCCTGGCGGATGCGCGAGCGCGCGGGTCGGGAATATGGCGGCGTCAGGCTTTTCTCAGCATGGACGGCGAACGCGGGTTGGGACCGGTCGTCGTCCTGAACGCGATGCGAATCATGCGAAGCATACTGGGCGAGACGGGCATCGCCGTGGCCGCGATCCGCAACGCCAACCACATCGGCATGCTTGCCTATTATGCGGAGGCCGCCGCAAGGGACGGCTTGATCGGCATAGTCATGTCGACCAGCGAGGCACTCGTCCATCCGTTCGGTGGCACTGAGGCTATGCTGGGCACAAATCCCCTCGCCATCGGAATCCCCTCCGGCGACCGCCCTTTCGTGCTGGATCTGGCGACCAGCGTGGTTTCCATGGGCAAGATCAACAATCATGCCATGCGCGACATGCCAATCCCGGAGGGCTGGGCCGTCGATGGCGAAGGCCGCCCGACGACGGACCCGCACGCCGCCAAGGCCGGTGCAATCGCGCCGTTCGGCGGCGCGAAAGGTTATGGGCTTGGCCTTGCGATCGAGCTTCTCGTCGCGGCACTTGCCGGCTCCGATTTTGCACCGGATGTGCACGGCACGCTGGACGACACCCATCCTGCCAACAAGGGCGATCTCCTCGTCCTGATTGATCCGGCAGGGGCGAGCGGTACCCTCGGGCCGCTTGCGGCCTATCTCGACCGCCTGCGCCTGTCCCGCCCCGTCAATCCCGCAAGTCCGGTCACCGTTCCGGGCGACGGCGCGCGGGCGCGTCGCGCCGCGACGGCAGAAGCGGGAATCGATCTGCCGCAACCGCTTTACGAACATCTTATGGCCCTTGAGGCCGCCTGAACCTATCGGAGGAAATACGCCAATGAACCTATTCGGCACATTGAGGGCGCCGCGCGAACTGCTCTTCGGCGCGGGCCAGCGGCATGCGCTCGGCAGCATCGCGGCCAGGATCGGCCGGCGCGCGCTGATCGTCACGGACACACGTCTTGCTGCGGATGCAGACCTTCTATCACTCGTTCGGCAACTCGATGAAGCGGGCCTCGCAGTCATGGTTGACAGTTCCACCCTGCCGGACGTTCCCGTGGATTCCGCGATGTCCAGCTCCGTGGGCGCCCGGAGCTTTGAGCCGGACCTCGTCATCGGTGTCGGTGGCGGCTCATGCCTCGACATGGCAAAATGCATTGCCCTGCTTCTGACCCATGGCGGTCAGCCGCAGGATTATTATGGCGAGCACACCGTACCGGGGCCGGTCATTCCACTGATCGCCATTCCCACCACCGCCGGAACCGGCTCGGAGGTGACGCCCGTCGCCGTGCTTTCGGATGCCGAGCGCAGCCTGAAGGTCGGCATTTCGAGCCCGCACCTGATCCCGACCGTATCGATCTGCGACCCGGAACTGACCCTTTCCTGCCCGCCCCGCCTGACGGCGATTGCGGGCGCGGACGCGCTGACGCATGCGATCGAGGCATTCACGGCGATCCGGCGCGATCCCGTGCCGGGCATCTCGCAGCAGCGTGTGTTCGTCGGCAAGAACGAATTGTCCGACCATTTCGCTCTCAGCGCCATCGCCCTTCTGTGGCAGGGGCTGGAATCGGCCTGTCGGAACGGCGCCGACCACGCGGCGCGTGAAAAGGTGATGCTCGGCTCAACGCTCGCCGGCCTTGCCTTCGGCGTCGCCGGCACCGCCGCCGCGCACGCCATCCAATATCCCGTGGGCGCCCTCACCCATACCGCCCACGGCCTCGGCGTCGCCTGCCTCATGCCCTATGTCATGACCTGGAACGCCCCCCTCATGAGAGACGAACTGGGGAGGATTGCTCAGGCGGCGGGGCTGGATGGACCGGACGAGGTGATACCGGCTCTTGTTTCCCTCTTCGCTCGGATCGGGATACCCGGCACGCTCCGGGACCTCGGCCTTGAAGAGGAGCGAATCGACTGGGTGGCGGAGCAAAGCTCCGGCATCACGCGCCTCATTCAGAACAATCCCCGCCCCTTGAACCCGAAAGAAATGCGCAATCTCGTCGCCGCCGCCTATCGCGGCGACCGGTCCTGCCTGAATTGAACTTGAAAAGGACAGCCGACATGACGTTCCAAACCAGGATTTCCGGCTATGCCGACCCGGCCCTTCATGCCGAGGGCCTTTATATCGGCGGCAAGTGGCAGAAGGGCAGCGGCATAGCAGTTACAGATCCCTCGACTGGCAACAGGCTGACCGAAGTCGCTGACGCCTCGGTCGAGGACGCGATCCGCGCCGTCGCCGCCGCAGAGACTGCGGCGGCGGGGTGGCGCGACACCCCGGCCCGTCAGCGTTCAGAAATCCTGCGGCGCTGGTTCCAGCTCATGACCCAGCATGCCGAAGACCTCGCGACCCTCATCGCGCTCGAAAACGGCAAGGCCTTGTCCGACGCCCGCGGAGAAGTGACCTATGCGGCTGAGTTCTTCCGCTGGTACGCGGAAGAGGCGACGCGCATTCCCGGTGAATACAGACACACGCCTTCCGGCTCGCACCATATCCTCGTCGACCATGAGCCGATCGGTATCGCCGTCCTGATTACGCCCTGGAATTTCCCGGCTGCCATGGCGACGCGCAAGATCGGCCCGGCGCTCGCTGCCGGCTGCACCGTCATTCTGAAGCCGGCGTCCGAAACACCGCTCACCGCCTATGCCATGGCGCGACTCGGGGAAGAGGCTGGGGTGCCGGCAGGCGTCGTAAACGTGCTGACCACGAGCAGGCCGGCCGAGGTAACGAATGCCATGCTCGCCGATCCGCGCGTACGCAAGCTCTCCTTCACCGGCTCGACCGGAGTCGGCCGCACGCTCCTTGCCGAAGCCGCCAAATCGGTCGTCAGCTGCTCGATGGAACTCGGCGGCAATGCGCCCTTCGTTGTCTTCGACGACGCCGATCTGGAAGCCGCGATCGACGGCGCCATGGTCGCAAAGATGCGCAATGCCGGTGAGGCCTGCACCGCCGCCAACCGCTTCTACGTCCAGTCTGGCATCCACGACGCCTTCGTCGCATGTCTGACGGCCCGAATGGCCGCGCTCAAGATCGGCCCGGGGTATGAGCCGTCCACGCAATGCGGGCCGATGATCACGCAGAACGCGGTGCGCAAGATCGACAGACTCGTCTCGGATGCGGTTGCCGGAGGCGCCCGTGCGACGACCGGGGGCAAACCGCTTTCTGAAAATGGCTACTTCTATCCGCCGACCGTTCTCGAAAACGTGCCGGTCGATGCCGCGATCGCGCGGGAAGAGATCTTCGGCCCTGTGGCGCCTATCTACAAATTCGATAGCGAGGAGGAGGTCATCCGCCTTGCGAACGACACCGAGTACGGGCTCGCCGCCTATATTTACAGTGGAGACCTGAAACGCGCCATGAAGGTGGGCAAGCGCCTGGAAGCGGGCATGCTCGGCATCAACCGGGGCCTGATGTCTGATCCCGCCGCCCCGTTTGGTGGCGTCAAGCAGAGCGGCCTCGGGCGCGAAGGCGGGGTAACAGGCATTCTGGAATTCATGGAGGCGAAGTATTACGCAGTGGACTACTGATCCTGGAGAATGAGAAGATGACGTCACAAGACCTCTATCGAATTCGCGACTTCGTGCCAGACTTCGACGCCATTGCCGCTGAGTTTGCGGAGCGTAGCCGTGCGCTGTCAGCCGAAACGAATGTGCTGGCCGACCTGCGGTACGGATCCCGCACCCGGGAAGTCTTGGACGTCATTTTGCCGGAACACCCGAAAGCCGGAGCGCCGCTCCATGTTTTTGTGCACGGCGGCTATTGGCGGTCTGGCGAAAAGGAGAACTACCGCTTCGTGGCCAAGCCGGTCCTGGCCGCCGGCGGCGTTGCTGCCTTTATCGAATACGACCTCATGCCTGGCACGCGGCTCAATGTGCTGGTCGATCAGGTGCGGCGATCCGTTCTCTGGCTTCAGCATCACGCCGGGGATTTTGACGCAGATTGCCGGCGACTGACGGTGAGCGGCCATTCTGCAGGCGCGCATCTCGCCTCCTATCTCGCGGCGACGGGATCGTCAGAAACCAGGGAGCCCTCGTTGCCCAGCATACAGGGCGTCCTATTTCTGAGCGGCATCTATGACCTTTCCGGGATCCCGAACAGTTTCCTGCGGGACGAAGCGCAGATGACGGCGGCGGAGGCAAACGCTTGGTCGCCGCTCACCTCCAGCCAACATCCTTGCCCCCGCCGCATCGTCGCCTATGGCGGAGACGAGACGACGCCGTTTCATGATCAGGCGATGCAGTTTCAAGCCGTTTTGGCTTCGAAGAACGAGAAGGCGGAGCTTCTTGCGGCGCCTGGATTTAATCACATGAGCGTGGTCCTGGACCTTGCCGATCCGGACGGCTTGATTGGCAGGACACTTCACGATCTCGTTGCCGAAAAGGTTCCCAATGTTTGACGAGCGTCAAGGTCGACCCTTGTCCTGGCTCCGCGTTCTTGGAAACGCTCCGCGATCGCCTGCAAGGCTCCCGAGCATATCGGGCGCGGCATCTTCCATGCCGCAAGACGGAGATCAAGCCTGCCTCGAGCGCGCTTTGTCAGCCGCAGCGAAGTGGGCAACCTGATCGGCCTGTGCCTTCTTGAACGAGGGGCGATCCGTAATCCGGGTCACATAGGATTCCGTCGCCGGTCGCGCTCCGAAAGAGCGGACTTTCGCGACCTGGAGGACATCGGCCATCAGCAGGTCTGCAACGGTGAAGCGGTCGGCCGCCAGCCATTCCCGCTCTTTCAGCACGTTCTCCATGTGACCGAGGCGGCTTTCCAGCCAGCCGGTGAGATGATTGTCCTTTGCACCGGTCACTTCCAGAAACCACCAGGGGACTGTGACCATCTCGAGCGAGTTGAGCGCGGCGATCGTCCATTGCAGCGTTTGAGCCTCTCCGACCGGATCGCGCGGCATGAGTTTTTCGCTCTTCCGGGCGAGATGCAGGAGCCCCGCGCCGCTCTCGAATAGCTCAAGCTCGCCATCGCTCAGGAACGGGACCTGACCGAAGGGCTGACGCGCCAGATGTTCGATCCCCCGCCCGCTGAAAGGTACCGTTCGAACCGAATAACCAAGCCCAGCTTCCTCGCAGGCCCATCTCAGTCGTATATCGCGCACGAAACCACGGGGTCCTTCGGGCACCCAATCATATGTCCAAACTATCAGTTCGCTCATACTACATCGCCCATCCAAATCATGTCGACCCGATCAGACACTATGATGGCATCGCGCTGTGCGGTTTTCAGGGCTCGTCGACCTGCTCGAGTTCGAAGAAGTAAATCCGGCCGTCGCCCTTGATCGTCATCGCTCCCATGATGCTGCGATTATCGATCCGGCGGAAATGGTCGACGATCGGTTGATCATCATAGACCATGGCCGCACTCTCGACACCGCCAAACACCATGGTCGTTAGGGAAGCGACGGGGCCTTTCGCCCGAAGACGGCGTTGAAGATAGGAAAACAGGTTTCGCGCTGCACGCGTCCTGCCGACATTGTGGAAACGAAGCGCCAGGCCAAGCGGTATCCTTGCCGGATCGATGGCAACCAGCCGGCGGTCGCCGGACCAAAACAGCAACGCATCGGCGCGCATGTCCGGCGTGAACCGCTTCCCGAACCAGCCGAAATTTTCCAGAACCCCATCGAACGGGTGCCCTGCCGGAATGCCGCGCCCCTTCCATAGCCCGACGAGTTCGCGCGGATGGACCGGCGACCGGCGACGAAATGCCTCAAGGACTGAATGCTGTTCTCTCATCGGATGATTGTCCTTATGCTTGAGCTCTTTCTTGCCGAACCGAGGCGGAGGATGCATGTGCAATGATTATCGGCTGATGGTGGATGTCGCCTCGATCATCGAGGAGTTCGCCGAGCTTAAGATCAAGATCCGTTTCGGCGAAGGCACGCCGAACCTCGAAGCTCGTGAGGACATCAAGATCACCGACGTCGGCCCCATCGTCAGAACGCTCGCCGGCGCGCGCGATGAGGCTGAACTTGTGCAGCGGCGATGGAGCTGGCCGGGACCGAACAAGCGGCCGGTCTATAATTTCCGGTCGGAAGGACGGGCGTTCGACGCCAACCGCTGCCTGATCATCGCCGATGGCTTCTATGAGTTCACGCAACCTAAGGACCCGAAGAAAAAGCGCAAGGACAAGTGGCTCTTCACCAAGAAGGGAGAACGCATCTTCTGCATCGCCGGTATCTGGCGCGAGACTCCGGATGTCGGCCAGGCTTTCACGATGCTCACCATGGAGCCGGGGCCCGACATCGCACCATATCACGACCGGCAGATCGTCATCCTGGACCGCAGCCTGTGGGCGAGCTGGCTCGACCCGGCCATTTCTGCGACGTCACTGATCAGGCCCCTCTCAGCGGGAACTCTTGCAGTCGAACAAGTAGGCTGAGCCGAACGAGGCAGCAAGGTCGACGTTCACCTTGCCATTGCTACACGCGATTCCGACCGAATTCCTATGCCTCACCATCGCCGTTGGCGCCGCCACCCTGCGACAGAACCTGCACGAGTCGGTCGCAATCTGCGTTTTGGCCCGCGAGCAGGCTTGCCGGGTCAACCAGTCCTACGCTGATCCCGACGGCATTCGCAGCCGCCCATCCCCAATCTTCCTGGGCGCGTTGGAGAAGCCTTGGGGCCTCGGCAGCGATACAGGCGCGTCCTGCCTGGACAATCTCGGTTGATGGCACGCCTTGGAGGCGCTCGGATATTTCCGCCTGCAGCGGACCGACGACAAGGATGGCAAACAGATAGCTGATGAATTCCGACACTGCGTTCTCCCGGCTGGTTGGGGGAGATATGGGGATCGCCGCAGTGCAAAACCATAGGGCGGTGCATCGAAGTCGCGTGCTGTGGCGGAACAAGATCGCGCGGCAGACATTGTTTCCCCACTTGATCACAGCCGCCGAGTCTGGTGGCCAAGCCACATTGAGAACGGGAAGCGACGTGACGCCAGCTGTAGTAATCGTCGGTCCGACACCGCGCGAGTTCTGGATCGGTTTTGGCCGCGCCTTCGCCGGCGCATTGATCTTCGCAGTGCCTGTACTGATGACGATGGAAGCCTGGGCTCTGGGCTTCCATCTTCACCCCTTGCGGCTTGCGCTCTTGCTGGTAGCCACCGTTCCAACACTGGTGCTGCTGCACAAATATGGTGGCTTTCGCCGGACGGTGGGGCTGCGTGACCGGATCGCGGACGCATTCGTGGCGCTTTTCGTCGCAGCTATTGCCGCGTCAGCGATTCTCTTTATCTTCGGGATCGTGGATGCAGATATGCCGTTGCGGGAGATCGTCGGGAAGGTTGCCGTGCAGATCGTTCCCGGCAGCTTGGGAGCGTCGCTGGCGCGGGCCCAATTGGGTCCGGGTCCGTTGGAGGAGGATGCCGTTCCGGAGCCCGACTATGCGGGAGAATTGTTCCTGATGGTGGTCGGCGCGCTGTTTCTTTCAGTGAACATCGCACCGACCGAAGAGGTTGTCCTCATCGCCTACAAGATGGACCCCTGGCACGAAATCGCTCTGGTGGTGGGCACGCTTGGCCTTATGCACGTCTTCGTCTACGAACTCGAATTCCGCGGCACGCACAATCCGGAACCGGGCGCCGGGTTTATCAGCATCTTCTTCCGTTATACGATCGTCGGCTACTGCCTGGTGATGCTCGTGAACTTCTACATCCTTTGGACTTTCGGCAGAACGGACGGTGTCGGTTTTTCGGAGACGCTCAGCGCTGTCGTGGTCCTATCCTTCCCGGGCGCGCTGGGCGCGGCGGTAGCGAGGCTCATCCTGTGAACAAGGGCTCCACAAAAGCCAAGATGCAAGAGAACTCCCGCTCCAAAGGCGAGGAAACCATGCGAAAGCCGGGGACCTCCGTGACGGAGTGGATCGTGGCGGGAGTAAGCTGTATCGCGCTGCTCGCAGTACTCGGCTACCTCATCCTCGACGGCTTGAGCGGAAACAACGGGGCCGCCGACATCATCGTGCGGCCGGCCGAGGTCACGGCCATGAACGATGGTTACGTGGTCGAGTTCGCCGCCGACAATCGGGCAGGAAAATCGGTTGCTTCGGTCGAGATCAAGGGTGAACTGCACGATGGCCAGGAGATGATCGAGGAGAGCAGTGTCACGATCGACTATATTCCGCAAAAATCGGGCCGGAAAGGCGCGCTGATCTTTCGAAATGATCCGGAGGACTATGACCTGCGGATTTTTGCAAGTGGATACAGTGAGCCCTGACCGGAGCTGATTGACCCCAGCCTCGTCGATAACGAGCCGGACACCGATGACCGCAATCGACCCGAAGGCGTTCAGGTCACGAAGGGCATGATATCTACTCCATCTCCCGGAAAGACTGTAATATGCGGGTGGTCCTGGAACAGCTGCGCCGCTGCCTCGATGCTTTGCGCCTCGACGACAATGTAGCCGCAGAACGGGTTCACGGCATCGGCGACACCGTCCTTGGTTACGCGCTTCGTCTTGCCCACCATGCCACCACGATCGAGGATGGATGCGGCGTTTCTGCTCTCCCACGCTGCCCACTGCTCAAGGCCGACGTCATCGATCGCGTCCTGCTCGGCCTTGGGCCGGCTGCGGAACGAGGCGAGGTCTTCGGGCTTCATGGTGTACACGGCTAGAAAACGGGGCATTGGCGCTCTCTTCGTGGTGGTAGATGGGTGCCAGCTTACACGCTGTGCGGCCGAAGTCACCCGCATCGTCGCCACCAATTGTGAGTGAGAAGTCAGGCAACTTTCGGCCCTTTGCGCCACAAATGTCAGACGCTTTCGGTTGCGGTAGTCCGGTCGAGCTGAGACATACTGATCAAGATGCCGAAGCCACTTTCGCTCGATGCCTGCTTCCTGAGGCTTTCAAGCCGTCGCGGCAAAGGCGAAGCCGCACCGACCTTCCTCACCGTCTCAAGTGCGATCATTATCCTATTGAGGTCCGCCCTCAAGACGCTGCTTAAGCAGCCAATCCCATAATTCAGCATCATTCAAAGTGGCCCACTCGACGCTCGAATGATCGACACCTTCCAGCACGGTCAGGCGAGCGTTGCGGCCCAGGGCCTTGAGACGTTCATAAAGCACAACCGAGTCCGACAACGGGATCACACCATCGTTTGAGCCATGAAAGACCCAGAACGCAGCTTTCTCGTTCGTTCTATTGAGGTAATGCCGATTGCCACCCCCGGCGATCGGGACGATAGCGGCGAACTTATCTGGGAACTGTTCAGCCAGGGCCCAGGCACCGAAGCCGCCTCGGCTAAAACCGACCACATAGATTCGTAAACGGTCAACGCGGTATTTTGAAACGACTTCCTCAAGCGCAGCGTCCACTTTCTCGATTGGATAAAGCAGTTCTTCGCTCGGATTTTGGGGAGAAAAGACGAGAAACGGATACTGCTTTCCTTCTTCGATCAGTTTTGGGATCCCGCTCGATTTAACCTTTTCGATATCGCTTCCGCCCTGATCCCCTCCATGTAGCCATACAACGAGAGGATAGGACTCCGTTGACGTGTCGTAGCCATCCGGCGTGTACAAGAGATATTTGAGGTCATTTTTAACGCTCACAGTCGAAGTGAGTGCTACCTGTTCGGCACTTGCGGCCCCAGGGTTGAACAACCCAAACACAGCTATCGCAGCCAAGGGCAAAATCCTACGCAACATTACACCACCTCCTCTTAAACGTTCCGAGGATAGGGTGGCACATGGCCTGATTGTAGACAATGCGTCCGGCCGTTCACAATCGCCGCGCCCTGAGAAAGTATTTCGAGCAACATGGCAAGCCCGTGTCCTCCAGACCTTCTCAATCACAGGTGCATTTGCGTTCGGCTGCCTGCTCCTTGTTTCTGGAAGATGGCCGCCGTTACGCCGTGCCGTTGGCGATCTCCTGCGCTTCGGCTTTGATCGGCCTGTATTTGAACGTGGCGCAGATCACGCCGTGATCGCTGGTGCCCGCTTCCTTGTGGTCATCGGAATTGAGATGGTCATTGTTGACCGTCATGCCATCGAACATCCACACCCGTCGTCGTGAGTTGTCGTAGAATTCCTCGCTGACCAGAATGTGGTCGAGCGACTCCATGATGTCCTGATGGACATGTGTGTAGTAGACATCTCGCGTGCTGCGGTATTCCTGCAGGGTCTGAGCGGTGTAGAGGCTGACATCGCCGCCGCCAAGAGAATCGCCGACCAGATAGCGCGGCTGCTCGGTCAGGATGTTGGCGGTGTTGCTGTGCTGGCCATCATTGATGTCGCCAAGTACTATGACCGGAGTGCGGGTCCCTTTCATCTGCTCGGTCAGAATGAACCGTAACGCCGCGGCCTCGGCCGTTCGCCGGATCGTCGAGATCGCCGCACCGATGCTGGTCGCGTGCTTTTTGTAGAGCGCCCCATCGGCCTCGAACCAGTCTTCCTGAAAGACCTTGGTTGGTCCTTTCGATTTGAAATGGCAGACATAGACGTGGATGGGTTCGTGATCCTCGCGCGGCCGTACCGAAAAATGCAGCACCGGGCGCGAGAAGCTCGGGATGGAAACGGTGATCGCCGGCGTCTGAGGATCGTCGCCGGAACTCTTCAGGGTAAACTTTTCCGGAAAGCGTTTAATCCATTGGGGCTCGCTGATCATCAGCCCCTTGCGCACGATGGCGGCGCAGACGATCCGTTTGCCGTCGGCATTCTCCGGGACGATCAGATCGTAGTCGCCGGCTATCCCGGATTGGGTGAGCGCGCGTTCGATGGACGCCGAGTGCCACAACTCCTGAAATCCGAAGATGTCGGGCTGCAACAGGCGGATCGTGCGGCTGGTCCACTCGATCTTGCGATCATATTCCTCCTGCGACCAGCCGGTCTTGTCGGTGTAGATGGACAATCCCGGCTCGTTGAGATTGTAGAGATTGAACGTGCCGATGCTCAAACGCTTGAGTTTCATAAGCCCCCTCCATTGCGGTGTGTTGTTCAAGCTCCTGCCGGTCAACTGTATCAGAGCTTGGGGGACGGCTGAATGACGATCCGGAATGCTGTGGAGGTCGAGAATCGATACGGCCGGGCCCCAGACGCAAGAAGCAGACGCTTGTCGGAGCCCCGATCAGGCGATGCAGATCAAACAACTGAGCACCGCTTAGCCCAACCTGCCGCGATCCCCTGTTTGCAGTAAAACCGAAAGTATTCGCTTCACTTTAATCCGCACATCCTCGAATCTGGGTGTCAGGTGAGTCTTGTGATTCGCAATTGAGGTGGAGGGAATTCCTCATGCGCACTAGCCAAGCAACGAGGCGTTTGGTTGCGGGACTGGCGACCGCGTCTGTCGTATCGGCCCCGAATTACGCTGTGGCCGACGAAGGCGGCATCAGCGTGTATCTGCCGGGTTTCTACGGTAGTTTTGCCGCAGCGCCGACAGAGCCAGGCTGGGCGATGAGCGCCGTCTACTATCACACGTCAGTCGACGCTGGCGCAAACCAGGCATTCCCGCGTGGAGGGCGCGGAGAAGTCGACCTCGGTATCGAGGGACGAAGCGATGCGGTTTTCTTTGTACCCACATATACATTCGCGGAACCGATACTGGGCGACGCGCAGGCGTCGCTCGGCCTGCTCGTTCCGATCGTCCATAGCTGGGCACAGGTCGATGCCACTTTGACGGGTCCGCTTGGCAACACGATTTCCGGCCAGCGTAGCGACTCTCTGACTGCATTCGGTGACGTCGCCCCTTTCGTGAGCCTGAAATGGAATGACGGCGTGAACAATTACATGGCGTATACGACGGTGAGCATCCCCGTCGGTTCTTATGACGCCGATCGCATCGCCAATACCGGCTTCGGACACGCGGCAATCGACAGCGGCTTGGGCTACACATACCTGAATCCGTCGACGGGCCGGGAATTCACGATAGTGGGCGGCGTGACCTATAACTTCGAAAACCCCCATACGGACTACAAGAACGGGGTCGACGGCCACATCGATTGGGCAGCCTCGCAGTTCTTCAACGAGCATCTGCATGCCGGGTTGGTCGGCTACGCCTTCCAGCAACTCACGGGCGACAGCGGCGAGGGTGCCGTGCTGGGTGATTTCAGATCACGCGTCTTCGCCGTGGGCCCTCAGATCGGCTACAAGTTCGACGTCAGCGACGCGACCTCCGGATATATCAACCTCAAGGGTTTTTATGAGTTTGGGGCGAAGAACCGTCCTGAAGGTTGGAACGTGTGGTTGACCCTGAACTTCTCGCCGGCAGCGGCGAAGCACCCGAACTAGAAATTGGGCGTGTCGACGACAATCGACACGCCCCGTGAACTATTTGCTCCCCCCAGCCTTTTCGGCACTGCGCCTTTCAACGTCTGCTTCGATCTGGTCGATCGTGAAGCTTGCTGGTGTCTGGCTCGGCGGATAATCGACGAAAGTTTCGAGGAACTGGGCGGCATGGAACGTCATCCAGCCCATCATGTACGCGTTTTTGATCCGCCAGTCGTCGTACTGGTCGGAAACGGTGTCTGCCCGCTCCATCGGGTCCATGCGCAGGTTGAACAGTTTCGGAATGCGCAGGCAATCAAACTCTTCATACCAGACTCTGAAGCCACCTGGTGCCTTCATTTCGCAAAAGACAGCTTTCCAGTCTTTGTACCGGAACGCCACCAGCTTGCCATCATCATTGAAGTAGGCAAATTCCTGACGAGCCCCTTGTTCGGTTTCGCCGGTGAGGTAAGGCAACTGGTTGTAGCCGTCGAGGTGAACCTTGAACTGCTTTCCGGCAACGTCGGTGCCTTTGAGAAGCTTCTCCTTGATGTCGCCCTCGCCTGCGGCAGCAAGCAGGGTCGGAAACCAGTCGAGGCCGGAAAACATTTCGTTGCTGACCGCACCAGGCTTGATCTTGCCCGGCCACCGGATCATCGCGGGAACGCGGAAGGCTCCCTCCCAGTTGGTGTCTTTCTCACTGCGGAATGGCGTGGTCGCGGCGTCGGGCCATGAAAACTGGTTGGGACCGTTGTCGGTCGTATAGATGACGATCGTGTTGTCGGCGATCTTCATGTCATCCAGCGCCTTGAGAAGCTTGCCGACATGTCCGTCATGCTCGATCATACCGTCTGCATATTCGTTGCCGGGCATCCCGCTCTGTCCAAGCATCGATGGACGGACGTGGGTAAACACGTGCATTCGCGTCGTGTTCATCCAGGTGAAGAACGGTTTCTTCTGTTCCACCTGTTTTTTCATGAACTCGATTGCGGCCGAAGTCGTCTCGTCGTCGATCGTTTCCATCCGCTTGGCGTTTAATGCTCCGGTGTCTTCGATCCGCCCGTCGGCGTATGAGTGGATGACACCGCGCGGCGAGTTTGCCTTTACATAAGCCAAATCATCCTTCGGCCAGTAAGGACGTTCGGGCTCCTCCTCGGCGTTCAGGTGGTACAGATTGCCGAAGAATTCGTCGAAGCCATGGGCTGTCGGGAGATATTCGTCACGGTCTCCGAGATGATTTTTCCCGAACTGTCCCGTGGCGTAGCCCAATGGCTTCAGCGCTTGCGCGATGGTGATATCGCGGTCCTGGAGCCCGACGGGCGCGCCCGGAATGCCGACTTTGGACAAGCCGGTGCGCTTTGGAGTCTGCCCGGTGATGAACGAAGACCGCCCTGCCGTGCAGCTGTTCTCCGCATAATAGTCCGTGAATTTCATGCCCTCGTCGGCGATGCGGTCGATGTTGGTCGTTTTGTAGCCCATGAGGCCGAACGAATAGGTGCTGAGATTGAACTGCCCGACATCGTCGCCAAAGATGACAAGAATATTGGGCTTCCCGGGGGCATCCTGCGCGGATGCAGGTGAACTTGTCGTGACAACAGAAGAGACGAGTATGGTGCCCGCCAGCGCGAAGGCCTTCCACCCCTGGGACCTGGCAATAGCCGCGGCGGTCGCACCCAATCTGCTCTCGGAAATAGGCTTCATTACAATGCTCCTGGTTGAACTGGAGTGGCTGAACGAAGTTATGGAAGAACTGCACTATATATCGGCGGCAGAGGGGTATTGGTTACCACAACCGGAAAGCCGCAATCGTCGGGCGGGAGTTTCGACGCTCGTCCGCCCTGAAACCAGCCGCAGTCTCGGGCGTCGAAATTGCTAGGCAGGAAAATCGGCGAGTGCTGCATGCGAGGCTCCTCTGCATTGTTGAGAAGATGCTGCAAGGCCTGCGTGTCGACAAGTGCCTAAAAGTAAAGGTGATAGTCACCTCGTTGTTGCCATATCTGCGACAGGTTGCCCTCGACCCGATTTCTTCGCAAGGTCCGGCACTTTTGCGTTCCGCTCCGTGCGCCCGTTGTGATGTCGAAATTGCTTGTGTTTAGAATTTCAAAACCAACGAGCCGTCATTGCGAATTATCCGGGCCGCTCAGAATTTAACTGGAGGAGTGGCCTGAGCAAACAACCCGTCGTTTTCTGGTGTTCTGCTGCCCGCGCGTCGGCGGCCATTGGAACGACGCCGAGCACAGAACGGGAACAACCTGCCGAAGTCGCGACTTTCATCGGGACACCATACTGGCTCCACGCAATTCCGCTCTTTGCTGCGTATCATCCTCAATACTGCGCTGGGATAAGCTGTTACCAGCCTTGGCCTCCGAGGCACAATGTCGCGCGGCAACGGGTGCACTCGTTATGCTCAAACCGCGCAGTTAGATCTCCCTAGCTCAAGAGCCGCCGAATGCCAAAGGAGAAACCTGATGCTCACTCAGAAAACCAAGGATATCGTCAAGGCCACTGCCCCGGTGCTCGCCGAGCATGGGTTTGCAATCATTCAGCATTTTTACAAGCGGATGTTTCAGGCCCACCCTGAACTCAGGAACATCTTCAACATGGCGCATCAGGAGCGCGGCGAGCAGCAGCAGGCGCTTGCCCGCGCCGTGTATGCCTATGCCGCCAATATCGAAGATCCCGAAAGCCTTTCCGCGGTGTTGAAGGACATCTCCCATAAGCATGCCAGCCTCGGAGTGCGGCCGGAACAGTATCTGATCGTTGGAGAGCACCTGCTGGCATCGATCAAGGAAGTGCTCGGCAATGCTGCCACCGACGACATCATATCAGCCTGGGCGCAAGCCTATGGCAATCTTGCGGACATTCTGGCCGGGATGGAGAGTGCTCTCTATGAACGTTCGGCGGAGCGGCCGGGTGGCTGGACTGGATGGCGTCAATTCATTGTCCGCGAGAAGCAGCCGGAAAGTGATGTGATCACCTCCTTCGTGCTGGAGCCGGCGGATGGGGGGTCGGTGGCGGATTTTGAGCCGGGTCAGTATATCAGTATTGCCGTGCAGGTGCCCAGGCTCGGGTGTCAGCAGATACGCCAGTACAGTCTCTCGGACTCACCGAACGGGCGCTCCTATCGGATTTCGGTGAAACGCGAAGAGGGCACTTCAGGGACTCCCGGATACGTTTCGTCTCTGCTTCACGACCACGTGGAGGTCGGTGACGAAATCAAACTCGCCGCTCCCTACGGTAATTTTTACATTGACGTCTCGGCAACGTCGCCGATCGTCTTGATCAGCGGCGGCGTAGGGCTCACTCCGATGATCAGCATGCTGCGGAAAGCGCTGCAGACGCCTCCGCGGAAAGTCGCGTTCGTACATGGGGCTCGCAACAGCGCGGTGCACGCAATGCGCGATCGACTCAAGGAGGCTGCAAGGACGTATCCGGATTTCAGTCTTTTTATCTTCTACGACGAGCCTCTGCCCATCGACGTAGAGGGCCAGGATTACGATTATGCGGGGCTGGTCGACCTTGAGAGAATCAAGGACGGCATTCTTCTCGAAGGTGCGGATTATTACATCTGCGGCCCGGTTCCATTCATGCGCATGCAACACGACAAGCTCCTCCAGCTCGGCATCCCCGAAGCACGTATCCATTACGAAGTCTTTGGTCCCGATTTGTTTGCTGAGTGAGCTCCCTCAGTTAGGGCTGCCGCCCACGTCAGCTTGTTGCGGGGGGTCGGCGATCCGGTCGTCGCTGAGTTTGGCGTCGGCTGACTGGCGGGTGGCACAGGGCTAATCTCATCAAGAACGGTATCGTTACGACATTCGCCCGCCATGTGGTGTCCATGCCGGGGCGACGGTCATCCGGATGCAGTGGTCGGCATAGACGCCCCCATAGCCGGCCGGGATAGGGGGCGACAGCAAGCATGTTCCGGAACATTTTCGCGCATGCGTAGTTCGGGAAAGTTGGCCCGCACTTGAGGAGCCAAGACTGACCCCGGGCGGGCTTCAAGGAGGAAGCCATGATCCGTGCAATTCCCTCAATTTTCGTTCCCCGTCGTCGCGTTCTGCAGCTTGGCCTCGGCGCGACGTTCGCTTCAACGGCAAGCTTCCCCTCGATCTCGCAGGCCGACGAGCCAAGTGACGTCGAAGACGAGGACGTATTCCAATTTGCGCTCAATCTCGAATACATGGAAGCCGAGTATTACCTGCGTGGCACGACCGGAAAAGGAATCGATGATTCTGATGCGGGTTCTGACGCCGGTTCGGTGACCGGCGGCAAGCAAGTTTCCTTCGATACGCCGGCGATCCGCGAGTTCATGCGGGAGGTTGCGGAAAACGAACTTGCGCACGTCCGGTTCTATCGCAAGACGCTCGCAGATCAGGCTGTACCGAGACCGGCCATTGATTTCGACGGCGGCTTTGCTGCGGTCGCGAAAGCGGCGGGGCTCGGCGAGGACTTTGATCCGTTTGGTAACGAGACGAACTTCGTGCTCGGCGGTATGCTATTCGAAGATGTTGGCGTTACCGCGTATGCCGGAGCAGCGACCGTCCTCAAGAACAAGGACTTTCTCGCCGCGGCCGCGGGCATTCTGGCGGTTGAGGCTTATCACATGGGAATGGCCCGATCGACCCTGTATCGAAAGGGCGAAGAAGCCTGGAAGGCCGCACAGGCGGTATCCGACGCCCGGGACAAGATCGATGGCGCGGACGACAAGGATCAAGGCATTCAGGAGGATGGCAACGCCAACATTGTTCCCTCGACGCCGGACGCGATTGCGTTCAGCCGGACTCCGCAAGAGGTCCTACGCATTGTGTATCTCTCGGACAAGGAAGGCACGAGTAAGGGTGGCTTTTACCCGAATGGCATGAACGGCAAGATAAAAAGTACCTGAATCAGCGAGCGGAGACGCGCATGCCGACCCTTCCCTATGCGATTCTCGAAGCCCCCTCTACACTGGGCCTCGCGACCGACGGTGTGGAGCACTTGCCTGACCAGCTCCTGGGCCTCGGTCTTGCGGAGCGCATCCATGCGCGCCGCGCCGATCGGCTGGCGGTGCTTTCAAAGGAGCCGACGCCTGATGCCGAGACTGGCATCCTGAATGCCAGGGCAATTGCGGCGTGGTCTCCCAAGCTCGCCGACGCGGTGGAAGCGGTGCTTGACGCGCGCGAATTTCCGGTAGTGCTCGGCGGGGATTGCACGATCGTGCTGGGCTCGATGCTCGCGTTTCGACGGCGCGGCCGTTACGGCCTGTTCTTCATCGACGGCAACGCCGATTTCTTCCAGCCCGAGGCGGAACCCAATGGTGAGGGCGCCTCGATGGACCTTGCCCTGGTCACTGGCTACGGCCCGTCGCACCTGACCGACATTGAAGGTCGCGGTCCTCTGGTCCGTCCCGAAGACGCTGTGGCGTTCGCGTATCGCGACCATAAGGATCAGGAGGAGTACGGAAGCCAGCCGCTCCCTAAAGAGCTCAAGGCGATCGACCTTCCCGCCGTGCGCGCGATGGGCATCGAGGCCGCCGCGCGCAAAGCGGTCGACCACCTGACCCGAGAGGCATTGGACGGCTTCTTCATCCATCTCGACGCGGATTGCCTCGACGACGTTGTCATGCCGGCTGTCGATTTCCGCGTTCCGGGCGGTTTGTCGTGGGACGAGCTAGGGGTCGCACTTCGGGTTGCCTTGGCGAGCGGCAAGGCGGTTGGCATCGAGATCACCATTTACAATCCACGTCTTGATGCGGACGGCAGCGCCGGGCGCGGCCTGGCCGATGTACTAGCGGCAGCGCTCGGAACTGCAGCGCCCCTGGTCGATCGCCGAAGGGCGGATATCCGATAAACGTGCCCTAGAGCAGACTTTTCCCTTCCGGCTCCAATTGAGCACTAGCCCGGCGGAGGTCGGCAGGCACGGTTGTGGCGTTCCCAAGTGGGGCGGCCGCGGCCTGTCAGGTCTATAACTCGGCGGCCTCGGCTGATGATGGTGACCGACGATCGGCAGGATGCGTCGACCCACATAGAACGGCGCGGTTCTAACCAACTCGGCGACCGGCAAAGCTCACATTGCAACAGCTATAGCCGCTGAGGGCTCAACGCGACCGCCGCAGCATCGGGACGAGCGTCGGCGACGAACCGACCTGAATCGCGCCGAGTGGTTCGAAGCCGTAGCGTCGATAGAACGGAATGTTGCGCGGATTTGAGGATTCCAAATAGGCTGGCGCGTGATCGCGATCGCACCGTGCGAGTGCGTACGTCATCAAGGCGTCGCCGTGACCTTCGCCTTGATGCGCCGGGTCGACGCCGATCAGGGGCAGGTACCAATGAGGTTCGGTCGGGTGGTACGTGGCCATCTGCTCGAATATGGCCGTGGTTTCGGGGGCAAGAGAGCGCGAAACCGTGCTCTCGAGCACCGCACCAAGCCCTTCCTCGTCCGAATGCACCCCAGGCGACAGCCACAGCGCCGTCCCGGCGTAGCCGTCGGTGCAGAAGGCGCCCCCGTTGGAGAATGCGCTGCTCCCGAACGCCCGGATCATTCGCGGCATGGCCGCAAGGTACTGGTGTGCATGCGGCCAGGTCCATCGCGCCATAGGATCCGCTGCAAATGCCAGCAAGACCGTTTCGATCGCCAGATCTTCCTCGGTCCCGGCCATAACTCTCACTGTTGGGGATTTCACGCTGGCCTCCTGACATGGGTTGTCCGACGAGGCGCCCGCCCCGTTCCCAGCTGCGCATCCTAACCCCTATGGCGAGGGAGCGGTACCGGTAGCTGCTGGCTCAATGGTTCCTGAGTCTCCGCACCTAAGACCGCTTTTGAGCGCAAAATGGTCGGTTGCCGTTTATCGAAGAAGTCCATCGCGTCCGAACCCCTCCCAGCCGACCAGGTTGGAGGCGACGTCTCCATTCTCGGCTCCGGAATTTGAGCCGCCCTTGGTGGTGTTTCTCAAATCGCCTTGTACGCAGCCCGTCTTCGGTTTTCGGCGGCGGCCGCCGCGTCTTCCAAGAGTACTCGATGACAAAGCCGTCACGCAGGCCCTGTGTTGCGCCTTGCGGCGTCGTCCGGCCTGATCACTGGTGCACTGACATGGAAACAGTCAAGGCATTTGCCTCTTGCTCTGAAGGCATCAGGTGAGCACGACATATTCGGTTAGCTGGCTGATCGTCGTATCGGCCTTTTGCACGTCGAAAACCTTCGTGCCATGGCTCATGATCACGAACCTGTCGCAAACCTGATAGGCGTGGTAGAGATTGTGGGTCACCAGCACGCTCGACACATTCTCCGCCTTGAGCTTCAGCACCTGGTTCAGCAGCGCTTCCGTCTCGCGTACGGAGAGCGCCGAGGTCGGCTCATCGAGGAGTAGCACGCGCTTCTTGAAGTGGACGGCGCGGGCAATTGCGACCGCCTGTTTCTGCCCGCCGGAGAGATTGCCGACGAGCGTATCCGGGGAATCGATGCCGGAGATGTGCACGGCGTTTTGCAAGACTTCCATGGCGATGTCGCGCATCTCGCGCTGTCTGAGGAAGCCGAGGCGATCGGTCAGCTCACGGCCCATGAAGATATTGCGGGTAATCGAGAGGGAATCGACCAGCGCGGTGTGCTGGTAGATCGTTTCGATGCCTGCATCGGCGGAATCCGAGCGGCAGGTGAAGGTCGTCTTCTTGCCGTCGACGCTGAGATAGCCGTCCGTCGGCTTGTGGATGCCGGAGATGAGATTTACGGTCGTCGACTTGCCGGCGCCGTTGTCGCCCAAAAGCCCCACGACTTCACCCTCACCGATATGGAAGCTCAGGTTGCGAAGCGCGGTCAGCGCACCGAAACTCTTCGAGATGTTGTGCAATTCGAGAAGATTGGGGGTCGACATCACGCAAGACCTCGCCGCTCGATGAGATGGTTGAAAATGGCGGCCAGCACGATCAGCGTGGCAATGAACATGTCGAGATAAAAGCCCGGTGCCCGCAAGAGGAGCAGGACGTCGGTAATGGTGTGGATGAGCAGCACGCCGAGAAAGATGCCGATGATCGATCCGCGTCCTCCGCGCAGCGACAGGCCGCCGATGACGCAGGCGGCGATCGCTTGGAGTTCCAGACCCGCACCCTGCCCAGGCTGCACACTGCCAACGCGGGCCGTGGCAAGAATGCCCGCGACCGCTGCCATGCCGCCCGCAATTGCAAAGGCAATCAGCTTGACGCGGCTGGTGTTGATGCCGATCGCCTCGGCCGCACCGCGATTGCCACCCGTCGCGAAGACGTGGTTGCCGAAGCGGTGGCGGTGTAGCAGCAGGTGAAAGCCCACGACGAAGAGGACGATCCAGATGAAGGCGGCGTTTATGCCGAACAGGGTGCCGGAAAAGAGGCTGGTGAACACCGGCTCCGGGTCGAACCGCACCTGGACGGCACCGTTGTAGAGCAGCACCGCGCCGCGCCAGAAGAGGAGCCCGCCGAGTGTAACGATGAAGGACGGCAGGCCGAAGCGCAGGGTGATATGGCCGTTGAGGGAACCGATCAGCAGGCCGGTCAGAATACCGATCGGTGCTGCGATGAAGGCGCTCAGCCCCGTATTGACGAGCGAGGCCATCAGCACGGCCGTGAATGTGTAGACGGAGCCTATGGAAAGGTCGAATTCACCGGCGATCATCAATACGCCGGCTCCGAGCGCGAGGCATCCGAGCACGGGGATCGCCTTCATCAGGATCGTCAGGTTCTGCGGCGAGAGATAGCGGAACTCATCCGGGTAGAGGAGCGCACCGGTGATGCAGACGATCTGCAGGGTCATGAAGACGAGAAAGATCGCTCCCGCCGGCATGCCCATGATCTGCTTGAGGATGGATTGTCTCTGGGTCCGCGAGCGGGGCGCGGCACTTTCGGCTAGGACAGGTGTCACGGTCTGGCACTCGATCTCTGGGGAACGGGGAACCGGCCGGCCGCGCCGGCAGGCTCCCACAAAACGCGGTTAGCGGTAGCTGCCGATCAGCGGCTTGACCGAACCGATGCGCGACTTGTCGAGGAAGGCGCCCTGACCCGTGTCGATGTCGGTCGGTGTCAGTCCGTATTTTTTGGCAAGCGCGATCTGGGCGATCGGGTAGTAGCCCTGCAAATAGGGCTGCTGGTCCATGGTCGCGTACATAGCGCCGGATTCCACCGCGTTTACGATCTCGACCGCAAGGTCGAAACCGCCGAATGGAATGTTTACTCCGGCATCCTTGATGGCGCCCGCGCCGACCGTGGAGGTGACCGAGCCGGTGCCGAACAGCGCCTTCACGTTCGGGTTGGCGATGAGGAATTGCGCGATGATGTTCTGCGCTTCGGCGGGGTCGAGGCCGGCACGAACCGTCTCCACCTTGATGCCGTTTTCCGTCATCGCCTTCTCGATGCCGCCACCACGGGCGACTGCAAAGCTCGCTTCCGGAATTTCGCGCGGGTTGAAGACGACGTCGCCGGACTTGAGGCCAAATTCCTTGATCATGCGGTTGCCGAGCTCATAGCCTGAGGCAAGCTCGTCCATGCCGACATAGGCCTGGCGACAGTTCCCTTTGGCGCCGTCGAGGTCATCGTTGTTGAAGCCGATGACGATGATGCCGGCCTTCACTGCAGCGCAGATGCTCTCGTCGAATGCGTCCGAACTGGAGATCGCGACGGCGATGCCGTCAACGCCGCTGACCGTCGCGCTCTCGATCAGGTCATTCTGGCGCACCGGATCGTTGTTGGCATACTGCACGTCGAGGTCGACGCCGAATTGGGCGGCGGCGTCTTGCGCTCCCTTCACCACGGGATTAAAGAACTGCACACTCGGATCGAGGTAGATGATCATCGTTGCCTTGACGTCGGCCGCGAGTGCGCTCGACGTCAACAAGGTGGCAAGGCCCGCAGCCAGCGCTGCGGTTCTGAGCCCGGTCAGTTTCATTTGCGTATCCTCCCTTTGGATGTGCATTGCGGGTCGCAAGACCCAAGTCTCGGCTGGCGGGCTCCGACCAAAGATCACGCCAGCCGAGATATTCCTCCTCCTAAACCCAGCCTGCGGCCGATTATGTGAACCAGGGCGCGGGGCGCCCGAGTGTCACGTGGACGCCCTTGAACTGGGAATATTCGTCAAAGCCGTAGCGGCCGAGCTCGCGGCCCAGGCCGCTCTTCTTGTAGCCGCCGATCGGCAGCTCCGGCGTGCCGTCGATCACGCTGTTGATCCAGCAGCGGCCGGCGCGAATGCGGCGGATGCTCTGCAGCGCGGTTTCGAGATTGGTCGACCAGACGCTGGCCGAAAGGCCGAACTCGGTGGCATTCGCCAAGGCTACGGCGTGATCCGCGGTCTTGAAGGTCAGCGTTGAAAGCACCGGGCCGAAGATCTCCTCGCGTGCGATCGACATGTCGGGCGTGACGCCGGAAAATACCGTCGGTGCGTAGTAAAGCCCGGCCTCCCTGCCGACCCTTTCGCCACCGAGAAGCAGCTCCGCGCCCGATGCGATGCCAGCCGTCACATAAGAATGCACCTTTTCCGCATGCGCCTCCGAGATCATCGCGCCGATCTTGGTGCGTTCGTTCAGGGGATCGCCGAAGGTCACCTTGCGCGAGATGTCGAGCAGGCGCTCCATCAGCGCATCGCGGATGCCCTCCTGCACGAGGAGCCGGCTGCCGGAAATGCAGCACTGGCCGGCATTGTGGTAGACGCCATAGGCGATGCCGTCTGCGGCCGCGTCGAGGTCTGCATCGGCGAAGACAATCTGCGGGCCTTTGCCGCCAAGCTCAAGCCCGACGCGCTTTACGCTGCGCGCCGCAATCTCGCCGAGCTTCGTGCCGACGCGGACAGAGCCGGTAAAGGCGACCATGTCGACCTCGGGGTCTTCGGCCAGCACCTGGCCGGCCGGATCGCCATAACCGGTGACGACGTTGAACACCCCGTCCGGAATGCCGGCTTCACGTGCCAGTTCCGCCATGCGGATCGACGTACCAGAAGTGAACTCGGATGGCTTCAGCACAACGGTGCAGCCGGCGCCGATCGCCCAGGGCACGCGTTCCGACGCGATGATGAAAGGGAAATTCCAGGGCGTAATAATGCCGACCACCCCGACCGGCTCGCGCAGGACGAGGCCCAGGCGGTCGTCGCCGATATTGTTGTGGGTCTGTCCTTCCAGCGCGCGGGCCTGGCCGGCGGCATAGGACCAGAGGTCTGCGCAGAAACCGATTTCGCCGCGCGCCTGCGCGATCGGCTTGCCGACCTCGAGGCTCTCGATCAGCGCCAGTTCCTCCTGCCGCGCAAGGATGAGGTCGGCGACCTTGAACATCAGGCGCGACCGCTCTGCGCCCGACATGCGCGGCCACGGACCGGTATCAAAGGCACGGCGGGCAGCCGCAATCGCCAACCGCACATCCTCTGGAGACGATTCCGGCCAGGTTCCGACCACGACACCTAAATGGCCGGGACTCACGCGATCGATTGTCCGCCCGGACACTGCGTCGACGGACTTGCCGTCGACAAGCATCCGATAGCGGGATTTAATGGCAAGCCGAGGATCTCTGGCATCGGGAGTGATGAAATTCGCAAGCACAGTCGCTCCTTCCGCCGGAGATTGCTCTCCGGCGCCCTCTTTCCGCCGGCCGAGGGCCGCAGAATTATTATGTTGCCCATGAATTGTATGGTACCGTATGGTGGTTTGAGATGCTTGTCAACGTGAGGTGGCGGCGAGGCCGATGGGACTTGAAAACCTAAGGACAGACAACGGAGAAACGACCGCTGCGCAGGTGGAGCGCGATCTCCGCGAGTCGATCATCCGTCTGGAACTTGCGCCCGGAAGCCGCCTTTCCGAGCAGGAAATCGCAACGCGCATGGGCGTTTCACGTCAGCCGGTGCGCGAGGCCTTGATTGCGTTAGGCAAGTCAAAACTGGTGGATATACGGCCCAACCGCGGCACGGTCGTGGTGCGTATCTCCGCCCGGCAGATGATGGAAGCCCGCTTCGTGCGGGAGGCCATCGAAGTGGCCGTAGCGCAACGCGCAAGCGAAGCGTTTGACAGCTGGACACGGGGGCGCATCGACACAATTCTGTCGCGCCAAAGGGCAGCGGAGGAGATCAACGACCACAATGCCTTCAGGCGCGAGGATGAGCAATTCCATATTGCCATTGCCGAGGGTGCGGGATGCGGGCTGGCCTGGAATGCCATAGCCGACATCAAGGCGCATATGGATCGAGTCTGCAATCTCCAGCTCCGCCACCCGGATCTTATGAAGAATCTGATCGCCGAGCACGAGGCGATCATCATCGCCATCGATGCACGCAATGCCGAAGCGGCGGCGAATGCGATGCGCCGGCACTTGAACGGCATCCTCTCCGACCTTCCTCAGATCGAGGCGGACAACCCGGACCTGTTTGAATAGCCAATCCGAGAGCCGGCGGCGCAAAGCGGCAGCGGCCTGGCGTCCGGCGTGGAGAGTTCGAAGTCACGGTTGGTCGGTCCCCACCCTGCGTTTGTTCCAGCTGCTCGCAAACGATCTTCCATTTCTATGCTCGCGGCCGCCGTCGCTTGTCACGCGAATGGCGAGCGGCACGATCACGCTATGCCTTGAAGGAGTTGGCGGAGTGTAGTCGGGGCTCCTTCGCGAAACCTCTCCCTGCGCACGTGCGCAGCAGCGCCGTTCCATCCCACCTCCCTTACTTCCTTAGGGGTCATTCCAAACTCGTGCTTAAAGGCCCGGCTGAATGCTGAAGGATCGTCGAACCCCCATTCCTCCGCGATGCGAGATATCGGCCGGACGTCTTCAATACTGGAAATAGCGCTGCGGGTCCGAACCAAGCGCTGGTGTCGGATGTAGGCCGCGACGCCACCAAGCGGCTCGAACAACCTGTACAACCTCGAGCGCGAGATGCCTATTTCGCAGCAAATCGCCTCGGGGGTGAGCGAGCGATCAACAAGTCTCGAGGTTATCATGCGTTTGGCCCGCTCCAGAACGACCGCCGCAATCGGTCTTTGAGCGTCTGCAACACGATCAGGCGAAGGCGCCAAACATGCAACGACGAGATTGCGTGTTGCTTCGACGACGTATGGAACTTCTGCCACGGTCATGTCGGGCAGTGATCGAACCAGGAGCATGAGATAGTCAGTGAGGAGACGCCCCGACGCGCCCTGGACAGATCTATCGAGCAAGCAATCAAGGATCGATGCAGGAACGAACCCCTCTGACGGAAAATAGATCGCACATGCGCCCTCGTCCTCGACGATGGCGTGAAATGGCTTCGCCAGACAGTGCAGATGAGGCATGGTCCGCGCGCCAACGCCCTGATCGACGGACCGTCGTGGAATCCACAGGTACCAGTTGTCTAAGGCCGGCTTCTTTAAATGCCGCCACTCGTGTGCGTAACCTGCTCCAGGCAGCATACTGGAGACAATTACCATTGAGCCCAGGATCCACACCATCTGCCGGGCTGGAAAGGACCCGTCCGCACTCTTGCAGAAGGTTAGATCCGCGACGCCGGCATGTGCGTTCTTGAATATTTCAAACTGATCTTGCTGAGGATAGGACTGGGTACTTACATCGATCGAGCACGCAAATTTGACGTCAATACCCCGCCCGACACTCGACGCTGGCATTGTATTCATAGCAATACCTTCGAGGTTTTCGGCAAACTGTATTTAATGCTCAATCACAAGTCGTACTCTTAATTGAACTAAAGTCAATAAATCGCTGTTGCGGCTGTATATAGGCCGGGGCTCTTCGCCAGCGGGGCCGCTCTACAACCACTCCTGCTCAAGCTTACCAGGAGGGAAGCGCCCGTCGCCGTCGGCGGCGCACACCACGACTTCCGACAAAAATCGACTGCGTTTCGGGACAGGCGGCTCAGGTTGTGGATTCTGTACTCACGACTCTTTGGTTGCATCAACTAAAATGACGTCTACTTCGCCTGCGGCGGCGATGTCGGCATCACGCCCCGGTTCGCGGGGTTGGAGCACAGGGAGTGTATCCATGTCCACGGCGGGAGCAGTTCCGAAAACCGTGATGCAAAGGTTCCTGGACGGCGTCGAAAAGGTGGGCAACATGGTCCCCCACCCCGTCATAATCTTCCTTATTCTGATTGCCGGGGTAATCGCGCTGTCAGCGGTTCTGGGTATTTTTGGGACCTCGGTGACCTTCGAGCGGATCAATCCGGATACCCATGAGCTCGAGTCCGCAACGACTTCAATAAGAAGCCTGTTGAATACCGACGGCATTCGCTTCATGTATGTGTCGCTTATCCCTAACTTCATGAGCTTCACTGCAGTCGGTCTCATGATTGCCGCGATGATCGGCGCCGGCGTCGCCGAGGAGTCCGGGCTCGTTACAGCGCTTATCCGGAAATTGGTGATCGTGTCTCCGCGCTGGGCCTTGACCTACATTCTCGCTTTCGTTGGAATTATCGCGAGTGTTGCCGCGGACGCGGGTTATCTGGTTCTGATCCCTCTTGCGGGTATTGCCTACCTGGCGGTGGGGCGTCATCCGCTTGCAGGTCTCGCACTGGGGTTTGCCGCGGTGGCCGGCGCTTTCACGGTCAACATGCTGATCAAGCCGCTTGATGCGGTTCTTGTGGAGTTCACCAATGACGCCGCCCATCTGGTCGATGCGAACAGGTCGATTGGGCTGGCGTCCAACATCTGGTTCTCCATAGCATCGGTCCTGTTTCTGACCGGCGTGATCGCCTTCGTCTCAGACCGCATGATCGAACCCAGACTTGGGACCTATGTCCCCGACGAAGACGCTGAGCGCGCGAACGAAGGAGCCGCGCTCTCAGCGTCTGAATCGCGCGGGCTAAGGTTCGCGTCCTTCGGTCTGATCGGCCTCGTGATCGTGTTCTGCCTCCTGACGCTGCCCGGTGGCGCACCGCTCCGGAACGCCGAAACCGGCGAGCTGATCGGCAACTCGCCCTTCATGAACGGCCTCATCGCATTGATCATGCTTGTCTTCCTCGTCTCCGGGTGGTGCTACGGCATCGGGGCCGGGACCCTGCGGACCCTTACCGAGGTGATCACGGCCGTCGAGAAATCCATCAGAAATCTCGGCGGTACGATCTTCCTGTTCTTCGTGCTGAGCCAGTTCGTCGCCTACTTCACCTATACCAACATGGGCACCGTCATGGCGTTGAGCCTTTCCAGCGCGCTGCAGGCCGCCAATATCGGCGCCCTGCCCCTGTTACTCGGCTTCATCATCGTCGTTGCGATCATCGATCTCCTGTTGACCGGCGCAATCGCAAAATGGGCGATATTCGCGCCAGTCTTCGTGCCGCTCCTGATGAAGCTCGGTGTTGAGCCGGAGGCGGTCCTGGCTGCTTACCGGGTCGGGGATTCTCCGATGAACGCCATCACCCCGCTCAACGCCTACTTCGCTTTGGTCGTAGGGTTCGCCCAGAAATACGACAGGTCGGCTGGCGTCGGGACAATAGTGTCACTGATGCTGCCTTACGTGATCTGGATGTTCGTGTTGTGGACCTTGCTGTTCGCGGTCTGGAAGATGGTTGGACTTCCTTGGGGACTGTAGAGCAGTCTCCGCTTCAAGAACCTGCTCGCATCAATGGATGGTCATGATGGACAACTTCGCAATTCCCTTGGATACGGCTGCTGCCGTAGAACACCTCATGAGGTTTCTCTCCGTAGAGGGAGTAACGGGCAAGGAGGCGGACATCGCGGCGTCGGTCATCGAAGCTCTCAAGGCCGTGGGCGTTTCTGGAGAAAACATCCGCTTCGACGACGCCAACGAGAGGATCCCTTTACCGACCGAAACGGGAAACCTGATAGTCGATCTTCCGGGCACCCGACCCGGCCCTCGGCTGCTGTTCTCCACGCATCTCGACACTGTACCCTTGTGTGCAGGAGCAAAACCACTGCGTGACGGCAATCGCATAGTGTCGGACGGCACAACCGCCCTCGGCGGGGACGCGCGCACAGGGGTTGCTCTTCTGGTGGTCGTGGCGGAAACGCTGATCAAGCATAGCCTCCCGCACCCGCCGATCACCCTTCTTTTTACCGTTCGCGAGGAGAGCGGGCTCCACGGCGCCCGCGAACTCGACCCGGCCGTCCTTGGCGGACCGGTGATGTGCGTCAACGTCGACGGCCAGCTCGCATCGGACCTCATCATTGGAGCAGTGGGGCAGGAGAACTGGGAGGCAGAAATCGTGGGACGGGCGTCCCACGCCGGAGTCGCGCCAGAAACGGGGATATCCGCAACGCTCGTGGGCGCCCTCGCCCTGGCTGAGGCCTATGCGGCAGGCTGGTTCGGAAAGATCGAGAAATCCGACGATCGCGGCACAAGCAACATCGGAATTTTCGGCGGGAAGGACGGCATGGCAGCCGGCGACGCGACGAACGTCGTCACCGACTACGCTTTCCTGAAAGGCGAGGCCCGCAGTCCAGAACCGGCCTTCGCAAAGATGATAGCCGAAGGCTATGAAGCTGCTTTCGAGAAGGCGAAGCAGGCGGTGAAGGATCGCAACGGAGAGACCGCCCGCGTGACCTTCATTCACCACACAGCTTATCCACCATTCAAGCTCAACGAGAATTCGCCGGCTGTGGTTCGCGCAGCCAAGGCGATGAAGTTGCTCGGACTCGAGCCGAACTATCTGTTCTCAAATGGAGGTCTCGACGCCAATTGGCTGGACAAGCACGGCGTTCCTACGGTCACGATCGGTGCAGGTCAGGCGGAAATCCATACCGTGAACGAGTATGTTGACCTTAGGGAGTATGAGAAAGGATGTCGGCTTGGCGTGCTGCTTGCAACGATGCCGGAATAGCCGGATCCATTTTGCGGCAAGGAAATTGCACAAGCCAAATTAGCAGCCGGATCCCTTAGCGGAGCGGTGTCAAGGAGCCCATTCAGTGAGCCCGATCGCCTATATTGCCGCAATTGTCGCTCTGACCGTCATTCTGTTCGTGTCGAACAAGCTGCCGGTGGTTTTGGTCGCGATGATGACCGCCCTGGCGCTCTGGGCGAGCGGCGTATTGACGATCGAGCAGGCGCTCGGAGGGTTTGGTGATCCCGCCGTCATCTTCATCGCTTCGCTTTTCGTGATCAGCGCAGGTCTCGAGATAACGGGGGTGACCGCCTGGGCGGGACAGCTCCTGATACGCGGAGCAGGCAAGGAAAGCAGGACCCGGCTGCTGGTGCTGACCATGGGCTTGGTAGCGCTCCTCACCGCGCTCATCAGCGTCAACGGCGCCGTTGCAGCACTGCTGCCCGTGGTGGTGGTGATCGCCGTCAGGCTGAAGCGGTTTTCATCGCAGCTTCTCATGCCTCTGGTGTTCGCCGCACACGCTGGATCAAAGCTCGCCCTCACCGGTTCCCCCGTGAACGTACTGGTGTCGGACGCCGGCTACGACGCGGGCGTGGGTGCGTTCGGCTTTTTCGAATTCGGCCTTGTCGGTCTTCCTCTGCTTGCCGGAACAGTGGCGATAATCATCCTCTTTGGCCGCCATCTGCTTCCGGAACGAAACGGGGCCGCAATGCCTGCCGACTTCAGCCGACACGCCAAGACGCTTGTCGAGCAATATGGGCTGGAGAGCGGCATTCATCAGATGCGGGTGCGGGCGACCTCTGCCTATGTTGGCGCGCCGGCTTCGTCTATCGATCTCTCCGGGACCGCCAACCTTCAACTCGTTGCCGTGCAGGACGGCGAAACGGGCGGGCCGCTGCATAGAGCTGCCATCGCGGAAGGCGACTACGTCTTGGTGCGGGGCGACAACGATGCCGTGGCGCGTCTTGCCGCCGACACGCATCTCGCCTTCCGGGAGAAGACCGGATCGTCCAGCGGGGAGGATATGCTCTTCAATCGCAGATCGGGCCTTGCGGAGGTGGTCATTCCGCCCCGCTCGGGCCTTATCGGAAGAAAGGTCTTTCCCGGCATGGTCACAGAAAGCGGTGATCTCATCGTTCTCGCCGTTCAAAGAGGCGGAAACCAGATCGGCGACGCCGAGGGTGGAGGCGGACGCTCGGGCGGAACGACTTTGCAGGCCGGAGACACGATGCTGCTGCAAGGCACCTGGAAAGCACTGGATGTTCACCTTGACGACCCGGATGTCCTGGTCGTGAGCTCGCCGGAACTCGTTCGGCGTCAGGCGGTTCCCATGGGTCCGGGGGCATGGCAAGCCATCGTCGTCCTGATCGCAATGGTGCTCCTGCTCGCAACCGGAATAGTGCCTCCAGCCGTTGCCGGCCTTCTTGCTGCCGGCGCGATGATCCTCGCCGGGATCATGACGGTCGAGCAAACGTATCGGGCGATCGGATGGACGACCGTGATCCTGGTTGGGGCAATGATGCCGCTCTCCACAGCGATGGTGGAGACGGGCGCGGCAAAGCTCATGGCCGAGCAGCTCGTCGATCTCGTCGGCGATGCCGGGCCTGTCGCTCTTCTGGCGGGCCTCTTCGTCATGACCGCCGTTCTGGGCCAACTGATCAGCAATACGGCGACGGCCCTCATTATCATTCCTATTGGGGTAGCCGCAGCGACGACCATGGGGGTATCCCCTCGCCCGGTTCTCATGAGCACGTCCGTTGCGGCGGCGGCAGCATTCCTGACGCCGATCGCAACACCGACGAACCTGATGGTCATGGGTCCCGGAGGCTATGCGTTCAGCGATTATTGGAAGCTCGGCCTACCTCTACTGATGTGGTTCTTCGTCGTCTCGGTATTCGTCGTTCCCCTGATATGGCGCTTCTAGAGCAATTCCCGCGAGAGCGTGCGACGAATCTGCGTCCGGAATTGCTTGAAAACAACAGCATTAGCCGTCCCCGTGGGGAAAAGCGGAATGCAATCAAGCTATGTCCCGGAGCTGCCAAATGCTGCCGACAACCCTGGGAGGTGCACGATGACCGAACGCGGTAGGGTGGTCGTACCGGGCATCCTGACTGTAATCGCCACGGTGGCGGCCGTGTATTTCTCCGGTGTCGTTCTCGCACCTGTCGCATGCGCGCTGTTTATCATTGCGGTGCTGTGGCCAATTCAAAGTCGGCTAGAGGCACGCCTGCACAGGGTATTCGCATTGGCCATCGTCGCGGCGCTGCTGTTCGGGACCTTTGTCGTGTTCATGTCCGTCGTGACGTTGAGCTTCGGCCGGATCGGGCGGTCGCTGGCAATGGATGCCGGTCAGTTTCAGCTGCTTTACAATCGCCTTGCGGAGTGGCTAGGGGGGCACGGAATAGCTCTCGCCGGGTTCTGGGCGGACAACCTCGACTCCCGGCTCCTGTTGCGCGCCCTGCAGGGGATCTCTGCTCGGCTGAACACCATGGTCTCGTTCTGGCTCGTGGTTCTCCTCTATGTCATTCTCGGGCTTTTGGAAGTGTCGGACCTGGGTGCCAGAATCCGCAGGCTCACGGACGACAACGCGGCTCGCATCATCAGCGGCTTCGAACTCGCGGCCTCGCGTATCCGACGATATCTTCTCATCAGGACGATCATGAGCGCGGCGACCGGAATTGCCGTCTGGGCGCTTGCCACGGCCTTCGGACTGCGGTTCGCTGCCGAATGGGGAATCGTCGCGTTCACCTTGAACTATATCCCGTTCATCGGCCCGGCATTCGCGACGATCCTGCCGACCTGTTACGCCCTGGCTCAATTCCAGTCGCCTCAGTCGGCCCTGATCGTCTTCGCCTGCTTGAGTACCGCCCAATTCATAATAGGGAGCTACATCGAGCCCAGAGTGGCTGGTAACACACTCGGCATATCTCCGTCGCTCGTCCTCTTCTCCGTTTTTCTCTGGACCTTCCTGTGGGGAATATTCGGCGCGTTTATCGGCGTTCCGATAACCATCGCCGTCCTTTCATTCTGCGCCCAGTTCGCCTCTACGCGGTGGCTTGCGGAACTGCTGGGGAAAGAGACGATAATGGATGGCGCATGAAGGCAGCAGAACTCGTTCTCCACGAGTAGCTCCACGAAGCGGAGAGGCCACGGAAGCCTCGGCCGTTGGGATTGAGGAGAGTCTTCAATCCCGGCGAAAGATCCCGCGACTCCAGTTCTCTCACTAGTCCGTCACCCGCACGGTCATGAGCCCGGAATCCACAACCTTGACGCTCCATCCCCAATTCAGGCAGCAGGTCCTCCTCTTTCTTGACAAGTATAAGCCTCGGGGAATGATACATCCGTCGGCAATTGGTGGAGGATGCGGTGCGCAGGTCCCCGCATCCGCTCAGTCGGTTGATGTCAGATCTAGCAGGGAGCAAGTCTCAACAAGGGCGTCGATCACCTGAGCGGGACGGACGGGTGGTGGAAATGCGAGGGCACGGAGGTAGCACCGAAGCGGCAGCTCTCTGAGAGACGAAGGAAATCCGCGCCCATATTAGCAATTCCCGCTATTCCAGCATTGGAGCATGCCATGTCCTGGAGAGTCTTTTTTGCCGCATTCACGACGATGCTTGTTGCGGGCTGCGCCACCCAGCAGAACCAACGCGGATTGAGCGGCGCGTTGGTGGGTGCCGGAACGGGAGCCGTGGCAGGCCAATTGATCGGCGGAAACACTACGAGCACGGTCGCCGGGGCCGCAGGCGGAGCGCTTGTCGGTGCAGCTGTCGGAACCGCTACCACTTCGCCTCAAAACCGTGGAAACTGCAGATATAGGCAACCGGATGGCACGATCATCATTGCGCGTTGCTAATGCAACGCGGCATGATTTTCCGCCCCCAGCGGCGGTAAACGCTGCACCGCTGGCCCGGGTTCCGTCGCGATCAGCCCTTCAAGGCGACCTTTACTTCCGAAGGACCAGTCTGGACTGCTTCTTGATGCCGGCTAAGCCCTAACTTGCCCTTGCGCAGTGAGCATGTCTCCTCCCAAAGCGGGATAACCGTCATGTGCCAAAAATTCGTTGAACCGCAAAAGCTCTCGAAGAGCAAAGTTGTGGCGCATGCCGTGTCCTGCGCCGCAGCGTTGTCCTTTCTTGCGCGTCCCCTTTTCACTGTGCTTCACTCTGGCAGAGAAATGCTTGCCGCGGCTCTCGTGCTCGGACTTTGCGCCACGGCCAGCGCCGATGACGTGCTGTTCGAGAATGTCCGCATCTTTGACGGAAAGGGTGCTGTTCTTTCGGCGCCGTCGAATGTTCTGGTCAAGGGCAATATAATCGCGGCGATTTCGACAAGCCCGATTCAAGCCGAAGGCGCTGAGCGAATTGCCGGCGACGGGCGAACGCTGATGCCGGGCCTGATCGATGCGCACTGGCATGCCATGTTGGCCGCGTCCAGTCCGGCGGAGGCAATGGGCGATCTCAGCTTCGCCAGTATCCTGGCCGGCGAGGAGGCGACGGATACCCTGATGCGCGGCTTCACCACTGTGCGTGATGTGGGCGGACCAGCCTTCGGCCTCAAGCGTGCGATCGATCGGGGCATCATCCCCGGACCGCGTATCTATACCTCCGGTGCCATGATCACAGTTACCAGCGGACATGGCGATTTCCGCCAGTTCACCGACCTGCCGCGGAGAACCGGCGGTCCGCTCACCCCTATGGAGACGGTCGGGGGTGCAATGGTCGTCGACAGCCCGGACGAGGTGCGAATGCGCGTCCGCGAACAGTTCATGCAGGGAGCCGTTCTGATCAAGCTAACCGCCGGCGGCGGGGTGTCTTCACCCTTCAGCCCGCTCGACGTCACCACCTTCACCGAGCCAGAATTGCGGGCCGCCGTTGAGATCGCCGAGAATTGGGGCACCTACGTTGCCGCGCATGCCTTCACCTCTGACGCGATTCGGAAAGCGATCGCGGCTGGTGTGAAGTGCATCGAGCACGGCTTCCTCATGGATGAAGCCACCGCCAGGCTGATTGCTGAAAAGGACGTTTGGCTGAGCTTGCAGCCGCTTCCCGAATTGATGAGGACCGGCCTCCGGGAGGGTTCGGTCGAGCGCGCCAAGGCAGATGAGGTTTGGCCAGGCATCGGCAGAACATACGAACTCGCAAAGAAGTACAAGATTAAGACCGCGTGGGGCACGGATGTTCTGTTCTCCCGCGCGCTGGCGAAGCAGCAGGGAGCAATACTGGCCTCGCTCGTGCGTTGGTACACGCCTGCCGAGGCGCTCGTTATGGCGACCGGGACCAATGCCGAACTGCTGGCGCTGTCGGGCCAGCGCAACCCCTACCCGGGAAAGCTGGGCGTTGTCGAGGAAGGCGCTCTCGCGGACCTCCTGCTCGTCGAAGGCAATCCGCTAGAGAACATCGACCTGGTGGCTGATCCTGCCAAAAGCTTCAAGATCATCATGAAAGACGGCATCATCTACAAAAACGCGCTGACTGAATGACGAATGACTAAGCCGCGGACGCCACCGATGGTCTGCTGGCCCCCAAACGCCGCCACCCACCGGTTTGCCGCGACGGTAGCACCACATTGTGACTACGAAAACGGACGCCCAAGGTCGCCGGAGCACGCTCTGGGCGACTTCAATCGTTCCCCGCAAGTCGCCGTCACATTCAACGGGACGGGAGCTTTCTCAGGTCCAGGAGACTCAACGACGGCGCTGCGCCAAAGGTGCGGCGGAAATCATTGTTGAAGTGCGCTTGGTCCGAAAATCCTGCTGCATGGGCTGCTGTCGTAAAATTGCTGCCGTTCACGATCTCACCGATGGCCACGCGCATCCGGTTCCAGGCGCGGTAGCGGCGAAAAGGCACGCCCACCTCCCGAGTGAACACGCGCTGAAACTGGGAGGCTGACAAGCCTACGCGCTTTGCGAGCGGCGTTACGGAGGTGAGTTCGTCCGAGTGCGTTCTCAGGTAATCGATTGCCGCTGCTATGCGCAGGTCTTGGCCTCTGGAGGCCCGCCGCGCTGAAAAGTCGAGCAAGTCCTCCAGCGCTTGGCCTGCCCATCTTGCGCCGGCACAATCCTCCCACAGCTCGCGCATGATTGAGAACTCGCCGCTGCGTCCCAAGAGAACGCCGTCTGCTTCCCAACTATTGCCGGATAGCGGCACGAGCTGATCGGCGCTGCCTATGTCTGCTTCGATGTAAAACACCGCCAAGGGGTAGCCGCCGATGTCAAGTTCGTGAAGCACCCCGGCAGGAATGACCGCCGTGCGGCACGATAGCCAGCGACCCCCTTGGATTCGCAACCGGAAATTGCCGTAGATCCCGGCCAGGTAGACGGGCGCACCGTGCTGATGAAGGCTGTTGCGTTCGAGCGGCCCGACAAAGAACGTCCGCGCTTCGTCCAGATGCCAAAAGGGGCGGAGCGCAGATTTTTCAACAGCACGTTCATACAAGCCGTCCGAAGCGGGCATGGCTAACCTCCCGATTGCTTGCGACGCAAAGGCCCATCCCGACCGCGAGAGCAGTGTAAGTGAACCGCGCAGAAATGAAATTGGGCCTTAAGGAGCAGTTTTCACGCGCAGGAAGGGCATTTGCCGACTGCACAGTGCGGCTTGCTGCCCGTCTGGGTCGCTCAACCAGGGTCAATACCTATGTGGAGGATACCGCATGCTTCGATTCCAATTGACTCGCCGAACGGTTCTCGCCTCGGGCGCTGCGTTGATAACGGCTCCGGCGGTGACCGGTCTTTTCCCGTCGGCGACACTCGCGGCCGGAATGCCACTCGGCCCTTCAACCCCTACGCACTATCGCTTCAAGCTAGGTGACTTCGAGGTGACAAACATTCTCGATGCCGGCGCCGTACTCGATGGACCGTGGCCGATTGTCGGGGAAGATCGACCGCAGCGCGAGATCGAACAACTGATGCGGCAAAGCCTGCTTCCTGAAAGGAAGTTTCAGCCGGGCTTTACCCCCACTATCGTGAACACCGGCAAAGAGCTCGTGCTTTTCGATACCGGCAACGGCGCAAACGGCTTCGTGCCGCGGCCCGATGGCGGCTGGCTTGCAAACCTGTTGCGCCCAGCCGGATTCACACCCGAACAGATTGACCTCGTGGTCCTCACGCATGCGCATGCGGATCATATCGGTGGCCTGATGGAGAATGGGAAACCGCTATTCCCGAACGCGCGATATGCGATTGGAGACCTGGAGTTCGACTTTTGGTCGTCCAAAGATCGTCTCGCTGCGGCCCCGGGCGACAATGAATATGTGTCCGCCACTGTCTTTGCGAAAAATGTCGTGCCCTTGGCAGACCGCATGAGCTTCATCAAACCGGGTGCCGAGGTTGCTCCCGGCATTCGCGCCGTCGAGGCCTATGGGCATACTCCCGGCCACCTGGCCTTTCACATCGAAAGTCAAGGCAAGCAGCTGTTCGTGTGGGGCGATTGCGCGCACCATGAAGTGGCATCGCTGGCGCATCCCGAGTGGCATGCTTTCTTCGATATGGACAAGACCACAGGCGCCGAGACCCGGCGGCATATTTATGACATGGTTGCGACCGATCGGCTTCCCGTCGTTGGCTATCACATGTCATTCCCTTCCCTCGGGTTTGTTGAGAGGAAGGATCGAGGCTACCGCTGGCTTCCGATTTCCTATCAACTCAATGTTTAGCGCTGACCCTCCAGGGCGCCCTCGGCGAGATCTGGCGCGGCTGCGTCGACGCACTCTCCAATGTAAGTCGGAGGCGTCTTCGAAGCCGCGTGAGGTAGACCGTGGCTCCTTCTCGCTATTCTCCAAAGCCGGCTGAAATAGGATCGTCAACATCCTGGCTCTGGAAGTGGTCGATCAGGAAACGGGCGGCGGGACCGGGAGGCGTGTCGGTACGATAGACGGCCTGAAGGCGATAGGGGCCGCCTTTGCAATCGGGAAGATCAAGCTGCACCAGACGGCCTGCCTCGATGTCATCGCGCACCATAGGTTCCGGCATGTTGCCCCAACCTATACCCTCCTTGAGCAGCATGTGCTTGGCGCCGAGATCGGCGAGCCGCCAAGTGTGGTTGCCGACCACCGCGAACTCGTGGCCCTGGGTAAGGGGTGACCTGTCGGTCAGGACGAGCTGGATATGTCCCCGCGCTGCGCCTGGCGGATGGGACCCGCCCGCCAAAGGATGGTCGGGTGAAGCCACCGGAATGAGTTTGACAAAACCCACCCCGATACGTTCAAGTCCGGCTATCTCGATATCGAGGGGCCCACTAATACCGATCGCAGCGGTTCGGTTGAGCACGATCTGGGTGACCGCTCCCAAGGCTTCGACATAGAGGCGAAGGGAGACGCTCGGAAATTCCTTCCGAAACGCCTTTAGCGCGTCCATGACACGGGCGGCAGGAAGCATGACGTCGAGCGCGAGGTGAACCTCCGGCTCAACGCCGCGGAGCATGCTTTTCACCTTTGCTCGAAGATTATCGATTCCATGGGCGACGCTCTTTGCCTCGGCGAGAACCGTCCGGCCCTCTAAAGTCAGCTGCGGTTTCTTCGTCGATAGCCTGTCGAAAAGCGTGACCCCCAACTGCGCTTCGAGATTGGCGATCGTGTAGCTGATCACCGATGTTGCCCGATTTAATTTGCGAGAGGCGGCCGCGAAGCTGCCTGTCTCGACAACGGTAATGAGGACCTTGAGCTGATCCAGCGTCGGCTGGCCGGGGTCTGACATTTCGAATTCCTCGATCGTTTTCGCCGAAATTATCTGAGTTTTGCGAAACGTCTAGTGGACCTACCTTCAGCTTACAGAAATTCAACCGCCGGAGCTGACAATGTCGTATTTGTCGAATGCTGACATCGAACAGATCATCCTGCCTCCGTCCCGAGACCTCGGAGGGTTCTCGGTCCGCCGGGCATTGCCTGCCGCGATGCGACAGATGGTAGGGCCCTTCATATTCCTCGACAGCTTCGGCCCGGTCCGCTTCGGCGCCGGCGAGGGTATCGACACTCGCCCTCACCCGCACATTGGTCTGTCGACCTTGACCTACCTTCTCGAAGGCGAGCTTCTGCATCGCGATAGCGAAAGCTACGTGCAGTCAATCAGCCCAGGCGAGGTCAATCTCATGGTCGCCGGATCCGGTATCGCCCATTCGGAGCGGACGCCCGAGCATATTCGCACATATGGTGGCAAGCTTACGGGCCTGCAGAACTGGATCGCTCTGCCGAAAGTGTCGGAAGAAACAGCTCCCCTCTTTCAACATCTTGGTTCCGATGAACTTCCGACCGTCAACGGCGAAGGCATCAACATGAAGCTGCTTGCCGGCACCCTGCACGGCCGCCGTTCGCCTGCTACGATCTTCTCGGATCTCTTTTCAGCGGAGATCCAGCTTCAGGCAGGGGCACGCTACAGGATCGATGACGAGCATATCGAGCGCGCGATCTTTGTCGTCAGCGGCACGATCGAACTCGTCGGCCAGGACGGTGTTTATGGCCCGGATCGCCTCATCGTGTTCAAACCCGGAGCGGAAATCGTCGTGACGGCGAACGAACGGGCGCGGTTCCTCGCCTTCGGAGGCGAGCCCCTTCCGGAGAAGCGGTTCATCCGCTGGAATTTCGTTGCCACCGATCAGGAGCGCATTCGCCATGCCGCCGACCTCTGGCGCGAAGGGCGGTTTCCCGGCGTGCCTGGCGACGACGAATTCATTCCCCTCCCCGAGAACTTCAACTGAAACCCCGTCATATCAAGGAGAACGACCATGACCACATATGCAATCATCGGTTCGGGCGCGATCGGCTCCGCCCTCGCAGAACGTTTTCATGCAGCAGGCGTAGACGCTGTAATTGCGAATACGCGCGGTCCGGCTTCGCTTCAGCCCATCACCGACAGGTTCGGAAGCGCGGTGAATGCCGTGGAGCTTGAACAGGCTCTTCGATCCGACGTGCTGATACTGGCTGTGCCCTACGACGCCGTGCCGGAAATCGCCGAAAGGAAAGCCGATTGGAACGGTCGCACCATCGTCGATGCGACGAACGCAATCGACTTCCCAGCTTTCAAGCCGCGTGATCTTGGCGGGCGTCTGTCCTCGGAAATTGTTGCCGATCTTTTCCCAGGTGCGCAACTGGTAAAGGCCTTCAATACTCTCCCCGCAGCTGTTCTGGCCGCCGAACCGGTCAAGGCAAGCGGCAAGCGCGTGTTGTTCCTGTCGGGAAATTATCCTGAAGCGAGCAAGAAAGTCGCAGACCTGATCGCCCGTCTCGGCTTTGCCCCATCCGATCTGGGCAGCTTCAAAGCCTCCGGCTCTCTTCAGCATTTCGGTCAGCCGCTGGTCGCGCTCAACCTTCTGAGGGACTGACGGAAAGACGCAAGAACCGGCTGCTCGGAGGCGTGCGGGAGCGAAAACTCCCGCACGCCGTTGCCGTGCTCGCCCCGCACTGCCCGTCAGAACGGACATTCGGTTTTGCCCGTTTCCACAGACCTGGCGTCGAGAACATTTCGATTTAATCGAACGTAAGCAATCATTTTATCCGGCTGTTCCGAAATGATCGAACACAGCATCTTGGGTCCATCGAAATCATGCACGCCACGGAGACATACAAATGACCAAAGTTCTCGTTCTCTACTACTCTTCCTACGGCCATATCGAAACCATGGCCGCTGCAATCGCTGAAGGCGCAAGAAGCGCCGGCGCCGAGGTCACGATCAAGCGCGTCCCCGAGACGGTCCCGCTCGACGTTGCCGATAAGGCCCACTTCAAGATCAACCAGGCTGCGCCGGTCGCGACCGTGGCAGAATTAGCCGATTATGACGCGATCATTGTCGGCACCGGCACACGCTTCGGCCGCATGTCTTCACAAATGGCAGCCTTCCTCGATCAGGCCGGAGGCCTGTGGGCGCGCGGAGCCCTGAACGGCAAGGTTGGCGCGGCTTTCGTTTCGACCGGCACGCAGCATGGCGGTCAGGAAACAACCCTGTTCTCCGTCATCACCAATCTTATGCACTTCGGCATGATCATCGTCGGTCTTCCCTATAGTCACCAAGGCCAGATGAGCATGGACGAAATCGTTGGCGGCGCTCCCTATGGCGCAACAACGATTGCCGGTAGCGACGGCTCCCGTCAGCCTTCGCAGATCGATCTTGCAGGTGCCTATCATCAGGGCGAGATCGTCGCTCGCACCGCAGCCGCACTCGCTGCTGCTCACGCCGCATAGCCCCGCCCAAACTCTCCCCAAAATCAACTCCAACCCGAGCAACCGATTCGATCGGCTGGCAAGGAGAAGTCATGTTCCCACTCTTCTTAAAGAAGGTCGCCGCGGTTACCGGCGCAGGTTCTGGAATCGGTCGGGCGATCGCACTCGGGCTCGCTCGTGAGGGCGCGACGGTGCATCTCGCCGATCGCAATGCCGATGGGCTTGCCGAGACCGCAGCACTCATCCGCGCTGAGGATGGCCGGGCATTCACCACCGAACTCGACGTATCGAGCGAGGTACAGGTGGTCGGATGGGTCGAGCAGATCGGCTCCATATCGGGCCGGCTTGATGCCGCCTTCAACAATGCCGGCATCACGGGCCCGGCAAAGCGGATCGAGCACTACCCCCTTGAGGATTTCCAGCGGGTGGTAGCCGTCAACCTGCAGGGCGTGTTTCTCGGGATGAAGTACCAGATCCCGCTCATCAAGCGCAGCGGCGGCGGGTCGATCGTGAACACCGCGTCCGTCGCCGCTTTGACCGGGCCGGGAGGAATGAGTGCTTATGCGGCTTCCAAGCATGGCGTTCAGGGCCTGACCCGCGTTGTCGCTATGGAAAACGCGGCGGATGGCATCCGGGTCAACGCGATCGCGCCGGGTTGGACCGA
This sequence comes from Sinorhizobium medicae, assembly GCF_007827695.1. GTDB lineage: Bacteria > Pseudomonadota > Alphaproteobacteria > Rhizobiales > Rhizobiaceae > Sinorhizobium > Sinorhizobium medicae. The sequence continues at coordinate 225,751 of NZ_VITA01000003.1, read as the reverse complement.
AACACCGATGGTGGCGGCAAATAGCCAGCAGAACCCCGGTTTTGCGGCCCTCACTCAGACCGCCATTCCCGCCAAACGCGGCGGCAGGCCGGAAGAGATCGCGGCAGCCGCGATCTGGCTCGCCTCGGACACCGCCTCCTATGTCACCGGACAGATGCTGACCGTCGATGGCGGCATGACGATCGGTGGTTTTGAACTCTGACACCGACCTCGAAAGGATCATCCCATGTCCGACCAGCATGAAGCAGCAAAAGGTATCGTACGCCGCAACACACTCGAAGTGCAGTCCGGCGGCAATTTCGACCTCTTCGACGAACTCTTCGCCGACGACTTCCATGACCACACTCCGCAGCCTGGCGGGACGCCTGACAAGGAAGGCGCGCGCCGTCTTTATCATGCCCTGCGCGAGGCTTTTCCGGATTTCCATGCCGAGATCCACTGGCAGACGGTCGATAACGACATCGTCACAACCTTCAAGACCTACCACGGCACCCATAAGGGCGCGGTTCTTGGGATCGAGCCGACGGGCCGGGAAATCAAGTTCGAAACCGTCGACGCCATGCGCATTCGCAACGGCCAGATCGTCGAACACTGGGGTGTCGCCAACCTCTATTACCTCCTGCAGCAGCTCGATGCCCTGCCCCCCTCAGCTCCAAAAGTGCCGGAACTCTAAGGATCACCATCATGAGCAAGAGTAACATCCTTGACGGCAAGGTCGTCATCGTAACCGGCGCGTCGAGCGGTATTGGTCGCGCCATCGCCATTCGAGCGGCCGATCATGGTGCGAAGGCGGTTATCGTCTCTGACGTTATCGAAGCACCACGCGAAGGCGGCGAGCCGACCGCCTCCGAGATCCGGAAGCTTGGAACGCAATCCGTCTTCGTGAAAGCGGACGTCAGTCGCAGAGCTGACAACAACGCCCTGGTCGCCGCCGCAGAGGATTTCGGCGGCGTCGATGTCATGGTCGCAAATGCCGGCATCACCCTGAAGACCGATGGCGCGGAGGTTCCGGAAGACGATTACCGCCGCCTCATGTCGGTCAATCTCGACGGCCCGCTGTTCGGGGCGCAGGCCGCTGCGCGCCAAATGAAGGCGCTGAACAAGCGGGGCAGTATCGTTCTCATGGCGAGCATGGGTGGAATCTCAGGTGCTGGGATCACGGTCGCCTATTCAACCAGTAAGGGCGGTGTGGTGCTGATGGCGAAATCATTGGCCGACGCCCTTGGTCCGGACGGCATCCGAGTGAACGCGGTCGCGCCCGGCACAATTGACACGGAGCTTCTTCGCACAAGCCCTGGGATCGCGCAGGCGTCGGAGGGTTTCCGCCAAAGGACACCGCTTCGCCGGCTTGGCAAACCTTCGGAAGTTGGCGACGCCGTCGCCTTCCTTGGCTCGGACCTTTCGAGCTACGTGTCGGGCACAGCCCTGCTCGTAGATGGAGGCCTCCTCTCCGTCATCTGATTAATGCGCCCTCCGGCCGGACCCGCTTCCTCACAGATGCGGGTTTTTCTTTGGCTTGATCGTTCGAGTTTTTCGACGATTATCTGCGACATTATCCAGCTTTTTCGTGGGATCGGATGGTGGCAATTTTTTCTCATGACGCAGCCACGGTGGCTACGCCCAATTCAGGAGAACGTCCATGTCTTATTCCGATGCAATCGCTCAGCGCGTTGAAAGCCTTTCGCAATCAGTTCTGATCAACGGCGTGACGCCGCTCGCGGGTCGCGTCCTGCTCGCTGCCATTTTCCTGCTCTCCGGTGTCAGCAAGATTTCTGACCCGGCTGGCACGATCGGCTACATCAACATGGTTGGCCTACCCTTCCCGACTCTATCCTACGGCGCCGCGGTCGTGGCCGAAATCGCTGGCAGCATCGCCCTTATCCTCGGTTTCCAGACCCGCATCGTGGCTTTCATTCTCGCCGTGTTCAGCGTTGCCACTGCCATGACGTTCCACGACAATCTCAGCGACCTGAACCAGTTCATTCACTTCTTCAAGAACATCGCCATGGCAGGCGGCCTGTTGCAGGTGGTGGCGTTCGGCGCGGGGCGGTACAGCTTCGACGCCCGGCACTAACCGAGTTTACAGGTAGATGGAAAGCCCGGGCGGAAGCCCGGACTTTCTCGTCGTTACTTACCCCATTCGGGGCCACCATCTGTGCAGGTCTGACCGCCGTCCACCGGCAGGATGATGCCTGTGATCCAAGCGGCTTCATCACTGGCGAGGAATGCAACAGCAGATGCTATTTCCTCCGGCTGGCCGGCGCGTCTCAACGGGATACGGGACCACGCTTCTTCCAGAGGGCCTGATCATCCATGATCGCTTCCACCATCCCGGTAACGGTCAGCCCCGGAGCAACAGTGTTTGCTCTGACGCCGTACTTGCCAAGGTCGCAGGCAGCCGAGCGCGTTAGATTGGCGACACCGCCTTCGCAGCATTGTAGGCGGCATGGCTCCAACCTCCACCCAGGGAAGACACCGAACCGATGTTCACGATCGATCCCTTCGTTTCCTTCAGATGCGGTACGGCGGCACGGCTCATGTAGAAAACGCCGGACAGATCGGAAGTGATGCATTCTTCCCAGTCCTCGTCGCTCGTTTCCTCGATCGTGCCGACCAGGTTCATCCCCGCCGCATTGACGAGCGTGTCGACACGACCAAACCTCTCCACGGTTTCAGCGACGAGGGCATCGCAGTCCCGGCGTGAAGAGACGTTCGCGACAAATGTGCCGGTACGGTCCGCTGGCATCTTCGACGTCCTTTCCGACAGCCGCTTGTCTGTTCTTCCGAATATCATTACCGAAGCTCCCTCATCGAGAAGACGGGTTGCAACGGCGGCGCCGATACCGGACCCCCCGGCAGTTACGATAGCAACTTTGCCTGCAAAACGCCTGGACATGACACACTCCTTCATTCTCCGTGACGGCGGCCACGGAAGTGTTCAACTGTTTCGATTGACTGGATTAGTTTGCCGGGAAGTCGGCCGAGCGAGACAAGGCTTCCCAGGCGAGGACGTTTGCCTTCAGCGCGTCTGCCTTCTTCAAGGCAGCATCCGCGGCATCATTGCCGAGGAGGAGATGGTGTGGGGGTTCCGGTGCCAGGACAGCTTCCCGGATCGCTTTGGCGGCACGCGCCGGATCGCCAGCCTGCTTTCCGACGGAGGCATGATAGGCACGACGGGCTTCGCCCGCTGTGCTGTCGTAATCGTCAATGGCTGCGCAGACCTCATCGGACGATCCTGCCCATTCTGTCCTGAAGGCGCTTGGCTCGACAGTCATGACGTTGATGCCGAGAGGTTCGACTTCTGCCCGGAGCGTGTCGGACAGTCCTTCGACCGCGAATTTCGTCGCGCAGTAGTAGCCAACGCCGGTATAGCCGACCAGACCGCCGATCGATGTCATATTGACGATCGTGCCGCTGCGGCGGGCACGCATATGCGGAAGTACCGCATGGATAGCGTTGGCGGTCCCAAAGAAGTTGACGTCGAACAGGCGCCGGGCATCCTCTTCATCAGTTTCCTCGATTGCTCCGAAGAAGCCGATACCGGCATTGTTGATAAGGACGTCGACTCGGCCAAACCGGGCCACTGCAGCTTTTACAGCCAGTTGGCACTGTTCGCGGTCGGTGACATCGAGTGGCAGGATCAGGGCATTACCGCTCTGCTCGAGGTCGGCAATATTGTCAGTCTTGCGGGCAGTGACAACGACTTTTTCGCCGGCTTCCAGCAGGTGCTCTGCGATGTAGCGACCGAAGCCCGTAGAGCATCCGGTCACGAGCCAGACTTTAGGATTTTTCGCACTCATTTCATCTATTCCTTTCCTGCTTCAAGCCTGCGGGGACCGTTGCCGGTAGCCGCAGATTTCCACGTCTTCGACGCAAAGGTCCGGAACCTTCACCATGAAGGCCCTGACGTAATCCGTGCTCATGTGCAGTTTGAAATCCGAGGCGTACCGCCAGTTCTCGAGTACCATCCAGACGTCAGGGACGTCGTTGGACTGGTGGATCTCGTAGCGAAGGCAGCCAGCCTCCTTCCTGGAAGGAGCGACGAGCCGAAGAAGTTCATCGCCCAGTTTCTTCGAGCGGCCCGGCTTTGCAGTGAAGTAGGCCACGTTGCTCAGTTCAGCCATTCGGGTACTCCGTGTTTTAGTGAAGCCAACATCCGCATTATGACGCGGCGCCGAAAATGGTCTCTCGGCCCGTTGGGGGCGCTGTCGGTATCTTGCTCTTTTCAGATGCCGTTGATCGCGATGATGCGCGATCCTGCCGCAGCTTGCCGCTGGGCAGCGAGCGGTGCGTATTCACGAGAAGCGAAGAGCTGACGGATAGCGTCCTTGTCCGGGAACTCGATGATGAGCAGGTTGGCGGCTTTCCAGCCCTCCAGCTCCAGTGGAGCTTCATCCAGAGCTATAAGCCGACCACCTGCTTTGGCAACGAGCGGCAAGGCCTTGGAGCGATAGTCCTCGATCGATTTGCGATCGTGGATATCGAGATCGACGATGAGATAGGCAGACATGTGTGCTTCCTTTCAGGCTCAGGTTACTGGTGCTTCTTGAGGGTCTGGCGCCTCTCAGGGGAGATGGCGCCATTTGACCCTGCGCTCCTTCAGATCGAGCCTGCCGCCGTCGACGGTGAAGGTACCGTCGCCAAGGTGGTGAAGCATTCGACCCTCTTTGCGGGCCTCGTTGACCCACAGCCGCTTGGCCCCAAGGATGAAGAGGTTGTATGGCTCGACCAGCCTTCCATCGACAACGACACATTCGATATTTGCCAGGCAGTCCGTGATCAAGGGAGCGGAGACGTCCTTGGCCGGCCGAGTCTTGAGGCCGAATCTCTGGAGCTTATCCACCCGATCACCGGAGCAGTTTCCGACGTCGACTGCGGTTTCAGCCAGATCGAGCCCGGGCACCGCGATGACGCATTCTCCGGTTTTCCGGAGGGCTTGATAGCTGTGGTCCCAAGAGCCGATAACGCAGCCGATCAGCGGCGGATCGTGCCGGATCATCATATGAAAGCCCATCGTCATGACGTTGGGCTTTCCATTATCCATCGTGGAGACCAACACGATAGGACCCGGTTCCAATACGCGATAGGTTTGGGATGGGGATATCTCCTTCATTTTTCTCTCCTTTGAGGAGTCCCGCATCTAGGCGGGGACCCGTCAGACGCCGGTTTGTTACCACCCCTGTTCCACTGGCAGGACGAACAGCTCGGCGACGTCGACGTGAGCCGGGGCTTGGGCAGCGAAGACGATCGTATCGCCGATGTCCTCGCTCTGGAGGAAGGTCATCTGGCTGGACAGCTCGTCCATCTGCTGGCGATAGCCGGGGTCCGTAATGTGATCGTAAAGTTCGGTAGCAACGGCGCCCGGTTGGATGCAGGTGACGCGGATGCCGTGCTTCTGGCCCACTTCCATGCGCAGGCCGTCAGAGAAGGCGGTGACCGCGTGTTTCGTGGCGCAGTAGACCGAGAGACCCTTGAAGACCTTGCGGCCCGCGATCGACGACATATTGATGATGTGGCCGGAGTGCTGCTTGATCATCTCGGGGAGAACGGCGGCCGTCGTATTGAGAAGGCCTTTCACGTTCACATCCAACATCCGGTGCCACTCGTCGACCTTGAATTGGTCGATATCGGAAAGCGGCATCAGGCCTGCATTGTTGACGAGGATGTCTATCGAGCCGTAGGCGTCTACAAGCTTCCTGACGCCCGCTTCGATAGAAGGCGCATCCACGACATCCATCTCGATTACAAGAGCTTCACCGCCCTTGGCTTCGATCTGCTTCTTGAGATCCGCGAGCTTTTCCGTACGGCGGGCGGCGATGCCGACCCTTGCGCCGGCTTCGGCAAGCTTTGCAGCGGTAGCGGCGCCAATGCCGCTCGATGCGCCCGTTACCAGTGCGATCTTTCCGTTGAGGTTAGTCACTGTCTTCACTCCTTGTCTTGAAGCCCGCCACCGCGGTGGGCGTTTCGTTTCGACAAGGAGGAAGCTAAGCCTTTCATGCCGGGCCTTCTCACGGGGCCTTGCTCCACCTATTGCGATATTGCTCAAATCGCGGCAGGTGGAAAAGAACTAACCTCGACGATAGTGGCTCGGCGGGAGACCTGTCTCGCGCCGGAAGACCTGGGCAAAGTGACTTGGGCTCGAATAGCCCACGGACATGCCGATCTCGATAATGCTCGTGTCCGTCTCCTGCAGGAGCAGCTGTGCTCTGGCGACACGCTGGCGAATGAAATACCTGGAGGGCGAGAGGCCCGTCGCCTTCTTGAACAGACGGCTGAAATGGAACTCGCTCATGCCTACGGCCTCGGATAGTTTCGCGAGATTGAATGGCTCAGCCAGGTGTTCTTCAAGATAGGCGACAGCGCGCCGAAGCTTGAAACCCGGAAGTGCTGTCTGCCGCCCGCCTTCGGAGCCATTCGACGAATAGTTCCGGATCAGGTGGACGGCGAGACTCTGGGCAAGTCCCTGAATGAACAGCTGGCTGCCTTTCCCTTCAGCCGTAAGTTCCTGATGCATCAGGGCCAGAAGGTGCGACAGCTGCTCGTCCTTGCCACCGGATACGTCACGCAGTGCGGAGGGCGCAGCGCGGCCAAGCAGATCTTTTGCGACGCGCTCGAAGAGAGGAACTGACAAATAGAGGTGCATCACCTGGAAAGGAGCCGCGCCTGTCGCACGCCAGCGCATTTCGTAGGGTGTCGGAGACCGCGTCAGGAAAAAGTCCCCGACCGTCACGGTGTTGGTAACCCAGTCACGATCAATCTCACGTTCTTCAACGATCGCCTCGCCAGATATAACCCACACAATAAGCGGCTCGGCGACGGCGGGAACAAGGAATGGTTCCTGCTTCTTGAGGCGGGAATAGACCTGTACGAACATATCGTCCCAGGCCGGTCCATCGCCGCTCACAATCGTTCGGCCGGCAATGTATTGTTCGAGACCTAACGGAGAGGTTCGTTCAGGCGGCGTAGTCTTTTCTTCTACGGCTGGCGGGATATGCAACGTGCCGCCGATCAATATCGGTATTCGGGGAAGTGCTTTGCGGCGGGATGCTTTCATATCTTCCAATTCGAACCCCTCCTGATTGCGCTCGAGCGAGGCTCGGTGGAATACGTCGCCTTATCTTCCACCCTGGAGGCGGCCGATCAGGTTCCGTCGACATTGCGATTGGCAGATCCAGCGTCCATCCCGGCTCGACGCCAATGCCAAGACCGGCGAATATCAGCGACACCAGCGAAAGAATATGGTCTCAGCTCTTCTTTGTCCGGCTCTAAAATCCTTTGGGGAGTTCACGCTTTGAAATAAGCGGTCACTTAAAATGACTTCCTATTCCGGCTCATTACGGTCATGTGGATAACCAAGCTCGTCTGAGCCATCGCTTGACGACTAACGGACCAAAGAGCTGATTGCATGGAAAACCCGGTCGCATTGAACCGCATCGCCGAAAACAAGGTCTTTCGTAAGGGTGATGTTTTCGTCCTCTTCGGCGAACTATTCGGCCGCGGATATGCCACTGGCTTGCTCGATGAAGCCCGGCGGGTTGGAATGGAGATCGTGGGCATCACAGTCGGGCGGCGCGACGAAAACAACGCGCTTCGGCCTCTGGACGCCGAGGAACTCTCTGCCGCCGAGGCCCGATTGGGCGGCAGAATCATCAACATACCTCTCATGGCTGGCTTCGATCTCGACGCCCCGGCAGGAGGCCCGACTCCGACGGATCTCCTCGCATCCATGACGCTGGAGAGCTGGGAACATGACACGCTCGATTGGGACTACATCAAAAAGTGCCGGGACATCGCTACCGCACGGTTCACGAATTCGCTTTCGCAGGTCATGGCCGTTCTCGACGGAATGATCGCCGACGGCCGCAATGTCTTCTTCGCCCATACAATGGCCGGAGGCATTCCGAAAGCCAAGGTGTTCCTGGTTGTCGCCAATCGTATCTACAAGGGACGTGGTCCCCGCCACATGTCTTCGCAAGCGCTGCTCGACAGCGACATGGGCAAGCTTATCCTGCAGAATTTCGACGAAGTCTCGGCAATCACCTTTCGACATCTTATCGACTTCAGCGCGGCGATCCGTGAGCGCGTAGAGGCTTCGGGTGCTCAGGTCCGGTACACGGCCTACGGTTATCACGGAACCGCAGTCCTGATTGACGGGCGCTATCGTTGGCAGACCTACACCAACTACACCCAAGGTTACGCCAAGATGCTGCTAGAATCCATCGCGCAGGAAGCCTGGACAGCGGGCGTCAAGGCAACCGTCTATAACTGCCCCGAGATCCGGACCAATTCGTCCGACGTATTTACGGGTATCGAGCTTCCCCTGATACCGTTGCTGCTTGCCCTGAGGAAAGAGAACGGTGGGCAATGGGCAGAGGACCAGTGGCAGGCATGCCAACAGCTTCTGGCAGACGGCTTCACGATGAAGGACGTTTTCCAGAAGATTACCGAGATGCAGGCCAACGAGGTCATGCGTCCGTTTTACGACTTTTCGGCATGGCCCATGGCAAACAGCCAGGCACAGTCCGATCTGACCATCGGCACGTCCAACGAGATCACGCAGATGCATCGGGACAGCAAGGCCATGATCAGCGACCTCTTGAGTGCTCTCGTGGTGGAAGCGACCGGGCAGCTAATTTTTGGCGCGTCCTCAGAGCCCTCCGGCCACATCCAATGGCTCAACCACGATATCGTGGCGCGGCGACTTAACGCTTCCCACCTGCAGTGGAAGTCTGGCCCGCCATTGATCGAACAAGGGGCGGAAGACCCTCATCTCGAGATCGCCTGACAGCTTCGATCTTCGTAGAGATTTTTGCGAGCATTATCCGATCGCCTGAATCATTTAAGCCCCGAAAATTTCCGTTGCTCCCGAATGTAAGCGATTGCAGCAGCCTCCAGGCTTCTGCACTCCTCCTCGGATTTAATCAGGGTCTCGTCGTCTTTCTCGGCTGAGCATCGAAGAACGTCGCGCCGCAAACACGCATGCTCGTAGGCCTCACAGAGCATCAGAAACGCACTGCTTTCCATCATCCACGCGCTACGACGCAGAGCTGGGGCTGCCAAAAGCAGCCGCGCCATTCCTGCCTTCTTCACATCCATTTTGGACCGCTCGGCACCGGTTCAAGGGCAGCATCTGCCAAGAAACCCATGTCTCTGATGAAAAGTTCCTCAGTGAGCCGCCCCCATTTCGACCGGACAGTCGGCATCAGCAGAAAGGCTAAAGCAGGCTCAAGGACAAGCTTATGTCTAACCAGTATCGACGCATTGAAGTCATCACGGGTGACGTTCGCCGCAGATCAAACGCGCCGCTCTGGGGAGCCGGTCTTCGGCATTGACGACGGTGCGTGCCGCACTATCAGAATTTGCGCGGCCAAACCTGCTGCTCCGCCAGAACGTCCGAGAGCCCGCGTATTGCATCTCGATTGCCAGTCGCCGCGGCCGCCTCGAAAATTCGTTTGGCTTGCGCATAGCGCTTGAGTTTCAGATAAGCATATCCCCGCAGCACCATCAGGTCCGTCCGCTCGGTTGCCAGTTGGCGACGCTGCTCCAGAAACAGAAGCGTCTCGTTATACCGTCCCGCATCGAAGGCGGCGACGGCTCGGTCGGCCAGGATAGCGGTCTGCAGTTCATTTCTGCGGGCAAGACTTTGTGGCGACCGCGCAGCCGCAACGGCCGCCTTCCCGGTCAGTCCGGCGCGCAGATAGGCAAGGCTCTGTCCGTAGGCAGCATCCTCGCGCAGTTTCGAAGCGGACGCTCGCAGAGCGACCTCGAAAGCTTCGGCGGCTTCCAGAGGCCGGTTCAGATCCATGAGGCACCAACCACGTGCAAGAGCCGCCCCCGGCGGAAGGCCGCGCGGATCGATCGTCGAACGGCAGCCGCTGAGCTTGCGAGGGGTCGTTTGTGACCCACGGGCGGCGCTCCCAAGCGGCGCGCCTTTCGCTGGCGCCGCCGCTGTTCTGATTGGCGCCGACCCAGCAGCGATCGTGGCCGATCCTGGCGGAGCCGTGTTGGCCTTCGCCTGGCCGTCCACCTCATCACCTAAGCGCGCAATTCTATCGGATTTCGCCGCCCAGAGACGCTGGATCTCCGCGACCCCTGCCCTGTCCCCGAGTTCCTTGTGACTGATTGCAAGGCCATAGGCGGAGGGCTCGTCGTCCGGCTTCCAGCCAAGCGTGGTCGAAAACCACTGCACAGCCGTGGCTGGCTGCCCAAGGAGACGCGCGTACCAACCGAATTGCTGCGCTGTCGCGGCATCGCGACTCTTCATCGTCTCCTGTGCAATCCTTTGAAGAACATCTGCGCTAAGAGCCACGGGCGGATCTATCGCCAGGAGGTTGGCGGTCGCGGCGAAGTAGGTCGCTCGCGCATCACTGGAGGCGTCCCGCCATGGGTAGAGCACCTTTTCGGCTTCCTCGGGTGCCTTGCGCTCGATCAAGACGAGCGCAAGGCCCTGTGATGCCGGCGCAGAGTCCTGCTTGTCGCGCGCCAGACGGAACCAGCGTTCCGCCTCACTCGTGTTCTTGCGGCGAAGTTGGTACCAGCCAAGGAGCAGCGCATCCGCGGCGGACCCTTCCGTTTCCGCCAGCCGCTCGACACGTTGGAGATACTTCGGATCCACCTCAAGCGTCGCGTCCTCATCGCCTGCGGCGACAAAGCGGCGGGCGAGATCGTCGCGAATGCTCTCGAACTCCAGCGCCCCCGCGGAATTCGTTCTCTCATAGGAGAGCAGATCCTGCATGCTCGAATAGGAAAGATTAGAGGCAGCCTTCTGCACGGTAGCGAGCCGTTCGGGATCGTTGTCGCAGTTCTTGAGAATGTAGAGGTATGCGTCGCGCGCCCGGTTAGGCCTCTTGGTCTCAGCAAAGGCTTCGGCCACACGCCAAAGAACGTCATTGTCGCTGCACGTCAGAAGACTCGGCGTGCCTGCTCCTACCTGGATTACGGTTTCGTATTGCTTCAGATCGGACGCATTGACGAGTCTGGCACGTGCCTCGGCGACATTCAGCCGCTCAAGCAAATCGGTTGGAACCTGCCAATCCGGATCGGTCGACTGACGTTCGGCTATGGCCCTTCGCACTTCCGCATAGCGCCCCTCGGAATAGAGCCGCCACATCGTCTCCAATTGAGCATCGCTGTTCTGCGGCACCGCCAGCGGATCTTGCGGCGGCGTCCAGTTTGGATAGAGCGCCCGCAGGCGGGCGATCTCGGCCTCCAGACGAGCCGTATCGCCCTTGCTGGCGAAGTAGCGCAAGGCTGATTCATCGACGCGCGGAGGCGGCGGATCTTGTGTGCTCTCAGGGGCGGCCGGTCCGTGAGCCTGTGAGAGTTGGACAGCAGTTGATGCGTCATCGGCTCGATCCGCATCGACGATCACCTGCGCCAATCCCCTGGGCAACTCCCCGTCTCCGGCGAGCCCGGCGGCGGCAAGCGCGGCGGTCACAACACCTATGGATGCAACAATCGGGAACTTCATAGGCACTCCGGGCGCATTTCCTCCACGAAAGACAAACCCAGCAGGTGCATTGTCGAGGGGTAGTATTGGGTCGGATCAAACGTTTTCATGTCGTCGGGGAGCTTCGTCCCTTGGAGGACACAGGCCAGGATATGGTTAATAAGTCGATAACCTGGATCGGTAAGGGTCTCCTCCACGGCACCGCTTTCGACATCGCTGAGCAAAACCGCACCTTTCGCATCGGACATGCCCCTGTAGATCCGTGAAAGGAGCTCACTGTCTGTCCTTCCCGAGCGAACAAGATAAAGCGGGATGCGCAGCGCGTTATAGCCGAATTCGGACGGGAAGCCCTCCGCCGGCTTGAACACGGTTCGTGCACTAATCCAGTCGGCGGGCAACTTCTTTGGCCCGAACTCCAGTCTCTTGAGAATAGCTTCACCGTCTGCTGCGAGCGCTTTCCAGGCAGGAGAAGGAACCAATTGTTCGAGAACCGGAAAGGCTTCGAAAACCCAGTAGGACGGGTTGATGACGGGCCCGTCGGCCCGATCGGCCGCAGAAAATCCCTGCGCGCCCGGCAAGAGCAAGGTCAGCCCCCCGTGTTCGACGACGGTTTTCTCGAGAATCGCCTCTGCCAGCGCAGTAGCCGCACGCGTGTAGTCCTTGCGATCCCAGGAAACCCCTGCACGGGCCAAGGCATAGGCGATCAATATGTCGCCGTCTGTTGCATTGTTCGTATCGGAAACATGAGGCGCTTCGCCCGGACTCCATTTCCAGGCAGCAAGGCCGTCGTCGCGCAGGAGGAGTTCGCGGCGCGTGAACGACCAGATGAGTTCAAAATCGGCCCGGCTGCCCGCGAGAAAGGCCAACAGAAGGCCGTAACCCTGTCCCTCGCTATGGCTTATATCACCGTTGGCGTCGTCGATAATCCGGCCGCCCGGATCGAGAAATCGCGTCTTATACTTTTGCCACGCCGTTGCTTCCACCGTCGCTGGCTCCTGGGCATGCGTTGGATAAGCTAGCAGCAGGAGCATTAGCACGACGAGTGGCTTCATTGGCGGCGCCCCAATCTGGCAAGTAGGCTAGCAGTGGCCAATCCGAGCAGAACGACAAGGCAGACGAGCAGCACGGCGTACACCAATATGTTGCTCGACAGCCAATTGGCAAGGACAAGACGATAGTTCGCGAGCGAGGGTGGCCGAGTTTCGACGAACTCGAAGTGTTGCGCCGGGATCGAACTGATCCGATCGTTGACGGGCTCGTAGATGGAGATGTGCCCCGACATCTGGCTCCATCTGCGGACATCGGAAATCGTAGATACCGCGTCGCGTAGATGTTCTGGTGTAGGCGACGTGACGAGCGTCCAAGTCGTTCCCGCGTCCGGATTTGACGATTGCGCGATGAGCAGTGTCGCGGTATCCGGCGGCGCGAAGGGAGCCTCGTCAGGCGGGAGGAGCCTGAGTGAATTCAATGATATGTCGAAGGTGTCCTTCACCCAATCCTCAAGACCACGAAGGTGAGAGCGCCAGGTTCCGCCGTTCAAGCGGGTCTGCCAGGCATCAAAAGCCGCCCGCGAGTCGGCAAGAACCTCAGACGATGCGGAACTGCCCCAGGAGATCTGACTGTTCAAGTCAATCCCGGCTTCTGTAAGAACGGATTTCGGTATCTGGGGCATCGCGCCGACGAAGAGCGCTTCCCTGTCCGCGGAAGCAATCGGCGATGTAATCGTTTCGATTGCCATCGGACGCCCCCCTGCCACGGCCAAGCGGGCAAGAAAGGTCGCCGCCGCTGATAGGCTAAGGGTCTCAGCCCTGTCCACGTGTAGAGCGATCGGTTTGGCGCTGCTGCGAAACGGGTAGGCAGATCCCGCGGCTGCCGCGAGATCGGGAAGGCGTCCGATCCTTGCGAAGTCGGCCATTGCAAATTCTGATGTGTCAAATAGCGCGAAACGTGGCTCTGTCGAGGCGGCAGTTCCTGGCGCACATGTCCTATCGGCGTCGGTGAGAAGAACGGCCTCCAATTCGATCAGATTCGCACCTGGGTGAAAATGGCGCAGCGTCACGTTGATCGGCAAGTGGCGCACCAAGCCACCCGAGGAGTCCAGCGGAACCGTTGAGGCGATACTTCCATTGACGTATATGTCGATCCGGCTGCCCGGCCGAACCGCCTTGGTGTAGCCGACGTCGAGAAGCACCGTCGCTTCGCCATAGGCATTGGCGTAAAAATCCGGCGGAACCGCGACTGCGAAGGCAGTGCGAAAGCGCCGTCCAGAGAATTCCGTCGTCGACACGCCTAGAGCAGAAAACGGCAGCCTTTTGCCCGAGATCACCTGTGGCGCCTGGGGCAATCTCCACCTCCCGGTTTCAATAACGTCCCGCGCAACGTTGGCAGGTTTATCCGTCACCCTCGTGATTGATTCGATAGCCCCTTCGACCGCCGACCAATCCGGACCAGTCAAAACGAGGATTGGCGCCCGTTCCGGCCGACTTTCAACAAGGGCCGTCACTGCCGTCGTCGATGCCTCACCCGGCAGTGATGGGAAAAGAGGCTGTAATTCCGCGACCGTTCCGGCAAGAACCGTCAGTTCCCCGGCTCTGCCGAGTTCCGGGAGATCTCCGCGAACGTCGAAGCTCTGTGCCGGCATGTGGCCAAGAAGGGCGAGGCCTTGCGCTAGCCGCATCAACGCGGCGGTGCGGCTCGGCTGGTCAAAAGCCGGTGCGACGATGTTGAACCGCGTGCGCCCACTGGCATCGACGCCGACCGCTTGGATATCTTCAAGGGTCGTGAGCCTTGCCGCATCCCGGCCTTCAAACTGGATGTAGGCCTTTCCAGAGGCAATTTCGGTCCAGAGCTCGTATGTCGATTCGACCGTGCAGTCGGTCCGGTGGCGCTGTTGCACCCGAAAGCGAATTTCGTTCGAGCCCGTCCGCAAAAGGTTGGACGGGAGCTTATAGCGTCGTGATTCCGGCTTTTCCCCTGCCTGTACCGGTCCCTCACCGACCAACTTGCCATTCACAAATACCGACAGAACGGAACTTTCCGGCGCAATCACGACCGCGTTCTGGTACTCGAAAATGAGATCGCCGCCTGCGGCGGCTTGCGCCGGCGTCAAGTAGACCGACCACGCTCGCTCGTCGACTTCACCGGTCAGTGACAAACTGGCGAAGGGAACGATGTGCCTGCGATAAGATGCTGCGTCTTTCACCGGTGCAAGTTGGATTTTTTCACCTTCAATGCCGTCAGCCGGACCGTTCCTCGAAGGTTGCTCCTGTTGTTTGGGGGCGGGCGCCTGATCTTCAATGGGGCGTTCCCCCGTCATGTCGAACGGCGCCGGCTGGGCTCCCAAGGGCCCACAGGTAAGCAGCGCCACCACGAAGGCTGATAACCTCTTCAACGGACCCCCCTCGCCTCTTTGCGGGAAGAACCGAGGCTGCGGAAGAAATAGATTAGACCCCGCCCCATTTGATAGAAGGCGAGCCAGAGGAACCACACGGTACCGCGAACCAGACCTGGATTGCCGCGGCGCTTGTGCTGGAATTCGCTCCATTGCCGTGAATTCGCGAACAGGAGATCTGCGACGAGGCTATGGTGCCGGGCAACCTCCGGCAGGAAGCGGCAACCGACTGCGGTTATGTCACCCGTGACTTCCACGTTTCTGACCGCCATCGGCAGAATCTCGATAGCGCCATCCCCGGCGAAAGGCTCGAAGCGGATTTCGGTCCGCGCCTCGACGGACAAATCATCCTTAGCAAGGCCATAAACCTGAATGCGGACGCCATTGGCGGAGACATCCTCGATCGTCGCCGGATACCATCGTTCGCCGGTCGAGAATTCACAGCGGCGACTTACTTTGACGCGCCGCGACGCGGCTTTTTCCCCGCGTTCAGAGACGACGCCCAGAGCACATCCGGCCATTATAAGATTGAGAAGGTTCCAGCCTCCAACGACCATGGTGATATCCGCTTTGTAGGGTTCCGTGTAGACACGGTATGCGGTCACCAGCAACGCTATGAAGAGGACAATGAAGACCACAAAAAAGGGTCGCCCGATCTCCGATAGACGGCTCTCCTGAATGGATTCGTCCTTTGCCGTGACTTTGAAAGTCGGCTTGCGCGGATTCAACACCACCGACACGACGGCCGGCAGAAGGTGAACGGTCTGGACGTACTCGTAGAGCTCGGAAATCCAGGGCCAGCGGAACGAACCATAGAGATAATTCTGCATCATCAGGTTAACGACCAGATAGGCAAGCGTATACCCCATGAACTCGCCGCCCGACGCGGTGAATATCTGCAAATCGAAGAAAAGATAGCAGAGCGGCGCGAAAAGAAAGATCGTGCGCGGAAATGGGAAAAGCCAAAACAGTGTCGACGACATGTAGCAGAGGCGCTGTGGTATCGTCAGACCCCCCTTAAAGAGTGGAAATCGGAACATCAAGATTTGCATCATCCCCTGCGCCCAGCGGCTTCGCTGACCGATGAAACTCGCGAATGTCGCGGGTTGTAATCCTGCGATCAGCGGGCGATCGACATAGACGCTGTTCCAACCGCGTCCGTGTAGCGCCAACGCGGTTTCGCAATCTTCGGTGATGCTCTTGCCGCTGAAGCCACTCGTGTCCTCAAGCGCCTTGCGTCTGAGGACGGCTGCGGAACCGCAGAAGAAAGCTGCGTTCCACTTGTCAAGGCCACGCTGGATAATGCCGTAGAACATCTCGTTTTCGCTTGGCATCTTCTCGAATGTTCTCAGATTGCGCTCGAGGGGGTCCGGATTGAGAAAAAAATGCGGCGTCTGCACGAGAAACAGGCGCGGATCGTCCTCGAAGTAGCCGACGGTCTCCAGCAGGAAGTCGCGGGCAGGCGCATGATCCGCGTCAAAAACAGCAATCAGGTCTCCATCCGAATGCGACATGCCATTGTTGAGATTGCCCGCTTTGGCGTGTTCGTTGCGATCGCGCGTGAGGTAACGCACCCCGAGATCGGTGCACAGCTTTTGCAGTTCCAGATTGCGTGCGGTGGCGCGTTGCGCCTCAACGAGATTAGTCGAGTTCCGCTTCTGCAGCGTACCGCCGTCGTCAAGCAACCACACCCTCAGCTTCTCTGCCGGATAGTCCATGCCTTTGGCTGCCGCGAGCGTGTTGGCAAGCAGAGATGCGTCCTCGTTGTAGGAAGGGACGAACACGTCGACCTTGGGGTAGTCGCCCGGTGTTGCTGCCCGGGAGGGTCGCGGGGGAAGCGGCATGGCGACGACGAAGAGACTGAGCGCCAGCATCATGACGCTATACATTTCAGCGAGATAGAGAAGAAAGCCGGGAATGAAATTCTCAGGCTGGTTGATGGGCGGCAATGTTCCGGTAGTGCGCCAATAGACATAGCGCAGCACCACCGCCGTTCCGAAGGCGAGCGCAATCAAGCGCCACCTCCCCCCGGCATCTACGAGCTTGATGATCGCCATCAGCGTTACGATGAGCAGACTAGCGATCAACTGCGTCTGTAAGTTGACGGGCAGAGTGATGATCGCCACGACACAGAGAGAGATGAACGCCCACACGGCAAGGACGAAAACTTTACGCATAGATCTGCCTTCTAGCAATCGGCGCATGCAGTACCGCGAGCCCAAGATGAGCCTGTTTCAAGCCCGGCGAGCCGCGGCTCAAGGGCATTCACTTGCCGGCTGCGCTCCACAAGCCGGCGTGGGAACGACAATCGTGCTATTGCCGGACGGAACCGGCGGATTCATTTGAGGCGAACCGGTGGGTGTAGGAACCACGGTCTCGGTAGGGGCCGCCGTCTCCTGTTGCAACTCCGGCCTGATCGCACTCGTAGGCTCGGGAGCCGACCGCACCAACCTGACCGGCTGAATGGGCGCTCCCGCCGCAGCGAGCGGCCGCTCATGCCTATAGATCGGGTTGCCTGCCCGGCCCAAAGCCGGATCCACTGCCGGAGGCTCGCCATAGGGATTCCAGTCCGGATCAGCGAAAGTGCCAAGGATCGTATAACCATAAACAGCCGCCAGTAGTTCGCTTTCCGTAGCACCAGTCTTGCAATAGCGAAGGCGGATCTGAATGGTGCCATAGTCCCGCAATGGCGAGCGGCGGTGTTGAGGTGGCCGGATTTGCTGCCAGGGGTAAAGACAGGAATCGTTGCCCCGGCCGCGGCCGAAGGCGTAGCTGAACGGACCGTAGTTGTTTTGCAGATAGTCGGCGGTCTGCCTCAGGGCGGCGCCCGGTATTGCGCGATAAGCCTCCCGCAGCATCTCCGAACTGCGGATCGGAATGTAAGCGGTTCGCTCCTGCGCACTGCTCGTACCTACAGGTCCAAAAAACTGCACGCGCAAGAAGTTCTGACCCGGCGTGGCAGCGGATGTGTAAAGATAGATGTCCTGCTCCACCGCGTTCGAGGTACGCCGCTCGACGACACTTAGTACTGACGGGCCGCCCGGTGGCGGGAGCACGAGAGCATTTTCGGCCGGCACCATTGCCGCTGCCGTTGGCATGCGCACGCCTTCTCGGGCCGTACAACCCGTGATCAATATACATAGAAGAATGACCGGCGGGCCGAAGCGCCGACTCAGTAACCGCTTTGCCATACGGCCATCAATAATTCATTCGACCTAGAGTTCAACCGCAAGGAAGACAAGTTTGCGAATAGGACTGCGCAACCCCGCGCGACCTGTGGGAAACGTGGCAGAGAGCAACTGACCGGGCGGCCAAGTGCAGAGCCCGTCAATCTAGGTTCAAATCCGCCGTAGACGGCCGCCTTCTGCCGTCGGCCAGCCTGGTCTTGCTGAGTAAGGTTGAACGTCGCCGAGCGTAGCCGCTTCCCAAGGAACAATGGACTGCAAATCGATGCCATTTTGCGCCTGGCGACGCTCGTTGCCAAAGCCGTCGCAGGTGAAAATTTGTTCGCTTTCACGCTCATATCGGCTCCACTTCCTCAGAAGTTTGGAGCCTCCGGCAAACGCGGCGCTCTTCCGTCACTATGCGCTGTTTGAGCTAGTGATTGCACGGTGCGCGACTTGGAAAATCAGGCTTGGCCCGGCCCCGGCTATGCTGGCGCAAGTGGTGCTCCGTCCAGCAATCGCTTTGTCTGGACGGGCACCGTGCAGCTCCACCGCGCGCGTGATCGCAATGCAGAGCAGACACAGTCGGCAATGGCGCCGGCGGGAATGCAGTGCGGCCAGACTGTGCGTCAGTATGCAAAGAAGTCGACTAACTCGGGTCTGCAGGCCTCATTCCTAAGAGTCATCAGGAGCCCAGTTCAGGAAGAAGCCCACGTCACCAGGCATTCCACCAGGAAAGTTGACGATCATAGCTTTCAGCTTGAAGCCCTGAGGCTTGCCGAATTTTTGATAGCGTTCGTAGAATTCTTTTGCCTTGCCCTGGAGGGTCTGAGGCCAATCGCGGTCGGCGCTGTTTATTGCTCGGCCACTATCGGTGCAGAGACTCGAAGGGAAGCTGTAAACCATCGCCTCGAACTTTCCGTCTCGTACGGCGTTCGCCACGAGGCGGCGCACGACGGCGACCTCCTCTTGCGTGACATGCTCCTCGAGAAATACGTCGGCAAAGTCAGTCAGCTTCTTCTCCTGTACCGCTTTGACCTGTCGTTCCTTCTCCATTTCCTCCATTTGTCGTTGAAGGAGTTGCATACGAAGGTCCTTGGCGCTCGCAGGTGCGGCATCCAAATCGATATTTTGTTTTTCAGCCATTTCCTTGCTCCACTTTCAGTCAAAGGGATGGGAAGCCGCATTTCGCCGCACCGTTATCAGTGCGGCCTTCGCCACTGCGGACACCACTTGGGAAGTTGTTGCACGCAGGGGACCTTTTCTCGCAAGTGCACGCTTTTGAATAACGGAAGTTCCAATCGCCTTCATCCGTCGCCTCTCGAAGGCTATCACGATTTCTCACCCGCCGACGGTGCGCAGACAATCTAGACTGGACGGGCGGCCGGACCTGGAATTGGAACCTCGACGTGCCACGTGATGTCAGAAAACGACGAGCTTATAATCGTGCCCCGCTCACCACGCACCATTGCTGGAATGTCAGCCAATGCACCTATTGCGGCAGCGCGCCCGGTCGCATTCACAAAATGACAAGCGGCCTCGACCTTTGGTCCCATAGACCCGGCAGGAAACGAGAACTCGCCTAGCCGGTTGGGATTGGTCTTGAAGATCGCCTTTCGTTCCGGGGTTCCCCATCCGGTATATACAGCTTCTGCGTCGGTCGCCAATATGAGCAGGTCTGCTTCAATATCCCGGGCAAGAAGGGCCGAGCAGAGATCCTTGTCGATAACCGCTTCCACGCCAATCAGTGTCCGTTCCTTTCCCTGCTCATACATTGTCGGAATTCCCCCACCGCCGGCACAGATGACAACAGCACCTTTGTCGAGAAGCCATTGAATAGGGCGAAGCTCGAAGATACGCTTGGGAATCGGCGACGCCACCACGCGACGCCATTTATTCCCGTCCTGCTTGAATACCCATCCTTTTTGCTGATGCAGCTCTCCCGCCTCGCTTGCGTCGTAAACTGGGCCAACAAACTTGGTGGGATTCTGAAATCCGGGGTCGTTGCCGTCGACCTCAACCATCGTGAGGATTGTTGCCAGCGGCACTTCGAAAGGAAGGACGTTTCCAAGTTCCTGCTCCAGCATGTAGCCGATCATGCCTTCGGTTTCGGCTCCAAGGATATCGAGCGGATAGGCCTCCTCTGGCTTGTATGCGGATCCCTGCAGGGCTAACAGCCCGACCTGCGGGCCATTGCCGTGAGTAACCACGATCTGATGCTCCGCTGCGATCGGCGCAATGGCCTCGGCCGCTATCTTGATGTTCTGCCGTTGTACTTCGGCGGTCATCGGCTCCCCTCGTTTCAGGAGCGCATTACCACCTAAGGCGATCACGACGCGCATAGTCAGTCTCCCAGGGTTGCAACCAGCAGTGCCTTGATCGTATGCATGCGATTCTCGGCCTGTTCGAATGCGACGTTCGCTTGCGACTCGAACACTTCGTCAGTGACCTCAAGACCGTTCGACATCCCGTAGTCCTCGGAAATCTGCTTTCCGATAGCGGTCTCGGTATCGTGGTAGGCCGGGAGGCAATGCATGAACTTGGTTTGCGGGTTGCCGCTTGCTGACATCAACTCGGCATTGACCTGATAGGGCGTAAGCAACTGAATGCGTTCTTTCCAGACCTCCTTCGGCTCACCCATCGAAACCCAGACATCCGTGTGAATGAAGTCAACTCCCTCCACTGCTGCCCTCGGATCGTCCGTAATCATGAGGCGCGCGCCGGACTGAGCCTTAAGTTCTTTGGCGATAGTCTGATATTCTTCTGACGGCCACAGAGATCGGGGACCGCATATGCGCACATCCATCCCCATCAAACAGCCGACAATGAGCAGAGAATGACCCATGTTCGATCGGGTGTCGCCGATATAGGCGTACTTGATCTCGCTGATCGGCTTGTCGCTATGCTCGCGCATAGTCATGACGTCGGCGATCATCTGCGTGGGATGATACTCGTCGGTGAGGCCATTGTAGACCGGCACACCCGCATATTTCGCGAGAGTCTCTACGCCAGTTTGTGAGGCGCCGCGGTATTCGATGGCGTCGTACATGCGGCCCAGTACGCGGGCGGTGTCCTTGAAAGACTCCTTGTGCCCGATCTGCGAGCCGGCAGGGTCAAGATATGTAACATTAGCGCCTTGATCCGAGCAGGCCACTTCGAATGCGCATCTTGTACGCGTCGATGTCTTTTCAAAGATCAGGCAGATTTCCTTGCCTTTCAAATGTTCTTGTTCGGTCCGCGCATATTTCGCGCGCTTAAGATCGCGGGCGAGATCTACGAGATAACGAAATTCCCGCGGTGTGTAGTCCTGCACGGTCAGAAGCGAGCGATTTCGAAGATTGAAACTCATGGTGCTGCTCCATTTGCTGAAATCCGGTTGCAAAGTCAGTCATTCAGTCGGCTCTCGCCAAATCGGACACGTCATGCAATGACCGCCGCCGCGTCCTCGGCCCAACTCGGAGCCACGGATTGTGATGACCTCGATGCCTGCCTTGCGGAGCAGGGTGTTGGTATAGGTGTTCCGATCATAAGCAACGACTACTCCCGGCTCGAGCGCGACGACGTTGTTCCCGTCGTCCCATTGTTCGCGCTCAGCCTCATAGGTATTGCCGCCCGTTGCGATAGTGCGAAGCTTGTCGACGCCTAAAGCTTCGGCAACAACTTCAAGCATGGGTCGATCTTCCTGCCGCACCTCGAAATTTCCCTCATCGTCGAGAGGGATCATGCTGTAGCAGCGGATCCGATCTACAACCTCGGCGAATAGCGTCACTACGTCGCGATCACAGAATGTGAATACCGTGTCGAGGTGCATTGCCGCGCGGCTCTTCGGCATAAGGCAGCCGATGACGCGTGTAGCGGCTCCGGCCTTGAACAAGGTTTTGGCAACCTGGCCAACCGCTTGGTAAGTGGTCCGTTCCCCCATTCCGACCAGTAGGATACCATTGCCGATAGGCATAACGTCGCCGCCTTCGATCGTGGCGTTGGCAAACTGCTCGTCGGAGTCGCCCCACCAAATATCGAAGCTCGCACTCTTGAAGGAAGGATGAAACTTGTAGATCGCCCTTTGAACCAGAGTTTCTGCGCGCCGCGCCGGCCAGAACATGGGGTTGCACGTCACGCCGTTGTAAATCCAGCAGGACGGATCGCGCTGAAACAGGGTGTTGGGTATCGGGGGAAGGACAAATTCGGTGGCTCCGAAGGCTGATGCCATCAGGGTCTTGCCATGTCCCTCCGGGAGGTCTGCAACAGAGATTCCACCGATCAGGAAAGCAGCCAGGTGCTTGGGCTCCATTTCCTCCATCCAGGGACGTACGAGTTCGGCGATTTGGGATCCCATGACGTTGGGTGTGGCCCGGCGATCAAGTACGAACTTGCGCCCTTCGGCATCCATCAGAGTGTCGGTTAGAAGGTCGTGCAACTCTAGGACCTCCACACCTCGTTCCTGCATTTTCAGAACGAAATCGTAATGGTCCTTCTGCGCCTCATGCACCCAGACGACATCATCGAAAAGCAAGTCGTGACAATTGCCCGGCGTCAGCCGTTGATGAGCCAAGGATGGTCTGCAGACCATCACCGTTCTAAGCTTACCGACTTCCGAATGGACACCGACAGTACGCATTGGCATCTCCTTCCGCGACACTCAGACTCGCCTGCGTTGGTCGAAATTCGACGAAAGTCGGGCTGGGCGGTCATCACGGCGTTTGCGGACGAGCACTTCAGCCAGAGCCAAACAGTTCCGCAGCCTGTGGATGCCCTCTTCAGTATTTCGCTGGGAATAGGATAGTTCTTTGCGCAGGCGACGGCATTGATCAGGAACAATTCTCCCGAAAATGTAACTTTCCCGTGCGATCAACTGCTCGCATGTCCACTCGCGCCAAAGCAGTCTCCAGCATTACGCCTGATTTTTTTCGTTCTTGACCACGATCAACGACTTGTCGTTCGGCACTAACTAAAAATGAGTCTGCGCCAATCGCAGCGAAGGAATCAGAAAATGAGCACGATACCAATCATTCCGGCGAGGATGGTGGCCGCCTTCTGTTTATTGCTGGGCGCCGCCGTGCCAGCAGCTGCAGACGAGTATTATGAGGGCATCGACATCAACCAACGCCAAATCGACGGAAAAAGACAACCCATTAATACTTACCTCCTGAAGCGTAGGGCCGCCACCAAGGAACCGCCTCCATCGTCTACGGGGTCCGTGCCGAAGCCGGCCCCAGCAGCGCGCGAACCGACGCCCACCGTTCGCCCGTAACCTGATGCGGATGCAGAGACGCCACTGAGGGTCAGGTCTGACGCTGCAATCGCGGACCGGGCTCGCATAGCTCGCATGTTGATAATCGCGAAAGGCCCGGCCTTGGGAGGCGGAAAGATGATTAGAGGGACGACCCTTGCACTTGCGGGCGCAATAACGCTCATGCTGTCGATGCAAGTCAACGGCTCGCTTGCACAAGAATCGATGAAAGCTGAAACCGGTACCGCGGCAACAACCCCGGAGCCGTTGACTGACGACGAACTGGAGGTGCTGGTGGCGCGGATTGCGCTCTACCCGGACGAACTGGTTGCGCTGATTTCAGCCGTATCGCTATACCCCTTACAGATCGTCGAGGCGGACCGATTTCTTGAGAACCACAAAAAGAAGCCCGACCTGAAGCCGAAGGAAGCCTGGGATGGCAGCGTAATTTCGCTGCTGAACTATCCAGACGTCGTCAAGATGATGAGTGACGATCTTGAATGGACGCAGGCCTTCGGTCAGGCGGTCGCCTATCAGCAAAAGGACGTGCTGATTGCGATCCAGCAGTTGCGCGACGAGGCGGTAGCCAAGGACATTATCAAATCGGACGACAAGATGATGGTGGTCCAGGAGGGGGACAACATCATCATCCAGTCGGCAAATCCGGAGACTATCTACGTGCCGCAGTATCCTCCGGAAATGTTGTACGAGCCGGATTACGCGCCGGTGCCCATCGACTACTATGACACGCCCTATCCCTCCTATTACTACCCGGGCGCAGCCTTTTTTGCCGGAGCAGTCACCGGTGCGGTCTTTGGCGCTATCGTCGACTGGGACGACTGGGGGGTCTGGGGCGGAGACTGGGGCGGCGACATTGATGTGGACTGCGACAATTGCTTCAACAACGTCGATATAGACGGCAAGGTCAAGTGGAACGACATCGATTGGAAAAATGTCGACCGCAGCAAGCTGAAGTTCGATCGCGACCAGCTCCAGAAGCTGGACAGGACGAACTTGAAAAACAATATCAAGGCGAACGGCGACAACAACATTCGTAACCGCGCCACCGAGATCAATCGCGATCGGTTGAAGTCGGGACCGGGCGGTGGCGCCAGCCAACTAAAGGACGTTCGCAAGAGCACGCTCGAGGGGCTGAAGGCGCAGCCGAGACGGGACGCCGCCGCGCGTCCAACCGCAAAGCCCGGCGGCGGACAGGCGGTGGCAAAGGCGAAGTCCACCGGCGCGAAAGCCGGTGTCAACCGCCCCAAGGGTAAGAAGTCCTCGGCCAATCGGCCAGCAGGCAAGAAGAAGATGGCTTCGAAGGCGCAGAACAGGCCGAAAAAACCGTCCGGGCTAGGCAACGTCAACTCCGGCCGGCGGGAGGTGTCTGCCTCAAGGCGCGGCGGCCACAGCATGGGCGGCGGGCAACGAGGCGGCGGGCGGCCGCAGATGAGTCGCGGCGGCAGCCGGCCGCCGATGGGAGGACGTGGCGGTGGCGGACGCGGGGGTGGCGGACGCGGGGGTGGCAGGCGCTGAGCGGTTACTGGAGATAGAACATGATCAAGATCTTGCACACACTTCTCCTGGGATCGGCGATCTCGCTTGCGCCCGTCGTTGGCCCGATAGAGGCATCTTTCGCCCAGACACAGGATTTGGCGGACCTGGAGGATTATGCTGCTGCGGAAGATCCGCCAATCTTCGATGATCCGTCGAAGGCGGTGGAAGCATTCAAATCGGTCCTTGCCGCCAACGACTTCGACGGGCTTGCACGACTTCTGGGGCTGAACGCCGCAAAGCTGAAGACGGGCGAAGGAGCGATGGAGACCTTCAATCTGGTTCGAGAGGGTGCGGCCCGCAACATCGTCGTGCGCGATCTTGACGACCGCAAGATCATCGTCATCGGCGACCGGCTCTGGCCACTGCCGTTTCCGCTCGCCAAGGACGAGGGCGGCAAATGGGCTTTCGACACCTATGTTGGACTGGAGGAGATCGTCAACCGACGCGTTGGCGAGAACGAACTGGAGGCGATCGAGACCGCGCGCGCCTATATCGAGGCGCAGAAGGATTATGTATCGCAGGACCGCGATGGCGACGGAGTTTTCGAATACGCCCAGAAGCTGATCAGCAGCCCAGGCCAGACGGATGGGCTTTACTGGCCGGCAGATCAGGGGAACGGCGAAAGCCCGGTCGGTGAGGCCATCAGCGAGGCGGCGCTCGAGAAGGCAAGGACTGGAGAGGGCTATTACGGATACCGCTTTCGGATCCTGACCTCTCAAGGTGAGAATATCGCCGGCGGCAAATACGATTACACCATCAACGGCAACATGATCGCCGGCTTCGCGCTGGTCGCCTGGCCGGTCAACTATGCCGAAACAGGGGTCAAGACCTTCGTCATCAATCAGCAGGGCATCGTCTATGAACGAGACCTTGGTCCGAGCACCGGGGAAATCGTGCCATTCATAGATCGTTTCGATCCGGATGAAAAATGGAGCGTGGTTACCGACTAGATCACGATAGATCTAAGTCGATTGAGCATACCGCATATCCAATGAAGCTCGTTGGATCGGCGCCGCGCTGGCGCTGGAAGACGCAGATCCTATTGCCCCCGGGCAGACGCAGGCAAGCACGAGTGTCTGGCTTGGCTAGATCAAAGATTTCATACCCGCCATCAGAAACAGCCTGGCCGTACCGGCACGGCTGAAACAAGGAGGAGTAATGTTATGAAGCCAACCCCCATAACGCGCATCGTAGTGGCGACGGCAGTGAGCCTTCTCTGCAGTGGAACAGTGGTCCAGGCACAGAACATGAAGAAGTACGGCACTGCGGCAGGCTGGGATATCATTGTGAGAGGGGACATGGGCCCCGGCTGCCTGATCGCGAAGAAGTTGGGTGATGATATGCAGGTTCTCATGGGCATAGACGAGACGACCGGCAGACGCGGCTACATGGCACTCTACACAAAGTTGGCGGCAAACGTTGGCAGTGGTGAGAAACGCTCGGTGATATTCGACGTTGACGGCCAGAAATTCAGTGGGGAGGCAACCGGTCAGCAGCTGGAGGGATTCGATGGAGCTTACGTTTGGGTCAACAATCCAGACTTCATCTACGATCTTGCCAAGATGAAGACGCTGACGATCACGCCGGAAGGGCGCCAGCCTTTCGCGCTGAGCCTTGCCGGAACCGACGCTGCAATGCAGGCCATGCGCGCCTGCCAGGAGGCTAACTAGGTCGGTATCGCCTGCGCGCACACTTGACTGCGATCAATGCGAGAGGATCCATGGAGTGGCATGCTCTACAGACGGTAGAGCAATGCATGCAGGAGGTTTGCGCCGTCGCCTGGAGGGGAGCATGGCACCGATACGGGATGGTCCCGGCCGTGCGCGTTGGTGTCGAGGGCTCTAGGCGACGTTGACGCAGGCTGTTGCCGCATCGAGCGTTGTCGATCTCGGATGCGCTGCTGAATTGGTATCTTCGTTCACCTTGATGGGCGATCGAAACAGTTAAAGGAGCCGTTTCCAAGATCAGATTCCAGTCCCCCCATGCTTCTCCGCGCCACACCGGCAACGCAGGTCAGCGCTCATCATTGATACATTTCTGGGCCCCGCTCTCGAAAGGTTGAGCCGATGTCAGCACCGTCAAGTGGCAAGAGCCTGGGTCTGGCCGCCTGTACCGCCATCGTCGTCGGTAACATGGTCGGCTCCGGCTTCTACCTCTCGCCGGCGGCAGTTGCTCCCTACGGCAATCTCGCTATCGTCATCTGGATCGTGATGGGAGCGGGTGCGATCTGTCTCGGGCTGACGTTCGCACGGCTCGCAAAGCTCTCCCCGGCGGTCGGAGGGCCTTATGCATATACGCGCATAGCCTATGGAGACTTTCCGGGATTTCTTATCGCTTGGGGATATTGGATTTCCATCTGGGCGTCGCTGCCCGTTATCGCAGTGGCGTTCGCCGGCGTGGTCATCGATTTTTTTCCGATCCTCCGCGGGCGCGGAACGGCGACGCTGCTCACGTTGAGCGTGATCTGGCTTGTCGTGCTCGTCAACTTACGCGGCGTCCACGCGGCAGGGCTCTTCTCGGAAATCACCACCTACGCTAAGATGATCCCGTTCGGGGCAGTCGCGCTGCTGGGCTTGTTTTACATCGATTTCTCCCACTTCGCCGACTTCAATCCGAGCGGCCAGCCGCTCCTTCAGGCGAGCGCTGCGTTGGCGCCGCTCACCATGTTCGCCTATCTGGGGCTTGAATCTGCCACGGTGCCCGCTGGCGATGTGCGCGACGCCGAACGTACGATCCCGCGTTCAACGGTGCTTGGAATCTCCATTGCTGTAACGCTGTACGTTCTCGGCACCATTGTCGTTATGGGGTTGGTGCCGAGAGAGGAGCTCGTCCACTCGGTAGCACCTTTCTCCGAGGCAGCAAGGAGAATGTGGGGACCGGCCGGTGAACTAGCGATTTCTCTGGCAGTTGTCCTGTCGTCGATCGGAGCGCTGAACGGCTGGACCTTGCTGATGGGGCAGGTGCCAATGGCGGCGGCGCGAGACGGATTGTTTCCACCGCTGTTCAGCCGGCTCTCGGCGCGAAATGTGCCCGCCACGGGGATTGTCGTTTCGGCGACTCTGGCGACAATTCTCGTGCTTGTTCAGGCAGCCGGTTCCGAGGGCTTCTCATCCATTTATCGGCTATTCGTCGGCTTGAGCACAATGACGGCCGTTATACCTTATGCGTTCTGCGCTCTTGCCAGCAGTCTCGTCTCCGCACGGGTTAGCGGAGGGACTGTAATACCGCGTGTAACCCTTATCGAGCTTGTTGGCTTCGCTTTTGCAATGTTCACGCTTTACGGCTGTGGTGCGGAGCCTGTCCTCTATGGACTGATGCTGCTGTTGCTGAGCATCCCCGTTTACATATGGCAGCGACGGCGGAGCTTCGTGCCGGGTGATTTCGGCCAATGATCCTGGCCGTGGCCTGACGCCTGATTGATCGCGATGACTTAGAGCGGATGCGGGTGGAAAACCGCGCGCACTTTCCTTCATCCCGCTCCAGGCAGGCAGCAGCGCCTGGTACCGGTGTGTGGTTCGTTCCGTACTCGAGGGCGATATGTTCAACGAGCAGACCTTCCTTCGGGCTTCCATCGCCGCCACTGTTGTCGTCGCGGCATTTGGAGTTATCCTGGGTCTTCTGTCCGGATCATTCTCCATCACATTTGACGGCGTCTACTCGCTCGCCGATGCCGGGATGACTGTCTTGGCGCTTTGGGTTTCCAGACTGATTGCGGTATCGGCAACGGGCAATGCGTTGCCCGGCCGTATGCGGGATCGTTTCACGATGGGGTTTTGGCACCTCGAGCCGATCGTCTTGCTTCTCAACGGTACATTGCTGATGGCCATCGCCGTTTATGCGTTGATCAATGCGCTGACCAGCGTTCTGAAAGGGGGCCATCAGCTCCAGTTCGGGTTCGCCATTGCCTATGCTGCCGTCACCGTGTTCATTTGTACGATGATGGCGGTGATCGGTGTGCGAGCTAATCGCGGGCTCCGATCGAATTTCATCGCGCTTGACGTCAAGGCCTGGATCATGTCGGGGGGCATCGCCTCGGCGCTTCTGGTCGCTTTCATAATCGGCCATGCGGTCCAGGAAACGGCATTGCATTGGATCACGTCATACGTCGATCCCGTGGTGTTGGCTTGTGTCTGCATCGTCATCATCCCCCTGCCGATCGGTACGGTTAAGTCGGCTCTCGCCGATATCCTGCTGATCACCCCAAACGAGCTCAGGGCTCGGGTGGAGCGCATCGCCGACGAAACGGTGCGGAAGCAGGGCTTTGTTTCTTACCGGGCATACGTCGCCAGGGTTGGGCGCGCCAAGCAGATAGAGCTTCATTTCATCGTGCCCCGCAACTTTCCACCTCAACCTTTAGAGTCGTGGGACCGAATTCGAGATGAGATTGGGATTGCTATTGGCGATGAAGGCCACAATCGTTGGTTGACAATCGCTTTCACGGCGGACGAGAGGTGGGCAGAGTGAGCACGAGCCCTGCCGGGGTCGTTGACGTCGCCATCGCCGATCCGCGGTCGGCGCCCATCGAACACGATTATCCGGCCTGATTACGGGACGAATAGAAGCTCGCGGGCATAGTTTTGATCGGAATCAACGACGCGCCAGCGACGCGCGTGTACGACTTACAACGAAAGCTGAGAATTCGCCGCCGCGTCCGCAGGAGCCTGGGAGCATGGAGTTCTACAAGGCATTCCCCATCGCTGTCATCGATGAAGACTACGAGGGTAAAAACGCTGCCGGGCGGGGCATGCGCAGCCTCGCAGAGGCGATTGAAAAGGAAGGTTATCGGGTCGTTGGAGGCCTCACCTATGAGGATGCACGCCGCCTCGTGAACGTCTTCAACACCGAGTCCTGCTGGCTGATTTCAGTCGACGGGGCGGAATCAAGTACGACGCGATGGGAGATTTTAGCCGAGCTGCTCGCCGCGAAACGCTCCCGGAACAACCTGCTGCCAATCTTTCTGTTTGGCGACGATACAACGGCGGAAATGGTGCCGGCGCCCGTGCTGCGCCACGCCAATGCCTTCATGCGTCTCTTCGAGGATTCTCCGGAATTCATGGCGCGCGCGATCGTGCGCGCGGCGCAGAATTATCTCGAGAGGCTTCCGCCTCCAATGTTCAAGGCGTTGATGGAATACACGCTTCACGGCGCCTATTCCTGGCACACGCCAGGACACGGAGGCGGGGTGGCGTTTCGCAAGAGCCCGGTTGGGCAGCTCTTTTATGCGTTTTTCGGAGAGAACACATTGAGGTCGGACATTTCTGTGTCCGTCGGCAGCGTTGGTTCGCTCCTCGATCATGTTGGGCCGATTGGCGAGGGTGAGCGCAATGCTGCGCGCATATTTGGTGCGGACGAGACGCTGTTCGTTGTCGGCGGCACATCGACCGCCAATAAGATTGTGTGGCACGGTATGGTCACTCGCAACGACCTCGTCCTCTGCGACCGAAACTGCCATAAATCTATCCTGCACTCACTGATCATGACGGGTGCAACGCCGATTTACCTGACGCCCTCACGCAACGGCCTCGGCATCATCGGCCCAATTGCGAAGGAGCAGTTTACCCCGGAGGCAATCGCGCAGAAGATCGCCGCCAGTCCGTTTGCCGGTGAGACGAACGGTAAAGTGCGCCTGATGGTGGTGACAAACTCCACATATGATGGGCTCTGCTACAACGTAGATGGAATCAAAGCGGCGCTCGGCGATGCGGTGGAGGTACTGCATTTCGACGAGGCCTGGTTTGCTTACGCCAATTTTCACGAATTCTACGATGGATATCACGCGATCTCTTCGACGAAGCCCGCGCGTTCGCAAGAAGCCATAACATTCGCAACCCAGTCAACGCACAAGCTGCTGGCTGCCTTCTCTCAAGCTTCAATGCTTCATGTGCAGCATGCCGAGGCGAAGCAACTCGACATCACACGCTTCAACGAAGCGTTCATGATGCACACATCGACATCGCCGCAATATGGGATCATCGCCTCGTGCGACGTGGCTGCTGCCATGATGGAGCAGCCGGCCGGGCGGGCGCTGGTACAGGAGACCATTGACGAGGCCATGAGTTTCCGCCGAGCCGTCAATGCGGTGCGGACACAGATGCAGGATTCCTGGTGGTTCGAAGTCTGGGAGCCCCCCATCGCGGATCGGGCACCGAGCGACGCCAAGTCGGATTGGGTTCTAAAGCCCGGTGATGCGTGGCATGGCTTCGAAGACCTGGCTGAGAATCACGTGATGGTTGACCCTATCAAGGTCACAATCCTTTCGCCCGGGCTCAATGCGGGCGGAACGATGCTGGAGCATGGTATTCCGGCCGCAGTCGTCACGAAGTTCCTTTCTTCTCGCCGGATCGAAATCGAGAAAACCGGGCTCTACTCTTTCCTGGTGCTCTTCTCCATGGGGATCACAAGGGGCAAGTGGAGCACCCTGATCACCGAGCTCTTGAACTTCAAAGACCTCTATAATGCCAATGCCCCTCTTTCACGTGCCCTTCCCGCCCTCGCGGCAGCCCATCCGGACGTCTACCGGACAATGGGCCTCAGAGATCTTTGCGAGAAAATTCACGACGTGTACCGCAGCGACGACGTGCCGAATGCCCAGCGCGAGATGTACACCGTGCTACCCGAAATGGCACTGCGCCCGGCGGACGCCTACAACCGTCTGGTCAAGGGGTGCGTCGAGAGCATTGATATCGACGAACTGATCGGCCGGACACTCGCAGTCATGATTGTACCCTATCCGCCGGGAATCCCGCTCATCATGCCTGGTGAGCGGATCACCGCCGCCACCAGATCAATCCAGGACTATCTCGTCTACGCCCGGAGTTTCGACAAAAAATTCCCGGGATTTGAGACAGACATCCACGGACTCCGTTTCGTCGCGAACCCGAGTGGACGGAGATATCTCGTGGATTGCATCGTCGAGGAGGGGCAAGATGATACCGCGTGATGTGAAGGCTCCGACCGTCCCCATTCCATTCCACAAGCTGCTCAAGGTCGTGGCATTCGTCGACGAAAGCAATCTGGAAACGAAGAGACTTCTTTCGCACATTGTCGCGGAAAATTTCGAAGTCGAGTTGCGCGGCAGCTATACCGCCGACGTGTCCGAGGACGCTTCGGTTGGCGCCTATATTGGGACCGTCGAGGGCGGACGGCTCGAAGATGCCCGCAAGTTCGTCCGTGCGGTCAGAGACATCGGATTTCGCACGCCGCTATGGGCCCTTGCAGACTCCCACGGTATTGCGGACATCGCGGCGATAAAAATGGCCGGTGAAGTGGATGGCTTCGTTTATCTTGGGCAGCAGACACCGGCGTTCTACGCAAAGCAGATCATTTCAAGTCTGGTCAATTACGGCAAGACGCTCCTCCCGCCGTTTTTCGGCGGCCTCATGGCTTACGATGGAGAAGCCAACATTGCGTTCGACTGTCCCGGACACCAGGGCGGACAGTTTTACCGGAAGTCGCCCGCAGGCCAGCTCTTTTTCAATTATTTCGGCGAAAGCATATTTCGCGCCGATCTTTGCAATGCCGATGTCGACCTGGGCGACCTGCTGATCCATGAAGGGCCGGCGGCCGAGGCGCAGAAGAATGCAGCAAGGATTTTCGGCGCGGACCGGACCTACTTCATTTTGAACGGCACAAGCACATCGAACAAAGTGGTTACGAACGCGGTACTGCGCGCAGGCGACCTCGTGTTGTTCGACCGCAACAATCACAAGTCGCTTCACCAGGGCGCGCTGGTGCAGGCGGGAGCGATACCAATTTACCTGCCGACCGCGCGCAACTCGTTCGGGATGATCGGTGCCGTGGACTGGGACGCCTGGGACGAAGCGAGCCTGCGCCGGCAGATCGAAAGGCATCCTCTGGTCGAGGACAAGACGCGGGCCAGTGCAGAGCGACCGTTCCGACTCGCCTGCATCCAACTTGCGACCTATGACGGCACTATTTACAACGTCCGCAAGGTGTTGGAACAGATCGGACACCTGTGCGACTACGTACTCTGGGACGAGGCGTGGATCGGCTACAACGCTTTCCACCCATTGTTTGAAGACCACAGTCCGATGCGAATCGACACGCTTGATGCCGAAATGCCGGGATTGTTCTCAACGCAATCCGTCCACAAGCAAGGGGCCGGCTTTTCGCAAGCCTCGCAGATTCACAAGCGCGACGAGCACATCCGTGATCAGCGCCGCTACGTCGAACATAAGCGCTTCAACGAGTCGCTTCTCATGCATGTTTCGACTTCACCCTTCTATCCGCTATTCGCCTCGTTGGACGTCAACGCCAAGATCCACGAGGGCAAGGCTGGCGAAATGCTCTGGGATCGCTGTATCGAGCTGGGTATCGAGGCACGCAAGAAACTGAGAGAATTCACCCGGTACTACGAATCGACGGGTGCGGGGCCCCAGGAGCAGTGGTTCTTCGACCCCTTCGTACCCGATTTCGTCACGATCTCGGACTCCAAACATACGAAGGATGTTGTCGAGTCCCGTTGGGAGGCGCTCCCGACGGAGGTCATCAAACGGGAACAACAGTGCTGGCGCTTCCGTCCAGGGGCTTCATGGCATGGATATTCCGGCTATTCCGATGGCTACGCAATGGTGGATCCAAACAAGCTCACGCTTCTCACTCCAGGCATAGACCGTGCGACGGGGGAGTATCGAGACTTCGGCATCCCGGCAACGATCGTTGCCAACTATCTTCGCGAACAGCGCATCGTTCCCGAGAAGTGCGACCTCAACAGCATACTGTTTCTGCTCACACCGGCCGAGGACGAGAGCAAGCTCAACACGCTGATAGCCAAGTTGGTGAAGTTCAAGAACTTGTGGGACCGGGACGCGCCTTTGGCCGAGGTTCTACCTACCGTGTTTGCGGCGAACAGAGAGCGCTATGCAGGATACACACTCCGGCAGGTCTGCGCAGAGATGCACGACTTTTATCGGCAAGCAGGGGTGAAGGAATTGCAGCGTCTCTGCTTCCGGGGGGAGAGCATGCCCGAGCCCGCAATGGCGCCGAAAGCGGCTTATGAAGCTCTCGTGGCAAACGAAGTTGATTATGTGGCACTCGACGAGGTTTTCGGCAGGATTTCGGCCACGCTCGCGTTGATCTATCCGCCGGGCATAGGCGTCATAGTCCCCGGGGAGCGCTGGGACGAAAGGGCGCGGCCGATGCACAACTATTTCCTGGCATTCCAAGAGTCCTTCAACCGCTTCCCCGGCTTCAATTACGAGGTCCAGGGTGTGTTTCAGGAGCGAGTTGACGGCCAGATCAAGTTCTACACCTACGCCGTGCGCGAGTAATCGCCTCTTCCGAGGGAGGATCGGGTCATGACTGAACATTCGCTCAACGTCGCCGTAGAAGCTGCGTCGAAGAAGAAAATGAACCTGGTCCAGCTCACCTTCATCGTTGCGGTGAACATGATGGGCTCGGGAATAATAATGCTGCCGGCGAACATGGCGCAGGTCGGCGCCATTTCACTTCTGTCCTGGCTGGTGACCGCGGTCGGCTCGATGGCGATCGCTTACGGATTTGCACAAGCCGGTCTATTCAACCAGCGTCCCGGAGGGATGTCGGCCTATGCGGAGGATGCCTACGGCAAACCAGGCTATTTCCTCGTTTTCTTACTCTATTTTCTTTCGCTCGCTGTCGGCAATGTGGCGATCGGCATTTCGGCCGTCGGCTATCTCGCGGGGTTCTTCCCGTGGCTGACGTCCACACCGATTGCGACTTGCGTTAGCCTGATCATCCTTCTGTGGCTTACGACTGTAGCCAACTTTGGCGGGCCGCGCGTCACGGGCCGTATCGGCTCAATTACGGTCTGGGGAGTGATCCTTCCCGTAGGGCTGCTCTGCATTATCGGTTGGGCATGGTTCAGCTCGGAGGTTTTCGCGGCTGCCTGGAACCCCAATGGACTGACCCTGGTTCAAGGCATGGGATCGAGCATCTCGCTGACGCTCTGGGCCTTCCTGGGAATGGAATCGGCTGCACAGAACTCCGACGCGGTGGAAAATCCCAAGCGGGACGTTCCTCTTGCCTGCCTGTTCGGGACGCTCGGGGCCGCTATTATCTACATTCTCTCGACCACAGTCATTCAAGGGATCGTGCCGAACGCTGAGCTTGCCGCGTCGACAGGACCGTTCGCGCTTGCCTTTGCCACGATGTTCAACCCCGCCATCGGATCAGTCGTCATGGCGCTGGCTGTTCTCGCCTGCGTCGGCTCGCTACTCGGCTGGCAGTTCACCATCGCGCAGACGGCGCGGGCCGCCGCAGACGAGCGCATGTTTCCGTCCCTCTTTTCGCGGGTGAACGAGATGGGTGCGCCCGTAACCGGGATGATCGTTATGGGCGTTGTTCAGTCTCTGCTGGCGCTCATGACGATTTCACCCACGCTCAACGAGCAGTTTGCAGCGCTCGTCAATCTTGCGGTCGTTACAAACGTGCTTCCCTATATCATCTCCCTTTCCGCACTCTTCGTCATGATGAGGGCGGCTGGCGTTTCAGAAAGCAAGTTCCGCTTGAATTCTTCGATCGCGATCGTGGGCATGCTCTATAGCGTCTTTGCGATTTATGCGTCCGGAAAGGATGCCGTGCTGGGCGGTATGCTCGTCACCGGAATTGCCTTCATCATTTACGGCCTTATCGCGCCTCGCTTCACCGCAAGACCGGGGACTCTGAGGACAGCGTGAGGTCAAGAGAAGCGTTGGGAGGATGCACCATGCAAGCCGCACCGGGCAAAGGACGTCAAACGGGACGACGGATAGTCAGATTTGGGCTGACGCTAGGAGCAGTGACCGTCAGCATGTGGGCGACCGCAGAAGCACAGACGCTCGATCGCGTCCGCAGCAGCAGCACCGTCAAGCTGGGCTACGATGCGACCGCGCGGCCATTCTCTTTCAAGGCCGAAGGAGAAAGCGCCACCGGCTACGCCGTCAGCCTGTGCATGGAGGTGACCGAGGAATTGAAACGTGAACTTGGGATTGCCGATCTTGCGGTCGAGTGGATTGAGCTCACCAGGGATGCTGCCGACAACGCCATACGACAAGGTTCGGCCGATCTCTTCTGTGGTGCGTCGCCCGTGACCTTGACGCGCCGAAAGGAGGTTTCGTTCTCGATACCGATCTTTCCGAGCGGAACGGGTGCGGTACTGAGTGCGAGCGCACCACTTGCGTTGCGTGAGGTTCTGACGCAGGGACGCCCTTCTGACCGGCCGATTTGGCGGGGGTCCCCCGCAAGAACCGTGCTCAATCAGAAGACATTTTCCCCGATCGCAGGTACTACCAGTGAGGATTGGCTTGCGGAGCGGATAAAGACGTTTCAGCTTTCAGCGACCATCGCTGCTGTGGAGAACTATGATCAGGGAATCGCCAATATTCTCAACGGCGAGTCCGACGTACTCTTCGGCGACCTGCCGCTCTTGCTCGACGCCGCCGCGCGCGGCGAAAATTCCGGCGATCTCATCGTACTGAAGCGCCATTTCACCTACGAACCGCTTGCGCTTGTGCTGGCGCGCAATGACGAGGATTTTCGAATCGTCGTTGACCGAGCCTTGAGCCGCACCTACCGATCGGAAGATTTCCCGGCATTCTTCAGCGAGTGGTTCGGACCTCCTGACGATACGATCGTGACCTTCTTCCGGCAAACGACCCTGCCTGAGTGAAGCGCTTCCACGAGAGCCTCTCCTGGGGCCCCATTGCGGTCAAACGTCCCTTCGCCGAGAAACTGTAGTTGGGTAACGGCGAAGGGCAGTTCGCGTCGTTGCTTCATGCACTCGAATCCAAATCAAAAGCCTTACGGGGTCGGAGGACCATACGGATGCGCACTTTAGAGGCGAAGAGGTCCACCACGCAGCCGCGATCTGCAATCGAAACCGTCGTACGGGAGCTTCGACGATCTCCACTCCTGGCGTTGATCTTCTTCGTACCTGTCGTCATTCTCCTGGAGCGGATGGCTCCCGAGGCTCATACGTTGTTGTTTTTCGTTGCGATCGCAGCGATCGTACCGCTTGCTGCGCTCTTGAGCCGCGCGACGGAATCGGTGGCAGCAAAGACCGGTGATGCGGTCGGTGGCCTGCTCAATGCCACGCTCGGTAACCTGACGGAGCTCATTATCACGCTCGCCGCTCTGCAGGCTGGGCAGTATCTTCTCGTCAAAGCCTCGATCGCGGGCGCGATCGTCACCAATAGCCTTTTCATGTTTGGAGGCGCTTTTCTCATTGGCGGCCTGAAACATCACCTGCAGGAATTCAACAGGGTGAATGCGCGTTTTCAGGCGAGCCTCCTGTTCCTTGCGACGATTGCGATCCTGGTGCCCTCGCTCACGAGCGGCTTGGACCGCACCCCGGCAGGAGAATTTTCCCAGCAGTTGAGCCTAGGGTTGGCGATCCTGCTCATAGCCGTCTACGGACTTGGCATGGTGTTCTCCCTGAAGACGCACAAGGAACTGTTTGCAAGCGTCGGTCAGGCCGAGGCGGGAGAGGAGCCCTGGCCGCTTTCGATCGGGATTGTCGTTTTGATTGTCGTCACGCTCCTCGTCGCGATAGTCAGCGAGATTTTCGTGGGATCAGTGCAAGCTGCCGCGCAACATCTGGGACTGACACCGGCCTTCGTTGGTTTCATCGTCATCGCCCTGGTTGGCGGAGCTGCGGAAATGACCACGGCGTTCTCAGCGGCGCGCGCAAATCGCCTGGACCTCAGCGTTGGCATCGCGCTGGGCAGCGCTGCGCAGATCGCTCTCTTCGTTGCGCCGGTACTCGTCATTGTCAGTTACTTCATTGGGCCCCAGCCGATGTCGCTCGAATTCTGGCCCGGTGCGGTGGCAATGATGCTGGTGGCCACCATGGCGGCGACCCTTCTGTCCAATGGCGGGCACGCAGCGTGGTATGCGGGCGTCATGGCGCTGGCGGTGTACGCCATATTTGCGTTGACGCTGTTCCTCTTGCCCCCAGGAGTGACTCAATGAGCGAGAAAGTGTCCGGTAATGGCGGCTCGAAGCGTTTGTTCTACGGCGTCCTCAATCCTGTTGAACGCTCCAACGAGGTGCTCTTTGGATTGATCATGGTCATGACGTTCACGAATTCGCTGAGCACCACGGAAGCAGGACGAGCAGATGTGCGGTCAATGCTGATTGGAGCTGTCGGTTGCAATCTGGCGTGGGGTATCATTGACGCAGTCATGTACTTCATGAGCTCTATGGCTGAGCGCAAGCTTTCAGAGCGGACGGTTCACCGCGTGCGGACAGCTGATGACGTTGAAGCGGCTCGCGAAATAGTGGCAGAGGCATTGCCGGGCATCATTCTGCCGGCGCTTTCGTCCGAAGACCTGGAACGGATACGGCGGCACCTGGCCAGCCTCCCTGACGACGAGGTGCGCGCGCGACCCACCACGCGTGATGTGATCAGCGCGCTAGGTGTCTTTCTGTTGGTCTTCTTTTGCACATTTCCGGTCGTGTTTCCGTTCATCGTCATGACAGACGCCCTGGCCGCAGTGAGCGTCTCCAACGCGATAGCCACTGCTCTGTTGTTTCTGGCCGGGTATACTCTGGGACGTCACTCCGGCAACCCAGTGCGTCTGGCGCTTGCAATGGTCGCGATTGGTTTGATGCTGGTGGCCTTAGCCTCAGCCCTCGGAGGATGACATGCAAGTCCAGCATCGATTTCAGCCGGACCAGTCTAAATGGAAACAATTCTATTGAACTCGAGCGGAGGGGAATGTTTGCTCGGCTGGCGCGCGCCGGCCCAAGGTACGGCAAGCCGGCCGAGCAGCAAAGGGCGCAGAGCCTACGACCGCAGACGCACAGCGCCGGAAACTGACTCAGAAAAGGTTTGGCACCGTGCGGCGGGACCGCGTATCTCTTTCGAAATCAGCCGGCCGCTTCTGACGCTTGCCTAGGTCAGGTTCCTCGAACTTCACCCGTTCGTAGGGAATTGAGGAAAGAATATGAGCTATACAATTCACGCGCGCCTGCTTTTTATTATCCGATGGGACGATCCACCATGGCGCATCGTCGGTGTCTGTCATCCTGATCATCTCGTCATAGGCTCGAGTGTAGTCCCACCAGCGGCGATAGGATTCGACATCCATCGGTGACAGCTTCCATTGGCGCAGCGGATCATTGATGCGTTGCCGGAATCGGCGGTCCTGTTCCTCTTCGCTTACATCGAGGAAATACTTAAGCAGCACTATTCCGCTTTCGATCATCGCTGCCTCGAACCGTGGAGCGATCTCCAGAAAACGCTTTGCTTTCTTCTCCGAGCAGAAGCCCATTACGCGCTCGACGCCGG
Source organism: Sinorhizobium medicae (assembly GCF_007827695.1). Taxonomy (GTDB): domain Bacteria; phylum Pseudomonadota; class Alphaproteobacteria; order Rhizobiales; family Rhizobiaceae; genus Sinorhizobium; species Sinorhizobium medicae. The sequence continues at coordinate 186,691 of NZ_VITA01000003.1, read as the reverse complement.
GTCTGTTGTACCAGGATCGGTCGAAGATCACGATTTCACCGGCCGCGGGAAGCTGCTGTATATAGCGTTGCATGTAAATCTGCGTCTTCTCACGATCCGTCGGGGCAGGTAGGGCCACGACACGAAAGACGCGTGGGCTTACTCGCTCAGTGATCCGTTTTATCACGCCGCCCTTGCCAGCTGCGTCTCGTCCCTCGAAGACGATGACGATCCGAGCCCCTGTCTTCTTCACCCAAGCCTGCAAATGAGCGATCTCCTCCTGTAATCGGGCCAGCTCTTTTGCATAGTTTCCACCGGACCGCACCTCGGAGCCCTTGGTCTCGGCGGATTTCCCGTCCTCCGCTTTCGAGTGATTGTTCTTTTTCCTGTCGTCGGTGTGCTTGTCCATTGTCCCTCCTCCTGTTGCTCACTGATTGCGGTATCTATCGTTACTTGAATCTGCGGTTCAGTGCCCGACAGGTATTGACGTCTGCGTTGGGCGCGGCGGAGCCGACCCTCCTCAATGGCCCTTGAAGACCAGCGTCTGGACCGGCAAAAGCAGGGCCTGAAGCCTGAGGATCATGGCGTGCACCAATCCCACCGCATCGACGACGTGCAGAAATAGCCAGTGAGGTGTGCTGATGCCCGGCGCATGTAGTGCATCGTGATTGCTCGTGTACGCGTTGGCAATGCAACTGCTTCCAGGTGGTACCCCGCTGAACTGCCCCTCGTAGAGCGGCTCCAGATAGGCGGTCAGCGTGCCAGAACTGGCAAGTTGCTGCGCGTCGACGAGCTGGTCGGTCGGACGAACTTGGCCGGCGGCGATGACGTCTTGCACTTCCGTCACTACCATCGGGATGATGGTGAACGGCTTGCCGATGCAGGTCGCCTCGGCAATCATCCCGGCCTTCATCACCTGTGCTTCGATCTGGCCGAAGCCAGCGATCAGGCCAACGCGGCGTTGCTCGGGAACCAGGATACCGGCCGAGCGAATCATCGGATTGACGATATCTCCAGCTCGGAGCGCGAACTGCTGCACTACGCCGGCGGTTCCAGCCCGTACGATCGTCTTGTCAAGCTCCACCTGGGCTTGGTTCAGCGCCGCTTCAGCGCTCGCCTTCTGCGCCGGCAGGAGTGAGGCGATTTTCGTTTCCAAGGTCCGCTTGTTGGAGATCGACGCGGCACGCGCACCATCGCGACCGTCGACAGCGACCTGCAGGCGCTCGATTTCGCGCCTTGCGACGATGTTGGGGTTGCGCTCGTTCAATTCGACCTGCGTCTCGAGTTCATTCAGCGCCTGAAGATAGTCGCCCTCGGCCTGGGCGATAAGGCCGTCGGCGGAGGCCAGTTCGCTTCGCGCAACAATTGCCTCTGCCTCGATCTCGGAGACGCGTCGCCGGGCGGTCTCGAGTGCTGCTCGTTGCTCGGAATCGTCGAGGCGGAAAAGGGGAGCTCCGGCAGGAACCTTCTCATTGAGGTCGACATAAACCTCCGCTACTCGCCCGGTCGATTCGGGCATTATCGTTACCGTGCGGAACACCGCGGTGACGTTGCTGGTAGATGGATGGAAGTAGAAGATCATTGTGATCAGTGAAATGGTGAGGATAAGGCAGGCCGTTATGCCGTATCGAAGCTCAAACCACATGGAATAGAGATTGATCTCACGGCCGACGCGCTTGCCTTGGACATAGCGGCGGACGAGGTAGTCCGGAAAAATGGTCAGCAGCGAGCAGATCAGGAATTCCAGCACAATTCACCCCCTCCGTTCGGCCTTATCGTCACCTGCCACGGGCTCTATCTCGAGCGGTACCCATTGCGGCGGGCTTGCGTGGGATTCGTTGGCTCGCGGGGGCATCGGCGCCGGCTGGGCGCTCGTCACGGGTTCGTCGGTTCCATCGTGCCGGTCGGCCATTTTCGCCAGCGAGCGAGCGATTGATTCGACTGGAGACGAGAAGTTCGGGAATTCGACCATGGCAAGTAAGAGAGCCGCAATCCAGAACAAGTGATTGTGGGTGAAGAGCGCGATCAGCGCCAAGACGCCGACGATCTGCAACTGCACTTTGCTGGCGCCATGCGCCATGTGCTCGGGCAAAGCGTGCAGGCGCAGGTAGAGGATGCCGACCACAAAGACCATCAGCAAGACGAAGACGATCATCACGTTAAAAAGAACGTCGGTCTGACCAGGCGCGGTGATGAACGGCGGCAGATGGGCAACCGCAGCCGGATGCAAGGAGTCTTCCATCTCTGCGCTCCCCCTTCCTGAAAACTGGCACAAGCCGCTGGCTGCGGCAAAAATGCTTGAACCTAAGGCGAGTAGAGAAGGGGACTAGTCACCTCAATTTCCTCAAGTCTGATATTACGCCAGAATGCGTCGGTGGCATTGATCGCGGTCAATATTGACAGGTAACAACTTGCGAACCGTCCCGATACCGGCTGCTTCTCTCTGTGAAGACGCGCCGCGCTAGGCCTCCAGGTCAAGTCCCCATCATTCACGCGCTTGTAAAACCTGCCTATGACCCAAGATCTGTGTACGACGAAACGCGCGAAGCGGGAACGCTGATTGACGTATGCTACGGTATGTTACTGCTGCGCTGCGGATATGCGGCGTACAATCAACCATAATCTCTGGCTTGCATGAGGGTACCTGGCCCCCGCGACGGACGATCGGTGCAGAAGACAGGACTTTTTTGCTTCAACTGAAGTGACCCTGCGCGAGCGCATTTGCATCGAACGCGCAAGCCTCAGAAACCACGCGGATGAGCTTTTTGTTTCCGGCATCAAAGGCGAGGTTTGCCATGGACGACAATCCATCATCCCAACGAAACCCGGACCCGGTTAATCCCGCCGCGCGGCCGTCTATCGAGCCGAGAATAACCGAGATCGCACGGATCGGCCTGGTTGGACTTTTCGCCTACTGGTCTCTGACCTTGATCGCGCCATTTGCGATTATTCTTATTTGGGCCGCGATCCTGGCTGTAGCCCTTTATCCGGCCTATACTGCGCTTTCAGCTGTCCTCGGCCACCGGCCCCGTGTGACGGCGCTCGTCATTACAATGCTGGGGCTGCTCGTTATCGTCGCTCCGCTCGCAGCCATTGCGATCAGCTTTGCCGAGGGCCTACAGGTGGTGCTTGCGAGGCTGAATGATCGATCTCTTCTGATTTCGGCGCCACCCGACAGTATTCGCAGTTTTCCGCTTATCGGCGAGCGCATCTATTCGGTCTGGAGTATGGCTTCTGACAATCTTGAGGCCGTATTGCAACAGATCAAGCCTTCGCTCCTGCAAGCGGGCAGCAAGGCGCTCAGCACAATCGCGTCGATTGGCGCCGACCTGCTCAGCTTTGTGGTTTCCGTTCTTGTCGCCGGTTTTCTCTTCGGGTCCGGAGCACGGCTGGCAAACAGTGCGCGGGGATTCGCGAGCAGAATAGGTGGGGAGAGAGGCGTTGGCTTTTTGCAACTGGCAGCGGCAACGATCCGCAACGTGGCGCGGGGTGTGATCGGTGTCGCCCTCTTGCAAGCCTTTCTCTGTGTTTTGATCCTGAGCCTTTTCAAAGTTCCTGCACCCGGTGCAATCGCCTTCGTCGTCCTTATCCTCTGCATCATTCAGATTGGACCGGCGTTGGTTCTGCTGCCCGTGATCGTCTGGGCGTGGACCTCGATGGAATTCGGCATGGCTGCCTTGTTTACGATCTTGCTGATACCGCTCCTCATCATCGATAACGTCATGAAGCCAATCCTGGTCGCGCGCGGACTTTCCACACCGACACTCGTGATTTTGCTGGGTGTGCTCGGCGGCACGCTTTCGTACGGATTGATAGGACTTTTCCTGGGGCCGATCGTTCTCAGCGTGTTCCACGATTTACTGTTGATCTGGATGAGCACGGACACCGTGGGAGCGGAAAGGCTGCGGCTGGAGCCATCGAAACTGCCGAATCCAACCTAATGGCACGCATGCCATGGCGCTTGCCTATGGCGCTTGGCGATACCTCAATTTCCGGGAACGGGTACGCCTGCCTGGCGCAAACCCTCTATGAAATGCTCTCGGTCTTCCGGGCGGTGAATTCGCAATGCGACTTCGTTTCGTGCGTTCTCGAGGAAACCAGGTACGTTGGTTTCAAGCCATTGTCTCTCGGCACGAGCCAAGTCCATCTTGCCGAGCTTGCCAAGAATGGCGAGTAAAATGACATGGTAGACAGGATTGGCGTGAAGGTCCGCCAACCGGGCCCACCGTTCGGCGGCGACGTAGTCGTGTTCAATATAGCAACAGACCGCCAGCGCTGCCTCGAAATATCCTGTCGGCCCGGGATTGCTCGCTACGGTTTTCGACACAAGGTCGCACCCCGAACGCCACTGACCGGACAGTGCGAGCCGGAAACCATATTCGCCCGAGAACTCGGCGTCGTTGGGATTGATCGCATAAGCGCGCGCGCCGACCGCCAGGGCAGCGCTAACTTCGCCGCGGAAAAATAATGTAAGCATCTCCGCCTGCAGTGCGCGAACGTTCTGAGGGTCAAGCTCCACCGCACGCGCCGCAGCCTCGATCGCGTGTGTGAGCGACACCGACGTCGATCGGTTCAGGCGATATCGAAAGCGAAGCTCGTCAACATAGGTCAGTGAGAGAAGTGCCCATGCCGTAGCATAATCGGGAAACTGTGTCGTTGCATGCTGAAGACACTCTTGAACGGAGGCATGTGTCTGCGGATTTAGATCGCCCCGATACCCGTAGTAGGCCAGGGTGCACGCATAAGCCTGCCAATCGTCCGGGACAGAGCGCATGAAGTGTGTGGCGTTGGCCTGGAAAACAATGCCGTATGGTTGTGCGATGGCACTAGCCACTGCAGCAGCGGCGTTCTGCTGCAACTCGATGATCTTACGCGGCTGTAGTACTTCGTCATAGGTGTTCGCCCACACGACTGAACCATCGGAATGCTGGACTAGCCGTATGCCCAGCCGAAGTTTGTCGCCATCGAGCCGGACTCGGCCTTCTAACGCAAAGGCCGGATATTCCCTTTCGGCGCTATGAGGGTTCGGGGCTGCCGGCCCGGCGACCACAACAATCTCCTTGAACTTGGCGATGTTGTTGATGACCTCATCTGTTAGTCCGCGTGTGATCATCGCCGATTGCGGCGTTTGTGAAAGGTCTTCAAACGGCATCACCATCAGTTTCGGAATGTTTGGAGTGCCGCCAGACTTCGTGAGGCTCTCGAATGTCGTTGCCGCCGAGCCAAAAAATGCATTTGCGATCAAACCACATGTCAGGAGACCCACTGTGGCCACACTGACCCACAGCGCGGTCTGCTCAAGCGGCATGGAACGCGACTGAACGTCTGCGGCCTGTCCGGAAGTTAGGGGGTACAGCGCACCGAGCCGTTTTTCGAAGGCGGGCGCGTAGCCGCCCTTGGGCATTTTTATCACGATTGGATCGTTGCTCCCCGCAACGAAATAATATCGCTCGAGGGCGCGTCGGATACGACCTGCTTCGATCCGCACGACTGGATCCGTTTGAGCATCGAAAGAAGAATCCCGCCCGAACACTTCGGTGGCGATCGAATAGGCCTTTATCCGGTCGGCACGGCCCGCAATTGCCTCTCCGACAATGTAGGCCAGGAATTTGCGCGCTCGGTCCGGCACGTCGAATTCGGCGCTTGACCGTATTCGATCGAGTTGTGCAAGAATTTCCGTGTTCGTAGGGAGAGCGGTCGGCGATCCGGCTCGGACGATCTCCCGGTCAGCGATTGTCATGTCCGCCCCTCATGGGCAAAACGTAGGATTGCAGAAACTGCCCCGTATACTCTTGTATCTTACGTCCATATCCCGGCAGAGCGCAATACAATCCGACGATAAGAAAAACATCTTTGAAACCGAAGGTGGAGGAGCGCCATGAATGGGGAACCGGACTGGAAACACTGCATGGCAGCAGCATTGCGGCGATTTCCGGCGCGCTCCTTGCAAATCAGGGAGCTATCGATGCGCGATGAGGATTTCAGGGGAATGTGCGAGGATTTTGCAGCCGCTGAGGACGCACTCGCGGCCGTCGATCAGCTTCCTTTGCATATTCGCGAGGAACGCCGTGCTGAGTTCAAGGGACTGATGGAGAGCTTGGCAGCAGAGATTGATGAAGCGCTTGGCCCGGCGGACGGGTTCATTTGACTCAAAGGTATTTGCCTGCTCATCCGAAGGGCGGCGTTCCTACGCAATTTCTCGACAGAGAACAGCGGCGGGAGCTTCGCGAGCAAGGCGGCCCGAATAATAAAAGTTCTGGGAGTGGAGAAATGAACACTTCGATATCGGCATCCTGGGGGAGGCATATAAATGCCATTCCCCCGCAGTCAGGCGAGGCGGCGTTGGCGCCGACCAGCAGCTTCGTTGACGGACAGTGCATTTACTCTTGCGGAGAACGCGCCGATCAAGTCTATCGGGTCGAATTCGGTGCCGTCCGGGTTTATAGGTTACTCGCGAATGGGAGGCGGCAGATCCTTGCATTCCATTTTGGTGGCGACTGGTTTGGCCTGCAAAGTCGGGACCGGCACAGTTTGAATGCAGAAGCAATTGGGGTCACCGGCGTTAGATGCATCGGCCTTCAGGAAGAACCGCTTTGTCGGCCGGCTCTATTCTCCGCGGTGCTGGAAAACTTCTCCGCCGCACAAGAGCATCAGCTCGTCATCGGTCGTCAAAGTGCGATTGAGCGCGTCGCGGCATTCCTGCTCGAGATGTCGGAGCGCTCTGGCTATTCACGCAGATTCGAGTTGTCCATGTCCCGTGTCGATGTTGCGGACTATCTCGCGCTGACGATTGAGACGGTTTCGCGCTCGCTGACAAAGCTGAAGCACAGGGGCTTCATCGAGCTGCATGGCGCTCGCGGGATTGAACTCGTGGGATATCGAGGCCTTCAGAATTTATGCCTTTAGTCGTTGCTTAGGATCGCATGACGAGGAGCCACAATATCGCGCCAAAGCAAATCGAGTTAACGGAAGGCTTCTGGCTCGAGCATTTTGTCGCTGTAAGGAGAAGGGATCTTTGGCGCCCCAACGTGGAGGAAAGGTTTTCCAACGGCCCGATGGCAGTCGTTGCATTCGGCTGTCATCCGGGAGAAGGACTGCTGAAACTGCTCGTCACTTCTTGCGACAATGGCCTCTTCGATCGAATTTGCTATCTTCTGCGCGTTGGCGAAATCGAAGTTGGACTTGTCAGGATGATGGCGAGAAACGTCATCAAAGCCTGTCTTTACCTGCTCCAATTGATAGTCGGCCAAAGCCCAGTTTCCCAATTTGACTGAGTACCAAAGCTTAGAGCGGCTGAGATCTATCTTAGTCATGATCTCGCCAACGCTGGGTACGTATTTACTGGGCTCGTCAACTGATTTGCCCCGCTGACCAGCCGATCCGTCGGATCTGTCGAGTAGGAGCACCAGAGCGGCTACCGGAATCACCCACGTTGCTCGCATGCCGTCTCCAATGTTTTTGGATATAGGACCGTCAGACCGGATCCTGTCTGTTTCCCAGCAGCGTAGATCGATGTGCCACATCCGAATGTCGGAATAAGTAGCAATCCGGTCGACGCGTCGGGCACGCTCGTTGGAAGACCCCAAGTTAATCCGCATGTGGGACAACTTTACGCTGTCGTTTCGGTTGAGTCGTTGATTGTGATCAACAATGGCCAAACTCACCGGAAAGGCTGCCGCCCGCCTTCATGAGTATCAAAGCTCTTCAGGAAGGTCTGTGACCGGCGTCGCCGATGCCCTGCGAGGGCGGTACCGCAGCGGGTGATTGGCGTGCACTCTGCAGCCAACTAAAGATGGATAGGCTGCAAGTCAGCCTTCCATCATCAGGAACAGCTCGTCCCAGGACTTGCGAGCATCAATTGCCAAAGGCTACCCTGTGGGAGTCATTCATTACCTTCCTCAGGTCGTCGATTGCCGAAGCAGAAGGCAGCGTCTCTCCTTCGAGTTCGGGCGGCAGCTTCCAGCCGGGCTCGACGCCCTGCATGTTCGGCAGTTCGTGGGCGATGCCCTTATGGCAGTCGATACAGGTCGCCCTGCCCGGTAGCAGGTAGCGGGTATGGATCTCGGCGGCGCGTTGCGTCTGCTTGGAAAGGTCCATCGCTGCCGACGAGTGACAGTTGCGGCACTCGAGGCTGTCGTTGGCCTTGAGCCGCGCCCATTCGTGCTTGGCGAGTTCCAGGCGGTGGTTGAGGAACTTCTCGCGCGTGTTGATGGTCCCGAAGATCTTGCCCCACACTTCCTTGGAGGCCTGCATCTTGCGGGCGATCTTGTCCGTCCATTCATGCGGCACGTGGCAGTCGGGACAGGACGCCCGTACGCCCGAGCGGTTGGAGAAATGAACCGTGCGTGTCAGCTCCTCATAGACGTTGGCCCGCATCTCATGACAGGAGACGCAAAACTCCTCCGTGTTGGTGAGCTCCAAGGCGGTGTTGAAGGCGCCCCAGAAGATCACGCCCCCGACGAAGCCGCCGAGTGTCAAAAAGGCAAGGCTCAGCGTTGCGGCCGGCGTGGCCAGAACCTTCCACACCCACAATAGGAGGCGCTTTATACGAGCCATGGCCTACTCGCTCCCCGCGTGACCGACGCCCATCTCGCTCATGTCGCGGAAGGTATTGCCCACGAGCGGTCGCACGTCGGCCTGCGGCACATGGCAGGCCGTGCAGAAATAACGCCGCGGTGAAACGTCGGCGAGCATCTGCCCCTCCCGCGTCATGTAATGGGTGACGCTGATCATCGGCGCGCCGGACTCCTGCGTCAGTTCGCGCTTATGGCAGGAAAGACATCGATTGGTGTTGACCGAAAGTTGGTAGCCCTCGATCGAATGCGGGATGACTGGCGGCTGGTCGGGATAGGCGCGCTCCTTGCGCGCGTCGTCCACGACCCACTTCGGAATAGGCTCCGCCACTACCTCGCCCATCTCCGTCGGTGGGCCGGAGAGCTCCGGCACCCTCTCACCCGCCATCTGGGCGATCGCCCCCGTTGCGACGAGCAGGACCGCCAACAGGCTTCCGAGCAAAGATCGGGGGCTCCTCATCATGCGACAGAGACGATTTTGACCGCGCATTTTTTGAAATCCGTCTGTTTCGAGATGGGATCGGTTGCGTCGAGTGTCACCTTGTTGATCAGCCTGCTGGCGTCGAACCAGGGTACGAAGACGACACCCGGCGGCATGCGGTTGCGGCCGCGCGTCTCGACGCGGGCACGAATCTCGCCGCGGCGGGAGACGATCCGCACCTCCGCCCCCTGATTGATGCCGCGATCGCGGGCGTCACCGGCATTCATGAAGCAGACTGCGCCGGGAAACGCCTTGTAGAGTTCCGGCACCCGCATCGTCATCGAGCCGGAGTGCCAGTGCTCGAGGACGCGGCCCGTCACCAGCCAGACATTGTATTCGTCGTCGGGAGATTCCGCCGGCGGCTCGTAAGGAACGGCGAGGATCACCGCCTTGCCGTCCGGGCGACCATAGAACTTCACGCCCTCCCCCGGCTTCACGTAGGGATCGTAGCCTTCACGGTAGCGCCAGAGCGTCTCCTTGCCGTCGACGACAGGCCAGCGGAGCCCCCGTTCCTCGTGGTAACGGTCATAGGGCGCCAGGTCATGCCCGTGCCCGCGCCCAAAAGAGGCATATTCCTCAAATAGACCTTTCTGGATGTAATAGCCGAAGGCCTCGGCCTCCCGGTTGGCGTATTCCTTGTTGAAGTCGCTTGCCGGGAAGCGGTCGACATTGCCGTTCTTGAAGAGCACCTCGTAAAGGGTCTTGCCACGATAGCCGGGATTGGCGTCTAGGATGTCGGTCGGCCAGACCTCATCGGTGGTGAAACGCTTCGAAAACTCCACCATTTGCCAGAGATCGGAACGCGCCTCGCCGGGCGCATCGACGAGCTGGTGCCAGACATGGGTGCGTCGCTCGGCATTGCCATAGGCGCCTTCTTTCTCCACCCACATGGCTGCCGGAAGGATCAGGTCGGCGCTCATTGCGGTGATCGTCGGATAGACGTCGGAGACGACGACAAAATTATCCGGGTTACGATAACCCTGATAGGTCTCGTTCTGCGTATTGGGAGCCGCCTGGACGTTGTTGTTCACCTGCACCCAGTAAAAGTTCAGCTTGCCATCCTTGAGCATGCGGTCCTGTTCGACAGCATGATAGCCTGGCTTTTCCGGAATTATCCCGTGGGGAATCCGCCAGATCTCCTCGGCGTGCTTGCGGTGCTCCGGATTAGTCACGGTCATGTCGGCCGGCAGCCGGTGGGCAAAGGTGCCGACCTCGCGTGCCGTGCCGCAGGCCGAGGGCTGGCCAGTGAGCGAAAACGGGCTGTTGCCCGGCTCAGAGATCTTCCCCGTCAACAGATGCAGGTTGTAGACCATGTGGTTGACCCAGACGCCGCGTACATGCTGATTGAATCCCATGGTCCAGAGCGACATCACCTTACGCTTGGGATCGGCATAGAGATCGGCCAATTGTTCGAGGAACCCGGCCTCGACGCCGGTCAATTCGACGGTCTTGTCGAGCGTGTATTCCGAAACGAAGGATTTGAAGCTCTCGAAGTCGCTCGGGGTCATTTTCGCCGCATCTTTGGCGTTCACGGCTTTGACCTCGAGCGGATTGTCGGGCCTCAGGCCATAGCCAATGTCAGTTGCGCCGACCATGAAGGTCGTATGCTTGCTGACGAAATCCTCGTTTACCTGGCCGGTCTGAATAATGTGATTGGCGATGTAGTTGAGGATCGCCAGATCAGTGCCCGGCTTGAAGACGATCGGAATATCCGCCAGATCCATGCTCCGATGGGTGAAGGTCGAGAGCACCGCCACCTTTACATGCTCGTACCCGAGCCTTCGATCGGCGAGGCGCGTCCACAGGATCGGGTGCATCTCGGCCATGTTCGAGCCCCAGAGCACGAAGGCGTCCGCGTGCTCGAAGTCGTCATAACAGCCCATCGGCTCGTCCATGCCGAAGGTGCGCATGAAGGCGTAGGCCGCCGAGGCCATGCAGTGGCGGGCATTGGGATCGAGATTGTTGGAGCGGAAACCGGCCCGCATCAGCTTGGTTGCCGCGTAGCCCTCGAAGATGGTCCATTGCCCGGAGCCGAACATGCCGACGGCGGTCGGGCCCTTGTCCTTCAGCACCTTCTTCGCCTGCTCGGCCATGATGTCGAAGGCCTCGTCCCAGCTCACCGGCTCGAACTCGCCCTCCTTGGCGAAGGCGCCGTTGCGCTTGCGCAGGAGTGGCGTCTTCAGTCGGTCGGAGCCGTACATGATTTTGGACAGAAAGTAGCCCTTGATGCAGTTGAGGCCGCGGTTCACCTCAGCCTGCATGTCGCCATGGGTGGCGACGACCTGTCCCTCCTTGACGCCGACCATGACGCCGCAGCCGGTACCGCAGAAACGGCAGGGTGCCTTCGACCACTTTATCTGAAGTGCTTCGACGCCGCCCGGCACGGGTTGCGCCGCCGCCGGAAGCGCGATTCCCGCTGTAGCTGCGGCGATGCCGGCCGCATGCGCCTTCAGGATCTCACGCCGCGTCAGTTCGCCGGTCATGGCCGATCTCTCCTTGAGTTTCGACATGCTCAAACACCATGTTGGCTGCCACTACGCCTTCGAGCAGCGCGATACGCGAAAGAGTTTCGCCGAGCATTCCGGTGCTCGTGCCCTCGATCACGATGACGATCTTTCCTGCCTCGTGGGCATAAACCTCAACGTTCGGTATCTCGGCGAGAGTGGCGACGACACGCTCCCGCATGTGCGGCATCGTCATGATGACGGCGCTGGAGATATGATAGGACGCGCTCGAATCAGACATCGGCGCGCTCCCAATCGGTCTCTCGCGTGCGTATCGCTGCCACCGGACATACGGAAAAGCAGGCGCCGCAGCCGGTGCAGGCCTCTTCGTTAAGCTCGGGCAAGAAGGGACCGCCGGCACGCGGACGGAAGCGGATGGCCTCCGTCGGACATGCATCGCGACAGGCCTGGCAATCGGTTCGGTTCTTCGCGAGACAGCTCTCGCCGATCATTGCGACGTGGGGAAAGTGTCTTGGCCGGCCGATGAAGACCGGCTCCGGACAGAGTTCCGCGCATTGGCCGCAGAAGGTACACTCGGCGACTGAGAAATCGAGCGCGGGGCGATCGGCGATCAGCCGGATGATGTGGGCCGGACAGGCATCGACGCATCGTCCGCAGCCGGTGCAGGCCTCGAGGCTTTCCGTGGTTGCTCCCGGCGGAGAGACACGCCCACCCCCCGGCTTGTGAGAACCGCGGAGAAAATTCCGCCGTGATATCTCGACGCTCTCACCCATGCCGCCCTCAATGCGCTAGCGGGCCGGGTGGCCCAAAGATGATCTGGAACATCCAGACGAGAAAGCCGTAGGCGCCGACGAACCCCACCGCGGCAATCGGCCAGATGCCGAAGGCCAGCACGAGAAAAGTGATGACTTCGTTCCGGCGCCTTGCGGGTCCCATGCTCCCCCTGGCCTGATTTGCATCGGACATCTTGGGCGTACTCCCCTCGGTACACGCATGCGTCTTAGAGAAGCCTAGAGCATCGAATTTAAAAGGAAAGAGAGAGTGCACGAAAATCGTGTCGATCCGAATCAGGAACTTGGCCGCTATTCCCCGATAGAGCTGATGGATTCGTAGCCTACGGGCAGACTTGATGCGAACTTCACTGCTGTTTCCCAACGGCAGCGTCGGCAGCGCTGCTGCCCAGACTCGCGAGAGCGGCCGCAAGGGCCGCGTGTAGGCGACAGCGATCGAATGCTTCAGAATTCGTTAACCGTCTGAGTGAGTATCGGAAACATTCGCTAACGGAAGCTAAATACCAACACGCTTCCGTCATGGACCCCTCACTATCGATGGGGTTCAGGTATCGTGTATAGAGCGCCACACGTCGCTGCTTCTCGAAGCCACGAAGAATAGCCCGCGCGAACACGCGACACAATTTGCATTTGAAAATCCGCAGGCGACCCGGCGTAGACCGAAGCTCCTTTGATACCGTTAAAAGGGCGTATCGCCGCAAACCCCATCTCACGCGCTGCGGTCACCCTGGCAAGCCGTTCCGCCCGCTCTCGGTTGGAGGTCGACCGGAATTATAGCCTTACGGGCTGTCCCTGAACCGGTCATTGTCGGCTGGCGGGAGGCCGAGGGCATGTCGTTCCCGGGCATTTCCCAAGGTGCGCGCGGCTCCGGCCAGGTGCTGAATTTCAAAGCGTGTGACCCCGATGTCCTTGAGCATATCGTCCGGCATCTCATTCAGGGCGCAACCGCGTGTGCGGCGGATCCTCCTGCGACGACGGATTGCTTCGATGAGGTGTGCGGCGTAGCTCGACAGTGCCGGGCTGCGCGCTGCGGCCAGAAAGGCCGTTGGAATCAGGTTGAAAGAGGTCTTAGACATGGCGCTTACCTTCTTGGTCCGAGCGTCCAGCATCGTTGGACACACACCAATGCGGTCGTTGCGATCGAGGGCCTTGTTGTCCCTGATGCGGTGGCAGGGCCAATTCAGCCCGCACGCGCTATCCGCATATTGATGAATACCCGCATCTCGCCACTGTGGCTGTTCCCGGAGTAACTCATCACGCGACCGCCCTGCCCTCTCGCAGCCAGGGAATGGTATAGGTAGGCGCCCGGTAATGTCGCAGGCTCCCGCCGCATTGATCACGACGCGCTCCGGACATCGAAGCCATTCGCCCTCAGCAACGCCACGAGCATCGGGCCCAGCGAGAATTTCCCTTGCTTCGCTTTGGCGGTCAGATCGCGCAGATAGCCGCCGGCAGAGTTGATGTGCCCTGCCCGCTCGAGGATGCAGGCCATGGCCGCCGCGGCATTTTCGGTGCCCATGACTGCGCAGGCTTCCTGATAGGCCGAGGGATAGACGCCGAGCATGGAGCGCACCGTAACAGCAGCGATCATAAGGTCGCGCCAGCTTCGTACCGTTCCGTCAGGCCCGTAATTGACGATTTCCGGGCAGGCTTTCAGTACCAGCCCTAGCGGGAAGATCCTGTTTGCCTCACTGGCTGGTGCAATGGGCTGATGTTTGGATGGTTCATTCCCCGAGCCGGCTTCAAGTTCAATAATAGATTCAGGTTTTGATTCCTGTATGTGCCGCTCAGTTTGATCGGGATTGCCGCTCAGTTCTTGCGGTTTCGCGCGCATTTGCAATCGGTTAGCCACCTGCTCGCGCAATATCTCGAGCGCTGCGACCAGGGGGGTGAGGTCGTCAATGCCGGGGGCTCTCGGGATTGATTGGACGAGGGTCCGGAAATGCTCCTGCACCGTTGCCCAATCGCTCGGGAGTTCTCCTTCGACCACCACGTCGATCAGTTTGGCAATGTCTCGACGGCAAAGCGTCAGCCGCTCGCGCAGCCGCTGCAATTCGAGCCGATCGGCCTCGGCTTTGGCTGCGAGCTGCTCGATTTCGGTGGATCGGGCCAAAAGCGGAGCCAGTGAAAAGCCGAATGCGGTGCCGATCGCTCCATCGCGCGTCTTGCGGGCATAGCGTTTGCCGTTCGGGCTGTCCTTACGGGCAACAAGTCCGGCATCGACGAGTGCGGCGAGGTGCCTTCTGAGTGTTGCCTCGGCCATTCCATGGGCTCTCAGCGAAAGCTGGAGGTTCGAGGGGAAAACTATCAGGCCGGTTTCTTCGCTAAGCGTGTTCTCGGGATAGAAGCTCAACAGGGCGTTCAGAACAGCCAGCGCCCTGTCACTGATGCCCAGATGCCGTTTGGCTGCACAAAGCGAGCGAAACAGTTTCCACTTCTCGACCGATTTCCCAGGTTCGATTTCGCGGGAGATGAACTGGCCTGCCAACATGGCAAGCGTCATCGACCGCCGCCCAAAGGGCGTCGTCACACTTCCACTCTCCATTTTCTTCACCTTCGATAAGGCAAAAGAAAGCAGCTCACCAAAAACGGTGCCAAGGACTCTTGACTGTGATTCGTGGAAATGCGATTCTCGATCTTGCTACAAATCTGAGGAAGGCTTCCACGGCTTGTTCGTTGGGGGCCTTTTTCTTTTGCGGATTAATCTCCTCGTTTCGAATTCTGCCTTTGCATGAACTGGTCGTGCAGGCTTTCGATCTGACCTGCAATGAAATCGACGAAGCCCGTTGGCACGGACTTGTTGAATGTCAGCCTGGAAGCCGACTTGCTACGTTGGACCTGGCCGAGCACGAGACCATGAGAAATCAGGTCACTCGTGGCCGAAGATGCTGCAGGCTTGCCGTCCGCTTTGGAAAGCGCTTCAAAAACCGCGGCGAAGCGAAGGTCGCTGGAAGCGGATTGAATTTCGTCTCTCTCCAGAACCAGCTGCGCCACATGTCCGGGGTCCTTATGAGCGGACCAGCGCAGTTCGAATTCCAGCCATCTGCGGCGTCCGATTTCAGGCGCCGGACCGATCTGCATCAGGATCTCGCGCGGCAACGCCGTTGCTATCCGGATCATTTCGGAAATATGCGATCTGCCGGTGCTCAGCGATTTGCAGATAACGTCGCGGCGATAGCCGGCCGTTTCCTGTGACTGCGCGAAAAAGCATCGCTCGATAAAGGACAGGTCCTTTCGGTTGCTGTTCTCCTCCCCTTGAAGAACGATGGCGTCTTCGTCGCTGAGCTCCCGTGCGATCGTCTTGAACTTGATGCCGAGGAGCTTGGCGGCGGCAAGACGCCGCCGGCCGAACACGATCTGAAACGGTTTTGCTGCTCCGCGCACCGGGCGGACCAGACCGGGTGTGCTTTGTCCATGCTCGCGCATCGACTCGACCAGATCGGCGATGCTGGCGCCGCTGTAGCCTGAGTCGAAGCGATCCCGGATGGCAGATTCCATGATCTCGTCCGGATCGATGTCGACGATCTGACCACCATCCTTTAGAAGGCGTTCGGCAAGTTCGCTGCGCTCCTGCATCTGGCGAACGCCGGCGGCGACTTTAAGAAGATGCGGCGACGAGGACCGCTGCATACCGCCCTTCTCGGCTGAATTCTCCAGCTGTCCGAGGACATTGGCAAAAAGGCCTTTGGAATCCTTGCGGCTCATTCTCTCCCCCATGCCTTCCAGAAGAGGCCTTCGAGTTCAGCATTGGCGGCGTTGATCGACTCTATGGCGCGATCGTAGGTCTTTGGCGCCGAGAAGCGGGATCGCTGAACCTCGTAAAGGCTCTGCTTCCACGTCAGTGCATCTGCGACGGCCGTCGATTTGCTGACCGAGTTGAGCAGCAGGTCCTCGCCGAAAACCTGCCTCATCAGCGCGGACATGTTGGCCTGCGGGTGATCGTTTGGCTCGAACTTCGTGATCAGGAACTTGGCGAAATCCCACTGGGCGGCTGTGCCCACCTCGTTCAGTATCTGCATGTAAGACCCGGCCAATTCGAGAAACTTCGCCGTCGAATCCACATCCAACATATGTGCCGGAACCGGGATGATCACGCCGGTCGCAGCCGTCAGGGACGAAAGCGTCAGGAAGTTCAAGGACGGGGCGGAGTCCATGAGGACGAAGTCGTAATCGTCGACAACCTGCTCCAGAGCCTGGGAGACGCGAAGCAGGAAGCCCGTACCCGCGGAGCGCCGCATCTCGAGCGCGACTGCGGTCTCGAACTCGGTCAGCTCGAGCCCGGCGCAGATGACATCGAAGCCGACGATGTGAGTCCGGTGGATAATGGACTTCGTCGGGACCGGATCGTCGAAGCGAATGGCCGAGTAAAGGGTGTCTCCACCGCGATAGTCAAATTCCGGCAAGCTGCCGTGAAGAGCGGTGAGCGATGCCTGGGGGTCGAGGTCGACGGCCAGCACGCGGTAGCCTCGGAGCGCCAGATAATGGCCGAGATGGATTGTCGTCGACGTTTTGCTCGAACCGCCCTTGAAGTTGGTGACGGCAACGATCTGGCATTGCTCGTTACCCGTCCTGCGGGGATTCATCCATTTCTTCCGGCCGTTGGCCGCAAGCGCCATGCGCAATTCAAGAACCTGTTCGAGCGTGTAGAGGCGCCGGCCATTGGCGATCTCTGGCTCAGGTCCCTGATCCTTGGCGGCAACCTGGCGAATATATGCCTCAGTTACGCCGAGCAGAGCCGCGACTTCGGTCGAGGTGAATTTGCGCATCGTGCGGCGCGCATCTGGAGGAAACTGCGCCATGGTCAAATTGTTCAGCGCCATTTCAAGCTTGCTGGAGAAATTCTCCATGAAAGCGAGGCTGCTTAGATGTCGAGTCATTGCAAAAATCCCTGGTGATCGTTTCCGTCACTTAAGCAATGAAGTGGTTAACCGTTTGCTAATCACCACGTAGCTACTCGAAAACACGCAAATTCGAAAAATTTCCGCAACTAAAGACGTACCCCGATTCGGCCATGCCCATCAATGTGCGCTGTGGATGGTGCTCCAGGCCAGAAAAAGGGCTATCCCATGTTCGCATCGAGGTCCTCTGTGCTTCCCA
Source organism: Sinorhizobium medicae (assembly GCF_007827695.1). Lineage (GTDB taxonomy): Bacteria > Pseudomonadota > Alphaproteobacteria > Rhizobiales > Rhizobiaceae > Sinorhizobium > Sinorhizobium medicae. The sequence goes on along the minus strand of NZ_VITA01000003.1, from coordinate 169,305 downwards.
GATGGGATGCCACCGGAGCACTGCTGTGCGGCGCGCGTTTGTGCCTCGGCAGAAGACGCCGACTTGGAAAGACCTCGGGCGTGGTCGAGCGCCTGTGCACCTCCCCTGCTTCATGGATCTCGCAGACAGGCAAAAGCGGACGAGCTCGCTCTTATACATGGGGTGAAGTGCAGTCCTGTTGGTTCCCCGCGGGGAACGTTTCCCGGCCGGCTCGGTCTCGGATGTCTTTGCAGCGGATCGGGGCCGCGACGATGACGGCGCGGCCACGACGGCTTGCAACGGCCCTTCCGCTTGGGTGCCGGCGCAATTCTGGCGCCGACCGGCTCGTGTCTCGTCCTTGCTAGGTGAATAATACACGCGCCCGGTGTTCCCCGCGGGGAACTTGCTGACGGGGGGGCCTTGGCGCTGTTTGGCGATCACCGGCGGCTGGGTGATGAGCGGTGCCGGGCTCGCAAGAGCTTCGGCGCGAATCCGTGTACCAGCCGGTCCGGCTCGTCCGGCGCACAGGGCAACGGCATCGACGAGTTGACCTGCAGAATGTGAGCAAGCGTGGTGCCATTCACAGAGCCTGGTGCCGATGGCCGGTTCTCGCAGGGTAAGCATTACCGGCGGACAGCCAAGCCTGGTCAGCTTAAAAATGAGGCTTAGCCTCGTCTGGAAGCCTTCTCATTCGTCGGTCCGAGATGTTCCCCGAGGGGAACTTTGGCTGGGGGCCGTGACCATCAAGCGCCAGCGTCTCGAGAAGGGGGGGGGTAGATTGACTTATTTTCGTTCCGGCAGGGGAGCGGCGGCACGGGGCAGGGCGGCGGCTTCGGAATTGCTGTCGTGCCAGTGGCGGGGGCGATCCGCCATTGCATAGGCCGTCAAAAAAGGACATTATAGTGGAGGCGCTTGGGCGTACACCGAGTTGCAGAGCTCATTTCTGCTCAGCGGTAAGTCATTGTTCCACAAGCCATTTTCTTCCAAACGGAACGTAGAGGGCCGTTCGCTTCCGTCTCTCGGACGCACGGCTTTGCATTGCGCCTTACCGCAAAGTTCCCCGCGGGGAACACTGCAATTGATTCAAATCGAAGGCCGCCAGCCCATTGGGAAGGGCGACCGTGTGCTCAGGCGAAGAGGACGTCTGCGGCCGAAAAACCAGCGAGCAGGTATTCTGGATCAATATCCCGTGGGCGTCGCCATCGAAACTGACGTAAACCCCTTCGGGCGTATCACGGGAGGCGGCGAGGAAGCTTTCGAAGTCGCGAAACTCGGTACCGCCAAAGCCGCGGAATAGAAGCACATCACCGTCCCCGCTGCGAAAGTCGATGATCCGATCGATGCTGCTGTCATTGCGGACAGAGGCTTCGTCCCAAATGAAAGTGTCGGCGTCGGATCCACCTGTCAAAAGATCGGCGCCAGCACCGCCGAGCAGCCTGTCCGAGTGATATTCGCCACTCAGCGAATCGTTGCCATCCCCGCCAAGCAGACTATCCGCTCCACTGCCGCCGACGAGTATGTCATCGCCGCTGCGCCCGTTCAAAACATCGTTTCCGCTGGGGCCTTCCCTGTAGGTGTCGAAACAGAAGAGCCTATCGTTGCCATTCCCGCCGGAGAGGTGGACGCCAAGATAGGCCGATTTAACGGTGATGTTGAACTCCTCGATCGAGCCAAAACGCGATGCATCGAGAACGAAGCCGGCGGGCACATCATCGAGTGCGATGCTCGCTCTGTCGAAACCATCGCCGCCGTCCAATGCGCCGATTATACCATCCGTATAGACGTGAAGTCTGTCATCGCCGGCGCCGCCATAGAGCTCACTCCATCCGCCATAGGCGGTGTCTTCCCCACCCGCCGAGAGAGTGTCATTGCCGTCGCCGCCGAGCAGTATGTCTCCGGCGGCAAAACCGTTGCTCAGGTAATCATCCCCGGCACCGCCCGTAACCGTATCCGATCCAAGGCCTCCGGTCAGAGAGTCGTTGCCGTCCCCGCCATTGACGTCGTCATCGCCGCTGCCGCCATCGAGCCGGTCGTTGCCACGACCGCCCACAAGACTGTCATTGCCGTCCTCCCCCTCGAGCCTGTCGTCGTCGTTGCCGCCGTTAACGTAGTCGTCGCCCTGACCGCCGCTAATAAAATCGTCGCCTGCGCCGCCAAACAGTAGATCCCGACCGTCGCCGGCATAGATCTGGTCATCGCCGATGCCGGTTTCGATACGGTCGTCACCCGCACCGGTATGGATGTTGACGAAGCTGAAGCCCGTGGCAATGATTCTGTCATCGCCGATCCCGGTCGTCAGATTGAGTCGCTCGATATCGAGGAAATAAAGGTGGTTTGCTTTAACCGAAAGATCGCCGAAGGCTGCGTGGCCATTCATGCCATCGAACAGGAAGGCATCGGTTATTGCGGCGTAATCGCCCACAAGCGTGTCGACCCCCGTGCCACCCCGTGCCGCGCCGCCGACGCCGATGAACGACAGCCGATCATTGCCTTCGCCGCCGGTAAACTCGTCAAAGCCGCTTGAACTTGTCAGCGCATCGTCGCCGGCCCTACCATCGACGAAGTCATCGCCTTTGCCGCCATCCACGACATCATTGCCGTCGAGACTCCAGATCCGGTCGCCTTCGCTTGTACCACTCAGAATATCGCCCGCACGCGTTCCAATAAACTTTGCCATAGCAGCGCTCCTTGGGGGTGAAGCGGTGAGCATAATGAGAAGCTGCGCCAAGAATAAGCTCTTAATATCTACTGGAAAATCGTGAAAATACTTAATATTTTAAAGTATAATCTCTGTACACGCATGCTGCGAGGCAGCAAGGGATAAGTCAGAGCTCAGGCGAAATTTGCATGAGATGCTGCCCAAATTGAATTGGTCAGCCGCAGCGAGTCCTTCCTATGTTCTGTCCGCAACGGGAGGAACAGATGGGCAGGATCGTCTACGTCCATGGTCAATTCATACCCGAGGAGGAAGCCCGGATCGGGCTTTTTGACCGGGGTTTTCTGTTCGGCGATGCCGTCTACGAGGTAACGGCGGTGATCGGCGGGCGGATGATCGATAACGATCTGCATCTCGGTCGGCTCTGCCGTTCGCTGAAGGAGCTCGCCATCCCGCTCGCGCTCTCCCTGGAGCAAATTGCAGGCATTCAAGCGGAACTGATCGCCCGCAACGACTTGCGGGACGGCACGGTCTATCTGCAGGTCTCGCGCGGCGAGGCGGATCGCGACTTTCTCTATTCCGAGGCACTGGCGCCGAAGCTTGTCGGCTTCACCCAGGCGAAGATGCTGAGCGGCACGAGGGCCCAGCGGGACGGCATCGCGGTCGATCTGGCGGACGATCCGCGCTGGAAACGGCGTGACATCAAAACCGCCATGCTTCTCGGCCAGGTCATGGCCAAACAAGCGGCACGCGCCCGCGGTTTTGACGATGTCTGGCTGGTGGAGAACGGGCTGGTGACCGAGGGCGCCAGCTCCACGGCCCATGTCATAACGGCCGAGGGGCACATCCTCACGCGCGCCGCTTCGCATGTGACGCTGCCGGGCTGTACGCAGCGTGCTCTTGCCAAGCTCTGCGCGGCCGAGGGGCTACAAATCGTGGAGCGTGCCTTCGCGCCCGGCGAGGCGCAGGCTGCCGCGGAGGCGTTTCAGACCTCCGCGTCCAGCCTGGTGACCCCGGTCGTGCGGATCGGCGTGCGGCTTGTCGGCAACGGCAGGCCCGGACCGATGACCCGGAAACTCCAGGCTCTATATCTGGAAGCGGCCGGCATTGCGCACTAAAGCAATGACAGGAAAAGCGCGGTTCCCTCCGCAAACGGATGGGTTCAGAGGGTTGGTAGGGCGACATGAAGACGGCACGGGAACTGGGACTGATACCGCAGGGCCGGCTGGCGCCGGGGCCGGGCAATGAAATAACCGACGTTGCGGGCGTTTCGATCGGCCACCGGTCGTTGCGCGGCGAGGGCGTGTACACAGGGATCACTGCCATCGTCCCGCATCCGGGCGATATCTTCCGCGTCAAGCCGCGGGCGGCGGTGGAGGTCATCAACGGCTTCGGCAAATCGGCGGGGCTGATGCAGGTGGCCGAACTCGGCACGCTCGAGACGCCGATCCTGCTCACCAACACCTTTTCCGTATCCGCCTGTACGGAGGCGCTTATCCGCCGCGCCGTCGCCGCCAATCCGGCAATCGGGCGACAGACCTCGACCGTCAATGCAGTGGTCTGCGAATGCAACGACGGCAGCATCAACGACATTCAGGCGCTGGCGGTAACGCCAGCCGATGCCGAGGCGGCGCTTGACGCCGCCCGCATGGGGCCAGTGGAGCAGGGGGCGGTGGGTGCCGGCTCCGGCATGACGGCTTTCGGCTTCAAGGCGGGTATCGGCACGGCGTCGCGGCGCATGCGGATAGGCAAGCGCGACTTCACGCTGGGCACGCTAGTTCTCGCAAATTTCGGGGCGGCCGGCGATCTCGTCCTGCCGGACGGGCGCCGACCCGATCCGAAAGTGCCGGCCAAGCCCGAATGTGGCTCCGTTATCGTCGTCACGGCGACGGACCTTCCTTTGGCCGATCGCCAGTTGCAGCGGATCACGCGGCGGGCCGGCGCGGGTCTTGCCCGCCTCGGCGCCTTCTGGGGCCATGGCAGCGGCGATGTCGCCCTCTGTTTCACCACTGCCGATCCGGTGGAGCACGAGCCGCCCGCATCCTTCGCCACGCAGGAGCGGATCGCTGACGCTCACATCGACATCGCTTTCCGCGCCGCCGCCGAGACGACGCAGGAGGCGGTCCTGAACGCGCTCTGCATGGCGCCCGCCATGGCGGGCCGCAGCGGCCGGATCATTCCTTCTCTTGCCGACTGGCTGAGGAAGAACAGCGTTTCATGAAGTGTGATCAAGCGGGCGAGCGCTCCAGGAGCTGCTGCGCCGTCTGCCATAGATCCTCGACCTTGCGGTTGCGGCCCGCCGCGTGGCGGTAGAGCCGGATCTCGAGGTCGAGGTTCCAGCCTTCATCCGCAGAGGCGGGCACGAGGCGGCCTGCCTCCATCTCCTCACGCGCGAGACTTTCCGGAAGCCAGCACAGGCCTGCGCCCGTCAATGCCATGTTCATCAAGCCGGCGCTGATGGTGTTTTCGTGTGTCGTGCGGCGCCGGAATGGCGGACGGCGCAGCAGCAGGCGCGAAAGGGCAACGCCAAAGAAAGAATTCAAGCCATAGCTGAGATAAGGGATGGCAAGCCGCGGCTGGGCGACGGCACGGTCAAGGAGGTTGCGACCGGGTTGTGCATGGCCGGACAGCACGATCTCCGTTGCGACCAGCGGGATCAAACGGTCATGGGCCACGGTCAGCGAGGCGAACTGTCCCCGGGCGAGATGGAACGGCACTTCCGCATGGGCATAGGTGAGGAAGAAATCCGCCTCGTCGCCAATGAGTGCGTCGAGGTTGGCCTCGATGCCACCTCGGTCCGGAATGAGCGAGGTGCTGAATGTCCCGCCCGCAGCCTCTAGTTTTTTCAGCCAGCGCGGAAAGAAGGTGACAGTCAGCGTATGCAGCGCGGCGAAGCGGATGAGGCCCGGCTCATTCGGAAGACGCAGAACTTCGCGCGCCGCATAGAAGGTACGGATCGATTCCTGGGCGACGGGCAGGAAATTGCGCCCGGCAGGCGTGAGTTCGGCCGGCATGGTCGCGCGGCTGATCAGCGTCGCGCCGAGCCAGTTCTCCAATTGCTTGATCCGGCGGCTGAAGGCCGGTTGAGTCACGTTGCGCAGCTCAGCCGCACGCGAGAAGCTGGACGTGTCGGCAAGCGTCACGAAATCCTCCAGCCACTTGATCTCCATGTCTGCTTTCCCCTTCGACGCGCGCGTGCTGCGGCGGCTCATAGGTATTCAATCAAGACAGATATGTCGATTCTGCATGGGTTGTTGCTAAAAGCGAATTGGCCAAGCCGGTCGCGACCTTCCAAGTTGGAATCGGAGGAAGCGGGCCGGCCGGCAGCGTCGGGGCCACAAGGGGGAGTTGCAGATGGCAATCGGAATCGAAGCCGAGCTTATCCTTACCAATGGCCGCATCTGGCGCGGCCGGGAGGAGGGCGTCAGCGAGGCCCTTGCCGTTTGGCAGGGCAAGGTTCTTGCAACCGGCAGCAGTGCGGACATATCCAACCTGAAGGGCCCGCGCACCGAAGTCATCGATCTCGAAGGCCGCTTTGCCACCCCTGGCCTCATCGACAACCACCTGCATCTCATCGCGACCGGCATGGCCATGGGCTGGGTCGACGCGTCGCCCGCGGCCGCGCCGACGCTCGCGGCGCTGATGAAGCAGGTTTCCGACCGCGCAGCCACGACGCAAAAGGGCGGCTGGATCCGCGCCCGGGGCTATGACCAGGTCAAGTTGGACACCGGCCGGCACCCAACGCGCGACGATCTCGATCGCGCCGCGCCCGATCACCCCGTCCTGCTGACGCGCGCCTGCGGCCACGTTTCAATCGCCAATACCCGCGCGCTGGAGCTCGCCGGCATCACAGAGACGACGGCGGTGCCCGAAGGGGGCGTGATCGGGCTCACCAATGGGTGTCTGAACGGCTTCCTGGCGGAAAACGCCCAGAACCTGGTCAGGGCCGCCATGCCGCCCGCAGCCACCGAAGAGCTTATCGACGGGATCGAGCGGGCCGGAAAGCACCTGCTTTCGTCCGGAATCACGAGCTGCATGGATGCGGCAGTCGGCCAGGTTTCCGGTTTCGCCGAAATCCAGGCTTACGAGATGGCTAAACTTTCCGGCCGTCTGCCGGTCCGCGTGTGGCTGACCCTGCTCGGCGACCCCGGCGTTTCCATCGTCGAGGATTGCTGGCGAGCCGGTCTTCTCTCCGGCGCCGGCGACGACATGCTGCGCGTCGGGGGTGTAAAGGTCTTTCTCGACGGTTCGGCGGGCGGTCGCACTGCCTGGATGACGAAGCCCTATCAGGGCGAACCGGACAATATCGGCGTGCAGATGCTGCCGGACGCGGAGGTCGAGGCGGTCGTCAAGGCCTGTCACGACCGAGGGTATCAGATGGTCTGCCACGCCATCGGCGACGGCGCGATCGAACAGCTCATCACGGCCTATGAGAAGGCGCTTGCCGCAAACCCCGATCCAGATCGTCGCCATCGTATCGAGCATTGCGGCTTTCCCGCGCCGGAACAGAATGCGCGCATGAAGGCGGCCGGCATCTTGCCAGCACCGCAGATGGCCTTCATCCACGATTTCGGCGACAGCTACATTTCCGTTCTCGGGGAAGAGCGAGGCTTGCCGTCATATCCGATCGGCACCTGGATGCGCATGGGATTAAAACCTTCGACCGGCTCCGATTCGCCCGTGTGCTCGCCCGACCCGTTCCCGAACCTGCATGCGATGATCACACGCGAGACCGGCAAGGGCACGGTGATGCAGGCATCCGAACGGCTGAGCCGCGAAGAGGCGTTGCAGGCCTATACCGAATTCGGCGCCTATTCGCAGAAAGCCGAGGCGGTCAAGGGACGGCTTGTGCCCGGTCAATGGGCGGACATCGCCGTCTTCGACAACGACCTTCTGGCCGCCCCGGCCGAAACAATTCTCTCAGATACCCGCTGTTTGCTCACCCTGCTTGCGGGCCGCGTCGTGCACGATGCACGCTGACGGCCCGCCGGACTGTATTTAAACGATGCCGGGAACGGCACGAGAGGGAGAACGATATGCTGAAAAGACTTACACTGGCGGCAATGCTCAGCCTCGGCGTGGCTGGCGGGGCGCTTGCGGCGGGCGAACGCCACGGCGGGACCCTTGTCTTCACCGCCCCCTACGGTTCGAGCTTCGCCACGCTCGACGTGCAGTCGAGCCCCAACACGCAGGAAGAATTCATCACCCAGGCCATCCACCGCGCGCTCTACAGCTGGGACGCGGTCCAGAACAAGCCGGTGCTGGAACTGGCGACCTCGGAAGACGTTTCCGAGGACGGCACGGTCCACACCTATCACCTGCGTGAAAACGCCGTATTCCACAACGGCAAGCCGCTGACAGCCGACGACATCATCTACAGCTACAAACGAATTGCCAATCCGAAGAACGCCTTTCCCGGCGCGAGCTTCATTGCGGTCATCAAGGGGGCGGAGGACTATACCGCCGGCAAGGCAGACGAGATTTCGGGTCTGAAGAAGATCGACGATCACACGCTGGAGATCACCTATGCCAGCACGATCAATCCCGGCTTCCCGCTGATGCAGAACACGACTGTCATCTATCCGTCCGATGTCGAGGACGAAGCGGAGTTCGGCAAAAACCCCGTCGGCCTCGGCGCTTTCGTCTTCAAGGAGCACGTACCCGGCTCCCGGCTCGTCGTGGAAAAGTTCGACAAATATTATGAGGAGGGCAAACCCTATCTCGACCGCATCAATATCGTGTTGATGGCCGAGGACGCCGCGCGCGACATCGCCTTCCGCAACAAGGAGATCGATGTTTCGATTCTCGGGCCCACCCAGTACCAGGCCTATCAGGGCGAGGACGGATTGAAGGATCACCTCCTGGAGGTCGCAGAGGTCTATACCCGTAATATAGGCTTCAATCCCGCCTTCGAACCCTTCAAGGACAGGCGGGTGCGCCAGGCGATCAACCATGCCATCAACGCGCCGCTGATCATCGAGCGCCTGGTCAAGAGCAAAGCCTATCCCGCCTCGGGATGGGTGCCGATTTCCTCGCCGGCCTTCGACAACGACAAGGCGCCCTACGCCTACGATCCGGACAAGGCGCAGGCGCTGCTCGCCGAGGCCGGCTACGCGGACGGCTTCGAATTCGAGGTGACGGCCAGCCCGAACGAAAGCTGGGGCGTGCCGATCGTCGAAGCCATCCTGCCCATGCTGAAGAAGGTCGGCATCACCGTGAAGCCGAAGCCGGTCGAAAGCTCGGCACTCGGCGAGGCGGTGACGACCAACAACTTCCAGGCCTTCATCTGGTCGAACCTTTCCGGCCCGGATCCGCTGAACGCGCTGCGCTGCTACTATTCAAAGACGCCGCAATCCGCCTGCAACTACACGAGCTATGCGAGCCCGGAATTCGACAAGCTCTATGAGGCGGCCAAACAGGAGCGTGACCCGGCCAAGCAGAACGATCTCCTGCGCCAGGCCAACAATATCGTGCAGGACGACGCGCCGGTCTGGTTCTTCAACTACAACAAGGCGGTGATCGCCTACCAGCCGTGGGTCCACGGCCTCGTTCCGAACGCGACGGAACTGGCGATCCAGCCCTATGACGAGATCTGGATCGACGATAAGGCACCGGCCTCGCGCCAGTAAGCCTGAGGGGGCGGGGGCGGCGGCCGCTGTCCCCCGCCTCGATTGTCGCGCCCGTTCGGGCGGCCAAAACGGAACGGCTCATGCTTCGCTTCACCCTGCGCCGCACCTTGCAGATCATACCCACGGTCGTCGTCGTGGCGATGCTCATCTTCGTTATCTTCAGCGTCGTGCCCGGCACCTTCGCCGCAAGCCTCTTCGCTGACGGCAAGCGTGCCGCCGACCCGCAGATGATCGCCCGCCTCAACGAGGAATTCGGGCTGAACAAGCCGCTGATGGAGCGCTTCGCGACCTATGTCACGGACCTTGCGCAATTTGATCTCGGCACCAGCTTCCGCACCCGTCAACCGGTAATAGACCTCATCAACGACCGCATATGGGCGTCGCTGCAGCTGGCGATCGCCGCCATGGCCTTTGCCCTCGTCGTCGGTGTGCCCCTCGGTTTCCTTGCAGCGCTGAGGCCGGGGTCGGTGCTCGACACGGTGACGATGATCGGAGCCGTGTCGGGCCTCTCAATGCCGCAGTTCTGGCTGGGTCTCCTGATGATGTATATCTTCGCCCTGCAGCTGAACTGGCTGCCGAGCTTCGGCTATGGCGACGGGTCCTTCCGGAACCTGATCCTGCCCGCCGTCACACTCGGCGTCACGCCGCTTGCGCTTCTCGCCCGCACCACGCGGGCCGGTGTTCTCGATGTGCTGAACGCCGACTTCATCCGCACCGCCCATTCAAAAGGCATGAGCGAGGCCAAGGTGGTTCGTTGGCACGTGGCGCGCAACGCGCTGGTGCTGATCGTCACGACACTCGGCCTGCAATTCGGCTCGCTGATCGGCCAGGCGGTCGTCATAGAAAAACTCTTCGCCTGGCCCGGTATCGGCTCGCTTCTGGTGGACAGCGTCGCAAGCCGCGACATTCCCGTGGTGCAGGGGACCATCCTCATTATCGTGCTCTGGTTCCTCGTCATCAACACGGCGGTCGATCTGATCTATGCCGCGATCGATCCGCGTATCAAGCAGGAGTGACGGGATGCGACTGGGCTTCAACTTCTGGCTCGGTGCCGGCCTGACCGCACTGGTGGTTCTTGCCGGCATTCTCGCCCCGTGGATCGCCCCCTTCGACCCGGTGCTCGACGCGGACCTGATGAACTCGGAGCTGCCACCGGATGCCACCTTCTGGTTCGGCACGGACGGGCAGGGGAGGGACGTCTATACCCGTATTCTGTATGGTGCGCAAATTTCGCTCACGGTCGGCGTCGTCTCGCAGCTCATAAATTCGATCATCGGCGTGACGCTGGGCATGACGGCGGGCTATTGGGGCGGTTGGTGGGACGACCTGGTCAATGGCGTCACGAACGTCATGCTCGCAATTCCATCGCTGATCTTCGCGCTTGCCGTAATGGCGGTGCTGGGTCCGGGCCTTCCTTCGCTGCTTGTCGCGCTTGGCCTCACCAACTGGAGCTGGACCTGCCGAATTGCACGCTCTTCCACGCTCTCCCTGAAATCGTTGAGCTATGTGCAGGCGGCGCAGACGCTGGGTTACGGGGACCTGCGGATCATGTTCACGCAGATCCTGCCCAATATAATGGGGCCGATCCTTGTGATGGCGACGCTCGGCATGGGTTCGGCGGTTCTTTCGGAAGCCGCTCTGTCCTTCCTTGGCCTCGGTATCCAGCCGCCATTCCCGAGCTGGGGCTCGATGCTGACGGACGCGCGTCAGCTCATTCAGCTTGCGCCCTGGGTGGCGATCTTTCCCGGCCTTGCCATTTTCCTCTCCGTGCTCGGCTTCAACCTTCTCGGCGACGGCCTGCGCGACAGCCTCGATCCGCATATGAGGACACGCAACCCATGACGGTGCCGCTTCTCGACATCAGGGAGCTTTGCTTGGGCCTCGCGGTCGGCCGTTCCGTCGTTCGCCCACTGCTCAAGGACGTCTCCTTCCAGATCATGCCGGGGGAGGCCTATGGTCTTGTCGGTGAGTCCGGCTCCGGCAAGTCCGTGACTTCACTCGCCGTCATGGGACTCCTCAAGAAGCCGCTCGCCGTTTCCGGCGGCGAGATCCTGTTCAAAGGCGAGAACCTGCTGGCACTCCCCAAGCGCGCGATGCGGCGCCTGCGCGGCAACCGCATCGCCATGATCTTTCAAGAGCCGATGACCGCGCTGAACCCGCTCTCCACGATCGGCCGGCAGATAGCCGAAATGTTCGTCCTGCATCAGGGAAAGAACTGGGACGAGGCGCAGGAACTCGCGGTGGAAGCCCTCATGAGCGTGCGCGTGCCGAACCCCGACAGGCGGGCGCGCAACTATCCGCACCAGATGTCGGGTGGCCTGCGCCAGCGGGTGATGATCGCCATGGCGCTCGCCTGCAATCCGGACCTCCTGATCGCCGACGAACCGACCACAGCGCTCGACGTCACCGTGCAGGCTGAGGTGCTGCGCCTGATCAAGGAACTCTGCGCCGAGCGCGGCACGGCGGTTCTCTTCATCAGTCACGACCTCGGCGTGATCGCCAGCATCTGCCAGCGCGTCGGCGTCATGTATGCCGGATGCCTCGTCGAGGAGAACGAGACGCGGGCGCTCTTCACGGATCCGCGGCACGAATATACCCGCGGGCTTCTCGGCGCCCTGCCGCGCTTCGGCAGCCGCAGCCAGCATGGCCGCCAGCGGCTGGTGGACATCGACAGCATCATCGCCGATCGCTCGAAGCTGGTCGAGACGCGCTTTATCGCCCCGCGCTGTGCGGAAGAAGGGAGCCGGTCATGACGGCCTCTCTGCTGGAGGTCGATGACCTGCACGTCCGCTTTTCTGTTTCAGGCGGTGGCCTGCTCGGAAGCGGGCGGCGCATGCTGCATGCCGTCAACGGCATCAGCTTCAAACTTGCCAAGGGCGAGTGCCTGTCGATCGTGGGCGAATCCGGCTGCGGCAAATCCACGACTGCGCTCGCGATCCTCGGTCTTCAGGAACCGACAGAAGGCACGATCCGCTACCGCGGCCAGCCGCTCACCGGAACGGGCGCGCCGGGGCGCATGCAGCGCGCCAAGGCGGTGCAGATGGTTTTCCAGGACCCTTATGCCTCGCTCAATCCGCGCCAAACCGTACGCGCTTCGCTGGCTGCGCCACTGCGGCTGCACGGCATCACCGCGGCGTCAGAGATCGCCGACCGAATCGAGGTCATGCTTGGCAATGTGGGGCTGACGCCCGAGCAGGCGCTCCGTTATCCGCACGAGTTTTCCGGCGGCCAGCGCCAGCGCATCGGCATAGCTCGCGCGCTTATCCTGGAGCCGGAGATCGTCGTGCTTGACGAGCCGGTGTCCGCCCTCGACGTGTCGATCCGCGCGCAGATCATCAACCTGCTGCTGGACCTTCAGGAAAAGCTCGGCCTCGCCTATCTGATGATCAGCCATGACCTCAGCGTGGTGGAACATATGAGCGACCGGGTGCTCGTGATGTTTTTCGGTCAGGTCGTGGAAGAGGGCGGCTGGCGGGATATTTTCGAGAAGCCCGCACATCCCTACACGCGACGGCTGATCGCAGCCATTCCCGATCCATATGCCGAGCAGAATCCGCTGCGGCAGCAGGACCGCTTGCCCGGAGTGCCGCCTCTTGACGGCCGCGGCTTCGCTTCCGACTGCAGCACGGCGCCGGACGTCTTTTCGGCGCCCGCGCGCTCTGAACTGGTCGAGATCGCGCTCGGCCATCGGGTCAGATTGGTACCTGCCGATTGACTCCGGGCACGCACAATATCTCGGCGGCGACCTGCGGAGAGAAGCGACCTTTCAAGTTATGCTACCAAAAATTGTATTCGGCTCCTCCAAAAAACAAAAAGTTGACGTGGTCGCGTCTCTCGTCTATGAAGGGTCATCGATACTTTGTTTGCCGATATTTGTTTTGCTGCGCGTTGCGCGTCTCTTGACGAACTTCCCTCTCTCAAAAGTCGAAACCCCGCTGTGCGTCGCCCAGCGGTGATCAATGTTGCTAAGAAAGGGTTCGTTATGACCACTGGCACAGTAAAATGGTTCAATTCAACCAAGGGCTTTGGCTTCATTCAGCCTGACGACGGCAGCGCCGATGTGTTCGTTCACATCTCTGCTGTTGAGCGCGCCGGCATGAATTCGATCGTCGAAGGTCAGAAGCTCGGCTTCGAGCTCGAGCGTGACAACAAGTCGGGCAAGATGTCCGCAGGCCAGCTCCGCGCTGCCTGACGCTTTTGGCCGCTAATGACCACGGATGTACTGGCATGGCGGCAAAACGTTCGAAAGGGCCAGGCGTATGTCTGGCCTTTTTCCGTTCACAGCGGGAGGTAAAATCTCACGCTGTGCACGTTTCCTTTGATCATACGCGATCGAAGGGCATGCGGGACATAGGACGCGCGTGCGTCCAAGCGATTACAACAAGCGATTACAAAAGGAACGACGATTGAGACACCCGAGCGACAACGGCTTTACCGAACGACGCAATGCCGCGGCAGATGCAAAGCGGCAGCTTCTGGCGAAATTTGCGTCCGCCCCCAAGCCGACGGACCCTGAAATGCAGGAAAAACTGGCTGCTCGTGAAGCCGCCGGCCGTGCCAGGGAGGCCCGTCGCGCCGAGCGCGAAGCGTTGAAAGCAGCCGAGCATGAGCGTGTTTTGGCGGAAGCCGCGGCCTTGGCGGCCGCCGCCGAGGCTGAGGAAAGGGCGGAAGCCGAAGCCCGCCAGGCGGAAATTGCCAATCGGGTTTCACGCGTCGTGGCGGACGAGGCGGCCCGCAAGGCCGAACGCGACCGCCGTTACGCCGCCCGCAAGGCCCGTCGGGCGTAAAACTCAACATCCGCAGCCCCGATCGACGGGTGCTGCTACTGCCCTGACATTCGATGCGGGGCGAGCGAAAATCGGACCGGTCATAATGAGTTCACATGTCTATCCACCCGCTTCACTTGTTGAAGACAATGCTGGAGCGTGGTTGAAGACGCTGGCGAAATACCGGCAGCCCCGTTTGGGGCGTAGCGCCTTCGAACTGGTTGTCACGCTTGTCCCATTTGCCATCTTCTGGGCTGTCGCCTGTATTTCCCTGGCCAACAGCTTCTGGCCAGGGCTCGTGGCGATCCTTCCCGCCAGCGCCTTCCTGCTCAGGCTGTTCATGATCCAGCACGACTGCGGCCACGGCTCGTTTTTCGCGCGCCGCGGACTTGATGACTGGACCGGTCGCCTTCTCGGAGTGCTGACCCTGACCCCCTATGACTACTGGAGGCGTGCACACGCAGCCCATCATGCGAGTGCGGGCAATCTCGACGAACGTGGCGTTGGTGACATCACCACGCTGACGATTGCCGAATATCGTGCCCGCTCGCCGATGAAGCGCCTCGCTTACCGGCTTTACCGGCACCCGCTCGTCATGTTCGGGATCGGGCCGGCCTGGCTCTTTCTATTCAAGCAGCGCCTGCCCTTCGGCATGATGAAGTCGGGTGCTCTGCCATGGATTTCGACCATGGCGACGAACGCAGCGATTGTCATGCTGGTCGCCTTGATGGTGTGGACCGTCGGGTGGGGCGCCTTTCTCCTGATCCATCTCCCGGTCGTGCTGCTCGCCGGCGCCGCCGGCGTTTGGCTCTTCTATGTGCAACACCAGTTCGAGGAAACCCACTGGTCGGCGGGTCAGGACTGGCGGTTTCCGCAGGCGGCGCTGCATGGCGCCTCGCATTACGATCTTCCGCCGGTGCTGCGCTGGCTTACCGGCAATATCGGCATCCACCACGTGCATCACCTGTCCAGCCGGATTCCTTACTACCGCCTGCCGGAAGTGCTGCGCGATCATCCGCAACTCGCCGGCATCGGCCGTATCACGCTTTGGGACAGCCTCAAATGCGTACGGCTCGTACTTTGGGACGACCGGCGCCGGCGGCTGGTTTCATTCCGCGACGCCGCTGGATCGCTACGCCGCTCCCTTACATAAGATCGACGAAAGACGAAGACATGATTGAATTGACGCCAACCCAGATCCGGGGCCTCAAGCTCGCCAAGGACGGTGATGTCTATCCTCAGGACGGAAAGAGGTGGACGCACCTCAATGCCCAGGTCACCTATGCAAGGAACGACCGGTTCAAAGAGCGCCCGCAGAAGATCAAGTTCCTGAGTACAGCAACCCTCAACGAGCTGCGCGAGCATGGTCTGGTGAAAGCGCTTGATACGAATGTCATACCCGAGGAATCGGCCCACGGTATCACCATGGCCGGCAAAATGCTGCTTTTGAAGATCAAGTAGTATATTGCCGCGCGGCCTCAAACGGGGGGCTCAGGTCTCTGCCGATTTTGCCCGGCGGGATGAGGAAATGCGCATGCGATTTTGCACCCGCATCTCGTTCTTCCGCAGAATGGCGAAGCACGCGTCCTGTAAAATTTCGATCGCTACTGCCGCTCCGGCCCGGCGACTGACGCCACGGGCAGCGTTGACGACGGTCCGGCCTTACGGAAGAGCTTGCAAGGCCGGTCATCATCAATTTCATAAATAGAACCATTCGCACTATGAAATTCACCGGTGCCAACTTCTATGTATATTCGCGACCCTTGAAAGCTTGCTGTCAGCAGCCCTAAGCACGCCATCAAGGAGGAGAGCAGTTCGTGGAAGCACTTGATCAATTTTTCAACTGGCTCAACAGCATTGTTTGGGGCGTGCCTATGATCGTTCTGATCATCGGCACCGGTCTGTACCTACAGATTCGCCTGGCCTTCATGCCAATCCGCAAAGTGACCTACGGCTTCCGCATGATCCTGAAAAGCCGCACGCCCGGCAGGGCTGCGGAGGGCGAGATTACGCCCTACGCGGCGCTGATGACGGCACTGTCCGCCACTATCGGCACCGGCAATATCGCCGGTGTCGCTACCGCGATCGCGGTCGGCGGGCCGGGAGCGCTTTTCTGGATGTGGGTCACTGCTTTCGTCGGCATGGCAACAAAATATGCCGAAGTTGTCGTTGCAGTGAAATACCGCGAAATCGACGACAAAGGCGAACATGCCGGAGGACCGATGTTTGCGATCAAGAACGGCCTCGGCAAGCATTGGCAGTGGCTGGGGACCGCCTTCGCCATCTTTGGCGGACTGGCGGGTTTCGGGATCGGCAACATGGTGCAGGCTAATGGTATCGCCAGTGCCGTCCAGAATGCCTTCGGCATCGAGACCTGGATCAGCGGGATCGTCATTGCTGTTTTGACGGGTGCGGTGATTCTGGGCGGCATCCAGAGAATCGGCGCGGTTGCCGAGAAAGTCGTGCCGTTCATGGCGCTCTTCTATCTTGTCTGCGTCGCTGCTGTCCTGATTGTCTTTGCCGGCAACATCCCGCATGCCGTCGCCACCATCTTCACCCAGGCGCTTAGCCCTACGGCTGCCACCGGCGGATTTCTCGGCTCCACTGTGCTGATGGCGATACGGATGGGTGTGGCCCGCGGAATCTTTTCGAACGAGGCAGGCCTCGGCACTGCCGGCATCGCGCAGGCCGCCGGCTCGACGGCCGATCCTGTTTTCTCCGGCGTCGTCGGCATGATGGGGACGTTCATCGACACGGTCATCGTCTGCACCCTGACGGGCCTTGCGATCATGGTGTCAGGCGTCTGGACGTCCGGCGAAACCGGCGCGGTGCTGAGCTCCGCGGCATTTGAGGCGGCGCTGCCCGGCTACGGGAATTACCTCGTAACGATCTCGCTGGCACTCTTCGCCTTCACAACGATTCTCGGTTGGGCCTACTATGCGGAGAAGTGCTGGGAATTCCTGATCGGAACCGTAAGCGCGATACCGTTCCGCATCCTGTGGACCGTCGCAGCGTTCTTCGGAGCCACGCTCAGCCTCGACTTTGCCTGGCTTGTGGCCGACACATTGAACGCACTGATGGCCATTCCCAACCTGATCTCATTGCTGCTTCTGTCCCCCATAATCACAAAACTGACGCGCGAACACTTCGCCGAGGAACGGACCGCTTCGGGAATGGCCTCGCACCGCCGGTGACGAAAAAGGTTCCAACGGGACGCAACGCCTGCGTCCCGCATTCACGACCTTAAATCCGCTGCACGGCGCGCGTCAGGGCATCATGCTGCGATAGCGCTCACGCTCCCGCTCGACCTGATCTACCGTGTACGGGTCGGAATTTTCGTCAAACCGCGACCATCCTTCCTGTGCATAGAGGCTCCTGCGAGCGGTAGGATCCACGATTCTCCGCTGCCTCAGGATCGCTTCTGCCTGAGGTGCGAGATCGTCCTCTACCCTTGCCGTCACCAAAGTGCCCCCGCGGCGAACGCCTTCGGCGTAAACATGGGCGTCGTCTTCATCCACGCCGGAATCCGTCAGTGCGCCGATCAGGCCTCCGGCCGCGCCTCCCGCGACTGCGCCGGCCGCCGCACCGGCCGCGGTGGAGGCGAGCCAGCCAGCAGCAACGACGGGGCCAACGCCGGGAATTGCCATGAGCCCGAGCCCCGTCAGGAGACCGACCACGCCGCCTCCGGCAGCACCAAGGCCAGCTCCCGCCCCGGCGCCTTCGGCCGCGTTGGAGCTGTCGGTAGCGTATCGGTCGCCCGTGTTGTTCGCGACAATGCTGATATCGTCCGAAGGCACGCCTGCCGTTTCCAGGTCGGTTACAGCTTCGCGAGCGTCTTCATAATCGTCAAAGAGCCCAGTTACGGTTCTCATATTTTTCTCCCTTTCCGTTCGGAGGTATCCTGGTAGCGTGGGTCACGATCTTTTCAGGTCGCATCGACCAAAAACGAACGATCGTGTCCAATAGGTTGAGACGCTGGGTTGCGGGCGAAAAATCGCGCACACTTTTCTCATCCCCTCTACTGCGCCGTTACGTTGCCCTGGTAATCGAGAGCGACCGACACGGATTTGCCGTCTTTCATCGCAGTTGCCTGCCACACGCCCTGGTCATCCAGTTTCAATCCGTTGACGTCGGTGTATCCTGCCTCTTCAATCCGATCCTTGGCCTGCGCTTCAGTGAAGCTGTTCG
This sequence comes from Sinorhizobium medicae, assembly GCF_007827695.1. Classification (GTDB taxonomy): domain Bacteria; phylum Pseudomonadota; class Alphaproteobacteria; order Rhizobiales; family Rhizobiaceae; genus Sinorhizobium; species Sinorhizobium medicae. Next base: position 151,087 of record NZ_VITA01000003.1, on the reverse strand, counting down.
CGCCTTCGACGGGGGCCGTCGGATTCTGCGAGTCGGGCGTTGCCACCGCGGGCGTGTCTCCTTCCGATGAAGGTGCCGTTTGCGCGAGCGATGACGTGGCCACGGCGCCCATCAGTGCTGCCGCGACAATGATCATATTTTTCATGTGGTTACCTCTTCAGAAGACCGCGAGTTTTTTCCCCTTCCAGAAACACGCCGGACGGAAAATGGTTCCGCCCGCACCATCTCTCGCTCGCGGAACTTGATCGGCGACGGCTTTCGCGAGAAGGAACGTCATCGGAGTGCTGTGCGTTTGCACGGAGCAGGTGCTGGGCGGCGTCAATCACTGCCCTATTTTCTTGAGCAAGCTCCTAAAGTGCGAAGCTGGTGATGACCTCCAGCCTGCTGGTGGCAGTCAGCGCGGTCGTTTGAGTAATGGTGGAGGGTACGGTGCTGAAGTTCTCGCGTGCCAATGCTCCGGATCGTGCCGCAGCCGCCAGCGGAATGCAGCAGATCGCGCTTGCGCGCGGCACGGCAGCGGCAGCACAGCGGTCACGTCTGCCAACCTTCGTCGCAACCGCAGCCACGGTTGCAGTGCTCTATTTCGCCCGTGATGTGTTTCTGCCTCTGGCGATCGCCATTTTGCTCACCTTCGCTCTCGCGCCGCTGGTTTCGAAACTGCGCAGGGTCGGTTGTCCCCGCTCAGTGGCGGTTGTCGGCACGGTAACAATCGCCTTTCTGTTCCTGTTCGCATTCAGTGGCGTTGTCGCAATGCAAGTCAGCGAGGTCGCGCAAAATCTGCCGACCTATCAATACAACATTGTCGAGAAGGTCAGGAGTTTGAAGGAGACAGGGTCGGAGAGCCAGATCCTCGACCGCCTTGGTCGCGTGATGGAGAGGATCAACATAGAAATCAGCCGGCCCGAACCCGAGCTTCGCGCCTCACCCGAAGCCGAACCTGAGAGAAAGCCCGTTCTTGTGGAGATTTTTTCTCCACAGCGACCCGTCGAGACATTGAAGAATATCATTAACCCGCTGCTTGGCCCCTTGGCAACGACTGGCCTGGTCCTCGTCGTGGTTATCTTCATGCTCTTCGAGAGGGAGGACTTGCGGGACCGTTTCATTCGGTTGGTCGGCTACGGCGATCTGCATCGAACGACCGAGGCACTTCAGGACGCGGGTGCCCGGGTTGGCCGCTATCTGCTCATGCAACTGGTCGTGAACATCACCTACGGCATTCCGCTGGCGATAGGCCTCTCGCTGCTAGGCATTCCCAATGCCGTTCTCTGGGGGATGCTGGCCATCCTACTGCGCTTCGTCCCCTATATCGGACCGGTGATCGCCGCGGCGCTGCCATTGTTCCTCGCTTTTGCCGCGGCACCGGGATGGAGCTTGCTCATTTGGACGGCTGCCCTTTTCATCGTTCTCGAACTTCTCAGCAATAATGTGGTCGAGCCTTGGCTGTATGGTTCACGCACCGGTCTGTCTCCGCTTGCGATCATCGTCTCGGCGATCTTCTGGGCATGGCTCTGGGGGCCGGTGGGATTGGTGCTGTCGACACCTCTGACCGTGTGCCTCGTAGTCCTCGGACGGCACGTCCCACAGTTCGAGTTCCTGGAGATTCTGCTGGGCAACGAGCCCGTTCTCGATCCGAAGGAGCGCCTCTACCAGCGCCTGCTCGCCGGTGATCCGGATGAGGCGACGGACAACGCCGAAGATATGCTTGAGGAGAAATATCTCGTCGAGTTCTACGACACCGTTGCGATCCCCGCATTGCTCCTGGCCGAGCGGGACCGCGCACGGGGCGCCTTGACGAGCGCCCAGGCAGCTCAGATTGCCCAGAGTGCGAACACACTTATTGCCAATCTCGAGGAGATTGCCGGCGAAGAGGAGGGGGAGGAGGAAACGAGCACGGAAGATCAGGAAAGTGACGGGGACGGGGAAATGGATGAATATGATCTTCCCACGGGAGACGGGAAATCTGTCCTTTGCGTCGGGGGGCGTGGTGACCTCGACGATGTTGCCGCTTCAATGCTCGCCCAGACCCTTTGGATCCAGGGCGCGGATGCTGCGCAGGCCGGCCACGAAGTTCTCAAGGCGGGCAATATAAAAGGTCTGAAGCTTGAAGGACGCAACGCAGTCGTCCTAAGCGTTCTCGATCAGGATTTTATGCGGCATGCCAAATTTACCGTGCGCCGGCTGAAACGTATGGCGCCTGCGGCGCGTATCGGGATCGTCCTGTGGCAGGAGAACGGCCGGCCAGGAGCAACCGAGCGAGACCAACTTATTGAATCGATGCAGGCGGATTTCGTCGTATTCGGGATGGGGGACGCCGTCCGCGAGGCGCTCTCCGACGCCGCTCCTCGTCCGTTGAAACTCGCCCATCCAAAGATCGCACCTGGATACGCCATGCGGCGAAGCAAGCGCGTCGAGAGATCATAATCGGTTCTAAAGAATTGAGACGCGGGGGCGCCGGCGGAAAGCCGGACACAGCTTTCCTCATTTCGCGCTAGAGATGGTAGACAAAGTGGATGAGAGGGGTACGGAGCTTACGGCGTTTTAAGACGTTCAGCTCAATGTGAGCCGGCCTACCAGGAGGAGCGGATGAGTTTTGTGTCTGGCAGAGTCGCGGTTTTCAGGTGGCTAATGCCCCTGGCCATCGCAATGGCCTTAATCGGGGGCATATACCTTGCCGTCCGCTGGTCAGCTCACCAATCCGATGCTGTAGCAATAGAACGGCAGCAACAACTCGTCGAGCTCGTCATCTCCAAGATGCAAGGCAGTATCGCCCACGATCAGGAGAGTGTCACAGTCTGGGATGACGCAGTCAGAAAAGTGTCTCTGGAATGGGATGCGGGGTGGGTCGATTCCAACCTGGGCAGCTGGATGCACAGCTATTTCCGACATGACGGCGCCTTCGTGATCAGCCCGGACCGCAAGCCGGTCTTCGCCTATCTCGACGGACGAACCGACGACGGGGGGATTTTCAGGAACATAGCGCCTGCGGCAATGCCGCTTGTCGCCAAGCTGCAGGAAAGGCTCGCAGCCGGCGACGAGGCAGGCACCAGTGATCAGGTGCTGTCGATCGGCGAGAGCGATCTGGTCCGGATCGAAGGCCGCCCGGCAATAGTCAGCGCTAAACCGATCGTGTCGGACACCGGTGACATCGTTCAGGAGCCCGGCCGGGAGTTTCTGCACTTGGCGATCCGTTTCCTCGACGACGATTTTCTCACCGGTCTTGGTGCGGATTACGGCTTCGAAGATCTGCGCTTTTCCGTTTCGCCGGATCTCGGTCGGAACCGGTCCTATGCGCCGATCGTACGGTCCTCCGGAGAACCAATCGGATATTTTTCCTGGCTGCCATTTAGACCCGGTGCCGCCGTGATGAAGGCCACTGCGCCGGTGCTTCTGATATCCGGCCTTCTGCTTTTCACGCTTACGAGCGGACTGAGCGTCGTCTTGCGGAGGCGGTCGAGACGCCTTCAGGAAAGTCAAGCGGAGCTCAATCACCTGGCGCGACACGATCCCTTGACCGGGCTCGCAAACCGTGCCTCTTTCAATCAGTCGCTTGCCCAAGCCGTCGCCAGCTCGGCGGCCGATCAAGCCAACGCTCTTTTGTACCTCGACCTCGATCGCTTCAAACAAGTGAACGATACGCTCGGCCATCCCGTTGGCGATCGTCTGATGGTCGCGGTGGCAAAGCGGCTTATGGAAACAGCGTCTGCTGGCGTCATTTCCAGAATTGGTGGCGATGAGTTTACCATCGTCGTCGAGCGCACCCGCCAGGAAGAGGTGGAAAAACTCTGTGACTCGCTGATTGCTGCGATCCGCCAGCCTTTCGAGATCGACGGCCAACCCATTCTTATCGGGCTTTCGATTGGTGTGGCGGTCGCAACCGGGAATGACGCCGATCCCGTCGAGATCACCCGGAAGGCCGATATCGCGCTATACCACGCCAAATCGGCCGGCCGGAACCGCTACGCCGTCTTTGGCCCTCATATGGACGAACTGATCAGGACGAAGCGGGATCTCGAGCAGGATCTGCGGGCGGCGCTTCACGCGGGCAATCAGCTCGAAGTCTTCTACCAGCCCGTATATTCAGCACAGTCGCGCGAAATAAGCTCGCTTGAGGCTCTTGTTCGCTGGCGGCATCCGAGCAAGGGCGCCATAGCACCGGATGTCTTCGTTCCGCTGGCGGAGACCGCAGGCCTTATCGATCGGCTCGGCGCTTTCGTGCTGAAGGAAGCCTGTTCTACTGCGCGCGAGTTCCCGAGCCTCGACATTGCAGTGAACGTCTCCGCGATAGAGCTGGGACAACGGCATTATGCGGCTCAGGTATTCTCATTGCTGCGGCAGTTCAGCGTCGAGCCCTGGAGATTGGAGCTCGAGATCACCGAAACGGCTCTGCTGGACGAGGCTGGCGTCTGCGAAAAAAACATCACGGCGTTGCGCGACTTCGGCGTCAAGTTCGCACTGGACGATTTCGGAACCGGCTTCTCTTCATTCGGCCGTTTGCAGCGGCTGGAGGTCGATCGGATCAAGATCGACCGGTCTTTCGTTCATGCCTTCGACCGGCCAGGTGGTGGCGTCGCGGTCGTCCAGTCCATCGTAGGCGTAGCACATGCCAAAGGCCTGCGCATCACGGCAGAAGGGGTGGAAACGGAAGAGCAGAGCGAGATACTCCGAAACCTCGGCTGTGACGAACTGCAGGGTTTCCACCTCTCCAAGCCGGTGCCAAAGAGTTCCCTCCGCCAGCTTCTTGGCGCAGAAACGGCTAAAAGGACCTCTTCCTAAGCCAATCTGGAAATCGAGCACTTTCAGCTGCCCGCAAAGGAAGAGTGCGATCGGGATCTGCAGGGAAATGGAAACGTCACTTTATCTGCCCGTCAAAGGCTTTCTCGAAAAGGCCGGCTACCTCGTCAAAGGCGAAGTTGGAGGTTGCGACCTTGTCGGCCTCAGTGATGAGGATCCGCCTGTTGTCGTGATCTGCGAACTGAAATTGAGCTTCAACCTGGAGCTCATCCTCCAGGCTATCGACCGGGCCACGATTTCGGACGAGGTCTGGATCGCCGCCAGAATGTCGGTCAAGGGCAAAGGACGGGAAAGCGACAAACGCTACCGAGATCTGTGTCGCAGGCTCGGCATCGGCATGCTTGGCATTTCCGACACAGGCGAGGTCAGCGTCATCGTCGGTTCCGTGTCGCCAATGCCGCGGAACAATCCGAAACGGCGCTCGAGGCTCATGCGTGAACACCAGAAACGCCGCGGCGATCCGGCGCTCGGCGGCAGCACGCGCGCGCCCGTCATGACGGCATACCGCCAGCAGGCGCTCGCCTGTGCGGCAGCTCTCGAGGCAGGCCCGCTGCGTGTGCGCGACCTCAGAATGGGGATGCCGGAGGCCGGTAAGATATTGCTGTCGAATGTATATGGCTGGTTCGAGCGGCTCGATCGAGGCGTGTACGGCTTGACGGATGCAGGCCGGGAAGCGCTGCGGCGTTGGCCGCAGGAACACATGCAGGCGGCTGAGTAAAGCGTCGGTCGATGTTTGTGAGGTTGGCGCCTTAGAAAAAATCGGTGGTCCGGTGTCGGGTTGTCGGATACCCGTTCGTCCTTGGCGCATGGATCGGCAATTCATCGGAGCCGTCCGCCGTTCTTAAGGATAAACGATCATGCCCAACACTGTACGATTGCACCGCGTTCTGGCGACCAGCCCGGAGAAACTCTATCGCGCGTTCCTCGAGGCCGACGCGCTCGCGAAATGGCTTCCGCCGAATGGCTTTGCCTGCACCGTGCATCATCTGGAGCCAAAAGCCGGCGGCACCTTCAAAATGTCCTTCCGGAACTTCACGACGGGTGAAAGCCACGCCTTTGGTGGTGAATATGTCGAACTATTCCCCGGCGAACGTCTGCGCTACACGGACAAATTCGACGACCCCAACCTGCCCGGCGAGATGCAGGTGACCGTGACGTTGAAGAAAGTATCGGTCGGTACCGAACTCGAGATCGTGCAGGAAGGCGTACCCGACGTCATTCCACTCGAGGCCTGCTATCTTGGTTGGCAGGAATCTCTGCGAAATCTGGCAAGGCTCGTCGAACCCGAGATCAACCAATAGCGCCTAAGGACCGGTCAAAGACCGGCGCCGGCCGCTTCGGAGGAAGTAGCCGGCGCCGGAGATCCGCTCTTGGACGGCATCGACGCAAACCACGGTCGGTAAGCATGGCTACTTTCGAAGAATTTTTTCCATCGCCTTTCCCCTCGCGAGTTCGTCGATCAGTTTGTCCAGGTAGCGGATCTCGCGCATTGTCGTTTCCTGAATTTCTTCGACGCGAACGCCGCAGATCAAACCAGTAATCAACGTGCGGGAGGGATTCATCCGAGGCGCTTGTGCAAAGAAGTCCCGGAAGCAGGTGTTCTTCGCCAACTGATCGTCCAATGTCTGCTGACTGTGCCCCGTCAGCCAACGGATGATTTCGTCGACCTCTGCCTTCGTGCGTCCCTTCTTCTCCGCCTTGGCGACATAGTGGGGATAGACGCTCGCGACACTAACCGAATAAATGCGATGCTCCGCCATGCTTTCTCCTTGAGTGTTCTAGCTTCTAGCCGGTTGGAACGGTTCGATTCTTGAGCATTGCCGTCTGCGGATGGCCCGCCGACCGCAGGACCTGACGAAGTTTGCCTTGTGCGAAAGGACGGGCAGCATAGCCGTCTTTGAAAATTGATACTTGTCAACCGATACAATTCGGAGAAATCTCCGCCGCTTCCGGGAGTATGACCATGGCCGAAACTCTTCACATTCCTGAGCAGGCAAGCCGCCGCGAGTGGATTGGACTTTGCGTTCTGTCGATCGCTTGCCTGGTCTACTCGATGGACCTGTCGGTGCTGTTCCTCGCTGTACCGGCGATCGTCGCGGACCTCGATCCGTCCGCATCGCAACTGCTATGGATCAACGATATCTACGGCTTCATGGTCGCAGGCTTTCTCGTGACCATGGGGACGCTGGGAGATAGGATCGGCCGCCGGCGTGTATTGCTGATGGGGGCCTTTGCTTTCGGCATCGCATCCGCCTTCGCTGCTTTCTCGAATAGCGCGGGGCAACTCATTCTGGCAAGGGCGCTGCTTGGCATTGCCGGCGCAACGATCGCACCCTCCACGCTTTCGCTCATCGTCAACCTCTTCAAAAACGAGGCGGAACGAAACAGGGCGATCGGCATCTGGGGCACCGCCTTTGCTCTGGGTGGCCTCGTCGGACCGCTCATCGGCGGCATTCTGCTGCAGTACTTCCACTGGGGATCGGTATTCCTGATCAATATACCAGTCATGCTGCTGCTTCTGATCGTCGCCCCTTTTCTGCTGCCGGAATACAGAAATGAAGATGCGGGCCGGCTGGATTTCCCGAGCGTGCTGCTTTCGCTCGCGACGGTTCTGCCTGTGATCTACGGCCTTAAACATATGGCTGCCGACGGATTCCAGCTTGCCCAGCTCGCTCCGATCGGACTGGGCATTTTGGTCGGTGTTCTATTTGTCCGCCGCCAGCGGCGCCTTAGCGATCCGTTGATCGACCTCGCGCTATTCCGGGTGCCCGCCTTCACGGCGTCCCTGATGGTAAACCTCGCCGGTGTCTTCTTCGTCTTCGGTGTGTTTCTGTTCCAAAACCTCTTCCTGCAGCTAGTGCTCGGTCTGTCACCGCTCGAAGCTGCAATTTGGTCCGCGCCATCGGCTTTCGTCTTCGCCGTGATGTCCTTCCAGGCCTACCGTTTCACCAACCGCTTCGGCCCTGTCAAAACGGTGCTCGGAGGGCTTGTCATCAATGCAGCGGGAGTCGCCGCCATGGCTGTTGCCGCTTACGCCGAGAGCCTGATCGGCATCCTTGGCTCCAGCATGATCATCGGCTTCGGCTTCGTCCCCGTCATTCTCACCACGACCGGCCTGATCGTGGGGACTGCACCGCCCGAACGGGCAGGCTCGGCTTCGGCCATATCGGAGACGAGCGCAGAATTCGGAGGCGCATTGGGAATCGCGGTGCTCGGCAGCCTGGCGACCTTCGTCTATCGCCTGGCGATGGACCGCGCCGACCTGAGCGGCCTCGATCCCGTCCAAGCCGAGGCTGTTTCTGCGACACTTGCCGGAGCAGTCGAGACAGCGCAATCAATGCCGGCATCCGCTTCGGCTGTCTGGCTGGAGGCAGCGAGGAGCGGCTTCTCGCTTGGTTTTGCCACATGCTGCGTCGTTGCTGCGGTCACGCTCCTTCTGCTCGCGATCGTCGCACGACGGGTATATGCCACAGCCCACATCAATGAGAGCACATTGACCCCTCATTGAGGGCCTCGCGACCTCAGTGGATTGTTCACCGGCCCCGGATGCAAATGTGCCGGCAGCTAAGTCGGAAAGGAATGGGATGCGAATACTCTCGTTGAACGCCTGGGGCGGGAGAATACATAATCCTCTGTTGAAATATCTCGGCAGCACAAAGGCCGACATCCTCTGTCTGCAGGAGGTCGTGCGCACGTCCGGCCAGCCGCATGGCTGGCTGACCTATCGCGATGGTGACCTGCGCCTGCCGCAGCGCTCGAACCTTTTCGACGAAATCCGCGCGTCGCTACCCGCGCACTGCGCGCAGTTCTTTCCCGTCGCACGCGGTCTGCTCCATGACGATTACGGCCGCGAGATCTGGTCCGAATTCGGCTTGGCGACCTTCGTGCGGGAGAGCTACGCGATAATCGGCGAAGCGCTCGGTTTCGTGCACGGCGCCTTCACGCCAGACAGCTGGGGCGAGCATCCGCGCGCGCGAAATGCACATTGCATCCGGGTTTTTGATCCGGACAGCGGGCTCTACGCCACAATCGCTCAGATGCACGGACTGCGCGATCCCGCGGGCAAGGGCGACACGCCTGCACGAGCGGAGCAGTCAATGCGCCTGGTGAGGCTGATCGAGAGCGTCTGGCCGGGCGACGAGCGGCTCGTGGTTTGCGGCGACTTCAACCTGCTGCCGCAGAGTTCGACATTCGCGCGGCTCGCAACCTTAGGCCTGTCGGATCTCGTCACCGGCCGCGGCTACACCGACACGCGAACTTCTTTCTACGAGAAGGAAGGGCGCTTTGCCGACTACATGCTGGTGAACGATCGCGTCGACGTGGTCGGCTTCGAAGTCGTGGCCGACCCAGAAGTGTCGGATCATCGTCCGCTGCTTCTGAAGTTGCGGTAAGAGAAAACGCAATTTTTTAGAGAGGCCGCGTTAGCAGCGCGGATCGCATGCCTCGCGACCTGAACGGGCAAGGCTGCCATGCGCCATGTAACGAGTCTTCGAGGGGGCGTCATGTATGACGGCACGCTCCTGTTCCGGCCACTCCTCGACAAAGTCAATGGCATCTTCCAGGTTCGGGATCTCCCTGATCACCTGCCGAAAGGACCGGCGGTGAGGCTGGGCAAGGCCGACGGCGACCCCATATAATTTACGAAGGCGTGGCTCGAACTTCGAGCCTGAGCGTCTCGAATTGTTGGAGGTCATCGGTGACTGACGATCCCTACAAGGTTCTGGGTGTTCCGCGAACGGCCACGCAGAACGAAATCCGCAAGGCTTATCGGAAGCGCGCGAAGGAATTGCATCCCGACCTGAATCCGGGCGACCAACAGGTGGAAACGCAATTCAAGGAGCTTTCGGCTGCTTATCGTCTGTTGAACGATCCCGAGCAGCGGGCTCGGTTCGACCGGGGCGAGGTCGACGCTTCGGGGGCGGAGCGGCCCGACCAGCGCTTCTACAGACACTATGCCGATGCAGATCAGGCGGGCCGGTACACATCGACGGGCGGATCGCGTGAATTCGAGGATATTTCCGACATTTTCTCGGACCTTTTCGGGGGGCAGGGCCGGGGAAATTTCCGGGCCCGGGGACAGGACCTGCACTATCAATTGGAGGTCGAATTCCTCGATGCCGTGAACGGCGCCCGACGCCGGATCACCCTTCCCGACGGGAAAACGCTCGAGCTGGCCATTCCCGCGGGCACGCGCGACGGCAGCACGCTGCGGCTCAAGGGAAAGGGGGCGCCCGGGATCGGCGGCGCGGAAAGCGGAGACGCGCTGATCGCGGTCAATGTCCGTCCTCACCCGACATTCTCTCGCAATGGCAATGACATCGACGTGGAATTACCCGTTACGCTTTACGAGGCGGTGCTCGGGGCAAAGATCGAGGTGCCGACGATCTCCGGCCGCGTAGCCATGACCGTGCCGAAAGGATCAAGTTCCGGCGACGTGTTGCGTCTGAAGGGAAAGGGGGTGAAGCCAGAGAACGGTCCCCCCGGCGATCAGCACGTCAGGCTTAGGGTGGTGTTGCCGGAAAAAATGGATTCCGATCTTGAGAGCTTCATGGAAACCTGGCGCCGAACACATGCCTATGACCCGCGCGAAGCGATGAGGAGGACACTATGAGACTGACGGAGAGACAGGTCCTCGAACTCGTCCGCACCGTAACGTCCCGGCAGTTGCGGCAATGGGTGGGCCGGGGTTGGATTGTGCCGTCCCACGGAGAGAGTGGACCGTTGTTCGACGACGTTGACATCGCCCGAATCCGACTGGTCTGCGAGCTGCGAGACGACATGAACGTCAACGACGATGCGGTGTCGATCATCCTTGCGCTGCTGGATCAGCTTTACCGCTTGCGGGGTGAACTCAGAACGGTCGCCGATGCTCTCAAAGGGCAGCCCGACGAGATTCGTCAGGAGATCCGGCAGGCCTTTTCAGTGACGATACAGCGGCGTCGATAGAGCGCTTCGAGCGACGTGGGACGGATTTTTTTCTGAAACCAGGACCCCGGCCGGTAGGTTAGCTCTGATGCTCTGTCGAGACGTCATAGAAGAGCCTTCCGCGTCTCAGCCATCGCTGCAGAAAAATCGAGCCAGGTTTCACGACTTTACGTTTTGGTGTCGCAAATCGCCCGTGCGTTCAAAAGGCCCCAGCCGAAGACGGGATCCTTTCCCGGATCTCCGAGATCTTCCGCGTGTCCGGTCAGCCTGTCGCGGAGCCGCTCGGGCGCAAGGTCCGGTTCGGATGCCATCATCATCGCCACGGCCGCGGTCACGAAAGGTGCGGCGAAAGACGTCCCCGTCTTCGGACGCGCGCCTCGGACCGAGGCCGCTGTCCAGACGGCCACGCCCGGCGCAGCGAAGTCGATATGTTCCCCGCGTCCGGCGCGCCTGTAAGGCCGCTTCTGCCTGTCGGTTGCAGTGACGGCGATGACATTTTCGTAGGCGCCGGGATAAACCGGCTTTGCTCTCGGACCATCATTGCCGGCGGCGGCAACCATGATGATGCCGCGCTCCCCCACCTCCTTGACCGCCTGTTCAAGCAGGAGATTGGGCGGGCCGGCAAGGCTGAGATTGATGACCTTTACCTGACGTCCGGCGAGAAGGTCGAGCGCGCGCGCAAGATCGAAGGCGGCGGAGACGTCATCCTGCCGCCCTGCGCGGTGAAATGCGTCCACGGCGATGAGCTTGCCGCCGGGTATCAGGCCCGGTGTGCGGCTGGTGGCTGAGCCGACGAGCAAGGCCGCCACAGCGGTTCCGTGCTGCTTGCCGGACTCCGGCAGCGCGTCGCTGGCAAGACGGACAATCTCGATGTTCCGGGCTTCGAATGCGATGTGATCCGGGTTGATCGCCGTATCGACCAGACCGATACGAACGCCGGCCGGGCAAGTGCCGGGCCAGCTTTGCGCTTCGGGCCAGCCGATCACCTCGCGTGCCAGGCAGTCGCTCGTGACGCAGGGAGCATCGGGATGCTGCTCCGGCCGGAAATAGTGGTTGAAGTCGACGGCCGCTTGTGGAGCCACGCTGCGCGCCTGTTGCCGCGCGCTTTCAAGTGTCACGCCCGGGGGGATGCGAAGTTTGATCACTTCGGTGCCAAAGGTCGCCATTGGGTCGCGTTCGAGGACCTCGAAGCCGGCGGCCGCCAGCTGCCCGAGTTCAGACGGACTGATCCCCAGCCCGACAATCTCTTCGGGGGCTCGTGTCGGCGGAGCGGGTGCGGCTGCTCGCGGGCGCCGCGGAGTGCTCCGACGTGGCAGGAACCCTCGGAACGGAAAAAGGCTCTTGCCGCCGCTCCATCCGGCGCCGGCGCCGTATGAGCCGGAACGGCCGGAGCCGCCCGAGCCCCGGTTGCCGCCCCCGTCGTCGTCATCATCGTCGGCCAGGGCCACGCCGGCTCCGAGCGTTTCACGCACAAGCATATTGCCGGGAGCAACGATGCCGCCCGAAACGAGAGCGATTGCCGCAAGGGAAGCGATCAGCGCAAGTTTGCACGTCGTCAGCATCAGAGAACCTCGATCGGCTTGCCCGTGCCTGAGCCGGATGATGAAAGCACGCGCGATTTTCCGTATTCCTCAATTTATCAGCGGCAGGATAGCCGCATTCCTTGGACGACGGGAACGCTAACTGTAGATTATGTCAAACGGCCGAGTCGCCGGTCTATTCCCTTTCCAGCTCAAATGACGGAGTTGCGGGACATGAGCAATGCGGTGAAGGATATCGGTGAACGCCTCATGGCGTTCCTGCCCAATCTGCGCCGCTTCGCCATCTCGCTCTGCGGCTCGCGTGATGTGGCCGATGATCTTGTGCAGGCAGCTTGCGAGCGGGCACTTGCGAGTGCCGAGCGCTTCGAGCCGGGTACGCGTTTCGACGCGTGGATGTTCCGGATTCTACGCAACCTTTGGGTCGATCAGGTGCGCCGGCAGAGGACCGCAGGCGTGCAGGACGATATTTCCGAACGCCATGACATTGCCGGTTCATCCGGCGAGCGGGAGGCCGAAGCGCGGCTGACCCTCAAGACCGTTGCGGAGGCGATCACCGAATTGCCGCAAGAGCAGCGGGAGGTGCTGCTTCTGGTCTGCGTCGAGGAGCTATCCTACCGCGAAGCCGCCGAAGTAATGGGCATTCCGATCGGAACGGTGATGAGCCGCCTGGCCAGAGCGCGGAAAAGTTTGGCCGAGGCCGCCGGAATAACGATGACCGCCGCACGTTCGCATGTGATGAAGGGCGTAAAAGAATGACCAGAACGGACTTTTCCGACGAAATACTGATGCGCTTTGCCGATGGCGAGCTCGACGCCGACACGGCTGCGCAAGTCGAGCGGGCGATGGAAACGGATGACGAACTGGTCGCGCGGGTGGCACTCTTCATCGAAACACGCCAAGCAGCCAGAACGGCCATGAAGCCGCTTCTGGATGAACCGCTGCCAGCCGAGCTCAAGGCTGCCGTCGAAAGCATGGTGGCGGAGAAGACCTCCGCACAGGCTGCGTCCGCTACCGTGCTGCCGTTTCCGCTGCGCGCTGCCAACGACCGCCGTGCGAACCGCTGGCTAACACCCGTCGCCGCGTCTCTGGCCGCCGTCATTGCCGGGTTCGGCGGATATTGGCTGCGTGGAAGTGCCGAGCCGGCGCCCGAAGGTGGCTTGCGCGTTGCAGCGATCGGCAGCCCGGCGCTTGGCGAGGCGCTCGCCACGGTTGCGGCAGGGGAGGAGAGGCAATTGCCAGGGTCCGATCAGCGTTTCCGGGCGATTGCCACATTCCGCGACAACGCCCAGGCGCTCTGCCGTGAGTTCGAGTTGGACTCGGCCGACCGCTCGACCGTCGTCTCGGTAGCTTGCCGAAATGGGACCGAATGGCGGGTGACCTTTGCCGTCGTCGCCCCGGGTAGCAGTGGCGGCTATGCCCCTGCATCTTCCACCGAAACGCTAGATGCCTATCTGGCGGCGATCGATGCCGGAGCGCCCCTTGAAGCAGCGGAAGAGGCCAAGGCCCTCAAAGAGCTCCAAGGCGGGCAAAGGTAATGCGTCAAATATTTTCGGACATGGAATAGAGGCAGGTATCGCCCGTTACTCCACCGGATCGAAGTACCGGTCCGTTTTCAAACAAGGAGTAAATGGCATGACCAAGAACTGGATGAGTACGGCAATAGCTACCGGCCTCGCTGCATTCGTGGGCTCTGCCGCTGAGGCGAGGGAACACGCCTCGGCATTTGCTGAGATCGGGCGCGCTCCCACGCAAACCGCCCAGACCTCCGGCCGGACGGACGGCGAGATCATCGTCGCCGGCAACAGTTCGTCCAACTCGAGTTCGAATTCGTCGAGCAATTCGAGTTCCAACTCGTCCTCAAACAGTTCCTCGAACTCGAGCTCCAACTCGTCCTCGAACAGCTCTTCGAACTCGAGTTCGAACCGTTCGTCCAATTCGAGCTCGAACCGGTCCGACCGCGATTACCGTCCAGGCAAGCTATGGCACACGGGGCGCTGACGCCGCGAAAGAGTTGAAGGGGAAAAAGGAAGCGGGGACCGAAGCTTCGGTCCCCGCTTTCATGAGTGGCGGATCGTTCAGCGGTCCGCGCGCGCCGTCTTGCGATACCAGCCCTCGCCGGCCGTGGTGTTCCGGTGGACAGCCTCGCGCTCGGCAGCCTCCGCACGGGTCTCGGCACGGATTTCTGCCGTGACTGCCGCATCGGCACGACGGAAAGGGATCACCTGCACCAGCGGCGTTCCCTTCTCGATGACGTAAAGACCATCGGGTGCCGTGGCGAAGAACGGAAAATGGATGTGAGCGGTATAGGTGTCCGTATCGACGACCCCGGAGACGCATTCGAAAGCCTGTCCCTGGCGGTTGAGCGGCGGCAGAAACAGGCAGCTCCAGCCGGGAGGCGTGCGGATCGACCAGTAGTTGTGAAACTTGCAGGGTGGGGAGGGCTCTTTCGGATTCCCCGCCACCTGGTGGGCACCGTGATTGCTGACCATGACACGGTCGAACTCCCACCCTGCCTCGACGCAGCGGCCGCCATCCTTGATGTCCAGCCGCACCGTGGCGGCGATCGGCAGGATCCAGCCGGCGGACATCGCGTCGAGAAATGGCATGCAGCGTTTGACGGTCAGTCCATTATTGGTGGTCGACAGGTGCCTTTTGTCGACCGGCGGCAGCCGGCGGAACCAATCCGGCAAGACCGACTTGGCGCGTACCGGCGGTGCAATGACGCCATTGTCCTCCGGATGGCAGACAAAGCGAATCATCTGCGGCGGTTCTTTCTTTAGGAAGTGTAACATCCCGGGTCTCCTGTTGAAGGCCCGGGAGTAACGGGCCCGCGGGAGGTTTATTCCGTCGGGGACCGCACACACCGTTTCACATCCCGCTGTATCGAGCAGTCGTGATTTTCGATCCAGCACTGTCGGCGTCCATCGTCGACGTATATAGTTTGGAGAAAATGGTGCGCGATCGCCTCGTTCGCAGAGCGAGAGCGCCACTTACAAACGGAGTTCGGCGGTGAGTGTTGCCTTCGTCAAGGAAGAAAGTGCTGAGGCTGCCTCGGAAACATTGCTGCCTGACCGGCCGATTTCACCTCATCCGAACCTTGTCACGGAAGAGGGGCTGAAGGCTCTGGAATCGCAGCTTAAGCAGGCGCGCGAGGCTTACGATGCCACGAGCACCATCGAGGACGTGAATGAACGGCGGCGGCAAGCTGCAAACCCGTTGCGTGATATGCGCTACTTCGCCGAAAGGGTTCGAACGGCTCAGCTCGTTCCTGGGCCGGTTTCGTTCGACGCCGTAGCCTTCGGCAGCACGGTGACGTTCAGCCGCGATGACGGACGCGTGCAAAGCTATCGGATCGTGGGCGAGGACGAAGCCGATCCCAGGTCGGGGTCGATCTCCTATGCTTCCCCGGTAGCAAGGGCTCTCATGGGCAAGGCCGTCGGCGACGTCGTGAGCGTAGGCGATCAGGAACTCGAAGTGCTCGCGATCGCGTAGAGGAAGGATCCGGGCAGAAGCCTATATGCGCGCGCCGGCTCCCGCTTCGGCATAAAGATCGGCATAGGCTTCGCGAAGCACATTTTTCTGAACCTTGCCCATCGTGTTGCGTGGCAGGTCCTCCACGAAGATCACCCGCTTCGGCTGCTTGTAGCGCGCGAGGCGGCCTTCCAGCCCCCCGAGGATGGCGCGCTCGTCGATCGTCGCACCGGGCTTCCGGACGACCACGGCCGTGACGCCTTCGCCGAAATCCGGGTGCGGCACGCCGATGACTGCCGTTTCCACGACGCCCGGCATCTGGTCGATCTCCGTTTCGACTTCCTTCGGATAGATATTGTACCCACCGGAAATCACGAGATCCTTGCCTCGCCCCACGATGTGGACGTAACCGCGGTCGTCGATCTTGCCGAGATCGCCGGTGATGAAAAAACCGTCGGCGCGAAACTCGGCCTGCGTCTTTTCCGGCATGCGCCAATAGCCCTTGAACACGTTCGGGCCTTTGACCTCGATCATGCCGGTGTCACCGTTCGGGAGAGGCTTGCCGCTCTCCGGATCGGCGACACGAAGGGAGATGCCGGGTAACGGAAAGCCCACCGTTCCGGCGATTCGCTCCCCGTCATACGGGTTCGAGGTGTTCATATTGGTTTCGGTCATGCCGTATCGCTCGAGAATGGCGTGTCCTGTCATATGCGCAAACGTCCTGTGAGTCTCGGCAAGCAGGGGCGCCGAGCCCGACACGAAAAGCCGCATCCCGGCCGTCACCTCGCGCGTCAACCCCGGATTTTGGACGAGGCGGACGTAGAAGGTCGGAACACCCATCATCGTCGTCGACCGGGGCATCAGGCTCAGGACTTCGTTCGCGTCGAATTTCGGCAGGAAAAACATCGAAGCCCCGGCCAGAAGAATGACGTTGGACGCGACGAAAAGGCCGTGCGTGTGAAAGATCGGCAGCGCATGGATCAGCCGGTCGTCGGCGGTGAAGCGCCAGTGGTCGCGGAGCGTGACGGCATTCGACAGGAGGTTGTCATGCGTCAGCATCGCGCCTTTGGACCGTCCGGTCGTGCCAGAAGTGTAAAGGATTGCGGCAAGGTCATCCGCGCGGCGGTCAAGGTCCGAAAAATCCGGCGTTTCACCAAGAGCAAGCTCGATCAGCGATCCGCCCCCCTTGTCATCGAGCGTCTCGACACCGGCGCTGCGATATGCGGCAATTTTCGAGATTCCTTCCTTGGCGGCGGGGGCGCAGACGATGAGCCGCGGCTCGGCGTCACCGAAGAAATAGTCGAGCTCCGTCAGCGTGTAGGCCGTGTTTAGGGGAAGATAGACGGCGCCTGCGCGAAGGCAGGCAAGGTAAAGCATCAACGCCTCAGGACTCTTCTCCACCTGCACCGCCACCCGGTCGCCCGGCTGCACGCCAAGGGAGACGAGCGCGGAGGCGAGGCGGCCGGAATGTTCCAGCATGTCACCATAGGTCCAAACGCGCTCGTCAGCCGCCAGGATGAAGACGGAGTCGGGGCGGGATGCCCGGCGTATGGCATCGAACAGATGATTGCTCATGAAGTGAACTCCTTATTGCCTTTCCGCCCCGGTGCATCACTCGACCGGGCATCCGGGGAAAGGATGTCGGGAACCGGAACGAGGCTGCGTGGACTCCTATCTGCGGGAACCAGGCGGCGAATGGCGGGTGCGGCGACCACCTCGCCGCGCGTGGCAAAGGCTTCGTGGTTGGTCTCGATGTCATCGAGCTTGTAGAGATAGTTGACCATGAGCCCGTGGGCCTGGCGCATCGCCCGTTCGGAACGGTCGCCCAGGAAATTTATGCGTTCGAGCCGCGCGCCGTTGCCGAGGTGGAACCGCGCTACAGGATCCGCAACCTTGCCGGAGCTGTTGCGGGCTCTGAGGAAATACCAGCCAGCCGCAGCCGACAGGTTTGGCTGAATGCTTGCCACGATCTCGGGTTGATCGGCCCAATCCGGTTCGTCGAGCAGAGCGAGCTTGCCCCGGTCGGCCTGCGAGAGGGCGTCGGACGCTTCTGCCCGCCGTTCACGCGACAACCAATCGGCAAATCCCGGCACCGGCGACAGCGTCGCGAAAGTGTCGAGGCGGGGAAGATCGCGCCGCAGATCCTCAACCACTTGTTTGATCAGGAAATTGCCGAAGGAAATGCCCCTGAGGCCCTCCTGGCAGTTCGAAATGGAGTAGAAGACCGCCGTCGTCGCGTCGGCCGCGCGGATCGGGGCGCGATCCTCCTTCAAAAGGTCCGCTATGTTCGAAGGCATTTCGCGTGTCAGCGCCACTTCAACGAAGATCAACGGGTCATCGGCGAGCTGTGGGTGGAAAAAGGCGAAGCAACGGCGGTCCTCCGGGGCAAGCCGGCGGCGCAGCTCGTCCCAGCCGCCGATATAGTGGACGGCTTCGTATCGAATGATCTTCTCCAGTATATCGGCCGGCGTCGACCAGCTGATCGGCCGCAGCACGAGAAAGCCCCGATTGAACCAGGATCCGAAGAGATGAGCGAAGTCTGTGTCGACCGCCTCCAGATCGGGGTTGCGGGCTTTGAGTTCGAGGAGGTCCTCCCGCATGCGGACGAGCGTCGCGATGCCGTTAGGGGCAAGATTCAGTCTGCGGATCAGCTCCTGGCGACGCGGTTCTGCCGCCATGCTCATTTCATGCAGCGCCTTCGGCGTCGGATCGGCGCGGTAGGAGTCGATCGCCCGCTCCAACCGTTCGATATCAGGCCCGAAGTGCGAGAGCAGCGCGATCATGAAATCGCGCCGCTTTTCCGGATCGAAGCCTTGCCAGCGATCCAGAATATTCTTGGCCAACGCCATGCCTGAAGCTTCGCCGCGGCTCGACAGCAGGGTCTCGCATAGCGCCTGCATGGTGCCGACCGCATCGGCTTCGCCATTACGGGCGGGACCGAGCGATAAAAAGCGCCGGCCGCGGTCGGCAATGCCCTGCAGCATGTCGCTAAAGAATGATGCCGTGCTCATTGAACCGTCCCCAGCATCTGGTTCGGCAGCCACGTCGCAATGTCTGGAAAGATGCAGAGGAGAACGATCGCCAGGAACATGACGAGCACGTAGGGCAGCGAGCCCCAGAGGATCTCCTTCGTCGGGATCTGCGGCGCGATGGCATTGATGACGAACAGATTAAGGCCGACCGGAGGCGTGATCAGTCCGACCTCCATGTTGATCGTCAGTACGATCGCGAACCAGTAGGGATCGAAACCGGCCTGGGTGACGATCGGGAAGAGCATCGGTGAAGTCATCACGATGACGGCGACGGGCGGCAGGAACATGCCGCAGACCAGAAGAAAGACGTTGATGATCGCCATCAGCACCCAGCGATTGACCTCCATGTCGGCAATCGCCGCCGCAACCGTTTGCGTGATGAACAGCGAGGACAGCGCGAAGGCAAAGAGCTCTGCGGCCGCCATGATCATCATGATCATGACGCTTTCCTTCATCGCCGATCCAAAAATGCCGGCGACGGGCCGAAAGCGGAACAGGCGATAGGCGACGATCACCACGACTAGTGTCAGGAAAGCACCCGCACCGGCTGCTTCCGACGGCGTGGCAATCCCGCCGTAAAGCACGTAGAGCGTGCCGGCAATGATCAGCAGGAACGGCAGGATGCGCGGAAGACCGGACAGGCGTTCCTTCATCGAGTAGCGAACGAGGCGTGCATCGAACTCGTAGCCCTTGCGCTTGCAGTCGATGACCGCCCAGGCCATGAACATGATCGTCAGCATGATGCCGGGCAGGATGCCCGCCATGAACAGCCGCCCGATGGAGGTCTCGGTCGCTATTCCGTAGACGATCAGCGTCACTGAGGGGGGAATGAGTATGCCCAGCGTGCCGCCCGCGGCGATCGAGCCGCTCGCGACCGATGGGGGATAGCCGCGCCGCATCATTTCCGGGATACCCATCTTGCCGATCGCCGCGCAGGTCGCGGGTGAAGAGCCCGTCATGCCGGAGAAGATGGCGCAGGCCCCAATATTGGACAGAATGAGCCCGCCCGGAATGCGGTTCAGCCACCGGTCGAGCGAGGTGTAGAGATCGGATCCCGCCGGAGAAGAGGCGACCGCCGCGCCCATAAGGACGAACATCGGGATCGACACATAGGCCAGATTGGCGATGCCGGAAAACATGGTATCGCCAAGCACATAGAAAATGCCGGCGCCGCTTTGCATGTAGAGCGCTGCGAAGGCGGCAAGCCCCAAGGCAAAAGCGATGGGCATTCCCGTTGCCAGCAACACGAAAAGGCAGGCGACGATCATCAGTCCAGAGACGGTCGGGCTCACTGGATGATCTCCTGTGGAGGAAGGCCGGCTTCAGGAGCCGAACCAGCTTGGGCCGCGCCATGACCAGTGGCCGCCGGCGCTGTGGGGGCGGTTAAAAGCGTCAGAATCTGCGCGACATATTGCAGGCAGAGCATGGCAAAGCTGACGGGCAGGGCGGACAGCGGCACCCAAAGTGGCGGCGCCCAAACGCTTGCGTGCTTCCAGTTGCCCGCCCAAGCGTCATGGAACTGAATCCATGTTGCGATCAGCATGACGAAGCAGAACAGGAGACCGAGCAGGCTTCCGATGATGCGCAGAACGTAGCGCACCCGGTCGCCGACCACCATCTCCACGACGTCGATGCCCACATGGCCGCCCTTGAGCAATACGTATGGCGCGCCGAGGAACATGGCTGCCGTGGCGGAAAATACGACGAAGTCCGTCTGCCAGATCGTCGCCTGGCGAAATATATAGCGCTGCATGATCATCTGGCAGACGACGAGCATTGCCGCGATGAGCAGAGCCGTCGCAACGACCGCGAGGCCTCGCGAAGCATTGCCGACAGCCTGTGAATAGGCCTTGAGCATCTGGCTTGTCCTCACACCTTGGGCGGGGGAATGACCGGCGTGCCGGAGCGCGCCGATCCACCGGCCCGGCTTACTTCACGGCCAACGCCTTTTCGATCAGCTTGTCGCCGTCGGTGACGTTGGCGGCAAAGTTCTTGTAGGAAGACTTCTTGGCAAGCGCGAGCCAGGCATCGTAATCCTCCTTCGACATCTCGACGACTTCGACGCCTGCCTTCTTGTAGGTATCGATCATGACCTGATCGCCCTTGCGGACCTCTTCGTTGAAGTAGGCCTCTGCTTTCTCGCCTGCAGCGAGCATCGCCTTTTGCTGCTCTTCCGTCAGGCCGTCGAAGACGCGCTTGGAGACCAGCACCGGTTCGTACATGAACCAGAGGGCATTTTCTCCCGGAGCCGTCAGGCACTTTGCCTGTTCGAACAGTCGATAGGACACGAAACTCGCCGACGATGTATTCGCGGCATCCAAAACGCCCGTTTGCATGCCGGTGTAGATTTCCGACGAAGGCATGGATGAAATCGAGGCGCCGGCTTCCACAAGCATCTCCTCGAAGGCCGGCCCGGCGGCGCGGATCACCTGTCCCTTGATGGTGTCGGGAGATGTGATGCAACTCTTCTTCGAAGCGAATGCACCGGAGAGCCACGCATCGGCGATCACCAAAGCGCCGGCATCTTCGATGACCTTCTTTATGTCTCCCATGAACTCCGAATCGTTCAGCCGCATCGCGCGATCGAAATTGCCAACAAGGCCGGGCATGAGCGTTGCGGAGAATTCCGGATGGCGGCCCGAAGCGTAGTCCAGCGGAAACGAAGTCATATCAAGCAGGCCACGTGTGACCGCATTCCACTGATCATTCGGCTTGTACAGCGATGAACCTGGGAAAACCTGGATCTCGAGGCCGACATTGGCGGCGGCGACCTCGCGGGCGATCAACTGCACCATCTCGTCGCGAATGTCACCCTTCCCGCCGGGAAACTGGTGCGATGCCTTGAGCACGGTCTGGGCGCCCGCCGTCGATGCGATCAAGCTCCAGGTCGCCGCGACTGCGGAAGTCGTCAACTTCCGTCGAAAACTGCTCATATCTTCCTCCCTGATATGCCGGCCCTCCCGCCGGCTTGGCATAAGAGTGGATCCTTCTTGCGTACCATGTCAAGATTTTTGTATACAAGACGGCGGATGCCGCATACGGAATGATCGCGGGGAAGGATGAGCGAGAATATTTTCTACAAACTGCGCGACGATATCGAAAACGGCATCGTCACGGGCGCGTTCGAGCCGGGCGAACGCCTGGACGAAACGCAACTTGCCACGCGTTTCGGCGTGTCCCGCACTCCAATCCGTGAAGCTTTGATGCAGCTAAGCGCGATCGGGCTTGTCGAGATCAGGCCGCGACGCGGCGCGATCGTCGTGGATCCGGCACCGCAGCGCGTCTACGAGATGTTCGAGGTAATGGCTGAACTTGAAGGTATGGCGGGCGCGCTTGCCGCGCGCCGGCATACGGAGGAGGACAGCGCGGCTTTGTTGGCAGCACATGAGAAATGCAGGGAGGCGGCCGTCAGCGAGGACACGGATCGCTACTATTACGAGAACGAGATATTCCACCGCGCGATATATGCGGCGAGCCGGAGCGGCTTCCTTGAGGAGCAATGCACTACCCTGCATCGCCGCCTTCGACCTTATCGTCGCCTTCAGCTCAGGGTTCGCAACCGGATGAAGGTCTCTTTCAAGGAGCACGGTGAAATCGTGGAGGCCGTTCTTTCCGGCGATGCGGATCGTGCGCGAGAGGGGCTGCGCAGCCATGTGGCGGTCCAAGGCGACCGCTTCGGCGATCTTGTGGCGAACCTTTCGAATCGCGAGCGGCGCAGCGGCCGGCTCGGATAGGAAGTCAATAGTTTAAGGCTTTCGCGCCAACACGGTATTCAAGAATTTGGGCCCGTGAAGACCACTGAAAATTGCCGGTTTTATTTCGAATTCCTCATTGATTATTGTGTGTTTGGGGGATTCCTGGTTGACCCTGTACCAGGTTTGTCGAAACATTCTCACAGGGCGGGGAGAAACGGTAGCGTCACGAAAGTGCGGCATTGTGCCGGGTGTCGTGGAGGAATGCAGAAACCATGACAAGGTCGAGAGGCTCTCTTTTTGCGTTCTTTTGCCTCGTATTGGCTGTGTTTATGGGTATTGGCGTCGGTTCGAGCGCATCGGCAAACGGCGATTCCGTTGAAATCTCTTCCAATTTTTCGCGGTCGATCAGGGTCGCGAAGGGCAAGACGGTAACGATCCGAGCCGTGCAGCGATTCGATGAGATCGTCATCGGAGATCCCGAAATCGCGACCGTAACGCCGCTGACCGATCGCTCCTTCTATATTCTCGGCAATGAACTGGGTTCGACGAGCGTCACCATTTTCGATGCGGAAAAGAATCCCGTCGGCATAATCGACATAGAGGTGACGCTCGACACGAAGTTGCTGTCGTCGACGATCCGGCAGTCGGTGCCCGGCTCGAACGTAAAGGTAACTTCGGCAAATGGAAGGATCGTTCTTTCCGGCTCTGCCACGGACGCAGTTGCGGCCACGCAGGCCGAGCAGATCGCATCGCGTTTTGCCGGTGACGAGGAGATCATCAATTCCGTCAAGATCACCTCGTCTCAACAGGTCCAGCTGAATGTCAGATTCGTGGAGATCAACCGCGACGTCGGCAAGGAGCTCGGGACCCGGATCAGTGCCGCTTATGCCTGGTCGAACGGGAGCGTCGAGTTCAACTCCCGCCCGCGAGCGACGTCCAATACGCCGGCGGGGTCCCTCATCGGCAGCCTTATTGGAGAGGGCTACTCCGTCGACGTGGCCATTGATGCGCTCGAAGACCGGGGCATGGCCAGGCGTCTGGCCGAACCTAATCTAATAGCGCGTTCCGGGGAGACATCGAGCTTTCTAGCGGGTGGGGAATTCCCCATTCCAGTTTCCGAAGATGACGGACAGATTGCCGTCAGCTACAAAAAGTTCGGAGTCGGTCTGGATTTTACGCCGACCGTACTCAGCGACGGCCTCATTGCCCTCGACATCGAGCCGGAAGTGTCGGCGATCGACAACACAGCGTCCTATCGCGTGCGCAATATTTCGATTCCGGGTTTCTCCGTTCGTCGAGCACGGACATCGGTCGATCTCAAGAGTGGCCAGAGCTTCATGATTGCCGGTCTGTTGCAAAGCGAGAACAATCTGATCACCCAGCGTGTGCCGGGGCTTGGCCAACTTCCAATTCTGGGGGCGTTGTTTTCCTCCAAGGCCTACCAGCGGCGCGAAACCGATCTCGTGATCATCGTCACGCCTCATCTCGTCAAACCGATGGATCCGCTGAAGAAAGTCGCCAGCCCCTCGGATCGTACGAAGCGGCCGACCGAAGCGGAATTCTTCCTCGGCAATATCGATGAAGTAAACGCCGACGACAGGACCCGAACAGCGTCGACACAGGCGCGCGCCGTCCGCGCACCGAGCTCGGGCCATTTTCTGGAGCTCCAATGATCTGGAGAACCAGTCGGCCTAGGGGCTTTCCCGTTCTTTTTCTTCCTCCTCTGGCGTCGATCCTGCTTTCCGGTTGCCAGAGCCAGGAGCTCGTTCGCAGCGAGACGATAGCTCTTTCGGCAGGCGATGCTATCGCAGCCAACAGCGTAATGCAGATGGTCGATCCGTGGCCGCTAAGGGTCAAACAAACCGATTTGGCCACGCCAGCCGACCTGGAACAGTATAAGCCGCAACCGCAGAACGCGGAGCAAGACGGGACCAATGGGGGGATTAGTGAGCCTTATCCGAGCGAGACCGCGACACAGTAGCAAGAGGGCAGCGATCAGCGAATGAAGATGATAACAGGCGAGTCCGGCCGGATGGTGCTGTGCCGTCCGAGAGGAACACGCCGGACCACGGAATTGGCATTGGCGATCGTTTCGGCTGTCCTTCTTTCGAGCTGTCAGACATCAGAGGTGTTGTCGAGCGCCGATGTTGATCCGACCTCCGCTGTCACCGGAGGGGACGTGAGCAGGTCCGATCTTGATCAGGGCAAGCTTCAATTCATGAACGGCAATTACGGTCTGGCCGAGAAGCACTTTCGGGAGGCGGTTGAGCTGCGGCGAGACAATGCTGAGGCGCTGATGGGACTGGCGGCGTGCTACGACCGGCTCGGCCGGTTCGATCTGGCGGACAGAACCTATAGCCAGTTGCTCAAGGTGGCAGGCCGCCAGCCACGCATCGTCAACAACATGGGATACTCCCATTATCTTCGAGGCGAGAAGGCAAAGGCCCGTACGCTGCTGCTCGAAGCGCGTGCGGCATTGCCCGGGGACAATACGATTGAAGCCAATCTCGCTTTATTGGACCGGAGCTAGTCTTAGGCTAGTGGCAGCGGCATCTCTCTTGCCGAAAAAATTTGTCACTGCTGATTATTCGGTGCGGGCGCAGAAAAGCCATTGCGTGCGGCGATCTGTGACGCGGTCGCGTTAAAATGGTCGGCGTCGTCACCGACGAGAAGAACCGGGTCGCAGCGCCTACCGCAGGTAAAGGTGGCCCGCCGCAGGCCCTGATGAACCGTCACCAGACGACCGCTGCCGGCGACGACATCCAGAATGAGGTTCGCCACTTCGGCGCCGTCCCTGTCTATCACGATCAGGTTCGTAGACCCGGGCGTCTTGCCCGTGAGGATCACCGTTCTGTCGTCGCTTAGACTTGCCTGCGCTATTCCCGTGTTGCCGATGATCACTGTGCTTGCCGGCCGAGGGAGCGTCACGGTCTTGGCGAAGTCGACGACAAGCCGTTCCACGCCGTCGGCTCCCACGCTTTTTTGCTGAACGGGAACGACCGGAGATTTCTGCTCGTCCGCTGTTGCGGGACTTACCAGAGCTGACATCGCCAGCAACAAGACAGCCCCTGTTGAGCGCCTGGGCATGGGAGAACTCCTGTATTGATGACATCCGAGGTGAACGGCTCGATGTCCCTTCCGTTCCAGCCAGCTACGAAGAACTTGCCGCTTTCACTCTATGAGCGATACCGACAGACCGACCAGGATCTCCTCTGTCGGCGAAGCGCAGGTCTCCATTCTGGAATTGCCTGTAAAAGTGACCTGATCGGCTACGATCTGCGTACATCCGCCCGAAACGGTCGAGTTTCCGGTGAAGTCGATGCGGCCCGTCGGAGCGTAGAGGTTTCCGACCAGGGTAGATTCGGAATTGCCCGTTATCTGATGGACGACCCCGGTATTGAGCCGACTGGAAAAGAATAACAGGCCCGCAAAGGGACCGCTCGTCGGAGCGGACAGATCGATGTCGCCGTTGCCCAGCAGGTTGGCGGCTGCAGAATTGGTGAAAAGAAAGGTAACGCCATCGCCGGAGAGTTTTGCCCCGGCCGTCACCGTCAATTCGCCGCCGTCTATGATATAAAGGCCGGGCTTCAGTTTGACCGTTCCCTTGATGTCGAGTCCGCCGCAGAACCTGATCGCCTCGACGCCGCCTGGATACAGCGGGCTTGCAAGCCTGTCGAAAACATAGAGCAGATTCGACACATAACTCAGTGAACGGCAAGGAAGTTGCTGAATCTGCAGCGGATCCGGTTCGAGGACGGAGGCAAACGGATCCGGCGTCGGCGGGACCTGCTGGACGGGCTTGCTGCAACCGGTGAGCGTCAGACCGGTCGTCGTCACGGCTTCGCCGACGGTATAGACGCAATCGGTCGACATGAGCGCGCTGCCGTTCCTCATCAGAAAGGCGTCGGAGGCGCTGGAATTGGAAACCACGCTGCAGCCGGACAATTGGACTTCCGTCGAGCCGGTGACGGTCACGGCGCCCGACGCGGAGTTCGACAGGGCGAGGACGCAAGCCTTCGAACCACCTGTGACCTGGGCGACTGCGCGTGCCTTTATCGTGATGGTTCCGGTGCCGAAGACGGAAGAAAACAGGCGCGGATGGGTCTCGGTCAGCTCGACCGTCACATTGTTCGAGCCGCCGGCAGCGGCCGAAGCCGTGGACAAGGTGAGGTCCCCCGGCGAAAAGCCCGAACCGCCTGCGACCCTGCGTGCGGCGGCTTCAAGCGCGGACTGCTGATCACCCGCGCGATGGCGGACCGCTGCGGCATAGGCCGAAACGTCGGCAGCATGCTGCAGCTTGCGCTTTTCCAGATACCAGTACCCCGTCTCGGCGCCCAAACCCATTGCACCGACGAGTACGGGAAATGCAACCGCGGCGATGACGGCGACGGCGCCGCCTTCGGCTTTCAGAAACCGGCGCAGAGGCTTCTGCCACCGAGACGAACGGCTCGCTTCATCGATAGCGTCAGTTCTCTTGCTCATCCACGTTACCCGAAGCCGAAGGCGTTTGCATGTCGTTGCCGGTGGACCCTATATCCCGCCTGGCGCTTCCCGGCGATTCAGCCAGTCGGCCTAGTCCGGGTCACAGCCCGCTCGAAAGCGCTTAGTCCATGAGGTCGAATAGAAATTCCTTAGCTCAAGAGGCACATTCCCGGACATTCCAACCGGCCGTTTGGCCCTTTCGTATGAGGATCGACGATGATCTCGACATCCGCAGCGTGGCTTGCGTTTTTCCTCTTCGCCGGAGTGATGACTTACGCCGGCATCAGGGACGTGGCGACGATGACCATATCCAATCGCCTGGTGGTCTTCCTGGTGATTGCCTTCGCCGTTCTTGCGCCCGCTGTCGGTCTGTCTTTCGACACGATCACGTCGAGCATTGTCGTTGCCTCCGTCGTGCTCGCTTGCACTTTCGTGCTCTTTGCTGCCGGCTGGATCGGCGGCGGCGACGCAAAACTCCTGCCTGTCGCCGTGCTCTGGCTCGGCGCCGACCTCGCCCTCCCTTTCGTTCTCTACACGTCGGTTATCGGCGCGGCCCTGACGCTTGGACTTCTCCAGCTGCGGCGGGCCCCTCTGCCGCTCGTCCTGAAGAAGAATGCCTGGTCGAAGCGTCTGCTCGACCGCGAGACCGGCATTCCCTATGGCGCGGCGATGGCGCCGGCTGCCCTTCTGCTGCTGCCCGAAAGCCACTGGTGCTCCGCCTTCCTTTGAACGATCGCGCCACGCTCCCACTGGCAAAAGACGAGGTTTAATCCATGATCCGCATCGTCATACTCCTGCTCGCACTGGCATCCGGTGGAGCCGCCTCCTGGCTGGCGCTCGGCATGGGCGACGAGCCTTCGGTCGAGGTGGCCGAGGTTGAAGAAGCGCCGGCGCAGGAGGTGCTCGTCGCCGCTGCGGAGCTCAAGCGCGGCGCGGCGATCGAAGAAAACCACCTGCGCTGGCAACCATGGGAAGGCGAAATTCCTCCCGTCTTCATCAGTCGCAGCTCCCGAGCGGATGCGACCACAGAGCTCAAGGGTTCGCTTGCCCTGAGTGATTTCGTGGCGGGAGAACCCATTCGCGAGGACAAGCTCGCACAACGTGGTACGGGTTACCTCTCGAGCTTGTTGCCCTCGGGAAAGCGGGCGATTGCCGTTCGCGTCACGGCGGAAAGCACGGCCGGCGGCTTCATCCTGCCGAACGATCATGTCGATGTCGTTCACACAGCCGTCCGGCCCGACGCCGCGGGCGACGCCGGCAAGGTCGTCAGTCGCGCGATTCTGTCCAACATTCGGGTGCTTGCAGTGGATCAGACCGTTTCGCAGGCGGCCGATGGAACATCGGTCATCGGCAAGACCGCGACGCTCGAGGTGAATCCCGAACAGATCGCAGCCGTCGCGGCGGCGGAAGCCTCCGGCACGGTTTCGCTCGCACTCCGTGCGATCAGCGACAATCACGAAGCTTCAGTCGTCGAAGCCGAGGGAACCCGACGCGGCGTGGTCCGCTTTTTCAACGGCGGACGCATGTCGATGGTGGAGGTTCCCTCCCGTGCCGACGGCAGCTGAACAAATGACGGAAATCCCGATGATGACAAAGTTGGATGAAGAAGCCCGTCAAGCTCCGCAGACGGCGGCCGCTGCACCACTGCTGCCGATACCGAAGGTGGACATCGCCGTCTTCTGCCAGTCGGAAGAGGTGAGGGAGGCCATTGGCACCGCGGCAATCGACCGCCGCATGGCGCGTGCTACCGTAGCGGTGAAGGCTGGAGGCATCAAAGAGGCGGCTGCGCTTTACGGCGGCGTCACCTCGCCTAATCTCGTCGTCGTGGAGAGCGATGAAGGCGAAGCTCGGCTGATGGCCGCGCTGGAGACGCTCGCAATGGAGTGCGTCACGGGGACCAAAGTCATCGTCATCGGTCGCTCCAACGATGTGGGCCTCTACAAGAAGCTGCTGGACGCCGGTGTCAGCGATTATCTCGTTACCCCGCTCGAGCCGATGGATTTCGTCGCGGCGGTCCACCGCTGCTTTCGTCACTCGACCGAGGAAAAGTTGGGGCGCATCGTCGCATTTGTCGGTGCCAAGGGCGGAACCGGATCCTCGACGCTGGCACACAACGTTGCATATGCCATGTCGAAGCGGGTGGATGCCGATGTCCTCCTGGCGGATCTCGACCTTCAGTCCGGGACTCTCGGCCTGAACTTCGATATCGAAGCAAAGCACGGCATGGTGGATGTGCTTCAGAGTCCCGACCGCCTGGACGACGTGCTGCTGCGGCGTCTGGCTGTGAGCTATACGGATCGCCTGCACCTGCTTCCGGCAACAACGGACCTCGACAAGTTCATTAATCTGCGGGAGGAGGACGTCGACCATCTCCTCGACGTCGCGCGCTCGAGTTCGTGGCATGTGGTCGTCGACTTGCCCTACGCCTTGACGCAGTGGACTCGAAAGATCCTGCTTGAGGCCGACGAAATCGTGATAACGGCCACGCCCGATCTGGCCGGGATGCGCAACGCCAGGAGCTTGGTCGACTTCCTCAGGAAGGCGCGGCCGAACGATCCGCCGCCGCGGCTCGTGCTCAACAAAGTGGGGACTCCGAAGCTTCAGGAAATCAAGCCGAAGGATTTCCTCGCGGCCGTCGGACTCGAGGAGAGCGTCTCTTTTGCCTTTGACCCCTCGCTCTTCGGCGCGGCGGCCAATAACGGCCGGCTGGTCATCGAGTCGGCACCGGATTCGAAGGCGGGGAAGGCCATTGTTTCGCTTGCCTGGCGGGTTGGCGGAACGCGGGAGAGACGAACCCGGGTAAAAGGAATGAAGGCCTTGCTGCAGCAGGTTTTCAAGCGCGGCAAGCCGAAGGCTCCATCGGTCCTGCGCAAGAAGGCGGGCGAATTGAAAACTTCCGAGGCTGGTGCTTCGGCGGTCGAATTTGCACTGATCGCTCCGGTGCTCGCTCTCGGTCTCGTCGCAACGGCCGATATCGGCCTTGCGATCCATGAGCGGATGACGATCGACCACGTTCTGCGCGCCGGTGCACAGGCCGCCATGGCCGATCCCGGTGCGGTGCAGGTTCAAAAGGTTCTTGTTTCCACCCTGGCGCAAAGCCCGGGGCTGGCGAGCACCACCCTGCCGGAGGTAAAGCGGTACTGCGCCTGCCCGGAAAATGCCGATGTCGCACCGGAAGCGGCGCCGCAATGCGGGACGGTGCCCTGCGCGAACGCGAAGCCGCAATTCGTTTACTATCGCCTGGAGGCGTCAAAGTCCTATCGCCCCATGTCTTTACCAGCGGTGCTTCCGACATTCGACCTGGGGTCCTCCATGCAGGTGCAAGTCCAATGACGGCATCGGGCGGCAGAATTCGCAGCCTGCGGCGCAATCAATCCGGCGCAACGGCGGTGGAGTTTGCGCTCGTGTGCCTGCCTTTGCTGCTGCTCGTCATCGGCGTCATCGAGTTCGGCCGCGCCTTTTATGTGCGCAATGAGCTGTCGCACGCCGCCGACGTCGCCGCCCGGCGCGTGCTTATCGGCCAGATCGCACACAACGCCTCCGACAGCGAAGCACAGGCCAAGCTGGACAGCGCAGTGCGCGAGAGCTTTCGCAGCGGCGATCCGACGCTGCTCACGATCGCCGTCAGCAAGGAAACGGTGGACGGAATAGCTTTCCGGGTGCTGTCGATCCGTTACCCGTTCACCTTTGTCCTCCCCGGTCTCGCCCAGAGCAGGATCAGCCTCAATCTGTCTCGGCGCATCCCGATCGGGTGACCGATTTCACCGTTCAATCTGATGCGGGAGCGCGCGCATTGCATCCGGTAGCCGTGAGCCGCCGCGTGTGCACCTCCAGGCACCCGCAAATCGCGTGTGCGGCGATCGGACTAGACCAACAGGACGAGCCATTTGCGCCGCAGGGTCGGCCATCAGGCTGAATGGATCAAGAGGGTTAACAAAGTCTATATAAGGGCCACACAGCAAGCGGGACACGAGGCAGAACCCGGCCCGGCCCTGTGATGCCGAACCTGGCTTCGGCACTTTTTCCAACTCATGAAGGACCGAACCATGAAAAATCTTCTCGTCCGTTTTGCTCGCAATGAATCCGGCGCCACCGCCATTGAATACGGCCTGATCGCCGGCCTGATTTCTGTCGTGATCATTGCCGTGATGGCGACCGTCGGCACCGGCCTGACCACCAGATTCACGGCTATCGGAACGGCTCTCACCGGCTGACGCTCCCGGCAGCGCGGGTTCCAAAGCAAAGCGGGAGGCATAGCCTTCCGCTTTCGCATTCAAAGACCTCAGACATCTCACTCTCGGCAACGGAGCGACAATGATGTTCGGCAAGAAATCCATTTCGGAAAAACAGATATCCGAGGCAGCGGTCCAGTCCGTGATCGAAAATGAACCGCAGGCCGCGCCTGCCCTTGTCCAGGTTCTAAAGCCAACCCAGGTTGCCGCAACGGCGAGATTTGACAAGGCCGAACAGTATTACAGCCTGAAGAAGGAAATCTTCAGCGCCCTCATCGCTACGATCGATGTCGCTGCACTCTCCAATATGGACGTGGAGCAGGCGCGCGGGGAGATCGGCGCAATTATCAACGACATCGTTGCCGCCAAGAAGGCCGGCATTTCGATGGCGGAGCAGAACAACCTTCTCAGCGACATCTGCAACGACATTCTGGGCTATGGGCCGCTCGAGCCGCTGCTTGCTCGCGACGACATAGCCGACATCATGGTCAATGGCGCAAACCAGGTCTTCATCGAGGTCAATGGCCGAGTGCAGGAGACGGGGGTTCGTTTTCGCGACAACGAACAGCTCCTCAACATCTGCCAGCGCATCGTTAGCCAGGTTGGCCGCCGCGTCGATGAATCAAGCCCGATCTGCGACGCGCGTCTTGCCGATGGATCCCGTGTGAACGTGATCGCGCCTCCCCTGGCAATCGATGGCCCCACCCTGACGATCCGCAAGTTCAAGAAGGAAAAGCTGACACTCGACCAGCTGGTTCGATTCGGCTCGATTTCGCAGGAAGGCGCTGAGGTTCTCAAGATCATTGGTCGCGTGCGCTGCAATGTCCTTATTTCCGGCGGTACGGGCTCCGGCAAGACCACGCTTCTGAACTGCCTGACCGGCTATATCGATCACGGAGAGCGCGTCATCACCTGCGAGGACGCGGCGGAGCTTCAATTGCAGCAGCCGCATGTGGTTCGTCTCGAAACTCGGCCGCCGAACATCGAGGGGCAGGGCGAGATCACCATGCGCAGCCTGGTGAAGAACTGCCTGCGTATGCGGCCCGAGCGGATCATCGTCGGCGAGGTGCGCGGACCCGAGGCCTTCGATCTATTGCAGGCGATGAACACCGGCCACGACGGCTCGATGGGAACGCTGCACGCAAACTCCCCGCGCGAAGCAATGGCTCGCGTCGAGGCGATGATCACCATGGGCGGCAGTTCGCTGCCGGCCAGGACGATCCGGGAGATGCTCGTCTCATCGGTCGACGTCATCGTGCAGGCGGCCCGTCTTCGCGACGGTTCGCGCCGGATCACCCATATCACCGAAGTGCTCGGCATGGAGGGGGACGTGATCACGACACAGGACCTCTTCATCTACGACATCCTTGGCGAAGACGAGAAGGGGAACATCATTGGAAGACATCGTTCGACCGGCATTGGTCGCCCGGCATTCTGGGACCGCGCCCGTTATTACGGCGAAGAGGGCCGCCTTGCCGCGGCCCTCGATGCGGCCGAGATGAAGGCGGCCGCTTGAACCAGAAGCTGAAATAGGGCCAAAACAGATGGCGACCTCTTTGCTTTTTCCTGTTTTCGTATTTCTCCTGGCTTCCACCAGCATCGGCGGCGTGATGGTGGCGGCGTTCTATCCGCGTGTCTCCAAGGCAAGCGCCTATCGCCAGAGGCTCGCGCGCATGTCGGCACCGGCGGAAAATAAGCGAAGCGAGCCTACGGAGGCTGATGGCCGCGACCGCCGTCGCTCGGTTGAAAAGACGTTGCGCGAGATAGAGGAAAAGCGCCAGGCGAATGCGCGCAAAGGAAAGACGACGCTGACGGCCAGACTCCGTCAGTCCGGCCTCCATTGGTCCCCCAAGACCTATTTCGTGGTCTGTGCCTGCGCCGCATTGGCCAGCTGGTGCGCGATGCTGCTGCTGGATACGGGCGCGCTGGTGTCGGCAGGATTCGCCATTTCAGGCGGGCTGCTTCTGCCGCACGTCTATGTGAACATCAAGCGCAATGCCCGCTTTGCCAAGTTCACTGCCGAATTCCCGAATGCCGTCGACGTGATCGTCAGGGGGCTCAAGGCAGGTCTGCCGATGCCGGACTGCCTGAGGGTGATCGCCACCGAAGCGCAGGAGCCGGTCAAAGGCGAGTTCCTCGCGATCGTCCAGGACCAGACGCTGGGTATCCCCGTGGACGAGGCCGTGAAACGCATGAGCGAACGCATGCCGCTGGCCGAAGCGCATTTCTTTGCCATCGTCATCGCCATTCAGAGCCGCACCGGCGGCAGCCTTTCGGAAGCGCTAGGGAACCTTTCCAAGGTCCTGCGCGAGCGGAAGAAGATGAAAGCCAAGATCAAGGCGATGAGCTCGGAAGCGAAATCCTCCGCAGGCATCATCGGTGCTTTGCCGTTCCTCGTCGCGGGTGCCGTTTACTTCGCGAGCCCGGACTACATGGCACTCCTGTTCGCGACCGTGACGGGCAAGATCGTCCTTGTCGGCTGCGGCCTGTGGATGGGCATCGGTATCCTCGTCATGCGCAAAATGATCAACTTCGACTTCTGAGAGTCCAGATGAACATTGGCATCCATATCCCCGATGCGGAACAATTGGCGGCGATAATGGCCGGCTTTTCCGCATTTTCGGCAGTCGTCGTCATTTCCTGGCCTTACGTTTTTCGGGACACTCTGTCGGAGCGCATGCGGAAGGTGGAGGGCGAGCGCGAGCGTATCCGCCGTCGCGAACGCGCCCGGCTGGAGCAAAAGAGCAAGACGTCCCTGCGCGTAGAGCCGAAGCGCCTCTTTCAGGCGATCGTCGACCGCTTCCGTCTTGCTAAGCAGGCGGATGACGGCGAGATCGTCCGCAAGCTGAGCATGGCGGGCTATCGTGGCCACGCCGCCGTGACGGCATTTCTCGCTTTCCGGCTGATAGCGCCGGTCGTCATCTTCATGGCCTGCTTGCTTTACATCCTGTTGGCGGTACGACCGGAGGCACCGCTGCTTCTGGTGGTGGCGATGGCTATCGCCACGGGCGCGCTTGGATATTTTGCCCCGGGGATCTTCGTCAGCAACAGGATCACCAAACGGCAGCAGTCGATCCGGCGTTCCTGGCCCGAGGCACTGGACCTTCTGCTGATCACCGTCGAATCCGGAATGGGGATCGAAAGCGCTTTCCGGAAGGTTGGCGAGGAGATCGGCACGCAATCGCCGGAGACTGCCGAGGAGATCCTGCTGACGACCGCGGAGCTTTCCTACCTGCAGGATCGGCGACAGGCCTTCGAGAACCTGGGGCAGAGAACGGGCGTGGAGGGCGTGCGCGCCGTCGTCACGAGCCTCATCCAGGCGGAGAAATACGGCACGCCGCTCGGCCAGGCATTGCGCGTGATGGCGCAGGAGAACCGCGACATGCGCATGAGCGAGGCCGAGAAAAAGGCCGCCGCCCTTCCGCCCAAGCTCACCGTCCCGATGATCCTGTTCTTCCTGCCCGTCCTCTTTGCGGTCATCATTACGCCGGCGGTCATTCAGATCATGAATATGTAGAGCGGGAACAGTGTCCAGCATGGGCGGGGCGGTGTGGCGCCTCGCGCGTCGAGTGCGCGCGGGCGCCACACCTTTTTTCCGTTTCCGTTCCGGCTAAAGCGCGATGAGAAAAAAGTGTGCGCGGCTTTCCGCCCGCATCTCTCTCTCTCTCTCTCTCTCTCTCTCTCTCTCTCTGTCATCGGAATCGATCATGGTCATGTTTTCAGGTCCACCCGACCTGAAAAAATCGGATCTAGCGACCCCGGGCGATGGCCGTAATGTTCTCGGCGATGCTTTCCAGTGGCAGCACAAGGTCTACGAGGCCGGCGCCGATCGCCGACTTCGGCATGCCGAAGACGACCGAGCTCTTCTCGTCCTGGGCGATCGCCTTGCCGCCCGCCACACGCAGTGACCGAAGCCCCTCGGTTCCGTCATCGCCCATTCCCGTCAGGATGACCGCAAGGGATTCTCCTTTGAAAACACGTGCAATCGAGCCGAAGAGGTAGGATCCAGAGGGTTTGAAGCCGTTGACCGGAGCATCGTCCGAGATGCGTAGGCGCGATCTGCCGGAGACGCCGAGCTGATAATTGTCCGGCGCGAAGTAGACCGTGCCAGGTCTAAGAAGCTCTCCATTCCTGGCGACCTTCACTGTAGGTGGAACGGTCGCGTCAAGAGAGGCGGCAACGCCATCGATAAAGCCGTTCGACATGTGCTGGACGATGAGAATGGGAACCGGGAAATCGGCTGAAATTTCCTTCAGTATCGAACGGAGCGCAGCCGGGCCGCCGGTAGAGGCCGCGATTGCCACGATTCCGATCGCCGCGTTGGCCGCGGGCACGGTTCGGTCTTTGGATCCGTGATCCTTCCGGCGCCATTGCCGCACGATTTTGACCTGGGACATGGCCTTGACCGTGGAGAGAAACTTTTCGATCGCTGGGGCATCGAGAGCCGTGCCGTGGGCCCCCGGCGCGGGTATGACCGCGAGAGCGCCCGCTTCGAGCGCTTGTGCCGAAGCGGTTCCGAGTTGCGAGCCGTCCCGGGAGGCGAGCATCACGACTGGCGTAGGTGCGGAGATCATTATTTCCCTGACCGTTTTAGCGCTATCATCGCCGGAGGGGCAGAGTTCCACGGCGACGATGTCCGGCAAGAGTTCGCCGGTCATTCTCACGGCGTCTTTCCCGCTTCTCGCGGTCAGCAAGAGCTCTGCGGAGGCGTCGCTCTCGATCGCCTTCTTTACGAGCTCTTCGACTTCGTGTGTGGATGCGACGAGAAGAATACGGACCATGCTCTTCCCTCAAACGACCTGCCGCATCGTTTCGAGGAAGTGGTGCGCATCGAACTGATCCTTCCTCAGATATGCGTTCGCCCCGGCACGCAGTCCTTTCACCTTGTCTTCAACGGATTCCCGGCCGGTTACCAGTACGACGGGCGTGCGGGTCAGGTGGTCCGACTGGCGAATGGCCCGCGTGAGCTCGAACCCATCCATCGACGGCATGTCGACGTCGGCGACGACCACGTCGGCCCCGCATTCGCGAAGCTGCTCCAGTGCCTCCGTACCGTCGCTCGCCATCGTCACTTCGTAACCGGCTCCTTCCAATATGAGCTTCACCAACGTTCGTACATATTTGGAATCATCGACGACGAGCACCTTCCGCCGCGCAGCCTTGGCGCTTCGGCCGGCGATGTCATCGCGAGGCTGGGGCTTGGCCGCAGCCTCGGCGAGCGCTGCGACGTTCAAAAGAAGGGCGATGCGCCCGTCCGGAAGCACCATGCCACCGCTGTAACGCCTGACATTTGCCAGGCGTGGACCGAGCGATCGTAAGAGCAACTCCTGTTCGCCGGCGATTTCGTCGACGAGCACCGCAGTGGGACCGCTTGACGAGGCCACGACCACTGCCGGCACGGTTCGCCTGGGATCGCCGCGGTTCGGCTGGAGGCGGAGCCAAAATGAAAGATCGAGGACGGGTATCGGACCGGTGGAGGTGCTGACGGAGTGCCTACCCTCCAGTAGCGCGATGTCCTGTCGGTTGACCCGGATGACCCGTTCGACGGACGCTGCGTCGATGGTGAACACATGCCCCCCCGCGATGACTTCCAGCACACGCAGTGTCGCAAGTGTCAAAGGCAGGGTGAGGGTGAACGCAGCACCGCCGGTCGGGACCTGCGACACATCGACAGCGCCGCGGAGCTTTTCCACATTGCTTTTGACGATGTCGAGACCTATTCCGCGCCCGGACAGACTGGTGACGGTCGCCGATGTCGAGACACCCGGCTCGAAAACGCGCCGCAGGAGTTCGGTTTCTCCTTGCGTGCTTTCGGTTTTTCCGCCCGCAGCCGCACCCAATAAAGCCAAATTGAGGCCCCGGCCGTCGTCTTCCACGCGAATCTCAATCCGGTTTCCGCGCATCGCTGCCGAAACGCGAATTCGGCCCTCTTCGGGTCGTCCTGCAGCCCGGCGCTCCTCCGGAGTCTGGATGCCATGGGCGACGGCGTTGCGGACGAGATGTCGAAGCGAATCCTGCAGTGCTGAAAGGATGGATCGATCGACCTCGATCTCTCCGCCCCGGATTTCCAGCTCCGCGCGCTTCCCTGATGCCGCCGCCACGTCGCGAACGATTCGGCCAAGACCCTTGCACGCCTCATCAAAAGGTTGCGTACGGGCATATCTGACCTCTTCATCAAGCGCGGCCGCGGCACTTTGCATCCGCCGAACATCTTGCCGGAGCAGTGCCGCCAGCTGACGCAGCCCGCTTTCGACGATCGCCGCCTGCGCGGCAGCATCGGGCCCCGATCCGCGCAATTTTCTTGCTGCGTCGCGCAGCGAGGAGGCCTGTTCGGCGTGGCGCCGCATGATTGCATTGAAGCTCAGCAATTCCCCGCTTCTGTAAAGGAGCGCGTCCAGGCGAGCGGCGGATACGCGCATGGACCCGTCCGTGTCGGTCACGCGAATAGCGATCTCCGGATCTGCCGGGGATGAATGTTGCTGCGGCTTCTGCATATTGTCGTCAACGCCTGCGGCCACGACGGACTTCAGCTTCTCGACGACTTCCTCGCCATGGTTGGATGAAGGTACAGCGCCGCTCTCGAGCAGATCGGCCGCGTGCCTGATTGCGTCCGCGGCAGACAGTAGCAGGTCCAGTCGCGGCTTCGCGAGCACGAACCTCCCTTTCGCAGCGATCGAGAGGATCTCCTCCATCCAGTGACAAATCGCTTCCACGCCGCGCACCTGAAGCAGGCCGGCGGCACCCTTGAGGCTATGTGCCACTCTTAAGAGCTGCTCCTGCAGATGCCGCTTCCGATCTGCGTCGCCCGTCTCCTCGATCGCCAGAACGGCGGTCTCCATCTCGGACGCACGTTCCCGCACCTCCTGAGTGAACATGCTCAACAATCCGGGATCGAGTTCTTCAGGTGTTATCATGGTCGTTACCGTGGTCGGTGAGCATTTCCTTCAGCCTCGAGCCGAGCTCATTCAGATCCTTCGCGGCTTCCTCGGCCTGCCGTATCGCCGATAGATTCTGGCTGCTGGTCTGTTCGATATAATGCATTGCCTCGTGAATCTGCTTCATGCCGGCGCGTTGCTGACCGGCCGAGGCGGCGATTTGAGCCACCGATCGCGCAGAGTCGGCGACGATCGCCTCGAGTTGCCGGATCGTTTCGCCCGCTTCACTGACCGTTTCGAGCGCACGGCTGACGCTCTTGGACCCGTCCTCCGCGCCAATGACCGCGGAGTTCGTGGATTTCTGAATTTCCATCAGGATGCGTCGGACCCTGGCGGTCGCGGATTTCGACTGATCGGCAAGTGTACGGATTTCCGTAGCGACGACATTGAAACCCCTGCCGTGCTCGCCGGCACGCGATGCTTCGATTGCTGCATTCAGTGCCAGCAGGTTGGTCTGGTCCGCGATCTCGGCGACGACCGAGACGATCTCGCCGATCTCGAGGCTGTTCTCCGCAAGTGACAGAATATCTGCAGCGATCGCTTCCGTCCGCGCGTTCACCGCATTCATCACCCGCACCGTGTCGTCGAGTGCTCTGCGGCCCTCATTGCTGATCTTGACGGCGTTGTCATAGGAGGCGGCAACCTGCTGCGCGCGCTGCGCCGCCTGTTCTGAGGTTTGCAGTACCTCATCAACGCTCGTGACCGTTTGAGCAACTGCCGAGGACTGTTCGCGCATCCCTTCGACCTGTTGCGTGGCGCCGGCGAGAATCTCGGCAGCGGATGATGAGAGGTGTTGTGCCGTTTCCGAGATCGTGGCGAGCAACGCTTCCAATCTTTCCCTGCTGCCCCGCTCGCTGTCGATCATCGCGGCAAGCCTTGTGGTCATCGCATTGAAGGAAGCGCCGAGCACCGCGAGCTCGTCGGTACCCTCGACGGCAGCTTTCTGTCCTAAGTCACCGGTGCTGACCCTTTCCGCGAGGCCGGCGAGTGCACGCGTGCGGCGTGCAAGACGGCGCACAACCCGCAATATGTGGATGAGCAGCAGGAGGGAAAGGATCGAGAAACCGAGTTGCAGCAACTGGGACCGCTTGAGTCGGGCGATTCCTGCCTGTTCGATCGGATTGATCAAATCTTCCAGCTGCTCCGCGAAGGCTCTGACCTTGGGATCGAGCGCATCCAGTGCTGCGTGAGTGAGCGGAACTTCGGCGATGGCGCTCTCAAGAGCTGGCCTGACATCATCCCGCCATTGTTCCCGGACTCGTTCAAGCTGCGCGAAAGCAGCGGGATCGCTCGTTGTCGCCAGCCCGATCCTCTCGCGGTCACTTCCCAACCGCTCGAGAAACCGCTCGTTCTGGTCCATCAATTGGCGCAGCTCATCGGCAGCGGCCCCCCTTGCAGGTCCTTGCGCTCGCTCCAGGTGACTGGCAGCGTAGATCATCCGATAGGCGAGTCGCTCCTTGCCCAGCGACGATGTCGCCGCAAGATCGGACCGCAGGCGTTCCAGAGCAATGAAGCTGGACCCGACGAGCAGCGCCGATGCGGCCACGAACAGGACCATTGCCAGCCCCAAAGTACCATATACGCTATTCGCCAATCGGGGCATCTTGGAACTCCGTACTTTCCGTCTCGTCACTGACGGCGGTCTGCTCGTCGTCAAGGTAGAAGCGGCGGTCATCCAGAAGGAGCCGGCCGTCGACAATGACCAAGCCGTTTTTCATGGTTGCCCATTGCCATGCATTGCCTGGGGCGGGCTCCGCTGCGCCGATCTCCTCCAGGGGGAGCATGAGGATTTCGGGGGCGGCTTCGGATAGGATGAGAAACTCCGGCTGCTCTTGTCCGCAGACGATTGCCCAATCGTCGCCGACGCCGGCCCTTCGCGGCAGATCGAGCGGTCCGAGCAGGTCGAAGACGGGAAGCAGTTGACCGCGCAAGTCGTAGACGCCGCAGGCGTGGGCGGGCATTCCGGGGAGCGGGCTGATGCGTGCCTTGGAAACGATTTCGCAAACGTATCGGATCTCCAACGCGAACCGGCGATCCGCCAGCATGAAGATCACTGCGCCGACCGTCGCTTCCTCGCTTCGTCCCGTGGACACATCAACGGCCGGGCGCGGCGCTCGTCGCTCGGATTGCTCATCCGCGTCTTGTTGCGCGGCTTTCAAATGCGCTTCCGTCTGCTCTATCGCTTCTGCCATACGGCTTCTGACGGCAGTCCAGTCGAGAGAACGCAGAGCGGGACGGGAAGGTGTCGTCATCCGGCTTCGCTCCCGAGATGTCGTTGAAGCTGGCCGATCTCTCGCCAAGCACGCTGCGCGAGATGTTCCGCCGTCGCCTCGCACATCAACGCAACGCGTTCGCGGGGGGGACGAGAGAGGCAAGAGGAGAGCGCATTCTCGAGGGCGCGCAGGGCGGCCTTCGGATCGCTGTGCTTAAGGCAGACACCGAGAAAGAACTGAGCGGCGGCCAGATTGCTGTCCAGATAAACGACCCGGCGGAGCGCCGCTGCCGCCGCGTCGGTCTCCCCGCTGGCCATCTCGGAGACCCCCCGAAGGAAGTGCAATTCCGCCGAGAGCGGGTGCGTTTCGATCGCGTGCGCGGCAAGGCGCCCGGCCTCGCGTGGATTGCCTCTGTCGAAAAGCAAGCGAATCTGCCGGGTGACAGCCTCGGCGGGATCATCGCCGACCGCTTTCGGCGTGTCGAAGCTTGTCCGACCCAGCATCCTACCCGCGGCAGGTCTCCTTTTCTGGTGTCGAAGGGGGGCCGTGCACGCGGTCGAGTTCTTTTGGATCTTCGAACGAGCCATTCGCCGGTAAACGACGCCCGCGGGCGTGATCGACGTTTCGAACGCGGCGTATTTCCATAAGGGCGGGTCAGTCGGAGCCGTCAGCAGCCACCCGCCATCGGACAGGCAGGCCAGAAGTTGGCCGGCGATGCGAGATACCGCGCTTGCCTCGAAATAAACGAGCACGTTACGGCAAAGGATCAGATCGAAGTCGGCCAATCCCGATTGCGGAGACGGAAGCGCGTCTGCACCGAGGTTCAGATGAGCGAAATCCACCTGCCGGCGCAAACGCTCATTCAGGCGATACCGCCCTCCGCTCGCATCGAAGTACCGTTGTCTCAGCCTCGGACCCGTATTCCTCAAGGCCCATTCGCCGTATTCGGCTTCCCGGGCCGTGACGAGCGCCCTTCGCGAAACGTCGGCCGCGCTTATCCGCACATCGTCCAGAAGATCGTCCTCATCGCAGAGAATAGCAAGGGAGTACGGTTCCTCCCCCGTTGCACAGCCGAGGCTCCAGATACTCAGAGGAGAGCCGTCCGGGCGCCGTCGCAGCAGTTCGGGAAGGATAGCTTGCCGTATCACTTGGAATTGGTCAGGTCCCCGGAAGAAATGCGTTTCTGCGACCGTAACCGCCGAAATGGCCTCATCGGTCAAATCTTCGTCGAACCCCAGCCGGGCGAGAAGCGATCGACCCTCGCCAATGCCGCGCTGCACCATCATGCGGTCGATCGCCGAAGCGACCGCTCGCTTCCGGGATGCCGGAAGGCTCAGGCCGATCCTCCCTGCAACCTGTTCAGCAAGTTTCAACGACGGCGCGCGCCCACTCACTGGTAACCTCGCTGCTCGTGTGCGAGACAGATGCAAGGCAGGGGCGGGTCGGATCTTTTTGTCGAAACCGGCTGGCGCATGTTCGCTCCATGGATTTGGCTGCTTCGTCAGTACGTCCTGGCGTGCATTCGCGCTATTCGTCCGGAAGACCTAGAGGGCGGCCTATCCATGCGGTCTACTTTCCGTCATAGGCAGGAGGCGCGCCCCGGCGGCCGCCGCTTCCTGGCGGTTCCTGACCCGCAGGCTGCGAAAAAGGGCCGCCATATGGATTTTCACTGTGCCCTCGCCAAGTTTCAGCTTGCGGGCGATTTCCTTGTTGGAGAGCCCCTGCACAAGGAGTTGCAAGACCTCGCGCTGCCTCGGCGTGAGGAACTCGATTGTACGGTGGCTTCCTTGCGGGGCTTCCCCAACGCGCGCGGGAGGCTTGGCTTCTTCGGCCGGCGACACGCGGCCTGCCATGGAGGGAGGGACATAGACGGAGCCGTGGAGAATAGCGCGAACCGCCTCGGCGAGATCGGTGGCTCCGAGCCCTTTGGGGACATAACCGTTTATGCCCTCCGTAAGCGCCGACAGGATGTCCGATCTGCGAGATGATGCCGAAACGACGGCAACCTTCAAATCCGGACGGACGTCGCGCACGGCAGCAAGGCTCGCAACACTTTGCATACCCGGCATCGCCAAATCGAACAATGCCAGCGAAACGTCTTCGCGTTCGGAAAGTCTTTCGATCGCTTCGTCGAGTGTGCCGGTCTCGATGATCTCGTTGAAATGCAACTTGCTCTTCAAAATGAAGCCAAGCGCGATCCTGAAGAATTCATCGTCATCAGCAATAAGTGCGACGCCTGAGGCATTCATTACGCGTTCCCCGCTCGCTGGCCACGCTTAAAGGGCTTCCGAGTTCGGCTAATCGACGTGCAACTAACGATCGTTCAAGCGAATGAGTTCCCGTCCTTTCCATCAATGAACGGTAGTATCTCGATTGTGCCACACACGCGCCGCGACGTGTAGGGCTAATTCCTGCCCGCTCCAATGCACCGTGATCTAAAGCACGCCGTCGGCGATCAGCCTGGAAATTTCCGCGGCGGGCAGGGGACGGGAGAAGAGATAGCCCTGAACCTCGTCAAACCCTTCCGAATTCACGATCGCCAACTGATCCTCGGTTTCGACGCCCTCGACCGTTGTCGTCATGCCGAGGCTCTGACCAAGGCCGGCGACTGCCTTGACGATCGCAAGCGATTCCCTGCCGTGCGGCAGATCCCGCACGAAAGCCTGATCCACCTTGATCTTGTCGAACGGAAAGCTGCGCAGGTAGCCCAGTGAAGAATAGCCCGTGCCAAAATCGTCCATCGCGATCTTCACGCCGAGCCTGCGCAAGTCCTGGAGCAACTCAAGATTATGCTCGCTCTCATCCAGGAGAACCGTTTCGGTGATCTCCAGTTGCAAGCGAGCGGGATCAAGGTGAGAGGACGACAGCGCATTGGCGACGGCTCCCACGAGATTGCGGTGCTTGAACTGGACAGGGGAGAGGTTCACCGCGACGCTCACACGTTCCGGCCACCGCGCGGCCTGACGGCATGCCTCATCCAGAAGCCATTCTCCGATTAGCACGATCGCGCCGGTTTCTTCTGCAATTGGAATGAATTCCGACGGTGCGATCATCCCTCGCTGTGGGTGCCGCCATCTCAACAGTGCCTCGCAGCAGCTCACGCATCGCGACTCGAGGTTCACCAGAGGCTGATAGTGCAGCTCGAACTCTCGATTCGCCAGGGCGTCGCGCATCGCGACCTTCATCTGCTGGTGTGCTTGGAGCTGCGCGTGCATGGCCACGTCGAACAGTCTATAGGTGCCACGGCCGCTCGACTTGGCGCTGTAGAGTGCGATGTCCGCCGCCTTGATCAACTCATCTGCGGATGTCCCGTCTTCCGGCGCGAAGGCTATACCGATGCTGGTTCCGACGGTGGCTGCGGCGCCCTCGATGCTGAAGGGTTCGGAAAGGGTATCGATCAGCCGCTGTGCGAGGTGGAAGGCCTCGTCACGTGATTTCGCCAGGGGTTGTATGATCGCGAATTCGTCACCCCCAAGACGCGCGACGGTTTCCGTCGTCCTGACGGATTGAATCAGTCTTTGAGAAACCTGCCGCAACAAAACGTCGCCAGCGGGATGGCCCAGCGTGTCGTTGATGGCCTTGAAGCCGTCGAGGTCCAGGCAAAGCACTGCCATGCGCGCATGACGGCTCTCATTCAGCGCCTGCTCGAAGCATTCGCGGAAGAACATTCGATTTGGAAGGCCCGTGAGCATGTCGTGCCGTGCCATGTGCGCCAACTGCTTCTGGGCCAGAAGCGTGTCCTCCTCCGCCCGCCGCCTCTCGGTTATGTCCCGGCAGAAGATGGAAATACCGTCTTGCGTTGGAGAGGCGTTTGCTTCAATCCACCGGCCGAGGGATGGCAAATGATCTTCGAAAAAGGAGCGGACACGTCGCTCCATCACTTCCCTGCAATGTTTGGCGAAGTTCCCCATTTCCTCTTCGGGAAACAGCTTCCAGAATTTCTTGCCGAGGGCCTCGTCCCCGATCTGCAGGAGCTTCTTGGCGTTCTCGTTGAGATAGCGGACGCGCCAGTCCGCGTCGAGCAGCATGACGCTGTCCATCGTGCTCTCGAGGACCGAGGAAAGCTGGCTGGCAGCCGCTTCGGCGTGCTTCTGGGCACGGCTGATCTCGTCGCTTGCAAGCTTCGCGTCGGTAATGTCGCGCCAGATCGAGAGGATTCTGGATGGCTTTCCCAGGTTGTCCGTGATCGGGGCTGCGATCACGTCCATGCATCTTTCTTCACCTCCGGCATCCCGAACTGTGATCTCGAAACGAGCGGTCTTGCCGTGTCGGACGCTTTCCCAACCGGCCTCGACCTTATGGGCGTCCGAGGCCCGCCCGATGGAGTCCCATGTCTGCCCCGTTATCGGCGCGTCTTCGTTCAGCCCGAAAATGCGGCGGCCCGCCTCGTTCATGAGCAGGGGCCGTCCCTCCAGGTCGAGCACGCGCACGCAGTCCGGACTGCTGTCGAAAATGCTTCTGATAAACGCCTGAGCTTCCTGCTGCGCTATCTCCCCGGCTCGGCGATCCGTGATGTCGAGAACGGATCCCA
The DNA here is from genome assembly GCF_007827695.1 of Sinorhizobium medicae. Lineage (GTDB taxonomy): Bacteria > Pseudomonadota > Alphaproteobacteria > Rhizobiales > Rhizobiaceae > Sinorhizobium > Sinorhizobium medicae. Next base: position 106,239 of record NZ_VITA01000003.1, on the reverse strand, counting down.
CATAGCCGAGGAACGTTCCGTCGGCCGAAAAGCGGGGTTGTCCGACATCGATGACCCAGGCCCAACTTCCGTCAGCCCTTCGCAGCCGGTACTCACTCCGCGTCGGTCCCTTGCCGGCAGTCGCCTTGAAGAATATTTCCTGGACTGCCTGCCGATCATCGGGATGGATGACATCGACCCAGCCGAATCCGAGTGCCTCGGCCTCCGTCTGTCCGGTCGTCTCCAGCCAGAGGCGATTGAAAAAACTCGTGTCGCCCGTTGGGTCGGCGACCCAGATCATCACGGGGGCATCGTCGGCGATTGCGCGAAAGCGAGCCTCGCTTTCGCGCAAGGCATCGGCGGCGCGCCTCCTTTCGTCGACATCTTCCAGAAGGCCGTACCAACGCACTATTTTTTCGTCGGCGTCGCGCTTTGCGGCGGCGCGAGCGCGGAACCAGCGATATTCGCCGGTCATGGTCAGAAGTCGATATTCCCAGTCTAAAGGCGTGCCGTTCGTTAGGGACCGGCGCCACGCATCTTGCAAAGCACCTGCGTCCTGCGGATGAACGGCTTTCGCCCACCCTTTGCCGAGCGTCTCTTTTTCGCCCAGCCCTGTCAGTTCGCTCCATCGCGGCCCGACCTCCAGCACCTCTCCCGCCCTGTCTGCAATCCAGGGAACCTGCGGATGAAGGTCGACCAGGGAGCGGTAGTGCTCTTCGCTTGCCCGGAGGGTCTCTTCGATCCCCCGCAGTTCGGTGATATCCACGATCGTCACGACCACGAACTTCTCCTCGGTCGAACCCGTGGGGATGCTCACGGGTCGCTTTTTCGTCAGGAGCGTCCGTGAGGTGCCATCCGGTGTCGTGATCTGCTCTTCGATCTCGTGACCTTCGCCTGTGGAAAGCACCACCCTGTCCAGCGCGACGATCTTGTCCGCCTGCTCCGTCGGTAACAGGTCGTGGTCGGTTCGCCCGAGGAGCTCATTGCGATCTTTGTCGAGAAGGAAGCATGCGGCTTCATTGATAAAGACGAAGCGCGATCCGGCATCCTTGACGATGACCGGTTCGGCAACGCCATCCATAAGGTACTGGAACAGATTATAGGATCTACGGGAGGGCCCTTCAGGCGTCGGTGCGTTCATGTCACTGCGCCCGAACCGGTGAGGTGCTGTATCGCATTGGAAGTAAAGCCCCCCTGGGTTGTGCAACCTGGATCAACTGATCGCGTCTGCAAATTGTTCCCTGGAGAATGACGCAGCCGCTGGATCGCGACGTCATCAGGCTGGATCGACTTAAAGACATGAACGTGAGCGATTCCGATAAGTCGAGACGCGGGCTGCGGCCGGCAAACCCCACAGTTTCCTCATCCGGTTTTAAACGGAGCTCGCGTCCAGAAGCAGAACGGCAGCGCGTCGGCCGCTACATACGAAGTCTTTCGCCTTTCGGGTCGAAGGGCGGATGTTCCAGAATGGTAGCATTATGGGGCCGACCGAGAATGGCGACGCTCACCCGGTCGCCGGCCTGTGCCATATCGGCCTTTATGTAGCAGAGGGCGAGCGACATGCCGACTGTATAGCCGTAGGCGCCGGATGAAACCTGTCCGATCGGGGTGCCGTCGTGGAGAAAGATCGGCTCGCCGCCGGTGGCGTCTGCATCGTGGACATCGATCGATACGATGGCGAGCTTCTGCCTCGGGCGCTCCGCGGCAATTTTCTCATAAGATGCTTTGTTCAGGAACGCTCTCTTTTCGAGTTTGATCAGCCGGTCGAGCGCGCATTCCTGCGGCCAATATTCCGGCGAGTATTCGCGGCTCCAGCTGCCATAGCCTTTTTCGATTCGAAGCGAGGCGAGCGCGCGTGAGCCGACCGGCCCGGCGCTGAGGTCCCTGCCGACCTCCAGCAGCGCCTCATAGAGCGCGACCTGCCGGTCCGCGTCGCAATAGAGCTCCCAACCGAGATCGCCCGTGAAGGAGACGCGTAATGCGATGACATCGATATCAGCGACTCGCATCCTGCGCGACCGCATGAAGGGGAAGCTTTCGTTGGAAAGGTCCTCATTCGTAAGGCGCATCAGCAGTTTACGTGATTTCGGCCCGGCAATGTTGAAGGCGCAAAGACGCTCGGTCATCGGCGTGAAGCTTGAACCCTCGGGAAGCGGCACCGCATTGAAGAAGCGCTGATGATAGCGCTCCGCCATGCCGGAGCCGAAGATCATGAAATCATCCTCGCCGAGCTTCGTCACGGTGAAGTCACCCGCGATGCCGCCCCGCTTGCCGATGAGGGGCGTCAGGCAAGAGCGGCCGACCTGGCCGGGCATATGGTTGGCGAAAACCGCATTCAACCAATCCGAAGCGCCCGGTCCCTTCACCGAATATTTGGCGAAGTTCGAAATGTCGATAATGCCGGCGTTTTCGCGCAACATGCGCGCCTCGCGGCCGACGGGCCCCCACCAGTTCTGGCGAGTGAAGCCGATCGTCTCTTCCTTCGGATCGCCATCGGCGGAAAACCAGAGCGGATGCTCCCAGCCGAAATTCAGGCCGAACACGGCGCCCATCGCCTTCTGTTTCTCGTAGGCCGGACGGGTGCGGACGGGGCGGCCGGCGGCGCGCTCCTCATTGGGAAAGTGGATTTTGAAGCGATGGCTGTACTGGTCCTGCACGCGCGCCTTGGTGAAGGCCTTGTCGGCCCAATGGCCGAAACGCGCCATGTCCCAGCCGAACATGTCGAGGGATGGTTCGCCCTCGATCATCCACTCGGCCGCAAGCTTGCCCATGCCGCCCGACTGCGAGAAGCCGGGAATGATACCGTTGCAGCAGAAGTAATTCGTCAGTTCCGGCACCGGGCCGAAGAGGACGGCGCTGTCGGGCGACCAGATCATCGGTCCGTTTATCACCCGCTTGATGCCTGCGGTTCCGACGACCGGCACGCGGTCGATCGCGCGCATCATGTTTTCCTCGATGCGTTCGAGGTCGTCCGGGAAGAGTTCGTGGCCGAAGCTTGATGGCGTGCCGTCCTCGGCCCAGAAGCGCATGTCGCGCTCATAGGCGCCGATCAGCAGACCCAGCCCTTCCTGCCGGAGGTAATACTCGCCGTCGCGGTCGGCGACCGAGGGAAGCCGGCGGTCGAGCGCGGCGACCTCGGCTATGGTCTCGGTCACGAAATACTGGTGCTCCGTCGGCATCAGCGGAAGTTCGATCCCTGCCATGGCGGCAACCTCCCGGCCCCACAACCCGGCGGCATTGACGACCCATTGCGTGCGGATGTCGCCCTTCGGCGTGCGTACAATCCAGCTGCCGTCCGCTTGCGCCTCCGTGCCGGTGACCGGCGTGAAGCGGTGGATTTCGGCGCCGCGCCGGCGTGCGCCAGCGGCATAGGCCATCGTCACGCCGGACGGGTCGACATTGCCGCCCTCCGGCTCGTACATGATACAGCGGATGCCTTCGAAATCGACAAGCGGATGCAGGCGCTCCGCCTCGTCGCGCCCGATCTCGAAGAAATTCATGCTGTAGCGGCGGGCCTTGGCTTCCTGGAGGCGAAGCTGGTGCTCGCGCGCCTCGCTCTGCGCAAGGTAAAGCGAACCCGGCTGGAAGATGCCGCAGCCTTGCCCGGTCTCTACCTCCAGTTCCTTGTATAGCGCCATCGTATAATGCTGAAGCAGGCTGATATTGGTGGAATCGTGCAGTCCATGGATATTGGCCGCCGCATGCCAGGTCGACCCGGACGTCAGTTCGCTCCGCTCGAGAAGCACGACATCGGACCAGCCGAGCTTGGTGAGATGGTAAAGAATGGAACAGCCGATGAGACCGCCGCCGATAACGACCGCTTGAGCGTGGGAGCGCATGAAAATCCAGCCTCGAAAAAATGACCTCTGCCATCGGCGGATATCTGCCGCCGCGGCTCCAGTTTAGGGACGGGCCGTTTTTTGCAAAGCGGCGCAGAGCAGGAAACCAGCCCCTTTCGTCATCGGATGAACAAATAAAACGAGGTCATTGATCTCGCAATTTTCGTTTGTTGCCGGATGGGTTCCGGCTAGGCTGAAATCGGCCATTTGCCGAATGTCGAGCCGGCGGGCGAACCGATCAGCCGGTCACCTTCTGAGCCTCGGCGATGATCCAGTCGCGCACCTTCGAGACCGTCGTTCCTTTCGAAGCCTGCCCGTCGGCGAGATAATAGTTCCAGGCGCTCCTGGGCCGGATATTGAACGGCTCCACGAGCAGGCCGCGATCCACATAGGTTCGCGCGAGCGAATGGGTGGTGACGATGCAGCCGGCGCCGCTCGCCGCCATTTCCAGTGCTATGTTGGTGGAGTTGGTCGAAAGCCGCTTTTCGTTAGCGGATGCGTCGATGCCAAGCGCATCGGCCATCTCCTGCCAGAACTCCTGCCGGCCGTGCACCGCTATCCAGTTGGAATTCAGAACGTCAGCCGGCGTCTTCAGCGGGTTCTGCCCATGAACGAGTTGCGGCGCACACAGAAGTACAAGCCTGTCGTTCCACAATTGCATACCGTTTGCCGGCATGTTGTCGAAGCGGCGGATCGAAATGAGAATATCGGCGATTTGCTCGGTCGAATCCTCCCATATCGTGCCGTGCAGTAGAATTTCGACGTCGGGATGTTTCCTGCTGAACCCGGCGACGCACTTTGCCAGCCAGTTTTCAGCAAGGCTGGTCGGGCAGGAAATGACGACGGTCTTGTTGCGCGCCGACGCAAGCACCGCTTCCGTGGCGAAATCGATCTGGTTCAATGCCTGGCGCAGTGTGGGAAGAAACGCTTCCCCCATCTCGGTCAGCTTGAGGCTGCGCGGATAACGGATAAAGAGCTGACGGCCGAGATATTGCTCGAGCGCGCGCACGTGATTGCTGATGGCGGCCTGGGTATAGCCCAGTTCCTCGGCGGCCTCGGTGAAACTGAGATGCCGGGCGGAGCACTCGAACGAGCGAATGTAGTTCAATGGCGGCGGCGGCTTCATTCGAAAGTTCCCCTTTGCCCCATGCTATTCGGGCCCGTCCGGAACTTGCAAGATGCAAGCATGCCATGACATGGTTTTTTTTGGCCATTGCCGCCGAAGTTATCGTGTGAAGACCGGGGCGCGATTGTCCATAGTTCGAGTGAGGCGGAACTTTAAAAAAGCGCAGGATTCCAGAAGCCGGGCTTGTCATTGTCCAGGCGGTCAGGATCTCGGCATGAAAGGCAGTTCTCAATGAGTGGCAGACGCGGCGGCGGGCGGCGATCGCGGGCGATACGGGGCGGCGACGGTATATCGCAACTGCCGTGGCAGGAGGTCGTCAACAGCTATGCCCCGATGCAGCTTCTCGACGAGGAGCGTATCGAGGCGCTCCATCAAAACTCGATGCGCATTCTCTCCGAGATCGGCATCCGCGTCATGAGCGAAAAGGCAATGACGCTGTTCGAAAGGGCGGGCGCGATCGTCGACCGCGAGAACCTGATGATCCGCATCGATGAGTCGATCGTCGAAGCGGCACTGGCCACGACGCCGTCATCCTTCACGCTGACCAGCCGCAACCCGGAAAAACGACTGACGATCGGCGGCAATACGATTGCCTTCGGCCTGGTGGCGGGCCCTCCGAACGTGCACGACCGGGTCAACGGCCGGCGGCAGGGCAATCTCGCCGATTACCGGAATTTCACCCGTCTCGCCCACCACTTCAACGCGATCCACATTCTTGGCAATCAGGTCTGCGCGCCGATGGAGCTGCCCGCCAACGCGCGGCACCTCGACACCTACAACGCCAATATCACGCTCAGCGACCTCTGCTACCACTGCACCGCCATCGGGCGCGGGCGCGCGGTGGACGGCATCAACATGATGGCGATCTCGCGTGGCATCAGCGTCGAGGAGATGCGCCATTCCCCCGGTGTCATCACGATTATCTCGGTGAATTCGCCGCGCCTCTTCGACGATGCGATGGCAGACGGGCTCATCGCCATGGCCGAGCACGGGCAGCCGGTGACCATCACGCCCTTCACGCTGATGGGTGCCATGACGCCGGTAACCCTTGCGGCCGCACTCTGCCAGCAGAATGCCGAGGCATTGTTCGGTGTGACGCTTGCCCAACTGGTCAATCCGGGTACACCGGTCATGTACGGTGCGTTCACCTCCAATGTGGACATGCGCTCCGGCGCTCCGGCCTTCGGCACACCGGAAAACGCCAAGGCCAACATCGTTGCGGGCCAACTTGCCCGGCGCTACAAGCTTCCCTACCGCACATCGAACGCCAATGCCTCCAATGCCGTCGATCTTCAGGCGGCCTACGAGACGGAGATGGCGACCTGGGGCGCTGTGCTTGGTGGCGCCAACCTCATCTATCACGCCGCCGGGTGGCTCGAAGGCGGGCTGACGGCGTCTTATGAGAAGCTCGTCCTCGACGTGGAGATCCTGCAGAACATGATGGGCTTCCTGGAGCCCATGCCCTTCTCCGAGGACGATCTCGGTTTCGACGCCATCAAATCGGTACCGGCCGGCGGGCACTTTTTCGGCTCCGAACACACGATGGCTCGATATGAGACGGCCTTCTATCAGCCGATGCTGTCCAACTGGCAGAACTACGGCAGCTGGCAGGAGGCCGGCGGCCACGATGCCCTGGAGCGCGCGACCGGCATCTGGCAGCAGGCCTTGCGGGAGTATGAGGAGCCGGTGCTCGACCCGGCTATCCGGGAAGAGCTCGATGCCTACATGATCAAGCGGCGCGCGGAGATCGGGGCGGGCGAACCTTGAGGGGCAGATGAGGGATACGCAGGAGATCCGCTTTGCGGTTCTGATGTTTCCGAACTTTCCGCTGATGGCTTTCAGTTCGGTCATCGAACCGCTGCGCGCGGCCAACACGCTCTCCGGCAGGCGCTGCTATTCCTGGGTCACGGTCGCCGCCGGCGAGAAGGTCACGGCCTCGAACGGCATCCGCATCGAGCCCGATTTTGCTGTGCGCAACGCACCCGAGGTCGACCGCATCGTCGTGTGTTCGGGCGGCGACGCCGAGCATCTCGTGGCGGACGACGAAATGGCTTGGATCCGCAAGAACCTTCGCTCCGGTGCGCAACTCGGCGCCGTGGCCGATGCGGCCTTCTTCCTTGCCCGCAAGGGCCTTCTCGACGGACATGTATGCACGCTTCACTGGACCAGTCAGCCGGCGTTCAAGGAAGCGTTTCCGCATCTCGACATGCGCTCGGACCTCTATGTGGTCGATCGCCGCCGCTTCACCTCGGTCGGCGGCGTCGGCAGCCTCGACATGATGCTGGATATGATCGGACGGGATTATGGCGCCGAGCTCGCCGACGCTGTCGCGGGTTGGTACATGCACAGTCCTTTGCGGCCGAATGCCGACAGGCAAAAGCTGACCTTACGTATCCGAAGCGGTATCGTCGACGACCTCGTCCTTTCCGCAGTGGCGATGATGGAGGATGCCATCGAGGACGTGCTGCGGATCGAGGATCTGGCCGCCCGGCTGAACGTCTCTTCCGACAAACTCGAGCGCGCCTTCAAAGCCGCGCTGGGTGTGTCGCCCAACAGCTATTATCGCAGTCTGAGGCTTGGTCATGCCGCAGACATGTTGACGCATTCCAATCTCAAGGTGAACGAAGTCGCCGTCGCCTGTGGGTTCGCGAACGCCGCGAACTTCTCCCGTGCCTTCAAGGAGCAGTTCGGATACGTGCCGCATAGCGTCCGCCGCCGTATCTCGCGGGCCGGCGAGGCGCCGCGCGCGGTTGCGGGGCTGAAATAATGACCGTGTACGGATTCCGGCATAGACTCTGCGGAATTCGCGCAACTGTGCGCTCCGGCTATTCTCCATTCTGCTTGAAAAGGAGAACGTCATGAGCATTGTTGTTTTCGACCCTGATAGCGTGGATGACGTCGATTTCAAGGACCGCATGCGTCATCCGGCGGCGGCTGATCCGGCCGGAGGCATGTGGCTGTCGGACACCGAGCCGTCCTTCATCGACGCCGACGCTCTGCGCAAGGGGCGGCTGAAGAAGCTTCGGGACTGGATGCGCACGGCCGGTTACGGTGCGGTCGTCCTTTTCGACCCCTATAACCAGCGCTATGCAACAGGTTCCCGGAACATGTTCGGGTACTTCCTGCGCAATTCCACCCGCTACTTTTTCATCCCCACGGAAGGTCCGATCGTCCTTTTCGAGTATCCGCAGAGCTATCACGTCTCTATGGTTCTCGACACGATCGATGAGGCTCGTCCTTCCAAGCTCGTCTGGTCCTCCGTTTCCGGCAAGGACGACGAGACCGCAGGGCCCTTCGCCGACGAGATCACCGATCTGCTCAGGCAGCACGGCGGCGGGTCGATGAAGATCGGGATGGACCGCTGCAGCCATTTGCAGGCACTGGCGCTCGAGAAGCGCGGATGCGAGGTGAGGGACTGTCAGGGCGAAATTCTCGCGGTGCGCGCGGTGAAGACTCCCGAAGAGATCAAATGCCTTCAGGTTTCAATGGCCGGTGCCGAAGCGGCAGTCGCCGCCGTGCGCGAAGCGATCAAGCCGGGGGTATCCGAAAACGATCTCTTCGCGATCATGTACCATGAAGTGATCCGGCAGGGGGGCGAGTTCATCGAGACCCGTCTGCTGAGTTCCGGCCAGCGAACCAATCCCTGGTTCAACGAGGCGAGCGGCCGTAAGATCAGGCCGGGGGAACTCGTGGCCCTCGATACGGATACGATCGGCTGCTACGGCTACTATTCCGACTTCTCGCGAACCTTTCGCTGCGGCCCCGGCAAACCGACGCTTTACCAGAAATCGCTCTATCGGATGGCATACGAGCAGGTTCAGCATAATATCGACATCGTCAAGCCGGGCATGGCCTTCCGGGAGATCGCTGAAAAGGCGTGGAAGATTCCCGACCGCTTCGTCGATCAGCGGTACACGTCCGTGATGCACGGCGTCGGCATGCACGGAGAGACGCCGTTCATCGCCCATGCGATCGACTACGAGACCTATGGGCGCGATGGATATCTCGTGCCCGGCATGGTCGTTTCCGTCGAAAGCTACATCGGCGAAAAGGACGGGCGCGAGGGCGTGAAACTCGAAGACGAGATCCTCATCACGGAGAGCGGGACGGAGCTCCTGTCGCGTTTCCCCTATGAGGAAGAATTCCTGAGCGGGGAGACTTGATGAGGAAACCGTTACGGATCGGCCGCGCAAAATTTGCCTGCCTTTTCATCGATCTGCAGGAGGAGCATCGCCAAGACGAGCGCTATCTCGTGGAAGGCTACGATGCGGTGCTCGGCAATGCCGCACGCCTCCAGGCGGCGGCCCGGCGTAGCGATATTCCCGTTTTTCACTGCGCCTATGTCGTCGATCCCGCCGACGGTCTTCGCCCGTTCCATCCGATCGGGCCCGACGGTCGTTCCGCCTTCAGCGACAAGGATGACCCGCTTACGGCGATCTGCCCGGAGGTCGCTCCGCGACCTTCGGAGCGGTTGCTTGTCAAGAACGAAGCAAGCGCCTTCGGCAAAAGTCCGCTGATCGGCGAATTGCGCGAGGCGCGCGTGGAATGGCTGGCGATCGCCGGCGTCTGGACCGAGGCCTGCGTCGATGCCACCGTCAAGGACGCGATCAACCTGGGCCTGCACGTCCTCCTCGTCAAGGACGCCTGCGGTAGCGGCGGCACGGCGATGCATCAGACAGGCATTCTGAACCTGGCGAACCGCCTCTATGGCGGTGCGGTCGTCGACACGGCGGCCGCATGCGCCCTTCTGGAAGGAGACATGGTCGAAGCATGGCAGATCGAGGGATCCGTGCCGCTGCGATATACTTTCGAGAACGCCGCCAAATTATATGGGGAACTCTAGCAAAGAAAGGCAGGCCGTAACGAATGGAGATAATCGGGTTCATCATCGACAATCTGCACATCATCGGGGCGCGGACGATCGAGCATATTTCAATCGTCTTCCTGGCGGTCGGCATTGCGATCGCCACCGCCGTGCCGATCGGCATCGCCATCACGCAATCGAAGAGCACGGCCGATACCATACTCTATCTTGCGTCGATGATGATAACCGTTCCCTCGATTGCGTTGTTCGGCCTGATGATCCCGCTGCTTTCGCCGATCGGACACGGTATCGGTTATGTCCCGGCTGTCGTCGCCGTCATTCTCTATTCCCAGCTCCCCATCATCCGAAACACCTATACCGCCATCACCAATGTCGATCCGGCTCTTCGCGAGGCGGCCAAGGGCATGGGAATGAGCACCTGGCAGCGTCTGCGGCAGGTGGAGATCCCGCTCGCCATTCCGGTCATCATGGCCGGGGTCAGGACTGCCGTCGTCATGAATATCGGCGTAACAGCCATTGCTGCCTATATCGGCGCGGGCGGCCTCGGCACCTTCATCTCGCGCGGCATCAGCCAATCCGATCCGCGTCAGCTGGTGACCGGCGCACTTGCGGTCTCGCTGCTGGCGATCGCAGCCGACCTCTTCCTCGCGCTCGTGCAGCGCCTTCTCACGTCACGCGGTATTCAGGGGGAGGTCACGCCATGATCCGGCTCGAGAATCTGACGAAGCATTACGGTCCGGCGCATGATCCTCTCATTGCCGTCGACAATGTAAGCCTTGACTTACCGACTGGCGAAATCTGCGTCTTGCTCGGGCCGTCGGGCTGCGGCAAGACGACGACGATGAAGATGATCAACCGGCTGATCCAGCCCACCGGCGGCAAGGTCTTCATCAACGGCAAGGACACGAGCACAGTCGATCCGATCGAGCTCAGGCGGTCCATCGGCTACGTGATCCAGCAGATCGGCCTCTTTCCGAACAAGACGATCGAGGAAAACATCTGCGTCGTGCCGGACCTGCTCGGCTGGGACCGCCGCAAATCTCGCGACCGTGCGAAAGAGCTCCTGGAGCTTGTGGGGCTTCAACCCGACCTTTTCCTCAAGCGCTATCCGAAGGAACTTTCAGGCGGCCAGCAGCAGCGCGTCGGCGTTCTGCGCGCGCTGGCGGCCGATCCGCCGGTCATGCTGATGGACGAGCCGTTCGGGGCAATCGATCCCATCAACCGCGAGGTCATCCAGGAGGAATTCCTGAAGATGCAGCGGGAGATCCGGAAGACCATCATCTTCGTCTCGCACGACCTCGACGAAGCGGTGAAGATGGCGGACAAGATCGCAATCTTCCGCAGCGGAAAACTCGAACAATATGCTGCCCCCGACGACCTGCTCGCGCGCCCCGCCAACAGCTTCATCGAAGATTTCCTTGGCTCGGACCGGGCACTCAAGCGGCTGAGGCTCGTCTCGGTGGGCGATGCCATGGAGACGGATTTCATAACGGTCCTGGAGACGGATTCGGTCGAGCATGCGCGTGCGCGCATACGGTCGTCGCGCAGCGCCGCCGCCTTTGTGCTGGACGCCGAAGGCGCACCCCGCTCTGTCCTGAGCGAGCAGGTGGCGGAGGCGTGCTCCGGCACCGTGGGCGACCATGCGGAACCGGTAAAGTCCACCGTGCCGATCACCGGCGATCTCCGGCAAGCGGTGTCGGTGATGTTCGCTCACGACATGCCGTTGCTGCCCTGCATCGACGAGGCCGGGCGATTGGCGGGTGTGATGAGCTACCGCTCGATCGTGCACCATCTCGGCCATGGAGGGAAGGCATGAGCGCGCTCGCCGGCCAGGCCGCACCGCAGCAAAGCCGCCGGATCGAGACCGCGCCGCTGATCGTGCTCATCGTGCTGGCGGGAACCGTCGCCTGGCTCTGGTGGAGCGGTATGGCAGAGGAGATCCTCGTCTATTCCGATGACATTTCCTATCTCGTCGTGCAGCATCTGGAGCTGGTCGCCTGGGCAGGAGGGCTTGCCATCCTTGTCGCGGTGCCGGTCGGTGTCGTGCTTTCGCGGCCTGCCTTCCGCCTCTTTTCCGAGGCGGTGATGCAGGTCTTCAACATCGGCAGCACCGTGCCGACGCTTGCGATTCTGGCGCTTTCCATGACGCTGCTCGGCATCGGAACGGTGCCCGCGGTGTTCGGCCTGTGGGCGGCCACCCTCCTTCCGATCGTGCGCAACACCTATGCCGGACTGCGCGCCGTGCCGCCGCATCTGGTTGAGGCTGCGATCGGCATGGGCATGACGCCGCGGCAGGTCCTGTGGCGGGTCGAACTTCCAAACGCCCTTTTCGTGATCTTCGGCGGCATCCGCACGGCGCTCGCGATCTGCGTCGGCTCCGCGCCGCTGGTCTTTTTGATCGGCGCGGGCGGCCTTGGCGAACTGATCTTCACCGGGATCTCGCTTGACGAACTCCCGATGATGATGGCCGGGGCCATTCCCACGGCAATGCTCGCGGTCCTGGTCGATTTCATCCTCGGCCAGATCCAGTACTACCTCGTTCCGCGGGGCATCAATCCATTGCGATAACAAAAATGAGAGAGGAACTGAAATGAACTTCGCACCGAAACTTGCCAAGACCCTTCTATCGGCGGCGGCGATCGCGTTCATCACGACGACCGCCTGGGCCGCCACGCTTACCGTAGGCGGGAAGAACTTCACCGAGCAGCTGATCATCGCAGAGATCACGAAGCAGCTCCTCGAGAGCAAGGGCCACACCGTCGACAAGAAGGACGGCATGGGCACCAAGATCGTTCGCGCCGCACTGGAGAACGGCGAGGTCGATCTCTACTGGGAGTATACGGGGACGTCGCTCATCACCTTCAACAAGGTGATGGAACGGCTTTCGCCGGAGGAGACCTATAGCCGCGTCAAGGAACTTGACGGCGAAAAAGGACTTGTCTGGCTGGCACCGTCCGCGGCCAACAACACCTACGCCTATGTCATCAAGCCTGATAATGCCAAGACGGAGGGCATGGAGACGATTTCGGATCTCGCCAAGGCATATAATGACGGCAAGAAAATCCTCATGGGCACTACGGCCGAATTTCCGAAGCGCCCGGACGGCCTGATCGGCCTGGAAAAGGTCTACGGTTTCGAGACCGGGCGCGCCAATGTGCGCCCGATGGATCTTGGGCTCGCCTATAACGCGCTTGCCAATGGCGACCTCGACACGATCGCCGCGCAGGCGACCGACGGCCAGATCGCTGCACTCGGCCTGAAGGTGCTGAAGGACGACAAGGGCTTCTTCCCCAACTATGCGCTCACCCCGGTCGTCCGCAAGGAAGTGCTCGACGCGAATCCCGATCTCAAGGAGACGCTGGAAGCAGTCTCGATGAAGCTCGATGACGCGACCATGCAGCGTTTGAACAGCGAGGTCGATGTGGAGAAGAAGACCATCGAGGCCGTGGCCGCCGACTACCTGAAATCGCTGGGCATGTAAGACGACATCGCAAGAGCGGCGATCTCAATCGAATATCTCTCGTCCCGCCTGCGGCCATGCTGCAGGCGGGCGGGGAGGGCGCCTGCCGGCAACGCGGCGCACACTGTTGCATCGGATCGGCCGTCCGGCCGCTGTTTTCGAGGAACTCCGAAATGGTCAAAATATCAGGCATCCGCGTCCGTCCGCTGGTTCTGCCGCTGAAACAGCCTTATCACTGGTCCTACGGCATTCGCGAATCCTTTGCGGTCAACCTTATCGAGATCGAGGCGGATGACGGCTCGGTCGGGATCGGCGAATGCACGGTGGCGCCCGATCAGGCCGGTACGGCGGCCATTCTTCATCGCCTTGCCGGACATCTCATCGGCCATTCGCCCCATGATGTGGCGCCGCTCATCGCGCGCATCTTCCACCAGGAATATCTCGGGCACGGCGCCAATATCATGCGTGCGGCCAATCAGGTGTTCTCCGGTATCGACATGGCCATGTGGGATCTGCAGGGCAAGCTCGCCGGCTTGCCCGTGCACCAGCTGCTGGGCGGCGCACACCGGAAGGCGGTCGGCTATTTCTACTTCCTCCAGGGAGAAACCGCCGAAGAGCTTGCGCGGGATGCCGCCGCCGGTCGGGTCCGGGGCGAGCGGGTCTTCTATCTCAAGGTCGGCCGAGGCGAGAAGACCGACCTGGAGATCACCGCTGCGGTTCGCCGCGAGATCGGCGACGCGCGCCTTCGCCTGGACGCGAACGAAGGCTGGAGCGTGCATGACGCGATCAACATGTGCCGCAAGCTCGAAAAATACGACATCGAGTTCATCGAGCAGCCGACGGTGAGCTGGAGTATTCCGGCCATGGCGCATGTCCGCGAGAAGGTCGGTATTCCGATCGTCGCGGATCAGGCCGCCTTCACGCTCTACGACGTCTATGAGATATGCCGGCAGCGTGCTGCGGACATGATCTGCATCGGCCCGCGCGAAATCGGCGGGATACAGCCGATGATGAAGGCGGCAGCCGTGGCGGAGGCCGCCGGGCTGAAGATCTGCATCCATTCCTCCTTCACGACCGGCATCACCACCTGCGCGGAGCACCATATCGGGCTTGCCATTCCCAATCTCGATGACGGTAACCAGATCATGTGGCAGCTCGTTCAGAAGGATATCGTTTCCTCGCCGGATCTGGCGCCCAGGAACGGCTGGCTCGATGCCTTCAAGAAGCCGGGACTGGGCTTCCAACTCGCCGAAGACCTGATCGCCGACGGCGAAAGACGCTTTGCGGCGAGCCGATGACCACGGTCGAGCTATCCCGGGAAGAGATCGAAGCGGTTTGCCTTGCGGCGCTGACGGTCCATGGTGCCGCGGCCGGCAATGCGCGCCCGGTGGCGCGCGCGATCGCCATGGCAGAGGCGGCGGGCAATCGCGTCTGCGGCCTTTACTATCTCCCGATCTTCTGCAGGCACCTGGCGATCGGCAAGGTCGATGGAGGCGCCATTCCAGAGGTGTCGGCACGCGGCGTGACGGTGACGGTAGACGCAAGGTCCGGCTTTGCACATCCCGCCATAGCCGCAGGCACGCCGGCTCTGATCGATTTGGCACGAAGCAACGGCCTCGGGGCAATGGCGGTGCGCAACTCCTATAATTGCCTCGCCCTCGGTCATCACGTTCACCCGCTCGCCGATGCGGGTCTGATAGGCATCTGCGTCTCGAACGCACCTGCCGCCGTCGCGCCTCCCGGTGCGGCGGCGGCGCTCTTCGGAACCAATCCGCTTGCCTTCGCCGTGCCTTCGAAAGAAGGAACGCCCGCCATCCTCGTCGATCAGAGCCTGAGTGCCGTCACCAAAACCGAGATGATCCTGCGCCGCGACCGCGGCGAGGCGATCCCCGCCGGCTGGGCGCAGGACCGGAATGGACAGCCGACGACCGACGCGGCCATCGGGCTTAAAGGTTCGCTTCTGCCTGCCGGCGGTCGCAAGGGCGCCAATGTCGCCCTTCTTGTGGAGGTCCTTGCTGCCGCCCTGACCGGCTCGGTACTCAGCACGGAGGCGAGCGCTTTCGGAAACGACGAGGGTGGGCCGCCGCATGTCGGCCAATTCCTGATCGCCATCGACCCTGGTCACTTCTCGGCGGGTCGCTTCTCGGAAGCGATCGACAATTTGGTCGCCTCCCATGAGGCTGCCGGCGTAAGACTTCCCGGCCACTCCGGACGAAAGCAGGCCGTTTTCGTCGATGCGGATCTTTGGAAGAAGGTCCGGTTGCTATCGGAACCGGAGGACACCCGGTAACCTGGATCGGGTCGAAGGCTCGGCTCGTCATCGATGGACGCCTTGCGAAATCGCACCGTGCGCCATATATTTTGCACAGAAAATGTGTGGTTGGATGTGACGCAACATGGCTCAGGCTCAAAAGCTTCAAAGCGGCGGCGGACCGCTGATACTGTCCTATATGGACAAGGGCGGAAAGATCGCGGTTCAGCAGGTCGCGGACGGCTTCGGCATGTCGAAAACGCAACTGGCCGAAACGGCCGGGCTTGCCCGCGAAACGCTTTATAGACTGGAGCGCAGCCGGGGGACGAAGACGCAGAACCGCCTTCGCGAAATGCTTGAGATCATCAGCCGGGTCGCCGATTGGGCGGGCGGCAAGGAGCAGGCAATGGCTTGGTATCGCGCCCAGCCTCTCCCCGCTTTTGGCGGTCGAACGGCCGAAGCTCTGGTAAAGGACGGCAAGGCGGCGGCCGTGCGTGACTATCTCGATCACATGGCCCTCGGGGGCTTTGCGTGAGGTTCACCGGAACCTGCTATCGCGCGCATGACCCACGCTGGGCTTTCAAACCCACATCCGGCGATGGCGCGGCAATGAAGGGCGCGCGCTTCAATCCGAGGGGTGTGAAGACGCTGTATCTCGCACTCAGCATCATGACAGCGATCAAAGAGGCCAATCAGGGCTTCGCCCATCGCATCGATCCTTGCGTACTTTGCTCCTACGATGTCGATTGCGAAGGCATTGCTGATCTGACGACGGAAAAGGGGAGGGCCGAATACCGGGTATCGCAGGAGGAGATGGCCTGCAGCTGGGCAGGCGCGCTCGCCGAGGGGAGGCGGCCGGCTTCCTGGGCGATTTACGATCGCCTCCATGCGAGCGGTGTCCGGGTCGGACATGGGATCGCCGGCATTCTCGTTCCGAGTTTCGCACCCGGGACCGAAGCCGGAGACCGGAATCTCGTTCTGTGGAAATGGGGACCCGATCTGCCGCACCGCGTCGACGTGCATGATCCGAGCGGCCGGCTTCCCAAGGATCAGCTCTCCTGGAGTTGAGTGCGTTTCTTCAACGAGCCGCTTTCCGCCAGACCTGTTTCGCTGGCACTGCGCCGGAATTGCGCCGGGGATTTCCCCGTCCATTTGCGGAATGCGCGATGAAAGGCGCTTGGTTCGGAAAAGCCGAGTTCGACGGCGAGCTGCGCCACGTTCTGTCCGCGCTCGGCAAGCGCTTCCATGGCAAGTGTCCGGCGCAGGTCTTCCTTGATTGATCGGTAGGTCTGACCTTCCTGCTTCAATCGCCGGCGAAGGGTCGGCGCTGCAATCCGCATCCGCGCCGCGAGCGTCTCGAAACCGGGCCAGGCGGACGGATCCAAGGCCTGGAGCCGCCTGCGTATTGCCGTGGACAAGCCCGCATCGTGGCGATAGCGCACGAGAATGTTCGCCGGCGCATGCCGGAGGAAGTGTTTCAGCGCCCGCTCGTCTCGAATGGGCGGCAGTTTCAGGTACTCGGCATCGAAGACGAGCCGCGTCCGGGGCTGGTCGAAGCGGACGGGCGCACCGAAGAAGAGCCGGTAATCGGTTCCGGCCGGCGGCGCGCTGCAGCGGAAGTCGACCCAGCGGATCGGTAACCGGCGTCCGATCAGCCAGCAATTGACGCCATGCAGGATGATCCAGAAGGTGCGGTAGGCAAAGGCGGAGCGTGTCGCGCCGGCATCCTCGAGGACGATCTGCGCCAGTCCGTCCTCGACGACCAGTTCGCCATGGGGATCGTCGAGGACGATCCTTAGAAAGCGCAGGGCTCGCCGCAGCGCGTGTTCGAGGGTCACCGTCGAAAGAATGGCATGGCACAGCAATGCGAAGCTGCCGGCGCGCATCGGCCGTGCGCCTTCGCCGAAAAACTCGTCATCCATGACCTGAGCCACCACATGCCACAATGCGCCGTATTGCTCGGCCGGCACAGGGCCGGTGATGACTGGCGGGAGGCCGACTTGCGCAAGAAGGGGCCCGGCGTCGACTCCATGGCGCCTAAGGCATTCGAGCGTGTCGTCCATGAAACATGGAGCGATCATCCGGCGTTCCATGAGAGGCGATCCTTCCTCGTAAACATCGCAAAGGAGATCAAGAGATCTGAGCCCTTCGGTCATTGCATACCATGTTTCGAGGCCACATCATCCTGATGAAAACATGCTGGAGTGGAACAGATGCAACTCAGGAGCCGCGTCTTCATCGTCACGGGGGCCAGTTCCGGGCTCGGCGCAGCCGTGACCCGCATGCTGGCTGGCGAAGGCGCGATCGTGCTGGCCTTGGACGTGAAGCCGCAAGCCGGGGAAAAGCTTGCCGCCGAGCTTGGTGCGACCGTGCATTTCCGAAATGTCGATGTGACGAACGAGGCTGACGCCACTGAGGCACTGGCGTTTGGGCGGCGGGAATTCGGTCGTCTCCATGGATTGGTGAATTGTGCCGGTACCGCGCCCGGCGAAAAGATTCTCGGTCGCAACGGCCCGCACGGGCTCGATAGTTTCGCCCGCGCCGTCACCGTCAACCTTGTCGGGACATTCAACATGATGAGGCTTGCCGCCGAGGTCATGTCGCAGGGAGAGCCGGACGCCGAGGGCGAGCGGGGGGTGATCATCAATACGGCCTCGATCGCCGCCTTCGACGGGCAGATCGGACAGGCTGCCTACGCCGCATCGAAGGGAGGCGTTGCCGCGCTGACGCTCCCGGCCGCGCGCGAGCTCGCTCGCTTCGGAATTCGCGTCGTCGCCATTGCGCCGGGCATCTTCGATACGCCTATGATGGCCGGCATGCCCCAGGATGTTCAGGACGCCCTCGCGGCAAGTGTGCCCTTTCCCCCGCGCCTCGGCCGGGCGGAGGAGTATGCCGCCCTCGTAAAGCATGTTTGCGAGAATACGATGCTCAATGGCGAGGTCATTCGCCTCGACGGGGCTTTGCGCATGGCGCCCCGGTGAAGCTCGGCCATGCAAGGAGGTTCGAGATGAACAACCAGGATCCGGTCGTCATTGTCGGGCAGGCTAGGACGCCGCTTGGCAGCTTTCAGGGCGAGCTTAAAGACTTTTCCGCCCCCGATCTCGGCGCTGCCGCAATCGCCGATGCTCTGAAGCGCGCCGGGATTGCGCCGGATGCGGTCGATGAGGTGGTGTTCGGATGCGTCCTGACCGCGGGACAGGGGCAGGCGCCGGCGCGTCAGGCCGCACTCAGCGCGGGTCTTCCGCTGGGCGTCGGCGCGACAACCGTGAACAAGATGTGCGGTTCGGGCATGAAGGCAGCGATGCTGGCGCACGACCTGATCAAAGCGGAATCCGCCTCGATCGTGGTTGCCGGCGGCATGGAAAGCATGACCAATGCGCCCTATCTGCTCGACCGTGCGCGGCAGGGCTATCGCATCGGGCATCAGAGGGCTCTCGACCACATGTTCCTCGATGGCCTGGAGGATGCTTACGACAAGGGGCGCCTGATGGGTACTTTTGCCGAGGATTGCGCCGAAGCCTATCAGTTCACCCGTGGCGCTCAGGACGATTATGCAATCGGGTCCCTCGAGAAAGCCAAGAAGGCAGGTGCCGATGGCAGCTTTGCCAACGAGATCGTTCCGCTCAGCACCGGCTCGGGCAAGGGGGAACGCACTGTCAGCCTGGACGAGCAACCGCAGAAGGCGCGGGCCGAGAAAATCCCCCTGTTGAAGCCCGCTTTTCGCGAGGGCGGCACGGTCACGGCTGCAAACGCGTCTTCAATTTCGGATGGCGCGGCGGCGCTCGTGCTGATGAGGCGAGCGGCAGCGGAAACACAGGGCGTCACACCTCTGGCGATTGTCCGCGGTCATGCCACCCATGCTGATGCCCCAAAGCTCTTTCCGACGGCGCCGATCGGAGCGATCAATGCACTCTGCCAGCGCATCGGCTGGGACATCGGCGGTGTCGACCTCTTCGAAATCAACGAGGCCTTTGCCGTCGTGCCGATGGCGGCGATCCGCGATCTCGGCCTTGCCGCGGAAAAAGTGAACGTCAATGGCGGTGCCTGCGCATTGGGCCATCCGATCGGAGCCTCGGGCGCCCGAGTGATCGTCACGCTCGTCAATGCGTTGCGGCGCCGTGGCCTGAGACGCGGCATCGCTTCTGTTTGTATCGGCGGCGGCGAGGCGACGGCCGTTGCCGTGGAAGTTTCGGACTGATCGGACGACGGCGCGCCGCTGCTCTTGCGGCGCCGAAATGCGAGGTGGCGATCATGGGGATCGGCAGGTGCTTCTGCCGATAGGGGGATAGGAACCAACATAATCAAAAGCCGCCGGTACGGATGCCTGACGCGTGCCTCCACGCGTCGGACGGCCTTCTGCGTCAATCGTGGGCAGCGCAGGAAGCTTCATTGGGCCCGCAGCAGTACTGGGAGCAAAAAAATGAAGAAACTGCTTTTTTCCGCCGCGATCGTGGCCTCTCTGGCCACATCGGGGGGCACGGCCCGGGCCGATGTTCTGATCGGCGTCGCCGGTCCCGTTACCGGCCCGAACGTTGCCTTCGGCGCCATCGATATCGAGCGAGATTGACTCTCTTCGATAGCAGACCCTGCATCAGCCTTATCCATGCCGCAGGGCCATAACATCAAGCGCCGTTCACACCCGCTCAAGCGCTACAGCGATGCCCTGACCTACGCCGATGCACATCGTTGAAAGTGAATAGCGCCCACCCGTCTCGACAAGCTCCAAGGCTGCCGTGCCCGTGATACGAGCCCCCGACATGCCAAGCGGGTGTCCAAGCGCGATCGCTCCACCATTACGGTTCACACGTGCGTCGTCGTCAGCAATGCCAAGCGCACGAAGTACGGCCAGCCCTTGCGACGCGAATGCCTCGTTTAGCTCGATGACATCGAACTGTTCCTGCTTTAGGCCCGTCAGGCGCATCAACTTCTGCGATGCCGGGGCCGGCCCGATACCCATGACACGGGGTGACACGCCCGCCGTCGCCCCGGCAATAATTCTCGCGACCGGTTTGAGACCGTACTTTCGAGCTGCTTCGGCTGACGCAATGATCAGGGCGGCCGCGCCATCGCTCACTCCCGACGCGTTCCCGGCCGTGACCGAGCCACCCTTGCGGAAAGGGGTCGGCAACTTCGCAAGCGCCTCGATGGTCGTCGCGCGGGGATGTTCGTCCTTTTGCACGACGATCGGTTCGCCCTTTCGCTGCGGGACCGTTACGGGCACGACCTCCTTGGCCAGACGGCCGTCTTCCTGGGCCCGCGCGGCCTTCGCCTGGCTACGGACAGCAAATGCATCCTGGTCCTCGCGGCTGACATTGTAGTCCTCCGCGACGTTTTCGCCCGTCTCCGGCATGGAATCGACGCCGTACTGGCTCTTCATCAACGGGTTGACGAAGCGCCATCCGATGGTTGTGTCGTAGATTTCCGCATTGCGCGAGAACGCGGCGTCAGCCTTGGGGATGACCATGGGAGCACGGCTCATGCTCTCGACGCCGCCCGCGATCATCAATTCCGCTTCACCGGACTTGATGGCCCGGGCAGCGGCGATGACCGCGTCCATGCCGGAACCGCAAAGGCGGTTGATCGTCGTGCCCGAAACCTGGGGCGGAAGCCCGGCCAGCAGCAGCGACATACGCGCTACGTTGCGGTTGTCTTCGCCGGCCTGGTTGGCGCATCCGAAGATCACGTCGTCGACCGCCTCCCAATCGACCGAGGGATGGCGCTCGACAAGCGCCTTGAGCGGAACGCTGCCGAGGTCATCGGCCCGCACAGACGACAAGGCACCGCCGTAACGGCCGATGGGAGTGCGAACGTAGTCGCAGATAAAAGCATCGCGCATTTCAGTGCTCCTTAAACGGCTAGCACGATCAGATCGGCCACGGAGCCGTCGACGTGAAGTTTCGCGCCCGTCATCTTCTGCAGGGCTTCGAGGGGAAGGCCGGGAAGCTTCTCCTTCAACACGAATCGGCCATTCTTGATATCCACGACCGCGTGGCTGGTGTAGACGCGGGTGATGCAGCCGACACCGGTAAGCGGGAATGTGCAGAACTCAACAAGCTTGGGTTCACCATCCTTTGTGACGTGTTCGGTTATCACGAACACCTGCTTGGCTCCATGGACGAGGTCCATCGCGCCTCCAACAGCCGGAACGCCACGCGACCCGACGCGCCAGTTGGCAAGATCACCATTCTCGGCGACCTGGTATGCTCCAAGGATGGCCACATCCAAATGCCCCCCGCGGACCATGGCAAAGCTGTCAGCGTGATGGAAAAAGGACGAGCCGTGCTTGAGCGTGACGGGCCGCTTTCCGGCGTTGATCAGATCCCAGTCTTCATGCCCCTCGGGTGGTGCCTCACCGAAGTCCAAGATGCCGTTTTCGGTATGGAATACCGCTTGGCG
Organism: Sinorhizobium medicae; assembly: GCF_007827695.1. Classification (GTDB taxonomy): domain Bacteria; phylum Pseudomonadota; class Alphaproteobacteria; order Rhizobiales; family Rhizobiaceae; genus Sinorhizobium; species Sinorhizobium medicae. Next base: position 84,363 of record NZ_VITA01000003.1, on the reverse strand, counting down.
GCCAGGCGGCTGGTAGCGCGCCACCATTTCCGGGAAACCGATACCCAGATTCACGTAGGCACCGTCTTCGATGTCCTGCGCCGCGCGCCATGCGATCTGCGCGTTGGAAAGCTTCAATTGGGTTTCGGCGCTCATGGGTAGCTCACTCCTGCTCGTACCAGTTCTTCTTCCTGCTGCGGGAAGGGGACTTCGACGACCTTGTTCACGAAGATGCCCGGAGTGATGACGTGCTCGGGATTGATAACTCCGGCAGGCACGATTCTGGAGACCTGGACGATGGTCGTCCTGGCCGCCATGCACATCAGCGGGTTGAAGTTGCGTGCAGCCTTGTTGAAGGTCAGGTTGCCATGCGTGTCGCCGACATGCGCTTTGACAATAGCAAAGTCAGCCTTGAGCCACCTTTCCTGCACATAGGTACGACCGTCGAATTCCGCCGTTGGCTTGCCCGCAGCGAGCTCGGTTCCGAACGCAGTCGGAGTGTAGAAAGCGGGGATACCAGCGCCGCCGGCGCGTATCCGCTCTGCAAGAGTCCCTTGGGGTACCAATTCAAGCTCGATACATCCTTTCAGATAACGCTCAGTGAACGCTCGCGGATCGGAGGAACGCGGGAATGAGCAAATCATCTTCCGCACCATCCCGGCATCGATCATCGCGGCAATACCGATTCGGCCGTTGCCTGCGTTGTTATTGATGATGGTCAGGTCGTTCGGGCCCAGATCAATCAAGGCGTGGATGAGTTCTATAGGCGCTCCGGAACCACCGAAGCCCCCGATCATAACGGTTGCGCCGTCGCCGATCTCGGCGACCGCCTCCGCGAGACTGTCTACGGTCTTGTCCATCTTTTCCCTTCGAGCCTGTGACGCCGATGGCGAAACCTAACGCGAGCCGCGCTTTACCTCAACGAGTTTGTGCGTTATAAAAACGATGTTCGATTATCGCACAAAAGGAAGGTCCTCGGTGGCTGTCAAAGAGCGAGACCTCATGGGCGGCCTGGCCAAGGGCCTGAAAGTCATCGAAGCGTTCTCTGCGGAGAGACCTCGGCTGAGCATTGCGGAAACTGCTGACATCGTGGGGCTGGATCGGGCGACCACCCGACGCTGCCTTCTCACCCTTTGGGAACTCGGCTACGCGGCCTATGATGGAAAGTTCTTTACGGTCACGCCACGTGTACTGCGACTGGGCATTGGCTGCCTCGCCTCGCTGCCCGTTCCCCGCATCGTGCAACCCTATTTGGACGCGCTCTCCGAGAAGATCGGACAAAGCAGTTCCGTATCGATCCTCGACGAGACCGAGATAGTCTATATCGCCAGAGCCGCACAGCGGCGGGTTATGTCCATCTCTCTCATGCCAGGCTCCCGATTGCCGGCCTACTGCACGTCTATGGGCCGCGTGCTCTTGGCGGCGCTGACTGAGGACGAAGCGCGAAGCACCCTGGAGAAGTCGGCGCTGGTGGCCCGCACCGAGCACACGGAAACGGATATCGAACGCCTGCTTGCAGACATCAAGGAGACGAGAGAGCGAGGTTACGCCGCGATCGACCAGGAAGTCGAACTGGGCCTTGTTTCAGTTGCCGTTCCGCTGAAAGCCGCAGGTGGCCGGGTCGTGGCTGCAGCCAACATCGGCATGGCTGCGAGCGGACGGTCCATGAAGGAGGTCATCGACCACTATCTGCCCCCGCTATTGGAGTTGCAGGCCGATCTTCGTCAGACACTGGTTTAGATGGGGCACGGAGCCGATTAGCCCATCCATGCTATACCTCCTGCGCCTGCGCTTTTGACCGGCCAAGCAGCGCGCGAATGGATCTCGGCTTCGCCTCGCCTGATATGCCCGTCGTAAGCGATAACCAATTCGGAAAGAGCCCCGACACCAGACTAAAGCGACGGCAGGACCGACCGGATGTGATCGGCAAAGGCTGCGACGGCGGGAGATTGGTCGGCGTCCGCGCAGGCGATCATTATGCCCAGGTGCGGCAGTTGGGGAAGCGGCGCGTTCAGAACGTGTAGGTCCGGCGGAACGGCTTCCTGCGTCATGACACTGATGGCGAGCCCGGAACGGGCGAGGCCGATCAGACCTGCGAGACTGTTGCTTGCATAGGCTATCTTGTAGCGAAGGCCGGCGCCGCCCATCGCCTGCAATGCCGCGCGATGGTCCATGGCGTTCGAGGCCGGCAATGCCAGGGGAACCGCGTCGCCGAAATCGTGCAGTTCCAGCGTCGGCTTGCTTCCGACCCAGACGAGCGGTTCGGTTCTGACGATGTTTTCGACGTCGTTCAGATTGGGGGTCGAAACAAGCGCCAGATCGACCTTGCGCGATTGAAGGAGCGTTCGCAATTCCACCGTCGGCGCGGAAACGACCTTGATTTCGACGTCGGGATATTTCGAACCGAAGCTTCTCAGAAGCATCGGGAAGAAGGATATCAGATAGTCTTCCGGGCTGCCGAAGACCATGGAGCCGTGCAGGCCCTTATCGGAAAAGGCCGACACCGCCTCGTCATGCATTTTCAGAATTCGCTCGGCATAAGCGAGAAAGCGCTCGCCGCTGCCGGTGAGCCGAACCCCACTCCCGCTGCGGTGCAGCAGGCTGTGGCCAAGCATTTCCTCGAGCCGCTGCATCTGCATCGTGACGGCCGATTGCGTACGCCCGACCTGCACTGCCGTCGCGCTCAGCGATCCGGAGTGGGCGGCATGTACGAAGGTGATCAGCAGGCGAAGGTCGAGCGGGCCGAGCATATCAGTTTTCCTTATATCTGGATCCGAATACTATCAATTTTACAGTGGTCCTGTCAGCCGCTATCGATTGTCCGGAGGCATCTGATGGAGGCTTACATGTCGAACAATCAGGATCCCGCCTTCTGGGCGGCCGCGGGCAGGCATCTGATCCGCTATGGCGGAAGCTTCGACCCCGCGATCATCGAGCGGGCCAGGGGCTCTTTCGTTTTTGATGCCGACGACCGGCCGATACTCGACTTCACCTCGGGCCAGATGAGTGCACTGGTCGGCCATTCCCATCCCCGGATCGTCGCGACCGTTCAGCGGCAGATGGAAAAGGTCGCCCATCTTTTCAGCGGAATGCTGTCGCGACCGGTCGTCGATCTCGCCGAGCGGCTGGCGGCGCTGGCACCCGGTCTCGACAGGGTCATGCTGTTGTCGACCGGGGCGGAATCCAACGAGGCGGCCATCCGAATGGCCAAGCTCGTCACCGGCAGGCATGAAATCGTCGCATTCTCAAAGAGCTGGCACGGCATGACCGGCGCGGCGAGTTCGGCAACATACAGCGCCGGCCGCAAGGGTTATGGCCCGGCCATGGTCGGTTCTCTGACCATTCCGGCACCCAACACATTCCGCCCGCGTTTTCGGCATGGTGACGGGAGCCTGGACTGGAGGACGGAGCTGGACGATGCTTTCGCGCTGATCGACAGTCAGTCGACCGGCAGCCTCGCCGCCTTCATCGCCGAGCCCATCCTGTCGAGCGGCGGATTGCTCGAACTGCCGCAGGGCTATCTCGCAGCGCTCATGGAAAAATGCCGCGAGCGCGGAATGCTGCTCATTCTGGACGAGGCGCAAACCGGAATCGGCCGGACTGGAACCATGTTCGCGTTCCAGCGCGACGGCGTTACGCCCGATATTCTGACGCTCTCGAAAACGATCGGCGCCGGCCTGCCACTCTCCGCCGTCATGACAACGACGGAGATCGAGGAGGCGGCGCATGAGAAGGGCTTCCTTTTCTACACCACGCATGTCTCCGATCCCCTGCCGGCCGCGGTGGGCCTTGCCGTGCTCGACGTCGTCGCCGAGGAAGGGCTTGTCGAGCGCGCCCGTCATATCGGCGGCGAGCTCTTCGATGGCCTGTCGCAGTTGAAGCAGAGATTCGACTGCGTCGGCGACGTACGCGGTCGCGGCCTTATGCTCGGCGTCGAAATCGTGAAACCGGGTGAGAGCAGAAGTGCCGATCATGAGCTTGGCAGCCGGATTGCCGCCGAAGCTTTCCGCCGTGGGCTCAGTATGAATATCGTCAAGCTTCCCGGTATGGGCGGCGTCTTCCGCATCGCGCCGCCATTGACGATTTCCGAGGAGGAGATCGAGCTTGGCCTGCGCATCATCACGCAATCCATCGAAGCATCATTGGCCATCGAAGCGGCATTGCCGCTCGGCGCAAGCCGTCAGTACGTTGCGGCAGAATAGAAAGAGGGATCGATGGCCGACACGAAGGGCGCGGGCGCCGTTATCGAAGCGAATGAAGCTTCGCACACCAACGCTACCATCCGCGTCCTGGTCGCCAAGCTGGGGCTCGATGGCCATGACCGGGGTGCGAAAGTGGTTGCGCGCATTCTGCGCGACGCCGGCATGGAGGTCGTCTACACGGGTCTCTACAAGTCGCCGAAGGACGTCGTCCAGGCGGCGATCCAGGAGGATGTCGACGTCATCGGCGTCAGCCTTCTCTCAGGCTCCCATGTGCCGCTGTTCCGCGAATTGTGCCGCTGCCTTCGCGAGGAGGGTGCCGAGCATGTTCTCGTCGTTGCCGGCGGCGTCATCCCCGAGCAGGACTATCCGGCCTTGCTCGAATGCGGCGTCGACGCAATCGTGCCGCAGGAGGCGCGCGCCGGACTGATCGTCACGGCGATCACCGATCTCGTTGCTGCGCGTGGCCGCATATGAGGGCCGTTGCGCGATCTCGAACGGCCAAGCGCGGCGCCTACACGCCCTCAACCGAACTGGCGAAGGACGTGCTTTCGGGTCGGCCGATCGCCATCGCCCGCATGATCTCCCGTGCCGAAGACGGGCGCGCGGAAGCTGCCTCAGCCCTGGCCGAACTCTATCTGCAGGGTGGGAGGGCTCATATCGTCGGGATTACCGGCGTTCCGGGTGCGGGAAAATCGACGCTCGTTTCCGCGCTGATCAGCACCTATGCCGACGAAGGGCACAAGGTCGGGGTCATCGCGGTCGATCCGAGCAGCCCGTTTTCGGGCGGAGCAATTCTGGGCGATCGTGTGCGGATGAGTGATGCGGCGGCGGCGGGCAGCGCCTTCGTGCGCAGCATGGCAACACGCGGCCATCTCGGCGGACTGGCGCGTTCGACCCTCCAGGCCGTCGATGTCCTGGACGCCGCCGGATATTCGCCGATCATCATCGAGACCGTCGGAGTAGGGCAGGACGAGGTGGAGGTGGTCGCGGCCGCCCATACCATCGTCGTCCTTTCCGCCCCCGGGCTCGGCGACGACATTCAGGCGATCAAGGCCGGAATTCTCGAGACCGCGGACATCCATGCCGTCAGCAAATGCGACAAGCCCGAAGCATCCGCGACCGTTTCGGCGCTTCAGGGCATGCTGGCACTTGGCGGCAGCAGCGCCGGGTCCGACTGGAAGCCGCCTGTCCTGCCTGTCAGCTCCGTTTCGGGCGAACGCATCGGCGATCTGAGGCGCGCCATCGGAGAGCACTGGGCGCATCTGCGCAGGAGCGGCGAACTTGCCGTACGCCAGCGCAACATATGCAGGACGCGCATTCTGGGAACCGCCAAGCAGCTGTTTCAAAACAAATTCCAGCAGAAGCCCGAGGCGCTCGAACCTTACGTTCGGGCCGTGACGGAAAGGCGTATGGACCCGTCCGTCGCCGCGCGCGCTCTGCTGGGTTGGGAGGAAGACCCATGGACGACGTGACTCTGTTCTCGCAACAGGCGATCGACGACATTCGGCAGAACCAGGCGGAATGGGAGGGGGGCGCGCTTGCCGCCACTCTGAAAAGCAGGCCGGAGGAGAAGCAGACCTACGAAACGGAATCCGGCATTCCGCTGAAGCGTATCTATACTGCTGCCGACATCGCCGATATCCCCGCAAGCGAGCTTGGATTTCCCGGTGCCTATCCCTTCACGCGGGGCGTGTACCCGACCATGTATCGCGGCCGGCCCTGGACCATCCGGCAGGTCGCCGGCTTCGGCAATCCCGAAGCGACGAACCAACGATACAAATATATGATCCAGACGGGCCAGACCGGCCTTTCAACGGACTTCGATCTTCCGACCTTGCTGGGGCTCGATTCCGACGATCCGATGGCCTTCGGTGAGGTCGGGCGCGTCGGCGTCGCCATCGATACGGTAGACGACGTCGAACGGCTTTTCGACGGAATAGATCTCGAGAAGATTTCGGTTTCCCTCACGATCAACCCCTCCGCCTGGGTCATCTACGCCATGTTCGTCACGGTGGCGGAAGAACGTGGCTGCGATCTGCACAAGCTGACCGGCACGTTGCAGGCCGATCCGCTGAAGGAATATGTCGCCCAGAAGGAGTGGATCTATCCGGTCCGGCCGGCCGTCCGGCTGCTGCGCGATCTGATCATGTACAGCGCCAGGACGACGCCGAAGATCAATCCGGTCAGTCTGAGCGGATATCACCTCTCCGATGTCGGCGGGAATGCGCTTCAGGAAATCGCCTTCACCATGGCCTTCACGATTTCCTACTGTGAAGAGGTGACCAGAGCCGGCATGGACATCGACGATTTCGCGCCGCGCCTGTCGTTCTTCTTCATCAGCCATCAGGACTTCTTCGAACAGATCTGCAAGTTCCGGGCGGCGCGGCGCGTCTATGCCAAGATCATGTCGGAGCGCTTCAACGCCCGAAAGCCGGAATCCATGCGTCTGCGCGTGCATGTGCAGACGGCCGCCATGAGCCTGACCAAGGTCGAGCATCACAACAATCTCATGCGCACCGCCATCCAGGCGCTGGGCGCCGTGCTCGGGGGATGCCAGAGCATGCACACCAACGGCCTTGACGAAGCTTTCGCCATTCCCACCGAAGAGGCGATGAAACTCGCCATCCGAACCCAGCAGATCATCCGCGAAGAAATCAACGTCACGTCGGTGATCGATCCACTCGGCGGCTCCTATTTCATCGAGCGGCTGACGAAGGACATGGAAGACGAGGTCTGGAAGATGCTCGACGAAATCCAGGAGCGCGGCGGCGCGATCAAGCTGGTCGAGGAGGGCTGGTTCCAGCAGAAACTCGCGGATTCCGCTTACGCCACCTTCAAGAAGATCGATTCCGGCGAAAAGATCTCGGTCGGGGTCAACAAATATGCCGATGCCGCCAGCCGGTCGGCGGATGTGCACATTCATCCCTATGACGATCATTGCACGCAGCTGCAGATCGACCGACTGCGCGCCGTCAGGGAGAATCGGGACGATGCGCGCATTCAGTCCCTTCTGAAGGAACTCGTCGAGCAGGCCCGGTCGGACGACATCAATCTTTTGCCGAAGACCATCGAGCTCGTGAGGGCCAAGGCAACGCTCGGCGAGATTTGCAGCGCCCTGCGCGAAGTCTGGGGTTCCTATTCCGAGCCAATGATCGTGTGAGGAGGCGGACCGGTGAGCAACGTCGTCGTTTCTACCGTCGAAGGGCCGATCGCCTGGGTGAAGCTGAACAGGCCGGAACGGCTGAACGCCATGAACGGACCCCTGGTAGCCGGGCTCTCCGAGGCGCTCGAGGGCGCTGAGGCCGACGAGAACATACGCGTCGTCATTCTTCACGGCGAGGGCAGGGCATTCTGTTCTGGAGACGACCTCAAGGATCTCGATGCGCAGACGGCTTGCGAGGCCGATACGCAAGCCTGGGTGGAGGCCATCCAGAACATCACGATCCAGATCATGCAGTCGCGCAAGATCGTCATTGCCGCGGTGCATGGCTGGTGCGTCGGCGGCGCGCTGGAATGGGCGATCAATTGCGATTTCCGGCTGTTCTCCGAGAATACGCGCTGGTTTTTCCCAGAAGTGACCTACGGCCTGTTCGTGACGGGTGGCGTCACCGCTCTTTTGACGAAACAGGTCGGCCCGCAGGTCACGAAGGAGCTTCTCATCCTCGGCGAGCGCCACGATGCGAAAAAAGCGCTGGAAACCGGCATTGCTTGGAAAGTCGTGCCGGACGACAGCCTTCTCGACGAAGCCCGGCAATTGGCACTAACGATTGCGAAACGTCCCTCCGTCGCGGTTGCAGACGTCAAGCGTGCCATCAATGAAGGCCTTCACTCATCCCTCGAAGACGCAATGGCGCAGGAGACGGCAGCCACGGTTCGCGGCTTCCTCACTCCCGAGGCGCAGGCAAGGGCGAAAGAGTTCTGACAGTGTTTGACACAAAAGCCGACTACGCTTCTCAATCGGCCATTCCGGGCCTGCACGACGGCGAGATCGAAAGTCGCGTATTGTCGAGAATCCTGCTGAGGCAGGCAGAGCGTCACGGGTCCAGGTCCTTTATCGACGTCTGCGGGCGGGCGACCAGCTTCGAAGACATGCTGGACGTGTCGTGGCGCTTGGCCAACGGGCTGCGCGCGCTGGGCGTCAGCCGGTCCGACCGGGTGGCGATGCTGTTGCCCAATTGCTTCGAGCTCGTTGCGATCTGGTTCGCCCTCTCGAATCTCGGCGCGATCGAAGTTCCCACCAATCCCGGCCTCAAGGGCGACCTCCTGTGTCATAATCTGAACAATTGCGGCGCCGAGGTTCTCGTTGCCGACGCCGGTGCGCTGACGGAGCTTGCCAGAGTTCAGGAGCATCTGCCGGATGTGCGAACGCTCGTACTGGTCGGCGCCGATCCCGGCGACGCGCGCGCGGCGGGTGTGAAGATCGGCCGTATCGTGCGTTTCGAGGAGTGTCTCGCGACCCCGTCGGCCCCCGACCTCGCAACGATCCATTACTCCGACCCGATGGCGATACTGTACACATCCGGCACGACCGGTCCCGCCAAGGGCGCGCTGATGTCGCATCACCATTGCTATTCCTGGGCCGCGGCCATGGCGGCCAATCTCGGCTACACGACGCAGGACAGCTATTTCTCGGCGCTGCCGCTGTTTCATACCGATGCCCAGATGTTCGGCGTGTATCTGCCGTTGATCTACGGCACCCGGGCGACACTGGTCGAGGGTTTCAGCGCTTCCCGCTTCTGGGAGCAGGTGCGCGGCAGCGGTGCGACGGCGACCAATCTCCTGGGAGCCATGGCCGTCATACTGATGCGGGCGCCGCCCGGCAAAGACGACCGCGGCAATCCCGTGCGGGTTTGCCAATGCATTCCCATGGTGCCCGACAAGGAAGCCTTCGAGCGCCGCTTCGGCATGCGGCTCGTCACCGGATACGGCCAGACGGAGACCAGTTTCGTGGCTCTCGACACGGTCGATGCCACGCGGCCCGGCTCATGCGGAAAGCCCCATCCGGACTGGGAGGTGGCCGTGGTCGACGACAGGGACAGGCCCGTGCCGCCCGGCACTGTCGGCGAGATCGTCTCGCGCCCGAGGAAGAGCTGGAGCATGTTTTCCGGCTACTACCGTGCCGACGCAAAGACCGTACAGGCGCTCAGAAACCTCTGGTATCACTCCGGGGATGCAGGCTTCATGGACGAGGATGGCTGGCTCTATTTCAAGCACCGGCTGAACGAGGCCATCCGGCGCCGCGGCGAGAATATTTCCGCTTATGAAGTCGAGACCTTGGCCGAAGTGCATCCCGACGTCGTCGAGAGTGCCGCATTCGGCATGCCATCCGAGTTCACGGAAGAGGACATCATGGTCGTGGTATTGCGCCGGTCCGGGTCGACGCTCACGCCGGCTGACCTGCTCGACCATTTCCGGGCACGCGCTCCGCGGCACATGGTTCCTCGCTATCTCGAAATCACCGATGCGCCTCTTCCGCGCACTCCGACCGAGAAGATCGCCAGAAGCATTCTGCAGCACCGCGGCATCACCCCGGACACTTTCGACCGGGGCTCGCGTTAGTCAAATGCGGATGCACCGGCGTCTGGCCGGTCGAGCTCGTTTCCCGCTTCCGCCATGTCTGCCTTGATGTAGCATGACGCAGTGGCATCGAGCGGGCGAATCGCCATCGGGAGAAGGTGCGGATGACGACGATCACAGTGGACGATGCGCTCGACCGCGCCGGGACAGGCGCGTATCAGCGCCGGCTCATGGCCATATTCGGGCTGGTGTGGGCGGCCGATGCGATGCAGGTGCTGGCGGTCGGCTTCACCGCTGCATCGATCGCCGCAACTTTCGGTCTTACGATCCCGCAGGCGCTGCAGACCGGTACCCTGTTCTTCCTTGGCATGCTGCTTGGCGCCGTCTCCTTCGGCAAGCTCGCCGACCGGATCGGCCGTCGTCATGTCCTGATCGTCACCGTCTCCCTGGATGCCCTCTTCGGCCTGCTTTCGGTTTTTGCGCCGAATTTTGCCTTCTTGCTTCTGCTGCGCTTTCTGACAGGCGCTGCAGTCGGCGGTACATTGCCGGTCGACTACGCGATGATGGCGGAGTTCTTGCCGGCCCGCAATCGCGGCCGTTGGCTCGTCATGCTGGAGGGATTCTGGGCCGTCGGCACGCTCGTCGTCGCGCTCGCCGCATGGGCTGCCAGTCTTGCCGGTGTCGCCGATGCCTGGCGCTACATCTTTGCCGTGACGGCGATCCCGGCGCTGATCGGAGTCGGCCTGCGTTTTCTCGTGCCGGAATCGCCGCTCTATCTCCTGCGCCGCGGAAAAGCCCATGAAGCCAAGACCATTGTCGAGCGTATCCTCCTCGTAAACGGCAAGAGTAAACTGGGCGCTGACGTGTCGCTGGTTTCGCCGCCGCCGGTTGCGAGCGAAGGCATCTTCTCCGCGGATATGCGCAGGCGCAGCCTGTTGATCCTGGCGATCTGGTTCCTCGTCTCGGTATCCTATTACGGCGTTTTTACCTGGATGCCTCCGCGACTGGCGGGCGAGGGCTTCGGGTTCGTTCGCGGCTATGGCTTCCTCGTCTTCCTGGCCTTGGCGCAGATACCCGGCTATGCCCTCGCGGCCTATGGCGTGGAGAAGTGGGGCCGCCGGCCGACGCTGATCGGCTTCTGCCTGCTGTCGGCGCTTGGCTGCCTGCTCTTTGTGGCGGCCGAATCGGGCACGCTGATCGGTGCCTCTCTCCTGACCATGAGCTTCGCCCTGCTTGGCACCTGGGGTGCGCTTTATGCCTATACGCCGGAACTCTATCCTACCGCATCGCGGGCAACGGGCATGGGCGCGGCGGGCGGCATGGCGCGGCTCGGGGGTCTTCTCGCGCCCTCGCTGATGGGGCTCGTCGTGGCGCAGAGCTTCACTCTTGCAGTCGGTATTTTCTCGGCCTTCCTGCTCGCGGCAGCCCTGGCCGCCTTTCTCATCGACACCGAGACGCGTCGCGCGTCTCTCGCTTGAAAAGCCGGCGGTGGCTCCCGCCTCGATCTGGATCGAAGCCTCGCGAGATCAGGATTATTTGGCACCGGATTGCGCGCCGCCCTGTTTTTGTGTACCGCATCTGGAAATAATCCCATAAGATGACTTTGATGAGATCGCAGTAAGTCGTAATATGAATTAGAGTGGTATGGGAGCTTTCATGCCGGGCACGAGAAAAGGGGGCGGTCGCCGGTCGCTGTCCTCGCAGGTGGCAGACGCCATAAGGACGCAGATCGAGGCGGGATATTATGCGCCGGGCGACAAGTTGCCGACCGAGCCGGCCTTGATCGACAAGTTCGGATTCAGCCGAACCGTCGTGCGTGAGGCGATCGCTGCACTTCGGGCCGATGGCCTGGTGGAGTCGCGGCAAGGCTCCGGGGTCTTTGTAATAGGGCCGCGACAGAGCGATCCGGGCATGAAGCTCTTTACCGGCGAGACGGACAAGATTTCGGATATCATCGAGGAGCTGGAACTGCGCATAGGCATCGAAGTCGAAGCGGCAGGGCTTGCCGCGGCGCGAAGTTCACCAGCGCAGGAAGCCGAGATTCAGGCCCAGGTAGAGCGGTTCGCCCATCTCGTCGCCGAAGGGAGGCCGACGGACGAAGCGGATTTCCAGTTCCACATGGCGATAGCGACGGCCACGAACAATGCCCGGTTCCGCACTTTTCTGGAGCATGTCGGGCGGCGCATGATTCCTCGCGTGAAGTTTCGGACGGTCATGGGTGGCGTCGATCCGTTGCCGAATCGGGACGAGCCCATTCTTCGGGAGCATCGCGAAATCGCCGAGGCGATCCTGTCGCGGGATCCGGACCGGGCGCGGGAGGCAATGCGCCGGCATCTGGTCACCGGGATCAAACGCTACCGATCGCTGACAACCTGGCGTCAAACCGAAAAAGCCGACGAGGTCGGTTGACTCATCTCAAAAGTCATCATATGAATTCTCCATCTTAAAGCTCGTAGCGCGGGAGGGAATTCATTGTCGCCTGAAGAAATCAAGTCGCGTGTCGGTTCGGGGCTCTTGTCCTTTCCGGTCACGCACTTCACGTCGGATTACAAGCTCAATCTCGAAAGCTACCGGCGTCATGTGGAGTGGCTTTCGGGCTTCGGGGCCGCGGCCCTGTTTGCCGCCGGCGGCACCGGCGAGTTCTTTTCGCTCTCGCCGAATGAAGTGGGTGAGGTCACCCGTGCGGCGAAGGACGTATCGGGCGAGGTGCCGATCATTGCGGGTTGCGGCTATGGCACGTCCCTTGCGGTCGAGACGGCGAAAATAGTCGAGGCGGCGGGCGCCGATGGCATTCTCCTGCTGCCGCACTATCTCACCGAAGCGCCGCAGGAAGGCATCTACGCTCATGTGAAGGCCGTCTGCGATTCAACAGGTCTCGGGGTCATTCTCTACAACCGCGCCAATTCCATCGCGAATGCCGACACGGTTGCGCGCCTGGCTGAGGCCTGCCCCAACCTGATCGGCTTCAAGGACGGTACCGGCAAAGTCGACCTCGTGCGCCACGTGACGGCCAAGCTCGGCGACCGGCTCTGCTACATAGGCGGAATGCCGACCCACGAGCTCTTCGCAGAAGGGTTCAACGGCGTCGGCGTTACCACCTATTCGTCGGCGGTGTTCAATTTCGTGCCGGAGCTGGCACAGCGCTTCTATCGGGCAATGCGGGCCGGCGACAAGGCGGTGATGGAAGGGATCCTTCAGACGTTCTTTTTCCCGTTTGCAGCCCTGCGCGACCGCAAGGCCGGTTATCCGGTCTCCATCATCAAGGCGGGCGTGGAGCTTGCCGGCTTTGCGCCCGGCCCGGTGCGCCCGCCCCTGGTCGATCTGACCGGCGAAGAGCGGGAGATATTGCAGGGGCTGATAGAAGCGTCGCGCAACTGAGAACAAGCATAAGGCAGGCGCCAGGAGGATGGCGCCCGCCTTCGATCGTCGTTGTTTTAACTGGGGAGGAATGCAATGGGAAACAAATCTGTTCGCGTGATTGCGGGCGCCATGGTGGTCGCCGGATGGGCCGGCTATGCCGCGGCGCAGAATGCCTCGGAAATCAAGATCGTCCTGCCGGAACAGCCGGCCAATCTCGAGCCCTGCGGTACCATCATCACCAATGTCGGCCAGATACTGAGCCGCAACGTGGTCGAGCCGCTGACGATCATCGATCCGAAAAGCGGCCAGCCAACATCCGGTCTTGCGACCGAGTGGAAGCAAACGGATCCGAACACGTGGCAGCTCAAGCTGCGCGAAGGCGTCAAATTCCAGGATGGTGCCGCCTTCAATGCAGAGGCGGTCAAATTCTCGATCGAGCGCATGACCGGCGGCAAGCTGACCTGCAGCAACATTGCCAAATTCGGCAATGCCAAGCTCACCGTCACGCCGATCGACGACCTCACGGTCGAGATCAAATCGGATACGCCGCAGCCTATTTTGCCGACGCTGCTCAGCGTGGTCATGATCGTCTCGCCGAACACCCCGGCGGACAAGGCCGTGAACGATCCGGTCGGGACCGGTCCTTTCAAGCTCTCGAGCTTTACGCCACAGACTGTCGTGCTGGAAGCCTTTGACGGCTACTGGGGCGAGAAGCCGGCCATTGCCAGGGCGAGCTATGTCTGGCGCCCGGAATCCTCGATCCGTGCCGCCATGGTGGAGACCGGCGAGGCCGATCTGACGCCGTCCATCGCCATCCAGGATGCCACCAATCCGGAAACGGACTTCGCCTATCTGAACTCGGAGACGACAGCGATCCGCATCGATGCCGGGTTCGCTCCGCTCGACGACGTGCGGATTCGCAAGGCGCTGAACCTTGCGATCGACTGGGATGGTCTTGCGCAGCTTTTCGGCGAGGACGTGCAGCGTGCTTCGCAGATGGTTGTCACCGGCATCAACGGTCATGACGACAAGCTGGCGCCCTGGGCCTTCGATGCCGAAAAGGCCCGTGCGCTGATCGCCGAGGCCAAGGCTGCGGGCGTACCGGTCGATACCGAAATCGAACTGATCGGCCGCAACGGAATCTATCCCAACGGTACGGAAGCCATGGAAGCCATGATGGCCATGTGGCAGGATGTCGGTCTGAATGTGAAGCTGACGATGCTCGACGTGAACGATTGGCTCCGCTACCTGCAGAAGCCTTTCCCGGAAAGCCGCGGGCCGAACCTTTTGCAGATGATGCATGACAACAACAAGGGCGACGCCGCCTTCACCGTTCCGATCTTCTATACGTCGGGCGGAAGCTACTCGACCTTCAACGATGCGGCGTTCGACAAGGAGATCGCCGATGCCATGGCTGCCACTGGCGAGGACCGTACGGCCAAGTTCAAGGCGATCTTCGCGAAGGTGCATGACGAGCTTGCGGTCGATATCCCGATGTTCCACATGATCGGCTACACCCGGGTGGGCAGCCGTCTGGAGTGGAAGCCGGACATCACGACCAACAGCGAGATCCCGCTGGCCAATATCGGCCTCAAGGATTAAGTGCCGCCATCGGGCGAGTGCGCGATTGTTTCGCGCGCTCGCATGAACTGCAAGGGATTCCAGAGGCTCCGCATGATGCTCGGCTATATCGGCCGGCGGGCATATCACAGCGTAATTTCGGTGATCGGCCTGCTGACGCTCGTCTTTTTCCTCACGCGCCTGACCGGCGACCCGTCGGCGCTCTACCTGCCGCTCGACTCCAGCCTCGAGGCGCGCCAGGCCTTTGCACGCCTCAACGGCCTGGACCAGCCGATCTACGTGCAATTCTTCCAGTACCTGCATAACCTTTTGTCATTGGATTTCGGCCAGTCCTTGCGGCAGAACCGGTCGGCGATCGAGGTGGCTCTCGAGGCCTTTCCGGCCACGCTGAAGCTCGCTGTGGTCGCGATGACGCTCTCGATCGCTCTTGCGATCGTCGTCGGCGCGCTGGCCGCTGCCCGTCCCGGAAGCCTGTTCGACCGCATAGCCGGACTCGTTTCCCTGGCGGGTGCGAGCACGCCCGATTTCTGGATCGCGATTGTAGGCATTCTTGTTTTCGCCGTCGGCCTCGGCGTACTGCCGACCTCGGGCACCGGCTCCGGATTGCACTGGATCATGCCGATCTTCGTGCTGATGCTGCGCCCTTTCGGGCTGCTGGTACAGGTGGTGCGGGGCACGATGATTTCGGCGCTCGCCTCCCCCTTCATCAAGACGGCCCATGCTAAGGGCATGAAGCGTCGTAAAATCATATTCGGTCACGCGCTCAGAAACTCGCTGCTGCCCGTCATCACGGTTGCCGGCGATCTGGCCACCGGCCTGATCAACGGCGCTGTCGTCGTCGAAACGATTTTCGGCTGGCCTGGCATCGGCAAGCTGATGATCGATTCCATCATCCAGCGCGACTTTGCCGTGGTGCAATCGACGATCCTCGTCACGGCAATCGCCATTTTCATCGTCAACATCGCGATCGATCTTCTCTACGCAGTGCTCGATCCGCGCATCCGCTACTGAGGGAGGGCGACAATGACCGAACTGGCATTGCCATCCGTAAAATCGCCCGGTGCGCTGCGGCAGCTTGCAATCTATCTGACCCGCGACAAACTGGCGCTCTGCGCAGCCGTGTTTCTGCTCGTCCTCATCGTCTGCGTCCTCGTCGGGCCGCTCTTCGTCGGCGAACTTGCCGGCAAGCTCGGGCTCAGGCAGCGTAACCTGCCGCCTTTCGCACTGGAACACGGCTTCATCTACATTCTGGGCGCTGACACGCTTGGCCGCCCGATCCTGGCGCGTCTGATCGTCGGGGCTCAGAACACGCTCGGCATTGCCGCCGCCGCCGTCTTCTGCTCCATGGCTGTGGGCGGCACCCTCGGCCTCGCCGCCGGCTATTCGGAGCGCTGGTACAGCCATGTCATCCTTCGCCTTGCCGACGTGGTGATGAGCTTTCCCTCGCTGCTCCTTGCGCTGATCGTGCTCTACACGCTCGGCCCCAGCATGACGAACCTGGTGATCGTACTGGCCATTACCCGCATGCCAATCTTTATCCGGACGGCACGCGCCGAAGTGCTCGAATTGCGGGAGCGCATGTTCGTGAGCGCTGCGCGCTCCATGGGTGCGGGGTCGGGACGCATCCTCTTCCGCCACATCGCCCCGCTCGTGCTGCCCACGCTGGTGACGATCGCCGCGATCGATTTCGCCACCGTCATTCTGGCCGAATCCTCCTTGAGTTTCCTCGGGCTCGGTATTCAGCCGCCGGATTTCACCTGGGGCGCCATGGTCGCCAATGGCCGCGGCTATCTGAAAACGGCCTGGTGGATCGCTTTCTGGCCGGGGCTCGCCATCCTGCTGACGACCCTGTCCCTGAACATTCTCGCCAGCTGGGCCCGGACCGTTGCCGATCCGCTGCAGCGCTGGCGTCTGCAATCGCTGCGAAAGGCTCCGCGATGACTGCGTCGGACAAGCCAATACTGCGTATCGACGGCCTGACGGTGGACTTCCTGTCCGAAGGTGATCCGGTGCGCGCCGTGGACAATGTCTCGTTCGATGTCTGCCCGGGCGAGACGCTCGTCATCCTCGGCGAGAGCGGATCGGGCAAGAGCGTCAGCACCGGTACGGTGATGGGGCTGATCGATTGCCCCCCGGGCGACATCGTTTCGGGCACCCTGGTATTCGACGGGACCGATCTTTCCCGCCTCGACAACGAAGGCAGGCGTGAACTGAACGGTCGCCGTATCGCCATGATCTTCCAGGACCCGCTCGCCTATCTCAATCCGGTCTATACTGTCGGCCGGCAGATCGCCGAGGTTTTCGAAAGCCATGGCGCAGGCGAGGGCGGGGCGATGCGCGGAAGAGTCGTGCGCCTGCTGGAACGGGTTGGGATCCCGGAAGCGGAAACGCGGGTCGATTACTATCCGCACCAGTTCTCCGGCGGACAGAGGCAACGCGTGATGATCGCGATGGCGATTGCGCTCGAACCGGACATTCTGATCGCCGACGAGCCGACCACCGCGCTCGACGTCAGTGTCCAGGCGCAGATCCTCGACCTTCTGCGGGACCTGCAGCGCGAAACCGGAATGGCGCTGATCATGATCACCCACGATCTGGAGGTCGCCGCGGCCATGGCGGACCGGATCATCGTGATGAATGCCGGCAAGGTGGTGGAGAGCGGCAGGGCCGAGGATGTCTTCACCAATCCGCGCCACAGCTATACCCGCCGGCTGATGTCGGCGGTGCCTCATGGCGACCCAAAGAAGCGAAGCCGGCCTGTCGAACAGGAGGTCCTGCTGCAGGTCGCCGATCTGAGCAAGCACTATAAGCTCGGCTCCGGCCCGTTTGCGCCCAAACGCGAGTTCAAGGCAGTCGACGATGTGAGCTTTACGCTTCGTCGCGGCGAAACGGTCGGCATCGTCGGAGAGTCCGGTTCGGGTAAATCCAGCATTGCGCGCATGCTGCTGAGGCTCAACGAGCCGACATCGGGCTCGGCGCTCTTTGCCGGCGAGGACATCTTCAAGCTCGAGGGCAGGGCGCTCAACGGATTTCGCCGGAAAGTGCAGATGGTGTTTCAGGATCCGTTCGGCTCGATGAACCCGCGCATGAACGTCCGTTCGATCATTTCAGAACCCTGGGCGATCCACCGGGATATCCTGCCGCGCCAACGCTGGAACGAACGGGTCGTTGAACTGCTGGAGCTTGTCGGCCTGAAGCCGGAGCATGCGGAGCGCTATCCGCATCAATTTTCGGGCGGGCAGCGGCAACGCATCGCCATTGCCCGGGCGCTCGCCAGCGAACCCGAGCTCATCGTCTGCGACGAAGCGGTCTCGGCGCTCGACGTGTCGATCCAGATGCAGGTCATCGAACTCCTGGCCGATCTCCGCCAGCGCCTCGGCCTCTCCTACATCTTCATCACCCATGATCTGCCCATCGTGCGTCAATTCGCAGACCGGATCCTGGTGATGCAACGAGGCAAGATCGTCGAGGAGGGTGAGACGGAAGCTCTTTTCGTCTCGCCTCGGCACGAATACACGCGAGCCCTGCTGAACGCCGTCCCCCAACCGAAATGGCTGCAGCGCGATCCGACCCCGCTCGCGGGGTAGGAGGCTTGAGCGGGAGAGAAAGCGTGTATGCGGATTCTCCCCCGCATCCGCTCCAACTTATTGTGGTCTCAACAAAGGTAGCCGTTCTCGTCAGGTCGATCGATTTCCGGCCTCTCTCCGCCGAGGGCGCTCACATCCTGGTCTTCGTCGCGATCGCTGCCGGCGAAGCCCCGACGATCTCCTCATATTTGCCGGGGTCGGTCGCACCTTCGGTGTTGACGAGGAAGATGCGCGAGTGTCCATCGATTCGCAGTGCAGCCCTCATCTCCGGGTCGGAAGCCGCCTTCAGCAACCCTGCGAGACCAACCCCTCCGCTCTCGCCGGCCACGATCGCCGGATCATCCGCCACCGGATCGGCGAGCTGCCGCATGGCCGAAATTGCGTCGTCTTCGTCCACCGTCATGAAGGCATCGGCAGCGCGCGCGAGAATGCGCCAGGCCAGCAGCGAGGGGGTGTTGCATTCGAGCATCGCCATGACGGTCGGTTCGCCATGGGCAATAGTCACCGGACGTCCCGCGCGCGCCGTCTCGACGATGCAGGCTGCGCGGGCAGGATCGACCACCGTGAAGGTCGGACGCCTGGCGCCAAGCTCGACCGCCAGATGCCCAGCCACAGCCGCGGCAATTCCGCCAACGCCCGACTGAATGAACACATGCGTCGGCGGTTCCGGCATTTGGCGCAAGGATTCGCGAACAAGCGCCACGTAACCCTGCATGACCAGGCCCGGGATACGCTCATATCCCGGCCATGAGGTGTCCGAAACGACTGTCCAGCCATTCGCCTCCGCGACGCGCGAGGATTCGCGCACGGAGTCATCATAAGAGCCATCAACCCCGATTATCTCCGCCCCGAACCGGGCGATCGCGGCGACACGTTCCTTGCTCACACCGGCGTGTACGAAGATCGCCGCCTTGGCCCCGACGAGCTGAGCGCCTTGGGCGACCGAGCGACCGTGATTACCGTCCGTTGCGCAGGCAAAGGTCATGGAACACGCGACCGGGCGGACTTCGGCTGAATACAGTTCGGAAACGTCAACCGCGCGCCCGAGGCTTTCTCCTGCCTCCTCGAGAAGCAGCCGGATCACGGCGTAGGCGCCGCCCAATGCTTTGAAGCTCCCCAACCCGAGACGATAAGCTTCGTCCTTGACGTGAATCGCGCTAACCCCGATCTCGGCCGCCAGCCGCGGCAGGGCCACCAGTGGCGTCTCGGCATGATTTTCACGGAATGAGAGAAACCTCTCGACCTTATTGGCTGCGGCAACACCGAGCGTTTCAGCATCGGCCGGATCGAGTGGTTGCCTGTATTCGGGATGGTTATTGAGCAGAAACATGGTCGCCTCGTTCTTCGATGGGGTAAAAAATATTGCAGTTGAGGTGAAATTTGCGCTGATACTCCCATGCCGTTTTGCAAGTTTGTTTCATCGGAGGGCACAATTGAGCAGATCCGTTCAGCCACCGCAGCTCGATGCTTTCGACCGGAAAATTCTTGCGATCCTTCAACGCGATAACACCACGCCGCAGCGAACGATCGGTGAGGCCGTCAATTTGTCCGCGCCGGCCGTTCAGAGGCGGATCAAGCGGATGACGAAAGAAGGCGTGATCCAGGCCAACGCGGCCATTGTCGATCCCATGGCCATCGGCCAGTCCGTTACCATCTTCGTGGAGGTGGAGGTCATCAGCGAGACGGCTGCGCAGATCGAGGAAGCGAAGAGGGCATTCGCCTCAGAGCCCGAGATCCAACAGTGCTACTATGTCACCGGCGAGGCTGATTTCATTCTCGTGATCATCGTTCCGACGATGGGCGACTACGAGGCACTGACCCGGCGCCTCTTCTTTGGCAACAACAACGTCAAGCGCTTCCGGACGTTTGTGGCCATGGACCGCGTCAAGGTCGGATTGAATATTCCGGTTGAAGCCTGAAAGGCTCTAAGCTAGCGGCCGGACAGCTCGAACTGGCAATGGTTGAAAAGCGCACGGACCGTCTCGCTCTCCCTCAGGAAGTGCGCAGTCCCGAAATAGATCGGGACAGGCGTAAGGCTCGGCAGGTCCACCCGGATGATCGTCTCGTCTTCCGGCCCGGCGGACCAGGACGGCAATATGGAAAAGCCGAGGCCTTCGCCGACATAACGTTTGATGCTGACGCTGGATGATACGGAGATCAGCGGCTCGATAACCGCACCCTTGCGGCCGAGGAAGTCGGTGGCCATGTCGCGTATTATCTGTCCCGGCTCATGTAGGATGAGAGGGCGCCCGCGGACCCATTCGGGGATGTCGGCCTCGGCAGGAGGGGGCCCCCATGACCTCGGGTAGACGAGCGAAAGGCCGTAACGGCCGATCAGCTGCTGGGTCACGACGGGATCGCCGAAATGCCGCTCCGCAATGAAGATGTCGAGGCTGCCCTGGCGGACCAGGGCGGCCAGCGCGGTGTCACGCTCGTAGACCACGAGCTCCACGTCAGGGCGGCTTTCATGGAACTTCCGGACGACCCCCGGGAAGAGATCATGGGATATCCCCTGTGGCATGCCGATCCGCAGCACCGGACGCTGGCTCTCCATCAGTCGCGTCAGACGCGTCAGCATGATGTCGAATTCCGGCCGGATCAACTCGTAGAGCGCCAATCCCCTGGGCGTCAATTCTACCCGCCTTGCGCCGCGCTCGGCGATGACCAACCGCTCGCCGAGGAGGTGCTCCAGCCGCCGGATATGGTTCGCTACGGATGGATGACTGAGATTGAGCTCCCGCGCCGCCGCCGTATAAGAGCCGGTCCGACCGAGCTGGTAGAATGTCTGGACGAGGGAGAGACTGATGCTGGGCAAGTGCGCTTCCTGCGGCTCGTGGGGCGTTTCGCACCCACGACGTTACGGTGAACAGCGGAAAGGTCGCAAGCCATAGCGTTGCAAGTTGTAAGTTTTTTACGAACTCGTGCCTTTGTTCTTTTATCGACGCGCTTTTGCCGGGCGCGCTACGATCTATTCGACATATTCTTTTCAAGGCGTTCGGATCAGGTGCGCGAGCAGCATTCATCACCTCCGGTCATTGTCATCGGTGCGGGCATTGTCGGGACCGCGACTGCGGCGTTTCTTGCGATGGCGGGGACCCCTGTACGGCTGCTTGACGCTTCGGCGCCCGCAAGTGGGGCAACCGGCGCTGCAGATGGTGCAGTGTCGGTGGCGAGCAAGCGGCCCGGCCCGATGATGACGATGGCGCGGGCAGGGGCGGCACTGTACCGCGAACTCGCCGGACAGGGATTGTTTCAGGGCCTCTTCCACAAGCGGCCGACCTTCCTCGTTGCGGCAAGCGACGCGGAAGCCGATGTGCTATCCGACCATTCGAAAGCACTTGGCGAGGTCGGTGCGCCGGTCCGCTGGCTCACCCGCGACGGGGCGGCCGACAGATTGCCCTCGCTCACCCGAAAGGTGGTGGCGGTGCTCGAAGTTGAAGACGAGGGGCACGCGATTGGCTACAGCATAGTCTCGCGTCTGATCTCCGCCGCCCGGCTAAAGGTGGAGCGCTACTGCCCCGTTGCCTCGCTCGAATATGAGGGACGGTCCGGCCGCGTCAGCGGCGTTCGCGTCGGGGGAGCGGTCATCGAAGCCTCGGCGGTCGTTGTCGCCGCCGGAGGCGGAGCGGGCAGGCTGATAGGACTTCCCGATGTGTCGCGACCGCGGCGGGGGCAGCAGTTGGTCACCGAACGGGCACCGGGCCTCAATGCCGCCCTGCCGGGCTCGCTTCTGTCCTGCAGCTATCTCCTTAGCAAGAAGCATGAGGGCGAGAAGGCGGATGCGCGCGGATATGGTGTCGTCATAGATCCGCTCGAAACGGGTCAGTTCCTGATCGGCTCCACACGAGAGGAGGGCCGGACGATCCCCGAGAATGACATCGAAGCGGTAGCGCATCTTGCGGCTTCTGCGCAGGAGATGGTGCCTGCGCTCGGCCAATTGCGCATCCTTCGCTGCTTCGCCGGCATCCGCACCGCGACATGCGATGGCCTGCCGATGATCGGCAGAATGCCTGGTACGGAAAATCTCTTCGTTGCGGCCGGGTTCGAAGGAGACGGAATATGCCTTGGCCCGCTGACGGGCCGGATCATGGCCGATCTCGTCCGGGGAGAGGAGCCCGAGATGGATGTTTCGCCGTTCGATCCGGGGCGGTTCGCAACTGGGAGCATCGCGGCATGACAGCCGTCCGAACCTTTTTCTGGCAGGGTATCGAGGTGCCGTTTCGTGCAGGCGAAAGCGTTGCGGCCGCTCTTTCCGGCGCCAACATCCATGGGTTCGGAAAGGATAATGCCGGTTCGCAAACCCGTTATTTCTGCGGCATCGGTGCCTGCCAGTGCTGTCTCGTGCGCGTGGATGGGCGCACAACGGAGGCCTGCCTCGAACCGGTCCATGCCGGAATGATCGTGACGGCGCTGGAGGACGGGGATGCGTGAGGCTGACATCATCGTCGTCGGCGGTGGACCGGCCGGCGTGTCGGCAGCCGTCGAAGCCGCGAAATCAGGACTCTCGGTGGTGCTTTGCGAGCAGAGGCCGGCGCTTGGCGGCGCCATCCATCGTCAGCCCGCCGAGGGCGCGGCACCGGTAGCGGCTTTGCCGTCGCTTGCGCGCCGCTGGCAGTCTCTGTCAGCGAAACTTTCCGCCTCGCGCGTGGAAGTCCGGACACGCAGGGCATTTGTGGGAATTGACAGCACCGGCGCCGTTCTGATCGATGACCGGGCAGCGGGAAAAGTCGAGGTCCGCCGGCCACGCGCCCTGATCCTGGCCTGTGGGGCTGTGGAGCGGGTGAGGCCCCGGCCGGGCTGGCACTTGCCGGGCGTCGCTGCAGCAGGCGGTCTCCAAGTGATGCTGAAAGAGGGCCGGGTGCCGGAGGGACGCGTCCTGCTTGCGGGAAGCGGCCCTTTGCTGCTCGCACTGGCCGCACAAATGACGGCAGCCGGCAATCCGCCCGTGGCGGTCGTCGAGGAGGGAGATCCCGTTTCGCGGCCCCTGGCAGCGACCCGTCTGCTGACCCATCCATTCATCCTTCCGGATATGGCTGTCCTGATGATGCCGGTCCTTCTCCGCCGCTTTCTGTGGCGGCGCGGCACGCGCCTGACGGAGATTACCCAATCCGCCGACATGCTTAGCGCAAGGCTGCGTGCACCAGACGGACGGGAGGAGCGGTTCGAGGTCGACCGTATCGGGCTTCATGACGGGCTGCGTGCGAACGATTTCGGTCTGACGGCCGATCCCCCGTCAGGGCTCGTCATCTTGCGGGCAGGCGATCTGCGCGAAGTCCTCGGAGCGCATGCCGCCGAAGCGGATGGAGCCGAAGCGGGCCGCGAAGCCGCAGCCCGGCTGGAAGGGCGACCGTCATGCGGCAGCCGGAGCGCCATGCGACGCCACCGCGCCCTGCAGCACAGGCTTTCCCGCATTTTCGCGCCGGCCCAAGGCGCGACGGTGCTGAGGGACTGTCCCGACGAAACCGTGATCTGTCGTTGCGAGGGCCGGACGATCGGCCACTTAAAGGAGCAGCTGGCCGGGCCTGACGCTGTTTCAGCACGAGAATTGCGGCTCAACGGGCGATTCGGTATGGGCGCGTGCCAGGGACGCTTCTGTTCCGAATGGGCGCTTTCCCTGATGTCCGAACTGCGTCGGTCAGCGGGAGTGCCAGCCTCTCCGCCAGACTTCGCCGAAACGGGCGTTTGCCGTTGGCCGTTGCGGCCCGTGGCTCTATCCTCGCTCGCAAACGCTGGCATCTACGATGACACCCGCACAGAACGGCACATCGAAGGAATCTCGGCATGATCGCTTACGCTTTTGCCCTTGGCCTATCGAGGGCGCAAAACAAGGGGGAACACAGATGAACTCAAGAATTTTGGGGCTGGCCGCCGGCCTTGCCGTCCTGTTCGCGTCCACTCTTTCAACTTCGGCATCCTGGGCGCAGTCGATCACCGTCGCGATCGGCTCGGAGCCCTCGACCCTCGACCCTCAGCTCCGCGATGACGGAGGTGAGCGACAGGTCAACGACAATATCTACGAAGCGCTGATGGCGCGCACTGCCACCGGCGAACTCGTGCCGGGCCTTGCCGCAGAAGCGCCGACGCAGGTGGATGCGAGGACCTGGCAGTTCAAACTCCGTGAAGGCATCAAGTTCCATAATGGCGAGCCGTTCAACGCCGATGCCGTCGTGGCCTCGGTGCAGCGGGTGATCGATCCGGCGAACAGTTCGGAGCAGATGGCGTATCTCGGTCCGCTTTCGGGTGCCGAAAAAATCGATGAGCGCACTGTCCGCATCATCACGTCCGCCCCCGACCCGATCCTACCAGCCCGGATGTACTGGCTGAAGATGATCCCTGCCGGCTATTCGAAGGACGCCGCCATCGCTGAGAAGCCGGTCGGGACCGGGCCGTACAGATTCGGCAACTGGGACCGCGGAAACAGTATCACGCTGACCGTCAACCCCGATTACTGGGGTGGTGAGCCGCAGATCGACGAAGTGGCCTACCGCTTCGTTACCGAGGCGGGCACGCGGCTTTCCGGTCTCATGGCCGGTGAATTCGACGTCATCGTCAATCTCCTTCCCGAATTTGCCGGTTCCGTGCCGCAGGCCAAGTCTGTAAGCGGGCTCGATACCTCGGTGATCATCCTCGGCGTAGACAATCCGGCTGTGAAGGATGTGCGGGTGCGTCGGGCGCTCAACATGGCGATCGATCGCGGGAGCCTTGCGGAAAGCCTGTTTGCCGGGAATGCAAAGGTGACGAAGGGGCAACTCGTCCTGCCGGGCGCGTTCGGCTACAACGATGGTCTGGAAAGCTGGCCTTACGATCCAGCCGGTGCGAAAAAGCTGATCGAGGAAGCGGGAGCGACGGGGACGACGATCAATCTCGTGGGCGAGGCGGGGCGCTGGCTGAAGGATCGGGAATTGATCGAGGCGGTTGCCGCCTATTGGACCGAGGTCGGACTGAAGGTGAATGTCGAGATCCTCGAATTCTCGGTCTATCTCGACAGGATCTTCGACATGGGCAATCGGCCTGACAGCTATTTCGTCCTCAACTCGAACGAGCTTTTCGACGCCGATCGTGAAATGGCATTCGCTTACGAACCGGGTCAGGGTGGAGCCTCGAACAGCGACAAGGCGCTAGGCGAGGCAATCCGTGCAGCGCGTTCGGAGGTCGATGTGGAAAAGCGAAAGGCCGCCTATGCCGCCATCACGAAGAAGCTGCATGAGGAAGCCTACGACGTGCCGCTTTTGAACCACCAGGACATCTATGGCATGTCCGAAAGGATGGAATGGCAGCCGCGGGTCGATGCAAAGATCATCGTCAAGGAAATGAAGGTCAATGAATGATGGCGACAAGATCGAGCCGCAATTGAGGGCGGTCTCGAAGGTCAGGTTGCCCGATGGGGCCTCTGAGATCGAGATCGCGGAGTTTGCCCGCGGCCTCGCGATACTCGACGACGTGGCGTTGCGGGCACGCCGTGTCGCCGAAAGGCAGATACAGGACGAAATCGGCCATGACTGTGCTTGAAACCTTGCCGATAAGGAAACTTGCTGCGATGGTTCGGTCGCGGAAGATCTCCGCTGTCGAAGTGACAAGCTATTTCCTTAACCGGATCATGGCCTTCGATGATGCAATCTGCGGGTTCAACGTACCGGCACCCGAGACAGCGATGGAGGCCGCGCGCGACCTGGACAAGCAACTTGCTGCCGGAGGAGAGGCGGGCGCCCTTGCCGGCATTCCGCTCTCGATCAAAGATATAGCCGATGTCGCCGGCCTTCCCTCCGCGGGGGCCTCGGCGTCGCGGGCAGGGCGCATGGCCTCAACCGATGCGACCGTCGTCGCCCGCATGAAGATTGCAGGCGGAATTGCGCTCGGCAAGGCCAACTGCCATGAGCTTGCTTTCGGCGGCCCGTCCTTCGATCTGCCTTATCCGCCGGCCCGCAACCCTTGGAATCGCGACCGCTTTCCCGGTGGATCGTCGAGCGGGTCCGGCGTCACGGTGGCGGCCGGTCTCTGTCTTGGATCGCTGGCGACCGACACGGCCGGTTCGATCCGGCTTCCGGCAACTATGTGCGGCGTCTTCGGCCTGAAGCCCGGTCGCGACACGCTGCCGCTCGACGGCATCGCCATACTTGCGGCCACGATGGACCACGTCGGGCCGGTCGCCCGGACCGCCGACGATACCCGCATCCTCTTCGACGTCATGGCCGGGCGCAGCCCCGGCCCACCGTGCTCGGGGTCCCTGCACGGTTTGCGGATCGGTGTCCCGTCGGATGATTGGGGTGTTGGACCACTGATGCATCCGGATGTGCAGACGGGCCTTGAGGGCGCCATCGACGTCGCCCGGTCGGAAGGCGCGGAGATCGTTCCACTCGAGCTTCCTTCGCTGGACGACTTTCATGCCCCGGCCACCATCCTCATGATGGCCGAGATTGCTGCAGAACATGCCGCTTCCGTCCGTGCGGCCTGGGACAAGTTCGGCGCGATATTCCGTGCTCGCGCCCTTGTCGGCGAAGGGATAACGGCCGAAGACTACCGGCTTGCCGAACGTCTGCGCCCTGTTCTGACGCGGCGGCTCTTCGATGCTATCTCAAGCGTCGATTGCCTGCTGGTCGCCGGCGCGCTCGCGCCACCGGGACCGCTTGCGTCGGTCGATTCCTTCTATTTCATGAAGGAGCCAATTCCGAATATCGTTGCCAATTATACAGGTTTTCCCGCTCTCGCCTTTCCGGCCGGTGTTTCGAGCGAAGGGATGCCGATTGGTGTGCAGATCATGGGCGTGCCGGGCTCGGAGCATCGGCTGCTCGACATTGCCGAGAATTACGAGAGGGCGGATCCATCGCGATTTGCGGCTGGAACTCCTCCGGACTTCGGAAACGCCGCAAGCCTTGCCTTTCCAACGGGGAGCGCCCCGATGGAACGATGGAACCATGTGAAACCTGAATAAGAATAGGGGAACTAAAATGAAGAAGAAGATCCGGAGAATGACTGCCGGCGTTGCGATGCTGCTGGCATCCACACTTGCCTCTTCGCCCGCATGGGCCCAATCCATCACCATCGCCATCGGGTCGGAGCCTTCGACGCTCGACCCGCAGCTCAGGGATGACGGCGGCGAGCGGCAGGTCAACGACAACATCTATGAGACGCTGATGGCACGGACGCCGACCGGCGAACTCGTGCCGGGCCTTGCCGCGGAGGCTCCAAAACAGGTCGATGCCACGACCTGGCAGTTCGAATTGCGGGAGGGCGTCAAGTTCCACAACGGCGAACCCTTCAATGCCGATGCAGTGGTCGCTTCCGTCGCGCGTGTAATTGATCCCGCGAACAATTCCGAGCAGATGGCGTATTTCGGCACGATCAAGGCGGCCGAAAAGGTCGATGACCTGACCGTCAACCTTGTCACGACAGGCCCGGATCCGATCCTGCCTTCGCGCATGTACTGGATGAAGATGATCGCGCCGGGCTATTCCAAGGACGGCGATCTTGCCGGTGCGCCGGTCGGGACAGGCCCTTACAAGTTCGAAAGCTGGAACCGGGGCACGGACCTGAAGCTCGTCGCGAACAGCGAATACTGGGGAGGGGAACCGCAGATCGACGACGTCACTTACCGCTTCGTGACGGAGCCGGGCACGCGCCTTTCCGGACTGCTTTCCGGCGAATTCGACGTGATTACGAACCTTCTGCCGGAGTTCACGACGAATGTGCCGAAGTTCGCCGCCGTTCCTGGCCTCGAGACATCCGTCTTTGTTCTGGGCACGGACAATGAGGTAACGAAAGACCCCAAGGTACGCGAGGCGCTCAACCTCGCCATCGACCGCAAGGCCATGGTCGAGGGCCTTTTCATGGGTTACGCGACGATCGCCAAAGGGTCGCATATCAATCCGGCCGCCTTTGGCTTCAACGAAAAGCTGGAGCATTATCCCTACGACATCGAGAAGGCGCGGGCGCTGATCAAGGAGGCAGGCGCCGAGGGCAAGCCTCTCGTCGTCGTCGGCGAATCCGGCCGCTGGCTGAAGGACCGTGAGCAGATCGAGGCAGTTGCGGGTTACTGGGCCGAGACCGGACTGAACGTCACGACCGACATACAGGAGTTCTCGCAATATCTCGACAGCCTGATGGGCGACGGGCCCCGTCCCGACGCGATCTTCATCGCCAATTCCAACGAGCTGCTCGATGCCGAGCGGGAAATGTCCTTCATCTACCACAAGGACGGTGCTGCGGCCTCGAATTCGGACGCCGAGATGGCCACCTTGATCGAGGCGGCGCGCCTCGAAACGGATACGGCCAAACGCAAGGCGCTTTACGACGAGATCCAGAAGAAGGGGCATGACCTGAACTACACGGTGCCGCTGTTTAATCTTCAGGACATCTACGGAATGTCGGAACGAATGGAATGGCAGCCACGTGTCGACGCGAAGATGATGGTGAGCGAAATGAAGGTCACCGAATAGCGCCGTCCGCAGGAGTTCGCCCCTGCCGCGGGTTCGTTTCGCGGCAGGGGTCGCCTCGATTACAGGAATGCCTCATATGTTGGAATTCATCGTCCGCCGCCTGTTCCAGGGGATACTCGTCGTTTTCGGCGTGACAGCGACTGTTTTCGTCGTGACACGGCTGGTGGGCGATCCAGTCGCACTGATGCTGCCGCTCAGCGCGACGGAGGCGCAACGGGCTGCCTTTGCCCAGCAGATCGGCCTGGATCAGCCGATCGTCACGCAATTCTTGCGGTTCGTCGGGGATATCGCCACACTGGACTTCGGAAACAGTCTTTGGCAGCGGCGCCCTGCTATAGAGGTCGTATTCGAGCGCTTGCCGAACACGCTGCTGCTGATCGCGGCAGGGCTCGGCGCGGCGGTCATGCTATCGATCCCTCTTGGCGCCGTATCGGCGCTGCGGCCAGGCGGATTGGTCGATCGGCTGACGATGTCGGTCGGACTTCTCGGGCTTGCGATGCCGCAATTTTGGCTTGGCCTCGTCGCCATCGTGATCTTCGCGGTCACGCTCAAATGGCTGCCGACCTCCGGCATGGGCACGGCCGCGCATCTTGTTCTGCCTGCCCTGACCCTGTCGCTGACGCCGCTTGCGCGCTTCACGATGATGGTGCGCGCGTCGATGATCGATGAGCTCAACAAGCCCTACGTCAAGACGGCGCGGGCGAAGGGTCTCGGGCTAACGCGGATCCTGCGCGTCCATACCTTGCGCAACATCCTTGTTCCCTTTCTCTCCATTTCCGGATGGGAGCTGATTTCCACGCTCTCCGGCTATACCGTCGTGGTCGAGACGGTGTTCGCATGGCCCGGACTGGGCCTCACGGCTGTGCAGGCTATCCAGCGCGGCGACCTGTTTCTGATGCAGGCCATCGTCTTCGTCATAGCGTTCCTGATCGTATTGATCGGCATCGTGCTCGACATCCTGTCGAAGGCGGTGGATCCGAGGATGGAACTGAACTGATGGCCGCCTCCGATTTCACGGCGTCACTCACGCCACCCATCCCTGCCACCACGAGCGCGCCACGCAGCGCGATCTCGGAACTCCTGCACGACAAGGCCGCCGCCATCGGCCTTGCCTTCATCCTGCTCATTGTGTTCCTGGCCCTGTTCGCTCCCCTTGTCGCACCGTACGATCCGGCCGCGCAGTCGATCATGGCCCGGCTGAAGCCGCCCGTCTGGATGGCGCGCGGCACGTGGGAACACCTGCTCGGAACTGATAATCTCGGCCGCGACGTCCTGTCCCGCATCATCTGGGGCGCAAGGGCGACGCTGACGATCGGCGCCGTCACCTGTCTTCTGGCGGCGACGCTCGGGACAGTCGTCGGCCTATGGGCCGGATTCATCGGGGGGCGCACGGATTCGGTCCTGATGCGTCTGGTCGACATCCAGGTCAGCTTCCCCGGAATCCTTCTCATCCTGCTCGTCGTCGCGGTTCTCGGGCCCGGCGTCTGGACGCTTGTTGCGGTCCTGTCGGTGACGAACTGGATGGTCTATGCCCGGCTGGTGCGCGGCATTGTCTCGTCGACCCGTCAGACCCCTTATGTCGAGGCCGCTGAAGTGATCGGCTGTCGCCCCGCACGGGTGATCTTCAGGCATATCCTGCCGAACATCGTCTCTCCGCTTTTGACGCTTGCGATCCTGGAGTTCACCAATATCGTGCTGGCGGAAGCGGCTGTGTCGTTCCTCGGCTTCGGCGTTCAGCCACCGGCGACCTCGTGGGGCCTCGACGTCGCCTCGGGACGCGATTACCTGTTCATCGCGTGGTGGCTCGTGACTTTTCCCGGCCTTGCGATCGTCGTGACAGTGCTGTCCATCAATCTTTTTGCCAACTGGCTGAGGGTGACGACCGATCCCGAGGAACGCGAGAAGCGTTTTGCGCGCGCCGAGACGGCGAAGCGGCGCCGCGCCCGGCGGAGGGTGGGTGCATGACCATGCCTCTGCTCGAGATCGACAATCTGCATGTCTGTTTCGATACGCGCGCCGGCACCGTTCAGGCCTTGCGCGGGGTATCCCTCTCGGTCGCGCCGGGCGAAACGCTCGGCATTGTCGGCGAGTCCGGCTCGGGCAAGAGCGTGACGGCGCAGGCAGTGATGGGGCTTATCGACGTGCCGGGCCGTATCTCTGGCGGCGAAATTCTCTGGCAGGGACAACCGCTCGCCGGGGTCGATGTCACCCGTGCAGCACGCGGGATCTGGGGCAGGGAGATCACCATGATCTTCCAGAACCCGATGACATCCCTCAATCCGCTGATGACAATCGGCGCCCAAATCGCCGAAGTGGTCGAACTCCATATGGGGTTTGACAGGCGAGCGGCGCGACAGCGGGCGGCGGAACTGCTTTCGGCCGTCGGCATCGCGGGAGCAGAGCGGAGGCTTGGTCAATATCCGCACGAGTTTTCCGGCGGCATGCGACAGCGCGTCATGATCGCCATGGGAATAGCCTGCGAGCCCAAGCTTCTGATTGCCGACGAGCCGACGACGGCTCTTGACGTGACGATCCAGGCCCAGATCCTCGAGCTACTGGCGGAATTGCAGGAGAAGATGGGACTCGCCATCGTTCTGATTACCCACGACCTCGGCATCGTCGCGGGACTTTGTCACCGCGTCGCCGTCATGTATGCGGGCCAGATCGTCGAAACCGGTCCGGTGGATGCGATATTCGAGAATCCATCGCATCCCTACACGCAAGGCCTCATACGCTCGACACCAGGGCTCGATGCTGACGAGGAGCGGCTGACGGCAATAGATGGCGCCCCGCCGGGGCTTTTGCGGCCTCCATCCGGCTGCGCTTTCCTGCCGCGCTGTCCGATAGGCGATGAGGGGTGCCGGGCACCCCAGCGTCTCCGTGCGGTCGGATCAGGCACCGTCGCCTGCCGGAAAGCCGGCGAGCAGGCATGGAGGGAAGCAGTATGACCGCCGCCCCAGTGCTTTCGGTTTCGGGCCTTGCCATCGATTACGAGCTCTCGTCCGGCGGGCTTTTCCGCAAACGGCGGAGCGTCAGTGCCGTCAGTGCCGTCAGTTTCGAACTGGCGCCCGGCGAAACCCTTGGCCTCGTCGGCGAGTCCGGCTCCGGCAAGACGACCGTCGGCCGCGCCGTTCTTCGCCGCATTCCCGCGGCGAAAGGCCGAATAGTCTTCGACGGCGAGGACATCACCAATTTGCAGGGCGAAGCGTTGCGGCGCCTGCGGGCGCGAATGCAAATCGTGCTGCAGGATCCCTATACCTCGCTCAATCCGCGCATGAAGGTGTCCAGCATTGTTGCGGAACCGCTTATCGTTCACGGCCTCGCCGCATCCGCGGAGGAGGCGCGGACCGCCGTTGCCGAATTGCTGGAGCGGGTGGGGTTGCCCGGTGATGCCGCCGATCGCTATCCGCACAGCTTTTCCGGCGGGCAGCGCCAGCGGATCGGTATAGCAAGAGCCTTGGCTTTGAAGCCCGCGCTCATTGTCGCCGATGAGCCCGTCTCCGCCCTCGACGTCTCGGTGCGGGCCCAGGTCGTCAACCTCATGCAGGACCTGCAGCGCGATCTCGGGATTTCCTATCTCTTCATCGCCCATGACCTCGCCATCGTGCGGCACATCTCGCATCGGGTGGCGATCATGTATGCGGGAAGGATCGTCGAGATCGCACCGCGCCAAGCGATCTATGAACGGCCGATCCATCCCTATACGGAAGCGTTGCTTTCCGCGGTTCCGGTCGCCAATCCGAAGCTCCAGCGCGCGCGGCGGCGCATCGTGCCTCCGGGAGAATCGGTCGACATCGCCAACCCGCCAAAGGGCTGCCGCTTTCATCCGCGCTGCCCGCTTGCGAGCAATCGGTGCCGCAAAGAGGAGCCGCAACTCCTGCGCAAGTCAGGCGACCATTTTGCCGCCTGCTGGAATCGTGACGCATGATGGATCTGTTGCTCAGTCCCCAGGGGATAGCCGCGGCCCTCGCGCTCGTTCTTGCCGGCGCCGTTCAGGGTTCCACGGGTTTCGGATTCAACATGCTCGCCGCGCCGATGCTCGCCATCATCGATGCTGCTTTCGTGCCGGGGCCGATGCTGGCCATGGCAATTGCCGTGAGCGCCGGCGGCATGGTTCGGGAATGGCGCGACGTCAGCAGGCAGGATCTGGCCTTCTCCCTGACTGGCCGCCTGCTGGCGGCAGGGGCGGCCGCTTTCTGCCTGCAATTGCTGAGCCCGGATGCCTTCGCGGCCGTTTTCGGCTTGGGCGTGCTCTTCGCCGTGGCGCTTAGCCTTCTCGGGTTGAAAATCGAAACGACGCGCCGTTCGCTGTTCTTTGCCGGGGTCCTGTCCGGCTTCATGGGTACTTTGACCTCGATCGGGGCTCCCCCCATGGCGATGGTTTATCAAAATACCGGCGGGGCGCGCATGCGTGCGACCTTGAACGCCTTCTTTGTCGTCGGCGGCGTCATCTCGATCGCGGCGCTTTTTGTCGCCGGCAGTTTCGGCTCCTCCGACCTCCTTCTCGCGGGGACCATGCTCCCCTTCGCTTTTCTGGGCTTCCTCTTGTCCGGCTGGGGACGGCGGCTTGTGGACCGAGGGCATGTGAAACTCGTGGTTCTCGTCGTCTCGGCGGCTTCAGGCCTTGTCCTGCTTCTGCGCGCATTTTCATGAGGTCGCCATGACAGACGCACCAAGAATTCTCGTTACCGGCGCCGGCAGCGGGATCGGCGCCGCGATCGCGCGGCGTATCGCCGCGCCTGGCATGCGGCTCCTGTTGCACACTGGCGCCAATGTGGAAGGGCTGAGGAAAGTCACGGAGGAGGCAGGCGCAAAAGGCGCCGAAGTCGCCACCGAACTCGGGGACCTGTCCGATCCGGCGGTCCCCGGACGTCTCGTCGAAGCGGCGCGCGCAGCATTCGGTGGCCTCGATCAGATCGTCTCCAATGCCGGCCGCGCGCAGCGATCCACATTCGGCCAGCTGACGGACGCGGACCTGCAGGCGGCGTTCGACATGATGCCGATGGCGTTTTTCCGGCTGGTCGACGCCGCCTTGCCGGATCTTAGATCATCTGCGCAGGCGCGCGTGGTTGCCGTCAGTTCGTTCGTCGCGCACGGCTTCGGGACGAACGGCATGCATTTTCCCGCATCAGGTGCCGCCAAGGCTGCACTCGAGGCTCTGGCCAAATCGCTGGCGGCCCAACTGGCGCCCGAAGGCGTGACGGTAAACTGTGTGGCGCCCGGGTTCACGCGCAAGGACAACGGAGGCCATGCCGCGACGTCGTCCGCAGCCATGGAGAGCGCGCGCGCGGTGACGCCGAATGGCAGGCTCGGTGAACCGGTCGACGTGGCGGAGCTCGTCGCCTTCCTCCTCTCGCCCGGAGCACGCCATATTACGGGGCAGGTCATGCATGTGGACGGCGGATTGCTGCTGCCATAGCCCTGACAGCGCGGGTCTCGCGGTGCCACGCGACGATCAATTCGGGCGGATGGGCAAAAGGGGGCGACAAGGCGTGGCTTGCCCGACAGTGTGTTCCACCCGAGGCTTCAGAAGGCTCCAGCGGATCCCGATTTGCATGATCCGCGCAGAAGTCCCTTCATCGCTTTGACGCCACATCGAACGCCGCACACCGGATGCGTGCGGCGTTCGAAGTTCGATCAAGCGAAGAGAAAATCCGCGCTGCTGAAGTGAGAGGCAGCGAGGCTATTCGCCGGATCGTCGACATGTATCGTCACCGCGTTGCCCGCAGAATCATAGCCTTTCAACATCACGTCTCCGCTCGCGTCATTGTACGCGTAAATCGTGCCCGCCGCGCCGGAACTCGAATATTGCTTGATTCCAAGGTTCTCCAGAACAAACAGATCGACGCCGTTCTGAAAGTCCATAACGGAATCCCGTCCGACGAGCGAACCGGCGCCCTTGAACACGAAGCGATCGGCGTCGGCCCCACCCCAGAGGATGTCGCTTCCCGCCTCGGCGAGAAGGGTATCTTTCCCAGCGTCACCGCGTAGCGTGTCGTTTCCGTCCCCGGCAGTGACAAGGTCGTTGCCGAGGCCGCCATCAAGGATGTCATCGCCCGCTGCTCCCGACAGGATATCGTCGCCGGCATCTCCGTATGCCAGATCATTGCCGCCGCCCACGGCAATCCGATCGTTGCCGATACCGCCACGGGCTTCGTCGATGCCGCCCTCGGAATCGAGCACGTCATTCCCATCACCGCCGTCGAGGTAGTTGTTCCCGTCGCCGCCGTCGACAATGTCGTCGCCTATGCCGCCATAGACCCGGTCGTGCCCGGATTGGCCCTTCAGGGCGTCACTGCCCTCTTCGCCATAGATCGTATCGTTGCCGGCGCCACCACCGACCGCCTGCTGCGTCAGCTTGCCTGTCGCGGGGTCGATGCGGTTGTTGAAGCCGTCATTTCCCGAGCCGGCATAGATGATGTCGTCTCCCAATCCGGCGTCGATGTATTCCTCACCTGCGCCACCGTGAATCTCGTCGTTGCCGGGGCCCCCCAGAATATGGTCATGACCATCGCCGCCGTCGATGATGTCATTGCCGTCCTCGCCGGAGAAGGTATCGTTGCCGAGCCCGCCGATCAGCGTATCGGCGCCAGCGCCGCCATCGAAGCTGTCGTTGCCGTCGCCGCCTTCGGCGTAGTCATCTCCCGCACCGACCTTGAAAAAGTCGTTGCCGAGGCCGCCATAGAGCGTGTCGTTGCCGAGCCCTCCATCGAGATAGTCGTCACCAGCATCGCCCCAAATGACGTCATTGCCATCGTAACCCCGGAGCGTGTCCGCAAGGTTCGTGCCGATGAGCTTGTTGGCGACGCTAGTTCCATTGATGTTCATTCGTTTACTCCCTGCTGTTTTGACGGCCGGGGTGGTGAGGGTCGAATGAGGCATAACGGTGACAGCACTTACGGCCGGATTGTTCGTGTGGAAGCAAGTAGTTGTTTCTGCCTAAGAAATACCTGGGTGGTTGTGTGGATAACATTTTTCCCGCAACTTGCGATTTTTCTTAAGTACCTGAGGTTGTCGTAGGTATACTTCACGATGAGATCATGGCGCTGGAGAAGATTTGCGGCGGAGAGAGTTGTACTTATCCGAGTGGACCCTCATCAGGGGTTTAGCGATCCGGACGCGTATCGGCAAGGAGCGGGGGGATGCGCGCAGCCGGAGTTGGGGCGTCCAGCGGCGTGTTTGGAATTATGCGAAACTGGTTGCAGAAGGAAATCGCTTGTAGTAAATCTGCAACCAGTTGCATATCGCAATCAACTGGAGCATGACCGGGAGGCTTCCATGAGCATGCGTTTCGTCAGGAGTCATGATGTCGAGATCGCCACCGAAGCCTTCGGCGAATCGGCGCATCCCCCGGTCCTTCTCATCATGGGGGGAATGGCATCCATGCTGTGGTGGCGTGAGAGATTCTGCCGCCAGTTAGCGGAACGCGGCCGCTTTGTTATTCGCTACGATCAGCGCGACACCGGTCTCTCGACGAAGTACCCGCCAGGTCGGCCGGGATATGCTTTCGATGATGCTGTTGACGACGTCATCCGGGTGCTCGACTGTTACGGGATTTCCGCCGCCCACGTCGTCGGGATGTCTCTCGGTGGGATGGTCGGCCAGGCTGCCGCGCTCAAGCATCCCGAGCGCGTGCGTTCCCTGACGGCGATCAGCAGTTCGCCGATCGGGATGAACACATCCCATCTCCCGGAGAGCGGGAGGGCCTGGATGGACCACATGAACGTGAAGGTGGACTGGACAAACCGGGCAGAGGCGGTCGCTTACATGGTCGAGGATGCGCGCTTGGTCGCAAGCACGGCACATCCGTTCGAGCGGGCCGAGACCGGAGCCTTCATCGAAAGGGATTTCGACCGCTCAGACGGTTATCTCAGCGCCACTAATCACAGCATCCTCTTTGAGATCAGCGATGCGTGGCAAGGTCGGCTGCACGAGATGAAAGTGCCGCTTCTGGTCATCCACGGCACCGCTGATCCTGTATTTCCGGCAGAGCATGGAGCGGCCCTCGTGGCGGCGGTCAATGGAGCCAAGCTGGTCGAGATCTCTGGGGGCGGACACGAGCTGCACCCGGCGGACTGGGATGAGATCATCTCCGCGATCACGAAGCACACCAACACGCACCCGAACGATTAAGCCGCCCGCCAGATCGTCCGATTCACCAAGCATTTCAGGAGAAAAACCATGTCCCGGCTTCGAATTCATGCTTTCTCGATTTCGCTCGACGGATACGCCGCCGGACCCGACCAGAACCTCGACAATCCGTTGGGCAGGGGCGGAGAAGCTTTGCACGAGTGGTTTGTCCCTACTCACACCTTCCAGCGGATGTCAGGCAAGAAGGAGGGAACGACCGGCATCGACGAGGATTTCGCTGCACGGGGGTTCGACAATATCGGCGCCTGGATCCTCGGCCGGAACATGTTCGGGCCGGTGCGGGGACCCTGGCCCGACCAATCCTGGAGGGGCTGGTGGGGCGAAAACCCGCCCTATCATGGCCCTGTCTTCGTCCTGACAAACCATGCGCGTCCGTCGCTGGAAATGGAGGGCGGCACCGTCTTCCACTTCGTCACCAACGGCATCGAAGCCGCGCTCAGCAGTGCCAGGGAAGCGGCGGACGGGCGTGATGTCCGCCTTGGCGGCGGCAGCGCCACCATCCGGCAGTATCTGAACGCCCGTCTGGTTGACGAGATGCATATCGCGATCGCGCCGATCCTCCTCGGCAGCGGTGAGGCGCTCTTTGCCGATATGGACCTGCCTCGCCTCGGCTACGAGGTGACCGAGTACGTCCCGTCGGAAAAGGCGAGCCACATCGTCCTGTCGAGGCGGACCTGACCCTCCGCCGGTCCTGACGATGCCGACCGGCTTCCCCTTATAGCGGTTGCATGCGTGCCGCAGGACGGGATTGAACGATCGGCGAAGC
Source organism: Sinorhizobium medicae (assembly GCF_007827695.1). Lineage (GTDB taxonomy): Bacteria > Pseudomonadota > Alphaproteobacteria > Rhizobiales > Rhizobiaceae > Sinorhizobium > Sinorhizobium medicae. Next base: position 46,787 of record NZ_VITA01000003.1, on the reverse strand, counting down.
AGTGTTGATCGCCCGGGCACAGGAAGAGCTCCGCGTCTCGTGTAGCACCTGACGCTTGACGTTGTCCATATTTCGGGTATTCTCGACATATGGAACAGGAAAACGCAATTCTCGCCCTTGCGGCACTCGCCCAGTCGACCCGGCTGGAGACCTTCCGCCTGCTTGTCCGGCATGAGCCCCATGGGTTGCCCGCAGGCGATATCGCTCGCGCCTTGGCGGTGCCCCACAACACCATGTCGACGCATCTGAATATTCTTGCTCGGGCGGGTCTGGTGTCTTCCGAGCGCCGCAGCCGCCTTATCGTCTACCGCGCGGATGTTTCGCGCCTGCGCGATCTCACTCTCTTTCTGGTCAAGGATTGCTGCGGGGGGAATGCCGATCTCTGCGCCCCGCTGGTCGAGGAACTTGATCCCTGTCGTTCAAAGGAAAAGGTAACCTGATGGCCAAGACGACGTTCAATGTGATGTTTCTCTGCACGGGCAATTCCGCACGTTCGATCATCGCGGAAAGCGTTCTGCGAAGGGATGGAGCCGGTAAGTTCAATGCCTATTCCGCGGGGAGCCAACCTAAGAACAAGGTCAATCCGTTCGCCATCGAGACGCTCGCGGGCCACCACTATCCCGTCGAAGGGCTTCGGTCAAAGAGTTGGGACGAGTTTGCCGTGCCCGGCGCGCCCGAACTCGATTTCGTCTTCACCGTCTGCGACAACGCGGCGGGCGAGGCCTGCCCGGTCTGGCCGGGACAGCCCATGACAGCGCATTGGGGCGTCGATGACCCGGCAGCCGTCGAGGGGACAGACGCCGAGAAGCGCGTCGCCTTCGCCACGACGCTTCGCCATATGAAACTTCGCATCGCTGCCTTCGCAGCGCTTCCTGTGGAAAGCCTGGAGCGGCTGAGCCTGACGGCGAGACTGCACGAAATAGGCCAGATGGAAGGCTCCACTTCGCAAAGGCCCGACGTCGCATGACAGACCCGATCGACATCGTCATCTATCACAACCCGGATTGCGGGACGTCGCGGAACACCTTGGCTATGATACGCAATGCCGGGATTGAACCGCATGTGGTCGAATATTTGAAGACTCCCCCAAGCCGGCCGCTGCTGGAGCAGTTGCTCGTCCGTATGGGCATATCCGTCCGCGACTTGGTTCGGGAAAAGGGGACACCATACCAGGAACTCGGCCTTGGCGATCCGGCTCTTACCGATGGCCAACTCCTTGACGCGATGATGCAGCATCCCATCCTGATCAACCGCCCCATCGTCGTCTCACCACTTGGCGTGAAGCTGTGCCGACCTTCAGAGGCCGTTCTGGAGATCCTGCCCCAAGAGCAGAAGGGCGCTTTCATAAAGGAGGACGGCCAGGTCGTCGTCGACGCGAGCGGCCGGCAGGTCTAGCATTTCCGCTTTTCTCCGAACCGCGGAAACTCTCTAACTCTTTGTTTTGGCGCAAATTCCGGACCGAAAATCGCTACGCACTTTTCCTGGAATTGCTCTGGACCACGATGTTTATAGGTCGGACCGACCTTAAGCGACGCCTCGTGCGAGGCTGCGCACCGAACTTATTTGCAAGGAGAACGCAATTGCGTCCCGCTCAGCCCACAACCCGCCTCTCGTTCCTCGACCGCTATCTGACAGTCTGGATATTTTCCGCCATGGCGCTCGGCCTTGTGCTCGGCACGGTTTTCACGGGCCTGCCGGCAGCCCTCGATGGTCTTTCCGTCGGGACCACCAACGTTCCGATCGCGATCGGACTCATCCTTATGATGTATCCGCCGCTCGCCAAGGTGCGTTACGAGGAGCTCCATCAGGTCTTTGCCGACAAGCGTATACTAACGCTCTCGCTGGTGCAGAACTGGCTGATCGGCCCGGTGCTCATGTTCGGGCTCGCCGTGCTGTTCCTGCGCGACTATCCGGAATATATGACGGGGCTTATCCTGATCGGTCTCGCTCGCTGCATCGCCATGGTCCTTGTCTGGAATCAGCTCGCCCGCGGCGACAATCAGTATGTTGCAGGTCTCGTCGCCTTCAATTCGATCTTCCAGATCCTCTTCTTCACCATATATGCCTGGTTCTTCCTCACCTTTCTGCCGCCACTCTTCGGGCTCGAAGGAAGCGTCATCGACGTGTCCTTCTGGACGATCGCCGAGGCAGTGCTGATCTATCTCGGAATACCGTTCCTCGCAGGTTACCTGTCGCGCCGCATCCTTACGAAGGCAAAAGGCGAGGACTGGTACGAGAACGCCTTCCTGCCGAAGGTCAGCCCGATCACGCTTGCGGCGCTGCTGTTCACCATCGTCGCGATGTTCAGCCTGAAGGGCGGCGATGTCGTGAGGCTGCCGTTCGATGTCGTCCTGATCGCGATCCCCCTGACGATCTACTTCGTCATCATGTTCACCGTCAGTTTCTTCATGGCGAAACTGATCGACACCGACTATCCGCGTACCACCGCGGTTGCATTCACGGCTGCGGGCAACAACTTCGAACTGGCGATCGCCGTCGCCATTGCCGCCTTCGGTCTTGCGTCCCCGGTGGCCTTTGCCGCGGTCATCGGACCGCTTGTGGAAGTACCTGTGCTGATCCTGCTGGTGCAGCTCGCACTCTGGCTCGGCCGCCGCTACTTCGCCGAAACGGCTCCCGCGGCTGTCGCCTCTGAAGCATAAGGAGACCCGAAAATGAGATTGCGCACCGTTCCTGACATCGATTACCTGCCGGCTCTCGACCCTGCCTACGCACACCGCAATCCGGCGGAGGGCCTCGGGCCGATCGACCACAAGCCCCGCATCCTGCTCCTCTACGGATCGCTGCGCGAGCACTCCTACTCCCGATTCTCCGTAGAGGAGGCGGCACGAATTCTTGAGTACTTCGGCGCCGAGACCCGGATCTTCGATCCTTCGGACCTGCCGCTGCCCGACCAGGTCAAGGGCGACGATCACCCGGCCGTGAAGGAGCTCCGCGACCATGCAATCTGGTCCGAAGGAATGGTCTGGTGCTCGCCGGAGCGCCATGGCCAGATCACCGGAATCATGAAGGCGCAGATCGACCACCTGCCACTGAACATGGGCGGCATCCGTCCAACACAAGGCCGCACCCTCGCTGTCATGCAGGTGTCCGGCGGCTCGCAAAGCTTCAACGCAGTCAACACGCTGCGTATTCTTGGGCGTTGGATGCGCATGTACACGATCCCCAACCAGTCGAGCGTCGCCAAGGCGTTCCAGGAATTCGATGCGAGCGGGCGGATGAAGCCTTCCAGCTACTACAACCGCATCGTCGATGTCATGGAGGAACTCATCCGTTTTACGATCCTCCTGCGGCCGCATTCGGTCCAATTGGTCGACCGCTATTCAGAACGCAAGGGAGCGAACACGCCAGTCAATCCTGTCGCCGACCTCTCCGGCATCGCGATCGCCCCGCAAAAGGGTGCCGCGTAGAGGGTCGAGAGGGCAATATCGCGGACGCGGAGAAGGCGATCGGCCTGAGGCTCCTGCACCGCACGACGCGCAAGATAGAGCTCACCGAGGCCGGTCAGCTCTATTTTGAACGAAGTAAGCGGATCGTGGACGAGGCACGGCTGGCGCACGAGCAGCTCGGCGCAATGCTCGAACAGCCCAGCGGAGTCCTCCGGGTTTCGCTCCCGGTCGACCTCGCTACTTTTTACCTCACGCCGATCATCGGCGTATTCGCGCGACACTATCCCGGGATCACTTTCGAATGCGACCTGACCCCGCGCCGTGTCGATCTGGTCGCCGAGCCTTTCGACGTGGGGATCCGCATAGGCAAACTCGAAGACTCCAGTTTGATCACTCGCCTGATCGGGCGGCATTCGCACCACCTCTATGCGTCTCCTGGCTATATCGAAGCGTCAGGCGAGCCCGCGCCACCGACGGACTTGGCGAAGCACGAGTGCATCGGCATGCTGCGGAGCCCGATCTGGACTTTGCACCGGGGGGCGAACAAGGTCGATGTCGCCGTTCGCGGCCGCTTCACGCTCAACAGCGTCGGGATGATCCGCGCCCTGGCGGTCAACCACCAGGGCATCGCCCTGCTTCCCGAGAAGATCATCGCGGATGACTTGGCCTCCGGCCGGCTCCGACGCATTCTGCCTGAATGGCAGAAGTCGCCGGTCAACATTTACGCCGTCACCGAAACTCGCCTTATTCCAGCCAAGACCCAGCGCTTCATCGAATTCCTGTCCTCCAGGCTGATGGAAGTTTGAACATAATGGAGGTTCTCATGGCAGCGCCTGTCCCCTACTGTGCGCGGCACTCCTTTCACATTCAGCCGCGCTCCGCCTCGCCCGTCACCCGCCAGACCACATCGCCGACATCGTCTGCTACTAACAGGGCGCCGTCCGAGCCGATGGAAACGCCCACCGGCCGTCCATAGGACGACCGCTCGTCCGGCGAAAGGAAGCCGGTCAGAATGTCACGCGGCGGACCTGCCGGCCGGCCATTCACGAAGGGCACGAAGACAACCTTGTAGCCGCTCAACGTGCTGCGGTTCCAGGAACCATGCTGGCCGATGACCATGCCGTCCGAGAAGCCCGGCAGAGTGCCTGCGGGAAGCCAGCAAAGGCCGAGCGATGCAGTGTGTCCGCCCAAGGCATAATCCGGTGTTATGGCGGTTGCGACCATTGCCGGGTCCTGCGGCACCCGGTCGTCCACGATCTGCCCCCAATAGCAATAAGGCCATCCATAAAAGCCGCCGTCGCGCACCGATGTCAGATAGTCGGGAGGCGTCTCGTCGCCCAGGCCATCGCGCTCGTTGACCACCGTCCAGAGTGCGCCTGTCGTCGGCTCCCACGCAAGGCCCACCGGGTTGCGCAGGCCGGAGGCAAATATGCGGTGCTCACCACTATCGAGGTCAAGCTCGTGGATAGCGGCCCGTCCTTCCTCTGACGCCATGCCGCTCTCGCCTATGTTGCTGAGCGACCCGACCCCGATAAAGAGCTTTCGCCCGTCACGACTTGCCAGCAGACTTCGCGTCCAATGGCCGCCGGCCTTGAGATCAGCCAGCTTGCGGCCTGTCGCGCCGATACGCGTGTCGCCCGCCTTGTACGGGAACGCAACCACGCCGTCCGTGTTGCCGACATACAGCGTGTCGCCAAGCAACTCCATGCCGAACGGCTGGTTGAGTCCGTCGAGAAATACCGCGCGCACTTCAGCCACGCCGTCGCCATCGGCATCACGCAGCAGCGTGATGCGATTCGGACTGGCGCCCACTGCGGCTGCGCGCTTCATCGTGCTGAACATGGCGTAGTCGAAGGCAGATTTGATGCCCCCCGGCTCGCTCAGTGCCTCGGCAACCAGCACATCGCCATTCGGCAACACATGAATCCAACGGGGATGTTCGAGGCCGGCCGCGAATGCGTTCACCTTAAGCCCGGCCGCCGCAGTCGGCCTTTGCTCCGCGGCCCATCCCCTGGCTGTCGGCATCTTCAGGGTGGGAATGCCCTGCGGCTTGGCGATCGGGATATCAGGGGCACTGCCATAAGCCGGTTCCAGGGAATCTCCTGCCCGGTGCCGCAGAAGGATTGTTGCGGAACCGATCAGTGCGACCAATCGACCGAAAATATCTGACAGACCCATGCGTCCTCCTAATCCTGATGCGCACGCTACCCGAAGTGTCTGCCGGTTAAAATCCTCGACTGCATTGTTTTGTTTGGCGCCCCCGATCAAACGGCAAGACTGTTGTTTTTAAGCGGTAGTTGACGAACGCGCTTGCCTGTGGCGGCAAAGACCGCATTGAGGACTGCTGGTCCGGCGACGGCGATCGTCGGCTCGCCGACCCCGCCCCAGAAGTCCCCCGATGGGACGAGAATCGTTTCGACGGCCGGCATCTGGTCCATGCGCATGACCTCATATGTATCGAAATTCTCCTGCTCGACCCGACCCCCATCGATCGTGCATTCCCCGAACAGACATGCAGAAAGTCCGTAGGCGAAGGAGCCCTCGACCTGACGCTCCGCCTGTGCGGGATTGACGATGTGGCCCGTGTCCGTTGCGGCAACGATGCGGTGGATTCTGAGTTCGCCGCCCGTGACCGAGACTTCTGCCGCGGCTGCCACGTAGCTGCCGAAGCCCATGATCTGGGCCAGGCCACGATGGATGCCGTTTTCCGCCGGCTTTCCCCAACCAACGCGTTCGGCGACCGCCTCGAGAACTGCAAGGTGTTTCGGATTGTCGACAAGCAGCTTCCGCCGAAATTCGAGCGGGTCGATGCCTGCCTCGTGGGCCAGCTCATCCACGAAGCACTCGACGTAAAGAGCGTTCTGATTGAGATTGACCCCGCGCCAGAACCCCGGAGGAACAGGGGGATTTCGCATCGCATGGTCGATGAGCAGGTTAGAGATCGTATAGCCGAAGGCGCCCTCGCTGCCGCCGTCGTTCAGGCCTTGGAACACCGCAGGATCGCGTCCTGTTTCGCGCACCTCGGCGCGCAGCGGCCAAAGAATCGACTGGCCGCTGATGCGCATGTGGAAGGCCGTGACCTCGCCGTTCTTGTTGAGCGCAGCTCGCAGTCTGCACTGTGTAACCGGATGGTAGGCGCCGTGAAGCATGTCCTCCTCCCGGGACCAGATGAGTTTGACCGGAGATCCCGGAAACGCCTTGGCAAGAATGACGGCCTGCCTAAGATATTCCTGGTGCCAGCCACGGCGGCCGAACCCGCCGCCTAAATGAAGCTTGTGAACGTCGCATTGTTCGATCGGCAGCCCGGAGACCTCCGCAACCAGGCTCAGGCTTGCTTCGCCGTTTTGTGTAGGCACCCACGCCTCGCACCTTTCAGTTGTATAGAGCGCCGTCGCATTCATTGGCTCCATGGTTGCATGGTGCTGGTATGGGTATGAATAGGTTGCGGAGACCAGCTTCACGTCCCCGGCAAGTTCGGTGCGGACATCGCCAATGCGCGTGCCGATTACAGCGTCTTCCGCCTCCAGACCCTCTTTCAGCATTTCGGCAATCGATTGGCTGGTGACGTTCTCGTTTGGACCTTCGTCCCAGACTATCGGCAGGGCCAGGAGTGCCGAATGTGCCTGCCACCATGTGTCGGCGACAACGGCGACTGCCGTTTCATCGACCTGAACGACCTTTCGAACGCCTGGCATGCCCGATACGGCTGCGGCATCGAAGCTCGCCACCTTGCCGCCGAAGACCGGACAGGCTCTGATCGAGGCGTTCAGCATGCCCGGCAGTTGGAGATCGACGCCATAGACCTGCTTGCCCGTAAGTTTGTCGCGCGTATCGAGCCGCGGCAACGGCTTGCCGGCGATTTTCCAAACCTTCGGGTCTTTCAGCCGCACATCGGCCGGCGGTTGCATGTGTGCGGCAAGTGAAGCGACTGCTCCATATGTCACGCTGCGCCCGGAGGGATTGTGAGTAATGATGCTGCTCGCCGCCGAGCATTCCGCTTCCGGCACTTTCCAGAGTGTCGCCGCCGCCGCTATGAGCATTTCCCGCGCGGCAGCCCCGCCCTGGCGCACATATTCGTGCGATTCCCGAATTCCTCGGCTGCCGCCCGTGGAGAAATTACCCCAGATGCGATTCCGCCGCAGGCTTTCACCGGGTGTCGGATACTCGGTCGTCACCTTCGACCAGTCGCATTCGAGCTCTTCCGCAACGAGCTGTGCCAGTCCGGTGAGGGTTCCTTGACCCATTTCTGAGCGAGCAATCCGGATTACGACGGTGTCGTCAGGATGGATGAGCACCCAGGCGTTCACTTCGGGAAGGATAGCCTCCCGCTCCTGAGCCTGTGCCGCGAAAGGCAGATGAAAACCGAGCGAGAAACCGCCGGCCGCAGCAGCGGTACCAATCAGAAAACGGCGGCGCGACAAAGCTGCAACTGTCATGGTTGAACCCTCATCCTTTCCGAGATGCGCTCATGGTTTCGGCTGCGAGCTTGATGGCCGCGCGGACGCGGTTGTATGTGCCGCAGCGGCAGATATTGGTGATTTCAGCACTGATGTCGTCGTCCGTGGGTGTCGGGGTGCTGTTGAGCAAGGCGGCAGCCGCCATGATCATGCCCGCCTGACAGTAACCGCATTGCGGAACGTCGAGCGCGAGCCAGGCTTGCTGGATCGGATGGGTGGCGTCGTTGGACAGCCCCTCGACCGTGAGGATCTGTTGATCTGGACCTACCGCGCTTGCCGGAAGCGCACAGGAACGGGTCGCCACGCCGTCGATGAGGACGGTGCAGGCACCGCATTGCGCTATCCCGCAGCCGAACTTCGTTCCGGTGAGACCCGCCTGTTCCCGGAGCGCCCAGAGAAGGGGTGTCTCCGGGGCCACTTCGATATCCCGTATTTCGCCGTTTATGGTCAATCGAGCCATGACATGATCCTATCGTTAACGAGGAGAACGACGACGGTGCATCGCAGCCATTCGCGATACACCGGACCGGCGAATGCCTAGTTGGGCGGCTCCGCCGAAAGGCTTTGCAGATATGTGATGATGGCCGAGCGTTGAGCCTGGTCGCGAACGCTGGCGCTCATGGTAGTACCCGGCACGACCTGACGAGGGTTGTTCAGATAGGCGTGGAGGCGTTCCTCGTCCCAGACGAAGCCGGACGTGCGGAGCGCGTTCGAGTAGCGAGCGCCCGCGACACTGCCTGCAGCGCGCCCGAAAACCCCGAAAAGGTGCGGCGCGACGCGTTTTTCACCCGTGTTCAGGCCGTGACAGGAGCCACAACGGCTGCGGAAAAGCCTCTCGCCATCGGGGCCGGCATGCTCCTGAGCCGAGGTTATACTGGAACAGAGAAGCAGACCGAGGATGGCGGTCGAGAACATGGTTGCGCATTTCATTGAACGTCCCCTTAGCAGCATGACCGAGGGTGAAGGACGCGTGCGGTCCTCCGGGATTTCGTTGCGTTCCCTGAAGAATAGTGGTCGTTTGTCGCAGAGGTTTGCCAGCCGAGCGGCTGTCTTGTAACCAAATGTCTCAACGGCCGATGGGCTTCGGCGAAGGATGGCTATCCCCTGCACGAGAGGGCGGCCGATACAGCAGCCGAGGATTGTAAGGCTCAAAGCCCCCGATGGGATCTGGGAAGGGCTATCGTCGCCCTCAGGCCGCGCGGCATTCGCGACAGCGTGATATCGCCGCCGTGGTGGCGCACCGTCGCTCGGGCGATGGACAAGCCCAGGCCAACACCACCAGTTTCGCGGTTTCGCGAGGACTCGAGCCGGAAGAACGGCTCAAAAACCCGCTCGAAATCTTCCTCGGCGATACCAGGACCACTATCCTCGATGACGATTTGAACCATTGACGGTTTCTCGTCGACCTGCACGCGAGCCTCGCCGCCGTAGCGCAAGGCGTTCTCGATCAAGTTGCGGGCGGCACGCCTGAGCCCATCCGGACGACAGCGGTAGTTGATCTTGGGACTATCGAGAAATCTCACCTTCTGCCCAAGGTCAGCAAGGTCATCGCAGAGGCTTTCTATCAAGGCCGTCAGATTGACTGCGCGTGTCGCTTCCGTCACCGATTCCTCTCGCGCAAAGGCGAGCGCAGCCTCTGTCATCGTCTGGATCTCGTCGATCGTCGCCATCATTCGCTGTTGAGCGTCGGCATCCGTCACGAATTCCGCCCGGAGGCGCAACGACGTAAGCGGCGTGCGAAGATCGTGACTGATGGCGGCGAGCATGCGCGTCCTGTCCTCGACGAATCGCGTAAGTCGCGCCTGCATCCGGTTGAAGGCTTCGGTCGTCCTGCGAATGTCGTCGGGGCCCGTCTCCGGCAGGGCTTCGATGGACTGGCCCCGGCCGAGAGCCTCTGCGGCGCCGGCCAGCCGGCGCATAGGCCTTGCGATGCGGTTGGCGACGAATACGCCGATCAATGCAAGCGTCGTTGCCGTCACGGCAAGAGAGACGAGCGACTGCGTATTCCAGAACGGATTCGGCATGGTCTTGCGATAGACGGAGTTCAGCCAGCGCCCGTCGCTAAGTTGCACTGCAAGCCCCATACCGTGGGAATCGCCGAGCGGCAGAAACTTGGCAAAGCGGGGCAGGGTCCATATGTCGGCAGACAAGCGCGTCCAGCCCTCGGAGGCGATTGCCTTCTCGAATAGCTGGAAACCTTTGCCCGAGGGCGTTCTGCTTGGCGTCGCTGAAGTGAGGTCTGCCGGCCTATAGGCGGGGAGCAGATTGGGCAGCGGTTCTTCCAGTTGCGCAACGGCCTGTCTACGCCAGGCGATGGTATCGACGGGATCGCGCTCTGACATCCAGAAACGCGTGTAGGTCGTACCGCTCGCGCGCAGGACATCCGTATGGAAACTCGGCGGAATCGACTCGAGCAGCGCCGCAAGTGACGCCGTGCGGCTCAAGAACTCACCTTTGGACGCGGCGCGCAGCGCCTTGTCGCGTTCGTCCCAGGAGATCAGAAAGCCGATCACCTGCGACAGCACAAGCGCCATCAGCAGAAAACAGATGAATTGAGCCGCAAGGCTCTTCCTCCACCATCGCATCAGTGGACTTCTACCTCCGCCACGAAGCTGTATCCTCCACCCCAGTGCGTTTTGATCAAAGAGGGATTCTTCGGGTCGCTCTCGATCTTCTTGCGCAAGCGGCTAACCTGGTTGTCGATGCTGCGGTCAAAACTCTCGGCCGCCCGCCCGGCCGTCAGATCAAGCAACTGGTCACGGCTGAGCACCAGGCCGGGATGCTCCAGGAAGGCGCTGAGAAGCCGGAACTCAGCCGTGCTCAACGGCACGCTGATCCCATCACGCCCGACAAGTTCGCGGCGTCCGGTGTCGAGTTCCCAGACGTCGAAGCGGATGGTCTTGGCCTTTATCCTGCCGCGTTGGGGCGGCAGGCTGTTGACGCGCCTTAGCACTGCCCGGATTCTTGCCAGGAGCTCGCGCGGGTTGAACGGCTTTGTGATGTAATCGTCGGCGCCGAGCTCCAAGCCCACGATCCGATCCGTTCCGTCCGCCATCGCCGTCAGGAAAATGACCGGCAGCTCCGTTGTCGTGCGCAACTGCCGGCAGACGGTAAGGCCGTCCTCGCCCGGCATCATGATGTCCAGCACCACGAGATCGGGCGCGCCTTTTTCCAGAATTCGCCGGAGTGCTTCGCCGCTTTCGGCGACGGAAACGCGATAGCCCTGGTGGGTAAGATACTTCCCGACGAGGTCCCGAATGTCGCGATGATCATCTACAACGGCGATGTGAGGGGTCGGTGGCATACCGGTGTCTTCCCGCTGGACTTGCCCTCGAAATTCATAGCGCCAGTGCTGAGGCGCCGCATTCAAAAAAATGTATCAAACGGTATCAACCGCCCAAACTTCCGCGCTCGCCACGGTGTTTACTGGACGCTTATGTTCCCCGGCAGCATAGACATAAAGGCGCTCACCGTCCGAGCCTGCTCTGGCGGTCTTGATACACTTTGCCATCAACAGCCCACAGCGCCGCATAACCGTGCGACAACTCGCATCTAGGATCTCCCTCGTCCAAACGCCGTGCGGTTCCTAAGCACCAGTTCGGACCTCGTCGCCATCGCGCCGTGACGCCTCCCCAACCCCGTGCGATGGAACAACGGACAACGGAGAATTCCATGATCACCAAGATTTCAGTATCAGCTGCCCTCGCGTCGTTTGTGACATTCGCAAGCGTCGGACCGGCGATCGCAGCGTTCGATTACTACGAGGGCGCCGACATCAATGCCAAGAGAGGTGCTCCCACGGCCGTCAAGAGAACTGATGGGCGCACCACTGGCGGCATCCGGACGAATGCCGCCACTTACGGCTTCCCGAACGGGATTAAGACGGCGCCAGAGGTCGTGAAAGGCGGCGAAGGCGAATACTACCAGGGGCTCAGCCGCCGTTAATCGAAGCGAACGCGGGCGCTTCGGCGTCCGCGTTCTGTCAGGTGTCTACCGTCGACCGGTCAGCCGGCCTCTCGCGCAACGGTGCGAACGACATTGATGAAGGCTTTCGTCGCAGGTCTTAGCCTGTCGCTTCGATAGATAATCGACGTGTCGATCGAGAGATTCGGCCCCGAAATGGGACGATAGGCCACACCGTCGCGCTTCAGGTTTTCGAGGCATCTCGGAAGCAGCGATACGCCAAGGCCGACCGAAACGAGGCCGATGATGGTCTGCTTGGGCGTTGCTTCCCGAACGATTTTCGGATTGAAGCCTGAGCTTTGGCAAAGTCCGATGATCTCGTCATAGAGGGTGGGATTGATGCTGCGGGGGAACTGGATCAGCGCCTCATTTGCCAGCTCCGCCAGCGGGATTTCTGCGCGGGACGCAAGTCTGTGTCTCTGTGGCACAGCGACCACCAGCGGCTCGACGAGGACCGTCTCGATTGCCAGCTGTTCGCCGCGGATGGGTGGGTGGATGAAGCCGACATCCAGCCGCCCTTCACTCACGCCGCGAACTTGGTCCGGGATGCGCAGGTCCGCAAGCTCGACCGTGACGTGCGGGTATGACCGCGTAAAGCGTTCGACGACATTGGGCACCAGGCTATAGATCGCCGCATCGATGAAGCCGACCGCCAGATGTCCCGTCTCACCACGCTCCGTCTTCCGAACGAGTTCGGCCGCGTTTTCCGTCTGCCGCAGCAGGCGTCGTGCTTCCTCCAGCAGGACCGAGCCGGCAGCGGTCAACTCCACCTTCCGTTTGGTTCTTTCGAACAGGGCGACGCCGAGTTCACGCTCCAACTGCTGAATTTGCTTGGTGAGCGGCGGTTGCGAGATGTTGAGCCGTTTTGCCGCCCGGCCGAAATGCAGTTCCTCCGCTACGGCGACATAGGACTGAAGCAGTCTGTGCTCCATTCAAATTTCCATTTCGATATCACAGACGAAAAAAACAATATTGGACGGAATATATCTCCTCCATCACCCTGCGCAAACGTGTTTTGCAGGAGGTCACATGAGCGATCAGAAAATCTCGCGGCGGCAGATGCTGAAGGCACCCCTTATAGGCGCGACCGCTGTCGCAGCTTCACAATCCGGTCTCCTCTGCGAAGCCATCGCGCAGCCACAGCGGTCGCACTCACCAGCTCCCGCGGGAGCCTTTGCGCACAATGTGGAAGCGGTCGGCTACACCGACATGGAACATCGTCCAGCCTTCAAGATGGCGATACGCGAGGTGAAGGGCTGGTGGTATCTCTACACGGGGCACTTCTGGGATGCAGGTTGGAGCATCGTCGATGTGACCGATCCTGCCAAGCCGCGGGTTGCCAAGTTTGTTGCTTATCCCACGCCCAATACGTGGACGCTGCAGGTTGATCTGTCGGGCGACACGATGGTGACCGCTCTGGAAAAGCCGTTCGCCAACTTCGGCGGGGATCCAAATGCTCCTTTCGACGAAGGACTTCTCATTTGGGACATTGCAGACCCGCTCAGCCCGCAACTGTTGTCGCATTTCAAGACCGGTGCAAACGGCACCCATCGCAACTTATATCCGGGAGGTCGCTATGTGCATGTAGCGGCGTCCATGCCGGGTTATCGCGGCAACATCTATCTCATCCTCGATATTTCAGACCGTGCCAATCCGCGTGAAGCGGGACGCTGGTGGGTGCCGGGGCAGCACGAGGCCGGCGGCGAGAGTTTCTTCGATGCTCTGCCAACGAATGCCTCACATTCGAGGAGACGAGCGGAACCGATGCGTTTTCAAGCGCAATGCATGTGCGGCGCGTTCTGCTCCGGCGCCGGCGAGGACGTCTCACTGCATGGGCCGGCCTATGTCACGGGAAACCACGTATATCTGCCCTACGGCGCAGCTGGCATGATCGTGCTCGACATAAGCGATGTATCGCAGCCGCGGCAGATCGGCGGGCTGAGCTTTAGTCCCCCGTTTCATTCCCGCTTCGGTGTGCACGGCGTTCTGCCGGTGCCCGACCAGGGCATCGCATTCGCGAACTCGGAAAACGTCACTTACGGGCAGGGCGCCGCGCATCATGCATCGATCGTCGACATATCGGATCCCAGCGCGCCCTTCCTGCTTTCGCTGTTCCCGGAACCTGTTCCGCCGGCGGCGGCTCCTTACTCCGACTTCACGACACGAGGCGGATGGCGGGGCCCACACAACATCAACCATCATCAGCATCACCCAGATGTCGAGAAACAGGGCGACCTCTTCTACATCGCCCATTTCAATGCGGGACTGCGCATCTACGACGTATCCAACAGGCGGCTCCCGCGCGAAGTCGGCTATTTCATCCCGCCGGAGCCGACACGGCGTTACGGGCCAATGCCAGAGGACAAGTTAGTTCTTCAGACCGAAGATGTCGTCGTCGATCGTCGTGGCTTCATCTACATCAGCGATAAGAATCAAGGCATCTGGATCCTGCGCTATACCGGTGAACGGCCGCAGGCGCGCCGCACATGAGCACAGGCTTCGTCATGCATTGGCGTCCGATTCACGCCTGCCTCACCCGGCCGCCTCGACCTTTTGAAACGCTTCGATGAAGTGATCGTTCTCCACAGGCGAGCCGATACTGACGCGAATATACGTCTCGAAGCCAGGTTGTTTCCAGGGTTTGACAATTACGCCCTGCCGGAGCAGCGCTCCGGCCAGGACGCTTGCGTCCGTGCGCGCGTCGATGAACAGGAAATTGCATCTCGAAGGCGCAATCCGGTAGCCCATCGTCGTTAGCTCTTTCTTCATCCGTTCGCGCTCGACAATAGCAAGCTCGACGGAACGGTTCAGGTGGCCGACATCATCCAGGGCGGTGAGGGCGGCTGCCTGGGCGATCGCATTGGTGTTGAATGGAGTGCGCGCACGATTGAAAAAGCCGCATAGGCTGCCGTCGCTGACGATGCCGTAACCGATGCGGAGGCCCGCCAGACCGTAAGCCTTGGAGAAGGTACGCAGTACGACCCAGTTCAAGCCGGTTGCCTTCAGCATTTCGGCCGCGCTTGGATAATCGTCACCGGCTGCATATTCCGCATAGGCCTCGTCGACCACGATGAGTGTTTCCGGATCGAGCCCAGCGATGAGCTGCGCCAGCTGGTCCGGCGTTAGCCATGAGCCGACGGGGTTCATCGGGTTCGAGAACATCAGCATACGCGGCTTTCGGGAGATCGCGGCGAGAAGGGTCTTCGTGTCCACGGTGAGGTCCGGCGCAACGGTCACGCGATCGACCTTTCCGCCCATCAGTGCCGTGTAGTCTTCATGAAGGGGGAAGGAGGGATAGAGCGTCGCCACAGTGTCGCCGGGACGAACGACCGAGCGGCAGATGACGGCGATCAGATCTTCCGAGCCGTTGCCGAGGATCACCTGATCGCTCCCGACATCGAAGCTGGCAGCCAGCCGGGTGCACAAGGCGCGGCCCTGCGGATCGGGATAAAGCCGGGCCAGTTCGCCGATGTCGGGAAATTGCCGGCGCAAGGCCGGCGAAGGGCCAAGCGGGTTTTCGTTGGAGCCGAGCTTAGCGACTTTTTCGACATGGTGGTTCGCCCGGACCTCCTCGAGCGTCAATCCGGCATTATAGGGAGCGATCGAACGGATTTCCTCACGTATGGGGCTTGAAGGGTCTGCCATTTTGCCGTCTCCATGGAGTGCCATTTGATATTCATAAGCCGGGATTCATGATCTGTACATATGTATAGACATGTCGTCTCATTGATGGTGTCATTGGTGGGAAGCAGAACAAGGAGCCTTCATGACCCGCCCGATCTTCGACCTTTCCGGCCGCCGCGCCCTCGTCACCGGAGCAAGCCGCGGCATTGGACAGTCTATCGCTTTGGCTCTGGCCGAGGCCGGGGCGGACGTGGCCGTGACGGCGCGAACGATCGATGGCTTGGAAGAGACCAGGGTTTTGATCGAAAAGGTCGGAAGGCGCGCGGTGGCGTTTGCCCAGGATGTGCGCGATGTCGGGGCTTGCGGAAGTGTGACGGGAGCGGCGGCCGAGCGCTTGGGCGGGCTTGACATTCTCGTCAACAATGCCGGCTTCGAGAACGTCAGACCGTCCTTCGACGTAGACGAGGCGCTCTGGGAAACGATCATCTCGACCAATCTAAAAGGCGCCTTCTTCTGTGCGCAGGCGGCAGGCCGGATCATGGCGGAAGCGAACGGCGGCGCGATCGTCAATCTCTGCTCGCTGACATCCTATGTCGGCATTCCGACGGCAGTTCCCTACGGCGCCTCGAAGTCCGGCCTGCTTGGAGTGACACGGGCACTTGCAACGGAATGGGCAGCGCACAATATCCGCGTCAACGCAATCGCTCCCGGCTATTTCCGCACTGCCATGACGGAGGTCTTCTACGAGGACGAGGGCTGGCAACAGCAGATGCTGGGGAAAATCCCGCAACGGCGGTTCGGCAAGGAAAGCGATATCGGCGGCGTCGCGGTTTTCCTCTGCAGCGATGCGGCGGCCTATGTCACGGGGCATTGCATTCCGGTCGACGGCGGCTATCTCGCCTCGATCTGATCCTCGCACGAGGGTTGCAGATGATTCAGTCTTTGGTGTAGGCGGCGCGAGGCACCCGCTCTGCGTGCTTGTCTTTCTGCCCGTTGCCGCCGAGATTGCCATCGGCTCGAGCGTTCGCATTTGCACAATAAATGGACATGTGGCTTTGAAGGGCAAAAAATACGCAAACTCGGTTGACGATACTTGTATCAATATGTATAGACAACTGGTTGAAGATGCTCGGCCGAGCGCCTTACGCGGGCATGGATAGAATGAAGCTTCGCTGCGGCTTTGTCCATAGTTGAAGCAAGACAGGGGAATGTCATGGGCGTTGTTGCTGCCGATGTCCGTCGGGCCGGATCCATCGATCAGGTCGCTGTTTCCGTCAAGGATGTCGGCATGGCTTTCGGCGATGTTCATGCTGTCAGGAACGCCTCCTTCGACCTGCCGCAGGGGCGGTTCCTGACCATTCTCGGCCCGTCCGGTTCCGGCAAGACGACTCTCCTGCGCATGATCGCCGGCTTCGACCGGCCGACCAGCGGAGAGATCTTCATCAATGGCCAGCCGGTCAGCGCCGTGCCGCCGCACAAGCGCGCCATCGGTATGGTGTTTCAGAAGCTCGCGCTTTTTCCGCATATGACGGCGGCCGAAAACGTCGCCTTTCCGCTCAAGATGCGCCGCCATGACGCGCGCACGATCCCGGAAAAGGTCGAGCGCTATCTCGATCTCGTGCGCCTTGGCGGCTACGGAGACCGACGGATCAATGAGTTGTCGGGCGGCCAGCAGCAGCGTGTCGCCATTGCCAGGGCGCTGGTGTTCGAGCCCGATCTGCTGCTGCTCGACGAACCGCTTGCCGCGCTGGATCGCAAGCTGCGCGAGGAGATGCAGCTCGAGTTCCGCCGCATCCAGAAAGAGCTCGGCGTCACCACGATCAACGTCACCCACGATCAGCGAGAAGCGCTGGTGGTTTCCGACGAGATCATCGTCATGAATGGCGGAGCCATCCAGCAGAAGGCCCGGCCGGTCGACGCCTATCGCGCGCCGTCGAACGCCTTCGTAGCCAACTTCATAGGCGTGACCAATTTTCTCGAAGGAAGGATCGTCGAACTTACGTCGACGCAGGCCGTGTTTGAATCAAACGGTGTACGTCTCGTCGGCATCGCTGCCGATGCCGCCCTTGCGGCAGGTCTATCCTGCAGCGGAGCGCTTCGTGCGGAACAGATACGCATTGCGCCCAGGGGCGGGCGGCTCGATGATCTGGAAACGGTGGTGGACGGCCAGGTGGTCGATTGCATTTTCGAAGGCGATCGAGTCGTCTACGAGATCCGTGTTCCGGATCTGGCAGGCGTACTGATGCGCGTCTTCGATCACGATCCGGAATCCCACTTGCAGTTCGGTCCGGGCGACGAGGTTCGTCTCGGCTGGAATGCAAGGGATATGCATGTCTTTCAAAAGTGACCCCCAGAAGGTCCAGCCAGAGGAGAACCTATAATGTCGCATGAAAAGTTCCTGTCCGCGCAGATCGGCCGCCGGACGCTGCTTGCGTCCATGGCCGCGGCCGGCGCTTCGGCGGGTCTTTCGACCCTCGGCGTCAGCCGCGCCTTTGCCCAGGAGCCGGAAAAGCCGGCCGAGATCATCATTCGCGCCTGGGGCGGCAGCTGGGTCGATGCGCTCAAGGCCGGCGTATCCGACAGCTTCACCAAGAACACCGGCATTGCCGTCCGTCATGACCTGACCGAAGACAATGAGATCCAGCCGAAGGTCTGGGCCGCCGTTGCCCAGAAGCGCGTCCCGCCGATCCACATCAACTGGGATACGACGACGAACGCCACCAAGTCCGCTTTGCGCGGCGTGACCGAAGACCTGTCCGACCTGCCGAACCTCAAGAACGCCACCGATCTCGCAAAGCCGGTCGGCCTCGACGGCTATCCGATCGTCAACACCTACGGTTATGTCTACGTGCTCGCCTATCGCCCGTCGGCCTTTCCGAACGGCGCGCCAAAATCCTGGAAGGATCTGCTCGACCCCAAGCTCAAGGGCCGGATCGCGCTGTATAACGACGGGATCGGCTTCCACTTCCCCGCGCAGGTCGCCGGCGGCGGCAAGCTCGAGGACATTCCGGGCAACATGCAGCCGGCCTGGGATTTCATCTCGAAGATCAAGGAACAGCAGCCGTTGCTCGGCGAGGACCCGGATTTTACCACCTGGTTCCAGAAGGGCGAGATCGACGCCGCCTGCACCATCTCGACCAATGCGAGGGAAGCCAAGAAGAACGGCATCGAAATCGCCTGGGTCGTGCCAGAGGAAGGCGCCAAGTTCGACACGGACGGCCTTTGGATACCGAAGGGTTTGCCCGAGAACGAGCTTTACTGGGCCAAGCAATATATCAACCACGCCCTGACCAAGGAAGCGCAGCAGATCTGGCTGGACGGTCTCGGCTTGCCCGGCGTCATCCCCGGCATCACGCCGCCGGCCGATCTCGTGGGCGATCCCTCCTATCCGACAACGGAAGAGGACTTCAAGCAGCTGATCCGTATCTCGGCCAAGGTACAGGTCGAGAACGAGAGCCAGTGGTTCGCCAAGTTCAAGGAAATCATGCAGGGCTGATGCCTTATCTGCCCGACCGCACCCCTTGCGGCGGGCAGCCTTCTCTCGTGAAACAGGATCGTTGCCATGCGCGCTCCCCGTGCTGCATATCCCCTGACGTGGCGCGTCATGGATGTGCTCGAACGCCTTGCGGCCATCGTCTGGCCATCGAGCTTCCAGCGGGGCCTGCCCTATCTCATGCTGATGCCCGCGCTCGTGCTTGTGGGCCTTTTGGTGCTCGGTCTCGTCCAGATCGGCGACACGAGCCTGAGAACGCTCGACACCAATACCTTCCTGATGTCGGAGAGCTACACGCTCGCCAATTATCAGCGTGTTCTGACCGAAAGCTTCTTCGCGACGGTTGCCGGCCGCAGCCTTGTCGGTTCGGTGATCGTGACGGTGATCACCTTGCTGCTCGCTTTTCCATATGCCTACCTCATGGTGCGTACGCCGTCGTCCGCGCTTCGCAAATTTCTGCTGGTTGCTCTTTTCCTGCCCTTCTTCATCGGGCAGGTGGTGCGCGCCTATGGCTGGCTCATCATTCTCGGCAACCAGGGCATGGTCAACGAGGCGCTCGGCCTCGTCGGCGTGCCGCCGATACGTCTGCTCTACAACTACCCGGCGGTCCTTTTCGGCCTTGTCCAGTACATGCTGCCTTTCGCGGTGCTGATGCTCGCACCGGCTCTGACCGCTATCCCGGGCGAACTCGAGTCCGCTGCCGCCTCGCTCGGCGCGGGCTGGACCCGGACATTCCGCCACATCGTTCTGCCGCTCTCCCGGCCGGGGCTGGTGGGTGCCGGTTTGGTGGTATTGACGCTGTCGCTCACCGACTTCGCCATTCCCGCCATCCTCGGCGGCGGCACGCAGGATTTTATCGCCAACGCGATATACGACCAGTTCTTCCGCACCTCCGACCAGGGCATGGGTGCCACGCTGTCGCTGATGCTCGTCGCGGTCGGGTCCATGCTCGTCGGCGTCGTCTTCATGCTGTTCGGTGCAGGCACGCTCGCCATGACGGGAGACCGCAAATGACGGGCAGCAAAAGCAAATCCTTCGTCCTGTGGGCTTTCGTCACGACTGCACTTTTGATGCTGTCCGCGCCCACGGTCGTGGTGCTCGGAGCCTCCTTCACCGCCGGCAACATCATCACCTTCCCGCCGGACGGCCTGTCGCTGAAATGGTATGGGGCGATCGCCCAGGCAAGTGACCTCAGGCAAGCTTTTGTTCGTTCGCTGATCGTTGCCACGATATGCACCCTGGTCTCGATCCCGGTCGGCACGCTCGCAGGCATCGCATTGGCCAAGTATCGGGTGCGGTTTGCCCGTTCGATCCAGATCTATCTCTTGTTGCCGTTCACCATTCCGCTGATCGGTTCCGGCATCGGCATGATGCTGGTACTCGGCAATATGGGCGTTCTGGGAAAATTGTGGCCGGTCGGGATCGCCTGCGCCGTCATCAACCTGCCCTTCATGATCTGGGCTGTGACGGCGAGTGCCAGCAACCTGTCGCCCGATCTGGAGCTGGCGGCGGCCAATTGCGGAGCCCCGCCGCTGCAACGCTTCCTCTACATCACGCTGCCGGCCGTCCTGCCGGGCGTGATCACGGGATCGCTGCTGATGTTCATTCTGGCGCTCAACGAGTTTCTGGTCAGCCTGCTGCTGGTCGACGCCCGAAGCGTGACGCTGCCGGTCCAGATCTACAATTCCATCCGCTCGATCATCACGCCGGACTTGGCCGCAATCTCGGTGGTGTTCATCGCCTGCGCCGGTCTTGCGATCGCGCTGCTCGACCGCCTGGTCGGTCTGGATATTTTCCTGAAATCGAAATGACCCTCCGGCCCCAACGGGCCAGATACCAAGGACAAGACGATGACATCAGTGTCTTTCTACGAATATTCGAAGCTGAACGACGAAGAGAAGGCCGCCTTGCTGCGCCGTTCGGAAACCGACATATCGGGCTTCATCGAAAAGGTCGCGCCGATCCTCGAAGCGGTCCGCACCGAGGGCGACAAGGCACTGGCACGCTTCGGCCGCGAACTCGACAAGGCCGATGTCACGGAAGCCAATCTCAAGGTTACGGCGGCAGAGTTCGACGCGGCCTTCAAGCTGGTCGATGCGAGCGTCGTCGAATCCATTCAATTCGGCATCGACAATATTCGCAAGTTCCATGAGGAGCAGAAGCCGGAAGCCATGTGGCTGAAGGAAATTCGCCCCGGGGCCTTTGCCGGAGACCGCTTCACGCCCATTCAGTCGGTCGCGCTCTACGTACCGCGTGGCAAGGGCTCCTTCCCGTCGGTGACCATGATGACATCGGTCCCGGCGGTGGTTGCAGGCGTCCCGAACCTGGCCATTGTCACGCCGCCGGCGCCGGACGGTTCGGTCGATGCCGCGACGCTTGTTGCCGCACGTCTCGCCGGCGTTGCAACCGTCTACAAGGCGGGCGGCGCACAGGCCGTTGCTGCTGTCGCCTATGGCACCGAAACGGTCAAGCCGGCGCTGAAGATCGTCGGTCCCGGCAGCCCTTGGGTGGTCGCCGCCAAGCGCTCGCTCGCCGGCGTCATTGATACCGGGCTTCCCGCTGGTCCGTCCGAGGTGATGATTCTCGCCGACGACACGGTCCATGGTGGCCTTGCCGCGCTCGACCTGCTGATCGAGGCCGAACATGGCCCGGATTCTTCCGCTTACCTCGTTACCCACAGCCGCCGCGTCGCCGAGGAGGCGCTCGCGGCCCTTCCGGAACATTGGGCGAAAATGACCGAGCAGCGCGTCGCCTTTTCAAAGGCCGTGTTGACGGGGAAGACGGGCGGCATCGTTCTGACCTCTTCGATCGAGGAAAGCTACGCCTTCGTCAACGCCTATGCGCCCGAGCATCTGGAGCTTCTGTCGGAGCAGCCCTTCATACATCTCGGCCACATCACGGAAGCGGCCGAAATCCTGATGGGCACCCATACTCCGGTCAGCATCGCCAATTTCTCGCTCGGGCCCAACGCCGTATTGCCAACCAGCCGCTGGGCCCGCACCTTCGGCCCGCTGTCAGTCACCGATTTCGTCAAACGCAGTTCGATCGGCTATGTCACGGCACCGGCCTATCCGGAATTCGCCAGACATTCCCACAATCTGGCGATCTACGAGGGCTTCTCCTCGCATGCGCTTGCCGTGTCGCCGGTGCGCGACGCCTATCTGAAGCGCGGCGACTGAACCATGAAGGCGGTGCAGCTCTACGACATCAGGGACTTGCGCGTGGAGGAGGTGGCCGAATTGTCTGCGCCGCCGCCGGGTTTCGTCAACCTTGAAGTAAGGGCCGCCGGGATCTGCGGTTCCGACCTTCACAACTACCGTACCGGCCAATGGATCTCGCGACGGCCCTCGACGGCAGGCCATGAATTCTGCGGTCGCGTGACTGCAATCGGAGAGGGCGTCAGCCACCTTTTGCGGGGAGACGTCGTCTCTGCGGATTCACGGATGTGGTGTGGCACCTGCCCGGCCTGCGCGAGCGGCCGCAGCAATGTCTGCGAGACTTTGGGCTTCTTGGGCGAGGTCTGCGACGGCGGCTTTGCCGAGGCGGTGCAACTGCCGGCGCGACTGGTCTTCCGCCACGATCCCAAGCTTTCCCCGCATGTGGCCGCCATGGCCGAACCGCTGGCTGTGGCGTTGCACGCCGTGCGTCGGCTCGCCGTGCCTGACGGCGAACCGGTTCTCGTCATGGGCTGCGGCACGATCGGCGGGTTGAGCGCCCTTCTGCTCTCCCGGTTACATCAGGGTCCGTTGCTGCTGACCGATTTGAACGCCGACAAGGCCGCCCTTGTCGCCGAGGTGACCGGCGGTGTGGTGGTTGCACTCGACGGGGCGGCGATCGAGGAAGCGCTGCCCGGCGCAAGACTGCGCCATGCGCTGGATGCGACCGGCAGTATCCAGGCGATCGCGAGGGCGCTCGACATTCTGTCTGGCGGCGGAGCGCTGGCGCTCGTCGGCATCGGACACGGTAAGCTCGATCTGGACCCGAACATTCTGGTCGAGCGGGAGATATCGCTCGTCGGCTGCCATGCGTTTGCGGGCGAGTTGCCCGAGGCCATCGAATTGCTCGCAAATCTGGCGCCGGCGCTGCAACGTTTCATTGAGGTGCTGCCGACGCTCGACGATGTGCCGGAAGCTTATGAAAGGCTGCTGCGAGGCGAAAGCAATGCGCTTAAGACGATCATCGAGGTGGCGGGCTGAACCGGGTCCGTCATGTCATTCCGAATGCCGGCCCGATTTGGCGGCGGTGGAGGCAGTGAACCATGAATACGCTTTCAGATTCCGCATCGCCGCTCTACGAGAAGGTAAAGGACTTTGTCCTCGGTAACATAGGCAGCGGCAAATGGGCGCGCAACAGCCGGCTTCCCTCGGAGAACGAACTCGTTTCGGCACTCGGTGTCTCGCGCATGACCGTTCACCGGGCGCTGCGGGAACTCACCTCCGAGGGGCATCTGCGCCGCATTCAGGGGGTGGGCACCTTCGTTGCGCCACCCAGGCCCCGGTCGACGCTGATCGAGATCAGCAACATCATTACCGAGATCAAGACGCGCGGTAGCCGGCACCGGGCCGAGGTGGTCGTGCTCGAGCGGATCGCGCGACCGGAACCGGAGCTTCTGCTCGCCTTCGAATTCGAGACGGTGAAGCCCGTCGATCATTCCGTCGTCATTCATTTCGAGAACGACCTGCCGGTTCAGCTTGAGGAACGTTTCGTCAATCCCAACCTCGTTTCCGGCTATGCCGACCAGGATTTTACTACCGTCGCCACCTATGACTACCTGCAGAACGCCACGCCGCTGACCGAGGTGGAGCATCTCATCAGCGCTCTGCCGGCCGGCGCGGACCAGGCTCGTCTGCTGCACATTCGCCCCGGCGACTGCTGCCTGGTCCTGCACCGCAAGACCTGGACAGGACCGGTCGTCGCAACCGTCAATACCTTCACCTATGTCGGCAGCCGTTATTCGCTCGGCAGCCGCTATCTGCACGGCGGCAAGTGACTGTCTAGCCCCGTGCCCAGGACAAGCCCTCCGGAAAGAACGCCATGAGCCAGCCCACGAGCCGCACCGCGGAAATCAGAAAAATCGCCAAAGCCGGAGACGGCAAGGCGGAACAGTTGCTGGCCGAGCTGCTGCGTGATCTTTTCAGGATCGAGGCAAGGAACGTCGCGATCAATCACGACCAGTACAGCCTCAATTCGCTCAATGGCTTCTTCGAGACGGAGGACGGCGCCTTCTTCTTCAAGTTCCACCAGGAAGAGGGAGAAGAGGCCATGAGCGGCGAATATTATCGCGCCGACATCCTGGCGCGCGCCGGCCTGCCGGTGGACCAGCCATTGCTGATGTCGGTGCTTCCTGGCGAACAGATACTCGTCTATCGCCGACGCACCGATCCGCGTTTTTCAGATGTGCTGAGGGCATTAGACTTGAAGGACGATGCCGCGGCGAGGGGAAGGGCGGTTGAGGCCGAACGCCGACTGAGCGAGGCCGTGCTGAAGGTCTATCTTGCCACACTGCATACGGTGGGTGCGAGAGAGGTTGCGGCCGAGCCGATCCACCGTCTGTTTTACGAAAGGCTCGTAGACCCTTCGGCAGCAAGCTATCCGGGCGGGCGCATGGCAAGCTTCTATGTCGGCAAGGACTTTGCCTTTCCCAACCTGACACTCGATTGGGAGACGCTCTCGCGCTGCCGGTTTGTGGTGAACGGCATCGAATACAGCGACAGTATCGGCGCCCTGTTCGATGCCGCACATGAGCGGCTGAACCCCGCGCGGCTGGCGGATGCAGGGGGAGTGGTCGCGCATGGCGACGCCCACAATGCGAATGTCTGGTACGAGGAGCGCGATGGCGGGGCACACTTGTCCTTCTTCGATCCCGCCTTTGCCGGCGAAAACATTCCTGCATTGCTGGCCGAGGTGAAGACGACCTTTCACAACATCTTTGCCCATCCGCTTTGGCTCTACGATCCCGCCATGGCGGCCGGGCGCTATAAGGCAAGCGCAGTGCTTGATGGCACTCTGCTTGGCGTTACCACCGATTTCGCGCCGAGTCCTGTCAGGCGGGCGCTTCTCGATGTAAAGGCAGAGGCACTTTGGCGTCCGCTGCTTAGCGAACTGAAGGCGCGAGGCATGCTCCCGGCCGACTGGCGCCGGGTCATCCGGCTTGGCCTTTTTCTCTGCCCGACGCTGGTGATGAATCTGCGGGCCGGCATCACGACCCATAATGCCATTTCATCGCTGATAGGCTTCTCGGTGGCGGTGATGGCTGGCAGCGAACCGGTTGCAGGAGAGGATTGGATTTCACGTTTCATCGACACGATCGATCCGGACAACGGCTAGATGGGACCGCTAACGGCATTTGTGCTTTCGGATTGAGGCGTGACACGAAAAACAGGATGGCGCAGCAATGCAGGACATATTGGCGGCTGTGATAGCCTGGAAGCATTCGGGTGACAGCGAATTTCCCTTTGCGGCGCGCTACGGGGAATTGGAGTTGAACGTCCGGATCAACGACCTCCCGGCAGAACCATTATACACGCTGATTGCAGATGGCAGCGACGCGGTCGAGTTCGATGATTGGCCGGCCTCCTGGATCAAGCCGACACCTGCCTGAGCGCATTCAGAGCAAGGCCTTCCGTCCCTGATCTCTTTGACGCTCAGCTCCCGTGGCACCTCGGTGAGATTTGCTTTAAGCTCTCCTTGGGCTTGGGTCGATTCGTGCAGAGCTGCGAACCGGGACCCGCAAATGACGAACGAGCATCGAAACTTCCGGCAACGGCTCCTTGCGCTGGCCGCCGCCAGCATCGGCACTCTGGCTGCAAGTGCGTTCTCCTATGGAGCGGCCATCTATCGTGCTGCCAATCCCGAACCTCTGCGCACCGCCGCGCTGGGCGAAACGGTCGATACCGGCCGATGGCTTGTGACGGTCACCGGATCACGGGTAAGCGATCTCCCGCCTACCGGCAGGAAACCGCTCGAGCCAAAAACTTTCCTGCTCGTCGAATTCGAGGCCGATAACCGCTCCGCGTCGACAGCCTACCTGCCGTCGAAACTGTTCACCTTCGCCTCTCAGGAGGGGAAGCTTGCCTCTCCTACCTTCTATCTCGCGCGGGACAAGGCGATCGGCGGCGCCCTGCATCCGGGGATGCCGGAGAGGTTGACCGCTGTCTGGGAATGGCCCGCGGGCGAGACGCCGCCGCGGGAATTGAAGCTTCTGATCGGGAGCCAGATCTATAAGAAACGCGACAATCTCTATGGCGCCTCCAGCTGGCTCGACCGCGATCCCGCGGCGGTCGTGCCGCTGGTGATCGCGGCGAAAACGGAAGGGGCAGCTCCGTCATGACCATCGCGAAAATTGCCGCCGTGCTGCTGGCACTGACGGCGCTTTACGGCATGCAGCACTCGACGCCCTCCTACAGCGAAATCCTGTCGCCGGTAGCGGTGCCCGCTGCCCAGGGAAAACCGGCGCGGACCGGACGTTTCGTCTTCGCGGTCGCCAAGGTGCATTCGGCCCGGGAACTGGTCGTTCCCTCCTTCGGTGAACCGCGCGCCTATACCACATCAGGGAAATGGCTCGTCATCGAGGCGGCGGCAAAGGCGCAGGAGCAATCGGTGTCGCTGACCTCAGCTGAATGGCGCGGCCCTTCCGGCCTGCGCTTCGCCATGAGCGGACGGATCGGCGGTTCGATCGGATTGCTGGGGTCCGAGCGCCTGGAGCCTGGTATTCCGCGTCCCGTACTGCTGGTCTTCGAACTGCCGGAAGACCAGATCGAGAGCGGTACGCTGCTGGTCGCCGAAACGACGGTGGCCCCACTGGCCGAGCAGGTGGAGATCGCCATGCACGCCGTGCTGCCGGAAAACAGGCACGAATCCATCACACTTGCGCGGGGAGGCCGTATCATGCCCTGGATGCTGGAGTTCTGACGATGCGCATGCTTGCTTCGTCACGGGAGAGGAAGAGCTATTGGGTCAGCCTCGTCTCGCTGATTGCCGTCGTGCCACTCGCTGTCCTCACCGGTTCCCGTGGCGAATTCGTCTCATGGCTGCAAAGGTGCATGGAACGGCCGATCATCATCGAGCGCGGCAGCAGCGGGCATAGCGCCGGCGGCAGTTGGCGGCTTGCATCGTTACGCCGCCTGCCGGGACCCTTGCCGGATACAAATCTTATGCTTGCGGAAGTCGATTTTGCGAAGAAGGCGGGCGAGGCTGTGCAAGCGACCTTGCCATGCGCACTAACTCTGACCGACGGCGCGGGCCGCCGCTGGGCGGCGATGCCACTGCCTGGCTCTCTTCTGCGCGCGGCCGCGCCCGAAGTTGTCGGCAAGCCGCAATGCTCGACGCTGACGGTCGGCGAAAGCGGCGGGCGGCTTAGCATCGTGGAGATCTTTCTCGTGCCGCAGCAGGCGGAAGGGTTCGCCCTTTCGCTTGCCCTAACGGGCGCGCCGCCGCTTCTCTTCAAGTAGTCTTTGCGCTGTTGCGAGCCGTTTCAAGCCGATCGCCGGATCGGGAAACGGCGTATTCCAGCATGGCGGCAAGCAGGGCGATCCGTACCGGATCGAGCAGGATTCCGCCATCGAGTTCGGTCGGACTGCCGAAAAGAACGACCAGGATGTCGCCTATCCGCTGCCAGGTTTCGAGGTCGTGCGGGCCAAGATACCGGGTGGCGCCGTACCAAGCCCAGGCGGTGAGCCAGGTGGTGATGCGATAAAGCACGACGAAGGCGAGCAACGTCCCGAGGCCTGCGGCAAGCACCGTTCTGAGGCAGGTCCAGACCGGGCGGTAACGCGTCCGGTAGTCTCCCAGGAAGTGGGCGGCGAAATCCGCCAGCCATTTGCGCAGCGTCGTGGCGCGGGAAGCTGGGGGAGCGGCGGCAGGTCTTGCCGAAAGGTCGTAGCCGTAGACGATGGCGGCCATGACCAGCCAGACGAGCGGGAGGAGGGCGTAAAAAAACAGGTTCTGGGCCTGCGTGACGAAGTCGGGCTCCTGGAACTCCACCGCAATTCCGCCTGCCGCCGCATGCGCTTCCGTGGAAAATGCGGCGATTCCGGCCTCCACCGTATCGAGAAACGCGCCGGCGCCGATCCAGCTGATGAGATCGTCCTTCCATTTGTCCAGCGCGTAAAGCCCGATGAAGATCCAGCTCGCATCCGCCGCCACGATCACGAGACGCAGCCACGGCGACGGCCAGCGCAAGCTGGCGCGCTTGGCCAACCATCGCACGAGCCAGCAGGCGAAGATAGCGGCAATCAGGCTACGCGAGCGCAGGAGTTCGAAAATCTGAATACGCTCTCCAAACGGCGCGCGGTCCAGAGCCAGACGTGAATATTCGCGGACCGTATCACCAAGGAAACCCCATGCGGCGTAATAGGCAAAGAACGGCAGGATGGCCGCGGCCGCGATCGCCAGCAGACCGTTGGACAGGCGTTCCTTCCGCTCCGTCACCGCCAGCGCAGGCGTCTGGCTACCTAGCGCGGCCAGCGCCGGCAGGCCCGGACGCAAGGTTGCAAACATCGCGATAACGACGAGCAGTTTGACAAGGACTGCAAGCGACAGCGTCACCATTCCGCCAAGGGGCGCTTTCAGGCCGACGCCGACCGCCGCCTCGAGGATCAGGACGCGCGCGATGTAGCCGAGCGCTCCGATGAGCAGGAGCTGCGGCCAGAACCGGGCGAGAAGGCGCGCCGTCAATGCGAGCAGCCCGCCAATGTCCCTGAGCATCACCATGCCCGAACCTAGCCACATCCATTCAAGGGCTCAACCCGGGGAAAATGATGGGATTGTTTAAAGACTGCCCTCCTGTCGCGGTAAGTGCGGAGGGCGGCTTTCGGGTCGCCTTTTTTGTTAGGACTGCATGAACTCGATCGTCGCAAGTGGCGTTATAAGAAACCTGCGGAAACTTATAACGAAATCGTCTTCACTGGGTTCACGAGTTCCCGAGAGCAGGCCAAATCATCAAGCTTGCCCTCCCGGCATTCGGCCGAATAAGGGCTTCATTTCCTACCGGTCGTCAGGGCCGTATGCGGAGAGGGCGGCTCGTGTCACGAAGAATGCGCCGATCTGTACCGCTGGCGTACTTTTGCTCCTCCTGGAGCGCTTCGAGAAGAGAACTCATCTCCCCAAGAGCGGCGGTTTGAGACATGACGATGTCCAGTGCCGCATGTCGCCACGGAGTTCGCTTCAAGGAGTCCATACAGTGCATTCCTTCAAATTTTGCTGAGTAGCTTCACTCATCGATGTCGGGAACCGAGCAACTGGCGCTTTCGAGATCCCTCTGCGCCATGTCGTTTGCAAACCGAAACTGACGCGATTGTCTCAACAGACTTGAACCCAGCTCCGCGGCCGCGGCGATGTCGCCGAAGAGCAGGCCGGCTTCGACGATCATGCCGTCGTCCAGCGCCGCGGGTTCGTTCGAAGCGAAATCGGCAAGCAGCACGAGCAGCGCCTCGATCCTTTGCCGTTGCTCGCCGGCAGCGGCCAGAAGGCGCCGTACAATTCGGTCCCGCTCAAGCCTTTCCAGGTCGCGCAGCGCCCAGTTAACTCGGTCGCGGCATTGACAATCGACGGCGCTGCTCAGGACCGCACCTCGCATACGTCCGACTGCGCGGCTGATTTCCTCGTTTGCTTGTGCGAAGGTCGATGCGAATGCGGAGGAGGAGTCGTTCGCTCTCATGCGTTTGCTCCGTGTGCAACGTTGCGTGCGCGCGCGATCCAGGCGGCGCCTTCCTGACCGTGGTGAAACCCGTTGGATAACGGGGCGGCGGGGTAGATCTGCCGCGACCGGGCGAGACCGTCTTCAGCATCCACGCGGCCGTGCAGGACCTCGTTGTAAAGACGGGCGACGGCCACCATGTCGCAATCCTGTGGCGAAAGGCGAAAGCGGCTTACTCCGGAACCGACGAGACCCGACAGCTCGGACAGGAGGGCCTGACAGGTGAAGGAAACCGTCTGCACGCAGTTGAGTGCCAGAAAGGACTGCCTGTCGAGCGTTTTCACGGGGAGCCCGTCAGGATCGTCCTTGCAGACAAACTGGCAGTTGTCCTTGATGTGCCCCTTGGCGCGGGCATGGGCGCAGCGGGCAGAAATTGCAAGCGGCATGCGGCCGAAGGCCAGCACTTCGAAGTCGACGCCGGGCGTGTGCGAAACGATCTCATTGATCGAACTTGCCGGCAGTTCCGGCGGCAGGCATACGTTCCCTGCACCCCGCCTCGCAAGCACTCGGGCCGTCGCAGCGTTGTAGACGTTGACGAGCGGTCCGATCCAGTGCGGCTCGCCCTCGAGCAGGGCGAGAGCGGAAAGGTCGTTCGCCTCGACGGGGTAGGGGCTGTCGGCGATCAGGGATCGAACATACTGGCTCTCGCGCTCGAGCGTCACGAGGGCGAGGGTGGAAAAGACGATGCGCTTTCCAGCCGCCACCATCCGCTCGATCACCGGCGCGATATAAGGGTCGGTGAAGTGCAGCCGCTTCGAACAGACGGTTTCGCCGATGACAACGTGGCTCACCGGCGCCTCGTCGGCAATGCGAAAGTAGAAGTCCCGCCATTTCTCCCCCTCCCAGAGATAGAGGACGGGCCCGAGCGTCAGCGTGCGCTTGCCGGCATTCATACCTGTTACCTCCAGCGTTTTTCGTAGGCGCCGGACGTCGTCCGCTGCCCCTCGCTCAGCAGCCTGAGGCGGGCAAGAAGGGTGCGGCGCTCTTCCGGGGTTGCAGCGAGTGCCTTGCGCAGGGTCGAGACGACTTCGGCGACATAGGCCTTGCCGCGCTGCCGGCCTTCGATCTTGAGCGCGCTGACGCCCGCCTCCCGGAGGGCGTCGATCTGGTCCATCACGTCGAGCGAGACCGGATCCTCGAAGGCGTAGCCGCGGGCATCCGCAATGTCGAACCTCCCCTTGCAGAGCGTTGGATAACCAGCCGCCTCGTCACGGGGGAAGCGGTTGATCGTGTAGGCGCCGAGCTCGGAGACGAGATCACCCCGGTCCTGCCGATAGCGCACATGGCTTGCCGGGGAGCAGACGCCGTTCATGTTCGGCGACTTGCCGGTGGCGTAGGATGACAGCGAACAGCGACCCTCCGCCATGACGCAGAGCCCGCCGAAGACGAAGACCTCGATCTCGCAGCGTATCTGACGGGCGAGCCGGGCAATGTCGGAAATCGTCAGCGTCCGCGGCAGCACGACGCGCCTTGCGCCGAAAGCCTCCACCAGGAAATTCACCGCGTCCGGATTGGATGCGGATGCCTGCACCGAGACGTGGAGCCGCTGCTCGGGGTAGGTCTCTGCGACATGGGCCATGAGGCCGAAGTCGGCAAGGATGAGTGCGTCCGCGCCGAGCCGGACCGCGTCCGTGGCGGCCTGGTACCACAGGCCTTCATGTCCGGCGCGCATGAAGGTGTTGAGCGCGACGAAGGTCTGAGCGCCTCTCCGACGGGCATAGGCGATGGCATCGCCGAGTTCCTCGCGCGAGAAGTTGAGACCGGGGAAATTTCGCGCATTGGTCTCGTCGCGGAAGCCGCAATAGACCGCGTCGGCCCCGGCATCGACGGCCTCGCGGAAAGCGGCAGGAGTCCCCGCCGGGCAGATCAGTTCCATGCGGCATTCTCCCCGGCGAGTGCGCGGCGGCGGATCGCGTCTGCGGTTCGGCTGACGAGCGGCGAGAGCGGCCCGGCGGAAGCGCCGAGGTCGCGCGGCAGGTCGACCTCGCAGCCGTCGAGCGCATTGCGCAGCGCCAGCATTGCCTCCATGTCGCCAATCACCGTCAGCGACCGCGAGAAGAAGAGGGCGTCCGCGTCGCAGCGGCCCTCGAGAAGCGCGAGGAGCAGGAACAGCGGACCCTCCACGACAGCATCTGCGGCAGCAGCGGCCCGCTTGCGCGTTACCAACACCGCCGCGCGCGAGGGCTCCACCACGAAGACGAGCGGCAGGTCGAGCGGACAAAAGGCGTAGCGCTTCCCCCTGTGCTCCCCGAGGCGGTCGAAGAGCGCCGGATGCCTGTTGAGCAGGCTTTTGAACATGAGCTTCACCGCCCCCTCGATCAAAGCGATCGGCACGACGGCAAGCGGTGCGGCCAGCGGGCGCGGGAATTCCATCTCTCTCGCCTTTGCAAATGACGACTCGGCTACTTCTGCGGAGAACCTAGCCGCAAGCTCCGTGGGCAATTTGCGCTGGAGCAAAGACAGAAGGGTTTTCGCGGGCGAGACACCTCGCATGTATCGCAGCGATCAAGTCACCCGCCGCTTTTCCGACCTCCAGGACTTCGCCGCCATGCTCGAGCGGCGGGGCCGCTTGCGCCGCATCTCGCGGCCCGTTTCGCTCGTGCATGAGGTCACCGAGATCCACCGGCGCGTGCTCATCGCGGGCGGGCCAGCCCTGCTGTTCGAGAAGCCGGTCGACGCCTCCGGCCGCGTATGCGACATTCCGCTTCTCGCCAATCTGTTCGGCACGCTCGAGCGGATAGAGTGGGGTTTCGGGCTACCCGCAGGCGGGCTTCCGGGCCTTGCGAAAATGCTGGCGGAACTGCGGGAACCGAGATCGCCGCAATCGCTGTCGGACGCCTGGGGTAAGCTGCCACTGCTGAAGGCGGCGCTGGCGATGCGGCCACGAAGCGTCGCGCGCCCGCCGGCGCAGGAGACCGTGTGGCGCGGCGCCGAGGCCGACCTTTCGCGGCTGCCGATCCAGTGGTGCTGGCCGGGCGAGCCGGCGCCGCTCGTCACGTGGCCGCTGGTGATCACCCGTGCGCCGGACGATCCGAGCGACATCAATGTCGGCATTTATCGGATGCAGGTACTCGGACCGAACCGGCTCGTCCTGCGCTGGCTGGCGCATCGCGGCGGCGCGCGGCACCATCGCATGTGGCAGCAGCGCGGTGAAGACATGCCGGTGGCAGTCGCGATTGGCGCCGATCCGGCAACGATCCTCGCCGCGGTGATGCCGCTGCCGGAAGGCATCAGCGAGCTTGCCTTCGCCGGGCTCCTGAAGGCGGAGCGGCAGCCGGTCGCGCAGGCGGTGACGGTGCCTCTGTCTGTTCCCGCGAATGCTGAGCTTGTCCTCGAGGGGTTCGTCTCGGCAGACGAGACCGCCGAAGAAGGGCCCTATGGCGACCACACTGGGTACTACAACTCCGTCGAACGTTTTCCGGTGATGTCGCTATCGGCGATCACCATGCGCCGCAGGCCATTCTATCTCTCGACCTTTACCGGCCGCCCGCCCGACGAGCCGTCGAAGCTAGGGGAGGCCCTGATGGAGCTTTTCCTGCCGCTGGTGAGGCGGCAGTTCCCGGAAATAATTGATCTATACCTGCCCCCCGAGGCCTGCTCATATCGTGCAATGGTCGTGTCCATCGACAAGCGCTACCCCGGTCAGACGAAGCGTATCATGATGGGGCTCTGGTCGATGCTGCCGCAGTTCAACTATACGAAGCTCATCGTCGCGGTCGACCCCGACATCAACGTCAGGAACTGGAGCGACGTCATCTGGGCGCTGTCGACCCGGTTCGACGCCAGCCGGGACGTAACCATCCTGAACGACACGCCGATAGACTATCTCGATTTCGCGTCTCCGAAGCCGGGGCTCGGCGGCAAGCTCGGACTCGACGCGACGCGCAAACTCGGGCCGGAGACGGAGCGCGAATGGGGACGCGTGCTTGCTATGCCGGCGGAAGTTGTCGGGAAGGTCGATCAATTTTGGACAGAACTGGGCCTGGGAGAAGCGCTATGATCAAGGAACGGATTGTGGTCGGCGTCTCAGGGGCTTCGGGTGCGGCGCTGGCGCTCAGGGTCGTCGAGCGCCTTGCGGAAATCCCTTCCGTAGAGACGCATCTCATTGTCTCGGCTGCCGCAAAGCGCACGCTGCTCCACGAGGTAGGCCCGCATGCGCTACATCAGTTGCTGGCGATCGCGGATCGCACCTACCAGGTTGGCGACATCGGCGCGGCAACGGCGAGCGGCTCCTTCAGGACTGCTGGCATGATCGTCGTTCCCTGTTCGATGCGGACTCTGGCGGCGATCGCTGCCGGTGTTGCCGACAATCTCATCGTGCGAGCGGCGGATGTGCACCTCAAGGAGCGGCGAAGGCTCGTGCTGATGACGCGCGAGACGCCGCTGCATCTCGGTCATTTGCGCAACATGACGGCAGTCACCGAAATGGGCGCGGTCGTCCTGCCGCCGGTGCCGGCCTTCTATCACCGGCCCAAAAGCATCGAGGAGATTATCGACCACCTTGCGGCGCGCGCGATCGGCCTGTTTGGCCTACCGGGCGAGCCATTTGCAACCGAATGGGACCCGCAGTCGCACCGACCGCACTGTGCGGTGGCGAGGTAGAGTGGGCCGGACAGACGAGCCCGGCATTGATGCGAGCGGCACGTCGCCACGGGAGACCTTGAATCCCGCTGCTTCCGGCGGCCCAGAGCATGGGGAGATTTCCAGCAACTCTGCTGGTCGCATTCCAAATCGACGAGCACTCTCGTTAGCAGTTCGGCGTTGGTGCAATCCTATCATTGAGCCGTAGACTACTTCGATGCGCGTGATTCATGCCCAACTATTGTGCCGTCGCCAAGAGAAGGGGGTCGGCATGAAACAGTGCGGCATGGCCTCCGGCAAGCAGCCATAAGGTCAAGACTGCGGTTGCCACGGTGGCGATGGCGATCGGCGCATCGCCCGACACGGGGGTGCGGCCGGTGAAGAGGGCGGCGAACGGCAGAATGGAGGTCTTCGCAGACTGGCGGTGCCATTGATCTCCAAGTCGGCGCCGGCCGCGCTTCTCGATCATAGGTATGGTCCCAAGAGCAAAAAGGGCAAAGCCGCCGAAGAGGATCAGCGAGCGCACGTCTCCGTTGGCGACGAGATGGCCGAGCGCCCAGATGGCGAAACCCCAGAGAACCGGGTGGCGAGTAACCGAGACGATTGAGCCCGGTCTCTGCCCTTGGCGAATCGAGACCGATAGCGGATTGACACTGAAGAGACCGGCGAGCACGAGAAACACGCCGACTGGAGCGGCAATCACGGTCACCCAGGCCTGCCAGGCCGCAGGCTGCCAAAGCGGGACGTAGTCGACATCAACGGCGGCGTAGAGCACCCAAGCGAGCGCGAGGATGGAAGCGAGCGAATAGAGCGAGAAATAGCCCCCCCTCCCAAGCAGGAACAACAGACGCTCGCGGATGACGGGGATCGCCGGAATCGAGTGAAGGATGAGAAAGACAAACAGCGACAGTAGGAACTCAGCCATAATCGTCTTCCTCAGTGCCTTGTACTCGACCGCTTTATGGCGGCGATTATTGCCTGTTCCGCTGCAACATGGTGGCGGAGCCCCTCGAGGAAAGCGCCCAGCATCAAGGCCACTGTCTCCCAAGAAACTGCGCATCGCTCGGATGCCGCCGACCGGAGCGTGTCTGCGAGGTGGCTGACGTCGAAGGCGAATGCTCGATCTGCACGGGTCGTACGTACACTCAGCGAAGGCAGCGGCTCATCCAACGGTCGTCCAAGACTCAATGTCCGGATCTTTGCCGCGGTCGCTAGGCAGAGGTTCCGATCCATGGAGCCCCCAAGGGAATCCATGATGGACTCGACCGCATCGCAAAGCGCGAGCAACTCGCCGTACCTTGCCTCAAGACGATGGAGCGGAGATGAAACAGCCACTTTGTTTCTCCTGCACTCAGCGTTCAATGAACAGCACCGCGGCGCAGGCGAGAGACGCCAGCACGGCGGCGGCCGTTCCAGTCCGTTGCAGCACACCCATGCGATAGAGCACGAGCGCGAAGATGATGATGATCGGGGTGGCGACCGAGAGGCCGATCTGTGCGTCAGACATGGTGATCTCCGTTTTCGTCGGAGCATAGCGGGTCGGCTGGACCGGTCTTTGATCGAGAGCAAAGAGCCGGCCGCGCCTTTCTCCTATTCCGCTTCGGCAACCGATGCGGAGATGCGGCATGGAAATCGCGATGACGGCCGGCGCGGACGACGAAGAGGAAGCCGATACCTTCATCCTTTGGGTCCTGATCTGGGGCGAGCTCGCCGCTTTCGGGATCCTTATCGCCGCCTTCCTGGTCGCCTCCGTGATTGCGGCCGACGATTTCGCCGTCGCGCGGCTGCACCTCAAACCGGCAATAGCCGCTTCCAACACGCTCGTCCTGCTGACGAGCGGCTGGCAGGCGGCGGTTGCGGCAGGTAAGGGTGCGTCCGTCGCCAGGCGGCGCCGGGCACTTGTGCTGGCCGCGCTTCTCGGCTTCGCTTTCGTTGCCATAAAGATCTACGAGTACGGCACGGAGATCCGCTTTGCCGGCGAGGCGGCGTTTCACTCCTTCTTCGAACTCTATTTCCTCCTCACCGGCTTTCATCTCGTCCACGTCGGCTTCGTCGCCATCGTACTGCTCGTCGTCGCCTGGAGGCCGCGTCCGGCCAATGTCGGCCTCGTCACCACCCTGTGGCATGTGATCGATCTCGTCTGGATCGTCATGTTCCCGATCCTCTATCTGGTTTGAGCGCAATGACCGAGCGCGCCCCCCGACAGTTGCAGAAGACCTGGATGGTCCTTGTCCTGATGGTTCTCGCCGGCATGCTGCTCTCCCTTAAGGTCCAGGACCCCGGGACTCCCCTGATGTTCGCGCTCGCTCTGCTGACGCTCGCAGTGTTGAAGGCCCGTCTCGTCGTGCTGGACTTTCTGGGCTTGCGTTCGGGACCGCGGGTCTTGCGGGTCGGCCTTATCGCCTGGACGCTCTTCCTTGCGTTTGCGGCTGCGGCAAAAGCGCTCATCGCGGCCGTTTCGCCCGTCGGTTGAAAGGCCCCTCGTCACTTGTTTGCCGAAACGCAAAGAACGTTGGCGCGCAGACCTTAGAAGAGATCGCGTTTACCGGTGGGCGGGGGTATTCCGCGGCCGACCGGCGGGAATTGCTCAGGCCGGTCCGCGCAATGCGGGCTGCGGGAATCGAAAGGACCACGGGATGGCAGAACGCCTTACCAAGACAGGGGCACGCAACGTCTTCTACGGCGGCTCCATCTTCTTCTTCGCGATCTTTGTCGGCCTCACGGCCCACAGCCACTATTACATGAGAACCGTATCCACAGACGAGTCGACGCTGACGGACTCCGTGGCGCGCGGCAAGCACGTCTGGGAGAAGAACTCCTGCATCAACTGCCACACCCTGCTCGGCGAGGGCGCCTATTTTGCTCCGGAGCTCGGCAATGTCTGGAAGCGGTGGGGCGGCGAGTCCGACCCGGAAAGCGCGCGCGAGACGCTCAAATCCTGGATGGCCGCGCAGCCGTCCGGCGCCGACGGGCGGCGGCAGATGCCGCAATTCAATCTGACCGAGCAGGAACTGAACGACCTTGCCGATTTCCTCGAATGGACGAGCCGCATCAAGACGCAGAAATGGCCTCCGAACGAGGCGGGTTGAGACGGCGGGCCAAGGAGAAAAGACATGAAATATCAAACCCAGAAGGTCGCGATGCTGTACTTCTACGGTGCGCTCGGCCTGTTTCTTGCCCAAGTCCTGTTCGGCGTGCTCGCCGGCACGATCTACGTATTGCCCAACACCCTCTCGGAACTGCTGCCGTTCAACATCGTCCGCATGGTGCACACCAATGCCCTGATCGTCTGGCTGCTGATGGGCTTCATGGGCGCCACCTATTACCTCTTGCCGGAAGAGGCCGAGACGGAACTCTACAGTCCGAAGATCGCGGTCGCACAGTTCTGGATCTTCCTTGTGGCCGCGGCCGTGGCGGTCATCGGGTATCTCCTCCACATCCACGAAGGCCGCGAATTTCTCGAGCAGCCCTTCGCGATCAAGGTCGGCATCGTCGTCGTCGCGCTAATGTTTCTCTTCAACATAACACTGACCGTACTGAAGGGTCGCAAGACCACGGTTACGAACATCCTGATTTTCGGCCTCTGGGGCGTGGCGATCTTCTTCCTCTTCGCCTTCTACAACCCGGTCAATCTCGCGCTCGACAAGATGTACTGGTGGTATGTCGTGCATCTCTGGGTCGAAGGCGTCTGGGAGCTGATCATGGCCTCGGTTCTGGCCTTTCTGATGATCAAGCTCAACGGCATCGACCGCGAGGTCGTCGAAAAGTGGCTCTACGTTATCGTCGGCCTGGCGCTCTTCTCCGGCATCCTCGGGACCGGCCACCATTATTACTGGATCGGAGCACCGGGCTACTGGCAGTGGATCGGCTCGCTCTTCTCCACGCTCGAGGTCGCCCCGTTCTTCACCATGGTGGTCTTCACCTTCGTCATGACCTGGAAAGCCGGGCGCAAGCATCCGAACAAGGCGGCGCTCCTCTGGTCGATCGGCTGCTCGGTGATGGCCTTCTTCGGCGCCGGCGTCTGGGGCTTCCTGCACACGCTTTCGTCGGTCAACTACTACACCCATGGCACCCAGGTCACCGCTGCGCACGGACATCTCGCCTTCTTCGGCGCCTATGTGATGCTCAACCTCGCCGTGATGGCCTATGCCATTCCGGAGATCAAAGGACGGGCGCCCTATAACCAGTGGCTGTCGATCGCCAGCTTCTGGGCCATGTGCAGCGCCATGTCCGTCATGACCTTCGCGCTCACCTTCGCCGGTGTCGTTCAGGTCCACCTGCAGCGAGTCCTCGGCGAGAGCTTCATGGCCGTGCAGGAGCAACTGGCTCTCTTCTACTGGGTCCGCCTCGGATCGGGCGTCGTCGTACTCATCTCGGCGCTGATGTTCTTCTGGGCAGTCCTTGTTCCGGGCAGGAGCGCTAGCCCGGCCCGCAACCAAGCCGTTCAACCGGCCGAATGAAGGGAAGCGGCCGGCCCCACGTGACCGGCCGCACCGCTTGAAGTTCGAACTCGGAGATTATTCATGAACATCGCCCTCAAGGCTCCAGCCATTCCGGACTCGGCCATCCCGGCCTATTCCCCTTCAGGCCGGGAATGCGAGCTCTTCGAAAGCGCCTGGACGCGCCAGCTTCCGCTTCTGCTTAAGGGCCCGACCGGCTGCGGAAAGACACGCTTCGTAGCCCACATGGCGGCGAAGCTCGGCCTGCCGCTTTCGACCGTGTCGTGCCATGACGATCTCGCCGCCGCGGACCTGACCGGCCGCTATCTCCTCAAAGGAGGCGACACCGTCTGGGTCGACGGTCCCCTGACCAGGGCCGTGCGCGAGGGCGGCATCTGCTACCTCGACGAGATCGTCGAGGCCCGCAAGGATGTCGCGGTGGTGCTGCATCCGCTCACCGACGACCGGCGCATTCTGCCGCTCGAGCGCACCGGCGAGCTCCTGGAGGCGCCGCCCGGCTTCATGCTGGTGGTCTCCTACAACCCCGGCTACCAGAACCTGCTCAAGACCCTCAAGC
Source organism: Sinorhizobium medicae (assembly GCF_007827695.1). GTDB lineage: Bacteria > Pseudomonadota > Alphaproteobacteria > Rhizobiales > Rhizobiaceae > Sinorhizobium > Sinorhizobium medicae. The sequence continues at coordinate 7,550 of NZ_VITA01000003.1, read as the reverse complement.
CGAGCACGCGGCAGCGCTTCGTCGCCATCGAGTTCGACTTCCTGCCGAGGGCGAGCGAGATTGCCGTCGTTTCCGAGGAGAGCGGGCTTGACGAGAGCCGGGTCGCACCGCTTGTCGATCTCGCGCATCGGCTGCGGAGTCTCAAGGGGCATGATCTCGAAGAGGGTGTCTCGACGCGCCTGCTCGTCTATTGCGCCAGCCTTCTCGACAACGGAGTGTCGGTGCGCGACGCCGTCCTGGCGACGATGATCGAACCGCTCACGGACGAGCCGGACGTCAAGGCCGCGCTGATCGAGATCGCAGACGCGGTCGTCCGCCAAGGATAAGAAAATGCTGGACTTCCTCGAGCTCGAAGAAACGGTCGGCCGCGCCTGGCATCGCTTGATCGGCAACACGCGCACTTGGCCGCGCTTTCCGGACGAGGCGGTCCGGCTCGGGGAGGTCCAGGCCGTGTTTGCCGTGTACTTCCGCGGTCTTGGCGGCGAGCGGGCGGTGCAGATCGCGCCCGCCCGCGGTCGAACCTCCGCGCACCGGCTGCGCTTGCGCCAGCGCATGGGCCTTGGCGAGGAGAAGCTCGTCCAGCCGGCGCGCGACCATGCGACGCTGATGCTGCCGGCAGAGGTCGATCTCTTTCCCTCTCGGCGTCTCAACCGCGACCTGTATTTCTGGCTGGCGGCGATGATGGCCGTCATGCCACTCAAGCACGTCGGCGCCGCCGACCCGCTATCGCGCGACTTGGCACTCCTTTCACGTGCCGGTGATACGGTAAGGTCGGTGCTCGCCAGCTATCCAGCAATGCGCCAACGCTATCGTCGCCTCTGCAGGGCGGTGCTCAACGTCCGGCAGCGGCGCTCGCTTCCTTCCGTCGAGCAGCACGTCGAAAACCGGACACTCTCCATGCTAAGAGCCGGTGCCGGTCTCAACGACGAAATGCCGCCGGTCATCTTTCCAAGGTGTGCGCCAACCGGCTATCTGCCGATGCTTCCGGTACCGCTATGGCCAGACGTGCTCCTGCGTGAAGAGACGGAGCGGCGAAACGGCGAGGACGAGCCCGCTCGCGGTGGCGATAGAGCGGAAGGGTCGGAGACGACACGCCATGTGGCGACACGCGAGGCACAGCGGCAGTCCGAGCGGAGCCCGTTCATCCTCAACCGCTTCGAGAAGATCCTCGCCATGGCCGAAATGGTCAATGTCGACCGTCCGGCGGACGACAGCGATGACCACGACGCCAGCGCCGCCGACGAACTCGACGACATGACGCTCGGCGAACGCAAGGGACGCCCGGCCGCGCGCTTTCGCTTCGACCTCGACCTGCCCCCGGAAGCGCTGGACCGCACGCCGCTCATGGCGGAACTCACCTATCCCGAATGGGACTATCGCGGCGGCGGCTACCTCAAGGACCATTGCCGGGTGCTTGCCGCGCCCGCCTCGGCAGAAGGCCTGCCGGTAGAAGCGGATCCGACGACGAAGAGCCTGATCCGGCGTGTGCGCCGTCAGTTCGAGGTACTGCGGCCGCGTCACGAGATGCTGAGGGCACAGATCGATGGCGCCGACCTCGATCTCGACGCGGTTGTGCGGGCGCGCACAGACCTCAGGGCCGGCGGGCAGGGCAGCGACCGCATCCACATGATGAGCCGGCCGCAGGCGCACGACCTTGCGGTGACGATCCTCATGGACGTGTCGCTCTCCACCGACGCCTGGTTCGACGATCTTCGCGTCCTCGATGTCGAGAAGCAAGCGCTTCAGGTCCTGGCGCATGGGCTTTCCGCCTGTGGCGATGCCCACGAAATCCTCACCTTCACGTCCCGGCGGCGAGATTGGGTGCGGATCGAGACCGTGAAGGCTTTCGACGAGGCGATGAGCGCGACGATCGAGGCGCGCATCGCGGCGCTGAAACCCGGCTACTACACCCGCATGGGCGCGGCCATCCGCCACGCCGCAGCAAGGCTTGTCGAACGGCCGAACCGCCGCAAGCTCCTCATTGTCCTAACCGACGGCAAGCCCAACGACGTCGACCACTACGAGGGTCGTTTCGCGCTCGAGGACAGCCGCCGCGCCGTCGGTGAAACGCGCCGCTCGGGCATCAGCGTCTTCGGGGTGACGGTGGATCGCGAGGCGAAATCCTATGTGCCGGTCATATTCGGCCAGAACGGCTACGCCGTCGTCAGCAATATCGGCAGGCTGCCTGCCGCCCTGCCGGCGATCTATCGCGGCCTTGTAAGCTAGGCGGGGGCAGGCCGCGATACCGGAAGGCCCGGCATGCGCGTACATGCCGGGCCCTTCTGTTCTCAGCTTAAGGCGGCCTTCACGCCGCCTTGCTATGCGTCCGTCCCGATTGCTCGATATAGGCGTCGAAGGCTGCAGCGGCGGCGCGGATGAGGAAGCGTCCCCCCTCGCGCAGCCGTATGACGCCGTCGGCGATATCAAGGATGCCGTCGCTTTCCAGCATTGCGAGCCTGGCGTTGCCGCGGAGCAGCATCTCCGGGTCAAAGCCGTGCGCAGAGGCAAGGGCGGGAACATCGACGCCGAAGTCGCACATCAGCCGCTCGATGATGCTTGCCCGAAGCCTATCCTCCGGTGTCATGCGGTAGCCTTTCACCGTTGCAAGCCGACGCGAGGCTATGCGCTGAGCGTACAGGCCCGGCGGTACCTCGTTCTGCACATAGCCGTCCTTCATTCGTCCGATCGCCGAGGCGCCGAAGCCGATGAGCGTTTCGCAGGCATCCGTCGTGTAGCCCTGGAAATTGCGGTGCAGTTGACCTCTTGCCTGCGCGACCGCCAGGCCGTCGTCCGGGAGGGCGAAATGGTCGAGGCCGATGCGGCGGTAGCCGGCGGCGACGAGTGTCGCCGCTATGGCTTCGGCCTGGGCGACGCGGCCTTCCGCACCAGCAAGCGCATGCTCGTCGATCAGCTTCTGGTGCTTCTTGAACGACGGGATGTGGGCGTACCCGAAGACGGCGAAGCGCTCGGGTCCCATCCGAATCGCTGCCTCGGCGGTCGCGATGCAGGATTCGACTGTCTGGTGCGGCAGGCCGTAGATGAGATCGAAATTGATGCTGCCGACGCCGGACTGACGCAGGCGCGAAACAGCCTCCATCGTCTGCTTCTCGCTCTGGATCCGGTTGATGGCCTTCTGCACGACCGGGTCGAAGCTCTGCACCCCGAGGCTCGCCCTGCGGACACCGGCTTCGCCGAGGGCCGTCGCCATTTCCGGCTCGAGGGTTCGCGGGTCGATCTCCACGGCGATTTCGGTGGTGCTCGCGAACTCGAACCGCTCGCGCAGCAGTGCTACCAGCGCCCGGAACTCCGCCGGCTGCATGACAGTCGGAGTCCCCCCGCCGAAATGCACGTGGTCGATGCTAATCGGCGCTCGCGTCTTTGCCGAGACTAGACGGACCTCCTCGCGAAGCATGTCGAGATAATCGAGGATCGGCTGGTCGCGCTGGGTGATCGTCGTGTGACAGCCGCAGTACCAACACATCGAACGACAAAAGGGGATGTGCAGGTAGAGCGACGCCTTCTGCTCCGGTGCGATGGCGGCGAGCCAGTCGCCATAGGTCCCGGCGCTGACGGCGGTCGAGAAACGTGGCGCCGTCGGATAGCTTGTGTAGCGGGGCAGACGTGCCTCGCCATATTTTGCGACAAGAGCCGGTTGCATGGAGAGTCCTTCTCGTGAGGGTGGAACCTTGATTTACTGCCATTCTAGGGGCGAACCAGGGCTTCCTTCTTTGAGCGATGTCAAAGGAAGTCGACTGCATAGTAGGAACGATCAGCGCGGCAGCCTGTCGTGATCACCCAGGCGACAGCTGTGTCTCCGGCAGTCCCCCCGCGCACTGCCGAAGCAAGGCGATGATCCATCCAGCACCCGACCGCTTTTCGCGTGGTCGGGGAACTGGTCCGCTCGACGGGTGAGATGAAGCGATAAGTCGAAAGGGTTGCGCAACGGATCCACTTCCAGCGTAAATCGGAAGATTTTCACCGCGCAAGCCGAGTGGCTTCGGCCTTGGAGCCTGGTCCGTGAGGGGGAGAAGCGGCCATGTTCGATCAGCGGGAGAAGATCGCGCTCCTCATCGACGGAGCCAACCTTCATGCGGCCTCGAAGGCGCTCGGCTTCGAAATCGATTTCTGCAAGCTGCTCTCTGCTTTTCGGAGGCGCGCCTCTCTGCCGCGGTGCAATCACTAAGCGGCGCTGCTCTCTGCTTTGCCGCACGTTCGACTAGCGTCTGTTTGGAGACGGCCCACGAGATGAATCCCCGCGCCGGCGAATCCCTGAATGGTGCCGCATTTGCGGGTCGAGCCTAATCCCAGGACCGGAACACGGTCCGAGAACGTTTCTGAAATTGTTTGCTCCCCGTCAAAGTGTGTCTGCCCTCGCAGGGATAGGGTCGACAAGTTCCGATCCGGTTCCAGCCGCCGCCGCATCGGAATGCACGAGGGGCGGTCGACGGAGAACTCCACGACAATGACGGAAACACAGCAGAAACCATCCATCGACGTCCGCACCGTCCCGCCGCGTGAGCGTCACCCGCGAATTTTCGGATTGCTCGGAACGCTCCCTGCCGGCGGCTCAATGCTGATCACCAGCGACCACGATCCGCGGCCTCTCCACTACCAGTTGCAAACGAATTTCCCAGGCGAGTTCGGCTGGGATTATCTGGAAGAGGGGCCGGAAATCTGGCGCGTTGAGATCGCCCGCCTCGGAAACGGTTCCGCCTGCGAATGCTGCTGCGGTTCGGATCATTGATCCCGACCCGGCGGTGATCCGATAGCAAGCATGGTGATTTAGATGCCAGGAGCCACGCTTTCCCCATGGACGATGTCCTATTTCGCCGCTGCCTGCCTCTTTCTGATCGCCGGGGAGAGCGCGATGGTAGGCGGCTACGGTTATCCGTTCGCCGCCGTCGAAGCCCCGGCCACCTTGGCGCTGGTGCATGTCGTCGCCATCGGCTGGCTGGGCCTGCTGATGACGGGGGCGCTGCTGCAGTTCGTGCCGGTGCTGGTTGCCGCGCCGCTCCGCGCGGGCCGGCTCGCGCTCCCGGCTCTGGCGCTGCTCATTCCCGGACTTCTTCTGCTCGTCGGCGGCTTTACCGCACTTGGCGGTGCTCAAGGAGTATCGACAGCCATGTTGCCGTCCGGCGCGCTGCTACTGGCGATGGGCTTTGGGCTCGCTATCATCATGCTCGCGGCGACGCTCCTTACGGTGCGTCCGCTGCCGCTTCCCGCGCGTTTCGTCGCCGTGGGGCTCGGCGCGCTGATCGCCGCGGTCCTTGTCGGCGGCGCCTTCACGCTCGTCCTTTCCGGCACGGTCACGAATTACGCGGCGATCGCGCTTCTCCTCAAGGGAGTGCCGCTGCACGCGGCGCTTGGCCTCGCAGGCTGGCTGACCTTTAGCGCGATCGGCGTCAGCTACCGGCTGCTGCCGATGTTCATGCTTGCGCCGGATGACACGCGGCCAACCAACAGAGCCGTCTTGTGGACGGGCGCCGCGGCCCTGGCGATCGTCGTTGCCGGCATCGTCTCGATTGCAGTGGATAGCGACGGCATGGAAGAGGCGGGGAGCGTCGCGGCGTTGCTGGCCGTCTTCGCCGCCCTTCTCTATTCCGCCGACGTCTTGCGCCTGTTTCGCGAGCGCCGTCGCAAAATCGTGGAGCTCAACATACGTGCGAGCTATGCGGCCTTTGCTGCTCTTTTCGCCTCCGTAGTCATGTTTGCCCTGCCAGCCACACGGGCCGCGGCAGGCGAAGGCGCCGCGGCTCTCGTCTACCTCTTCGTCTTTGGCTGGTTGACCGGCCTCGGCCTCGCGCAGCTCTACAAGATTGTTCCGTTTTTGACCTGGCTCGAATGCTATGGCCCCGTTCTCGGGCGGACCGCAGTGCCAAGTATTCAGGATTTGGTCGAGGATAAGCGCGCAAGCCTTTGGTTTTTTGTCTACTACCTGGCCGTGATTGCGGCTACGTTTTCGCTCTTTGCCGAATGTCCGGGGGCGTTCCGCGTCGCCACCCTGGCGCAACTCTGCGCGACCGTCGGCCTGATGGTGGAACTCGTCCGCGCCCGTACGCTTTCCTCCGTCGCAGCGCCCCTGCGCCTTCCCGCGGGCGCGTCGAGGCCGCATCTCTTTCTCCCGATCTCTCGACCACAGGAGTAATCCATGACTGTCGAAACCCATCACCCAGCACCAAGAGAATTCGACGTCCGACCTATATTGAGGAGCGGCGGCGAGCCGTTCCAGGCGATCATGGAGGCGGTGAACGGGTTGAGACCGGGCCAAGCGTTGCGGTTGCTTGCTCCCTTTCGTCCACAGCCGCTGTTCAAAGTCATGGAGGGCCGCGGCTTCAGCCACGAGACACAGGAGATGCAAGGCGGCGACTGGGAAGTCCTTTTCACGCCGAAGGCGGCGGGCGCCCCCGTCGAGGTCTCTGCAGATGCCGACAATCCGGACTCCTGGCCCGATCCCATCGAAAACCTCGACCTGACCGAGCTCGACCCCCCGGAGCCCATGGTCCGCATCCTCGCGGCTGCAGAGCGGCTGCAGCCGGGCGAGGTGCTGTTTGCGCTTCTCTCCCGCGAACCCATCTTCCTCTTCCCGGAGCTTTCAAAGCGGGGGCACCAGTGGGCGGGCAATTTCGACGAAACACGAACCACCTTCCGCATCTTCGTCCGTGTCGGTGATAAGGGCTGAAGCCATGAGCGAACCGGAGAACGCGACTACCTGCGAAACAATCCGCGATGCACTGCGCATGATCATTGACCCTGAGCTTGGCCGCAACATAGTCGATCTCGGTCTGATCTACGATGTATCCGTCGAGGATGGCAGGATCGCCCATGTGACGATGACCACGACCACGAAGGGCTGTCCGGCCAGCGTTTATCTGAAGGAGGCAGTGCGCAACTGCGTCTGGTATGTGCCGGGTGTTGAGTATGCAGAAGTCCGGCTGACCTACGAGCCGGCCTGGACGCCGGATATGATGGCCGGCTGATAAAGTTGGCTCCGCTTGCCCCAAGGCCTGGATCGTAGCCATATCCGAACGCGCCCAATCCGCATGGGTTGGCTGGATCGTACGCGAGCTCTCGTCCATGTCGTTGACATTGGCAAGCAGGCCGCCCGCGCCGAGTATAAGGCAGCGAAGGTCCTTCTGCTCTCGTGCCGCCTTCGCGACCGCATGCGCACATGCCGTCCGTACCGCGGTCGAATAGTACGGCGCGGCCCTCGCAATCGTGCGCCGGAAAAATCATGCGCGTCACGGAAAGCGCTGAACCTTTGAGCCTTCAAGTCAGAATTCTAGACGGCCTCTAGTCACCTGGAACTAAAATTCACTACATTGTATGCTTGGCCTCTTCATTGGAGGTTGAGGCATGGCAAATGCGACTGGCCGACCAACGCCCCCATTGGTTTTGAGCGAGGCGGAGCGGGAATATCTGGAGCGACAGGTGCGCAAGCATCGTGTTGCACGCTCCCTGTCGGAGCGGTGCCGGATCATTCTTCGCTGTGGCGAGGGAGTTCCGAGCAAGGTCGTTGCGGACGAGCTCGGCGTGCATGAACATACGGTTGG